>NZ_PKUU01000049.1 GCF_002899675.1 Clostridium sp. chh4-2 | reverse complement strand
GGCATCGAGTAGGAGGCTACCCATTATTTGGGTAGCCGACCTCTCACACCACCGTACGAACGGGTCTCGTATACGGCGGTTCTTTAGTTTTCACATACTTTGGAATAATAATAAGAAAATGTTGGATATCCCAGGCTTTTGAGTTTCTTCACTCCTAATGCCCGATGGATTGTTTGATTGAAGGCGATTCGCCATTCTTTCTTCGAACTGTATGCCAGCTTCCTGGCTTCTGATTCGCTTAGTTTCAGCTTTATCAGCATCTTATATTTGGTCTTTGGTTTCTTCCAGCGTTTCAAATAGATTGCACGGATTCGCCTGCGCATCCAGCTGTCTATCCGGTCCAGCTTGCTTCCCATATCTGCCAGCTTGAAATAGTTTACCCACCCCCGGATGTATTCCTTTAGCTTTTCTTTCCTGTATTCCTCCGGCCATGGGCTTTTCCGTTTCGTTAGCTCCCGGATTCTTCGTTTCATCCGTTTCAATGTCTCTGGATGCAGGCGGATTCTGCCTCCCTTATGATAGAACCCATACCCCAGGTACTTTATCTCTGTGTATCTGCATACCTTGGTTTTCTCCTGGTTCACTTTTAGAAACAGCTTTCCCTCTATGTAGGGCACGATCTTTTCATACGTTCTTTCTGCACTTTTTAAACTCCTGCAGAAAATCACCGCATCGTCCGCGTATCTTACATATTTATGATTCCTCTTTTCCAGTTCCTTATCCAGCTCATTCAGCATGATGTTGCTCAGCAGGGGACTTAAAGGGCCTCCTTGGGCGATACCGGTTTCTGTTCTTTCGTATCTTTCTCCCTCTAGCACTCCCGCTCTCATGTATTTATGGATTAGGGAGATAACCCTCCCATCCTCGATTGTCCGGGAGAGAATCGAGGCCATTTTACTCTGGCTGACCGTATCGAAGAACTTCTCTAAATCCATGTCCACCACGTATTCGTATCCTTCCTCTATGTACTCCCGGCATTTCTTCACTGCGTCATGGGCGCTCCGCTTTGGGCGGAATCCGTAACTGGTCTCCTGGAACTGTTTTTCATAGATTGGGCTCAGTTTTTGGGCAATTGCCTGCTGGATGACCCGGTCCACTACCGTCGGTATTCCCAGCTTTCTCATTTTTCCTGTCCCTTCCTTGGGAATCTCTACCCGCAGGACTGGCCTTGGATGATATCTGCCTGAAAGAATCCTCTCCACCAGCTTCTCCTGATTCTCTTCAAAATAGCTCTCCAGTTCTTCTACTTGCATCCCGTCTGCCCCGGCCGCTCCCCGGTTACTTTTTACTTTCTTGACTGCCCGTTTCAGGTTGCTGGGGCTCAGGATGCTTTCCATTAATTTCTTTTTCCATGTGATGTCGGCGTTGTTTTCAGTTATCATCCCCAGGGCGTACACTTTTGAATTCTTCTCCTGTTCCGCAGGGCCTTCCTTCAAAAAGTCCTCTATCCGAAGTTGTCTGTACTCCATTCCTGTTTCTGTAACATTCATTTACTGCCTCCTCCTAAAGTTCGTCCTTCCCGGCACACGGCCGGTACTATAACATCTGCTGACTTCTCATGATAAATCTTGTTTCAACCGCACCTTCGTGCGTCCATGAGATCTCCCCGGGTAAGAACAGGTTCTTTCCTTCCATCTATCTGCCACATGCACACCATAGGATTCCGGATTAGCTTTCGGGTTTCAGCTTTCAGCGCAGCCTTGCCCATCCTATCATGCCTTATGTGATTTCTGTCCGTCAGACCGGAAGTTTGCCGCCGGCTTCCTTCAGATTCCACCTCGCGGTGGACACCCTTGCCCTTGGCTGTGTGCTTGGCGCTAATCAACCCGCACTCGGGACTTTCACCCGTTAGAACCTGCCCATGCCAGGCGCACGC
>NZ_PKUU01000048.1 GCF_002899675.1 Clostridium sp. chh4-2 | reverse complement strand
TGCGGGTCTTAGTATCACTTAGGGGCGAATCCCGAATCCCAATTGTCCTTTTTTCATTCTCCCCCCGCCCGGGTTCCCGTAAAGACCGCCTCTCCCTTCCCCGCATCTCGATTCCGGGCGTATCTTTCACAAATCCGTTAAATAGCAATTAATAATATGGCCAAACGATAGGTAGATAAAACGTTGCGAATAAGAAACAGATCACCACAATCGGCGCCGCGAACTTAATATAATCCATGAATTTATAGCCGCCCGGCCCATAAATCAAAGCCTGAGGCGGAGCCCCAATTGGCGTGCAGATGGAGAGCGCCGCTCCTGAAGCAGCCGCCATAATCAGCGATCTCGGGTCCGCTCCTATGGACTGAGCGATAATCCCCGCCAGCGGGCACAAAAGAGCCAGTGTAGCCGTATTGGACATGAACTGAGTCACCACAGCCGACAATCCGAACATGACCGCCGTAATCAGGAATACATTGGTAGAGTCTCCCAACACAGCAGTAATTCCAGATGCGATCAAATCGGCGCCGCCCGTATTTTTCAGCGCCGTTGTCAAAGGCAGTACGCCTGCAAACATGATCAAAGTCTTCCAGCTGATTGAATCAAGCGCCTCTTTTTCACTCATAACTCCGGTCAGCACCAGAAGCACTGCTCCCACCATGGCGATCAGCCATGTGGCATAACCGATCTGAGCGCTGAAAATCAGCCCCAGGATTGTGAGCACGATGATCAGATAAGCCAATTTTTCTTTCCCGGCAGACAGATGTCCTTTCTTATTCTTATCCGACTTTATCTCCATTTCCTCCAGTTTATAATCCGGAAGCAGCTTCCAGCCGATAAAAAATACATAGAGAACCGCTAAAATTGCGATAGGAAGCCCAACTACCGTAAAATCAAAGAATGAATAAGTCTGCCCCGTCCCCAAATCTTCCAGTGATGTCACCACAAACGCATTTCCCGGCCCGCCGATCAGCGTAATTCCTCCTCCGATAACAGCTCCTGTAGCCATAGGAAGCAAAAGCTTGCTTCTGCTTATATTAACGCTGCTGCAAATACTGAGAATGATAGGAAGCAGAATAGCAGCCACCGCCGTATTGGATAAAAATGCGGAAAATACTGCCGTAACCGCAATGGTAGCCGTGATCAGAAGCCTTTCGTTATTGCTGTATTTATACAATATATCACCGATCTTATTCGAAATACTCGTCTTCTCAAGCGCCCCTCCCAACACAAAAATAGCGGCAAACAGCACAACCGTAGTATTGGAAAATCCCCCCAGCGCATCCGATGCGCTGAGCACCTTTGTCAGAGACAAGGATACCACAATTAAAATGGAAGTCAGCGCCAGCGGTATCTTTTCACTCGCATACAGAACAATTGCCAGTACCAGTACAATTAATGTGATTGTCATTGGATTCATAAATCTTTACCCCCTTAGTAAAATGTGTTTGCCTAGCGGTCCAGCACCGAACCGTCATAAGCGATAACAGCCGTCAGATCCCTTGGTTTTGCCGGAAAACGTTCCCTGATGTCATCCACCAGTTCAATCCCGATTCCAGGCCGGTCAGGAATCAGGATATGTCCGTCTTCCACCTGAAGCCCGTCTTTTATCATGCCGTCTTCCGCCCCGTCCATGTTAAAGGAAGGAAACTCCTGAATTGCAAAGTTGGGAATGCAGGCGTCTAACTGCAGACAAGCCGCTGTGGATACCGGCCCCAACGGATTATGGGGAACGATTCCCACATAGTGCGTTTCCGCGATGGCCGCCGCCTTTTTAGCCACTGTCAGCCCCCCTATGGCGCAGACATCCGGTCTCACATACCTGGCCGCCCCGGCGGTAATCAGCTCGTCCATCTCCTGAAGATTAATCGCCCGTTCCCCTGTTGTAATCGGTACGGACGTGGCCGCAGCCACTTGGGCCATCACCTTTGCATTGTCCGGCGCAATGGGGTCTTCGATAAAATACGGCAGATACGGTTCCACACCCTTTGCAAACGAAACCGCTTCCGGCACGGTCATAGAACGGTGAATCTCTATGCAGAGGTCGAACTGGCTTCCAACCGCTTCCCGGCACTGCCGGATCTTGTCAATCTCCTCCTCCACCTTCTTTGCATAGATAACCGGATTGTCCATAACCTGCGGTGCCGTCAGGTCCGGTATAATCAGCCGGGCCGCCGTGAAACCCTTTTCTTTCAATTCCATACACCCTGCCGCCATCTCTTTTGCCGTATACTTAAAAACCGGCGCATAAGACCGTACCCTGTCCCGGCACTTACCTCCAAGCAGTTCATAGACCGGCACATTCAAATATTTCCCTTTGATATCCCACAGAGCAATATCAATTGCCGACAGCGCGCTCATAATTACAGATCCCCGAAAATACAGACAGCGGTATAAAAACTGCCAGATATGTTCCGTTTTCATGGGATTTTCCCCGATCAGATACTTCTTCACTTTATTGATGACTGCGCCGGCAGCGTCTAAATATCCCCAGATTCCCACTTCTCCAATTCCAGTTATCCCTTCATCCGTATGGATTTTCAGGAATAAATATTTATCCGCCGGAATCAGCTCCAGTTCTGTTATCTTCATCCATTCCTCTCCTTTCAACTTTTCTTGAGTATATCAAACACCCGGCTTCCAATCTATTCGCATATTTGTAAGTTTTATACAATCCATAATTATATATTCGGTATTTTTTATTCATTATTATTCAAATGTCCAAGTATTTGATCTCTGTAGATTCAAATAAATTCAGATATTACAGCATTTTTTGAAATATTACATATCAAAAAAATCCAAGTATCTTACCGCAGTAAAATACTTGGATTTTCAATTTAAAATATTTTTTATATTCTGATAAAACCGTTCCACCTGCTCCAATGCAGCCTGATTCTTTTCCTCGTAAACATTTTTACCGGCTTTCTCCCTCTGCTTAGGCTCCGAAAATGGCCGGCTTGTGTATTCCTTCATCTTCGCCGCCGCCCGCTCATCCTGGCAGGGAATAAACTGGCGGACCAGCTCGTCGATAACCGGCGACTTTTCATTTTCAATCTCATTCCGGTACTGGTTAGGGGTTTTCATAAAATACTTTTTAAATGCCAAAGTAAACGATTTAACGTCCGCAAATCCGGTCTCTAATGCTATCTCCAAAATCGTCTTATTGGTTTTATTCATCTCATGTATCCCATGGCGCAGGCGAATCCGGGTCAGATATTCATAATATCCAATGCCGATCCGTTTCTTAAACAAGGTGGAAAGATAGGTTTTATTATATCCGGTGAGTTCCGACAGGTCCTCCATCGTAATCTTCCTGCTGTAATTCTTTTCAGAATATTTAATCATCTGATGAAATGCCCTGTCCTGCTTTTTATTCTGCGACAACCCCTTGTTGGATATCTGCTCCGGCTTAAATTCAGACAAAAGCTGGGCCGCCAGCAAAGCTGCATATCCCCTCACCCGGTAGAAAGCGGTCATTTCCTGATTTAAAAGTTCCTGCATAATGCAGGCCGCCAAATGGCGCAATTCCACAAATTCAGGCTGATACCTGGTAACGGGATCTGAGATGCAGGTAAACCAAAGGCTTTTGTCCTCCTCCAAAATCTCTTCAAATATAATAGGGTCCAGGTGCAGCACCATAGCCTGAGTTCCCGGCTCCTTCAAAAGCGTAGCGTGGCCCTGATTGGAATTAATGAACAGCACATCGTCTTCTTCCATCTCGTAGATACTTCCCTCCACGTAAGCTTCCAGCCTTCCGGAAGTCACGATCATCAGCTCCATCTGAGGATGCCAGTTGAAACGGAACCGATTGATTTCATGGATATATTCTTTCAGCACAGTATGATTCTGCGGATCATTGATCTCCCCAAAATATAATGACGGCATGACTTAACTCTCTTTCTTCTGATATAGCAATCAGCTGCAAATGCAGAACAGTTAATGCCATTATACTCTAAAGAGCCTCTATTTTCTACCCGCTAGCCAAGGATAAATATAGGAAAAT
The DNA here is from genome assembly GCF_002899675.1 of Clostridium sp. chh4-2. Classification (GTDB taxonomy): domain Bacteria; phylum Bacillota; class Clostridia; order Lachnospirales; family Lachnospiraceae; genus CHH4-2. The sequence continues at coordinate 160 of NZ_PKUU01000048.1, read as the reverse complement.
TGTTATTTAACGGGGTTGGCGGAAGGTACGCACGGAATCGAGAGGCGGAGCCGGAAGCCAACGGTCGGAAGGGCTGTCCGGGCCGGGGAAGGAAGATGCAGCCAAATGGGATTCGGGATTCGCCCCTAAGAGCTACTAAGGCCCGTAAGGACAGAACGAG
>NZ_PKUU01000047.1 GCF_002899675.1 Clostridium sp. chh4-2 | reverse complement strand
GTTTCTAAGGCGCCCTTGAGCAGCGAAGTCATAAAGAGTTCACTGCGAATGGCGCCGGCCTGCCTTGTTCTGTCCTTACGGGCCTTAGTTGTTCTTAGGGGCGAATCCCGAATCCGATCCGGCTGCATCTTCCTTCCCCGGCCCGGACGGCCCCTCCGGCCTTCGTCTTCCGGCTCCGCCTTCCGATTCCGGGCGTACCCCAGACTAATTTAAGCCCTGCCAACCATTTCTCCGTATTCTTCCTTTTCTTTTTTAATAAATTCCTTCACCTGCTCCACGTTAGGCATATCTGCTGAGCATCCGTGGCTGGCAACCAGCATGGCGGCTTCTGCGCTTCCCATCTCCAGCGCATCCATCATATCCATTCCTTCCAGCACGCCGTACAGGAAGCTTGCCGCATATCCGTCGCCGCCGCCAAAGGATTTTAACGCTTTAACCGGGAACGGCTTGATGGAATAGTGTTTTCCATCCCGGGTGTATGCTGTGGAGCCTTCTTTTCCATGTTTGATCACCACGATTTTTGCATTCTGCTTATGGGTCCAGTAATCTGCTGAGGTCTGGTCTGTTCCGTCCAGTCTCAGGAAACGTTCGGTCAGATCATATTCCTCTCTGGAGCCCATGATAATGTCCGCATCTTTTGCCACTGCCGAATAATAGATTGCGATTTCGTCCTCACTCTTCCAATTATATGGGCGGTAATCGATGTCAAATACGATCGGGGTATTGGTTTTCTTGGCAAGTGCCGCCGCTTTTAAGGAAGCTTCTCTGGACGGGCTCTGTGCCAGGGCAGTTCCTGAGATTAAAAGCATCTTGGCAGATGCGATATAGCTTTCTTCGATATCCACAGGGTCTAAGGACAGGTCTGCTGCCTGATTGCGGTACATTAAAATGCTGCTTTCGGTTGGGGAGAGGATTTCGGTAAAGGTCAAGCCGATCTTCTCTCCGTGTTCGCACCGGAAAATGTGGGAAGTATCGATTCCTTCATTATTAAAATAGTCAATTGCAAAATCTCCAAACTGGTCATCCGAAACACGGGAAAAGAAGCCGCATTTCTTGCCCAAGCGGGCGAGGCCCACCGCCGTGTTGGCAGGTGATCCTCCTATGTATTTTTTGAAACTATGGCTTTCACCAAGTGTTTTAAAATAATCGATTGGGTTGAAATCAATGGCTACACGGCCTAAAAGGATCATATCATAAGTTCTTGTTTCATCAAATGTAATGATATCTTTAATTAAATCTGACATTTCATTTCCTCCATTTTATATACTGGTATCTGATATAATGCAGCTGTTACCTGGTTTTTATCAACACAGCCCTATGCTGTAAAGAATAATTGATAAAATAAGACCGCATAACGGAATCGCCGCATTGGTTACGAACATATAGAAGTAACTGTCTTTCATCTCTGTTTTCGCAACGCTGTTTGCCAAAACAATACCGGATGAGTGAGGCATTGCGTCCAGGCCGGAACATGCAATACATGTGATCCTATGCATAATCTGTGCATTTAAACCGGTTTGAATCATGTAGTCCGCCAGGGTATTCCAGAAAATCGTGATGCCGCCGGAAGCGGAACCTGTGATGGCGCAGATCACATTGATCGCCACGCAGGCAAACAGAATCGGATTCATCTGCAGGCTCAAAATCCAGTTGGTAAAGGAACCGAATGCCGGCGAAGCGGTTACAACCCCGCCAAAGCCCATGATTGCAGAAGTAACCATCAGAGAGTTAAATCCATTTCCCATTCCGGAAGCGATTGCATTTTTCACATTAAATTTATCGTGGAATAGCACGACGCCTACCAGACAAGCCAGGGCCATGGCCGTAACCACTGCGAAGTTTGAAGGACTTAATAATTTCATCAGCGCAAATGCTGCCACAACCAAAACTACGATCGGCGCGAAGGACATTCCTACAGGTGGAAGGCCGGCCAGCATCTTTGCATCGTTAATATCCACGATCACATCATCCGCTGCAGGAACGAAATGTTCTCCTTTTGCGGCACATTTTTTAATGCAGTGTGTCAGGAACAGATAATCCAGCAGGAATACGAACAGCCCTCCCACAATACCGATAACCGGCGCCGCATAGATGGTGGTTCCCAGATATTCGGTAGGAACCAGATTAGGCACTGACGGAGAACCCGGGAAAAATGTCATACACGTGGTTCCTGCCATACAGATCGACATAGCCGGAAACAGCTTCTTCGGAATGTCGGCCTCTTTAAATAACGCCATACAAAACGGATACATGGTGAACATGATGACGAATACGCTGATTCCGCCGTATGCCAGAATCGCCGTCGTGATGAGAACGATCAGCACAATCCGCTGTTTTCCCAGTTTTCCTACAATAAAATTGGAAATGGATGCGGCCGCGCCGGATTCTTCCATAATCTTACCAAATGTCGCCCCCAGAATCAGCATTAAAAACCAGGTTCCTGCAAAGTTTTTAAATGCCGTGGCGTAGGCTTCCGCAAGCCCGTTCCAAATCCCCATACCGTTACATACAATCACTACTAATGCAGCCGCGATCGTTACCAGACCCATGTGCCACCCTTTATAGGTCAGATACATCAGCACCGCTAATCCAAGAAATACTCCGATTACCCCTATCATAACATTATTCCTCCTGGTTTTATAATTCCTTTAATGATTTTTCATTATTAAATACGTAAATGTGTTTCTTTACATTTTCAAAAACTCCCTGAACCCCTGAAGCGGATAAGCCAAAATAATTTCCGTCCGGGTTCTTCTCCAAATACTCTTTATCCGCCTCTGTCAGTGCATCAAAGCTGGCTGTGGCGATATTGATCTTTCTTATGCCGTGCTGGATGGTCTTACGGAATTCCTCAAATGAAATCCCGCTTCCTCCGTGAAGAACCAGCGGCACAGGAACCCTTTTATGAATCTCCTCCAACACGTCAAACCGAAGTTGGGGAACCGACGTGTAATGGCCATGGGCATTTCCAATGGCGACTGCCAAAGCATCCATTCCCACCTCTTTGAAGTATAACTCTGCGTCTTCCGGATTGGTATAGGAAACTGCTTTTTCACCATTTCCTTCATTCCCGCCTACAGCTCCAAGTTCAGCTTCCAGCGACGCCCCATATTGGCCGGCCAGAGCTTTTATCTCTTTTGTTCTCTCGATGTTCTCCTTCAAAGAATACTCTGAGCCGTCGAACATCACTGAAGAAAATCCAAAATCCAGCGCCTGTTTTATCACCTCCACAGAAAGTCCGTGATCCAAATGAACCGCAACCTTCACTTTAGCATCTTTTGCCGCCTGAACCATCATAGGGGCCATCAGGTTTAACGGAGAAGCCTGCAGCCGTTTCTCCGCAATCTGAAGAATAACCGGTGTATCCATGGTTTCTGCCGCCCGTATTGCTCCGGCTACCATCTCCATATTCCCCACATTGAAACCGCCCACAGCTTTTTGGGACTGTAATGCTTCATGCAGCAATTCCTTCATCGTTACAAGCATATCTTCACCTCACTTTTTAATTATGTGTTGAGTATATTTGAATTATCTTTTGGTTAATTCTTGATTATATATTAGTTCCATCTTTGTCAAATGTCAATACCCTAATACAAATTTGTTATATTTTTATAATTTACAGATCATCTTTTGTACAAAAGCACCAGTCAAACGCTTTACAGCACTATTTCAGCACAAAAAAAACAGCAAAACAGGAGATTTTACGCTCCTGCCTCACTGTTTCTATCGTTTCACCTGGTTATATCCGCTTTTTCTGCCACCAGCCTTAGGCATTTTCATTCCACAGACTCGAATAAATCTTCAGAATATCACCTTTTTCCAGTTCTTTCCTGGTATTGGACGGACTGCCAGATTCAAGGGCATCGTCAGCCATCTTATCCATCACGCGGAAAAATTCATCTTTATCAATTCCATACTCAGAAAGAGTCGGAATTTCCAATTCTTTGCACAAATCCACCACCTGACCCAGGAATTTTTCCGCAGCTTCCCGATCGGAATCCCCGTCTTCTGCCGCGCCAATGGCCCTGCCAAGGTCTGCAAAACGGCAATATGCGCCGTCCATCACATAACTAAGGCAGGCTTCCAGCAGCATCGCATTCGAAATGCCATGGGCCACATGAAATAAAGCTCCTATTGGGCGGGACATGCCATGTACCACAGTAACCGACGAATTATTAAATGATACGCCAGCTTCAAATGCCGCCAGCGACATTTCTTCTCTGGCTTTCTTGTCGGTTCCATCATGAAAACAGGCCGGAAGACTTTTAAATATGCGCTTTACAGCAGAAACCGCATATAGATCCGACAAGGGATTCGCTTTTCTGGAGGTGTAAGCTTCAACCGCATGGGTAAGCGCATCCAAGCCGGTTGCCGCCGTGATCTTAGGCGGAGCAGTCATCGTAAAAACAGGGTCCGCTATGGCGATATCAGGCATCAGCACGCCGCCCTTTAAAAGCATTTTTACATTTTTTTCCGTATCCGTGATGATCGTAAACTGAGTTGCTTCTGATCCGGTTCCCGCAGTCGTAGGAATGGCAACCATCGGAGGGGTGGCGCCTTTTATCTCCCGGCCCATGTAGTCGGATATCTTTCCGCCGTTACCGGCGAGAGCGCCCACAGCTTTCATCGAATCGATGGGACTTCCTCCGCCGACTGCAATTAAAAAATCGCACTCTTCTTCCCGGTACACAGACAATCCTCTCTCTATCATCCGATCTGTTGGTTCACCGGTTATATCCTGATACACCGCATAGTTTACCTTAATTTCATCCAATATATCCGTAAGTATCCTGACGTTGCCCAACTGAACCATTACCTGATCCGTAACAATAAGAGCCTTGCTGCCCAAATTCTGAAGGGCCGGACTGCTCATCGCCAAAGCCCCCTCTCCCATAAAAATCCGTTGCGGCATGATAAACTGACAAGCCATAGCGCTTATACCTCCTCTGATTGATTGTTTTTGATTATATTATGGTTAATTTATGATTATATTTTAGCACTTTTTGATGCAATGTCAATATTACAAATGACATTTGACCTATTTTTGATAATATTTTCAAAATATCCATTGCCGTTTTTAGTTATGAAATGATATACTTTAGATAACATTCAAGTTTAAATTGGAGGAAATTCATGAGAGTACAAAGAATTGATCAAATTGAAGAATATATCATAGAGAATAAAACGGCCACTTTAGAAGAACTCTGCGAAAAGTTCGACATTTCCAAAAATACGATCCGCCGGGATATCAACGAACTGGTGAGGCGGGGAAATATTGAAAAGGTTTACGGCGGAGTCACCGTAGTGGAAAAAAAGACGGGTGAATATGCCGGCCTCGTCTCCTATAATGAACGCAACATTAAAAACCACGAGATCAAAGACCGCATCTGCCGGCTTGCGGCAACCTATATCACCAGCGGAGATTCCATATTCATCGATACGGGAACCACCACAATTAATATCATCGACTACATCGAAGATAAGGAAAATGTAACCATCATAACAAACAGCATAGAAGTAGCCCATAAAGCGCTGTCCTATCCCATGCTGCGCCTGATTGTACTGCCCGGAGTTCTAAATCACAAAACCGCGTCTTTGGTGGGTTCCAGCTGTATTGAATCCCTGAAGAAATTTAACATAAAAAAATCCTTTATGGCCTGCACCTGTATTTCTTTGACAAATGGGGTTTCCAATGCGACTCATGAGGAATATGAAGTAAAAAAAGAGGTGCTAAAAAGCAGCGGCGAATGCTATCTCCTGGCCGACCACACAAAATTCAACCAGACATCCCTGTGTACATTCGGAGAACTGCAGGACTTCAATTATATTTTGACAGATATTACACCTTCTCCGGAATATCTCGATGTCTTCAAAAAACACGGCATCCATTTAGGGGTTACTGAAAATAAAATCTTTATTTAATTAACTAAGATACGCCGGAAAGAAGGGGGAACCTGGGCGGGCAGCGGAAATCATAAGGAATAGGGGATTCGAGTTTCGACCCTAAGAGGTACTAAGGCCGCCAGAAACGGAAAAAGGCAGAGCGGCGCCCATTCGCAGTGAACTCCTGATGACTTCACTGCT
>NZ_PKUU01000046.1 GCF_002899675.1 Clostridium sp. chh4-2 | reverse complement strand
CCTTGCGGGTCTTAGTACATCTTAGGGGCGAATCCCGAATCCCATTTCGCCGATTACTTCCGCCGCCCGCCTGGGCTTCCCCTTCTTTCCGGCGTACCTTCGCCAGTTAAATAAAGATTTACAGCAACCCTAACGTAAGAAATTTGCCACTTGCCCCTCAACAGCCTTTGTATTATAATTACAAAATGGGGATAATATAACCCACAAACAGAAGACGGATAAAACAAGAAAGGGTGTGACTTTCATGATCAGAGTTGGAATGTTAACGAGCGGCGGAGATTGTCAGAGTTTGAATGCGACTATGCGCGGCGTAGCCAAATCACTTTACAAGATGTACGATGAGATAGAGATCATAGGATTTGAAGACGGATTTAAGGGGCTGATGTATGCGGATTACCACATTATGAAGCCATCTGATTTCTCGGGGATTCTGACCGAAGGCGGCACCATATTAGGAACATCCAGGCAGCCGTTTAAGCTGATGAGAGTGCCGGATGAGAACGGCCTTGATAAAGTAGAAGCCATGAAACACACCTATAAAAAATTAAAATTAGAATGTCTGGTAGTGCTCGGAGGCAACGGAAGCCAGAAAACAGCCAATCTTCTAAGAGAAGAGGGGCTTAACATCGTTTCCCTTCCAAAGACCATTGATAATGACCTTTGGGGCTCTGACGTCACATTCGGATTCCAGAGCGCGGTAAATGTGGCTACTAATGCCATTGACTGTATTCACACTACGGCCGCCTCTCATGGCCGCGTGTTCATTGTGGAAGTCATGGGACACAAGGTAGGCTGGCTGACCCTGTATGCAGGAATTGCAGGCGGGGCCGACATTATCTTGCTGCCGGAGATACCATATGATCTGGAAGTAGTTGTGAATGCGATTAAAGAAAGGACGAAACAGGGCAAACGTTTCTCCATTCTGGCAGTGGCTGAAGGCGCTATTTCCAAGGAAAATGCTAATTTAACAAAAAAAGAATTAAAAGAAAAGAAGAAAAACGGCATGGTTTACCCATCTGTTGCCTATGAGATCGGCGCGCAGATAACAGAGCGCACCGGACAGGAAGTCCGCGTCACCGTACCGGGCCACATGCAGAGAGGCGGAGAGCCGTGTCCTTACGACAGAGTTTTATCCACACGCTTAGGAGCTGCCGCTGCCAAACTGATCGGCGACGGCAAATACGGTTATATGGTAGCTGTTAAGAATAACGATATCACGGAAGTTCCGCTGGAAGAAGTGGCGGGCAAACTAAAAACCGTGGATCCAAGCAGTTCCATGATCCGCGAAGCCAAGATGGTGGGAATCAGCTTTGGCGACGAATAAATGAAACAGTATATTAAGAAGTTTATGCCGCACCATGCGGCGAAGGAGAGGTTAACATGTCATACACTGCATTATACCGGAAATGGCGCCCGACCTCATTTGAAGATGTAAAAGGCCAGGACCATATCGTACAGACATTGAAGAACCAGATCGTATCGCAGCGTATCGGACATGCATATCTGTTTTGCGGAACACGAGGTACAGGAAAGACCAGTATTGCCAAGATATTTGCAAGAGCGGTCAACTGTGAGCACCCTGCAGACGGCAGTCCATGTAATGAGTGCCCCACCTGTAAAAATATTCTGACAGGTTCCTCTTTAAATGTTGTCGAGATCGATGCTGCGTCCAATAACGGCGTGGAGAACATCCGGGAAATCCGGGAACAGGTGCAGTATCCGCCCACAGAGGGACGTTACCGGGTTTATATCATCGACGAGGTGCATATGCTTTCTACGGGAGCATTTAACGCCCTTTTAAAGACGTTGGAAGAGCCGCCGGAATATGTGATTTTTATTCTGGCAACCACGGAAGTCCACAAGATTCCGGTAACGGTGCTATCCAGATGCCAAAGATATGATTTTAAGAGGATTACAGTAGAAACCATCACCGACAGAATGAAGGAGATGACAGCGGCCGAGCATATCGAGGTGGAAGAAAAAGCGCTGAATTATATCGCCAAGGCGGCCGACGGAGCCATGCGTGACGCCCTCAGCCTTTTAGATCAGTGCGTGGCGTTCCATTTCGGCGAAGTGCTGACCTATGATCATGTTCTGGAGATTCTGGGAGCCGTGGATACCGGCGTGTTCAGCGAGATTTTCCATGCGGTTGTAGAAAACAGGACGACAGACTGCATCAGGAAGCTGGAAGACATGGTGATTCAGGGCCGGGAACTGGGACAGTTTGTGGTGGATTTTGTCTGGTATATGAGAAATCTTCTGCTGGTGCAGACCACAGATGATCCGGAAGGAATTGTGGATGCGTCGGCGGAGAATATAAAACTGCTTACAGAGGATGCGGCCTTAACGGACGGGGAGACCCTGATGCGTTATATCCGCGTATTCTCAGAACTTTCCAACCAGTTAAGATATGCAAGCCAGAAACGCGTTTTAATTGAACTGGCATTTATTAAACTGACAAGGCCCGAGATGGAGCAGAATCTGGATTCCATCATACAGCGGCTGAACAAGATTGAAGAGCAGCTGGAGGAAGGAATTCCCGTAAATCCGGCTTCTTTACAGGCGGCAACAGCCGCTTCACCGGCGGCAGAAACGCCCGCTTTGGCAGATTCCCAGGAACCGCCTCAGCAGGTGCCCATTCCAAAGGCCCAGCTGGAAGATTTAAATCTGATCCGCAACGAATGGGGAAAGATCGTAAGGGAGCTTGGCGGAGTGATCCGGGCAGGTTTCAGAGATACGGTGGTGGAACCGGGAGGAGACAGCTGTCTTTGCGTTGTTTTCAATAGCAGCGACGGATATATGATCGGCAGCAGGCCGACCGTGTTGGGAGAGATTGAATCCTATATTGAGAAAACTTATGGGAAATCTCTCTATTTTAAAGCGAGGCTGAGAGGCGGAGCAGAGCGCCTCGACACCATTTACGTAAGTGATGAAGATTTGAAAAACAGTATCCATATGGAAATTTCAATAGAAGACTAGGAGGAACAAAACCATGGCAAAACGTGGAGGATTTTCAGGCGGTATGATGCCTGGCAATATGAATAACCTGATGAAGCAGGCTCAGAAGATGCAGAAACAGATGGAGGAGAATGCAAGGGAGCTGGAAAGCAAGGAATTTACAGCGACTGCAGGCGGCGGCGCCGTAACGGTAACCGTATCCGGAAAAAAAGAGGTTGTTTCAGTGAAATTATCGGAAGAAGTAGTTGATCCCGATGATATTGAGATGCTGGAAGACCTGATTGTAGCGGCTACCAACGAAGCTCTCCGTCAGATGGAAGAGGCATCCGGCGCGGCTATGTCCAAACTGACAGGCGGATTAGGCGGCCTGGGCGGAGGACTTCCGTTCTAATTATGGATTATTACAGCAGTCAGATTACAAAATTAATAGAAGAGCTGTCAAAGCTGCCGGGCGTGGGCACGAAATCGGCGCAGAGGCTGGCATTTCACATCATCAGTATGCCGTCTGAACAGGTGCAGCATCTGGCTTTTGCCATCACGGAAGCCAAGAATAATATCCGGTACTGCAAAGAATGCTTTACGCTGACGGATAAAGAGATCTGCCCCATCTGCAGCAGCGACAAACGGAACCACAAAGAGATTATGGTGGTGGAAAATACCAGGGATTTGGCCGCCTATGAAAAAACCGGGAGATATGAGGGCGTTTATCATGTGCTTCACGGGGCCATTTCACCCATGCTGGGGATCGGACCCAATGATATCAAACTGAAAGAGCTGATGCAGAGGCTTCAGGGGGACATTGAAGAAGTGATTATAGCCACCAATTCCAGCCTGGAAGGCGAGACAACGGCAATGTACATCAGCAAACTGATCAAACCTACGGGAATTAAAGTGACCCGGATTGCCAGCGGCGTGCCGGTAGGCGGGGATCTGGAATACATAGACGAAGTTACACTGCTTCGCGCTTTAGAGGGAAGGACAGAATTGTAACCTGTTAACTGGAGATATTAGGAGATACGCAAGATGGATAAGTATGAGTTTAACATAAAGGTTGAACAGATCAAAAAGCTTGTTAATAAAAGCGATTACGAAACGGCTATGAAGATTGCGGATACAATTGACTGGAGGCGGGTCAGAAATACCAACCTTCTTTCGCTGGTTGCCCAGATTTACGAAAAAAATGAGGAATACCAGGACGCCAAAGACATTCTGCTTCTGGCCTTTGAACGGGCGCCTATCGGAAAACGCTTATTATATAAACTGACAGAACTGGCCTTAAAAGAGAAGAATATTTCCGAAGCCGAGGATTATTACAGAGAATTCTGCGATCTGGCTCCGGAAGATCCGAGACAGCATTTGCTGCGCTATATGATTTTAAGAGAGAAAGGCGCTCCGGCTGAACAGCTGATTCATTCACTGGAACGCTACACCAATACGGAATTAGAGGAAAAATGGATCTACGAGCTGGCAGAACTCTACCAGAAAGCCGGCATGATCGACGAATGCATCAGAACCTGCGATAAGATTATGCTGATGTTCGGCCTTGGCAAATACGTGGACAAAGCCATGGATTTAAAGATGCAGTACGCTCCTCTTAACGGCTATCAGATGGATCTTGTGGAGAACCGTGACAAATACGAAGAGAAGCTGAAGGCAGTAGAGCAGCAGTACAGCGCTCCCCGCCTTTTGGACGACGACGAAGATTACGACGATGAGGAAGAGGAAAATGACGAGGATATACGCCCTTCCATGCCTGTTCACAGAAATGTGGATGAGGAACTGACCGCCAACCTCCATGAAGCGGAAGTGGAGGAACGTCTGGCCCGGGAGATGTCCAGAATCTCAGTTGAAGAGGATGATGATGTGGAAGAGGAAGAAGCTTCTTCCGTTACAAAGGTATTAAAAGCGATCAGGGATATTGCGCCTGAAAAAGGCTCTGACCTTCCGGAACAGCTTCCCGAAACCGTTGAGTTCTCAGAAGAAGAGATGCCTGAAAATATGGCGGAACCGGAAGAAGAGTATGAAGAGGAAGCATACGCTGAATCATATGATCAGCCGTATGACGAAGGATATTCCCAAGAATATTCCCAAGAACCTGAAAGCGTTGAGGAAGAACCGGAAGAAGAGGAAGAGCCTCTTGAAGAAATTGCCGTTGACAATGAAGACGAACCGGAGTATATTTCTGCCAATCATCTGATGATCGAATCCAGAACACCGGAAAAAGGTCTTGAGATGGCAGTTGAAGTCCTGAGACAAATTCATGAAGAAAATGGAATTAAGCACCAGGTTTTGAAGATCAGCGGCGGAAAACTGAGCAAACGCGGTATATTTGCGTCAGAAGATAAAATTACCGGCAAAGACCTTGTGATCGAAGATGCAGGAGATTTGACGCCGGAAGCATTGGCTGAGTTAAATCAGTTTATGGACCGGGATGAAACTGGAACCATTGTGGTATTGATCGACAATCCGCGCCAGATGGAAGAACTGCACCGTCAGAATCCTCAGCTGGCCTCTAAATTTGAGTGCATCGGCGTAAAAGATGAGGACCCGATTGAGGATGTTTCAGAAGCTGTATTAAAACAGGTTGCGCTTCAGGAAGACATTGCCCGTGAAGAGATTGAGGAAGAATATGATCAGGAGCCGGAAGAAGAGATCCCTGTTCCTGTAAAAAAAGCGGCGCCCCCAGAGAAACGCCCTGAGAGAATGGTGCAGCCAAAGAAAGAAGCACAGCCGAAAAAAACGGTTCAGCCAAAGAAGGAAGCCGTGAGCCAGCCGGAGCCGAATGCCGATGAAGAGATGGATCTGGATGAATTTGCCCAGTATGCATGTAAATATGCGAGTGAAATCGACTGCAGCATCAGCGGAAAGAGCATGCTTGCATTATATGAGCGCATTGAGATCATGGAAGAGGACGGAATTCCGTTAACCCGTGCCAATGCTGAGGAAATGATCGAAGAAGCTGCCGACAGGGCTGAAAAACCGTCCATCGGAAAATTGATCACAGGTGTATTTTCGCCAAAATATGACAAAGACGGAATGCTGATACTGAAGGAACAACATTTTATAAATTAACAGGATGCGAATATGAATATTAAATTAATAGCATTAGATTTGGACGGAACATTATTGGATTCTAAAAAAAGGCTGTCTCCTGCCAATGAAGCGGCTTTAAAAAGATGTATCGCCATGGGAATCCACATTGTTCCGGCCACCGGGCGGATGGTATCAGGCATACCGGAAGCCGTCAGAGAGATGCCGGGAGTGCGGTACGCAATTACAGCAAATGGCGGGCGCGTAGTCGATATGCAGGAAGGCATAGAGATCAGCTCCGCCCTTCTTCCTGTGGACCTGGCTCTGGAGATACTGGAATTTGCAAAAACTACCAAATCCGCCTATGATCCGTATCTGAATGGAAAAGGCGCTATGGAAGCGCGCTTTTTGTACCATTTGGAAAACTACGGTCTGGAGCCGGGTATTCAGGATTTGGTTTTGAGGACCAGGGAAGCGGTGCCTGACAGCATCGAATATGTAAAACAGTGCAATAAACCGGTAGAGAAGATCAATATGTTTTTCGGAGACCTAAAAGAGCGCGCCAGGGTTAAGGGCATCTTAGAACAAAGACCCGAACTGGCTGTGAGCTCTTCTTTATATAATAATCTGGAGATCAATGCGGCAGGCGCCACAAAAGGCAACGGAATTCTAAATCTGGCCGCATACCTTGGAATACCGGCAGAACAGACCATGGCTTTCGGAGACGGAGGCAATGACCTGACCATGATTCAAAAGGCCGGAATTGGCGTAGTAATGGAAAATGGGGATGAAAATTTAAAACTTTGTGCAGATTATATAACATTATCAAATGATGAGGATGGGGTTGCCAACGCCATAGAAAAACTGGTAGTATCAGCTTAACGCGGAAGAGGAGTTTATGGAAAACTGGTTAACAATTGTAGTTGGAATCTATTTGCTGGGAATGGTCCTATATGGCCATTACAGAGGATTTATACGTCTTGCTGTATCCATGGTGGCCTTAGTTGCCACCTTAGTTATTGTAAATCTGGCAATGCCCCAGGTTTCAGAATTTTTAAAAGAGAAAACGCCCATCAATACCATGATTAAAGATGCATTGGAAAATGCTATCGATATCGCTGCCCCGGATCAGGAAGAGGAGCTGCCGTCAGCACAGCGCACAGCCATTGAGAATCTGGATTTACCGGAGCAGTTAAAGGAAATCTTAATTGAGAATAATAACAATGAAGTCTATGACATGCTTCATGTTGATGAATTTACCGATTATATCGGAGCTTATTTATCCAATGTCATAATTAATATTATAGGCTTTATCATCATGTTCATAGTGGTATACGCGCTCATTCATATTATTATGAGATGGCTTGACCTGATGGCAAAGCTGCCCATACTATCCGGGATCAACCAGATAGCAGGGGCTCTGCTGGGCGCTGCCCAAGGTCTTATCTTTTTCTGGATTTTTTGTCTGGTGGCAACGGCTGCTTCAGGAAGCGGCTGGGGAATGGCAGTTATCAGGCTGATTGAAAGCAGTCCATGGCTTTCTTTTTTATACAGCCATAATATATTAATAAAAATCGTAACAGGCGTATTAAACAGCATGGCCTGATAAATTTGTATCTTATGTATTAATTGTTACATCAATTAATACAAAATTACGGCAACCGGGAATTCCAGATTGGAATCACCCGGTTTTTTTACACCACTAAATATAGATAAAAACTTGAAAATACGCTGTATTTAGTGTTTCAAAAACAAAATAAAAAATTGTTTAAAAAAATCAAACAAATCCCTTGACAATTCATACCATATAATGTTATATTAGAACTCCACCGCGGGAAACCAAAACGGTGGGAAACAGAAATAAAAAAAGTTTTAAAAAGTTGTTGACAAACAGAAAACAAGATGATATAATGATCGAGTTGCTGTTGAAGACAACAACACAGAATGAACCTTGATAATTAAAGATTGAACAGTATGTAAAACCCTGAAAATTCTAATAAAACAGGCTATGTTTGATGGCCTTGAATGAGAAAATTCAGAACAAATACAGAGATGTATACGAACCAAACAAAACAGTAAAACGGTTTAAAATTAGCTAACGTTAATTTTGAATCAAGATCAAAACTTTAACATGAGAGTTTGATCCTGGCTCAGGATGAACGCTGGCGGCGTGCTTAACACATGCAAGTCGAGCGAAGCGATTAAGAGGAAGTTTTCGGATGGAATCTTGATTGACTGAGCGGCGGACGGGTGAGTAACGCGTGGGTAACCTGCCTTACACTGGGGGATAACAGTTAGAAATGGCTGCTAATACCGCATAAGCATACAGTGCCGCATGGCACGGTGTGAAAAACTCCGGTGGTGTAAGATGGACCCGCGTCTGATTAGGTAGTTGGTAGGGTAACGGCCTACCAAGCCGACGATCAGTAGCCGACCTGAGAGGGTGACCGGCCACATTGGGACTGAGACACGGCCCAAACTCCTACGGGAGGCAGCAGTGGGGAATATTGGACAATGGGGGAAACCCTGATCCAGC
>NZ_PKUU01000045.1 GCF_002899675.1 Clostridium sp. chh4-2 | reverse complement strand
GGCGCGATCCTGTCTCTTTCTGTACTTGCGGGTCTTAGTATCACTTAGGGGCGAATCCCGAATCCCAATTGGCCTTTTTTCATTCTTCCCCCGTCCGGGTTCCCGTAAAGACCGCCTCTCCCTTCCCCGCCTCTCGATTCCGGGCGTACCCTTCCGCCACCCCCGTTAAATAACAATTTGCGATGCTCATCAAAATTAATTTTTATTCTGCACTATTATAATTTGGTGTGATTACAATCTCTCCGTCGATGATCTTCTGCTTGATCGCATCTGCTTTTTCTGCGGTTTCTGCGGATACCTTGCTGCTGTAAGGAGCGATTCCGATTACGCCCTCTTTCAGGCCCGGATTTTCCAATCCGCCGAATTCTCCGGCTTCGATGATATCGATCTGGGATGTGATCATGGTTGGGATGCTTACCAGAAGAGAGGTTAAGCATAAGTCATCTTTTACTAAAGATCCCTGATCTGAGGTGTAGCCGATGCAGTAAACGCCCTTTTCTTCACATGCTTCAAATGCGCCAAGGCCTGTTTCGTCACATGTCTGAAGGATTACGTCTACGCCCTGTTCGATCATGGCAAGAGCTGTCTCTTTTCCTTTGGAAGAATCGTTAAAGGTACCTGTGATAACTGTTTTTACCTCGATATCAGGAACTGCTGCTTTTGCTCCTTCTACGAAAGCATTTTTATCGGAAGCCTGTGTGCTGTTGTCGCCGCCGCCGATGTAGCCGATGACGCCGGTTTCACTCTGGTATGCCGCTAAAGCTCCGCATACATATGCGCCTTCGTATTCCTTGTAGTCATAGAATGCGATGTTGGATGGGTTTTCACCTTCCGGCGGGTTTCCTGTGATGAAGAAATAGCATTCCGGGAAGTCCTCTGCCACACGAACGCAGGCGTCGCCGTACTGTACGCCGTGGCCGATTACAAATTCATATCCTTCTTCGCAGTAGCTTCTGAATGTGGATTCCATATCTGCTGCCTGTACATCCTCTGTATAAGCGATTTCATATCCCTGGGATTCCAGTTCTTTTAAGCCTTCATAAGCGCCCTGGTTCCATGACTTGTCTGTGATAAATCCGGGAAGCAGGATGGCGATCTTTGTTACGGTTCCGGCTTTTGCCTTTTCCTCTGTTTTGCTTTCAGCCGCTTCTTTAGAAGTTTCTTCCTTGCCGGCAGTTGCAGTTGTCTCTGCGCTCTCCGCTTTTGAAGCTGCTTCTGTTGTCTTAGTTTCCGTTTTTGCGCATCCCGTCATCAGAGCCGCAGTCATAGCTGCACAGCACAAAAGGGATACTACACATTTCATCTTCTTCATAATTTCTCCTCTTTCTTCCTTTTATAGTTCAGTTCTGTGTTACAGAACAGAATTTACGTAAAATCTAACGGCTTTCTTTGTCATAGGACTGTCCCAGATATCCCGGTGCATGGATATTGCGGCCAAAGATCACCAGGCTCAGCAGTGTTACCAAATATGGCAGCGCCACAAAGAACTGGTAAGGCAGGGATGATCCCAGCGCCTGAAGCCTTAACTGAAGCGCTTCCACCGTACCGAATAAAAATGCGGCAAAAATGGCGAAAATCGGATTCCAACGAGCCAGAATGGTGATGGCCAGGCAGATGAATCCACGGCCGGAAGACATGTTCTCCGTATAGCTTCCCACGATGCCGCAGGATAAAAATGCGCCTCCGATTCCGGCCATAAATCCGCTGAACATATAGCCGCCGTATCTCATTTTCACCACGTCGATTCCGGCTGCGGCCGCAGCCTTGGGGTTTTCACCGGCCGCATCGATCTGCAGGCCAAGTTTTGTGAATTTCATCACCACCCAGACGATAACCGCTGCGATTAACGCGATATAGACTAAAATATTGTGTTTAAACAGGATGTCTCCCAGATATGGAATCCTGGATAAACCGGGTACTTCTATATTTTTTAAAATGTCCACTTTCACCTTATCGGTCCGGATGCCGTATACAGCCCGGTATAAAAAGTTTGTAAAGCCCAGGGCGAAGATGTTGAACATAATGCCCACGACCGACTGGTCCTGTTTCCTGCTGACTCCCCAGAAACCGATCATCAGCGCTCCGCACATGCCGGCCAGACCTCCGGCCAGAATCCCTATAAACAGGCTTCCCGACGTATATGCCGCCATAAATGAAATCAGTGCACTGATTAACATCTCGCCTTCCAGGCCGATATTCATCACCCCGGTTCTCTCGGAAACCACATCTCCCACAGAACCAAAGATCAGCGGTACGCTCATTCTGATGCCGGCGGCAAAAAGAGGAACTAAGAATGCTGCTGTAAAAATCTCATTCATATTATTTCTTCTCCTTTTCCCTGCCGGACGCCTTGGCCTTCTTACCTGAACCGAAAAAGCTGAATCCCAGCAGAATGAATAGAACGATTAACGCTTCCAGCACATTTAAGAACAGGGAGGATACTCCGGTTTTAACCTGCATGGTTTCCGCGCCTGAGGACAGGGCCGCCAGCAGTATGGAAGAGACTAAAACTCCAACCGGATGCAGCATGCCTAAAAGGGCCGCCACCACTCCGTCGAAACCGTAAGAACCTGCCAGACCTTCCAAAAGCCGGGTCTGCGTTCCCGCAATCTCGATGGAACCTGCAAGGCCTGCAAATGCTCCGCTCAGCAGCATGGCCAGCAGGTAATATTTTTTCCGGCTGATTCCGCCGAAGGCCGCGGCTTTAATGCTGCCGCCCAGAACTCTTAAACGGTATCCGAAATTCGTTTTCCTGATCACGATCCAATAAACCACCACACAGGCCAGCGCCACAATAATTCCCGCATTCATCCGGGAACCCTCCACCAGCTTCGGAAGGGTGGAGGCCACTTTGGCCGACTGAGGGATATTTCCCTTAGGATCGCGAAGGGGATAGTAAACGCAGTAGCTTAAAAACTGCACCGCTATGTAATTCAAAAGCAGAGTGGTGATAATCTCACTCGCTTTAAACTGTGTCTTGAAAAATCCTGCGATTCCGGCCCAAAACGCCCCGAACAGAGCGGCCACAATCATTCCCACAGGAATCCACCACGGCCCAAGGGCTGCTGCCAGCGGGGAAGTTCCCACTATGGTCATGCCGATAGCGCCCAGACAGATCTGTCCCTCTCCGCCCAGGTTGCTTAATTTCGCCTGAAACGTAAAGGATACGCCGATTCCCACAATCAGGATCGGCACCAGCTTGATGGAAATCTCGCCGATACTTCTGAAATTCCGAAACGGCCGGATCAGCAGGTAATAATATGCTTCAAAAGGATTGACCTGCAAAATGCTGATAAAAATGGCTCCGATGGCCAGTGCGGCCAGCACGGCGGCCAGTATAATCAGACACTTGCTGACAATATCCTTTTCATGAATGGAATCAATGAGTTTCATCTGCCGTCACCCCCATCATCATCATGCCCACTTCTCTGACGGAAGTCTCTTCCGGCAGCACCTCTCCGACCACCTTACCCCGGTACAAAACCACAATCCGGTCAGAGAGGGCGAACAGCTCTTCAAAATCGCCGGACAGGAGCAGAACTCCCATCCCTTCTTTTCTGGCCTCTAAAATCTTTTCCCGTATAAACCAGGTCGCTTTGATATCAAGACCCCTTGTGGGATAAGCGCAGATCAATGCTTTCGGGCGTTTTCCAAGAGCCCGGGCCAAAATGAATTTCTGCAGGTTTCCGCCTGATAAATTGGCGCTTCTGTCGTATATGCTCCTGGCCCTCACATCGTAGTCCTGCATGGCGGACGCCGCCTGAACCCGGATCTTTCTGTAATCCAGCAGCGGCCCTCTCTTAGGCGGCTTTCTGTTTCTTAAAATCCAGTTTTCATAGAGCGGGAAATCCGGCACGCTGCCCGTATAGTTCCGGTCAGCGGGCACATATGCGATGCTTTTGTCAATGAACACCTTGGCAGATTTGGTGGGAACCTCCTGCTCCTCGATCATGACTTTGCCCTGTATGGCTTTTCTGACTCCGGCCATCACTTCCGCCAGTTCCGTCTGGCCATTGCCTTCTACGCTGGCGATTCCCACAACTTCGCCGGGATAGACGGAAAGGGAAACTCCATTCAGGGTTTTCACGCCTCTGTCGTCCTTGGCCTGCACATTTTCCACCCGGAGCACAGGGGTTTTGCCTTCTTTTTTTATATGGGTCTTTTCCAGATCCGGGATCTCCACATCTTCGCCTACCATCATGCGGACGATGATCTCTTTGTCCGCGTCTCCGGTATCGATCTGTCCCGTCACACGCCCTTTGGTGAGAACGGTGATCCGGTTGCTGATCTTTAACACTTCATCCAGCTTATGACTGATGAAAATGACGCCTTTTCCCTCATTTACCAGATTTTCTATGATCTCGAACAGGCCGTCGCACTCCTGCGGAAGCAGAACCGCTGTGGGCTCGTCGAAAATGAGGACGTCAGCCCCGGTGTACAGCAGCTTCAGAATCTCCACCTTCTGCTGCATTCCAATGCTCAGCTGCTCCACCGGACTGTGAATGTCCACATCAATTCCGTATTTGGACTTCAAATCTTCCAGTTTTGTCTCCACATCTTTTTTTCTGATAAAGGAAAGCCCCCGCTCTTCTCCCATCAGATAGATATTTTCAATGGCTGAGAACACATTTACCAGCATGAAATGCTGATGGACCATGCCGACACCATGACGAAGGGCGTCTTTCGGCGATTGGATCTTCACCTGTTTTCCATTCAGATGGATACTGCCCCTGTCGGGTTTGTAGATGCCGTAGATCACGTTCATCAGCGTGCTCTTTCCGGCCCCGTTCTCCCCCAAAAGGGCGTGAACTTCGCCGGGATAAACCGTCAAATTAATATCTTCATTGGCAGTAAAGCTGCCAAATGTCTTTGTAATTCCCTTTAGTTCCAACAAAGGTACATTTGTACTCATCGACTGTCTCCCTGCTTATTTGCAATGCACTTTGCACCAGAGTTCCTGTACCGGCGGAATCTGCTCTCTCATACCGGGAGCCAGACGGCACCAGATAATGCCTTTCGTAGGTCTTGGGAATTCGTGGCGTGTCTCAATGATTCTGGTTGGTGTTACGATAAAGTCAATCGCCGTATCGTATTCTTCCACGGTTACGTCCACGTCAACCACCTGGCAGTCATGGCCTGCGCCCACAATTATGGAGGACTCGTCCACGATGCCCATGGTGTAAAGCATCGCCCATTCCAGGTCGAAATAGCCGTGGCCTTTGCCGAAACGGATTCCGCTTGGAGTGATGGCGGAAGCGCCGGTCACCAGCATATCAATATGGCCTACGGATTCTTTTAACTGCTCCAGGGTCTGATGCTTCCAGTAGCGTGATACGCCGTCCAGCAGAGAAGCGACTTCTTCTTTTCCCTCCGGAATAAATTCCGGGCGGATTAAGAAAAATCCTCTGGTGATTCCATAGTTTGTCATAACAACTGTCTTTTTATCACGGAAAGCGATCTCGCGGAGTTTTTCCAAGTTATTGTCCGGTGTGATGAAGATCACTTTGGCATTTTTATACATGTCTGTAGCCGTCAAAAGCTCGGCGCCTTTATCGCTTCCCACATAATCGGCGATAAACTCTGAAAACTGCCAGCTGAATTTTGAATCCGGCCTTGCTACCTTTAATAATTCCTCCCAAATTTTTACCCTTGCTACTTTTGCATCCATTATTATTTTTCCTTTCTCCTTTGAACCGATATATTAGCTATGCTTATTATATAAACTAATATTCTTTTCGCCATTTGTCAACAAAAATCGACACAAAAAAGAATGCTGCCTTTAAAACACGCATTAAATGCGGTTAAAAAGCAGCATTTCTCTTTTTTCTGTCTGTTTTGGCATTTTTTATCTTTTAAATTTTACATCATTGATGATACCCCAACCGCCTTACATTGTTCCTCTGATTCGGCCATCTTTTCATTTTGCGGTCATCTGTCACAAATAGATTTCTCAAAGACAGGGCTGCCGGAAGAATGATAAAACACACGATAGATATTTCCGGGAGAAGCGCAGAAAGTGCGAAAATACTTCCTAAGCACAGCACCATCAGGCCGCCGTGCAGAAGGGACAGCTTTTCTCTGCGCGTTTCAATCGTCTTTATGAGCTCCATTTCTTTATTATCATTCATCAAAATCATAAATAAAATCCGCATTCCAAAGTCTCCAAGCAGATAGACCGCCGCATAGGCCATCGCCGGTATCACTCCGGAGGGAAAGCAGAGCAGCCATTTCATAAAAAGGGGAATGAGGGACAGGAAAAACAGTTCCATCAAATTCATCCATACAAAATTTTCGGATACGAATCCTATCTGATCCAGCATCCGGTGATGGCGGGTCCATTGGCTTCCTACGACGATAAAGCTGGCTCCATATATCAAAATCGATTTCAGGAACTCCAGAAGCCCGGCTCCTGTCATATACTGTGGAACATGGATCTCCAATACCATTAACGTCATAATGATAGCGATCAGCGCATCAGAAAAACCTTCTAAACGGGAAACAGCGACTTTCATCCCAACACCTCCTCTCTGCACAATATAAATGTGCCTGGAACTTATAACTTTTCATGTGCTGTCTGAAAACGTCAATCATCAGTTTCCGGCAAAAGCTTGTTAAGAAGAGTGATCAGCGTTTCCTTTTCCTCCTCAGTTAAAGCGGAAAACATCTGTTCCATCCTATCGGAACGCTCCTTCTCCACTTCTTCGGAACGTATTCTTCCCTGATCCGTCAGATATACCAAAATTTCTCTTTTATCGTTTTCATTCTGACGGCGGGCTATATAACCGTCTTTTTCCAGTTTGCCCAGCAGTTCCGATAAGGACTGGGGGCGGATTCCGAAACGATGGGCCAATTGCTTCTGACTGATTCCTTCTTCCTCACCGATCATGCGCAGCAAACGTTCACGGGCCATGGACGGGCGGCGGTCCGCCATCCCTTCTCTTCCAAATCCATGATGATGTCTTTCGTGCATGTTCATACCTCTGTCCGTGGTATCAAACGGCGGCCTTCCGCCTCCCTGGCCCCTGCGAAAACCAGCGCGCCCTTCCGGACGGCGCATGGCTCCGAAATGCTCTCCCTGTGCTTCTTCTCCGCCGCTCATTGGTCCAAAATGTCTTCCATGCGTTTCTTCCACGTCGTTCATCGAGCCAAAATGCCTTCTATGCGCCTCTTCCACGCCGCCAAACATCTGGCGGCGCTGCCAATGCATCAGCTCACCTAATTTTTCAAACAGCAAATCATTATTTGTCTTTGTCATTACTATCACAACCTTTCTGTATTGCCCAACTTTGCGAATTAATAAGGTACCTTACTTTTATAATATAGCGCAGATATGCCGTTTTGTCAATATAGTAAGGTGCCTTATTATTTTCTCACAGAAAATGAAAACCGTTCTGACTATTAAAAAAAGCGCGGGAATCCCGATTCTCACCGGATTCCCGCGCTGTAAATTCAAAGTTATTATATTATTAAATCCGTGCGCTTTGCTTTGTATACCTACCATAAACGTTACTCTGGCAGTTAACTCAGTCCAGGCTGCCTCACGGCACACAGAAGGTTCCACTTAGTGCTGCTGCATTCCTGCCCTGACACGGTTCATGAATTTCTGTTGCGTAAGACCCAAACGTCATCGCCACTTACCAAAGGCAGCTCTACAGTAGCATATCCGAGGCAAAGCATCACCCCTGCTAGAGCGGATTGCAGGTACAGGGCACCGCTATCTCCCCGGCTGCACGGAAACTTTATGACTATTTTGGCCGCCGAACCTTTATGAAACATCTAAAAGTTCAGCTTGTTTAGTATACCTTGCCCAGTGATATTTGTCAAGGTTGTTTCGTCCTAACGTCCTTTTTTACGCAGCTCTTTAAAGAAAGATTTGAGCATCTGGGAACACTCTTCGCCCAGGATTCCTGTCTGCGTTTCCACCTGGTGATTGAAGCCGTCCTCGTGAAGCATGTCCAGAACGGAACCGGCGCAGCCGGCTTTGGGGTTCATGCAGCCGATCACCACACTTGGAATCCTGGCCTGGACAATGGCTCCTGCGCACATGGGGCATGGTTCCATGGTCACATACATGGTACATCCCTCTAACCGCCAGTCGCCCATCTTTTTACAGGCTTTTTTAATGGCTATGATCTCCGCATGGGAGAGCACATTCTTATCAATAATCCGCCGGTTATAACCGCGGGCAATGATTTTTTCTTCATATACTATGATACAGCCGATGGGCACCTCGCCCAACGCGGCCGCCTTTTTCGCCTGCCTTATGGCTTCTTTCATATATTTTTCATCTATGGTCATGTCTTATTCCTCTTGTCTTTAAAAAGTGTTATACTATTATACACTATTATATTAAGAAATGGAAATGATGATTGATGAAAATATGCGGTTTACAAAAAACGACGTTACTCGACTACCCCGGACATCTGGCCGCCACCATTTTTTTAGGCGGCTGCAACTTCCGATGTCCCTTCTGCCATAACAAAGACCTGTTGGGAAATGATGCCGAAGCGCTTTATACCGAAGAAGAACTTATGGTGTTTCTTAAAAAACGGGTAAATATACTGGAGGGCGTCTGCATCACAGGCGGCGAACCTACCCTTTCCGGGGATTTGGAATCCCTGATCCTTAAAATACGCGATCTTGGTTATCTGATTAAACTGGATACCAACGGAAGCCGTCCCGATGTGCTTAAACGCCTTTGTGAAAATGGGCTGATCGATTACGTTGCCATGGATATCAAAAACAGCGTGGAACATTACGGGCTGACCGCTGGCGCGGAATCGCTTCCAATCGGTGAGATTGAAAAAAGTATCGATTTCCTGATGCACGGCAGCATTGACTATGAATTCCGGACAACTGTGGTAAGGGAACTTCACCATGAGGAGGATTTTATTCAGATCGGCAGATGGATTCACGGCTGCCGGGCCTATTTCCTCCAGAATTATGTGGATTCCGATCAGGTTTTACAGCCTGGTTTTACGGGCTGTACGAAAGAGGAACTGATGCATTTTCGTCAGATCCTGCTTCCTCATATTCCAAATACTGAGCTTCGCGGTGTTGATTAATCATAGCATTTTTTTGCTTCTCCCGATTCGGAATCAGGAGAAGCATTTTTATTGTATCCAGGTTATGTATCCAGGCGGATATCGGTATACCAGTAGCCGAAACGGCCGTCCTGCAAAGGCTGATTCTTTGACAGCACAAAATTGGAGAATCCAAACATGGACGCCATGTATTTTTCATTGCTGTAATAGTGTCCCGGTACGCCCAGCAGATATCTTGGCTGGCCCTGAGGATTATTCAGCTTTGCCAGAATCAGATAACGGTAATTGTAATAGCCGTGAAGCAAAAAGCTGTTATTGCCATAAACCCAGATTTCCCGGGGCAGAAGGCCGATATCCTGTGGTTTGATGGTCAAAACCTCACATCCTTTTTCATAGTCGAAAGCATCAATTTTGGGATATGTTTTTCTAAAAATAGGCCAAATCTGGCGGGGATTGTTCTCAATCTCCTCCTCTTCATCCAGCCTTTCTAAATCTTCCGGGTGGCCCGGGAAGGGCGCCGGTTCCGGTTCTGGTTGCTGATCCAGGGTTGGTTGTTGGTTTATGACTGGTTGTTGTTCTATGTTTTGTTCCGGTTCTATGCCTGGTGCCTGATTTATATCTGGTTCCTGATTCATATCTGAAGCTCGTTTCATACCGGATTCTGGGTGCATGCCTGGTTCCGGGGTCATATTCGGCTCTGGTTCCGTACTTGGCGCTGAAATCATATCCGGCTCTGACTGCATGCCTGGCGCTGGAATCATATCCGGCTCTGGCTGCATACCTGGCGCTGGTATCATATCCGGTTCTGGCTGCATACCTTCCGCTGGAATCATATCTGACTCTGGCTGCATACCTGCCGCCGGCCCCATTCCCGGCTCCGTCTCAGGCCATTTCGATTCTTCTCGTCTATGTTCCGCCCCGATCGACCGATCCGGCTGACTGACTGGCTGAGTTTCCGGCTGATACTCCGGCCTCATTCCCATCTGCATCTCCGGCTGCATTCCAAGCTTTGACCGCGCTCCGGCTCCTTGCTGGATATCCGGCTGGTTTTCCATATAGGCAGACGGCTGATTCTCCCACCGCATCTCCGGCGGGCGGCGCTGCCACATCTGTGGTTCCGGCTGACGCTGAGACCGGGACTGCGGTTCTGGCTGCACCTGCGGCCGAAACTGCGATTCCGGCTGTGCCTGCGGCCGGGACTGCGATTCCTGCTGCGCCTGCGGCCGGGACTGGCATCCGGGCGGAAACTGTGGTTCCTGCGGACGTTGAAATTCCGATTGATAGCGCGGATGTGCATATGTATTCCGTTCGGATACCCGCTTCGAATCATAGAACTGATTTTGGGATATCTGCCCCCAATCCGGTTCCGTCTGGCTTTGGTACCGGGGGCGGTAACCACGGCCGTCTCCTGTTCCTGCCTGGGTATTTAAGTTTTGGCTTTGGGCGTTCTGATGTTCATCCGCTTCGGCTGAAGGATTTTCCTGTTCCCGGGTCTCCGGCAAATCTCCCTCTTCTGACTGGGACTGACTCATTTCCACTTTTTGATCCTCTTGCGGCTGTTTTTCTACTTCTGCTTCAATTTCTGCCGTGATCTGGCCTGCCGTCACATTTCCTCCGTCCGGTTCTTTTTCACGCTGGTTTTCCGAAGTCACTTCAGCCAGTTCCAGCTCGGCGGCATGGGCCACTGCGTCCTCCCAGATCGTTGTATAGCACTGCCAGGCGCTTTCCACATCGTGAATCGTGAGTCCGAAGCATTCTTCCAATGTACATCCGGAGCCGCCGATATTGGAGGCCGGTACTGTCGTCCTGAATTCACCGGCTCCATTTCTGATAAATATTTTTCCCAGCAGGATTTCCGAATTTCCTGATAACAAATACACGCCAAGGTCATTACCGCCTACATACACTTTTTTTACATTTACGCTGATTCTGCACTGGCCATTTCTGGCTTCAAGTTTTGCGAATCCGATATTTTTTCCTTTTACACCGCCCTCATAGGCATAGATGTAGGATATCAATCTTCTATAATTAGACATGCACTCACCCCTTTGCTTAATATTTTATGCGAATACCCATTGAAATTATGATATAAAAATGTTATCCTATCTTTGTTACTCAATAAAAATTTTTTTCATTTTTTCGGAGGGGAATCATAATGAAAGTTTACAAAGTGAAAGATTACCAGGAGATGAGCAGAAAAGCAGCTAATGTGATCTCTGCACAAGTGATTATGAAACCAGACTGTGTTTTAGGCCTCGCAACCGGCTCCACGCCAATCGGAACCTACAAACAGTTAATCGACTGGTACAACAAGGGCGATCTGGATTTTTCAGAAGTGAAATCCGTGAATTTGGATGAGTATAAGGGGCTCTCCAAAGACAACGATCAGAGCTATTACTATTTTATGTACAATAATCTTTTTAAGCACATCAACATTAAACTTGAAAATACAAATGTTCCGGACGGAACAGAGCCTGACAGCGATAAAGAATGCTCCCGCTACGATGACGTAATCAACAGTCTGGGCGGAGCCGATCTTCAGCTTTTAGGATTAGGACACAATGGACACATCGGTTTTAACGAACCGGATGATTCTTTCGCAAAAACCACACACTGCGTAGACCTTCAGGAAAGCACAATTGAAGCGAATAAACGTTTCTTCGCCGATATCAACGACGTTCCGCGTCAGGCATACACCATGGGAATCAAGACCATTATGCAGGCTAAGAAGATTCTGCTGGTTGTCAGCGGCGAAGACAAAGCTGAGATTCTCCGCGAAGTACTGACAGGACCGATTACTCCTAAGGTTCCTGCTTCAATTCTTCAGTTACATAACGATGTAATCGTAGTGGCTGACGAAGCGGCAATGTCTAAGATGTAAATTTTTTTAGCTAAGGTACGCCGGAAAGAAGGGGAACCTGGGCGGGCGGCGGAACTGATGAGGGATAGGGGATTCGAGTTTCGACCCTAAGAGGTACTAAGGGTCTGCAAACGATCCCCTATCCCTCATCAGTTCC
>NZ_PKUU01000044.1 GCF_002899675.1 Clostridium sp. chh4-2 | reverse complement strand
TCACTGCGAATGGCGCCGGCCTGCCTTGTTCTGTCCTTACGGGCCTTAGTTGTTCTTAGGGGCGAATCCCGAATCCGATCTGGCTGCATCTTTCTTCCCCGGCCCGGACGGCCCCTCCGACCTTCGTCTTACGGCTCCGAATCCCGATTCCGGGCGTACCCCTTCCGCCACCCCCGTTAAATAACAATTTTGTGCAATAACGAAAAAAGAGCGCTGCACTTGCCGTGCAACGCTCTCAAAAATATCAAATGAAAGATCAGCCCATCTCGCCAAGGCCGCTCTCAATTGCCTTAGCCATAGCATCCATAGCTGCTGCCTCATCTTCGCCTTCACAGATCAGATTGATCTCTGTTCCGCACTTAATTCCAGCTGCCATAACGTTCAATACGCTCTTTGCAATAATGCGTTTCTCTCCACACTCAATAATAATATCGGACTTAAATTTCATAGCAGTCTGTGACAAAACTCCCGCTGGTCTCAAGTGTAATCCTGATGGATTTACTACTGTTAAAGTTTTAGTTAACATATCCTTATTCTCCTTTATATTATATTCTCCCTCACGTTTCATTGCTAAATTTACAAATCCACTATTAAAATTTTAGTACAAATCCACTACGGTGTCAAGCAAAAGGTACTTGAGTTTCCTCACTTGAAATTCGTTCGTTGTAAGAGAAAATGCACCCGCAGTAATTTTGACGGTATAATCCGTATTCTTTCGATAATTCGGTCGAACGTTTATATCCTTCCCTCTTTTTAAAATCAGAAGGCAGATAGTTTGTCTGGTACTCCGCCGCAAGCCTTTCCCCGATCTCATTCAGCTTATCCGCATTTTTAAGAGGGCTGATGGATAATGTGGTGGTAAAATAATCGTAACGGCCGGCCGCCGCCACTTTTGCAGCCTCCCTGAGGCGAAGCTCATAGCATCGAAAACAGCGTTCTCCGCCTTCCGCGTCCTTCTCATGGCCTTTTGCGATCCGGTAGAACTCATCGGTATCATAGGGGCCGTTTACAACGCTGACAGGATTTTTGAACTTCATGCGGTCCACCAGATCCTGCTGCTCCTTCACCCTTTTATAATACTCATTAGGCGGATAAATATTAGGGTTATAATAATAAACGGTTATTTCAAAATACTGTGACAAATACTCCAGCACATAGCTGCTGCAGGGCGCACAGCAGCTGTGCAGCAGCAGACGGGGTACCTTCGTTTCCGGCTGCAGACCACTTATGATACCATCCAGTTCTTTTTGATAATTTCTTTTATTCATATGACCTTCCATTCTGTGACTCACAATCATGTGATATGTTTGAACGCAGCATTTCCACTGAATCTATGTAACGCAAATAAGGGCAGGCGAAACCTCTGTTTCACCTGCCCCTGAATATTAAAAATTAAAGGAAATCTCTGATTCGTTTGCTCCGAACCGGATTTCTTAACTTTCTCAGGGCTTTGGCTTCAATCTGACGGATTCGTTCGCGTGTAACATTAAATTCCTTTCCGACTTCTTCCAATGTTCTTGGATGTCCGTCTTCCAGGCCAAAACGCAGTACAATAACCTGACGCTCTCTCTCCTTCAGATCTCCCAGCAGCGCGTCAATATGTTCTCTCAACATCACAGATTCCACATTGCCTTCCGGGGTCACCACATTGTTGTCCGCAACAAAATCGCCAAGGTTGGAGTCGTCTTCCTCTCCTATGGGAGTCTCTAAGGATGCCGGTTCTCTTGCGATCTGCATGATCTCCATCACCTTATCCTCTGACATCTCCAAAGCTTCAGCCAGCTCTGTTACAGACGGTTCATAACCGAGTTCCAGCGTTAATTTACGCTGCATCTTCGACATCTTGTTAATAGTCTCCACCATATGCACAGGCACACGGATTGTTCTGGCCTGATCCGCCAAAGCGCGGGTAACAGACTGACGAATCCACCAAGTTGCATATGTACTCAGTTTGAATCCCTTCGTATATTCAAATTTTTCTACGCCTTTGATCAGTCCCAGATTACCTTCCTGAACAAGATCAAGGAAACTCATACCTCTTCCGGTATAACGTTTGGCGATGCTGACAACCAGTCGAAGGTTCGCCTCAATCAGGCGCTCTTTCGCGTATTCGTCCCCTTCTGACTTCAGTTTTGCCAACCGCAGTTCCTCATCCGCACTTAAAAGCGGAACTGTACCAATCTCCTTCAAGTACATGCGGACCGGATCTTCCGTTCCGATTCCTTCCAACAGATCAATGGCATCCAGATCAATGTCTTCATCTTCAGTTTCTTTGATAAAGCTGTCATCTACATCATCATCCAGAAGCAGGGCATCATCCACTAAAACGGTGTCGTCTATTACCGGGATCACGTCGATTCCATGACCCTCCAGGTAACTATAAATATGCTCCATTTGATCCGGATTCAGATTATCGCCGGCAAAAAAATCACTCACTTCAGCCACATCAAGTGTTTGGTGCTTGGTCTTTGCCAATGCTACAAGCTTATCCAGCTTCTCTAAAAAATTGTCTTTTTCCACTCCGTAACGTCCTTTCGGTAAGAAGTTTACTTAAAAACCTACACAACTAGTCATTATATACTACCGGTATACATTTTTCAACATATTTTTTGAATTTTATATTTTTATAATATTAATTCGATTTTGCAGATTTTCAATGGTAACTTCTGTCCTTGTTCCGCCAAACTCACCGTCCAAAACCCAGTCCACCGGCTCTTCTGAGAAAAGGGTCAGCTTACTTGTCTTAAACTTGTGAACATATTCATTTTGCTCTTCCTTTAAAAACATATAGGAGATAATATTGCTCAGATCCAGCGGCGTCTTGGGCATTCTGATTAATAACACCTCAAACATCCCGTCATTTAACGCCACGCTTTGCGGCACAAGGCCCTTAAAACCGCCCACGCTGATTGTATTCGTTATCATTCCGAATATAAAATCGTCCTCGATCACCATATCCGAGGTTTCCACCTTCATATGATACGGTTTCACGGACAGCAGGCTTTTTACCCCTTCCAGCATATAGGCCTGATGGCCCAGCATATTTTTCTTCTCCTGGGGCGTCATATAGGAGACTTCCGTAAATGCGCCGAAAGCCGCAATATACACAAAATACCGGTCCTCGCAAAAATGCCCGATATCGATAGGATACGGCGTTCCCTCCATGATTTCCCGGGCCGCCTTGCTCATATTGGACGGCAGTCCCAGACTGGTGGCAAAATCATTGGTGGAACCGGCGGGAATATACCCTAACAGCGGCGGGTCTTTCAGCTGCATCAGCCCGCAGATCGTCTCATTCAGTGTCCCGTCACCTCCGCTGCACACAACCAGATCTTTGCCCGCTGCGCGCTCTTTCACCACATTCACCGCATCTTTGGTTTTCTGGGTGACATGAACCTGAATTTCATATCCGCCTTTTACAAAAGTATCCAAGATACTTAAAAGGTGGTTTTTAATCTGGGCTTTTCCGGATCTTGGATTAAACACGAAAAGCATCTGTTTCATCCATATCCCTCCTCACTAAACATTATCCGCATTTATCTGTTTCATATACGCAGCAAATGCATTGGGCAGAGGGTATTTCTCCCTCAAGTCCCTTTTTTCTGCAAACAGATAAGGCAGCCGGCCTTTCTGTTTTATAACAATCCGGTATCCGGTCATATTCCATTCCACATGGGAAAATATATGTTTGGACTCCGGCAGAACCTCAATATGCTCTATCTGTTCGTCTGAAATTTCCAGTTTCTTTGGAAGTTCCTCTATTTTTATATGACCTTCCAGGTTTGGAAATTCATAAAGCGATGCCAGTAATCCCTGATCCGGACGCTTATGAATGGCTATCTTTCCGTCACATTCCAGGATAAGGATGGTACGGTCTTCCTTTTTGCGTGCTTTTTTCGGAGCTTTATAAGGGATTTCAGCAGTCAGCCCCCTGCGCTTTGCCAGACAGACCGACTCCAGAGGACATTCCCCGCATTTCGGAGCCCCGTTTGGAACACAGACAATCGCTCCGATCTCAATCAGCGCCTGGTTAAAATCTCCCGGCCTGTCCTTTGGCATCACAGCCTTTATCTCCTGTTCCATCCTCTTCTTCACCGACTGCTTTGTAATATCTTCCCGATCCGCTAAAACACGGGAAATTACCCGCAGCACGTTGCCGTCCACGGCAGGAGCCGGAATCTGATAGGCGATGGACGCCACTGCGCCCGCAGTATAGCTGCCGATACCCGGAAGTTCCAAGAGCGTCTCATAGGAGGACGGCACGTTTCCGCCGTGACTCTCCATCATAATCTGAGCCGCTTTTTTCAAATTCCTGGCACGGTTATAATATCCCAGTCCTTCCCAAAGCTTCAACAGCTGTTCTTCCGGCACCTCCGCCAAATCTTTCACCTGAGGAAGCGCATTCATAAACCGTTCGAAATACGGCTTGACCGCTTCCACCCTGGTCTGCTGAAGCATGATCTCGGAAATCCATACGCGGTATGGTTTGGGATCGTCCCGCCACGGCAAAATCCTGGCAGACGTCTCATACCATGCCATGAGAGGCCCTGCCATCGATTTTAAGCGCTCTTCACGCCCCATCTCCTGATCTTCCCGCTCAAGGACTTTTAAGCCGCCGTAAAGCTGTTTTGAAATTTCCTGTGCATCTTTATACATATCCATATATTCCACGTACTGAAACCTCTCCGGAAACCACTTTCTGAAGGGTTCCATCCTCTAACTCCACCAGAAGCTCACCTGATTTATTAATACCCCTGGATACTGCGCAGTAATCGCCTGACGGGGCCAGCACCCGCACTTCTCTGCCTCGGTTTGCCAGCTTTTCGTTGTATTCTTCCATCAGCAGGGATAAATCCTCTGTCTCCAGAAACTTCTGGTAATAAACTTCAAACCAACGGATCACAGCAGCTATTAAAGCGCTTCTGCTCACCGGCCGGCCGGATTCAATTCTCAAAGAGGTGGCGGTCTTTGCCACCTCTTCTGCAATTTCGGTTAAATTCACATTGATCCCCATCCCAATGACCACATAGTGAATGCAGTCCAGTTCAGCGCTCATCTCCGTCAATATGCCGCAGACTTTCTTTCCGCCATAGACCAGATCATTGGGCCATTTGATTTCCGTTTCCAATCCTGTTACTTCTTTAATTCCTGCCAGCACGGCCATAGCGGCCGTCAAGGTCAGCATGGAGGCACAGGAAGGGGAAATCTGGGGTTTTAAGATCAGGGTCATGTAAATGTTTGCAAAACGGGGAGACACCCAGCTGCGGCCTCTCCTGCCCTTCCCGGACATCTGGCAGTCGGCTACCACTAAAGTGCCGGACAAAGCGCCCTGTTCCGCCAATGCCTTTGCTCTTGTATTGGTAGAATCAGTTTCATCATAATATACCAGATTCTTCCCCATCCACTGACTGTCCATACAACTGCTCAGTTCCGCCTTTGTGATAACATCGGCGCTCTTTTCCAAACAATAACCTTTATTTCTGACGGCTTCGATCTGGTATCCTTCTTCCTGAAGCTGTTTTATCACCTTCCACACGGCCGTCCTGGAAACATGAAGCTCCTCGCAGATATCCTGGCCGGACACATAGCCGTCGGCCTCTTTCAGCATTTTTAATATCCTTGTCTTCACCGTTATCACCCCCACCAGATGCTGACAGCGCTGGCAATGGACAGAATGGCCAGCAGAATTGCCGCCACGATCAGCCCGATTCCCGACATCTTTTTCTTCTTATCCCGTCCGCTCTGATGAATCCGGTAAATTCCATTGATCATGTTAAGAGACGCAGCGAGCAAAAAGATCAGCGGAAACAGTAGCAAATTCCCTTCCGGATTCAAAAAAGAAATAACTGCCAGCACCACAATCAGAATGCCGATTATGATATGAATCATATCCAGCGCCAGCGACGCATTTCTTGGACCTCTGTGTTTTTCCTGTCCGTACATAAACCCGCTCCTATCCTATTATAAAATGAATCTATTCTCCTAAAGTTGCAGCCATAACAGCCTTAATGGTATGCATGCGGTTTTCCGCCTCGTCAAAGACTTTGGAACGGGAGGATTCAAATACTTCATCCGTCACTTCCATATCGCTTATGTTAAAGCGTTCTGCCATCTCTTTTCCGATCTTGGTCTTTAAATCATGGAATGCAGGCAGGCAATGAAGGAAAATCGTGTTCTCTCCGGCGTGATCCATCACTTCTTTTGTAACTTTATAAGGTGTGAGTTCACGGATTCTCTCTTCCCATACCTCGTCCGGTTCTCCCATGGATACCCAAACATCGGTGTAGATCACATCCGCTCCCTTCGTTCCTTCCATAACATCTTCAGTCAATGTAATGGTAGCTCCGCTTTCAGCAGCAAATGCCTGACATTCTTTTACCAGTTCCGGATTCGGGAAATATTTCTTAGGAGCGCATGCTACAAAATGCATTCCCATCTTAGAACAAGCCACCATCAGTGAATTGCCCATGTTATAGCGCGCATCGCCCATATAGACTAATTTTACGCCTTTTAAATGTCCTAAATGCTCTCTGATCGTAAGAAGATCCGCCAGCATCTGAGTTGGATGGTATTCGTTCGTTAAGCCGTTCCATACCGGAACGCCTGCATATTTAGCCAGTTCTTCCACGATTTCCTGGCCGAAGCCGCGGTATTCGATTCCCTCATACATACGGCCTAATACTCTTGCCGTATCTGCAATGCTCTCTTTTTTGCCGATCTGGGAACCGGACGGATCCAGATAGGTAGTTCCCATCCCCAGGTCATGAGCTGCCACCTCAAATGCACATCTTGTTCTGGTGCTGGTTTTTTCAAAGATCAAAGCTACATTTTTTCCTTTAAAATTGTCAACTAAAATTCCTTTTTTCTTTTTGTCCTTTAAATCGGCGGATAAATCCAGCAGATACTGAATCTCCTCTGGGCTGTAATCCTTCAATGTCAAGAAGTTTCTTCCTTTTAAGTCCATCTTCGCATCCTCCACTTTTGTAATCATTTTGTATTTAAACATACTACATCGGCAAAATACTGTCAAGTAAACCGATCTTAACATAAACTTTTTTGACAAGTTCGTCCACAGTATAAACCTTAAAACGCTTAATTTTCATCCTTTTCGCCATATCCTCCAGAACCGCCAGATACAGTTCTTTATATCCCCAGTCCTCTTTCAGCTTTAAAACCGACGCTAAGTGAGGAAACATGTATTCCGTAAAAAACCGGTAACCCTCCGGTTCTCCGTAAGGCTCTTCGCCCAATTCCTTCTCTATATAATGCCGGATCAATTCGATCTCAGACATCATCTTATCGAAATAATAAGCTTCGCCATATGGCGCATCGATATAATAAGCCCGCCCGGATAAACCATATAAGAATCGGAGCCCGTCATAATATCCCATGGTCATATTTTTCCTGGACTGGCGCGCATCAAATTCCAGAATGCCGCCCAGTCCCTGACGTGGAGCGATGTGATACACATTAGCGTCCTCAGGCACCTTTACCACCCGTTCCTTATCGAAACCCCAACCATAGATTCTGATGATGATGATATCCCGGTATCCCCGGTCTAAAAGCACATCCACGGGAACATTATTGACGCCTCCGCCGTCCATATAACGCTTTCCCTGGAGTTTTTCATTCTTAAACGCCATGAAATAGGCGCTGGCCAAAAGCATATCCGCCATGGTGCCCGGCTCCGCCTGGTTAATATCCACAGCCAGCTCCTTTCTCTCGGACACGGAATAAGTGATGGCATACAGCTTCCTGTCGGAACTTCGTATCTTCTCTTCATCAATGGCCTCCGCCATCAGTTCACGTAGCGGAGTGATATCAAAACCTCCGTCCTTTATCAGCTGCAGACTGCTGTTGAGCACCTCCGTCAGATTAAGGGAACGGAAATTTTTACTTTTTATGTTCTTCATCAGCTCATCATTTACATTCATCACATCGGAATAGCTGATATTCTTCCATATCTTTTCCGCTGTCTCCAAATCGTCCATGCACATCAGCGCTCCGTTTAAAGACCCCACAGAAGCTCCGGCTATGGCTTTGATCTTCACACCGGCTTCTCTCAAAGCTTTCCATGCCCCGATCTGATAGGCGCCTTTGGCCCCTCCGCCTTCCAGCACGATCCCGTATTCCTTATCCAAATCCAGTTTTATATCCATAAATGCTCCTATATCTATGAGGATTTTAACATTAGGGGTGAAGGGATTTTCGAAAAAGCTTTAAGCCTTTTTGAAAATCCCTTCACCCCTAATGTAAAAAATCCCTTTTGCAGTACCTGCTGCTTTATTTCTGATCTTTGCTTCCCACTTCCACAAGTGAACTCACAAGGCCTGCGATGCCCTGAATTTCAGATGGGATAATGATCTTGGTCGCTTTGCCGTCCGCAGCTGCTGCAAACGCCTCTAAGCTCTTAATCTGAAGAACCGCGTTGTCGGCTCCCGCTTCTTTAATAAAGCGGATACCGTCGGCAGTCGCCTGCTGAATTTTAAGTATGGCCTCAGCCTCACCTTCTGCTTCCCGGATCTTCTTTTCTTTCTCAGCTTCCGCACGAAGAATTGCAGACTGTTTATCAGCCTCCGCATCCAGGATTACAGACGCTTTTTTACCTTCTGCAACCAGAATTGCAGATCTCTTCTCACCTTCCGCACGGAGAATGGATTCACGGCGCTCACGCTCTGCCTTCATCTGTTTCTCCATCGCGTCTTTAATCGCTTCCGGAGGAATGATGTTTTTCAATTCCACACGGGTTACTTTAATTCCCCATGGGTCGGTAGCCACATCCAGGGACGCTCTCATCTTCGTATTAATGGTTTCTCTGGAAGTCAGGGTCTGATCCAGTTCCAGATCACCGATGATATTTCTCAGGGTAGTCGCCGTAAGGTTCTCAATTGCCATAATCGGATTTTCCACACCATAAGTAAAAAGTTTTGGGTCTGTGATCTGGAAAAATACTACCGTATCAATTCTCATAGTTACATTATCTTTCGTAATAACCGGCTGGGGAGCAAAATCCACAACCTGCTCTTTTAAATTGACTCTCTTAGCAATCCGGTCAATAAACGGTGTTTTAAAATGAAGCCCTACAGACCAGGTATCTTTATAAGCTCCAAGGCGTTCCACAACCATCGCATGTGCCTGAGGAACAATCTTCACACATGACGTTAAAATCATCAAAATAACAATAAGCAGTATTATAAGTCCTACAAATCCGGTAAAAAATCCCATAATTCCCATTTATGCCTCCTCTTGAGCTTTGCTCACAATTAGTTTTACTCCCCTTACTTCCTTTATCATAACCATAGTTCCGGGGGCGTATACTTCATGTTCCTCTTCTGCTCTGGCCGTCCATTCCTGTCCGTTCACCACAGCCGTTCCAGTTCCATTCTCATTGTTCACTTCTACTGTTACGCGGGCAGTTTTTCCAATCAGGCCTTCCACATTCGTCTTAACTGTAGTTCTGTTGATATATCTCGCCGCAAACGGCCTTGTGCCGAACAGCAAAACAAAGGAAACTACCACAAATGTTACCAGCTGTACTTCAATGCTGCAATGAAGAAGTGAAAGGATAAAAGCTGCCAGTGCTCCGCCTGCAAACCAGATCGTTGTGAGCGCAAATGTCGCAAGCTCAATTACAACAAAGATTACCAATGCAGCCAGCCAAAAAATTGTTGCCATCTTATCAACTCCCTTCTCAGATATTTTACTATATTGTCAGACATTTTACAAGTGTTCTGCTTTAGGAATCTGATTCGGAAGAAAATTGTAAGAATTAATTCATTCTTCTCTGTCTCGCCGCTTCAAACATCAGCACGGATGACGCCACTGCCGCATTTAAAGACTCCACCTGTCCTGCCATCGGTATCTTAACTAAGGTATCCGCCCAGGCCGCCGCTTTATCGCTCAGGCCATTGGCTTCATTGCCGATTAAAAATCCGGTATTTCCGGAATAATCCTCCTGTTCGTAACTGCCGCGTCCCTTTAAATGTGCCGCAAACAGCCGGATCTTCTTCTCTTTCAGCTGTTCAAACGCCCGGTCCATATTCTCCGCATACACAAACGGCACGCGGTAAATGGAGCCCATGGTAGACCGGATCGTTTTTGGATTATAGATATCGGCCGTTCCCTCACTCATGATTACGCCGGTGATTCCAGCGCCTTCGCCGGCCCGGATGATGGTGCCCAAATTGCCCGGGTCCTGGATCGCCTCTAAAACCATGATGAGAGCCGGTCCCTCTGCATTTAAAATATCTTCCATTGTATAATGAAACTGCTTTACAACGGCTAACACCCCCTGCGGCGTCTGCGTATCCGACATGGACTTAAAAACGTCATCCGTCACACACTCCCAGGATATTCCGTCCAACAGATTCTTATGTTTGGTTTCTTTCAAAAAGCTCTCTGAAACGTATACTTTCTTCACATTTGCCCGGGGAAGTTCGGAAAACATCTTGATGCCTTCCACAACAAACAAATCCTCGGTTTTTCTTAACTTCGCTTTCTTTGCCAGCGCCGATACAAATTTCACCTGGCTGTTGGAAGTGCTGCTGATCATATTGTCATCCTCATTTATCTATAGTTTCCAGATCTTCCATCCAGATCCTGCTGCATGCGTCGCTTGGCATGCGAAGATCGCCTCTCGGAGATACGGCCGCCGAACCCACTTTCGGTCCGTCCGGCAGACAGGAACGCTTAAACTGCTGGCTGAAAAATCTGCGGTAAAATACTTTTAACCATTTCAGTATGGTTTCTTTATCATATTCTTTTCCAAATGCATGAACCGCCATCCGGTATATCTTGGAAGGCATATAGCCAAATCTCAGAATGTAATACAGGAAAAAGTCATGAAGCTCATAAGGGCCCACCAAATCTTCCGTTTTCTGGGAAATCACTCCGTCCTCAGGAGGAAGCAGTTCCGGGCTGACAGGCGTATCAAGAACATCCAGCAGCACTTCTTTAAGCTCCTCTTCGCCGCACGTATCCGCATAATAGCGCACCAGATGGCGGACCAGCGTTTTCGGAATGGAGGCATTCACCCCATACATGGACATATGGTCACCGTTATAAGTAGCCCAGCCCAAAGCCAGTTCCGACATATCCCCTGTTCCGACCACCATTCCGCCAACCTGATTGGCAATGTCCATCAGAACCTGGGTTCTCTCCCTGGCCTGTCCGTTTTCAAACGTCACATCATGTTTTTTCATATCCTGATTTATATCTTTAAAATGCAGCGTCACCGCATCTTTAATATCCACTTCCTGAAGGGATGCTCCCAGTTTCTGCGTCATGATGCACGCATTGTTGTAAGTCCTGTCCGTGGTTCCAAAACACGGCATGGTCACCGCATGAATCTGGCTTCTTGGGATGTCCAGCATATCAAATGCTTTGGCCGTAACGAGAAGCGCCAGCGTGGAGTCCAGACCGCCGGAAATGCCGATCACCGCATGTTTACATCCGGTATGCTCCAGCCTTTTTTTCAGTCCCAAAGCCTGAATGGAAAGAATCTCCTCACACCGTTTATTACGGGCTCTCTCCTCGTGCGGAACAAATGGTGTGCTCTCAATATATCTGTTTAATTCGAGGACTTCTGTTTTCAGTTGAAATTCAACGGTCTGATATTCTTCATTCCCGCCGATCTCAAAAGTTGTCATTCTCCTGCGTTCGCTGTCCAGACGGGAAAGATCCAGATCGCCGTATACCACTCCGGTTGTAAAACGCTTTGATATGGCCAGGCATGTGCCGTTTTCCGCTATGATATTATGGCCTCCGAACACTAAATCCTGGGTGGATTCTCCCTCTCCCGCATTAGCGTAGATATAACCGCAGACGAGACGGGCGGCCTGACCTGAAATCAGGCTTTCCCGGTAAGTATCTTTGCCGACGGTTTCATCGCTGGCCGAACAGTTGGCAATCACGGTGGCTCCCGCTAACGCATGGGAAATGCTGGGCGGACACGGAACCCAGACATCCTCACAGATCTCAGCCGCCGCCACAAGTCCGGGAACGTTCGAGCATCGGAATAACAGGTTCGTCCCCATGGGAACCTTCTCCCCTTTCCAGGGAACCATAACCGGAATCTGGTTGCCGCGGCTGAAATGGCGCGCTTCATAGAATTCGGAATAATTGGGAAGATTGATCTTCGGCACAACTCCCAGAAGTTTACCTCCGTGAATCACGGCTGCCGCATTATAAAGTTTCCCGTCTCTCTCCCATGGCAGGCCGATAAAAGCAAGGATGTCCAAATCCGCAGTTTCTTCAATGATGACATTCAGTTCTTCGGCCGCCTTTCTCAAAAGGGCCGTCTGCAAAAACAAATCGCTGCAGGTATACGCAGTCAGGCACAATTCGGGGAAAACCATAATTTTAGCATGATTTTCAGCACCTTCTTTCAAAAGGGCCACGATCTGTTCCCGGTTGTATTCAGGATCCGCTACTTTTATCTTTGGAGTCGCCGCCGCAACTCTAATAAACCCGTCTTTCATCTCTACCTCTCATTCTGCCGCAAAAGCAGCTTTTTATTAATAAAATATTCCTGCAAAACTGCCAAACCCGAAACGGACGGCAGCGGCCACCAGGGCTGTGAATAGTAACCTCTTACTGCTTCTTTTCCGCATACTTGGGCAGCCATTTCGCTTTCCAGCCGTAGAGCATATCCATCAGCATGGTTGTCGCCCAAGTGATCGGGTAACACCACATAACGGCTTCATAGCTGGGAAAATACGGTACAAACCAGTTGATATAAATCATTCGGAGAATGCACATATTGCCAACTCCGATCAGCATGGAAACCATGGTTTTCCCCGCTCCACGGAAGCTTCCCATCAAAATCTGGTGAAAAGCCAGCGTCGAATAAAACGGAAGCAGAATATACATGGTCACATGTCCATACTTAATCACGGATGCGTCTTTTGAAAAGATTCCTAAAATAGTATCCACATTAAAGTATAATGCCACCGACAGGATCACCGTATATATCAGGCTGATCACAATACCCTGGAAAATTCCTTTTTTGACCCGGTCCGTCTTTCTCGCGCCTATGTTCTGGCCTGTAAATGTAGTGGCCGCCATACAGAAGCTCTGAAGAGGAAGCATAACAAATCCGTCGATCTTGCTGTAAGCCCCAAACCCGGCCATGGCCGCAGCTCCAAAACTGTTGACATTCGCCTGGACGATTACGTTGGACAGGGATATGATCGACTGCTGAATGCCGCTTGGAATGCCGATTTTCAAAATTCTCTTCAGCATTCTGACATCAATTTTTATGGATTTTAAAACGACTTTATAGATATCCTCGGTTTTTACCAATGCCCTGAGTGTCAGCCAGGCCGATACTGCCTGAGCGATTATGGTAGCATATCCCACTCCGGCAATGCCCATATGAAAAACGACTACGAAAGTCAGATCCAGCACGATATTTACCACGGAAGAAACACACAGATAGTACAGCGGCCGTTTGGAATCACCTACCGCACGGAGCACGCCGGCACCCATATTATAAACCAGGTTAAACAGGGAGCCGCAAAAAAAGATTCTCAGATAAACGGTAGAATTACTCATAACTTCTGCCGGAGTTCCCATCAATCTTAAAATAATGGGGGACAGAATCACTCCCAGGAAAATCAGGAACACTCCTCCGATCATGCTGAGCGCCATGCAGGTATGTACAGCCCAATGCAGCTTCTCTTTGGATCTGGCCCCATAATACTGCGATATGATAACGCCCGCGCCTGTTGCAATCCCCATGAACATACCAATAATCAGGTTAATCAGCGAGTTGCTGGATCCCACCGCCGCCAAGGCCTCACTGCCGATGTAATTGCCTACAACAATGGAATCCACCGTATTATAAAGCTGCTGAAATATATTACCAATCAAAAGGGGGATGGAAAAGAAAATCAGCTGTTTCCATATCACTCCCTCTGTCATAATTACCTGCCCCTTCATATGCTTCTCTTCCACGATATAACCTCCCTGCATTCATAAATTTCAGTATACAACATTTGCCAATAAAATGGAAGTTTACATTTTCAATAATATCGTGTACAATCATTTATATCATACTAATTAGATAAGAATTGTCAAAGGCGGTGACTTTCATGAAAATATCAACAAAAGGCAGATATGCGCTTCGCATGATGCTGGAATTTGCCCTTCATCCCGACGAGTGCACAAAGATCAACCAGGTGGCCGAGCGCCAGCAGATATCCGTAAAATATCTGGAACAGATTGTGACCATATTAAGCCGCGCCGGTTATGTGAAAAGCATGCGCGGATCTCAGGGCGGATATAAATTGACCCGCGATCCTTCCGAATACACGGTGGGCATGATTCTTCGCCTTACGGAAGGCAATCTGGCGCCTGTAGCCTGTTTAGAGGATGCCGAAAACCAATGCCAAAGGGCCGGCGTCTGCGTTACCCTGAACGTTTGGAAACAGCTAAATGACGCCATCAATCAGGTTGTAGACAATGTCACCCTGGCCGATCTGGTAAAAGAACAGCTAGCTAAACCTGATCAAAATCTATTATAACTGACTGAGGTAGATATGATACATCCATTTTCCAGAACAGAACTATTAATCGGATCTGATAACTTGAATAAACTGGCTTCCTGCACCATCGCAGTCTTCGGTGTGGGCGGAGTTGGCTCCCACTGCATCGAGGCCCTGGCCCGAAGCGGCATCGGGCGCTTGATTCTGGTGGACAACGATACGGTTTCGATCACTAACATTAACCGCCAGAGCATCGCACTCCACTCCACTGTCGGCAAATACAAAACCATAGTAATGAAAGAACGAATCCATGACATCAATCCAAACTGCCAGGTACTCACATTTGAAACATTCGTGCTTCCCGACAATCTGCCCGCCCTGTTTGACGGAATTGACGGTTCCATCGACTATATAATCGACGCGGTGGACACAGTTTCTGCTAAAATCGCCTTGGTACAATACGCAGTCTCCCACGGCATTTCCATCATCGCTTCCATGGGAACCGGCAACAAACTCCATGCCGAGCTCTTCGAAATCGCCGACCTTTCCTCCACCTCCATCTGCCCCCTCTGCCGCGTCATGCGCCGGGAGTTGAAGAAGCGGGGGATCGAACATTTGAAAGTTCTCTATTCCAAAGAAACGCCGCTGAAACCTTTGGCGGAAACGGAAGAAGAAACTTCCAAACGGGCAACTCCAGGCAGCATATCATTCGTCCCGCCAGTTGCAGGACTGTTGATCGCCGGAGAGGCAATCCGAGATCTATTAAATTTAAATTACTGAAAATCTTTATTTAACTGGCGAAGGTACGCCGAAAAGAAGGGGAAGCCCAGGCGGGCGGCGGAAGTAATCGGCGAAATGGGATTCGGGATTCGCCCCTAAGATGTACTAAGACCCGCAAGGACAAAAAGAGACAGGACCGCGCCCATTCGCAGTGAACTCTTGATGACTTCACTGCTCAAGGGGCGCTTAGAACCTGATTCGGAATTCAGTTTCTACCTGTCTCTTTTTATCCTTGCGGATCTAAGTACATCTAAGGGGTTCCTTACGATCCCATTTCGCTGATTACTTCCGCCGTCCGCCTGGGCTTCCCCTTCTTTCCGGCTGTTGCTTGGCTAGCTGAGGGTAAAAAAGATTTGGTGGATGGAGTAGTTTTTTACATCAACCGTGAAGTCTTTTTCAGAAATGCCTTCACCATTTAATGTAAAGGGTGAGGTCATTTTGCGAAATGCCTTGACGTTTAAAGTAAAATTGAAGTCATTTCTGAAAATCCCTTCATGATCTATGTAAATTTGGCTTTACGTAAATACCAATGCATAACATTGTTTTTAACCAGGCTAGCGAAAACCAGCCCGGAATCGAGATGCGGGGAAGGGAGAGGCGGTCTTTACGGGAACCCGGGCGGGGGGAGAATGAAAAAAGGACAATTGGGATCGTATG
>NZ_PKUU01000043.1 GCF_002899675.1 Clostridium sp. chh4-2 | reverse complement strand
GTGGACAGCTCTTCATGGTCTGCCACGTATACTTTATCCGCTCCATAGGCGAACAGTTCGTCTGCCAGGCCTTCCACTCCGCTTCCGCAGAGAACTGCGCACAGCTCACAGCCCACTTCAGCTGCCAGCTTCTTGCCTTCTCCAAGCAGTTCGATTACCACCGGCATGATCTTTCCGTCTCTCTGCTCTGCGAATACCCATACGCCTTTATATGCGCTTAAATCTTTTACTTCTTTTTCTTCTTCTGTTTTTTCAATTGCCTTGAATGGACATTTCTCCACACATACGCCGCATCCGGTACATGCCGTTCCGATCACTGCCAGCTTGTTTTCCATGGTAATTGCGTCAAAAGGACAGTTCTTCACACAGATGGAACAGCCTTTACATTTTTCTTTGATTACATTTACTGCCATTTTATTATCCGTCCTTTCTCATTTAGATGTAATGTTTCTCTTTTAATTTGCCTACTAAAGCTGCGCTCATATCCTGAATGCTTCCGCTTAACATCTCGCCTTTTCCCTTTGGCGGCGGTGTAAAGGAACGGAACACCTGAGTCGGGGATGCGTTCAATCCGCAGTTCTTCGGGTCTAATTCTACATCGTCATGGTTCCATACGGTGATTTCTTTCTTGTATGCGTCTACGATTCCTCCGATACTCATGTATCTCGGCTCGTTTAATTCTTTTACGGCTGTC
Organism: Clostridium sp. chh4-2; assembly: GCF_002899675.1. GTDB lineage: Bacteria > Bacillota > Clostridia > Lachnospirales > Lachnospiraceae > CHH4-2. The sequence continues at coordinate 21,359 of NZ_PKUU01000043.1, read as the reverse complement.
AGAAGGCATGGGGTCTGTACTTCGATCACTTCATATCCGTCTTCCATCTGTCTCTGTACGATGGCTTTTCCCTCTTCCAGCTTGATCTCCTGAACATAGGTCACTACCGGAAGGCCGAGTCTCTGGGCTACCTGAGGTCCTACCTGTGCAGTATCTCCATCGATGGCCTGACGTCCTGCAAAGATCACGTCCACTCCGCCTACTTTACGGATTCCCGCTGCGATTGTGGTGGATGTTGCGCAGGTATCCGCTCCGCCGAATGCGCGGTCGCTCAGCAGGTATGCTTCGTCTGCTCCCATTGCAAGGCATTCTCTTAACATATAGGTTGCCTGTGGCGGTCCCATGGTTAAAACTGCAATCACGGTATCCGGGTCCTGGTCTTTGATCTGTAATGCTGCTTCTAACGCGTTGGCGTCATCCGGGTTTAAGATACTCGGCACACCGTCACGGATTAAGGTGCCCTTTACAGGGTCGATCTTTACTTCATTGGTATCTGGTACCTGTTTAACACAAACTAATATCTTCATTTCTACCTCCGCTCTGCCGCCGGCAGCGGCATTTATATTCCTGTGATGTTTTGTCTCTTCACACTGGCTGTCTTATTTCTTCAGCAGTTTTCCTGAGATTACAACCTGCTGTACCTGAGAAGTTCCTTCGTAGATTGTGAATACACGGCAGTCTCTGTACATGCGCTCTACCTTGTAATCCTTGATAAATCCGTAGCCGCCATGGATCTGCACTGCTTTTCCTACGATCTCATTACATGCTTCTGATGCAAAGAATTTAGCCATAGATGCTGCCATAGACGCATCCTGGTGAGTATCCATCAGATAAGCGGTTTTGTATACCAGCAGTTTAGCTGCTTCCAGTTTTGTTGCCATATCGGCGATCATGAAGCTGATTGCCTGGAAATCACCGATTCTTCTGCCGAACTGTTTTCTCTCTTTTGCATATTTGATTGCTTCATCCAAAGCGCCCTGAGCTACACCGATGGACTGAGCCGCAACGCCCATACGTCCCGTATCCAGAGTCTTCATCGCGTTGATAAATCCTCTTCCCTCTTCGCCAAGAAGGTCGCTCTTATGTACGCGTACATTCTCCAGAATGATATCGCTGGTAGCGCATCCGATAACACCCATCTTCTTCTCCGGTTTGCCGCAGGATACGCCAGGAAGTTTCATGTCCACGATAAATGCAGAAATGCCTCTGGTTCCCTTCGTCATATCCGTTTTTGCATAAACAACAGCAAAATCAGAAAGAGGTGCCATGGTGATGAAACATTTTCTTCCGTTTAAGATATAATAATCGCCGTCTTTTACGGCTGTTGTAGTCATACCGCCTGCATCGGAACCTGCTCCCGGCTCAGTAAGTGCGAAACATACCTTTTTCTCGCCTGTTACGACAGGTTTTAAATATTTTTCTTTCTGCTCATCATTTCCTGAAAGCAGGAAAGGTCCGCCTGATAAAGAGTTTGGTGAAGAAACATAAATACTAGCCACACCGCTCACTCTTGCAAATTCTTCCATAACCAGAACATAAGAACGGGCATCCGCTCCCTGTCCGCCATATTCCTTTGGTACTTTAATTCCGAAGAATCCGGCTTTCGCCATCTTCTGAAGAATTTCTTCCGGGAACTCCTCGGATTCCTCCACCTGGTCAAGGATTTCTTTTGTCAGTTCTTTTTCTGCGAACTCCCTGGCCAATTTCCTAACTAACTCATGCTGTTCTGTAAAATACATGCTTGTTCCTCCTTAATGTTTTAGCTTTATCATCTCGCCAACCTGGACTTTTAAGTCCTTAACAAGGATCTTCCCGCTGGCGTTGATTGGAAACGATTGAAATGTCAGAACATATTTCGGCACTTTATAATCCGATAACCGCGACTTTACATATGCGGTAACCTTTTCTGAATCCAGCACCACTCCCTCTTTTGGAATAATGCATGCCACAATCTCTTCCTGCAGCACTTCCGCCGGAATTCCAACTACTTTAACTTCTTCCACTTCCGGCATCTCTATAATGCAATTTTCAATTTCCGCGGGCGAAATGTTTTCCCCTCCGCGAATGATCATTTCTTTCATTCTTCCTGTTACATGAAGATAGCCGTCTTCATCCAGATATCCGATGTCCCCCGTATGCAGCCATCCTTCCGAATCGATTGTCTTTTCCGTCTCTTCGGGCCGGTTATAGTATCCCTGCATTACATGGTATCCGCGGGTCAGGATCTCTCCTGCCTGACCGGTCTCGGCCCATTCTCCAGTAACAATATCCCTGATCTCCAGTTCAACATCTTCAATCTTCTTTCCCGCAGTCACCGATTTTCGCTCCAGCGTATCGTCGTATGCGGAAATGGTAACGCATGGAGCCGACTCCGTCTGTCCATACGAAACCTGAAGCTTCTCCAATTGAAGCTGTTTACAGATTTCCAAATATTCGGCCGGCAGAATTGCAGATCCTGCAATCACGCCTCCGTGAAGTGATGAAATATCATAATCCTGGCGGTTTTTATTGCGGAGCATTGCCAGAAACATGGTGGGCACCCCGTTTAAAACCGTGCACTTATATTTCTGAACCTGATCCAAAACTTCCAGTGTCTTATAATATTTCAGCAAATGTCCGGCCGCTCCGCTGTTTAAACAGGAAAGAATTCCAGCGGTAATCCCAAAACAATGAAACATGGGAACTGAGATGCAGATCTTGTCATCGCTGTTCCAACGCATCTTTTTGACGATCTCAGCCGAGTTATTGATCAGGCTGAAATGGGAAAGCATCACTCCCTTGGGCTTGCTGGTGGTTCCCGATGTAAACAGAATACATGCGGTATCCTCCGGTTTAACAGACGATTCTGCCTGTTTTAAAAGCTGTCTGTCTTCCTCGGAAAGAACTGCGGGGAAATTCTCTCTCCGGTACCACTTATCCAGTGGATTTTCTTCCAGCTCAATTGCCTCTTTAAAAACAGGAAGGCTTTCTAAAGGAACCCGGCTCAGCATATCCTTATAGCAGGTGCTTTTACATCCATAACCATAAAAAAGATACTCTACGTCATTGTCCCTCAGAATATCCTCGATCTCCTGCTCTTTATAGCAGGTATTGACTAAAACGGAAACAGCCCCTATCTTCCAGAGCGCAAAAAGGCAAAATACTAAATTAGGGCTGTTTACACTCCATGTAGCCGCATGAACTCCATGCCGGATTCCCATCTTCCAATAGCGCACGGCCAGGAAATCAGAAATCTCATCCACATCTTTCCAGGAATACCAGTAATCCCGGTATCCTACCCCCTGCAAATCGGGCATTGCCTCTGCACGCTCATGAAGGCATGTTCCAATTGTTTTCGATACAAGACTCATAATCTACTCTCCCGCAATTGAGATATTATCTCTGTATACTTGTATACCAGTTTTAAACAGTTACCCGATGGGCCGTTTCCAGCCCACCGGTACCTTAATCATTTAATCCATCATACCATCTTCATTGAAATGCATTGGAACAGGACCGCTCACATAAGAAATACCATCTATGTCTTTGATGGCTTCATACAGAGGTTCTGAAACCTGTATTTCATCCAGACACAATGTATTCTTAATATGTACAACTCTCGCCTTGCTGTAATCCAGGTTGTGACAGCATCTGATGCACATCATAACCGCTTCTTTATCCGTATTTACATACAGAGGTATCGGGCAGGCATCCATCAGCCCGGTGGTGAGAACATTGGTCCATGTTACTTCCCAGTCCACGTCATTTAAGCAACGTCTTGTCGTAACATCGGCAGACCCCAGTCCGCATCCGTTATGATGAGCTTCCGGAGTAATGCCGCGGATGAACAGCTTTCTCAGATTCAAAGTATCGGGGAATGTATGTGTAATATTTCTTCCCGTTACGTTCGGGTCATGGCCGTTGCCGCTGATGTTCTTTCCGATCTCATCGATAACCAGCACATCAATGTCGTCAAATTTGAATTTCGCCATCTTCTCTTTTGCAATTTCAAGAAGTCTTGCGTCTGTTTCCATAAAATCATCCTTATTGCAGACATCGATATTGCAGATATCGTCATACGCGTTCTGAACAACGCCGACACCGAATGCAAACGGACATTTTTCCAGGAATTTCTCAGCTACAGGAGGAATTAACTCTGTGAAACGGTGGAATCCAAAGCTGTGGAACATACTGGCTCCTTTATGCTTTGCGATACCGATTGCTATCATTTTAGCTAAACCGCTCTCATGAGGTCCTCTGAAATCTGTGTGAGGTTTTACTTTATTGAAGATAACAATGCCATCGGATTCATATGCATATTTATCACAATATAACGGAATACCGTTGAGCTCATCGTACTGTACAACTTCCATGGAAGAAAGAATCGGAACTCCCATGCTCTCTTCTGTGATGTTGTAGCCCTCCAGCATCTCTACCTGTCCTTCGGCAGTTGCGCCGCCATGGCTTCCCATGGCAGGAATGATAAATGGCTCTGCACCCCATGTTTTTAACGTATCGCAGATTGTGCGGATCATCAGATCCAGATGAGGAATTCCACGGCTTCCGGCAGTGATACAGATCCTCTTCCCTTTATAGGATTCCTTGTTCTGAACCTTCTCCATCTCTGCAAGCATATGGGATTTAATATCCTCTATCTTCGTGCTGTCATAGCTCTGCCGAATCGTTACCATATTAGGAATCGGTACATTTTCCATACCCTGTATCGGTGTGTGTACTTCCGGAAAATTTATAAACATATAGACATCTCCTTTTCAATCTGGCCTTTAAGCCATACCAAACATGTAGAACAAAATAATCATGAATACTAATGTGATCAAAGGAATCACACAAGTGGAAATAAATACAGGGAAGTAAGAACTCTTATGATCGTTCTCTGTAACGTTCAATACAGAAACTACCAGGCCGTTATGAGGCAGTGAGTCCAGACCTAAGCTGGCTAATGCGGAAACTCTGTGGAGAGCCTCAATATTAACGCCCATCGGTACAAAGTACTCTTTAATAATAGGAAGCGCAATACCAAGACCGCCTGAACCGGAACCGCAGACACCTGCTAACGTGGTTACAGCCACAGCTGATGCGATCAGAGGGCTTCCTCCAATGCTGGTAACTGCACCAATCAATGTAGTAAATGCCGGTGTCGCCTGTACTAAAGAACCAAATCCAACAACTGCGGACGTGTTAAACAGGGAACCTGTACCGTCTTTTGTACCGTCGCCCAGATGTTTCCAAATCTCTTTCCACGGAATCTGTTTGTAGTAGAAAACCAAGCCTGACATAAATCCAACAAATAATGAAACTTCAGCTGACAGCTTAAAGATATTCAAAGCAACCAAAAGAATGATCATTGGAATTAAAGCAATAAGGAAGCTTGGAAGTTCCTTGTTCTTTTTCAGTTCCAGCATCGCTTTGTCTTTTTCAGTCATTTCAAAATGTTTGCCTTGTTTCTTACTGTTATTTGCATACCAGATGATGAAAACAAATACTAAAACTGCTTCAAATGCCGCTGAAAGCAGACCGGGTACTAAAGCAGCCGTTGCCGGTGTACCAAGCATCTGTCCAGGCATCAAGTTCTGAATCTGTGGTGATCCGGGCATCATTCCTGTAAATGTACCGGCACCTGCAAAATATACGGCCGGAATCAGAGTTCTGGAGATATCGCCTCTCTTGAACAGGGAAACCATCAGAGGATACAGTGTGAACATACATACGAATACGGATACACCGCCGTATGTTAAAACAGCGCCTGCAATAACGATTGAAGGGATAATGAACTTATCGCCCAATTTATCAATGATCGTTTTTGCAATCGCATCTGCTGCTCCACTGATATCGGTCAGTTTACCAAACAAAGATCCTAATACGAAGATAAAGAAAAATTTACCGAAATATCCGGCCAAACCATTAACATATGTAGTTGTCAGCTGCTCTACCGGGTTCATTCCTGCTGTCAGCAGCAGAAAAATACCGGAAATCATAGCTGAGAAAAAGATCGGAACCCCTTTAAAGCATAAGAAAATCAATAATGCTAAACTCAATACTACTAAAAATATCTGCATAATTGCCCCCTGTCCTTCAGACATTCTCTTTGGCGTAACTTTAAACAATCATTCGCCGTTTCCCCGGGCAGTTAATTCAACTGCCCGGCCAGACAGCGGATAAACGATCACTTCAAAGAAAAATAGTTTTTACTTTGTGTCAAATTTTGTTGTAACCATATGTACGATGTAAGGAATCATGATAACCGGAATTGTCAGGTAGCCAAGATACTTATATCCAACCGCTACGATCTTGTTCAGACCAAGCTGAGCGATAGCAAATGCTACTAATGTACATACCAGAGTTACGATAACAACGTTCATTCCAGGTTTTGCTGTCGGATCAAAGTTCTTATCCATGGAAGAGCAGACACGGTTTGACATACCTGCGATCATGTTAACAGCAGTTGATACGGAACCAAGAACGATAAGGATAGAAATAATCGGTCTTAATAATGATGGAGCAACACCCTTATTTACAAGGATCAGAAGCGGAATGCTCTCTGTTGCAAAGTTCGGATCATTGGTAATAGCCATAAGTCCAAGAACTGCCATCAAACAAATAATTGCGTTTACAAAGAAACCATAAACCATGGATGTCTTCGCATCATCAGGGCTGCTGAACGGTTTGGAGTGCTGAACCAGCAGACCGATGGAAGCTAACTGGAATGCCGCATATACAACGCCGGTCCAAATAGCGCCGCCTAAAGGTGCAGGATTAGCAGCACTTGCTGAAATATTAGCTGTGATATCTCCCCACTGTGCGATGATGTTAGGAATATATACGATGAAAAGTCCTGCTACGATCAATACTGACAGTGTGGATGCAACTTTACGAACAACATTGGTGCCGTAAACAGCAACGATGAAAATAAATGCGCCTACAAAGATCGTTCCAACCCAATGGTTGATACCAAATGCGCTTTCCATTGTGCTGACGCCTGTTGCGAATGCAGCTGCAGGAGCAACACAAAGGGTAACGATGTAAACGAGTTCATATAAGTTTGAGAAAATCGGAGCATATTTTCCATAAAAGCTGTTGTTAAAGCTTCTGTAGTCATATACTTCATGTTTTCTTGCGTATTTCAGTGCATACCACTGATAAAATGCACCGATGAACTGTGCCATAATACAGGTCAAAAATGCCCATACGCCAAATGATACGAAATACTGTCTTAACTGGTTACCGGAAGCAAATCCTCCGCCGAACTGTGTGGTGAACCATACAAATGCTACGCCGATTGCTACCGGCATTTTATTTTTATCTATCATACCTAATATCCTCCATATTTTCCTATGTCAGCGAATTGCAGCCTTACCCACTGCAATCCGCCCAATGATAGTTTTTTACTGGATCATTTCCTTAAATGTTTCGATCATGGTATTAGCCTGTTCGTAGTTTACCATCTGACGGTCAACTTCGATCTGAACTAACTGAAGATCTGCTTTTTCGCATGCTTTTTTAATCATTACGAAATCAAATTCTTCCGGATCACAGAACTTGGTCATGAGTACGATAATCCCCCGAGCATCGTATTTCTTAGCAAGTTCTACTATGTAATCCGCACGTTTTTTCTCCACATCATATAAAACGGAACAGTTGCCCATAGCTGCAAATTTCTCTGCAAGAGCATCAACCGGGTTATCCATATCCGGAACATCTGTGCGGTACTGTCTGGACTCATGAGCCACATCATCTGCCACAACCTGAAGGCCGTTCTCGTCAAAGATTTTAAGAAGGCTTGGGCTGTCGGCTAAAATACCGGAAGTAACCACTTTGATCTTGTTGTTTTCTTCCTTAGGCATTTCCTTCAATGCTGCTAACAATTCTTTTACTAATGCGGTATGCTCTTCTTTCAGCATGAACCACGCACTCTTAAAGATATCATTTCTCTGGGACGGAGTAACGGACGGATAATCAACCAATACTTCGCTGAGTTCTCTCATAACCGCATTGTGTTCATTATAAACAGCGATGGAAGCTTTCAGTGCCACTTCGCTGAACTGTGCTCCTGTAGCCACCGTAAGATCAGAGATCACTCTCTCATATCCGGCTTTTACAAATGCTTTTCCCACTTCATTATCTCTGTTCTGAGGATAGGTCATAGGGATGAACGGAATGTCTTTTACAGCGTATTTCCAGTTCTGTCCCAGACATTTTAAGGAATCGCAGAGGGATGGAACTACCAAAGCGGAAATTCCTTTGTACTCTCCTGCAATACCCAGTTCCAGGATTGACTGCATGATGCTGCAGATGAAAGCAGGGAAGTATCTCTTCGCTTCTTTCAGTTCCGTATCAGCTCCCCAGGCTCCCATTGGAACAAGGCCCATGGAATGAATAATTTCTTCCGGTGTATAAACAGGTACACAGGCCACCACTTTTTTGCCTGCTGCCAGATATCCGTCTAACTGTTTTTTAGGAGATTCAGCAATCTCATGAAATTTAGCTAATAATTCATTTACTGCCATTATTATTTACCTCCTTTGTTTGCTTCCATAATTTCCGTTAAGCCCTGAACACGGGTTTCATACTGAGCTTCGGAGAAATTACGAGGATCTGCCTGATCCCCATCAAATGAGGTAACAGGAATGTTGCAGTCTTCACCGATCTGACGGCTCATTTCATACATAAATCCACTCCAGAGTTTGCAGGAACGGTTGGTATGTACTAACAAGCCTTCCGTATTGGTTCTCTTAACGATGGCATCTCTCATATCTCTGGATTTTTCCAGGTTCATAGAGTTTGGTACGCTGCAGTATGCCTTAATCAGACCGTCGAAATCGTCATAAATAAATCCGAATGCATCGGCATAAATCGTAGCCACCATGTTAATTCCACGGGATTTTAATCCGGTTGCGGTTACACGCAGATGAGGCCAGCATGCAATTCCTTCAAACATGATTCTGTATTTCTCTTCTGCACGGAAGGTGCTCGTTCCTTCTGCTACGGCTTTCTTGTACTCTTCCAGCAGGCATTCAAACGCTTCTGCCGCATCTACCGTACCTCTTGCACAAACAGCCACCGCCATATGGTTTAACAGATCGAATCCGTTAAGCGGTGAAGGTGTGTATTTGGTATAAGCGGTTGCTTCCAGCCATGCTCTCGATGTACGGTTGGAGATTTCCATAACTTCCTTGAACTTCTCATCAGACCACTTCTTGCCGGTGATCTCTTCCAGCTGTTTGATAGCTGCAAGGAACTGTCCCTTTACATATGCCACCTGAGCATCCGACACCTCATAATCCGGGTTGAACGGAATATCGATTAAAATCAATGGAATATTTAATTCTTTTGCAATATTCTCATACCATTTAATCATACAGTTGCAGATATTGTTACAGCAAAGCAGGAAATCCGGCAGCGGCATATTCTGTTCCGGTGTCTCACCGACCTGCATATGCGCTAAACTGATTCTTGCATATGCGCAGATATCGTTTGAATAGCCTTCCGCCTCTGATATCTCGCACATTCTCTGTCCGGCACCTCTTGCCGCAATCGCTGCCGCCTGGTTTTCAGGATAGCAAACCTTAACTCCCAACGTCTGAAAAATCTCCTGTGGGAAATTGCTTGCACACCAGCCAATCTTCTCGCCTCTGTCCTTAGCTTCCTGTACCTCTCTGTAATGCTTTTCCACAATAGCATTCAGTTTGTACTTTGCAGAGTTTGGATCTGGTGTGTACTTTGGTTTCTTAACCTCTTCACCCATTAATAACGCCTCCTTTAATTTGTTGCTTTATCATATGCGTACAATGCCGCTCCAAGAGCTCCCATTAACTGAGCCATCTCGGAATAACAAATCGGTACTCCCAATTCTTTTTCCATAGCTCTTCTAACGCCGCCGTTTTGGGCTACACCGCCGCTCATGCACACTTGTTCCTTTATCCCGATCCGTTTCGCCAGAGTCGCGACCCTGCCCGCTACAGATTCACAGATTCCTGCCACCAGATTCGGAATAGCAACTCCTGATGCAAGCTGTGAGATTACTTCAGATTCTGCAAATACCGTACAGGTATTTGATATCTTAACAGGAGCTTCGGCCTTAGCGGCTTCAACCTCCAAATCTCCGATTTTTAACTGCAGAATGTTTGCCATGACGTCCAAAAACCTGCCGGTTCCTGCCGCACATTTGTCATTCATCAAAAAGTTTGTCATTCTGCCCTTTTCATTAACCGCCAGAACTTTTGCGTCCTGACCTCCAATATCGATTATCGTATGTACTTCCGGAAAAACAAAATGGACTCCCCGGGCATGGCAGCTTAATTCACTGATTTCATCATCAGCTTCTTCAAACATTTTCCTTCCATAACCGGTGGCCACCGTGTAGGCGATCTCTTCTTTAGAGATTCCCGATGCTTGGTAAACCTCCGCAAGCGCCTGCTGTGGTCCGTGAGTCCCTGTTCCTGCTATGACAATAGAGCTTCCCAGAATATCTGTTCCATCTTTTAATACGATGCATTTAGAAGTAGTTGATCCTATGTCGATTCCAAGTGTATACATCTTCTCCAACCTCTTTGTCTATTTTTTAACAATGCCTATAAGAAATAACATCTTTTATACTAGTATACAAGCAATCCTCAAATAACATGTGAAGTTTTTATCGGTTCTACGCCTTGAACTCTAGTATACAAGATGTCTCCAAAAAACTGTTCACATTACACAAATATAATATGAACAATCCCTTCCTACTGGTAATATATTATCAAATATTGTCTTAAATGTAAATAGATAATTTATATTTTTTTAATAATTAAACAAATTGCCCAACTTTTTCAAACGAAATACTGAGGAAATCTGGCTTTCGCCCGGTCATGAATTTTTGATATCGTCTCCAGATGATCCGACATTGCGCGAAGAGCCTTTGTCAAATCATTGTCACAGATGGCATTATAGATTACTTCATGCTGGCGGATCAGTTCCGGCACTCTCCTGTCAAACACTACGTCAAAGTTTCTCCACCTGGTTACGTGAATCATGTTCTCTTCCATCAGCTGCATCAGGTTATACCGCTGTACACTGTCGATCATGATTTTGTGAAACTGTGAATCGAGACGCTTGAATTCCGGCTCGTATGTGCTGGAATGTATGTACTTCTTCTGCTGCTGCAGATTCTCCCTCAGCTGGTCCGTCAGGTTCTTTCTCTGTCCCATATCCATCGTGTCAAAAATCTCATAGAGCACTTCTTTCTCGATAGCTGTCCTGAATAATAACAGGTCCGCGATAAATTCCAGATCGATCTTACTGATATAGGTTCCCCTTTGAGGGTATACTTCTATTAACTTTCTCTGATTCAACCGGGTAAATACAGTTCTGATCACAGAACGCGATACGCCATAATCTTCACAGATCTGATTCTCACTGATCTTCTGCCCCGGCTCTAACTGTAAACTGGTAATCCGCTCACACATATCCTGATAAACCTCATCCACAGTAGCGGGCTGGCTGTTTTTAAATATTGTCATATATATATCCCTCATTCTTAGCAATTTATTAATATTATACACCAATTATTCCAATTGTGGAAGTATTTAATAATAGTTGCGCAGAATGATGTCCTATTATAGAATAGTATCTGAGTACTTTCATAACTAACAAAGGAGTTCACACAGATGAAAAAAAATATTATAGTCGGTCAGTCCGGCGGCCCTACTGCAGTAATCAATGCCAGTTTATGCGGCATCCTGAAGGAAGGGCTGAACCATAAAGAACAGGTTGATAAAGTCTACGGCATGATTCACGGCATCGAGGGCTTTTTAAAAGACGATTATATGGATCTTACAACGCTTTCCGAAGAGGATATGGAAATCTTAAAACATACTCCTGCCGCTTATCTCGGCTCCTGCCGTTTCAAGCTGCCTGAGGATTTTAATTCCATCATTTATCCTTCTCTTTTTGAAAAGTTTAACCATCTTAATATCGGATATTTTTTCTATATCGGAGGCAATGATTCCATGGATACCGTCAGCAAATTATCACGGTACGCCTCTCATTCCGGCAGCGATATCCGTTTTATCGGCATTCCAAAAACCATAGACAATGATTTAATTATCACCGACCATACCCCCGGATATGGAAGCGCTGCTAAATATGTAGCCAATACGGTTCGGGAAATCGTGATGGATTCTTCCGTTTACCAGCAGAAAGCAGTCACCATCGTGGAACTGATGGGCCGCCATGCCGGATGGCTGACCGCCGCCAGCAAACTGGCCCGCAAATACGATGGGGATAACCCGCTTTTCATCTATCTTCCGGAATCGGACTTTGACATGGATCAGTTCATCTGCGATATTGAAAAAGCGCTTGAAAAACAGCCCAACGTCATCGTCTGCGTATCCGAAGGCATTTCCGACAGCCACGGAACGTTTATCTGCGAATATGACGATGAAGCCCGGCTGGATTCATTTGGACATAAGATGCTGACCGGATGCGGAAAAGTCCTTGAAAATTTTGTGCGCAACCGCTTAGGCGTAAAAGTGCGTTCCGTAGAATTAAATGTCTGCCAGCGCTGCAGCGCAGCCATCGTGTCCAAGACAGACATCGAAGAAGCCGTTCTGGCCGCTTCACACGGTGTTTTAGCCGCCTTGGATGGAGAAACCGGCAAGATGATCGCCTTTCAGCGCGCGCCGGGCTCCGCTTATGAAATATCCTGTATCACTGTGGATGTCAACGAAGTCTGCAATAAAGAAAAACCGTTCCCATCCCAGTGGATTACAAATAACGGCACCGATATCGGACCCGAATTCCTGGACTATGTGCTTCCTCTGATCCAGGGAAATATCCTCCAACAAGAAAAAGACGGGCTTCCGGTGTTTTTGTACCGGTAGGAAGAGGGCTACGCAGGAAAGACGGGACCGGAAAGGAACGGCGGACAGAGGCTGGGCCGGGAGGGATAAAGAGGGGAATGGTTACGGGTTTCGGAGCTAAGTTTCACTAAGACGCTGAACTTTTGCTAAAAACGCACGTGAAAATAAAAACTCGCGGTAAAGCCGCTCAAACAAATTTATTTTCACGTGCAACGCAAAATCTCACCGTCTAAGCGAAACTAAGCTCCTGCAAATGCAGCCAGCTCCCTCTTTTTTCTCCCGGCCCAGCCTCTGTCCGCCGTTCCTTTCCGGTCCCGTCTTTCCTGCTAGGTTTTCTCCGGCTAAGGTTAAAAACACCTGGATTTATGAGATATGAGGATCTTTTCACGCTCAGCAAGCCGGTATACAGCCAGGAAAAAGTGGGAAGCGGCGCGGGCGCGGGGATATCCGATGGGAATGGAATCGTGTGGAGACCGATTAGATGTACTTGGCCCGCAAGGGCAAAAAGAGGCAGGTAAAGACTGAATTCCAGATCAGTTTTTAAGGTGCCACTGAGAAGTGAAGTTATCAAAAGTTCACTTCGAATGGCACCGGCCTGCCTCTTTTTATCCTTGCGGGCCTTAGTACATCTTCGGTCGAACGTCGAATTCCATTCCCATCGGATATCCCCGCGCCCGCGCCGCTTCCCACTTTTTCCTGGCGTTTCTCATGACACAAAAGATCCCCTAAGGTTCCTTTATTTGGACATCGTGGTAGTAGAATTTTAGGATTTTATCGAATGTATATCCTGATTTGGCCATGCCCTGTGCGCCGTTTTGGCTCATTCCTACGCCGTGGCCATAACCGCCTCCGTAAATGCGGAAGGTGATCACTCCGTTTTCATCTGCCGGATCTGTCTCGATCGCTATGAATGCGCTGGGGAGGGTGTTCCATCCGGTCAGGGTTTCTCCGTCATTCTTCTTGATAACCAGTTCCTTGTTGCCCAAAAGCGAACGGATCTGGCTCTGGCCTTTCACTGCTTTGGTGCCTTCTGTGCCTTCCACTTCCAGAACTTTACCGATTCCTCCGACTCCCCGTTCTCTCATGGTCATTCCTGTGATGGTCCCGATTCCGCCTATCTTTTCTTCCAGCTGTTTATTGGTGATGGAAGTGCTCCAGCGGTAAAATGGGAAGGACGATTCAAATGAAGCATAATTTTTATTCTTAATAAAGTCGGCAAAATCCACGTTGCTGGTGAGATTTAGAATGCCGCCGCCATCCCTGCATAAGGTTCCTGTCAGATAGGGGACATCTTCCGGGGATGCGCCCCAGATGGTTCCATCCGTGGTGTGGCCGCAGGAGGTGGAAAAATAATAGGCTTCCACAGGGGATTCATTATAAAGGAGCAGCATGCCGTAAGTCTGGTTAACCGCTTCCGCAGTCTTGGAATCCGTAATGATATTGTTGTAAACCTGATAGTTAGTGCTGTCGTCCACATGAGCGCCGTATCTGCTGTAGCTGTTGCTGCGGATCTGGCGGTAAGCGTAGGTTCTGGCACAAACGGCCTGGGCTTTCAGGGCCTCCATCTCATAGCTGCTGGGCATCTCGCTGGGAACTACTTTTGTCAGGTATTCCTCTAAAAAGAGTTCATTAACCAGAACCAGCCCTTCTTCTTCCCGCTTGATCTCCAACCGGCCTCCATAAGAGGGAGTTCCCAGTCCTCTCTCGATTGTGCTCACCTGTATCTCAGATTTTCCGTCCTCCGGCTGAAGGATCAAACGGCCCTCTTTCAGCCTCTCATCATCCGGTGTGATGGTAAACTGTTCTCCGGCCGCTACGGTTTCCTCTTTTTTTCCATATGTCAGCTTCAGCGGCACATCAGAAACCAGCGAAATCTGAGGATGGAAAATGGATTTAAATCCGGTATCCATTAAGAGCACACGGATCTGCTCCGCATCAAAAGGTCTGACGGTCAGAGCCGCACACAGTTTTCCGTTAGCCACAATAAATTCCTGTAAATCATATCCTACAAGAAGATCGCTCATCTTCTGGACTTTGAATTCACCATAAGTTTTATATACCTTGAAATTCTCATCCAAAGGTACTTCACCGTAACCCTCGATCTCGATTGTATCCTCTTTTACCTCCAGCACCCTTCCCTGTATCCTGTCTTTTTTCAGGGATATCTTTGTCAGTTCCCCTTTTTTCAACTGGATATCGGCCAAATTGTTCAGATACTGTTCCGGTTTTTCAATCTGGTCCTTCACGTCAAATTCCCGCGTAATACTTCCCAGATATACTTTATATGTACTCTCTTTTCCCTGGCTCAGCCATACGTTGCTGTACGTCACTTCCGTAGAAACCAGTTCTTTGATCCGTATAATCTCTTTATCCCGTAAAATGACGGACAGCTGGTTGTCAATATAAGCGTCCATAGCCAGGCCGTCGAATCCAAAATCTCCTTTATTGGTATAAACCGTCCATGGCTTCGCCGTTTCCACATTGGCAATCGTACCATAGACCAGTATCGTTTCTTCCTTTATCTCCTGTTCGCTTCCATTTTCCTTTAAAAGCTGATCGAAAAAATACCACCATTGATCTTCCGGATACGGATCGTTTTTATTCTGCTTTGTCATGCGGACCATATTTTTCAAATCCTTAGAAATCTGTCCGGCCAGATAATCCACTTCTCCATAGGTCAAATGCCCTTCTGCCGTATCCGCCCGGGCTGGTGTTAATTCCTCCGAAAGATATCCTTCCTGGTACAGATAATCCATATAGGGAACGTACCAGTTATTCTGGTCCTTTGCAGCGAATCTGCTCTGCTGTTCCTTCGCCTGTTCAACACAGGCTTCCTTTGAATCCATAGAAAGAGCCGCCGCCTTAAAAGCAGCAGCTCTTTGAATTCCGTTCTCTTCCGGTTCATATACAAGTATAATGATTATAAGAAATATGACTAACGTCAACATT
Organism: Clostridium sp. chh4-2; assembly: GCF_002899675.1. Lineage (GTDB taxonomy): Bacteria > Bacillota > Clostridia > Lachnospirales > Lachnospiraceae > CHH4-2. The sequence continues at coordinate 5,574 of NZ_PKUU01000043.1, read as the reverse complement.
CCGGCAAACCACCTGATAAATCTCTTTTTTTGCATAAATGCCCCTTATTTTATATATGTTTTTTTCTCTTCATCTATATGGTCCAGTCCATGATAATCATCGGTCAGAACCGAAAGATTTTTCTTTTTCAGAGAACTGCATATCCACTCGGAAATCAGGCTGTAGATAACGGCAAATGCCGGCACTCCGATAATCATTCCGATCGGGCCCAAAATCCCGCCAAATACGAGAATGGAAAACAGCACCCAAAAGCTTGATAAACCGGTGGAGTTTCCCAATATCTTAGGACCCAGTATATTGCCGTCAAACTGCTGTAAAAGCAATATGAAAATCAGGAAATACAAACATTTCACAGGGCTTACAAAAAGAAGAAGCAGCGCGCTCGGCACCGCGCCGATAAACGGTCCGAAAAATGGGATAATATTCGTAACGCCCACAATCACACTGATCAGCATAACATAAGGCATCTTCATAATCGACAGGCATACAAAACAAATGATTCCGATGATCAAAGAGTCCAGAAGCTTACCGATTATAAACCCGCCGAATACCTGATGGATAAAACGGAACTTTTCAATGATCCGGTTAGCCAGCCATAACGGAAACAATCCATAGACCAGTTTCTTGCTCTGAGCGGCAAATAAATCCTTTATATTAAGAAGATAAACCATGACGATCAGCCCGATTAAAAGGTTCTTAATAAACACCACTCCGGACAAAACACCCGATACCACGCTGGACATCACCTTTACAAGATCGGTGGTAACCCAGGTTTCCAGCTGCAGAAGCCCTTTTTCATAGCTTCCCAGAACCGTTTCCTCCACTTGAGGATTATCCGCCAGTAACTGCTGGAGCCAGCCGTACAACATGTCCGCATTGCTTGGGAAGCTTTCAATCACCCCGTTGATGGTGGTAATAACCTGTGGTAAAATCATCCAGAACAAGCCGACTACGACCACTATAATGAGCACTAAACTTACAAGTGTCCCCACCGCCTTCGAACAGCTCTCTCCGGCTTTCTTGCTGCGAAGCGCTTTCTCCAACGCAGGACGGGATTTATTCACATAACGGTTATAAACCGGCGTAAGCAGATATGCCAAAATCGCCCCATATGTAATCGGAGCTAAGATGGAATTAAGTTCCTTGATTCCACTTCTTACACTGTTTCCCTTGATTATCAGGAATGCAAAAGCTATACAGGCTGCAATCACAGCAAATGCCGTAATTCCCCAGTATAGATAGTCTTTGTATTTCTGGTTTTTCATAATGCCTCCTTATCTAGTATACTATTTGTTATCTTAACACATTATGAAAAAAAGATAAAGCAGCGATTACTCGCTGCTTTTATCTTTTGTAACCCCAAAATGCCGGTTCTTACTTATTGACGCCTAGCAACGCTAGGTGGGCAACCGCATATAAGCTTCTGCCTTCCACTCAGAGGAGGCCTGACATCCGCTTACAAATATAGGAATCCCTGATGTCATAATGTAGGTTCAAAAAAGGTAAGAGTGTCGAACATTTCAGGAATTACAAAAAATTCAAATTTAGAATTGCTTCTTTACGGTTTGAGTATAACACAATATAACTCATTTTTCAAGAGGTTAACAATTCAGACAAAACCATTTAACAAAACTATAATATCATGGCCTTTCTTTACAGTCAAACTCTTCTCTTTTATATTCTGCATATATGGCTGATCCAATACATATTTTATCTGGTTCTTTCTGCCATATGGTTTACTTTTTAAGTTTCGTATCTCTTTGTTCCTATATAATAGTATTCCGCCTTCAGCCTTAAAATGATATTGCAGCCGGTTTTCTTTTAATTATCCGCCCATTTTATATTTTTAAATTCAACCATTATTTACCACGTAAAAAGGCCCCGGTCAAAAATGCCTTTTACCGCATTCCTTGACCGGGGTCTTATCTCTCCTGCTTTTCTTCCAAACCGCTCTTCAAAAAAGCAGTTTCAAAAACGGTTTATTCTCCAAACACCGCGATGTAATCCTTCTGGAATTTCTCAATACCCTGATCTGTCAGAGGATGTTTTGTCATCTGCTCCAGCACAGAATATGGTACGGTAGCGATATCCGCTCCTGCCAGTGCGCAGTCCGTTACATGAATCGGATTTCTTACGCTGGCCGCGATGATCTGGGTATCCAGACCTGCAACCTGGAAGATCTCTGCGATGGTTCTCACTAAATCCACGCCGCACTGTGAGATGTCATCCAAACGTCCAAGGAAAGGTGATACATAAGTTGCCCCTGCGCGGGCTGCTAAAAGAGCCTGATTAGCTGTAAAGATTAATGTAACATTGGTTTTAATTCCTTCGCTGGCAAGAACTTTTGTCGCTTTTAAACCTTCTACAGTCATAGGAATCTTCACTACCATGTTTGGATGAATGGCTGCGATCTCTCTACCTTCTGCAATCATGCCTTCCGCATCAACCGTAGTTGCCTTTACTTCTCCGCTGATCGGGCCGTCAACGATGGATGTGATCTCTTTAATTACTTCTGTGAAATCTCTTCCCTCTTTTGCAATCAGGGACGGATTGGTGGTAACGCCGCAGATAATTCCCATATCATTCGCTTTTTTAATGTCCTCAACTTTTGCTGTGTCGATAAAAAATCTCATATCCTTTTCTCCTTTTCCTGGACCATACATGATGGTTTAATTGTTTTTCCGTTTTATGTATTAATTGAATTAATTAATATATTGATTAAATCATACCACTCTTTCGGAGAAAGTCAAATACTTTTTTTAATTATTTTCATTCTTCTATCATGTTTTCAATAAAGCGGCCCGGATCATCGAAAACCTGGTTGATGGCTACGATCGCAGCGCCAGTCAAAATGGGGTCCCCTTCGTATTTACTGATCTGCAAATCCAGTTCCTCCCATACGTCCGGAAGGATTCGCTCTTTTACCGTATCACGGATGATCTGCTCCATGAGTTTCGGATCGGGTTTGGACATCTCGTCTCCTACAATTACCAGATTCGGGTTTAAAACATTGACTAAATTGATAATTCCGATTCCAAGGCTTTCACATGCCTTTTGGTAATGCTTTACGCATTCCGGATCACCCCGGCGGATTCTCTGCTCTACGTCCTTAAAGCCGCATCCCGGCGTACCGGCTTTATTGCCATAAACGGATTTCACCAGTTCCAAAGAGGACGCATAGCGCTCCAGACAGCCTTTATTCCCACAAGAACACGGTTTTCCATCCCTCTCTATGGTCATATGGCCGATCTCTCCTGCCGTTCCCAAGGCCCCCTGATAAATCTGGCCGTCCATAATGATTCCGGCTCCGATTCCCTGTCCTGCGGCGATATAGATCAGGATATCATCGTGATACTGTTCTTTCATATTCCACATATGGGCGCAGGCTCCGGCATTGGCGTTGTGCTCTAAAAATACGGGAAGTTCCAGTTCCCTGTCAAAGTATTCTTTTAAATCAATATCTTTCCAGATATCCGCTCCGGTAATCAGGGCTATGCGGTTCTTTTTGGCAATAAATGGTCCCGGCACCGCCATCCCCACAGCCAGTATGGTTTTTTCTTTTCCTTCTATTATAAGAGCGCGTATCTCTTCCGATATCTGTCCTAAAACCGTCAGTGCATTTAAAGCCTCGTCTTCTTTAAATTCCACCCGTTTTTCTTTCAGCAGGCCTCCTGCCAAATCAAACAGCCCGACGCTGTAGTGATTTCTCGCCAGGCGCACCCCAATCACCCGGTACCGGTCTCTGCTGACCGCCACGCCGATGGAACGGCGGCCTTTGCTTCCATTTAAAAATCCAACCTCTTCAACTAAGCCCCAATTCAGGAAATCCTTCATAATATTCGTAACAGTCGCCTGTTTCAGTCCTGTTATGTTGGCCAGCTGAACCCTGGAACAGGTTCCCTTCCGTCTCAGATTTTTAAGGAGAAGGGATCGGTTCATCTCCTGCGTTACATCTTGATTAATTCCTCTGTTTTGAGCCATTGCTGTACCTCACATCTATATTCATTGCTCTATTGTAACATAATTTCTCATCTTATGTTCGAAATATTTTATTCCAAAAAAGAGAAAGGAACAACCCTGAACTTCATTTTACCAAAAGGTGTCCGAAACAGAGAAAAGCACGGCCATTTTAGCTTTGGCCGTGCCTTTTAAGGAGAATATAAGGTATAACTTCAGTGATCTATGTTACATGTTGTGAAGGAAATCTTCGATGGATTTCTTGTACTTCTGATTCAGAATTCCAAGTATTTTTCCAATTCCGATGGCAGCGATAACGGTGCCTTCCCTCACTCCCTGCAGCTTACCAAATCCGATTAAGGATATCGCTGCTGCGATAATGACTACGCAGACGTCAAACATCACTTTGACTTTGGAAAATTCAATGCCTGTTTTCAAATTAATGGCCAGCATCACACCTTCTGCCGGTTGGGGGACAATATCGGCAGCAAGATAAAACATCAGACCCAGCGCAACGAATACCATACTGACAGCCAGAAAACATAATCGCACTCCGTAATTTGACGGGGTTGGTAAGGACCCGCACAAATGGTTGGAGAAGGTAACAAAGTAACCAAATAAAGATGAAAATACAATCTGTAACAGATTGATTGGTTTAAACTCTTTTTTCAATATAATTGCCTGAACAAGAATATACGAACAAAAAACAGCTGTAGTCAATAATCCCTGTTCGATTCCGGTCAGAAGGCTTAACACATAGGGGATAGAGTTTACCGGAGACACCCCCAGGTTTGATCTGACCGAGAAAGTCACGCCAAAGGCCAAAAGCAGCAGGCCCAGGCAGTAACTTGCGACTCTCTTAGGTAAATGTTTTGTACTCAAATATTATTTATCCAGTTCTTCCATAATAGCCGGAATCACTTTGTACAGATCTCCTACGATTCCATAGTCCGCGATCTCGAAGATCGGCGCGCTCTCATTGGTATTGATCGCTATGATCTGCTCCGAATTCTGCATTCCTGCCGCATGCTGGATCGCTCCGGATATTCCGCATGCAAAGTAGATTTTCGGTTTTACTGTGGTTCCTGTCTGGCCTACCTGGTATGCATGATCAATCCAGCCTGCATCTACTGCGGCTCTCGATGATGCGATCACTCCGCCAAGCTTATCCGCAAGCTGTTTTAACAGCTCAAAGCCTTCCGGTTTTCCAAGTCCCATTCCTCCTGCCACGATGATCTCGGCGTCAGTTAAGGACACTGCTTCCTTCATGCTCTTTACGATCTCCACCACTTTTGTGCGGATATCGCCTTCTTTGAATTCTACGTCAAGCTTAATCACTTCACCCTTACGGCCTTCTTCATATGCGGCCTTTTCCATAACTCCCGGACGGACGGTGGACATCTGCGGACGGTGGTTCGGGCATACGATGGTTGCCATTAAGTTTCCGCCAAATGCAGGACGGGTCTGTTTGATCTTCTTGTCTTCCGGATCGATCTCAAGCTTTGTACAGTCTGCTGTCAGTCCGGTGTTCGCTCTTACTGCAAGACATGGGCCAAGGTCACGGCCGATATGGGTTGCTCCAAGCAGCACGATCTCCGGTTTATATGCTTCAATCGC
>NZ_PKUU01000042.1 GCF_002899675.1 Clostridium sp. chh4-2 | reverse complement strand
CGCCGGGCTTCCTACTCGCCATAAAAATGAACGTGACTGTCGGACACAAAATACATGTGTTCGCCAGTCACGTTCATTTTTACGGCTCGTATTCAGATGGCGGTACACTGGGATATTAACCCTCCGGCGCAGCTCCGCACCCAAAGCCAAGAAAGACCCCCACTGTTTCACTACAGCTTTGGCCAAATGGCTTATCTCTCACTATCCAATTCTAAAACTGAACTACCTCTTTAATCGGCTCTGCAGGCACGACGGACTGGGCATACAGCACCGGTCCTTCTCCCTCATAATCCTGCCAGTATTCACAGGCCACCGTCGCTCTTACGGTTACCCACTGCTTTGTTTCTAAGTTTCTTGCCTCCCTGGCTTTGCAGATATATCCAAGGAACGTCATATCGTCCGCACAGCAGGTCATGGCCATACGCCCCGGCACAAAATAATTCTTGGGGAAATTCGGAGATTTCAGCACCATGGCCGTGAATTCCACCGTTTTCCCCACATAACGTTCCGGCTTGTCCATGCAGTCAATGTACCAGATTCCATAGGCTTCCGGCGAAATCTTCACCACCTCGGCAGTGAGATCATAAGGCAGATCCGACTCTGAAATCTCTTCAATCTCGCCTTCCTCATCCTCAAAAACGATTTCACATTTCGTGTTCATGGATTTCAGCATTCTCTTATAAGTTTCCAAATCCTCAATTCCGTCGCAGCGGTTGCAGATTATCAATTCGCTGCCCCGCACCATAGCGGACAGAAGAGGCTTCATGTTTTTCACATAAAGGTCGAAGGTGGACATATCAATAATTGTGATCTGCTGATAGATGGTCCAGTCCTCTGGAATCTTTAAATCATCCTGATTCCACATTCCGTTCCACTCGATCAAAACACGTTCCGGATTGTATAAAAGCTCCAGCTCAAGCAGACGCTCCGGGCTAATATCCGCTAAACTGTCCGCATAAACCACGGAAGTTTTCGTGTTTTTCAGCAGCTCTTCATCATATTCCGTATCCCCCTCTTCACACACAATAAGAAGGGTTTTTCCCTCTGCCTGAAAATATTCCTGTTCCATAGTAAATGTTAGAAATTCTGTTTTACCGGCTTCCAAAAAACCATTGATAAGAAAAACCGGCATGATATCATCATCGATCATTGGTCCCATAATTAACTCCTGCCAAACGCTTTATTCAGCTCTTCTTCCTTTAAATTGGCGCCGATTACGCAGACTTTTCCTGTATAATCCGGTTCGCCTTTACGGATCTCATATTCTTCCGGAACCAAGTCAAAATACAGCCATTCTCCCGGATTCTCGCTTGGGAGCATTCCCTTCGCCCGAAGCACATCACCATACTTATTATCATAAGCCAAATCTTCCAAAATCTCTTTCAATTCATCCTGATCGCAGGGAACGATAGTCTCCATGCCCCAGCTTGTAAACACTTCATCCGCATGATGGTGGTGATGATCGTGATCGTGGCAGCCACAGCCGCATTCTTCCCCGTGGTCGTGGTGGTGATGTTCATGATCGTGGTCATGTCCGCAGCCGCACTCCTCGTCATGGTCGTGGTCATGATGTTCATGATCGTGGTCATGTCCGCAGCCGCACTCCTCGTCATGATCGTGATGATGATGTTTATGCGCCACTTCTTTTAACAGGTCTTCTTCCATAGTGTCCGGCTTTTCGATCAGCTCCAAAAGCTGTGCTCCGCTCAGCTGGCTGCATGGGGTGGTTACGATCGTAGCTTTCGCATTGTGTTCCCGAATCATTTCCACATCCATCTGCACCTTCTTTGCATCGGCCACATCGGTTCTGCTCAGAACGATTGTTCCGGCATTCTCAATCTGGTTATTGAAAAATTCGCCGAAATTCTTCATATACATCTTGCATTTTGCAGCGTCCACGATGGTAACCGCGCTGTTTAATACCACATCCAGATTGGAAGCCACGTCGCGGACTGCCTTCATAACGTCTGATAATTTGCCCACTCCTGACGGCTCGATAATCACACGTTCCGGTTTATATTTTACCAGTACTTCTTCCAGGGATTTTCCGAAATCTCCCACTAAAGAGCAGCAGATACAGCCTGAATTCATCTCACGGATCTCAATCCCGGAATTCTTTAAAAATCCGCCGTCAATGCCGATCTCGCCGAATTCATTTTCAATCAGTACAACCTGCTCTCCGGCAATCGCTTCTTCCAGTAATTTTTTAATAAATGTTGTCTTTCCGGCTCCAAGAAAACCGGAGATAATATCAATTTTAGTCATGATAGATCATTACCTTCTTTTCTGCTATTTTCTTCTATATTATTATGTTATCCTATTTTGTCACAAACTAATCCGAAAGTCAAGCATATGGAAAATCCCCTGGGCAGCCGGAAGAAATGCAGCGGGAGAGGCTGCATTGCTTGCCCCTCTCCCGCTGTATTTTCCGGCCGCCCAGGGGAACCCTTCTGTCCGGCGAATCTTTATATATTAAACAAGGATTCGCAGCAGCCTTTCTATTTCATAAATCTCTTAATGCCCTGGAATACTTCATCACTGATGATGTGCTCCATCTTACAGGCATCTTCTTCCGCTGTTTCTTCGGACACACCTGCTACCTTCTGGAGAAATGAGGTCAGCAGCCTGTGGCGTTCATAGATGCCGGCCGCCTTTTCATGGCCTTTATCCGTCAATTCGATCTCTCCGCCATGTTCCATGGTAATGAAGCCCTCTTCCTTTAAAATCCCCATGGCCCGGCTGACGCTCGGTTTGCTGAAATTCAATTCTCTTGCGATATCAATGGATCTGACGGTACCATTCTTCTCTTTCAGCATCAGAATGGTCTCCAGATAGTTTTCTCCTGATTCGTACATGACGCAACCTCCCATAGAACTACTTCCCTCTATCATATACGAATTTCCCCTTTTCGTCCAGTCCTCTTTTCGCGAGCCGGGTCCGCCTTAACAGCAGCCGGGCTTTATGCGCTGGCGCATTTATTCCTGCTCTGCTCCGCACACTGGCCTGCGCACGGATCGGTGCATTGGCCCGCATAATCGCAGGAAATCCGGTACATATTCTTGCGGTGGATCAGTCCTGTTTCTTCCAGAGTTTTTACCATCCGGTAAACAGTTGCCATCCCTATGGTCGGATCTTTCTTCAATGCCTTATAATACATTTCCTTACAGCAGCAGCACTCGTCCTGCAGGATAATGTCGATCAGCAGCTGTCTCTGGCTGGTAATCCTGCAGCCGTTCTGCTTCAGTGTCTGTAAAATATATGATTTCTGTTCTTCTTTTGTAAGTGCCTGTGTCGGATTCATTGATAAGGTCCTCCCTTCTTGTTCAGCTTATTAGAATATTAAGCTGCCTGCTGTGTTGATAATTAACGCTACGATATAAGCAGTCAGCATCTGGAACCCAACCGCGCGGAGCGTCCATTTCCAGGATCCCATCTCGCGGCGGATCGCGCCTACTGCTGCGAAACACGGCATGCATAATAAGTTAAATGCCATATATGAGTATGCCGAAACTTTTGTAAATACTTCCGAAATTGCCGGAAGCGCCTGTTCTCCTGCCATAATGGCTTCCACAGTCTCTTCATTGACACCGCCGAACAGCTGTCCGAAAGTTGCAACGATATTTTCTTTTGCAATCCACCCGGTTACCACGCCAACGGATGCTCTCCAGTCTGCAAAGCCAAGCGGAATAAAAATCCATTTAATTGCATTTCCGATCGAAGCCAGGAAACTCTCTTCCATATCGCACATGCCGCTGAAATTGAAATTGGATAACAGCCAGATTAAAACCGTGGATGCAAATATGATTGTACCTGCTTTAATCGCAAAACCTTTCACCTTTTCCCATGCATGAATGAGAACGCTCTTTAATGTAGGAATACGGTACTGAGGCAGTTCCATAATAAAGTTGGAAGTGTCGCTCTTAAATGCAAATTTATTTAAAATAAGGGCGCTGAGGATAGCGACTGCGATACCCAGCATATAAACGGAAAATATGATCGCCGTCTGGTTGCTGTCTGCAAATAACGTGACCGCAAACATGGCGTATATCGGAAGTTTTGCACCGCATGACATAAATGGTGTGATCATCATGGTGATTTTACGGTCTTTATCGCTTTCCAGCGTTCTGGAAGCCATAAGAGCCGGAACAGAACATCCAAATCCCATCAGCATAGGAATAAAGGAACGCCCTGACAATCCAAAATGGCGGAAAATCCGGTCCATTACAAAGGCCACGCGCGCCATATAGCCGCTGTCCTCCAAAAAGGATAAGAGCAGGAACAATACGAGCACTAACGGCAGGAATCCAACTACAGCGCCGATCCCTTCCATAACGCCGTCAATTACAAGGGAAAATGCCCACTCAGACGCGCCGGCTGCCTCTAATCCGGCCTCTAACACTCCGGTCAAAGCTCCCCAAAGCTCTTCCACCACGCCTGCCAGCCATACGCCGGGACTTGGAAGTCCTTCTATAAATAAGAAGTTCTCACTGAAGGTAAATGCAAACAGCAGATACATCACTCCCGCAAAGATCGGGAGAGCCAGGATACGGTTGGTTAAGATCTTATCCAGCTTATCCGATTTGGTTTCCTGATTGGTGCGGTGTCCCTTTTTCACACAGGACTTCACCACTTCGGAAATGTACCGGTATCTGTAATCCGCGATTTTCGCCTCCGCGTCTCCATCGGCATTTTTATTCGCCGCTTTTACCAAAGTCTCAATCGCAGCTTTTTTATCTTCCGGAACCGTTTTACCCACAACTTCATCATTTTCAACCAGCTTAATCGCTTTCCAGTTGTTCTCGTCGGAATCCGTGCCGCCCAGAATATCGGCGATAGAATCGATAGCATTGGCTAACTCATCGTCAAAAAGCTCCACTTTTTCCGGTTTATGACCTGACTTCGCCACCTGGATAGCTGCGTCCATCAGCTCATGCATTCCTTTTCCTGATCTTGCCACAATCGGAACTACCGGAATTCCTAAGGTTGAAGAAAGCTTTTCGCAATCGATCTTATCTCCCCTTGCCGCAACCTCATCCATCATGTTTAAGGCCACAACCATGGGAATGCGTGTTTCCATAATCTGTAAAGTCAGGTAAAGATTCCGCTCAATGCTGGTGGCATCCACAATATTGATCACCGCATCCGGCTTTTCTTTTACTATGTAATCTCTGGCAACAATTTCTTCCGCCGAATATGGTGATAAGGAATAGGTTCCCGGAAGATCCAGAATGGTAACTTCCTTATTTTTCTTATAGATACCGTCCTTTTTGTCCACAGTAACTCCCGGCCAGTTTCCTACATGCTGCCTTGAACCTGTGATCTCGTTGAATAATGTAGTCTTTCCGCAGTTTGGATTACCTGCTAATGCAATTGTTATACTCATTTCTTCCTCCAGTTCCGCCCCTTTGTCATACGCCTGAGGGCGCCATTTAGTTAGTTTTAGCTAACCTTTTGCCATTATTTTAACTCGATCTGCTGTGCCTCTTCCTTGCGAAGGCTCAGCTCATAGCCTCTGACATTGACTTCGATCGGATCCCCCAATGGAGCCACTTTTACCACTTTGATCTCAATTCCCGGGGTAACCCCCATATCCATAATTCTTCGTTTCATCGGACCTGTCGCTCCGATGGAAGCGACGCAGCCCTGCTGGCCTGGTTTTAAATCTCTCAGCGTCATCGCATATCCTCCTAGTCTTCCACTATAATCTTGTTGGCTAATGCCTTATTCAAAGCAATTTTCACGCCTTTTACTACTAAAATCATTCCGCCGGCATTTTCCCCAACGACTCTGACCGCTTCTCCGGGAATAAAACCAAGATCCTGAAGATGTCTCTTCATCTCTTCCTGACCGCGAAAACCGCTGATTCTCTTTGTATCTCCCTGTAAAACCATAGCTAATGGCATAATCACCGCTCCTTTATTATATTTCTAATTTGATATTGATTATCATTTTCTAGGTTATCATACGCTAACTTTTACTTTTTGTCAATGCTTTTTATTAATTATTTTTTCTCAATAAGGAGGTTTTTAACGTAAAATGGGAATTACTGGTATGTAAATTTCTCCCATTATTGGGATAAAATTCAGCACAAAACCAGTAATTCCCTATTCCGGCCGCTCTATGGAGCCCCTATCGTAAATCCAAAAGCTCTTTCATACCTGCCGGCCTCTCCCGGAACATCCTCATCCAGAACTGTTTTCACAATTATATAATTTCCGTCCTCCAAGCTGCCGCACAAACGGCTCCAATCCGCCGTCCATTCCACCGGATTTCCCCGTTTAGACATATAACCAATGCTGTGAAAGTTCATATCTTTTGGCAGAAGATCCTTATATGTGCCGTCTTCCTCTTTCTGCAGTCTGTAATCATCTCCGAAGATAATGTTTAAATCGGTTTCATTTTCCAGGCGGAGCTTAATGGAAGTGGGGGTAATATCGCTTTCATCCGCATTCATTCTGACTCCTCCCGGCAGTCCAAATGATTCTGTCAGCCCGTTAATCGCCCTGACCTTGAGCCCCTGTGATGAAAAATCTTCATTCATAGCTTCTATGATCCAAACACGGCCTGTTTCACCAAGCATGACTCCGCTCCAGTTGCAGAACATCTCCTTACAATCCTCTTCTTCCAGCTCCACAAAGAAATAGGGATTCAGCTCCGTTTCAAAATCAGCGGCCAGAAATTCCTCTCTGGAATTATAAGTCACTCCATCCACAGTAATCGGATAACTGAGCTCTTCTGCTAATGCGTTCCAATCCTGGGTCAGCAGCTGCTGTTTCACCCGTTTCGCAAACTGTTCCACATCAGCTGCCGGAATATCGGTTGCCAGACTATAAAAATCCTCATCCGCCGGCTCCTGATCCGGCAGCGCATCGGTTAAATCTACCGGATTAAAATTGGTATCTGTCCCCTGGGCCGTATGCCGGTTTACATTGTAATCCGCCCTTGTCACGCCATGCGCACCGTCTTTTCCGCCATCAACTGCATCGCCAAGCCATATGGACACTCTGCTGTATGTACCCGGCAGTTCTTCAAGTTCCGCAAGCTGAAGCTCTGCGCCTTCCGTTTTAAGATAATAGGCCTTAGCCATATTGATCAGGTCTTCATCTGAATATCCAGATGTATGAGCAGACGCTCCCTCTGAATTTTTTTCGGCAAAGCCCTCTGTTATCGCCGCATCTCCATTTTGGGTTGATTCCGTCTGATTTTCCTCTGCTTCCGGCAGGGGATAGGATGGATCTTCTTGGGACTGCGGACTTGCTGTACTGCCGTTTTCTGCGGCTGTTGCATTGCCAATGGCCGAAGACGTTTCCTGAGAATCTAATTGTCCTTTGCTGCATCCGCAGAGCAGTGTCAAGCAGATTATGCACAGGCATAGATTCTTTTGCCCTTTATATTTTATCTTTTTCACAGTACCAGCTCCTTTTAAGCGAATAAATGCATTTGTTGTTTTTGATTCCTTTATTCGCATTATAATGGAATGATCGTGAGAATTATAGTGGGGCATTTCTTAAAAATACTTACAGTATTAATATATTTCTTCCTCACACCACCTTCAGCCATTTTTTCGTTCTAAACCGCCCAACGCACATCACGCTCTTTACAATGCGGTCGCATTTTAAAAATACATAAATCCAAAACGGAGAAAAGCCCCATACAAATGCCGCCACAGCACCCAAAGGTATGGATAAGATCCACAAAAACAGCACATCCGCCACCATTAAAAACCTGGTGTCGCCGCCTCCGCGCAGAACTCCTTTCGTCATCACGTTGCTGATCGTCTGAAATACTACGATAAGCGCAATCGCCATCATCAGCTGAGTAGTCACAGCCTTTGTTTCCTCAGTGATGTTATAAAGCATCAGCATAAACGGACTTCCCGCCACAATGAATACACCTCCGGCGACGCCGATAATAATTCCCAGCATCAGGAATGTTACCCCCTGCTCATATGCTTTGTCTTTATCCCCGGTTCCCAGCGTATTTCCGATTATCACCGCGCTGGAACTGCTGACGCCCTGGATGAATACGGTGCTGATCTGAACTACCACATTGGTGATCGCGTTAGCCGTAACAAATGCCGTCCCAATGTGCCCCATCACGATGGAAGCCATATTATTTCCAAGCGTGAGCATCAAATCGCTGACAATAACAGGCATGCTGTAATACATGAACATCTTGATATCCCCGGAACAGTCCAGGAAAAAATCTTTGAACTGGTAGTTGATCTTCTTATCTTTTACCAGAAAATAGATGGTTATAACAGCCGCTTCCGTTATTCTGGCGATCAGGGTTCCGATGGCAGCGCCGATGATCTCCAGCCTGGGGGCGCCCAGCTTTCCAAAAATGAACACCCAGTTAAAGAAAATATTGATCCCAAAGGAAAACATGGAAGCATAGAGAGACACTCTCACCTCGCCCACGCTGCGCAGCACAATGGTCAGCGTTTTAAACAGCCCTAAAAACAGATAGGTAACAGCCATAATCCGCAGATACCCCACTCCGGACTCCACAATCCTCATATCTTCCGTATACACGCTTAAAATCTGATGTGGAAACAGAGACGTAACAGCGGTAAAGAAAACCGTCAGTCCCAGCCCGATCCTCAGCATGATGGTAATGATCCGTTTCATGCTGTCAATATCCTGCCTCCCCCAATACTGGGCGGTCATCACCGAAGCGCCGAACCCCATGCCCATACAGAGAACCTGAAAGATACGGTAGAACTGGGACGAAAGGGAGGATGCAGACAACTGCACCTCGCCAAATGATCCCAGCATTACCGTATCCATCATATTAATTCCTATAGAAATCACGCTCTGCATGGCAACAGGAACGGCAATCATAGCCACTTCTCTGTAAAATGCTTTATCCCTTACAAACAGTTTCATTCAAACACCCTTTTTTCCTGTAAAAACAGATCAATATCCCTGGCAATCTGCTTGGGATAACGTTTACACAGCCCATGATCCGAATCCTGATACAAAATGGTCTTAGACCCCTTTACTGCACTGCCTGTGCGCACCATATTGGCCGTGGTGGAAATAGGATCGAACATGCCTCCCAGAAAAATGCACGGCAGGTTTATTTTTTCCAATTCCCGGATCAGTTCCTCTTCCGTTGAAAGGTCGGGAAATGGTTTTTTAGGTGATATCAGCCGTTCAGCCGGTTCCATATTCAGGAAGTCCTCATACTTTTCCTTCGCATTTTCTATAAATTCGGCCAGTTCCTCTTCGTTCATATAAGACGGAGGATTGGCACAGTCCCTGTGATAACGCTCCAAACTGTACGCCTTCCATTTTTCTTCATCCAACGCATTGTCCAGGGTTCTCTGGCGCTCTGCTCCTGTGTCATGGCCGTCTTTGGAATGGGGGCCGCATACCACTCCGGCAAAGCCAATTAAAACCTCCGGCTGTCTGCGGATGATATGCCAGCCCACCCCAGAGCCATGGGAAACGCCGGTATATACAAACTTCTCCACGCCAAGGGCTTTGGCTGCCTTTACAATATCCGAAGCCCAGATATCGTACCATTTCATTCCGTAATCTTCCGTCACATGGGTGGACTTTCCATATCCCCGGAGCTGGATTTCGATTACGTGATAGCCCAGGTCCGCCAGTGCGGCGGTATAGGAGCTGGCGTGTTCAATCCGGGAGCGGGAAGAAAAGATATACTTTTCTCCGGCTCCCCGTTCTTCATAATAAATTTGTACTCCATCATCAACTTGTATGTAAGGCATAGGCCATTTCCTCCTGGTTTATATTTTTAGCAGAACCCGTTTAACAGCACCGGGTCAATCCTGACGCCTGCATTCTTCTGCGGATCAATCATAACCCGTATTTCTACGCAGTCCCCATCAAATCTGCAGCAGACTTTATCCGTAGCCATCCTTGATTCGCTGCGGATATAGAATGTAAATTCGTTTTCCTTTGTCCATGCGCCGGTATACAGATTTGCTTTTGAGCCTGGAATGGCGTTTAAACGGAAATCACTGGGCTTCTTTAAAAAATAAGGTTCATTTTCCAGCCACTCCCCGTTTTTCCCTATCACGATCTTTCTATCGTCCATACAGACGGCTGCCTGACTGTCCGAAAACTCAAACCGCACCCTCTTCTTACCGTCCTCATTACAGGAAAGGCGGTAATCTCTGCCCTGTACTTTTTCTTCCATAGGGGAAGACGTCTCCCCTCTCGGCCCAAGATTCAGATGTTCCAGGCGGTCTTTCAGACGCGCACAGACTTCCGGTTTTTCCGGAAGAGGCCGTTGATAAACTTGGAACATCACATGAGTATAAAACAGATGCATCAGGATGCCTTCTCTCGGCTCATTGGCCATTATGGAAGCCGTCATTTCAAATTCCGGAAGCACAAGGGATTTTTGACTTCTGCCCCCGGACAGCTTATAACCGCCGATGGCATTTCTTCTGGTATGAAAACCGTAGCCATTGCAGGCTTTTTCCACATATTCAGCCGGAACCCTGGAATCCGCCGGAGTGGGGATATGGCACTGGCCCATCATATCGGCCAAGTCAGGTCTTAACAGCTGTTTTCCCTGATAACTGCCGTGGTGATAGAGGAAATCGGCCAGTTTTCCAAAGGCTTCTATGGTGATGCTGATGGTAGAAGGATCAGGTTCTCCCTGTGTAGTCAGTCTGATATCCATGGTCTCTCCCATATGGGACAGCAGTTTTTCCTCCAGATAAGTTTTCAGATCCTTTCCTGTTCTCAGGCGGACCGCCTCCGATACCATGTGAGGCGTTCCGTTGTTATAAACATAAGTGCTGCCGGGACGGTAGGTCAGAGGAATCCGCATAAACGCTTTAACCCAGTCGTCGCTCCCCTTGATTGTGGAAAATACATCCTTATCATGTCCGGTGGACATAGTCAGCACATGATACATGGTTACCTGATCCATATGCTCAGGAAGATCCTCCGGCACACGGTCTGCAAACACGGAAACCAGCGGTTCGTCCAAACCGATCAGGCCGTCCTGCATGGCAAATAAAAATGCCAGGCTGCAAAGGGCTTTTCCCGAAGAATACATCCGGTGCATGCTTCTTTCCGTAAACGGCGCAAAGGTGCCGGCCACAAATTTCTCGTCCCACCGCCTCAGTTCCAGGCTGTGAATCTCAACTTCTTCTTTTTCACAGGCATCCAGAAAATTCAGGATGGACTGTGACTCTATTCCAAATGTTTCAGGCGCTTTAAATTGATATAACATAATTCTCCTTTCCACCGCACAATGGCGCGTGCAGATACCCCCTCCCCGATCACCACAGGCCGCTCCCATTGCAAAATGCCATGATGTGATTTACAACTTCCTTCCTGTGTTCTAAAAGCACATTGTGGGTGCCGTCGGCAAAGATCACCATCTCACTGTTTTCCACAGCCTTGCAGGAACGCACCATAGTGTCAATGGTGCTGATTGGGTCCATCATTCCTCCTATAATCAACACAGGAACCCGGATTTTTTTCAGTTCCTCAATCAGTTCTTCTTCCGTATCACAGTCCGCAAATGGCTTTTTAGGGTCCAGGCGGGCTACTTCCGGAGGCATGGTGACCCAAAATTCTC
Organism: Clostridium sp. chh4-2; assembly: GCF_002899675.1. Taxonomy (GTDB): domain Bacteria; phylum Bacillota; class Clostridia; order Lachnospirales; family Lachnospiraceae; genus CHH4-2. The sequence goes on along the minus strand of NZ_PKUU01000042.1, from coordinate 10,648 downwards.
TCTGTTCTTCAATTGCAGCTTCGATCTTCTCCCTATCTGCCAGCCCCTGTTCCGCCAGTTTTCTCAGCGGCCCCGCCTGGCGGAACGCCTTGGCTTCCGCATAAGCTTTCCAGGTATCCGGATCCTCGCTTGCGCGGATCGTCTGCATGCGCGCCTCTCCGGTATCATGCCCGTCCTTGCTGTGAGGGCCCGGAACTCCTGCAAAAAATCCCCTCAGCCGCTCCGGGTGCATCCGGCAGATATGCCAGCCGATTCCCGAACCGTGGGAAATGCCTCCGTAAAAAAATTTATCGATTCCCATGGCATCCGCAAAATCGCAGGCATCCTGAGCCCAAACATCGTACCATTTTCCGCCCAAATCTTTGACCGCTTCTTTTGCCGCAGCCCCATATCCCCGAATCTGTACCTGAAAAACATGAAATCCGTGTTCTTCCGCCAAATCGATGGTATAGGCCACTTTGCTGTTATGGTTCTGCTGGCAGCTGATCAGATACCTATCTCCGCTGCCAAATTCATTATATCCCAGTGTTATTCCGCTTTTTAATTGTACAGTTTTCTGCATCACTGTTCTCCTTAACATTTTAGAAACTTTTCCGAGTAATCTTTGCACAACAAAGAATTCCTCTTCCAGGATTTTCTGCCTCATACTTCCATGATATAAAAAATGCCGGTCCCCGGAAAACTGGCCGGCATTTTTATTCTCATCTCTGTCAGACTGTCTTTGACTTCACCAATTTTGCTTTTATCTTATCTCCAAAAAGATTATATAAAAGGCTGATCACCGCCAGAATGATGAACAGGCAGGAAATCGGACGGGTAAAGAAATCCCAGATTCCGTGGAAGCCGTTTACAAGCCCCTGTCTCAGCTTGGTCTCCATAGACGCGGCCAGACAGTACGTAAGCATAAACGGAGCATCCGGTATTTCAAAATATCTCATTGCCATGCCAAGCAGGCAGAAACACAGGCAGATCACGACTCCTGAAAGGTTTCCCTGGCTGATAAACGCGCCCAAAAATGCGACGGCAATAATCGCAGGATACAAAAAATGGGACGGCACCTTCAAAAGCATTGGGAACAATGGCATTCCAAATACCTGGGCAAATAAAACTGCAACCGCTGCAAATATACAGCTCAGATAGAGCAGATAAACCACATCCGGGTAATCCCGAAGTAGGGTCGGACCGCAGGATATACCGTGGATGGACAGCGCCGTTATCATATAGATAAGAGCCGGTGATCCTGGGATACCCATGGAAATCATGGGAATAAGAGCTCCGCCGATTACCGCGTTATTGGTGGTTTCACATGCGATAATTCCGGCCGGTTCTCCATTTCCAAATGTTTCCGGATGTTTGGAACGGTTCTTTTCCGTGGCATAACAGATCATGGATGCAACCCCGCCGCCCAAAGCCGGTAAGAATCCGGTAAACACACCTACCAGGAAAGAACGAATGATATTTCCCACATTGGCAAGCAGATCGGCTGCCGGGAATTTATAACGGGAAACCTTCCCGGCTATGGAAGTGTCCACTTCTTTATTAAATGCGTATTCTTCAATGATCATACGGCCCGCTATGATACCCAGCATCGCCACGATCATGCTGACGCCGCCTAACAGATAGGTACTGCCAAATGTAAAACGTTTTGCACCGTCGATGGGGGACGATCCGACGCATGAGATGATGAGCGCCAATGCTACGGAAACGAATCCTTTCATCAGATTATCCTTTGACAGCGCCACTACCATGGTAATCGCAAGAAGCAGCAGGCTGAAATATTCCCACGGGCCCATTTTACAAGCAATGGTTGACAGCGGAATACATGCGATCATCGCAATGATAAGTCCCGGCAGCGTTCCGATAAAGTTACAGGTAACCGCAATGCTGAGTGCGCGCACGCCTTCGCCGCGCCGCGCCATCGGATATCCCTCCCAAGCCGTCGGAATGGAAGCGCCTGTTCCAGGAATTCCCAGCAGAATCGCTCCGATACATCCTCCTGATGTAGATCCTATGTAAAGGCTGGCGAGCAGTGCAAGGGCAAGACCCGGCTCCATTTTATAAGTCAACGGTAATATAATAACGGAAGCAGTACCCCCGGATAAGCCGGGAATTGCGCCAAGTATCATCCCAAGGACGCCGCCGCCGATGATATACAGCAGTCCCGTAGGGGTAAGTATCTGCTGCAGTGCTTCTGAAAAAGCTGACCAAACCATACTCTCACTCCTCTCCTATAATCCCAAAATTCCGGCAGGCACACGGATTTGAAATGCATACACATACAAACCATAAAATACTGCGCCAAAAACCACTGCATAAACCAACGCCTTCCACCAACTGATCTTTCCCCGGCAGAACAGCATAACCATAACAAAAATCGCAATTGGTGCAGCAAATTTCAATCCAAGAAAATACAGCCCTGCCAGATACAAAACATAGCAGCCAAACATCATCATCGCGCGTCCGAACTGAGCTCTTGTCATATACACCTTATCCTGACCTTCCAGTTTGTGAATAAGAAAGTAGATGCCGCAGACAGCAAAAATACCAGCTGCAATAAATGGAAATGTCCGTGGGCCAACCTTGGCGAATTCCTCTGTACGAATCTTTATCTTTCCTGACTCAAATACGATGAAAGCGGCCAGTAAAAGGCATACGATTCCAAGCTGGCGATCCTTACGCAGCTTATTCATAAATTCTTACCTCCAGTCAATTATTCTTTATTTCCTAAAACTTCTCCGATTTTTTCATATTCATCGTCGATGATTTCCCAACATTCTTCAATTGTCAGCGGCTCTAATATCTGATCCTGGTTCTCCATATATTCCTTTAAGATTTGTCCTTTTTCGCTTGGATTATCGCTGATCGCATCGCTGACGGCCTCATTCCATTTCGCATTGATGGCCTGTGCCAGGCTTTCATCGATATCATTTTTGCAGGCTAAGAACATAACGGAAGGAACTACACAGTCAGATAAACCTTTCTCTGCATAGCAAGGCACATCGGCTAATTCTTCTTTTGTAGAACGTTCATTGCTGAGAGCCACCACCGGAACCAGGTAATCGGCATATTCAATGGCATCTCTCTGATTCCAGAATACCACGTCCACAATACCGCCCATTAAGTTTGGTTTGGAATCGCTGCCTTCCGAAATCGTCATCTTCACATCAAGGCCGAAATGATCTGCAAATAAGGTTGAATATACTTCGCCAACCGTGTCAGGCGCATAAGCAAATCTCACTTTTCCCGGGTTAGCCTTACAGTAATCAACCAGGTCTTCCATGGTCTTTACATCAGGCAATGTAGTTTTGGATACTCCGATAAAGTTAGGTGCGCCGTTGGATGGAAGCATGCCTAAAACCTGGAAATCATTTTTCAGAGAGTAATCAAAGGTGCCTGTAATCTCACCGATTACCATTTCATTTCCCGACATATAAAAGGTGTATCCGTCTCCGCCTGCCGCATATGTTTTTTCCACGCATACGGCTCCGCCGGAGGTAGCATCAGATACCAAAAGGCTGGTGCCTCCGTCCTCAAAAACTATATCTAAAAGATACTGTTGGGAAAGGGTAACGCTTCCGCCTGCCGAGTTTCGGGTATAGAAAGTGATTTCCTTATCCGTAAAAGGCCATGCCGGAAGGTCTTTGGGCGCTTCCGTCTGAGTGCCTGTACCGGCCGCGGCTGCGGCTGATCCTGCTGCCGTTGTGTCTGCCGCTTTTTCGGTGCCTGCCGGTGCCTTAGCGCCTGATCCGCAGGCAGTGAGTGTTAATGCCATAGAGGCTGCCAGTAATAATGCGATTGTCTTTTTCATAATAATAACTTCTCCTTTTTTTTATTAAACGTGAAGGCATTTTCGAAAATGCCTTGAGGTTTTTATGTGAAACGCGAAGGCATTTTCAGAAATGCCTTGAGGTTTTTATGTAAAGCGTGAAGGCATTTTCAAAAATGCCTTCAGCCTGTATGTAAAAAACGCTTAAAGATACTCCGTCTCCTTAAACAGCGGATAAAATAATTCCATATCCCTAACCCTGACCCCATCAGCCACATAAGATTCCTTACTGATAATCATAGTCTTCCTGTCCTTCTTATCATACAGCGACCACTCCGGCAGCCCTGCTCCTTTTGGCTCTCCGCAGCGCACGAAATTCATCCAGGTTCTGCTTATCATATAAGCCAGCTGCGGCGATATCAATTCCTCATCCGCATGTCTAAATATTGCCTCATATTCATTGCCGTGGTGAGCTCTGTTTCCATTCTCCTTTCTCAGCATGGTATGGAACATATGCACCTCGCTGTGCCCTGACAGCGCCTCCGCCACTAAGTTGGCCGGTATCCTGAGCCAAAGGTCATTTTTGATGTCCATATATATCTCATCCAACGGCTTTTCCGGGTTATTTTCCCGGTAAATCTCAATGGCCCGGTCTAAATCCCCGATCTTTTTTCCACATTGGCGTTTGAGAAATTCATACTTTTCCTCCATGCTAAGAGGTCTGAACTGCTGGTCATACTCTCCGCAGCAGGTGCCGATAATCACATCGATTCCGGCCGCACAGCCTTCCGTCAGCTGTTTAAATCCGTCTTTCGGAATCACAATGTCATCCAGCACAACGGAAAATTCTTTTCGCTCAGAATTAAAAAATCCTGACTTCTGCAGTTTAACCTGAGCATCATAAATAGTTTCGGCCGGAATATTTAAAAGCTCATCCAGCGTGGGATTTCCCAAAATGTCAAAGAACACGTCCGCCGCCCCCAAACTGTCTTCCCAGGAAGTCGTTCCCACATCCACAGCAAAGGAACTGTGCATGATAGCCTTCTTAAAATACGGCCTGGAATCCTTCATCATCAGCTGGGCCGATATATTGCTGGAACCCGCAGAATGCCCGAACAGCGTAACATTGTCTGGATTCCCTCCAAAATCGGCAATATTTTCGTGAACCCATTTAAGGGCTGCCTGAAGATCCATCTGAGCCAGGTTATTGCTGTAACGGTACCGCCCGGCCTCATCTACCTTCGATAAATTAAGGGTTGCAAATACTCCCAAACGGTAATTGACCGTCACCAGAATGACATCCGGATTTTCACCGATCATCCTGTCGCCGTTATATAAGGGACGGCTTGCCCCTCCTTTTATGTAAGCGCCTCCATATACCCAGATGAGCACAGGCTTGTTCTTAGTAACCAGATCAGCCGTAAATATGTTTAAATACAGACAGTCTTCGCTTTTTTCCAGCCCCTTATATCTCTCATCCTCTTTGGACTGCATGGGTATAGGTTTAAATGCTCCCGCATCAAAGGTCTTTCTGCTGTTTGGAACCTCTCTGGGCGCCTGCCATCTCAACGGCCCCACCGGAGGCTGGGCAAACGGAATTCCTTTAAAAGCCAGAACGCCGTTTTTCTCTCTCATACCGAGATAAGTTCCCTTTTGAGTTGTAACTTTAGGTCTCATTATTTCCATCTTATCCCCTTCCTGCTGCTGCATAGGGCAGCACCTGCTATATCCGTTCAGTCTTGCCATTCCTATTCATGGCCCAAAATCCCATTCCAATGTATTGACTTATTAATATATATGTCTTAATATTAATACAGTAACGAACGGAGGAACGGAAAATGCAAAAAAAAGAAAGCAATTCATCTCAACAATCCATTGAAAGAGCTTTAAAATTATTAACAATCATGGGCGACAGCAGAACTGCCATGAATGTAACTGAAATTAGTAAATTACTTGGTATTTCCAGAAGCACTGCCTATGCAATGCTGAATGTCATGACAGATATGAATTTTCTGTCCAAAGATCGGGCCACAGGGAAATATTTCCTTGGATATGAAATATTCATACTGGGTTCTAAGTTCCGTATCAAATACAGTCATCTGCTCCCATGTGACGAATATCTGAAAGGTTTTGTAAAGCAAACCACTGTGCAGTTAAACCAGGTCAGTCTTACCGTTCTTCAACAGGATTATATGGTGCTGAAATTCCTGAGCAAAATACTCTCCTCTGCCATGAATGAATTTGCAGAACAGAGAATCATCCCGGCCTTTTGTACGGCCAGCGGCAAAGTGCTTCTCTCCTCCCTTTCTGAAGCGGAACAGAGAACTGCGTTGGAACATCAAAATTTCTACGCTTACACCGCCTCCACCATCACAGACCCGGAAAAAATACTTCAGCAGTTAAAAGAAATTGCCGATCAGGGATACGGGGTGGATATTGAAGAATTCTCCAACTTTGAGATTAACTTGGCCGCTCCTTTAAAGGACTATTCCGGTAAAACCGTAGCAGCCATCAACCTTTCCGTACCAAAACTGATCTACCAAAACCGCTACCAGGAATATATTCAATTGGTTATCGCGCTGGGGCAGGAATTATCCTCCCTCTTAGGATATCGGAATACCTTCTGATCGGTTTAATTTTACTATTCATCAACAAACTTTATAAAGATCAGGGGGTTCTCCCGGGCTTTTGGCTCTGCCGTAAGCCCGGGAGTTTTCCGTAAATGCTGCATCCCGGCTTAAAGGATGATTTTTACGGCACATTGTACAGTTATCTTTGTACAAGGTTTGGTTTTACATACAAAACATACAATAATTTTCCTTTTTTGTCAATATATGTGTATTGTTATTAAAGCTATATAATTTATATTTTTATTCATTAGTGTATTATTATTAATACACTAGCTTTTTAAACCATCTGCATTTTTAATGTTATTCTTCACCAAAGAAGCAAAAATTCGGAATATAATTTTTTTTAAAATATTTTATTTTTTTGTTCCAATAAGGAGTTTTCAAGCCCTTTGACACAGCAGTGAAACACAAATATATCGACAGTCCGGACAAATTCGGATTCCGCCGTATGATAGGACTGGTCCCCCTCAAAGGAATGCACAGCGATCAAATGGACAATGCTGTCCGGGAGTCCGGCCCTGTTAGCGATGATTGCCCCGGAAAGCGGATGGCGCATCAGATGATAATTATCACTGTGTACCACAGAGTTTTCACCTGCGGGCGCAAACTCTGTCAGCTTGCCGATGTCATGCAGCAGAGCGCCGGCTATCACCGTGTCACGGCAAAACGGAACATTATGGCGTGCGTAGTATTTCTTCATTTTGTCAAATTCCAGAATACACATCTCCGTCACATCGGTTACATGTTCGACCCAAGAAATGTCACACTCCTTCCAGTTCAAGGTGACAGGAACCGTATCAATATTACGCTCGGTCCATCCCCCCTGTTCCATGGCCTGCTGCATGGCCAGTTGGGATTTATACCTCAAGTCAGGGTCCTGAATCTCCAAAAATGCCGGAAAGAGGGACTCCAAATATTTTAAATCCACAGCAAATCCTCCTATTCTTTCAATTCAAATCAGAAACTTTTGATTGACAATATGAGCCGGTTCTTTTCCCTCTGCAAAGTCCAGAATATCCTGAACCAGCATAGGCAGGATGATGTCTCCAATATCGGCAGTGCCGCCGCCTATATGAGGCGTAACTATAATATTAGGGTTTTGCAGCAGGGCATCATCAGCGGAAAGGGGTTCATTTTCCACTCCGTCCAGTCCCGCTCCGGAAAGCTTTCCCGATTGAAGCGCCTCAACAAGAGCGCAGTCATCGACAAGACCTCCCCGGGCGGTATTGATCAGAATCACTCCCTTCTTCATATTCCGGAACTCTTCCTGACCGATCATATGCCTGGTGGATTCCAGCAAAGGCACATGGAGTGAGATAATATCAGATGTCTCAATGAGAGTTTTAAAGGGAACATAAGCCATAGATAACTCCTGCTCCACTGAATTCTGCAAACGAAATGTATCATAATACTGTACTTTGGCACCAAAGGCCTGAACCTTGGCAGCCACCTGTCTGCCGATATTTCCGCCGCCTATAAGACCCACCACCTTATTATTCAGGCAGAATGAACTGTTGAGGAAATCGTTTTTGCTCCATACGCCGTTTCTCAGACACTGTGTATGGCAAAGCAGCCTGCGCCCTACGGCCATCATCAGCATAACCGCCAATTCCGAGACCGCATTTGCGTTTGCACCGGGGGTATTTGTAACCAAAATCCCCCTTTTTCCGGCTTCTTCAATATCCACGGAATCAAAACCCGCCCCCCAGCGCAGGATCATCTTTAGTTTTGGATTGCGTGCGATCACACTCTTTGGCGCTTTAAAAATCCGAAGAATTAGAATCTCTGCATCCTCCATGCTATCATAATCCTGCTGCGTATCCACAACAGCCAGGTCAAATTGTTCCTTTGGAAGCATTGCATTCAGTTTCTCATAAGTACGAGCAGGGTAATTTCCTGCCAAGACTACCTTTCTCATCCTATTCCCTCCTGCCGCAGCATGTCTGCTATATCACAGATCATTTCCTCGGAAGGATTTTTCTGGTCCATGGCAGATACCTCCACAATCAACCGGAACAGACTCACCTGTTTTTCCCGGGCAACGGCTTCGATTTTTTTCACAAAGCCTGAATGACATCCGGACAATCCCAGAATCAGATCCAGCGGCGTAATAGGATTGTGGTAGTGATAATCCTCCATAGCCGGCTGCAGCTGTTTTTCAATAAAGTCCAACATAGAATACAGATCAATCTGTTTCATCTGTCCATAGCGCTGCATCATGGCCACACAAATTTCAGTGGCCAGATTGCCGGCGCTGCGCGCCATGCCCATAAGTCCACAGTCCAAAATCTTTGCGCCGTTTTGATAGGCGGCAATGGCGTTGGCAGCAGACAGACCCAAATTATTGTGTCCATGAAATGCGACCGGAATGGACACTGCCCGGGTCAGCTTACGTGTATATTCAGCCACCTGATCCGGAAGCATGGTTCCTGCCGAATCCATGATGGTAATTTCATCCAACCCGGCTGCTTCCAGCACTTTTCCCTCCTCAGCCAGCTGGTCCGGTGACAAAATGTAGGCTTTCATTACAGAATAGAAGGCTTTTAGTCCGGCAGCCTTGATATCCCGGACAGCAGGAAGAGCTATGCCGGCATCCCCAGCATCCGCACCTATCCGCAGGAAGGCCAGCCCACTCTCCTGGGCCAGCGCCACATTTTCCTCCCGGTAGCGTTTTGCATTGAGAAACATGCCCAAATCTGAGCCGCGGTCAAGATACTTCTGCGCAATTTTCAAATAGGTCTGATCAGTCTCCGCAGCGGTAAAGCCAGCTACCTCATAAGCTCCAATACCACCTGCATTTCCAAATTCAATAATTGGGACATGGCACGCAGTCAAACCGTTTAGCACCAGATCTGTAATGCCGGCCGAGAAGCCCTTTCCCACTACGTTTGCACCATCCCGCAAGGTACAGTCCATTAATTCAACCATAATTTTCCCTCCTAATATACCAAGACTTATTTCCTTTAGCGTATCAAAAAAGGTTTACAGTTTCTATCAGTTATTATGAAAGGATTTAACAGTTTAAAAGTTGTGAGGCAAATGGTTCTGTGGTATATTATAGCTATCACAAACTAAGGGAGGGGTATCATGGAGTTAAACTCATTTGCTATATTCTTAATGGTTGTGGAGGAAATGAGCTTTACCCGCGCTGCGGAACGTCTATATATCACCCAGCAAAGCTTGTCCGGGCATATTAAACGTCTGGAGGACAGTTATAATGTTAAGCTTTTTAAACGCCGTCCAACATTAAAGCTGACGCCGGAAGGGGAAGCCATGGTTTTTTATGCTTCGCAAATGCTTAATTCTGAGCAGGCTATGGTCTCCCGTTTTGCCGATTTGAGCCAGCAGTCTGCCGGTATCTTGCGCCTTGGTATCTCCCATCAGCGCAGCAGTGCATTCTTCCCTGGAATCTGGAGCCGTTATCACGCACAATACAACAATATATCCGTACGCCTTTACGACAAATTAACAAACCAACTGCTAGATAACCTGCAATCCGGCCAAATCGATATGATGATAGGACTGGATATTCCAGATCTGGCAAACCTTACCGTTATCACACTGGCACGGGAGCAGTTGTATTGTATCCTCAATGAATCTCTTTTGCGGGAGTATTTTCCCTCCGATTGGAAGGCCATGTTAGAACGATATGCAAAAGACGGGGTCAGCTTAATTGAATTGAAAGATCTGCCTTTGATTCTGGCGTCGCCCTCCAATCGTTTACGCCGTCCGATTGACCAATTGTTCCGTAAGAATAACACCATGCCGCATATTTCACTGGAAACCGCCTCACATAGTTTGCTGCTTCAATTGGGCTGCCAAGGCAGCGGAATCGCATTGGTTAATCCGCTGAGCATATATGAACAAATACATTTGCAGAGAGACTTGCCCTCCTGCTGTCACATATTTCTGCTGCGTGACTTGCCCGAAACCGCTGTCGCCCTTGCCTACAGAAACGATGTAAAACACCCCCAGTATGCCATGGGCATGATAGACGCTATTAAAGAGGAATTCGAACTTTACAATCAATTCTTGGATCATTTGATTGTTATTTAACGGGGTTGGCGAAAGATACGCCCGGAATCGGGAGGCGGAGCCGGAAGCCAACGGTCGGAAGGGCTGTCCGGGCCGGAGAAGGAAGATGCAGCCAAATGGGATTCGGGATTCGCCCCTAAGAGCTACTAAGGCCCGTAAGGACAGAACGAGGCAGGCCAGCGCCATTCGCAGTGAACTCTTGATGACTTCGCTGCTC
>NZ_PKUU01000041.1 GCF_002899675.1 Clostridium sp. chh4-2 | reverse complement strand
TGACTTCGCTGCTCAGCGGCGCTTTAAAAACTGAGGCGGAAATCAGTTTTTACCTGCCTCGTTCTGCCCTTACGGACCTAAGTAGCACTACAGGGGTTCCATACGATCCCATTTGGCTGCATCTTCCTTCTCCGGCCCGGACAGCCCTTCCGACCGTTGGCTTCCGGCTCCGCCTCCCGATTCCGTGCTGGTTTTCGCTAGCCTGGTTAAAAACAATGTTATTGCATTGGTATTTACGTAAGACCAAATTTATATAGATCGTTAAGGGATTTTCGGAAATGCCTTCAGGTTTTACTTTAAACGTCAAGGCATTTCACGAAAAGACTTCACCCTTTACATTAAATCGTGAAGGGATTTCTGAAAAAGACCTCACGGTTGATGTAAAAACCTACTTTCCCATCCACCAAATCTTTATTTTTCCTCAGCTAGCCAAGCAACAGCCGGAAAGAAGGGGAAACCTGGGCGGGCGGTGGAACTAGAGAAAGACAGGGGATCGTGTGCAGACCCTTAGTGATACTTGGTCGGCAAGAGCGGAAAAAGGCAGACAAATACTGAATTCCGAATCGGTATTTGAGGCGCCACTGAACGATGAAGTCATAAAGAGTTCATCGTGAATGGCGCCGCGCTGCCTTTTTCCGCTCTTGGCGGCCTAGTATTACTTAGGGTCGTAACCCGAATCCCCTGTCTTTCTCTAGTTCCGCCGCCCGCCCAGGTTTCCCCTTCTTTCCGGCGTTTCTTTCTAAACTAAATAAAGATTTGCAAGACTATTGGATTTCAATTCCATTCAAGTATACCAGCGTTCCGTCTTCCTTCCGGCTGAATTTGGAGAACCACTCATCATAGAAGAACCAGGAATCCTGGGCGGTGCAGCAGTGGGGTTTGTAATCCACCGTGGTGAACTGAACCATGGGAACCCCCTGTTTATTCAGATAAACTTTATGATAATACAATCCGTTCCGATAGGTCAGAGGTTCATCCACCGGCTGTGTCTCGTTGCGTTTGGTCCAGTACTCGGCGTTCACCTTTGTGCCGTTAGCAGGGTTTTCGTAGGTTCCGCCGTTATAATCATTTTCACCCATAACCATCCAAAGGGGCATTTTGCAGGTTTCCTTTACCCCTTCCGTATCAAAATAGCCGAAGAATCCGCCCTTGAGCACTCCTCCTGTGGAAGCTCCTGCGGTAAAATACTCCGGCAGGGCGAGAATTGCCCTCTGACACATACACGCTCCCATAGAATGACCGTTGGCGTACACCCTGGAACGGTCCACATGAAAGCGGGAAAATACGTCTTCCAGCATCATTTTCACCAGTTTTTCATCATCCATAATATCCGCCACATGGCCGGCATTCCAAGCGGGATGCGGCATCCAGCCCTTATCCGCCATACGCCGCATGGAGCCTGCAGGGAACAGCACGATAAAGCTTCTGGCTTCCGCCACCTTAACCCACTCGGTAGAGGCCATCATCGGCTCATTACGGTTGCCTCCTCCGTGGAAACAGACCACCACAGGAGCCTTGTAGTCCGGATCACGTTTCACTTTAGACGGAATATATTCCACCCAGTCTCTGAGGTACTGATCCACACGGATAGTTCTTCTCTCGGCTCCCCAAGCCTCTAACGTCCTCCTTGGGCGAAGGTGTCCGTTGGCTATGCCGGTCGTTCTGGTATAACGGGAAACCAGTTCCCAGAGCCAGTCCGATTTCCCCATCAGGTCTTCTGTCTTGATACGGCCCAACATGAGGGGAGCGCCTGCCGTTTCTTCAATTAAGGAGGCATTTGTATCCTCTCTTGCCATATATATGGTGAGGCCATCCTGTTCATAGGGCTTTTCCCGGGACACATTTGCGTGTTTCCAATAACAGACGGTCCTCTGCTGTGCTGTATTTTCCTCCTCTGTTTCGGGGCAGGAAAACAGGCACATGGGCAGCGGAACATCCCTCATGGGCAGGAAATCGTAATCAGATGGCCGGTTCCCCCACTCTTTCAGCAGGCTTTCATCCATCCCGTAATCGCCGGCGCATACCGCGCCTGCAAAGTGGGACGGAACCTCCAGAGCCAGTTTTTGAGCCAGCTTCGCCCCTGTTCCATACCCGGCCAGATAAACATACGCTTTATTAATATTATAATAAGTCCTGTCCCGGACCATAGCTTCTAAAGCCCGGATATACTCATAATCTTCCCCTGGTTCCGCTATCTGTAAAAGAATTCCTTCCCTGTCCGCGGTCTCCTTCCAGCCGCTTTTTTCAAGGAACTCCGCCACGGACTGACCCTCAGAAGGGATCAGCACCACGGTAGGGCCACTATGATAACAGCGTTCCGGTATGTATATATAAAATGTCTTGGCGCGGGGAACGCCTCCGACATCTAACCGGCGTTCAAATAATCCGGTAAGCTGGGTGCGGTAAATATCATCGGGATCAATCTTTTCATAAAAGTCCGACACATCAGCCGGAAATTGTTTTATCTCCATCATGAATACCTCTCTCTGCCGTCCTTACGGCTGGTTTCTGTCCTTATCTTCCTATGATACAAAATAACAAGCCGTATAATGGCCTTTCCCGCTTTCCACATACTCCGGCATCTCCTGTCTGCACCGGTCCGTGGCATGGGGACAGCGGTCGCTGAAGCTGCACCCGGCCGGCCGTTTCATCACGCTTGGCACCTCACCTGTAATCTCCACCTTCTCCCTGGTCTTTTCCACCGCAGGATCAGGAATCGGGATGGCCGCCAAAAGGGCCTTGGTATAGGGATGCCGGGGATTTTGGTACAGCTCCTCGCAGGGCGCCATTTCCACAATCTTCCCCAGATACATCACCGCAATCACATCGCTGATATGTTTCACCACAGATAAGTCATGGGCGATGAAAATATAGGTCAGCCCCATTTTTTTCTGTAATTCCTCCAGCAGGTTGATGATCTGCGCCTGAATGGATACGTCCAGAGCGGAAATCGGTTCGTCGCACACGATCAGTTTCGGATCGCTGGCCAGCGCCCTGGCAATCCCCACACGCTGTCTCTGCCCGCCTGAAAATTCATGGGCATACCGCTCTTTCATGGACGGGTCCAGGCCCACCAGACGCATCAGCTCATCCACCCGTTCAAAATACTCCCGGCTGGATTTCACCAGCCCATGAGTTTTCAACGGTTCCCCAATCATCTGCCCCACGGTCTTTCTGGGATTTAAGGAACTGTACGGATCCTGGAATATCATCTGGATATTCTTCCGCTCCTTTCTCAGTTCTTCCCCCGACAGGCTCTTCATATCCTTCCCGTCAAACAGAATCTGCCCCTTAGCCTGTGGATACAACTGTAAAATGCTTTTGGCAACCGTAGTTTTCCCGCATCCGGATTCCCCCACAAGCCCAATGGTCTCCCCCTGCTTTAAATCAAAAGAAACGCCTTCAATTACCTTCAAATCCCCTGCTTTCCGTTTAAACAACCCTTTCCTGATATCAAAATAAACCTTTAAGTCCTTTACACTCAAAAGAACGTCCCCCACCCTTTTCGTCCGGTCCAGTTCCTCCTCTTTCTCCTGTCTGTCAAATGCATCCAGCTCCTCCCTGGTCAGGGCGCAGGCGCTCATATGCCCGTTTTCCCCCACAGCAGTGAGCCCCGGCTCCGATTCCATCGGGCATTTATCGCCATGATACTTGCACCGGGCCGCAAATGTACAGCCTTTCGGGCGGTTTGACGGATTGATGGGAGTTCCTTCGATGGGGATCAGCTTTCTCTCTCTGGAATCGTCCAAACGGGGAACCGCCTTTAACAGCCCTCTCGTATACGGATGGCAGGGGTCCTTAAAGATATCTTCCGCCCGGCCGGATTCCACCACATTCCCGGCATACATCACATAGATTCTCTGCGCATATCTGGCCACAATCCCTAAGTTATGGGTCACGATCAGCAGGGAAGTTCCGCGTTTCCTGGAAATCTCCTGAAGCAAATCCAGTATCTGAGCCTGAGTGGTCACATCCAGCGCCGTTGTCGGCTCATCCGCGATAATGATCTCCGGATCTCCGGATATGGCGATTGCTATCATAATGCGCTGCCGCATACCGCCTGAAAACTGATGCGGATAATCATTTAAACGTGTTTTCGCATCCGGAATTCCCACGTCCGACAAAAGAAGGGCTGCTTTATCCTCCGCCTCTGCCTTCGTGCATTTATGATGGAGCAAAATGGATTCGGTCAGCTGGTAACCGATGGTCTTTACCGGGTCCAGACTGGTCATGGGTTCCTGAAAGATCATGCCGATCTTACCGCCGCGTATTTTCTGCATTTCGGAACTATTTGGCTTATACTTTAACAGATTATCTCCTTCAAGCATCACCGTGCCCCGCTCGGTCTTTCCGGGAGGGGACGCAATCAGCTGGATTCCGGCCAGCTGGGTCACGCTTTTTCCCGAACCGCTCTCCCCCACGAAACTAATGATTTCCCCTTTATCCAGATAAAATGAAACGCCGTTAACCGCTATGGATCTGCCTTCTTCGTTGGTAAAAGACACCAGCAGATCGTTGATTTCATATAAATGACTCATTTACGCATTCCTCCTATATCGTCCCCCGAAGTCTTGGGTCCAAAACATCTCTGAGACCGTCGCCGAATATATTAAATCCCATAACCAGAAGCAGTACGCAGATACCTGGCGCCAGGCCGAAAGCCGGATTGGCAATCAAACGGGTATAGCCGTCATTTACCATTCCTCCCCAGGAAGCCATAGGCGGATTAATTCCCAACCCCAGAAAGCTTAAACTGGATTCCGCCAGAATCGTGGTGCCGATATTACGGGTCAGCAAAACGATTAACGGCGACATGCAGTTGGGTAGCACATGGGAAAACATGATTTTTACCCGCTTCACTCCGACCACCTCTGCGGCCATTATGTAATCCGCGCTCCTGATGGACATGACCTGCCCTCTCATCATTCGGGTATAAGTCGGAATCGTAGAAATGCCGAGGATAATCATCAGGTTGGTCAGCCCGCCTCCCAAAACCAGTCCCAGTGTCAGGGCCAGCATGGTATTGGGAATTGCCATCAGAGCCTCCATACATCTGGATATGACGGTATCCACCGTTCCCCCGATGTATCCGGACAGCATGCCGAGCACAATTCCACAGACCGCGGATATCATAACCGCCACAATCCCAATCAGCAGGGATGTTCTTGTACCATATATGATCCGGCTCAAAACGTCGCGGCCGATATTATCGGTTCCCAAAAGATGAGCCGCTGAAGGCTGGGCCATGGAATTAGCCGGGTCTATGGCATAAGGATCATAAGGCGCTAAAACCGGTGCAAATACGGCCACTATGACAAAGAAAAATACAATGGCTGCACCATAGATAACAATGCGGCGGCGGAACAGCCGCCGGATAAAACTTCTTATTTTTTTATTTTATATGTTTTTTCGTCCATCTCTCTCTCCATTCTTCCGCCGGATACGGCAATAGACAGTTTTTTGCAGCTTTCGGACCACCCAAATTACTGCACCCGGATTCTCGGATCAATGATTCCGTATGAAATATCCACGACCAGATTTGCCACAGACACCACAATGGCTATGATCAGAATACAGGCCTGGGTCACCGCCACATCCCGGCCGAATACAGCCGTTGTCAAAAGCTGGCCCATGCCCGGAATATTGAACACCTTCTCACTGGCCACAGATCCCGCCACCAGATGCCTGAAATTCATACCGATCAGAGTAACCACCGGAATTAAAGCATTGGGAAGTGCATGGCGGCGGATTACATTTCCCTCTTTCACCCCTTTAGCCCGCGCCGCCCGGATATAATCCAGGCCGATTACCTCCAGCATACTGGAACGTGTCTGTCTGGTGGTGGAAGAAATGGTTCCCACGCTCATAGCCAGAACAGGAAGCACCAGCTGTTTTAAACTGGCAGCCGGATCTCCTTCCCAGGGAAAGGAGAATCCAAAGGACGGCAGCCACCTCAAATTTACGGAAAATATGTAAATCCCCACAACCGCCAGCCAAAACAGAGGAACCGCCGCACCGAAATTGGAAAATACTGTTACGATCATGTCCCAAACCGTCCCCCGCTTGGTGCTGGCAACCATACCGAAAAAGATCCCTATAACGGTGCTGATCACCAGGGAAATTCCTCCTAAGAACATGGTTACCGGAAGGCGCCTGAAAAGCAGGGCCGAAACAGGCTCGTTGTATTTGGTGGAGGTTCCCAGATCGCCGTGAAGCACATTCACCACCCAATCGGCATATCTTTCATAGACCGGCCGGTCTAATCCCAGCCGGATGTATTCAGCCTGGTATTCTTCTTCTGTCAGCTCCACACCTTCACCGACCAATGCGTAGACCGGATCGCCGGGCATTAAATAGACCAGGGAAAATGCGAATAGTGAAACTAATATGATTACGATACAGGACTGGCCCAACCGTTTTAGAATATATCCTGTCAAGATTATCATCCTCCTATTGTTTTTACATAAAGGGTGAAGGCATTTTGGAAAATGCCTTCACCTTTTACTTTAAAACCTCAAGGCTTTTTCGAAAATGCCTTCACCCTTTACATTAAAACCTCAAGGCTTTTCCGAAAATGCCTTCACCCTTTACTTTGAAATCCAGGCGGCTTCCGGATACCACTGGGAAGAATGATAATATCCCATATAAGTATCATGCACATAATCTTTTGTAAATGTATCCTTACTATTGGCAAATATCGGCATCATCGCACAGTAATCATCAATAATAATCTTCTGCATTTCCTTCAGATCCGCCTTCATTCCTTCCCGGTCCGTAGCCTGAAGCGCCCTTTCCCCTACTTCTCTCAGTTCCGGTATATCCAGATTGTCACATGCATAACGCACTCCGCTGCCTTCTGTAAATGCATTCATCCAGTTAACCGCATTCTTGCTCTCACCGGCGCTTCCGCCGATTACCAGTCCATCCCATCCGGTCATTGTTTTTTCATTCATAACCGTCTGTTCGATCAGGTTTATGTTCAAATTCACGCCGATTTGTGACCAGTAAGCCTGCATCATTTCAACAACCTGTTTGCTGGTGGCATTGGTGGCCACTACGTAAGCTTCCATGGTAAATCCGTCCGCATAGCCCGCTTCCGCCAGAAGGGATTTGGCCTTTTCCACATCATATGGATAGCCCGCCACCTCTTCGTTATAGGCCCAGGAAGTCGGGTTCTGCCACTGGTTTGTTCTCACATAAGTGCCCTTTGAGGAATAAGGCTTCGTAATCGCATCAAAATCCACCGCATATGCCAATGCCTGACGCACTTTTAAGTCATAGGTAGGAAGATCCGGATTGTTGCTGGTCACTCTGGCAAATGTTATGGAGTTTCCGGTGGAAAGCTCCCGGCTGACCCATTTATAACCTTCGTTGATCATCGTTTCCGCACAGTCTGCATCCGCTCCCATCACCACGTCGATCTCTCCTGTCTGCATGGCGGCCGTAATGGTTGCCACATCGGAAAACAGGTATAATTCAATTCCATCTAAATGAGCAGTTCCCCAATAATCTTCATTTTTCTCATATACCAGCTTGACGTCATTGTCATAGGAAGCCAGTTTATAAGGCCCCGTTCCCACAGGGGACATATAGGCTTCTTCTATTTTAGAAAGGCTTTGGATATAAGCAGGGGACGCCATATATCCGCCGGAACTGTATGTAAACCAGTCAATGAGAGAATTATCCCATTGGGAAAGTTTCAGCTCCACAGTCAGATCGTCCACTTTTACAAATTCCAGATCACAGTTAAACTTCTTTTTCTTCATATCCATGGTCGTCTGCATATTCCAGATCACCGCATCCGCGTCCAATGGATTTCCATCCGTGAATTTCACATCCGGGCGGATATGAAATACAATCTTATTTTCTTCGGGCACCTCTTCATAGGATTCCAGAAGCCACGGCTCGATCTCTCCGTCATCCTTCAGCCGTCCCAGCGTTTCAATGGCCGGACACGCCGCCATCTGCTCCTGCTGAGTCGAAATTTTACCCGGATATCCGATGCAGGACAGGGATGCCCTGACACCCACCTTTAAAATGCCTCCGTCCTGTATTTCCTGCTCTCCTGCCGTTTCCGTCTCCGCTCTGGACGTTTCGGGAGCCGCTGTGGTATCCGACGATGTGTTCGTGCTTGCTGCCGGTTCGGCTGCCGGATTTGCCGCAGGTTTGGAACATCCCGCCAATACTGTTACTGCCATAAGAACTGCTGTTGCTAACGCTGTAATCTTCCTCATGATAACCTCCATCCTGCCGTTTCTTTACGGCATTATCATCATTGTTAATTCTGCAGATATCCCCTTTTTTATTGTGCACATTTCTCTTATCAGGTGAGTGAATCATAGCAAATTTGTGCATTCTGTTCAATCCGGTTTTCGTAACTGGGATTTTTTTTGACGTAACTGGGCACAAAAAAAGACGTCTTTTTGCGTGTGTCCGCAAAAAATACGTCTTTTTATCTCTTTATGTATTAATATTAATACATTAATATATTATTTTTATGTTACCATAGTAGTATTTATTGTTCGATAGGATTTATTGTTCGGTGATCTTAATTCTCTTCATATTGTATCAGCCGGCAATTGGACTTCGCCTTACTATGGAAAGCGAACAGCCTTTAAAGCGAACCTATTTGGGTATAGGAATCATGATCTTCAGCACGAATTGATTTTTCTCCTGCTCTATCGTTATCACGCCTTTGTACTCGTCTGCTGTCCTCTTCACGCTGAGAAGTCCCAGGCCGTGAAGATGGGAATTTTTCTTAGTGGTCATCGGTAGGCCATTTTCCATGGAAACGGTTTCTTCGCAGTAATTGGCGATCTTAATCACCAGATTATTGGCGAAAACTCCATTTTTTATCAAAATATACCGTTTGCTTTCGTCTTTCACCTTTCTGGATGCTTCGATCGCGTTGTCGATGGCATTGCCAAATATGGTGCAGATATCGATATCCCGCAAAAATGTGATTCCGCTGAAATCCACATAGATATTCATCCTGATATTGCACAGCTTGGCGGACTTTATCTTTTCACCAAGTATTCCGTCCAGCATGGAGTTTCCGGTATCCACCACCGCTTCAAATCCTTCCAGCTTCTTTTTCATATCTTCCAGATACTCGCTGACCCGCTGGTCGTTGCCCGTCATGCTGCTGATGGAAAGCAAATGGTTTTTCAGGTCGTGATACATACACCTCACATCCTGAGCCGCTGCCATCCGTTCTTTCATGTTCTCATACTGATAGGACTGGAGAAGTTCCATCCGGTGCCGCTCTTCCGCCCTGTCCTCATTGACAAAATACTGCTCCACAAACACCAGCATGATCATGATCAGCGCCAAAATAATCAAGGCAAAAATCGTCATTTCCAATATCAGATTTTTCCTCTTGCCGAATTCATTGAGCGTATATTTCATATAGATTTCCAGAACTGCAAGTCCAAAACACATCCCGTAGCGGA
Source organism: Clostridium sp. chh4-2 (assembly GCF_002899675.1). GTDB lineage: Bacteria > Bacillota > Clostridia > Lachnospirales > Lachnospiraceae > CHH4-2. Next base: position 14,066 of record NZ_PKUU01000041.1, on the reverse strand, counting down.
ATTCCCACCTGTTATTGATTTTCGTATAATCGATACCATTTCTCACAATGAAAATGAGGAGAAATGCGGCCAGGCATATCAGCAGCTGAACACAAATCCCATTCAGATAAGCGGAACCGGGAACCAGAAGGATCTCACGGCGGCGCACACCTGCCAATACCGGAGTCACAAATATGATGGTATGTGCATAATAGGCCAATGTAAAAATCATGGATTCATAAATTTTCCGATTGGTTTCATCTTCCTTACAGATAACCATATAGGCAAACATACCCCAAAAACGCCAGAAAAAGCTGCTGAATACATTGGCTTTATAAGAGGTGAGCCAAAAACAAAGCCCCATTACAAACAGGCCCGCCGACCGGTTCAGCCACATTTTCCATCCTTTCTGCAGCCCTTTTGATCCGAATTTCATTCCAAACCAAAGGGCGAACACCATGTCATCTGCAATTCTCCACAATGCGGATGCCAAACCCGCCATCATAACCGTCCTCCTGCATAAATGGTCAGTTCTTCCATGAACTCCTTCTTCCGATGCTTGCTTATAGGCACTTCCGCCCCATTGCTTATGAGTAAGGACATGGCTTTAATCTCCTGAATATGAGCGCAGTTAACCAAAAATGAGGAATGGCAGCGCAAAAAACCGCAGCCCTTCAGCTGATCCTCCAGTTCTTTTAATTTTCCATAAAAACGAATCTCCGATACCCCCATATAGAGAATGATTTCGTGATTCTGAACCTCAATATATCTGATCTTGTGAGTCTGCACCCACCTGGTTCCCCGGCCTGTTTTCACCATGATTTCCTTGCCGTTTTTATCGTCAGATATGTTGGATAAAGCCTCTTTCACCTCCATACGGAATTCCTCATAAGTTAATGGCTTTTTCAAGAATCCGAATGCCCTCACTTTAAAACAATCCAGCGCATACTGAACCATGCTGGAGATAAAAATAATGCACACTTCCTTATTAAATTCCCTGATCCTCCTGGCCGCCTCGATCCCGTCCACATCATGCATCTTAATATCCAGAAAAATGATATCATAAGCCCCATCATAACGCGCCATCAAATCTTCTCCCGAATCGTAGACATGAACAGAAACTTTGCTCCCCTCTTCTTCCACCAGCCTCTTGATATACTCCTCAAGTTGGAGGCGGGTTTGCAGTTCATCATCGCAAATTGCTACCTTATACAATCTAATTCCCCCACTTTACCGCTGATACGTTCTCCTGTTACCAATGTTATTGTATATTCTACAACAAATTCCCCAAAACCGCCAGTTCTTTAAATATGGGGGCAAATCTTTATTTAACTGAGTAAGGTACGCCGGAAAGAAGGGGAAGCCCAGGCGGGTGGGGGAAGTAATCGGCGAAATGGGATTCGGGATTCGCCCCTAAGATGTACTAAGACCCGCAAGGACAAAAAGAGACAGGACCGCGCCCATTCGCAGTGAACTCCTTATGACTTCACTGCTCAAGGGGGCGTATCGCTCAAAGAGCGCTTAGAACCTGATTCGGAATTCAGTTTCTACCTGTCTCTTTTTATCCTTGCGGATCTAAGTACTTCTAAGGGGTTCCATACGATCCCATTTCGCCGATTACTTCCCCCGCCCGCCTGGGCTTCCCCTTCTTTCCGGCTGTTGCTTGGCTAGCTGAGGAAAAAAAGATTTGGTGGAGTAGTGAGTAAGTTTTTACATCAACCGTGAAGGCATTTCTGAAAATCCCTTGAAGATCTATGTAAATGCGGTTCTATATAACTACCTAAGCACATCTATTGTTTTTAACCAGGCTAGCGAAAACCAGCCCGGAATCGAGATGCGGGGAAGGGAGAGGCGGTCTTTACGGGAACCCGGGCGGGGGGAGAATGAAAAAAGGACAATTGGGATCGTATGGAACCCCTTTAGTGATTCTTAGGCGCGCAAGTACAGAAAGAGACAGGTAGAAACTGAATTCCGAATCAGTTTCTAAGCGCCCCTTGAGCAGTGAAGTCATAAGGAGTTCACTGCGAATGGGCGCGATCCTGTCTCTTTCTGTACTTTGGTCTTATGTCAAGATTTAGTACAAGTTAAAATGAGAAATTTTTCCTCATTTTAACCGGCTAAAAGTAATCCGTTTTTCTGTGCTTTTTCATACAGCTTTTCAAAATCATTTGGTGAGATATAATCACAATGGCTATGGATTCGCTTCGTATTGTAAAATGCCTCTATATATTCAAATACCAACTGATAGGCCTGCTTGCAATCCAGGATTTTAAAACGGTTCAGCCATTCCCGTTTGATTAGCGCGTGAAAGGATTCAATGCAGGCATTATCCCAGGGATATGCTTTTTTCGAATAGCTTCGCTGCATTTTTGCAGTTGCCTTTCGGTATTCCTTAGATACATATTGACTGCCTCTGTCACTGTGTATGATCAGCGGTAACTCTGTTTTACGTCTTGCTTTTGCTTTGTTTATTGTGTCAATCACGCAAGATACTTCCAATGTTTGAGAAAGCGTCCATGCAATGATTTTTCTGGAATATAAGTCCATTATGCTGGTTAGATAGACAAATCCGTCTACCGTCCAGATATAAGTAATGTCGCTGCACCATACGGCATTCGGGCGATCGGGATGAAATTCTTCGTTCAGGATATTTTGAAGTTCGTTACTGAAATCGGAATCCTTTGTTGTAATTGTCCATGGCTTTACCCACTGGGCTTTGATACCCATTTCCTTCATATATTTGCCAACCGTTCGTTCAGAGATGATTTCCCCGTCCTTATGCAGCTCCTTGGTGATTTTGGGTGCACCATAGTTTTGCTTGGATTCATTATAAATATCCTGAATTTTGCTTTTTACCGCTTCCTTTCGTTTTTGAGTATCAGAAGGAACGCGGTTCAACCATGTAAGATAGCCGGATCGCGAAACGCCTAAGTATTTTAGCATCCCAGAGACGGAAACCCGGCGTTTTTCGCTTTTGGCGGTCTCCGTCTTTTCAGAAACTTGAAGATAGATAGCTGCTGTCATTTTCCCAGAATGCTGATAGCTTTTTTTAGGACATCAAGGGCATCCTGGGCATCACGAAGTTCCCGTTTCAGATGTGCAATTTCTTTCTGCTCGTCAGAGGAATAGTTACCGGAACCTCTGACCGGAATATCACCAGCCTCCCGGAAGTCTTTTAACCATTTGGTCAAGGTACTATATCCAACACCGAGATTTTCAGCACAACCACGGACACCGAGTTCCTTGTGATCTTGATAATACTGGATTGCATCCAGCTTGAATTGTTTGTCATGTTGCTTTAGCATAATGAGCTTCTCCTTCAGTACGATATATTTATTATATCATGATTTTATATTTTAGGAATTTCTCATTTTACCTTGTACTATTTATATTCTAACATCACTTGCGGGTCTTAGTATCACTTAGGGGCGAATCCCGTATCCCAAGTGTCCTTTTTTCATTCTCCCCCCGCCCGGGTTCCCGTAAAGACCGCCTCTCCCTTCCCCGCATCTCGATTCCGGGCGTACCCTTACGCCACCCCCGTTAAATAGCAATTATGCCATTTCCTTTAAAATCTTGTCGATATCTGATTTTTTGCCGATTACCATTAAGTGCTCGTTGCCTTTAATTACATAATCTGCCTGGGGCATCAGATTGGCTTTGCCGCCTGCCTTGGTTCCAAGAACGCTGATATTGTATTTATTACGGATTCCGGATTCTTTCAGGCTCTTATCTACCCAGGCCGGAAGAGGGGGAATCTCGTAGATGGAGTATTCCTCTGTCAGCTCAATGTAATCAAAGATGTGGTTTGCGCTGTAGCGCACCGCCAGTTTTTCAGCGATATCACGGTCCGGATAGATTACCTCGTCGGCTCCGTTTCTCAGCAGGAATTTGGCATGGATATCCCGGTTGGCTTTGCTAACAACAAATTTAGCGCCTAATTCCTTCACAAGGCTGGTGATCTCAAGACTGCTCTGGAAATTTGTTCCGATGCAGACAAAGCAGAGATCAAAATTGGCAATTCCAAGGCTTCTCAGCACCGCTTCGTTGGTGCAGTCGCCGATTTTAGCGCTGACAACGTATGGAAGAAGTTCTTCCAGATTCTCCTCCTTTTCATCCACGATCATGATCTCATTTCCCAAATCCGCAAGGTTTCTGCATAGATGGCGGCCGAAACGCCCCATACCGATTATTAATATTGATTTCATGCTTTCCTCTTTTCTCTCCCCGCCGTCAGGGCGGCATTCCATAATATTTGACCGTTTTTAACCGACTGTAATTCGTTCCACCGGTTGCTGCACATGTGCAATTTTCTTTCGCTGTGTAAAGGAAAGGGCAAAGGACAAACTTCCGATTCGTCCGCAGTACATGAGCAGTATGATAATGATCCTCGATACTGGGAGCAGGGATCTTGTGATTCCTGTGGTCATGCCCACCGTACCGATAGCGGAAAATGTTTCGAACATCACATCCGTCATTGGCAGCTTCTGCACCATCATAATGGCTAAAGAAGCCGTCAGCGCCAGAAAAAGGTTGATGGTGAAAATGGAGCTGGCCCGTTTGATGGAGTCATCCTCCAGCCTTCGTCCAAATGCATTGACACCGTAAGTCCGTTTGATATTGGATACCACATACAGGATCAGAACCACAATGGTGGTGGTTTTAACTCCGCCGGCCGTGGACCCCGGGCTTCCTCCGATAAACATAAGTATTATGGTCAGCAGCTTGCTTCCGTCAGACATGGCCGCCGGGTCCACGGTATTAAATCCCGCAGTCCTTGCCGTAACCGAACTGAACAAGCACGTAAGTATCTTCCCGCTGGTGCTCATGCCCACCATCAGGTTATTTCTCTCAAACAGGTAAAACAGAAATGCGCTTCCGAATACTAGCACAAATGTGGTGATAATCACAATTTTCGTATGAAGCTTATACTTTCTGTAATTCAGCTTATGCTGGCTTAAATCATCCCACACGATAAATCCGATACCGCCTGTCACGATCAAGGACATGATCACCAGATTGACAACCCAGTCATCGTAGTAATTCACCAGGGAAATGTATTGGGACTGGTGTCCCATCAGATCAAACCCCGCATTACAAAAAGCCGATATGGAATGAAAGATCCCGTAAAATGCCCCGCGGAAAAATCCGTATTCCGGTATAAACCGGGAGGCCAGAAGGATCGCCCCCGCCCCTTCTAAACAGGCGGTTCCCATAATTATCTTCTTGGCCAGCTTTACCATGCCGCCGATCTGCAGGGTGCTGACGCTCTCCTGCATCAGTCCTCTGGTCTTTAAACCGATCTTTCTTCTCAAAACCATGGATACAAATATACCGATGGTGATAAATCCCAATCCGCCGATCTGAATCATGGTAATGATTACGATTTGTCCGAATAAGGACCATTGAGTCCAGGTATCCGCCACAATCAGTCCCGTAACGCAGGACGCGCTGGTGGCTGTAAACAGGCAGGTAATCCAGTCAGGACTGATTCCGCTCTTGCTGGCAAAAGGCAGTTTCAAAAGAATGGTTCCTGTGAGTATAATTCCCAAAAACCCATATGCAATAAACTGCGTCTGCGATAAATGGTTCCGGACCTGGAATATTTTAGGTTCTTTCATGATGAGTTTCCTTTTCTCTTTTCTTCATTTAAATTCAGGTTTTAAAAAGTGCCGCCGCCCGAATCTATTCTATTAAATACGCCCATTATACACCAATCGAAGACATTTCTACAACTTTTTCCTGTTAAAAAACTGTATCAAAGTGAAGAGGATAAAGGCGGCCAGGTTCACCAGCACAACGCTGGCGCCCGCAGGCGTTGAAAAACGGTAGGATAACAGCATTCCGATGCAGAAGCATACAATCGCCAAAACTCCTGAAGAAAGCACCACTCCACGGAAGCTCTTAAAGATCCGCATGGAAGTCAGCGCCGGAAAGATCACCAGGCTGGAGATCAGCATAGCGCCCATCATCCGCATACCCAAAACTATGGTCACAGCCGTTAACACAGCGATCATCACGTTATACCAGCCCACATTGACCCCGGTGGCCTTTGCAAAATTTTCATCAAATGTCACGGCAAATACCTTATTATAACAAAACAGGAAAAGCCCCAGCACAATTACCGATAAAATAACGCTGAGCTCCACGTCCGACGTACTCATCGCCAAAATACTCCCGAACATATAGCTGCTGACATCCGTAGTCATCCCCGTAGTCAGAGATGTTACCGTAATACCGATTGCCAAAGCACTGGCCGATATGATCGCGATGGCAGCATCGCTCTTGATCCTCCCCTGCTCCGTGATTCTGAGAAGCAGAAATGCCGCCAAAACCACCACAGGAATGGATACTTTTAACGGAGACCATCCCACGGCCACGGCCACGGAAAGAGCCCCGAACGAAACATGGGACAGGCCGTCTCCGATCATGGAATACCGTTTCAGCACCAGACTGACCCCTAAAAGCGAGGCGCAGAGGGAAACCAGAATACCGCCCACCAAGGCTCTCACAAGAAATGGATACGACAGCATTTCTCTAATTACGTTCATTGCCGTCACCTCCCAAAAATTCTTTTCCTGTATTGCTGTTGATATAATCTTTTGTATCGCCGTAAAACAGCACATTTTGTTTCAAATGAAGGATCTTATTGGCCTGAGAGACCACATTTCCGATATCATGAGAAACCATGAGAATGGAAACTCCCTCATCCTTATTTAAATGGTGGACCAGCTGGTAAAATTCCTGGGAAGCCGCCGGGTCCAGCCCGGTAATCGGCTCGTCCAGGATTAAAAGCTTGTCCGTAGCGCACAGCGCTCTGGCGATCAGCACACGCTGCTGCTGTCCGCCTGACAATTCCCGGTAACAGTGTTTTTTCAGGTAACTGATGCCCAAACGGTTCATGTTAGTAGCCACCAGTTCTTTTTCCGCTCTGGAATAGAAGGGTTTATTCCCCCGCCTGCTCAGACAGCCGGACAAAACCACTTCGTAAACCGTGGCGGGAAAATCCTTCTGAGCGGCGGTCTGCTGAGGAAGATAACCGATTCCGGTCCTTTTCAGTTCTTCCGAAACGGTGAGCGTTCCCGATGTGGGCTTTAAAAGTCCCAAAAGGCCCTTCATCAGGGTGCTCTTTCCGGAACCATTTTCCCCTACGATACACAGGTAATCTCCGGGATTTACCTCCATGGTCACATCGATGACCGCATCGTGGTTTTCGTATCCAAAATCTACATGTTCACATTTAATTAATGGGTTCATTCATCCAGTCCTTTTCTCAGGTTTATTACATTCTGGCGCATGAGATCCACATAAGTGATTCCATCGTCAAATTCTTTTCTTGTTACATTATGGCAGGAATGCAGAAGCAAAGGGACGGCCCCCGTCTCTTCTCCAATAATCTCAGAAACTCTGTGGCTGCTCAGTTCCAGATAATACACAACCGGAATCTGCTCCTGTCTGACTTTATCGATCAGATAGGCAATGGTCTTGGCGCTGGGTTCCGTATCCGTGCTGCAGCCCGAAAATGCCGCCCGGTAATCCAGCTTATATTCTTCCGCCAGATAGCGGAATGGAAACTTATCTCCCACCACGATCATATTTCTCTTGGCATTTTTTGTCACTTCGCGAAGATCCTCATCAATTTCCTTTAAAATCCCCTGATAGAGCTCCTCGTCCTGCACATAGATATCCGCATTCTTTGGATCTGCCTCCTGCAGGGTGGAACTGATTACCGACACAATCTTCATGGCATTGACTGGAGAGGTCCAGATATGCTCATCATATTCGATCTCCACCTCAAATCCGTCATGGTCCACGTAACTGCTGTGTTCCTCTTCGCTGTGGTGATGCTCCGCCCCCTCTTCCATGCCTTCTACAGCTTCCTCTTCAAATGTTTCCACATAATCCATCATTGTAATCACTTTCATGTTGGAAGTATCCACGGCGTCTAAAACTTCGGACAGCCAGTGTTCCATCTCGCCGCCGTTACAGATCAGCACGTCGGCATTTTGTATGGTAAGCATATCGGCAGGCGTGGGTTCAAAGGAATGGCTGTCCATTCCGGCCGGAACCACCAAAGTCAAATCCACAAGATCGCCGGTTATCTGCCTTGTAAAATCATAATAAGGAAAAAGTGTAGTTACCACCTGCAGTTTTCCCTGCTTTTCATCCGCCGTATCGTTTTTCTGCCCGCTGCATCCGGTGAGAAAAAGAAAAACCGATGTTATAACAAGAAGCTCCCGCATTCTTTTTTTCATAAATTCCTCCAATTGCCTTTATTTAACGTATATTCTTATTAAATGTTGGCAGGCGCAAGGTCAACGTATCAATTCAATAGTATAGCACAATTCATGGATTGGCGTAAAGGGGAAATGATTTTCTTGAGAAATCCCTCTCATTACCGTATGTGTATTGCAGCAAGCAATTTTTCCTGATATAATAAACAGCATAATATTTTTTCTGTATTTCAATTCTGCGGAAGTTATCCGCAGTCATTTGGCCGTTCCGGCCGCAGATTTCCATTTGAAATAAATCAAAAATAGGAGGTGACTTAGCACAAAACTTGATTCTGATATTGAAAAATAATATAATAAGGAGAGACAGATGAAAACAGAGATTTTGCAGTGGCATCCTGCTTTTTATGCTGCGGCCCAGATCGAATTTGGTGACGAGCTGGAAAAGCTTTATTTTGAAAATGAGCATCAGCTGAGCAAGAAGCCATTATTAATTGACGTGCTGATTATTAAGCTTCGGTGTGGAGACAGGATTCATAAAAATATTGGTAAGATATTCAGAGAGCATAATATAATCGAATATAAAAGTCCCGAAGATTATCTCAGTATCAACGATTACTATAAAGTTCTGGGATATGCCTGCTTTTACCAGTCGGATACAGAAAAGGTATGCCAGATACTGCCGGAGGAAATTACAATTACCTTTGTATGCACTCATTTTCCTCAAAAGTTGATAAACTATTTATCTGGGCAGAATGGCTTTTTCATCGATCATGCAGAAGCGGGTATCTATTATATAAACGGCGGCATTTTTCCTATTCAGATCATAGTAATTGACCGGCTTTCTTCGGAAAATAATGTTTGGATGAGCAGGCTGAGAAAGGATCTGACGATTGCGGATGATATTGACCAGCTGGCACGAAAATACAGGCAGAAACGAAACAGCCCTTTGTATTCGGCTGTTATGGATGTGATAATGAAAGCAAACCATGAGGTAGTAGAGGAGGCAAAAAATATGTGTGATGCAATCAGAGAATTATTTGCGGATGAGTTGGAAGAAGGCGTTAAGCGGGGTGTCCAGTTGGGGAAAGAACAAGGCATTCAGGCTTTAATATTAGATAATCTGGAAGAACAGAAAACTAAGGAACAAATCATTGCAAAATTGGTTAAACGTTTTGAACTAAGCCCTGACATTGCAGAAACATATTATAATAGATATGGAAATATTACAGCATTATAATTCTAATCGAATAATCTTTTCTTTCCTCGCTAATCTGATATTCAAACTAAGTTTGGCAAAAGAATACAGACAGAAGCGAAACAGCCCTTTGCATTCGGCTGTTATGGATGTGATAATGAGGGCAAACCATGAGGTAGTAGAGGAGGCAAAAAATATGTGCGATGCAATCAGAGAATTATTTGCGGATGAGTTGGAAGAAGGCGTTAAGCGGGGTGTTCAGTTAGGAAAAGAGCAAGGTTTGGAGCAAGGTTTACAGCAAGGCATTCAGGCATTGATATTAGATAATCTGGAAGAGCAGAAAACCAAGGAACAAATTATTGCAAAATTAGTAAAACGTTTTGGACTGAGTCTGGAAAATGCTGAAACTTATTTTAATAAGTATGGAAACACTACAGCTTTATAATCCAAATCTAATTATCTTTTTTCCTCATCTAAGCTGATATACGGCCTGAAAATCGTGGGATTGATAACTATACCGTCTCTTAATTCCACGTTCTCCAGGCCAATTATTCAATCAAATATAATGAATATCTCAAACACTGCCATATATGTATTGTAAAAATCCTATTCGTCGATCTATTAAATAACAAAATACATTTTCTATATTCTAATTCTGCGGAATTTAACCGTAGTCGTAAGGCCGTTCCGGCCGCAGTTTTCCATATAAAACCAATCAAAAACAGGAGGAGGCTTAACACAAAACTTGATTCTGACATTGAAGAATAATATAATAAGGAGAGACAGATGAAAACAAAAATTTTGCAGTGGCATCCTGCTTTTTATGCTGCGGTTCAGATCGAATTTGGTGACGAGCTGGACAAACTTCATTTTGAAAATGAACATCAGCTGAGCAAGAAGCCATTATTAATTGACACGCTGATTATTAAGCTTCGGCGTGGAGACAGAATTCATAAAAATATTGGTAAAATATTCAGAGAGCATAATATAATCGAATATAAAAGTCCCGAAGATTATCTCAGTATCAACGATTACTATAAAGTTCTGGGATATGCCTGCTTTTACCAGTCGGATACGGAAAAAGTATGCCAGATACTGCCGGAGGATATTACAATTACCTTTGTGTGCACTCATTATCCTCAAAAATTGATGAGCTATTTATCCGGACGGAAGGGCTTTTTTATCGATTGTTTGGAAGTTGGTATCTATTATGTAAACGGCGGCATATTTCCCATACAGATCATCGTAATTGATCGGCTTTCTACAGAAAACAATGTTTGGATGAGCAGGCTGAGAAAGAATCTGACGATTACAGACGATATTGATCGTTTGGCAAGAGAATACAGACAAAAGCGAAACAGCCCTTTGTATTCGGCTGTTATGGATGTGATAATGAGAGCAAATCATGAGGTAGTAGAGGAGGCAAAGAATATGTGTGACGCAATCAGAGAATTATTTGCGGATGAGTTGGAAGAAGGAATTAAGCGGGGCGTTCAGTTAGGAAAGGAGCAAGGGTTGGAACAAGGCATTCGTGCATTGATATTAGATAACCTGGAAGAACGGAAAACCAAAGCACAAATCACTGCAAAATTGGTAAAACGCTTTGAACTAAGTCCGGACAATGCGGAAACTTATTTTAATAAATATGGAAACACCACAGCATTATAAGCCAAATCTAATAGTCTACTCTTTCCTCAGCTAAGCTGATATGCAGCCTGAAAAGCATGGGATTGACAGCTATGTCGGCTTTTAATTCTACACTTTTCAGGCGCATTAATTCAATCAAACATAATAAAGATCTCAAATACTGTCATATATGTAATGTAAAAAGCTTATTCACTGATACTTAAATAGCAAAATATATTTTCTATATTCTAATTCTGAGGAATTTCTCCGCAGTCCTTTGGCCGTTCCGGCCGCAGTTTTCCATATAAAACAAATCAAAAACAGGAGGTGGCTTAACACATAACTTGATTCTGACATTGAAAAATAATATAATAAGGAGAGACAGATGAAGACAGAAATTTTACAATGGCATCCCGCTTTTTATGCTGCGGCCCAGATCGAATTTGGTGATGAGCTGGACAAACTTCATTTTGAAAATGAGCATCAGCTGAGCAAGAAGCCATTATTAATTGACACGCTGATCATTAAGATTCGGCGCGGTAATAAAATCCATAAAAATATCGGTAAGATATTCAGAGAACATAACATTATCGAATATAAAAGTCCTGAAGACTATCTCAGTATCAACGATTATTACAAAGTTCTGGGATATGCCTGCTTTTATCAAGCAGATACAGAAAAGGTATGCCAGATACTGCCGGAGGAAATTACAATTACCTTTGTATGCACTCATTTTCCTCAAAAGTTGATAAACTATTTATCTGGGCAGAATGGCTTTTTCATCGATCATGCGGAATCGGGTATCTATTATATAAACGGCGGCATTTTTCTATTCAGATCATAGTAATTGACCGGCTTTCTCCGGAAAATAATGTTTGGATGAGCAGGCTGAGAAGGGATCTGGCCATTGCGGGCGATATTGACCTGCTGGCAAGGGAATACAGACAGAAACGAAACAGCCCCTTGTATTCGGCTGTTATGGATGTGATAATGAGAGCAAATCATGAGGTAGTAGAGGAGGCAAAGAATATGTGTGATGCAATCAGAGAATTATTTGCGGATGAGTTGGAAGAAGGCGTTAAGCGGGGTGTTCAGTTAGGGAAAGAGCAAGGTCTGGAGCAAGGTTTACAGCAGGGCATTCAGGCATTGATATTAGATAATCTGGAAGAGCAGAAAACCAAGGAACAAATTATTGCAAAATTAGTAAAACGTTTTGGACTGAGTCTGGAAAAGGCTGAAAAATATTATATAAAATATGAAAACACTATTTCATTATAATCCAAGTCTAAAAGGCTTTTCTCTCCTCTGACAGGATAATATTCAGCTTGAAGGGCCGGAGATCGGGTGTGGGCATCATTCCCAATCTCTAGCCTTCCAAATATCCCCTTCCCCGAACAAAATAAAGTTTTCTTGACACCCATTTCATTTTGCGATATACTCACTGGCATAGAAAAATGCTAGGGGAGCCTTTGGGCTGAGATTGGTAGTTACCTGACCCTCTCTACTTGAACCGGATAATGCCGGCGTAAGGAAGCAGATGTATACACTTCATTTAAAAGTAGTCCCCTCCTGCATGCATACAAAGGAGGATTTTTTTATGTCATTTTTTCTAACTTATGCCGCGGACAGCAATGAATATCTGCTGAAACCTGCAGGCTATGTTCTGTTGGTTCTTTTACTAGCTGCATTGTTATTTGTAATCAACAGACTTGGAAAAGCCACCCTGAAATTCAGGCAGATGCAGGCGAAACAGCTTGTATACTGTTCCGCTGCCATGGCACTTGGACTAGTTACATCCTTCATCAAAGTGGCTTCCCTGCCTTTCGGCGGTTCCATCACCTTGTTTTCCATGATGTTCATCTGCCTGATCGGATACATCTACGGAGCCAGAGCCGGATTGATTACCGGAGTTGCCTACGGTATTCTCCAGTTTATTACAGAGCCGTATATCTATGCTCCGCTTCAGTTTTTACTGGATTACCCTCTGGCATTCGGAGCATTAGGGCTGGCTGGAATCTTCAGTGCGAAAAAGCACGGCCTAGTCATCGGCTATCTTACCGGTGTTTTCGGCAGATATGTATTCCATGTTATCTCCGGCTATGTATTTTTTGCTTCTTATGCGCCGGAAAACATCAATCCATTTTTTTACACACTTGGGTATAATGCAACCTATATCTTGCCTGAGGCAATTATGACCATGATCGTACTGGGACTTCCGCCGGTAAGCAAAGCAATTGGCCAAATTAAAAGAATGGCCGTCAATGAGTAAATCTTTATTTAGTTTAGAAAGAAACGCCGGAAAGAAGGGGGAACCTGGGCGGGCGGCGGAACTAATAAGGAATAGGGGATTCGAGTTTCGACCCTAAGAGGTACTAAGGCCGCCAGAAACGGAAAAAGGCAGCGCGGCGCCCATTCGCAGTGAACTCCTGATGACTTCACTGCTCAAGGGGCGCCTCAAATACTGATTCGGTATTCAGTATTTGTCTGCCTTTTTTCGTTTCTGCCAGCCAAGTACCTCTAAGGGTCTGCAAACGATCCCCTATTCCTTATTAGTTCCGCCGCCCGCCCAGGTTCCCCCTTCTTTCCGGCTGTTGCTTGGCTAGCTAAGGAAAAATAAAGATTTGGTGGATGGGAAAGTAGGTTTTTACATCAACCGTGAGGTTTTTTTCAGAAATACCTTCACGATTTAATGTAACAGGTGAAGGCTTTTCGTGAAATGCCTTGACGTTTAAAGTAAAACCTGAAGGCTTTTTCGAAAATTCCTTGACGATCTATGTAAATTTAGCATTACGTAAATACCAATTCAATCATATTGTTTTTAACTGGGCCAGAGAAAACCAGCCCGGAATCGGGATTCGGAGCCGGGAGACGAAGGTCGGAGGGGCCGTCCGGGCCGGGGAAGGAAGATGCAGTCAGATCGGATCGTATGGAACCCCTTTAGAACATCTTAGGCCCGTAAGGGCAGAACGAGGCAGGTAGAAACTGATTTCCGTGTCAGTTTCTAAGGCGCCCTTGAGCAGCGAAGTCATAAA
>NZ_PKUU01000040.1 GCF_002899675.1 Clostridium sp. chh4-2 | reverse complement strand
CGCCAGCGTTCATCCTGAGCCAGGATCAAACTCTCATGTTAAAGTTTTGATCTTGATTCAAAATTAACGTTAGCTAATTTTAAATCCGGAGAGTGTCTTTCAACTCTCTTTACTGTTTTTGTTTGGTTCGTATACATCTCTGTATTTGTTCTGAATTTTCTCATTCAAGGCCATCAAACATGGCCTGTTTTATTAGAATTTTCAGGGTTTTACATACTGTTCAATCTTTAATTATCAAGGTTCATTGCTATCGTACTGTTTGGAGAAAATCCAACGCAGAAGGAGGGATTTGAACCCTCGCGCCGCTACTAACGGCCTACTCCCTTTCCAGGGGAGCCCCTTCAGCCACTTGGGTACTTCTGCAAAGTACTAACAGCTGATTTTCATCGACATATTCATCAATGTTCACAGGTTGTCCAACCTGCTAACGGAGAGGGTGGGATTCGAACCCACGCGCCCTTGCGGACAAACGGTTTTCAAGACCGCCTCGTTATGACCACTTCGATACCTCTCCAAACGTGCTTTTCTATTTTAAACAAAAAGTGACTTTTTGTCAAGTACTTTTTTCTTTTTAATTCGCGTATTTCGCAGCGACTTGGATATTCTATCATCTAAAACACGTTCTGTCAATAAGTAAATAAAACTTTTTTGAAAAAATTTCAAATGCCCCTATTTTGAAGAAAAACCTCCGCTACAGACACATCTTCAGGAGTGGTTACCTTTATATTTTCGTAGCTTCCTTCAATGAGTTTTACACGGTGTCCGGTCATCTGTTCCACCACCATCGCATCGTCGGTTACGCCTATCTGATACTCGTCCTTTTCAAACAGTTTTTCATAGGCCCCCCGCACCAGTTCAAAAGAGAATGCCTGGGGTGTCTGAACCGCCCACAACTTTGACCGGTCCGGCGTTGACTGTGAGTAACCATTGTCATCCGCAACTTTCACCGTATCCTTCACCGGCATTCCCACCACACAAGCCTGATATGTTCTGACTGAATCCAAAGCTGATGCTATCATGGATTCATCCACCAATGGCCTTGCGCCGTCATGGATCAATACGTAATCACAATTTTCAACAGCCCTGATTCCCTGGTAAACGGAATGGTAACGTTCTTTTCCGCCTTCCACCACGGCTCTCACTTTTGTAAAACCATATTTTTCTATAATATGCTCTCTGCAGAACTGGATTTCTCCAGCGCCCACAACCACGATCACGTCGTCCACTTCACTTTTTTCAAATGCGTTAAGCGCATAATATAGAAGAGGCTTTTCCCTCAACATCATATATTGCTTTTGTATTTTGCTGTGCATCCGTTTGCCCTGGCCTGCTGCCAGCACGATTGCCGCGCTTCTCGTGTGTTCCATCAGATTACCGCTCTCCCAGCTTCAGATTCGGCACCGCATTGAGATCCCATCCATGGCGCGTGCCGTTGATATATTCATAATAAGCAGCAACTCCTATCATAGCCGCATTATCTGTACAAAAGATGGGGGATGGATAATAAAAACTCAAATGTTCTTTTTCACAGGCTTCTTTCATGGCTTCACGCAAGGCGGAATTGGACGCTACGCCGCCGGCAATCGCCAGCTTATCATAGCCAAATTCCTTTGCAGCGGCCACGGCCCTGCTTACCAGCGCTTCCACTACCGCATTCTGGAAAGAAGCGGCCAAATCGGCCACATTGATCTCTTCTCCCTTCATCTGGGCGTGGTTGATATAATTTAAAACCGCCGATTTCAAACCGCTGAAGCTGAAATCATACGGCGCGCCCTCCACTTTTGCCCTGGGAAATTCCACCGCATGCTTGTTTCCTTCTTTTGCAGCTTTGTCCACTTTCGGTCCGCCCGGATACCCTAATCCCACGGAACGGGCCACCTTGTCAAATGCTTCCCCTGCAGCGTCGTCTCTGGTCCTTCCCAAAATCTCGAATTCTCCGTAATCTTTTACGATTACCAGATGAGTATGGCCTCCAGAAACAATCAGGCATACAAACGGCGGCTCCAAATCAGGATGTTCGATAAAATTAGCGGACACATGGCCTTCGATATGATGAACGCCCACCAAAGGCTTTTTCGCAGCATAGGCGATTGCCTTGGCTTCCGCCACGCCTACCAAAAGAGCGCCTACCAGTCCGGGTCCATAAGTGACTCCAACCGCAGTGATCTCCTCCAAAGTGACTCCAGCCTGCAAAAGGGCCTCCTCTATCACTTGATTAATCTTTTCTATATGTTTCCTGGATGCGATCTCAGGCACCACTCCTCCGTACAGAGTATGAAGGGCGATTTGGGATGAGATCACATTGGACAGCACCTGGCGGCCATTTTTAACCACAGATGCGGCCGTTTCATCACAGGAGCTTTCAATTGCCAATATCAATACGTCTTCGTCTGTCGTATGCTTCTTCATAATATCCTCTCATTCTGCTGCAGCCGGCCCAGGTTTACACGGCCGGTTTATTCCATCATTAATCTTCATCGAATTCCAATTCCAGTGTCCAGCCGTCTCTGGCCGCTTTACTTCCCGGGAAAATGTCACGGACCTTGTCGATAAACTCGTCCGGCCTTGTAAGAGAAGGGCTGTAATGCGTCAGCCACATCTGCTTAGGCTGTGCTTCCTTTGCAAGCCGCGCAGCTTCGTACATAGTCATATGCTTGTACTCTCTGGCTTTCGCTTCTTTTCCGTCTTCTCCGTACATTCCCTCACAGATAAACAGATCCGCTTCTTTTGCATATTCTGCAATTACGGGAACCGGTCTGGTATCCGTACAGTAAGTAACCTTTAATCCCCGGCGCTGCGGCCCCAATACCATATCCGGGGTATAGGACGTTCCGTCAATCTCCACGTGCTCGCCTTTTTGCAGGCGGCTCCATATTTTCATGGGCACGCCCTGGGATTTGGCCCGTTCCACATCGAATTTTCCTGCTCTCGGAATAGAAATAGAATATCCATAGCAGACCACATTATGATTCACACGATAAGCATCCAGAATATAAGGGCCTACGTTCATCCGTTCCCTCGGTTCGCTCAGTTCCAGGAAGCGAAGCGGAAACGGCAGTTCCGGCGCTATGGTTCTCAGAGCTGTTACCACCCGTTCCAGACCCTTAGGCCCGATTAACAGAAGCGGTTCCGTCCGTTCTGCATTGCCCATGGTCAAAAGCAAACCAGGAAGACCGCTGATATGGTCAGCATGATAATGCGTAAAACAGATCACATCGATGGGTTTCGGGCTCCAGCCCTTTTCCTTCAACGCAATCTGTGTTCCTTCACCACAATCTATCAACAGGCTGCTGCCATCGCAGCGCGCCATCATTGAGGTCAGCCAGCGGTAAGGAAGCGGCATCATACCGCCGGTGCCCAATAAACAAATATCCAACATAATAATCCCCATTTCCAGATCTTCTAAAAGTCTCACCTGAAATGATAACACAAACCGCTTCTATTAATCAAGTAGGTGCTGCATTTCCCGTCTATAACATTTCAATCTGTTCTTCAATGTCCACATCCACCCGGAACCCCTGTATTAATTCGTCGTAACACGTTTCACACAGATCGAAATGATGAATCTCGCCATCCTTTTCCGAAAAAAAGTCCCATGCATGGTTAACCGCCATCACGCCTTCTCTGACAATTCCTCCTTTCACCACCAATCTCTTCGCACAGCAATTGCATACTACACTTTCCAGTTGTCCGTCACTTTTGTACTTCCTCATGTTAACCTCACCTTTCTTTTCCAGCTCCAATGTTCTCCCATACGAAAGCATTCCTTTTCCTCTTCTGAAATGATTTCCGATGCGGTTCATTTCCCGGAGAAGCAAAAAGGAGTACCCTACAGGATACCCCTACATTATAATTCTTCTTTTGACTGATTTTACTGGTAATTCCTGCAAATTTCCCTGAGCCGCATCAGCCATGCATCCTCCGTAGGACCGGTGTAATAATTCTTCCGTTCACCCTCTTTTTGAAAACCATAGGATTTATATAGGCTGATGGCTCCAAGGTTGCCTGCGCGGACTTCCAGGATGAGGTCTGAAACCTTGTTTTCCCTGGCAGAGTTGACCATCGCATCCATAAGTTTCTTACCGCAGCCCTGGCGGCGCATCTCAGGCCATACTGCAATCCTCTGGATCTCGCCTTCGTCTGCGATCACCCGGAGCACAGAATACCCCTTCAATAAGCCGTCTTCTTCCAGGACGAAATACCGGTCCAGGCTGCACTCCAGTCCCTGAGCCAAAAGTTTTTTGGACCAGGGATCATGAAAACAGGCATTTTCCAGCTCCTCCACACGGTCTATATCCCGAACTTCCATTCTGCGGATCATAACGTCTCTCCTGCCCGCTCCCGTTCCGCCTGGGATTTTCTCAGGTAATCCGGGCCGTGATCCGCCGCCGTCTCAATTCTGCCTTCCCGGTAATACACGGCTCCCAATGCGGCCACCGCTCCGGCTCTCTGCCGGTTCATATGGGCCGGTGCAAAATCATAGGGAACGGTCAGCAATTTTTCAATCTGCTCTTTATATACAGGCACCCCGTCTCCGAGGAAAATCACCTTTTCTCCCCTGTCGTTTAATTCTGCCGCCAGAACTCCCATATCCATGGGGCACTGTTCCTTAACGATTTCAAACCGGTCTTTATAATGATACAGGCCGGTATACACCTGGTTCCTTCTGGCGTCCATGATCGGACAGATCAAAGCGGAAGAACTGTACAGGTTATAAGCCATAGCATCCACAGTCGGCACATGAATCAACGGTTTTCCCAGCGCCAGGCCCAAACCCTTCGCCGTAGCCGAACCGATCCGCAGTCCGGTAAATGATCCCGGTCCGCCGGATACCGCAATGGCATCCACAGTTTCCGGTCCGATCTCCAAAAGCTTCATCATCTCGTCGATCATGGGTAGCAGAGTCTGCGAATGGGTCTTCTTAAAATTCACGGTATATTCCGCCGTCAGGATATCATCCGTAACCACCGCCACAGACGCAACCAGAGACGAACTCTCTATTCCTAATATTCTCATCTGAATCTCATGCCTTTCCTGTTACCGTAATTTTGCGGTAATCAAATCCCTTTTCCAAATCCTTTTCAATCTTGACTTTTATCACATCAGCAGGAAGTATCTCTTCAATCAGGTCAGACCATTCGATCAGGCAGACCCCTTCCCCGTAGAAACAGTCCTCATAGCCGATTTCATCCATCTCGGACACATCTCCGATCCGGTAAACGTCGAAATGATACAGGTTCAAGCGTCCTTCCTCATACTGCTGCACGATGGTAAATGTGGGGCTGTTCACCGGTTCTTCAATTCCAAGCCCTTTGGCAAACCCCTGGGTAAACACGGTTTTTCCCACTCCCAAATCTCCATTTAAGCAGTAGATCTCTCCCGTTTTCGCCTCCGCCCCCAGCTTTTCCCCTAACTCAAATGTCTCCTCCGGCCTATATGTTTCCAGGATCATGATCCGTACCTCCACTACACTCTCTTATATCTGGCCTTAGGAAGACATTCCCGTATCAAGGCTCTGAACTCCGCTTCCTGAGCGCCCATAAGACTTTTTGGAATCAGATATGCGTGAACCCGGTCCATGTAAAAGATCAGCATGAAAGGAGTTCCTTCCACCCGTCCCACCTGGTCCCAGGCC
Source organism: Clostridium sp. chh4-2 (assembly GCF_002899675.1). Taxonomy (GTDB): domain Bacteria; phylum Bacillota; class Clostridia; order Lachnospirales; family Lachnospiraceae; genus CHH4-2. The sequence goes on along the minus strand of NZ_PKUU01000040.1, from coordinate 18,877 downwards.
ACAACCGCTTCCTGTCCGGCCTGCGCAATGCTGATTGATTCCTTTGTAAACAACAGCTGCATCGGTTCTTTTACAGCCGGAACCTTTGACTGGCGGGCCGCTTTCAGATACAGCATAAACGGCTGTATCACGGTAAACATGAGAACGCATAAAATCATGAGCACCTTCTGGCTTACCGTCATGCCGGTCCAGTTCATAATCAGCACATAGAGCGCGGCTATGGTAAACAGCACATTGAAAATCCCCATAAGTCCCTTATAAGAGTGATACAGGGAAAACTGCCATAATTCCTTAACCGTCAGCTGCACATTAAATGAAAATGTCTTTTGATCTGCCATCTGTTATAATCACCTTTCTAATTATCCAGCGCCGCCTTAATGCGTTCCATACAATCGGTCAGAACGCTTCTGGCGCATGCCACATTAATCCGCTCAAACCCTGAGCCCTCTTCGCCGAAAATGTATCCTTCGTCCAATGCCACTTTCGCCTTCTTCTGCATCAACTCTTCCAATTTTTTGCAGTCTTTTTCATAACCGTTAAAATCTATCCAGACAAGGTATGTTCCTTCCGCTTCCACCATCTTCGCTTTCGGCAGATTCCGGGCCACAAACTCTTTGACATAGTCAATATTTTTATCCAGATATTCTCTCACCTGTTCCAGCCAGTTTTCACCGTCATTGTAAGCGGCAATCTCTGCCGCAAGACCGAACGGATTACAATCCGATGCGGAAAAACACTCGTCCACCACCTGACGCCAAATCTTTTTATATTCCGGGTTGGATATCACAATATTGGAGGTATGCATGCCGGCCAGGTTAAATGTTTTGCTGGGCGCCGTACATACGATAATCCTGTCTTTATATTCCGGAGCAATCTTCAAAAGCGGATGATGCACCACTCCGATTCTCGTCAGGTCAAAATGAATTTCGTCGGAAATAATCCATTTATCATATTTTTGACAGATTTCCACCACTTTTTTCAGTTCTTCCGTCTTCCAAACGCGCCCTACCGGATTGTGTGGGCTGCATAAAATCATGCCTTTATTGGACGGTTCCGCCAGCTTCTTCTCCAGATCCTCATAATCCATGCGGTAAACGCCATTTTCATAGAGCAGAGAGTTATTGACCACTCTGCGTCCGTTTGCTTCAATCTTTTTTGTAAAAGGATAATAGACCGGCCTCTGAATTACAACCCCGTCCCCCTTTTCCGTCAAAGCATTGATCAGATATGCGATTGCCGGAACCACGCCAGGGCTGAAAAAGATATCATCCGCATCCACATCCCAGTCAAAACGTTTTTTAAACCAGCCGCATACCGCCGCTTTTCCCTCCCCGTTATCATAGGTGGTATACCCGAAGATTTTGCGGTCAATGCGGGCGTGCAGAGCGTCCAGTATCGGATCTGCACACGGGAAATCCATATCCGCCACCCATAACGGCAGAGCATCTGCCGGAGCCCCCTCAGGAAGGCGGTCAAACTTCAAACAATGGGTTCCGGTTCTGTCAATTATTTCGTCAAAATTATATTTTCTCTGGTCCATATTCTTCTCCTTTTACCCCTTATCATTTACCATGTTATTACAGTTTCATGGAAAGCCCGATCCGTTTTTTAGCCAGGTCAATGCTGATCACTTTCACTTCCACGATATCGCCTACGCTGACCACTTCCATGGGATGCTTGATATATTTTTCCGTCATCTCGGATATATGAACAAGGCCGTCCTGGTGAACTCCGATGTCCACAAATGCTCCAAAATCGATTACATTTCTCACAGTTCCCTTTAAGATCATGCCCACGGTCAGATCCTTCATCTCCAGCACATCCGTTCTTAAAATCGGCTTTGGCATCTCATCACGGGGATCTCTGGCCGGTTTTTCAAGCTCTTTTACAATATCTTCCAACGTGATCTCACCAAGTCCCAGCTCTGCCGCCATCTTCTTGTAATCCAGAACTTTTTTGCTGATCCCCTTTAATCCTCCGGCTGCAATCTCCTCCGGACGGTATCCCAAACGCTCCAGCAGCGTCTTAGCCGCTTCATAGCTCTCCGGATGGACGGAAGTTCCGTCTAACGGGTTGTCTCCTCCCTGAATCCTCATAAATCCGGCGCACTGCTCAAATGCCTTCGGCCCCAGCTTTGCCACTTTCAGCAGCTGCTTCCGGTTGGTAAACGCCCCGTTTTCTTCCCGGTAAGCCACTATATTCTTGGCAATCGCCTTAGTAATGCCGGAAATGTATTCCAACAGGGATGCGGAAGCCGTGTTTAAGTCCACGCCGACTTTATTTACACAGTCTTCCACCACGCCCTGAAGGGTTTCGCTCAGATGTTTCTGGTTCATATCATGCTGGTACTGTCCCACGCCGATGGACTTAGGATCAATCTTTACCAATTCGGAAAGCGGGTCCTGAAGGCGGCGCGCAATGGAAACCGAGCTTCTCTGTCCAACATCGAAATTAGGGAATTCCTCTGTTGCCAGCTTGCTGGCAGAATATACCGAAGCCCCCGCTTCATTGACAATCACATACTGGACGTGTTCCGGTATCTCCTTTAATAAATCCACAATAATCATCTCAGATTCTCTGGATGCCGTACCGTTTCCTACGGAAATCAGGGAAACATTATATTTTTTAATCAGTTTTTTCAGTATTGCCTTGGATTCTTCCACCTTATTCTGAGGTGCGGTAGGATAGATCACCACGGTATCCAGAACCTTTCCGGTGCCGTCCACCACAGCCAGCTTACAGCCGGTACGGAACGCCGGGTCCCAGCCCAGCACCACCCGGTTTACAATTGGCGGCTGCATCAGAAGCTGTTCTAAGTTCTTGCCGAATATCTTGATCGCGCCGTCCTCGGCTTTCTCAGTGAGGTCATTTCTGATCTCCCGCTCAATCGCCGGGCCGATCAGACGCTTGTAGCTGTCTTCCGCCACTTCTTTAAGAAGCGGTTTTGTATATGGATTGTCATTGACAATCACCTGTTTTTCCAGATATCCAAGAATTCTCTCTTCCGGAGCCAGCACCTTCACATTGAGAATCTTTTCACTTTCTCCACGGTTTAATGCCAGCACACGGTGCCCTGCCACCTTGCGGATCGGTTCTTCATATGCATAATACATCTCATAGACGGATTCTGTTCCCTCCGTCTTGGCTGAGGACTGGATGCTTCCATTGTTGATCGTCATATTTCTAATAAATGTACGGTATTCGGCCTGATCGGAAATGCGTTCCGCCAGAATATCCTTCGCTCCCGCAATCGCTTCCTCTACATTGGCCACACCCTTTTCTTCCGACACATATTCGGCCGCCAGCTTATCAAGCGGCTCCTTCACCATCTGCATGGAGATGAGATCCGCCAATGGCTCGAGTCCCTTTTCCTTTGCAATCATCGCCCTGGTTCTCCGTTTTGGGCGGTACGGACGGTATAAATCTTCAACCGCAACAAGAGTCGCCGCTTCCCGGATCTTCTTTTCTAATTCAGGAGTCAATTTTTCCTGATCCCGGATGGATGAGATAACCTGTTCCTTTTTCTCCTCCAGATTTCTCAAATACCGCAGGCGCTCGTCCAAGTCCCTCAGCACTTCATCGTTCAGGGAACCGGTCGCCTCTTTACGGTACCTGGCAATAAAAGGTATGGTATTTCCTTCATCAATTAATTTCACTGCCGCTTCTGCCTGGCTGCGGCTGATATTCAGTTCTTCATGTAATGTCTTAATAATATCCATCTTTTCAACTCCATCATTAGTCTCGATTAGCCTATTATAATTCATCCTTCCCCGATATGCAACCATCGACTTTCCCCATAATTGACGCTGTTCCCGCTCTGTGCCATTCCATCGGGCCGCGCCCGGTAAAGCGTCCGCAGGGCGGGCCGCCAGTGACCACGGGGATTTAAGTATTGCGGCTGACAGAAAGACGTGATATGAAAAATTGAGCATTGTTTCTTCTCATTTTACTGGTATATAAATTTTAACTTCATTATCAGGATCATCGAACGACAGCACCTCTCGCTCATAAACTTCAAAGTCCTCGCGGTCGTCCAGTTCCATTCCCGCTGCCGGCAGCCATGTTCCGAAGATGTACTGATATGTTTTGAACAAGTTCGCCAAGGTTCCCCGGTGGGAAAAAACTGCATACTTTCCTGCCCGTAAAACTTTTTTGTCCAATGATAATGATTGTGGCAGACTGTCAAAATCGTTCACTGGGCATCCCACCATGACTGCAAACAAAACATCCCCATCTTTTGTATAGGCAGTCTGCTGCGTTTCACAAATGCCATACCCTGCGCCAGCTGCCATAAACAGTTCTTTATGGAGACACGTGAACTCCGCCCACAATCCGGGAAGCCGGTTATCAGAAAGAGAGGTTGTTCCCCTGAGTCCTGCCACCCTTGTCTCCTTGCGCATCACAAATTCGGGCGAGCGCGAGATATTATTCGCAATATGGCCCACATCTTCCGGGGCTAATTCCCTCTTGGCGTTCACTATAAGGTCAAGTCCTGCCCTTCGGTAATCGATTGGGCTGCTGCCAAAAGCGGCCTTAAATGCCCGGCTGAAAGCCTCTGGTGATTCAAACCCGCAGTCAAACGCAATATCAATGACCCGCTGATCGGAATGGATCAGCTTTTTCGAGGCGTTATACAGCCTGCGCCGGTTGATGTAACGGCCAACAGATTCTCCTAATACGGAAGAAAACAGACGTGTCATGTGATAGTAGGAATATCCTGTCTCGCTTGACACATCGCTCAAACCAATATTTTCATTCAGATGGTTTTCTATATATTCGATTGCCCTTTCTAAAGGGGATATTTCTTTCAAAATGGCACCTCCTCCCGGCAATTCTATGATACCATACCGCACGTTTTATCTCCAGAGCCAAAAATTCAGCAAAAAGTGTCATGAATGGGATATTCTCCTTTGATACACTATAACGTGGAAACCATCAAGATTAGAATACTAAAAGAGAAAATGAAAAGAGGTGTAATATAATGACGGATATTCTTGTGCATGGTCTGACTCAAAACAATTTGAAGCACGTCACATTCCGCATTCCAAAGGAAAAAATTACAGTGTTTACCGGGGTGTCAGGCTCCGGTAAGTCCAGCATCGTTTTTGATACCATCGCCGCCGAATCCCAGCGGCAGATGAACGCCACCTACCCAGCCTTCGTGAGGTCCAGACTGCCGAAATACCCGAAACCGGCGGTGGAGCGCATCGACAACCTGACGGCCTCGGTGATAGTGGACCAATCCCCTTTGGGCGGGAACGCCCGTTCCACCGTGGGAACCATCAGCGGCCTGTACGCCAGTCTCCGCCTCCTGTTTTCCCGCATCGGAAAGCCCTTTGTGGGAACGGCTTCCTACTTTTCCTTCAATGACCCCAATGGCATGTGCAAAACCTGCTCCGGCCTGGGTAAAATCACCAAAGTGGACGTGGAGGCGATTCTGGATCTGGATAAATCCTGGAATGAGGGCTGTGTCAAGGATTCCCTCTACCGGCCCGGCTCCTGGTACTGGAAGCAGTATGCCCAGTCCGGCCTGTTCGACCTGGATAAGCCCATCCGGGCATATTCCGTCGAGGAATATAACCTCCTGCTCTACGGCTCCCGAGACAGCAAGGGCGAGCCGGAAAACCCGAAGGTTACCGGGCTGTACCATAAGTACACCAAGACACTTTTGAACCGGGATATCAGCAATAAGAGCAAACACACCCGGGAGAAGTCCCAAAGCCTGGTTGCCGAGATGGAGTGTACCGACTGCCACGGGAAGCGGCTGAACGAGGCCGCCCTGAGCTGCAAGATTAATGGATATTCTATTGCGGATTTCTGCGGCATGGAGCTGACCCAGCTTCGGGCTGTATTGACGCAGATCACCGACCAGACGGTAAGCGTCCTGGTTCAGACTATCATCGAGGGCCTGGACCGGATGATCGAGATTGGCCTGCCCTACCTGCATTTGAACCGGGAAACGCCCTCCCTGTCCGGCGGGGAGGCCCAGCGGCTCAAGCTGGTGCGGTATATGGGCAGTTGTCTGACCGGCATGACCTATATCTTTGACGAGCCCAGTGCAGGGATGCACCCCCGCGACGTTTACCGCATGAACAATTTACTCCGGCAGCTGCGGGACAAGGGCAATACTGTCCTGGTTGTTGAGCATGACAAGGATGTGATTTCCATTGCCGACCATGTGATCGACGTGGGGCCGGGGGCCGGACAAAACGGCGGGAAAATTGTATTCGCGGGCAGTTACCCGGAATTGCTCCGGGCCGACACCCTGACCGGGCGGGCTATGTGTCAGGTGCTTCCCATCAAAGAGACGCCCCGTCAAGCGACAGGCAGCCTGCCGGTCCGGGATGCCTGCCTACACAACTTGAAGCATGTGGACGTAGACATTCCCCTGGGCATCATGACTGTGGTGACCGGCGTGGCCGGATCGGGCAAGAGCACCCTGATCTCCCAGGTGTTTGCAAATCTCTACAAAAGCGATCTTGTGATGATAGACCAGGGACCCATCACGGCCACCAACCGCTCCACCCCTGCCTCCTATCTTGGCTTTTTCGATGAAATTCGTAAACTGATGGCACGTGAGAGCGGCAAGCCGGACAGTCTGTTCAGTTTTAACTCCGCCGGGGCCTGCCCAGTGTGCGGCGGCAAGGGCGTCATCGTCACCGAGCTGGCCTTCATGGACCCCATCGTGACAGAGTGCGAGGCCTGCGGCGGCGTTCGGTATAATGAGGAGGCCCTTGCCTGTACCTACAAGGGAAAGAATATTGTGGAACTGCTGGGCCTGACCGCGTCCCAAGCACTGAAGGTGTTCGAAGATGCCAAAATTAAAAAGCACCTGAAAGTGATGGAGCAGGTAGGTCTTTCCTACTTGACACTGGGCCAGCCCCTCAGTACTCTCTCCGGCGGCGAACGCCAACGAATCAAACTGGCGAAGAACCTGAGCAAGCGGGGCGGCATCGTCGTTATGGACGAGCCAACCACCGGCTTGCATCTGTCCGATATTCAAAATCTCTTAAAGCTCTTTGATATGATCGTGTCCCGTGGAAACACGCTGGTGGTGATCGAGCACAATTTGGATGTGATGAAGCAGGCGGACTGGATCATCGACATCGGCCCGGACGGCGGAAAAAACGGCGGCCAAGTGGTATTCACAGGCACGCCGCTGGAGATGCTGCATAGCGCGAAAACGCTGACGGCGGACTGCCTGCGGGCTTCCTGTCCCAAATGAGTGAAAGCCATCTATGGACAGCGGTATTATTTCATGCTACAATCAGCAGAGGAAATAATGACAGAGTATACCGGAGGAAAACAAGATGATGGACAACAATTATATAAATCAGACACCGAACACCCCATTGAAAAAAGAAAAGAACACCATGGCGTCAGCTTCCCTGATTGTAGGTATTTTTGCAGTCATAAGCTGCTGTATACCGCCTTTTCAGTTCTTTCTCGGCGTCGTAGGCCTTCTTTTAGCTATCTTCTCCAAAAAAGGAAAACCGTTTGAGGGAGTTGCAGTCGCCGGCCTTGTGTTGTCTATTGGAGCAATTTTGATCAGCATTTTTATTGTCGCTTATATCTATATGGTTGGAGTTTTAATCAGAACCGATCCTGCATTTGCAAAGATGTATAATGAAATGTATAACACAATGATGGAGCAGTACCAGAATCTCTTCCCGTCTGCTCCGGTTCAGTAAGTTTAAGGCAGGGGATCAATCCCCAAAAATACGAGCATGAAGTTTTTCACAATCATATTCAGAATCACGATAACCACACCGATATTGGTGAACGTAACCATGTGCCCCAGATACAGCTGGGGCTTTTTTTGTATCTTGGAGAGCACAAAAGTGATGAATTCCACGCTCCCCACCACCGCCATATAAAGCACCAGCGGATGATACCAAAAGCTTTTCATAATCTGCCCATGAAGCAGATAGCGGGCCGCTCTAGTGCCGCCGCAGCCCGGACAGTAAAGCCCGGTAATAAGGTGAAACAGGCAGGGAACTCCCTGCCTTAAAATTCTGCCTAAAATATAAAAAATCGTTTCAATCATAATTAATCCGCCAGGTCAAATGCGTCGTGAACCACTCTCATGGCTCTGTTGGTGTCCACTTCATCGATCAGCACCGTAATGCGGATTTCTGAAGTAGCGATCATTTTAATATTGACATTGGCGCTGTAAAGCGCTTCAAACATCTTAGCAGCCACACCCGGATTGCTGGTCATGCCCGCTCCGATAATTGAAATCTTGGAAACAGTCTCTTCGCTCTGAATATCCTGAGCTGTGATCAGCTCCCTATTGGCATTTAACAGGGTAAGCGCATCTTCCAGATCGGTGCGAGCTACAGTAAAGGAGATGTCCTTACTGGAATTGCGTCCGATTGACTGGATGATGATATCCACATTAATACCATTTTTAGCCAGAAGATTGAACAGCTTAAATGCGGTTCCCGGTTCATTTTTTACTCCAAGCACGGAAATCCGCGCCGTATTTTTATCGGCTGCAACGCCGCTCACTAACATTCTTTCCATCTTAGATCCCTCCTTCACGACAGTTCCTTCCGCCCTTGTAAGACTGGACAGAACTACCAGCTGTACTCCATACTTTTTCGCCATTTCAACAGAACGGTTATGAAGAACCTTGGCTCCGAGAGACGCAAATTCCAGCATCTCGTCATAGGATACCTCTGTCAATTTCTTTGCATTGGGCACAATGCGGGGATCGGCAGTGTAAACGCCGTCCACATCCGTATAGATTTCACAGGCATCTGCGTGAAGAACTGCGGCCAGTGCCACAGCCGTGGTATCCGAACCGCCCCGGCCTAAGGTGGTCATATCGTCAAACTTATTCACTCCCTGGAATCCGGTGACGATTACGATCTTGCGGGCTTCCAGTTCGTGACGGATTCTCTCCGTATCGATCTTTTTCAGTTTGGCCATTCCATAAGAAGAAGTGGTCTGCATCTGAATCTGTGACGCATTCAGAGAAACAGCCGGTATTCCCAGCGAATGCATGGCCATGGACATCATGGCAACGGAGATCTGTTCTCCGGTGACTAAAAGCATATCCATCTCTCGTTTCGGAGGATGAGGATTGATCTCATGGGCCTCCTGAATCAGGCGGTCCGTGGTCTTTCCCATAGCCGACAGCACCACTACCACGTCATATCCCTTGTTGTAGTCCTCCACGCACCGTCTGGCCACGTTAAATATTCTATCTTTATCAGCAACGGAGCTTCCTCCGAACTTTTTAACAACTAACATTTGATCTGTTGTCCTTCCTGTTCTTTCCTAAGCAAGTTCTGCGCGGATAAGCTGTCTGACACCGGATATTCCGGCGATCTTTTCCTGAAGTGCGGCTTCCGTAAGAACAGGGGTCAGGACTGCAAATTCATCCATGTTCTCCAATTCTATAAACTCAGCTTCACCAAATACCGCTTTCATATTCTCCGCTTTATCCGCCGCTTTTCCTTCTACTCTCACAAAATAACGGTGAGCGGAAGTGCTCATATCTGCGATCTCCAGCCTTTCATCATCCCAGCCCATTTCCACATGTCTGTCTGCATTCTGGGCCGCTTCGATAATATCGGCCACTACGGCGCTGGCGGTAGGCAGTTTTCCTGCTCCGCTTCCGTAATACATGGTGGTTCCCAGCATATTGCCCTTCACCAGAATTCCGTTAAATACATCGGTTACAGAATACAGCGGATGTTCCGGTCCGATCATAACCGGAGCCACCCATGCATGGATCTTTTCTTCTCCCATGCGGCTGGAACCGAATAATTTCACGGATGTTCCCATCTTATCCGCATATTTAAAGTCCACATCCGTGATCTTCGTAATGCCTTCCGTATAAATATCTTCAAAATTAACTTCTTTCCCGGTAGCCATAGCCGTCAGAATCGCGATCTTTCTGCAGGTATCGTGGCCTTCCACATCCGCTTCCGGATTTCTCTCCGCATACCCAAGATCCTGGGCTTCTTTCAGCGCCCCTTCAAAAGAAGCTCCTTCTTTATCCATCTTTGTCAGTATATAATTGGTGGTTCCGTTTAAAATGCCTGTGATCTCTTCAATCTTTTCCCCCATCAGACAGCGGTAAAGCGGACGGATAATCGGAATGCCGCCTCCTACGCTGGCTTCAAAGAAAAAGTTGACATTATGTTCTTTGGCAATCTGAAGCAGTTCTGTGCCATAGGCTGCAACCAACGCCTTATTGGACGTTGCCACATGCTTTCCGGCCTGAAGACATGCTTTTACAAACGGATAAGAGGGATTCAGGCCGCCCATGGTCTCAACCACAACCTGAACGTCCGGGTCCTGCTCGATTACGGCAAAATCATGAACGATCTTATCAGCCACCGGTGAATCCGGAAACTCTCTTAAATCCAGCACATATTTTAAAGTAACTTCCTGGCCCGCTCTTTTTGCGATCACGTCCTGGTTTTTCTCCAGAATCTCAGCCACACCTGAACCAATTGTACCATATCCCATTATCGCAACACTTATCATACTATCCTCTCATTCTGCCACCGAGAGCGGCGTTTTATTCTCTTGCTAAAATCTTTACATAATGAATTCCTTTTTGCTCCTCTATCTCCTCTACCATCTTGGAGACATTACCCGTATTGGATAAAACTTCCACGCTCAGGGTCAGAGTTGCAACTCCATTCACAGGAATACTCTGATGGATTGTAAGGATATTCGCCTTATACAGGGCAACAATATGAAGAAGATCCGACAGCAGACCCTGCTCATCATCCATCTGTAAAACAAAGGTTACCGTCTTTCCTTTCGTGTTGTCGTAAAATGGAAAAATATCATCCTTGTACTTATAAAAAGAACTTCTGCTGATACCCACTTTATCGGTGGCTTCCTGTACCGTAATCGCCCGCTCTGATTCCAAAAGCTTCTTCGCTTCCACAACCTTCAGCAGTACATCCGGCACCGCTTTTTGTTTCACCACAAAATACTTACTTTTATCTTCCATAAAATTGCTCCCTCTGTACCTCTATGTACACAAAGCGCACAAACCTTGCTCTGCAATGTCTGTGCGCGCTTGAAATACATTTGTGCTCACGAGGAAGATATTAACATATTTTCCCAGGAGATGCAACCTTTTTTTCGACAAAACTTATTCTGAGGCCTTTTGATCCGGGCATCCTAAGCTGACCCATTTCAGATATGCGCTGGTAAACTGGTCGATATTTCCGTCCAGAACACTGGCCACATTGCCGCTTTCTTCGCCAGTTCTGTGGTCTTTTACCATGGTATAGGGCTGAAGCACATAAGACCTGATCTGGTTTCCCCAGCCGATCTCTTTTACATCGCCGCGGATATCGGATAATTTCTCCACATTCTCCTGCTGCTTCAGTAAAAACAGTTTGGCTTTCAGCATCTGCATGGCCTTGTCCTTATTCTGGAACTGGGAACGCTCATTCTGGCACTGAACCACAACTCCGGTTGGAATATGGGTAATACGGATAGCCGATGACGTCTTATTGATGTGCTGTCCGCCGGCGCCGCTGGAACGGTAGGTATCAATCCGCAGGTCATCCTGATTGATCTCCACATCCAGATCCTCTTCAATATCCGGCATAACGTCGCAGGATACAAAAGAAGTCTGCCGTTTGCCCGCCGCATTAAACGGCGATATGCGGACAAGGCGGTGAACGCCACGCTCTGATTTCAGATAGCCGAAGGCATTTTCACCGTTGATCTGAACGGTAACGGACTTAATTCCGGCCTCATCTCCATCCAGATAATCCAGAACTTCTGTGGTATATCCCTTCGAATCCGCCCACCTGCAGTACATCCGGTACAGCATGCTGCACCAGTCACAGGATTCGGTACCTCCTGCGCCCGCGTTCAGTCTGACAATCGCGCTGCAGTTGTCGTATTCGCCGGACAAAAGCGTCTGAATCCTGATCTTATCCAGGGTCTTCGTAAATTCATCCAGCATTTCCTGAATCTCAGGAATCAGAGACGGGTCATTTTCTTCATATCCCATCTCAATCATGACCTGGATATCCTCAAACTGGCGTTCCAGGCCGTTGTAAGTTTCCACCGTATCCTTTAAGTTCTTCGCTTCCCGCACCAGTTTTGTGGATTTGTCCGCGTCGTCCCAGAATCCCGGTTCTTCCATCGATTTATCGAGTTCGTCAATTCTCTTTAACTTAGCATCTAAGTCAAAGTGAATCCCTCACTTCCACTAATGGTTTTTCAAATGTTGATAATGTGTACTTAAACTGATCTAACTCTACCACTGTGTCACCCTCTTTCACTGCTAAACTCAAGGTTTTAGCATTATTTATAGTACGTCTAATCATACACAATTCCTATAAAGCTTGTCAACCCCAATGCTTTTTGAAAGGGCAGAAAAAGACAGGCGGAACTGCTTAAAATACAGCTTCCACCTGTCTCTTTCTGCCCTTACCGGCTTTTCTGTTACTATAATTTCATACGTCCGCAGCACTGTTTATATTTCTTACCGCTGCCGCACGGACATGGATCGTTTGGATAGACCTTCTGTTCCTCACGTTTTTTAGGAGCGTTGGCAACGCTGTCATCCTTATTGGTTCCGGTTACCTTAGCTGCAGGCTCTCTCTCCACCTTCTGCTCTACGCGGATATGGAACAGAATCCTTACCGTATCTTCGCAGATTGCGGCAGTCATCGCATCGAACATCTCATAACCGCTCATCTTATACTCTACAAGCGGATCTCGCTGTCCATAAGCCTGAAGGCCGATACCCTGTCTCAGCTGCTCCATATCATCGATATGGGACATCCACTTGTTATCAATGACTTTCAGAAGAATTACACGCTCGATCTCACGAATCTGCTCCGCCTCAGGGAATTCCGCTTCCTTAACCTCATAAAGCTTGATGGCTTCCTCTTTCAGCATATGCTTCAGCTCATCCTTCTTCATATGCTTTCTCTGCTCATCGTCTAATGTCACCGGTTTTAACGGAATTACAGGAAGAAGCAGGGTGTTCAGCTCAGCCAGATCCCATGCATCCGGGGTCTGCTCATCAGAAATAGACAAATCTACGGAATTCTCAACGATATCGGTTATCATCTTGAGAATCAGATCTCTCATGTTCTCTCCGTCTAATACTTTGAGTCTCTCTTCATATATGATCTCACGCTGTTCGTTCATTACTTCATCGTATTTCAGAAGGTTTTCACGAATACCGTAGTTATTGCTCTCGATCTTCATCTGAGCTTTTTCAATGGCATTAGAAAGCATCTTATGCTCGATCTGCTCGCCTTCCGGCACACCCAATGCGCTGAACATGCTCACCAAACGCTCTGATCCGAATAAACGCATCAAATCGTCTTCCAAGGAAATATAGAATCTGGATTCACCGGGATCTCCCTGACGTCCGGATCGGCCGCGCAGCTGGTTATCAATACGTCTCGATTCATGACGTTCCGTACCGATAATCTTCAGTCCTCCGATGGCTCTGGACTCTTCATCCAGTTTAATATCCGTACCACGGCCGGCCATGTTGGTTGCGATGGTCACTGCCTTGTGGATACCTGCATCCGCTACAATCTCAGCCTCTAATTCATGGAACTTGGCATTCAATACTTTATGAGGAATTCCCCGCTTCTTCAGCATACCGCTGAGCATCTCGGAAGTTTCAATTGTAATCGTACCAACCAGTACAGGCTGTCCCTTCTGATAAGAAGCTTCCACTTCATCCACAACCGCTTTAAACTTCTCTTTCTTTGTCTTATAAACGGCGTCCTCATGATCCACACGGGCAATCGGTTTGTTTGTCGGAATGGAAATGGCATCCATGCCATACGTATTACGGAACTCCTTCTCTTCTGTCAGAGCAGTACCGGTCATACCCGCTTTCTTGCGGAACTTATTAAAGAAGTTCTGGAATGTGATGGTTGCCAGAGTCTTGCTCTCACGGCGCACATTCACATGCTCTTTCGCCTCAATTGCCTGATGGAGACCATCGGAATAACGGCGTCCGGGCATAATACGGCCTGTAAATTCATCGACAATCAATACTTCGTCGTCTTTTACCACATAATCTTTGTCGCGGAACATCAGGTTATTGGCACGAAGGGCCAGGATCACATTGTGCTGGATCTCCAGGTTCTCAGGATCAGCCAGGTTTTCAATATGGAAGAAGTTCTCAACTTTCTTGATACCGTCTTCTGTCAGGTTTACTACTTTATCTTTTTCATTGACAATGAAATCTCCGGTTTCTTCGATATCTTCGCCCATGATGGCATTCATCTTGGTGAATTCACCGGAAGTCTCTCCGCGTTCCAGCTGGCGCGCGAGAATATCGCAGACCTCATACAGTTTCGTGGATTTTCCGCTCTGTCCGGATATAATAAGAGGAGTTCTCGCTTCATCGATCAAAACGGAGTCGACCTCATCGATGATGGCATAGTCCAGTTCACGCAGAACCAGCTGTTCTTTGTAAATCGCCATGTTATCTCTCAGATAATCGAATCCCAGTTCATTATTCGTAACATAGGTGATGTCGCAGGCATAAGCCGCTCTTCTTTCATCGGAAGTCATGGAGTTGAGTACCACACCTACAGTCAGTCCCAAAAATTCATGTACACGTCCCATCCACTCGGCATCACGCTTGGCCAGATAGTCGTTGACCGTAACGATGTGAACCCCCTTGCCGCTCAAAGCGTTTAAATAGGCCGGAGCTGTAGAAACAAGCGTTTTACCTTCACCGGTTCTCATCTCGGCAATACGGCCCTGATGAAGCACAACTCCACCGATCAGCTGCACACGGTAATGTTCCATATTCAGAGTTCTTCTTGCAGCTTCTCTTACCACTGCAAATGCCTCCGGTAAAATATCATCCAGCGTTTCCCCTGCTGCCAAACGCTCTTTGAATATTCTTGTTTTATCTTTTAACTCTTCATCTGAAAGTTCAACCATCTCAGGCCGGTATGCCTCTATCTTATCTACTATAGGATAGATCAGCTTTAATTCTCTTTCACTATGAGTGCCAAATACTTTCTCAATGAGATTCATATTCTCTATTCTCCTAACTAACGCTATAATGGTACAATCTTATATATTGTATCACCAACCTTTATTTTATTCAACGTTTTCTCTTTTTATTAACAAAAAATTCACTTTCTCCGTCATAATCTCCCTCCCTTTTCCGCCTATTATGGTTAACCTAGCAAATTGCACAAAATCTATGTTCGATTTTTTACTTATCCACACTATCCACATTTTCCTGTGCACAATTCCCCCATTTTTATCCCCACCCATAAATGCCATTTTTATGGGAAAAACTACTTATACACCAACTTATCCACATTATCCACAATTTTACTGCAAAATATAACCTTCCTCGACAGCAAATATAAAATTAAGGTAAATTTGTGTATTTGTCATGAATTTACAATGTTCGACAAAAAAAACAGTATTTTTCCTTGACTTTTGGCCCAAACTAGCATTGGAGAAAGTAGAATAAATTTAGATTTTTTTAAGATTAATTGTCTTAACAATTAATTAGTTTTGATTGAGTTTTTGTACTTCATATGGTATACTAAATACATCTCAAGAAGAAGGAGCTGATGACATATGCGTTTTATCATTACAGGAAGAAATATAGAGGTGACCCCGGGTTTACGAGATGCAGTTCAGGACAAGATTGGCAAGCTTGAACGCTATTTTACTCCTGAAACAGAAGTTATAGTTACACTCAGTGTTCAAAAAGGCAGACAGACAATTGAAGTTACGATTCCTATGAAAGGCAACATTATTCGTGCCGAGGAATCCAGTTCTGATATGTATGTATCAATTGATCTGGTAGAGGAAATCATTGAACGCCAGATTATAAAATATAAGAAGAAGCTGATCGACAAGAAGCAGGCTGCCCTGTCCTTCTCCCAGGCATTTATCGATGAAGAGAGCGAGGGAGAGGAAGAGATCCAGATCGTTAAGACAAAACGGTTCGGAATTAAGCCGATGGATGCAGAAGAAGCCTGCATTCAGATGGAACTCCTTGGACATAACTTCTATGTATTTTTAAATGCTGATACAGATGAAGTCAATGTTGTGTATAAGAGAAAAGGCAATACCTACGGATTGATTGAACCGGAATTCTAAATTTTAATAAAAGAAGCGCCCTTGTCGCAGAGACAAGGGCGTTTTTTCGTTTTGTTTTATCCCTCCGTGCGTCGGCCTGCAGCCGTACCGGATAATGCGAATCACCCCGGCAGAGAAATCCTTTGCCGGGGTGAAATAATGATTCTTTATTAATCCAAAAACGTAACCGCTTTACATGGAGTTCTGTAATTTGATGGAGCTGTGGTAATACCTGATGTCGGAGTGCTGGCGTGAATAACCTGGCCTCCGCCTATGTACATTGCAACATGATTGATATAATTACCGCTGGCATAGAACAGCAGATCTCCCGGCTGAACGGCTGATACAGAGATTTCTCTTCCTTTCGCAGCCTGATCCCTTGAACTTCTTCCTGTTGAAATACCAAAATGTGCATAAATCTGCATGGTAAATCCTGAACAGTCCGCACCATTGGTAAGGCTGGTTCCGCCGTAAACATAAGGATTGCCGAGGAACTGTTTGGCATATGCAACGATCGCATTACGGGTTGCCGAGGTCACTTCCGGAGAAGAGTCCGAGTTATCGCTTCCCGGGCCTGAAGGGCCTTTGGACTGGGTCGTCTCTTTAGGCGCTGCCGTTGTAGTTTCCGGAGCTGCCGTCGTCTTCACAGCCTCGGTCACAGGCGCATTGGCCGTTGGTGAATCACCGTTGCCTGCCGGATTCGCTGGAATTGTGGAAGACGCTGTTGTCGTCTCCTTAGGCTTCTGAGTCTCAGCCGCCGTAGTCTTAGGAGCCGCAGTTGTTTCCTTCGCCGCTTCCGACTGCTTTTTGCTTTCCTGTTTCTTCGCCTCTTCTAACTGTTTAATCGCGTCATCGGCCTCTTTTTTCCGTTTTGCTTCTTCGGCTGCTTTCGCTTCCTCTTCGGCCAGTGAAACTGCCTTATCAAATTCAACGCTCGTTTTTATATAATCCTTAAACACATAGCCTTCCAGATCCGAATCCACTGCCAGCTTCACAAAATCGCCGGTTTCTTCGACCACAACATAATTGGCGCCTTCTGCTAAAAGAGTCAGTGTCTTGCTGTTTAAATCCGGGCTTTCCCTCAAACGCAGCGTCGGAGTTCCAACCACCGTGGCATACTCTTTCCCCACACTCTTCGCCTTGGCTTCAGCCTGGGAGCCCGTAATAAAATACTGTGCTTTAATATATCCGTTCACACTTCCGGACTGAATCTGGTACCATTCTCCGCCCTCGCCGTTTACAGATGCCAGTATCGTCGCAGCGCAGTTATTATAAATCTTACCCACCACATCGCTTGTTGTATTGGGCTGGTTTCTTACGTTAACGTACTCGCTGACCTGGGAAATCGCCACATTTTCATACTCGGAACGGGCGGCGGTAACCTGCGGCACATCCCTCTGCGCCGCT
This sequence comes from Clostridium sp. chh4-2, assembly GCF_002899675.1. Lineage (GTDB taxonomy): Bacteria > Bacillota > Clostridia > Lachnospirales > Lachnospiraceae > CHH4-2. The sequence goes on along the minus strand of NZ_PKUU01000040.1, from coordinate 1,384 downwards.
TTTTGGGAACCAGCCAATGTTCCCGCAGCCGCAATCTGCTTCGTGGTAGTCGTAACGGTCTTAACCAAATCATCTTCCGGATTCCTGCTGCCGGCAAAATAATTGTTTAACGCAACTGCTCCTCCTGCAACCGGAGATTCCGTCTCCAGGTTCATGGCTCCAAAAGCAGTCATGCTGCCTAAAAACGTGGTGCAGAAGCAGCCGGCTATCAGTACTTTTATCATCTTCTTCATCTGAACTTTGCCTCCCCTTATGCTTCCGTCAGATACCGCTCCACGCTCGTAATGGCATTAGCGCCATCCGATACGGCTGTTACGATCTGTCTCAGTGGTTTTGTCCTCACATCCCCCGCAGCAAAAATACCATCTACAGATGTACGTCCGTCTTCAGACGCTTTAATATATCCATGATCCATTTCCACCAATCCGCTGAACACATCCGTTACCGGTGTGATGCCAACGGCAATAAATACACCCTGAACTTCCAGTTCAGATTGCTCATTCGTTTTCTTATTCAATAATGAGATCGATTCCACTTTCTCGGAACCGTTGATCTTCTCCACAACCGTATCCCAGATAACCTCGACATTCGGAAGGGACAGAAGCTTCTCCTGAAGGCTCTTAGCGCCGCGGAACTCATCTCTTCTGTGGATCAAATAAACTTTCTCACACAATCTGGCAAGGAATATCGCATCTTCCAACGCCACATCTCCTCCGCCGATAACTGCGGTAACTTTTTTTCTAAAAAATGCGCCGTCACAGGTCGCGCAATAGGACACGCCCATGCCTGCCAGCTCTTCTTCTCCCGGAACGCCAAGCTTTCTGTGGTTGGCTCCCGTAGCGATAATAACCGCTTTCGCCCTATAAGTATCGCCGGAGCATACAACTGCTTTAATCTTGCCTTCCAGTTCAATTCGTTCCACTTCGTCTTCTGTGAAAACTGCTCCCAGCTTGTCCGCATGTTCACGGAACTTCGTCCCCAGGTCATAACCTGAAATTCCGGGATATCCCGGATAATTATCAACTTCATATGTGGTGAGAACCTGTCCGCCGCTCACCATGCTTTTCTCTATCGTAATTGTATCTAATTTCGCTCTCTGCGCATATACTGCTGCCGCTAATCCGGCTGGGCCGGAACCAATAATAATCAAATCAAAAATTTTGTCCATTCTGCTAACCTCATCTCAAGAGTCAAACTGCCACTTTTACCTATACAGTATAACACAGCTTAACATAAATATTCAATATAAAGGTAAACTCTTTTTCTTTTATTTTAAGTTACTGTTCACAGTCCCGGGGACCTCTGCCGCCAGGCCAGATTCCGGCGGCAGAGGTCCCCGGGACTGTGAATAGTAACTATTTACACTCTCAGCAAACTTTGATAT
>NZ_PKUU01000004.1 GCF_002899675.1 Clostridium sp. chh4-2 | reverse complement strand
GGCCCGTAAGGACAGAACGAGGCAGGCCAGCGCCATTCGCAGTGAACTCTTTATGACTTCGCTGCTCAGCGGCGCTTTAAAAACTGAGACGGAAATCAGTTTTTACCTGCCTCGTTCTGTCCTTACGGGCCTAAGTAGTTCTAAAGGGGTTCCATACGATCCCATCTGTCCGTATCTTGCTTCCCCGGCCCGGTTCCCTCCTCTGATCGTTTCCTTCCGGCTCCGCCTCCTGGTTCTGTGCGTACCCCCTTCGCCAACCCCGTTAAATAACAATTTTATGCAACATTTCTTTTTCGGTTTGTGTTTACAGATGTTTGGGAATCCATTATGATAGAGATAAAGAAAAGGCAGGAGGTTTATGGATTGGCAACGATAAAAGATGTGGCGAGGTTGGCGCAGGTTTCCATCGGTACTGTGTCCAACGTGCTGAATGGAAAAACTAAAAATGAAGATTTGATCAGGCGTGTGGAAAATGCTGTGGAACAACTATCTTACCGCCCGGATGCCAATGCCAGAAATCTGAAAAATACAAACAGCGGATTGGTGGGAGTCATGGTTCCGGATCTGAGCCAGCCCCAGTATGCCGCTTTTTTGCAGCAGATGGAAAGTCTGCTGAGGGAGCATGGTTATTCAATTCTGGTAAAATTAAGCCGCAACAACCGGATGGTGGAAAAGAAGGGAATTGCCGGGTTTATGGAACAGGGAGTGGACGGGATTGTGATCTACTCCGCTACCCATGTGAAAAGTACGGATATCCCAAGAAATCACCAGATTCCCATGGTTTTGATCACAGGCAAGAATGTGCCGGGATTTCCGGGGGACCAGATCATACTCGACTATACGAATGCATTTGGCATGACCATGGAGCAGATGAAAAAAAGGGGTCTATCCCATGTGGGCCTGATCATGGAGTACAATATATTGGAAGACGGCGGTCTGTCTTCTGTTTATAGAAGCTATTTTCCGGATATGGAATTGGTGAAATCTGTGGACAGCAGCCGGGAAAGCGGATTTCAGGCGCTGTTCCAGCTGGCATACAGCCACCCGGAACTGGACGGCGTAATAGCCGGCAGCAGTTCCCTGGCACAGGGGATCAAAAAGGCTCAGGCCGCTCTCGGGCTGCAGGATCTCTGTATTGCCGCTGTTAAGGAGAGCAGCTGGATTGAAGATGAAGGCAATTACGATATTCAGATGACCCTGTCACAGACACAGGTGGCGGAACTGGCTGCAGAATGCCTGCTTGGGGGTATCGAAGAAGGGCAGGATCACGAGTTTACAATCGACAGGATAGAAGCCACAATGGACTGGTTCCAGCCTATGAACGCAGGCATTAGGAGATCGGCGGCTTCTCTGAGATTTGCCATGTTGGACAGCCCATCGGCCAGAAGCCTGCAGATGCTCAGTTCGATCTATATGAAAGAGAGCGGAGCAAAGGTGGAATTCGACCTTTTTACCTATCAGGAGCTGGAAGATCTTCTATACGCCCAGGCGGCGGAAAAATGCAGCTGCTATGACGGCTTTATGATGGATCTTCCATGGCTGGACGGTTTGATTGAAAGCGGTTATGTGAAAAATCTGGATGAATTTTATGGAGAGAACAGAGAATTTTTCGACGGATTTTTAGAAGGCGTTTTGAAGGATTTTGGAATGTATGTGGAATCTGTCTATGGCGTTCCGTTTATGTCGGGAGCCCAGCTCCTTTTCTATCAGCGGGATCTATTTGAGGATAAAAAACTGAAAATATTATACCAGAGAATGTATAAAAGCCGGCTTCAACCGCCGAAAACATGGGAGGAATTCAACCATGTGGCTGAGTTTTTCACCCAGTCCCTGAATGATAAATCGCCTGTGCCTTACGGAGCTTCTCTGGCCCGGGGGGTGAATGTGTATACGTCCATTTACTTCTTGTCTCATCTGTGGTCTTTTGGCGGCCGGATATTTGACGGAACCGGAAGGCCGGATCTGGATACGGAGCCGGCTTTGAATGCGCTTAAAAATATGGTGGAAAGCTACCGGTGCACGTCAGGTCTTGAGATCAGTTCCTGGAATGAGATTTCAGAAGAATTTAAAAAGGGAAGAAGCGCCATGATCATCCTGTATGATTCGGATGCGGGAGATATCAATAACTATACCAGCTCAAAAGTGGCCGGAAACTTGGGGTTTGACCTGATTCCGGGCGGAACTCCCGTCATGGGAGGCTGGAGCCTGGCGTTGAATACCTACGGAAGGAATCAGAAAGAAGCGGAGCAGTTCCTTTTGTGGGCCTGCGGCCTGCAAAATTCTATTCCTTTGGCCCTTTTGGGCGGTTCCACGCTGAGAGCGGAGTATTATAACCGTTCGGATCTGGAGAATATTGAACCGTGGAAACCATTGATTCTGCCCAGCTTCCGCCAGAGCAGAAAGAGAATCATGCCGGAAATTTTAGATGACAGCATGTATAAAAATACCATCTATACCAGGATTATTCCGGAAGAAATACAGAATGTGCTTGAGGGAAGAGCAACAGAAGAGGAAGCCTTAAAGGCCATGCAGAGACGGATTACAGAATTTATGAATAGGTAGATTTTGACTTTTGGATATTGTTTTTAACAAGGCCGGCAAAAACCGGCATGGAACGTGGAGACGGGAAGCAGAACCGGGGGAGGATCTGCTTCCCGTCTCCACGTTCTGAATCCCTATTCCATGCGTCCCATTCGCTCATAAATTACAACCTATTCCCCATTATATTCCCTTACCGCCTCAATCATGGCCGCCAGATTTTCCGCAGGAACTCCAGGCTGGATATTATGAATGGTATTGAATACAAAGCCGCCGTTTTTGCCGAATATCTTACAGCATTCCAGAACCTCGTCATGAACCTGGGCGGGAGTTCCGAAGGGCAGTGTTTTTTGGGTGTCCACGCCTCCGCCCCAGAACGTGATGCGGTCTCCAAATTCATTTTTCAGCTGATTCCGGTCCATATTTTTGGCGGTCCACTGAACCGGGTTTATGATATCAAAGCCGGCTTCGATCAGATCGGGAAGCAGTCCGTAGATACTTCCGCAGCTGTGTTTAAATGTTTTCCATGAGGTATTTTCGTGAATCCAGTTGTTGACCGCTTTATAATATGGGGCATACAGGCTTCGAAAGACCTCGTTGGAACAGAAAGGCCCGTTCTGCGTTCCGAAATCAGTGCCGCAGATATAGGCGACCTGGATGGTCTCACCCAGGGTATCATGCATTTTCTTCAGATTTTCCAGAGCAAAATTCAGCTGGTAATCGAAGATTTCATGAAGGGTATCCTGGCGTATGGCGGTGGAAATGTACCATTCCGTAATATCGCGGATTCCTTTGGGTGCTTTTAACTGCGGGCCGGGAACCAGGGCGATATCGCCGAAAGCGGTTCCTCCTAAATTGCCCATGATGACATCGGTGGAATGCTCTTTCTCTTTTCTCTGCGCGGCCAGCCAGTCCAGGTCTTCCTGTGCGATTGGCCCGAATTCTTCCAGATTTTGTGAAACGTCGTATTCGTCTTCATCAAATTCCGGTGTGCGTATAATATTATCAAAGTAATATCCTCCGTTTGGCATATGTCCTGCGGGCGGATAGGAGGGATCGCCGCAGGCATAGATAAAGGTATCCCCTTTTTCGTTGGTTGTCGTGACAAAATCTTTGGCAACTAAAACTTCCTGTCCCCATGGGGTTTTCCATTCCTTAAACTGATCTGTCTGGCGGAAGCCGTACATGGTTCCGGCGTTCCATAGAGGAGAGGTCTGAATATTCATAGCTTCTTTTAAATCGTCATCCAGCGCGCCCAGCATCTGAAGTGGTTCGATTATCTTAATAATGCGTTTTTCTAATCCATAATATTCCCTCATCTTTTCAACAATAGAGCAGTGAATGCCTGTAGTCGGCATTCCGCCAATGTCCAATAACAGCGGTCCATCCTGATGGCTTAATGCTAATGATAATTTTTCTTTTCCGGTCATGTGTTATATCTCCTTTCGATTACGTGAAACGATTCATGCTATAATGGGATCATATCATGGAATTAAGCATTTGACAAGAAAAAATGGGAATAATTTACTAATATTCTATTGACATGAACGGCGCAATTTGTTAGTATGAAAATGACTTATAAAACGTTTCATGAAGAAAGGGGATGCGAAAAATGGACAGTGCCAAACTTTTAAGGCAGGAACTGGAAGCGGCAACGATTCCTGTGATGCCTAAAAACAAGGATTATAAAATCGGTATTATCGGGGCGGGATTTATCGTAAGAAACTGTCACCTGGCTGCTTACCGCAAAGCGGGTTTTCATCCATATGCGATTACATCTTTAGATCTGGAGCAGAGTAAAGAAGTTGCGGCCGTACATAATTTAGAGAAGGTTTATGAAGACTGGCATCAGCTGGTGGATGATCCGGAGGTGGAAATTATAGATATTGCGGTGCCTCCGCACGTACAGCTGGATATTGTCAGGTATGTATGTACAAAACCTCACATTAAAGGAATTCTGTGCCAGAAACCCATAGCGATGTCTGTACAAGAGGCGAAGGAAATCGTCGAACTAGGAGAGAAGGCAGGGATTCCCATAGCCGTGAATTCAAATATGCGTTATGACCAGTCCATGAGAGCGTTAAAATACGTTTTGGACAAAGGGCTGATTGGAAAACCGGTGATTGCCACCATCGATATGAGAGCCATACCGGATTGGCAGGCATTTTTAAAGGCGTATAACAAGCTGGAATTATATGCGATGGGCGTTCATCATATTGATATTTTCCGTTATCTGTTCGGCGACCCGGAAAAGATCACGGCTCTGTGCAGAACCGATCCGAGAACAAAATTTGAGCATACGGATGGAATTACCCAGTACACCTATCAGTATTCAGACGGTTTGATGGCCACCAGTTTGGACGACGTATGGGCATGGCCGGAAGAACCTTGTGAGAAGCACAATTATATTAACTGGAGAGTGGAAGGAACGGAAGGATTTGCCGAAGGGGATTTCGGCTGGCATAAGCGGGAACCGGAATTTGCAGGAAGCTCTCTTCGCCTTGCATGTAAATCCTATCCCCATCAGTGGATTGAACCGAAATGGGATACCATGTGGTTCCCGGATGCATTTGTGGGAACAATGGCGAATCTGTTATGTGCGGTGGAAAATAAAACGGAACCGGAGATCAGCGCCAGGGATAATGTGAAAACGCTGGCCTGTGTGGAGGCTTGTTATAAGTCGATCAAAGAGGAACGGACAGTTAAATTAGAAGAATTATTATAGGAGGAGCAAGGTATGATTTCAGTTGGTATTTTTACAGGATATTATCCATATTCGTTGGAGGAAACGATTAAAAGGGCAAAGGATCACGGCATGAACTGTGTGCAGCTGGATCTGGAATTTAAGGACATTGATTTATCCAGAGGAAATATAACAAAAGAAAAAGCGAATTATGTGAGGGACGCATTCCGGGATGCCAATCTCCCTATTGTGGCTATCTCAGCTTATACCAATCTGGTTCATCCTGACCCGGTTCAGAGAGAGGCCAACATTAACTATGTAAAAGAAATACTGGCCCACGCCAGAGATTTTGGAACTCCATATGTGGTAAGCGAGACGGGAACTTATAACGTGGAAAGCGACTGGCTTTACGATCCAAAGAATGCGACCGAAGAAGCATATCAGGAGTTTAAGAAGATTGCGGTTGATCTGGCAAAGTTTGCTTATGATCATGACGCCGTATTTTTAATCGAGAACTATGTAAATAACATCGTAGGTTCTGTGGAGCAGACGGCCAGACTTTTAAGAGAGGTGAATCATCCGGGAATTGGACTTTTGATGGACCCGACCAATTACTTTGGGGAAGACAATATCGACCATGTGGATGAAACCATTGAGAAGATATTCTATGTTTTAGACGATAAGATCCGCGTAGCCCATGCAAAAGACTGTAAAAGGGCGGTGGATACCGGCGAGAAATTCGGCGGAGGTTCGGCGGAACACAACAGCTTCCGCGGTGCAGGTGCGGTAGAACTTCCGGCGGCTGGTTTGGGAGTGCTGAACTATGAACTCTATCTGGAACGGCTGATGAAGAATCATCCAAATATCCCGATCATTATTGAACATTTGGACGAAGAAGATATTCCGAGAGCGAAAAAACATGTGGATCAGGCGTTGAAACATGTGGGCGCTTAATTAAATAAAAAGGTTTTTTGCATTTAGGACATAAGGGCGTATGAAGGCGCTCTTATGTCCTGTTTTTTGGTAACATTAATCAGAAGGCAAAACGGCAGCATTTTTGTAATGAGTATTTACCGAATCATAAAAATATGATATACTGATCACCTCAGATTTTCTTATCGGCAGTTCGCCGCAATTTCCCAATGAAAGCAAAATAAGGAGGATACTGTATGGATATTGACAGTACATCAAAAGAAATTACGAACCGTGAAGTGAAATCCAGCGCATTTACGGCACTTTTTGGCGACCCTAAAAATGCGGCCGCACTTTATCAGGCACTGGAACCGGGAGAGGAGGTGAAACCGGAAGATATCGATTATACAACTCTCAGCGGAGTGATCTTTATGGCCAGAAAAAATGATATGGCGTTCACCGTGAGAAAAAAGATTCTTGTAATCAGCGAACACCAGTCAACGCTGAACGAGAATATGCCGCTGCGGGATGCCATCTACTTTGGACGGACCCTTGAAAAGCTGGTTGAATCCAGAGCTTTATATAAAAACAAGAGAATTTCCATTCCTGTTCCGGAATTCTATGTGTTTTATAATGGAGCTGCGCCATTTGCTGCGGAAAAAGAGCTGAGATTATCCGACGCTTACCTTGTAAAAGACAGGGAACCTATGTTAGAATTAAGGGTGAAAGTTATTAATATAAATTTATCGGCAGATCATCCGATATTAAAACAATGTCAGCCCATTTATGAATATTCCTGTTTTATTCAGAAGATCCGGGATTATATCATTACCGGTAAAACCAGGGATGATGCGGTTATTCAGGCGATATCGGACTGCGAAAATGAAGGAATCCTTTTAGAGTTTTTTAGAGAGCATGGAACGGAGGCGTCGAATATGCTGTTTACTGAATTTAACATGGAAGATGCGCTTGAAGTGCGCGGGGAAGAGAAGTTTGAAGAAGGTATGGATGTCATGCTGACAGTGGTATCCGGGATGGCAGCGGATGGACGTGCCGCTGAGATTCCAAGGCTGAAGGAAGATGCCGCATTTTTAAAAGAGATGATGGAGAAATATAAAATTGACCGATAAAGAACAGAGTTACGAGAAGGAGAAGATATGCCGCCAATCAGTGTATTGATTAAACCAGCGTCAGGAAACTGCAATCTCAGGTGTGAGTATTGCTTTTATTATGATACCATGTCGAAACGGGAGCAGTCGTCCTACGGGATGATGTCGGAAGAAACGTTAGAGGCTGTGATGAAACAGATTTTTGCCTATGCGGAGGGGGAATGTACAATCGCCTATCAGGGCGGGGAACCCACTCTGGTGGGGCTTCCGTTTTTTGAGAAGTCCATAGAATTACAGGAAAAATATAATACGAAGAAGATTAAAGTATATAATGCTCTTCAGACAAACGGGTATTATACGGATAAGAAGTGGGCAGAGTTTTTTGTGAAAAATAATTTTTTGGTTGGAGTTTCCTTAGATGGAGGCCCCAAAGTCCATGATCTGTACCGCAGGAATATCAAGGGCGAGGGAAGTTTTTATAAAATCATGGAAAATATTGAGCTTTTCAAGAAGGCGGGAGTGGAATTTAATATTCTTTCCGTGGTTAATGGAAAGACGGCTCCCCAGATTGAAAAGACTTATGCATTTTATAAGAAGAACGGGCTGAGTTATCTGCAGTTCATCGCCTGTCTCGATCCTTTGGGCGAGGAGCCGGGAAAACGTGAATATTCGCTTACACCGGAATGCTACGGCACTTTTTTGATTAAGCTGTTCGATCTGTGGTATGAAGATCTGCAAAAAGGAAAACCGCCTTACATCAGACAGTTTGAAAACTACATAGCCATGCTGCTCGGACAGATACCGGAATCCTGCGATATGAGGGGAATCTGCGGAATGCAGTATGTGGTGGAGGCCGACGGATCTGTATATCCCTGCGATTTTTATGTATTAGACCAGTACAAACTGGGAAACTTTAATAAAGATACGGTTGACGCGGTGAATGAAGTGAGAAAGGAGATCCGGTTTATAGAGGATTCCGAACATCACGATGAAAAATGCCGGGACTGCCGGTATTATCCGCTCTGCCGGGGCGGATGCCGGAGAAACAGGCAGGAAAACGAACCGTTTCATCAGTATTTCTGCAGGTCTTATGAGATGTTTTTCGAGGCTTGCCTTCCGCGGATGATGGAGATAGCGAATGCCATAAGATAGGGGGCAAAATTCATTTGACAAGACTTATAATTCGTGATAAACTTACAAAGTATGAGTTAACGCCAGAACCCGGTTTTTTGGACACTCCAACCAGAAGCTTAGTTCACGGTCAGTCTATAAGAATAAGGAGGAAATCATCATGATTTCAAAGGAAAAGAAAGCTGCGATTATCGCAGAATACGGCAGAAAACCTGGAGATACAGGTTCACCGGAAGTTCAGATTGCTATTTTAACTGCAAGAATTGCTGAATTAACAGAGCATTTACAGCAGAATAAGAAAGATCATCATTCAAGAAGAGGTCTTCTTATGATGGTTGGTCAGAGAAGAGGTCTTCTGGATTACTTAAAGAAGACAGATCTTGACGGATACCGTGCTTTAATTGAAAAGTTAGGAATCAGAAAGTAATTTTGAACATTAGGGTGGAGAGATTATCTCCACCCTATTCTTGATATCATAGGAAAGCGTTTTTATGATATTAAGAGAATTTTTATTTGCAATTCATGTGGAAGATTTGTCCCGAGACCGCTGAAAAGGGCATGAGCATTCGTGTCTTTTTCAGTAGTTTCGGCATCTTCCGCAGAACAAAATTCTAATTTAAAGGAGAATAGACGTATGTACAAGAGTTTTTCTATGGAACTTGCCGGCAGAACTTTAACTGTTGATATCGGCAGAGTTGCAAAACAGGCGAACGGTGCAGCATTTATGCACTATGGTGATACGGTAGTGCTTTCTACAGCAACCGCATCTGATAAACCGAGAGAGGGAATCGATTTCTTCCCGTTAAGCGTAGAATATGAAGAAAAATTATATGCAGTAGGTAAGATCCCAGGTGGATTTAATAAGAGAGAAGGAAAGGCATCCGAGAATGCAATTCTGACCTCCCGTGTGATTGACCGTCCGATGCGCCCTCTGTTTCCAAAGGATTACCGCAATGACGTAACACTGAATAACCTGGTTATGTCTGTGGATCAGGACTGCAGCCCTGAATTAACCGCTATGCTGGGTTCTGCAATCGCAACCGCTATTTCCGATATTCCGTTTGACGGACCATGTGCGACCACACAGGTTGGCTTAGTGGACGGAGAATTTGTAATCAACCCGACTCAGGCCCAGAAACAGGTTTCCGATATGGCTCTTACGGTGGCATCCACTAGAGAAAAAGTTATCATGATCGAAGCAGGCGCTAATGAAGTGGCTGAACAGACCATGATTGACGCTATCTTTAAAGCTCATGAAGTGAACCAGAAAGTAATTGAGTTCATCGATACCATCGTAGCAGAGTGCGGAAAAGAGAAGCATACCTATACAAGCTGCGCGGTTCCGGCAGAATTGTTTGAAGCGATGAAAGAGATCGTAACTCCGGAAGAGATGGAAGTTGCGGTATTTACAGATGATAAACAGACCAGAGAAGAGAATATCCGCCAGATCACTGCAAAGCTGGAAGAAGCATTTGCAGAGAATGAAGAATGGCTTGCAGTTTTAGGCGAAGCCGTATACCAGTACCAGAAGAAGACCGTTCGTAAGATGATCTTAAAAGACCATAAGCGTCCGGACGGCCGTGGAATGACAGAGATCCGTCCTCTGGCAGCAGAGATCGATCTTTTGCCTCGCGTTCACGGATCAGGTATGTTTACACGTGGACAGACACAGATCCTGAATGTATGTACCCTGGCTCCATTATCAGAGCGCCAGAAATTAGACGGTATCGATGATATGGAAAAATCCAAGAGATATATGCATCATTATAATTTCCCGTCCTATTCTGTTGGTGAGACAAAACCATCCAGAGGACCGGGACGCCGTGAAATCGGCCATGGTGCGTTAGCTGAGAGAGCTTTGATTCCGGTACTTCCTTCAGAAGAGGAATTCCCATATGCAATCCGTACCGTATCAGAGACCATGGAATCCAACGGTTCCACATCACAGGCCAGCATTTGTTCTTCTTCCTTATCACTGATGGCAGCCGGAGTTCCGATTAAATCAGCAGTTGCAGGTATTTCTTGTGGTCTGGTTACCGGAGATACAGACGATGATTATGTGGTATTAACGGATATTCAGGGATTGGAAGATTTCTTTGGAGATATGGACTTTAAGGTGGGCGGTACTCATAAGGGTATTACCGCAATCCAGATGGATATTAAGATCCATGGACTGACAAGACCGATTATCGAAGAAGCGATTGCTAAAACCCGTGAAGCCAGAATTTATATTCTTGACGAAGTTATGGCTCCGGTCATTTCAGAAGCTAGAGAAGATGTTGGCAAATATGCTCCCAAGATTGAACAGATCAGCATTCCACCGACAAAAATCGGCGATGTTGTTGGAAAACAGGGCAGCGTGATCAACAAGATTATTGAACAGACCGGCGTTAAGATCGATATCTCGGAAGAGGGCAATGTAGCTGTCTGCGGTACCGACAGAGAGATGATCGAAAAAGCCATCGGCATCATCAAGAGCATTGTGACAGATATCGAAGCAGGCCAGATTATAACCGGTAAAGTTGTCCGCATCATGAATTTCGGAGCGTTCGTTGAGCTGGCTCCTAAAAAGGATGGTATGGTTCATATTTCCAAGCTTTCTGACAAGAGAGTTGCTAAAGTGGAAGACGTCGTTAATATCGGAGATGAAGTTACCGTTAAGGTAATTGAAGTGGATAAGATGGGACGTATTAATCTGAGCATGAAGCCTGGTGATTTAAATCCTGCTCCTGAAAAGAAGGAAGAAACAGCAGAATAGAATTATCTGAATATATAAAAAAGTCATGGGAAATTAAGGAAAACTTCATTGACCATGACTTTTTTTTGTAGTAAAGTTTTCTTATACATATTATAGGAGTTATTATGATAGAAGTAACTGATGTCTGGAAACGGTATAAACAGAAGAGCGTGTTGGAAGGAGTGGCTTTTTCGGCGGCTCCCGGCGAATGTGTTGGAATCGCCGGCAGCAACGGCTGCGGGAAAACGACTCTTTTTTCGGTGTTGTCGGGAACCATAAAAGCGGATAAAGGCAGCATGAAGTATGAGGGCCAGGAGATTCTTGGCAGCCGCAGGATTATTTCTGAGTGCATCGCTTATGTTCCCCAGGAAAATCCTTTGATGGAGGAACTGACTGCAAAAGATAACCTGAGATTATATTATCGCGGGGATAAAAAGAAGTTAGAAGCGGATCTGGATCATGGGACGGCGGCAATGCTGGGAATCGGTGATTTCCTGGGAACCGCTGTCAGCCGGTTATCAGGAGGAATGAAAAAGAGGCTCAGCATCGCCTGTGCTCTGTCCAATCATGCTCCAATCCTGATCATGGATGAGCCGGGAGCAGCTCTTGATCTGATCTGTAAAGAAGATATCAGAAATTATCTCACAAAGTACATGGCGGCTGGCGGCACTGTGCTGCTTTCTTCTCACGAATTGGAGGAGCTGTCTTTGTGCAATAAAATGTATGTTTTAAACCACGGCAAACTGGATCAGGCTCCCATAGGGATGAGTGCCAAAGAATTGGTGAGCCGGTTTGAAAAATAAAAGATAAGGGGAGACCGAGTGATGAAATGTCCTAATTGCAACATGGAAAATGAAGAAAATGCGAAATTTTGTACGTCCTGCGGCAGTAAACTGATGAATAACCAGACTCAGGCGGAGACCGCTTCCACAAATGAGGAGCCGGAAAATCAAGCGGACGGCGTTAAGATGCCGGAAATGCCGGATCTGACAGAGCGTAAGATCGACTGGGGCGACAGCGCTGAAACGGATAATAAGACGGAAGCAGGAATGGAATCAGGAGCGGAAGCGGAACCTGTATTGGAAGCTTCTGAATATGAGGACGAAAAAAAGACAGAGACTTTAGAAGCGGATACAACGGCACCGATGATATCAGCACCTGTATTTACTGTTCCGACAGAGCCTGAGATGCCTAAGAAGAAAAAGGGCAAAGGGATTATTATCGCTGCAGCCGTAGCAGTTGTTGTTGTGGGTGTTGCCGCAGCCGCATTCTTTGGGATGCAGAAAAAGGATCCTAAGGCGGAAGTATTTGATGCGTTTAAAAGCGTATACTCATCAGAAGAGGTGAAGCCGGCAGAAGAGATCTTCGGTTTTTCCGATATATTTAAAAATGCACAGAAATCCAGCACGGATTATGGATTAGGTCTGACTTTAGTAAAGGATAACGTGCTGGGGCTTAGCGGTCTTGAGGGCGCCGGATTTGATATGTCTGAGAAAAATGATCTGGAGAAACAGGTGGGTTCTCTGAATCTGGGCATCATTTACGGCGGAGTTAATTTTACAAATTTTAAAATGTATTATGACGACACGAATTTCAAAGCGTCCATACCGGATTTGTTTGATGAAGTGTTTGTTTTGAATTATGCGGATGATTTGGCGGGGCAGATTGAACGTTCACCGTATTTAGGCAAATATATTGCCGAAAGCGGAGTTGATATGGACGCTTTCAAGAATTATATTGAATACTGCCAGAACCTGTATACTCCTGATTCCACAGGCCCCATCGATTTTGCCGGGCTGAAAGAGCGTTTTGATAAAGAGAACGATTCCTTCAAAAAGCTGAAGGACAGCATAAAAGTGGAAAAAATTTCCGAGAAGAAAAAATTCAAAGTGGATGGTAAAGAAGTAACCTGCAGAGGATTTGACATGGTGGTTTCAAAAGACAATCTGATTCAGTTCGTGGACGAATCCTGTCAGTTTCTGTTGGATGACGAATCGCTGAAACAGGAGCTGATTGAATATTACAGCCAGGTTATGAATTTGTCGAATCAGATGTACGGTTCCAGTATTTATGGGGATCTGTATGATGGAGAAACATTGGTAAATGAGATGTGGGATGCCATGGATGAGGGCAGCACAGAGCTTATTAAAATTCTGGACGACAGCATGGATGATGAAGTTAAGGTTACTGTTTATCTGGATAAACAGGGCAGAATGATTTCTCTTGAAGCGGAAACAGGGCTTACCAATGAGGATGATTCCCATGCGGTGCTGGGGCTGAAAGTGGAGATGAACGGCGGAGCATATCTGACACAGAACATGACGGCTTCTTTCACATTGGATGTGGATGGTGAAAAGGGCGAAATTACATTTGCAAAAGAAGGAAAATATGATAAGAAAGACCTTACCTGTGATGTGGATTTTGGCCTTGATTTTGATGATGAGCTGGTAGAAATTGCTTACAGCGGAAGCTATAATGTGGAAAAGGGCGATTATGATCTCATGTTATCCGGATATGACAACGGCAGTGAGATGTTTAAGATGTCTGTCTCAGGAGCAATTGACGATTTGGAAAAGGGCAAAGGATTTAGGGCTGACGCTGATTCCATTATGATTTCTTCGGGTGGAATGGATTTGCTTGAACTGTCTGGTTATTATTCCATCGCGCCGATGGAGGATGAAGTAGAAGATCTGGAAGGCGAGCCGTTTGATATTCTGGCTGCAACAGAAAGCGATTGGACGAATCTTATTCAGTCTGCATATATGAAAATATTCGGACTTATTGGCAAACTCAATTAAGAAATCCATGCGGAAATGAGGATAAAGATGAGGATGTTTTTGGTTTATTTACAGCTTGAGCTTAAAAAAACTTGCCGTAAATTACCATATTTTATAGGAGGAGCAGTTGTGCTGGCATTTTTGCTTGGCACAATTGCTTTTTCTGCTAGTAATATGATTTATGGTGACAGCGTTGCGGGACGGATTCAGATCGGGATGGTATTGCCGGAAAAGGATGAGCTTGCGGAAAAGGTTATGTATATTCTGGGAGAGATGGACAGCGTACAGAGCATCTGTGATCTTAGGTATGTGGATTTGGAACAGGGAAGACGGGAAATGGAGCAGGGGGAGTTATCCGCCCTCATTGTGGTTCCGGATCATATGATAGAAGGGATTATTGACGGAACCAATACGCCGGCCACCATTATATTTCCAAAGTCTACCGGGATTGAGGCGGCCATATTCAAGGAACTGGCGGATTCCGGTGCTCAGATTCTGGGGATTGCGCAGGCGGCCATCTATGCGGCGGACAATCTTTGTATGCAGTATGACATGATGGATAAGATATACCGGGTCAATGGGGATATTAATAAGATGTTTTTGAATTACAGTCTGCCGAGAAATACTTATTTTGACGATTACCAGGTATCGGTTACAGGCGATCTGACAACGCTGCAGTTTTATGGTATTTCTGCATTTGTGTTGTTTTTGCTTCTTTGCGGGATACCTGCGTCTATGATTGTTAAGAAAAAAAATGGGGTTTTGCAGCAGAAGCTGGAAATGATGGGAATCGGAAGCTGGAAACAGACATTTTGCAGTCTGCTGTCCGTCACTGTACTTTTGCTCCTTGCGGCATTTTTGACAGCGGCCGGGGCATGTGTTTTTGGATTTTTAGAATGGAGCTTACAGCTTTTTGCGGTCATAGTATTGATTTGTCTGGCGGCAGCTTCTATGATTGTATTTATCTATGAGTTTTGCGGAAACCGCATGGCAGGCGTGATGGGAATCTTTCTGTGCTCGGTGGGAATGCTTTTCATAGCGGGCGGCATTGTGCCTTCTGTTTTTCTTCCGGGGGGATTGACGAAGCTTGCAGGCTATCTTCCGGTCAGCTGGATGATGGACGCGATTAGGCGTCTGCTCACATCTTCCTTATCGGTATGGTCACTGTTTCGCCTTTTTGTAGCTGCGGCTGTATTTTATTCCGGGGCTTCGCTGGCACAGAGATGGAATGGGAGGCGGCTATGAGAATATGGACATGGTTTTGCCTTTCCTGTAAAAGGCAGCTGAAACATCCGGGTTATCTGATTCTTCTCCTGCTTCTGCCTCTCGTTTTATACGGGGCGAAGAAGGCTGAGTCCGGCGGGGAGGAAGGAGTCAGGATCGCTCTTTATGTGGAAGGGGGAGACCTGGCGGAGCGGACGGCGGATACGCTGACGGAAAAAGGCGGCGTGTTTGAATTTTACCGGTGCGATTCTGTAGAAGAGCTTGAAAATGAGGTGTCTTCCAAACGGGCGGAATGCGGTTATATATTTTATAAAGATCTGGAAGAAAGGATGAATGCGGAGAAATACAGGCGGAGCATCGGTTTGTGTACCTCTCCTTCCACTGTGGTATCGCCGCTGGCTTCTGAAGTGGTGTTTGCGGCTTTGATGGAGCAGTATGGAAGACTGCTGTTAAAAAATTATGCGGTGGAGGAACAGGCATTTGAACCGCTCGATAAGGATCTGGCATGGAATGAGCTGGAAAATTTATTTGATGTGTATCAGACGAATCACAGCACATTTGCTTTTGCCTATGATACAATGGATGGAGGTAATATGGAGGAAGTTTCGGTGAAAACCGGATTTCCGGTCCGGGGGGTGGCCGCAGTTATGGTCTTCATTTCCGGTATATTTGCAGCGGTTATGCTGCTGGAGGACGAGAAAAAAGGGCTTTATATTCCGGTTCCCTATTCTCTGAAGATATGGTGTAAGGCGGCATCCGTATTATCGCCGGTTATGCTGGCCGCAGTTTCCGGCTTGATTTCCTTAAAGGTGACCGGGAATATGGGGCGGTTCGGATATGAGGCGGCGTGCATGGCGGTCTACGCGGTGTCTGTTTCCCTGTTTGCATTCCTTTTGAAAAGTGTGGTGAGGAATGGGGCGGTTATCTGCTGTCTGATCCCATTTTTCATCATAGGGAGTTTAATTCTCTGCCCTGTATTTTTAGATGTGGGCCAGTGGATGCCTGAAATTAAAATGGTGCAGAAGCTGTTTTTGCCGTATTATTATTTGAAAATGTTTTAGGATTTTATGATATATGGGATTCATGTGTCAAAAGGTCTTGCCCCTGCAAATTGTCTGAATGGTTTGCATGTGCAGGAATTTAGGAATCCTTAGACTGCCGGATCTTGCGTTGAGACGAAAATGACAGCATGTTTGAGCGCAGCGAGTTCTGCATTTTCGTCTCGCTTTTAGCAAAATCCGGCGGTCTTAGGAGTCCTTAATTCCGAACCCTGGCAAACAATTCAGACAATTTGCAGGGGCAAGACCTTTTGATACACGAATCCGTTTGGAGAAGAAAGGAGTAATTATGGCAATTGGTAGAAGCAAAGTGGTGATTGTAGGAATTGGTTCCGTAGGGGCGGCGACAGCATTTAATCTGGTTATGGGGCAGGTTTGCGATGATCTGGTGCTCATAGACCTGAATGAGGAAAAGGCGTGGGCGGAGGCTACGGATCTGCAGCATTCTCTGGGGTACAGCGGAAGCAAGATGCATGTACAAGCCGGAACTTATGGGGAGTGTAAAGATGCCGATGTGGTTGTAATCGCAGCTGCACTTCCGTATATTAAAGGGCAGACCAGGCTGGATATGCTTGGCAAGGCGGCCGGAATTATGAATGGGGTGGTTCCGGCTATTATGGAAAGCGGGTTTAACGGCAGCATTGTGGTGATTACCAATCCGGTGGATGTGATCAGCTGGTATGTGCAGAAGCTGTCCGGGCTGCCGGAATCCAAGGTGATCGGAACGGGAACAGCGCTGGATTCCGCACGTCTCCGCTATCATCTGGCAGATGTGATGCATGTGGATCCTCAGAGCGTCTATGCGCTCTGCATGGGAGAACATGGGGATTCCCAGATGATACCGTGGAGCCAGGTGACGGTGGGAGGAAAGAAGTTTCTGGAGATTCTTCAGGACAACCAGGACAGGCTGAAAGAATTTGACATTGATAAAGTGAAGGAGAATACGGCTAAGATCGCGTACCGGATCGTCAATGCAAAGGGGGCGACTACATTTGGAATCGCATCCATAACGGTTCAGATCGTAAATGCTATTTTAAGGGATGAGAATAAAGTGATTCCTGTATCGGCAATGCTTCACGGGGAATACGGCCAGCAGGGGATTTATGCCGGCGTGCCGGCTGTTATCAACAGCCAGGGGGTTAAGGAGCTGGTGGAATATCATTTGACGGATTCGGAGCTTGAGGAACTGGGGCGGTCCTTTGAGGTGATCAGAGAGGCGCAGTCCTCTTTGTAAGGAAGAGATGGGGGAAAGATGGAGTTTCGCAGACTGGAGTATTTTGAAGCGGTGGCCCGAACGGGGAGCTTTACCAAGGCGGCGGAGGAGCTTTGTGTGGCGCAGCCTACCATTACAACTGCAATTAAGCGGATGGAAGAGGAACTGGGAGTTGCCCTTTTGGTCCGTGATAAAAGAAGCGTGATGCTGACCTGCGAGGGTAAGATATTTCTTGAAAAAGTGGTGGATATTCTGGCGCGGATTGAAGGGTCCGTCAAGGAAATGCAGGAGATGTCCGCGGCGAATGACTGGATGCTGAATATCGGGGTGGCGCCCATTAACGGAGCCTTTGTAACGCCTGTGCTGTACCGGAATTTTATGGAAAAATATCCCATGGCCCGGCTTCAGGTGATGGAATTGGGAAGCTACGGCATCATGGAAGCGCTGAAATCGGATGAAATCGAATTGGGGTACATGGTTCTGAGAGAAGAGGCGGAAATCCTGAAAGATTATGAGACATTTATCATCAGGCGGGGGGAGATGAAGGTCTTGGTTCATAATGATAATCCGCTTTCAAAAAATAAGACCATTTCCATCGGGGATTTGGCCGGTATCCCCCTCATCTATCTGCCCACCCATTCTTATATACGCCAGAAAATAGATGCGGAATTTCAAAAACATGGCCTTGTGCCCAATATTTTGTCCATTCCGCAGCAGATGGTCACAACCTATAATCTGGTGGCTAATAATGTGGGCGTATCCTTTGTGCTGGGGGATGAATTTACATCGCTGATCAGAAGTGAACAGATGACGGCGGTCTGCCTTGACAATCCGGTGACCTATAAAGCGGGATTTGTCTGGAAGAAGGGGCGGGTGCTGAGCAAGGCGGCTAAAAAATGCATTCAGTTTATTCATGGGTATTTTGAGGCGGCGGACCAGTAATAAATTTGAACTATGGACTCATAAAAAACAAGTATTTCACAGTTATTTGCAGATATGGTAAAGTTTTTACCAGGAGATACGCGTATGAACTGCAAATAAAAGTAGGAGGGGTTTTTTATGAGTCCATTAACGATCACACTGATTATTTTAGTGCTTACGATCATCGCATTTATGTCGGGAAAAGTTCCGTTTTCCCTTATTTCAACATGTATTATTCTTGCATTAATCCAAACGGGAGTTTTGTCTCCGTCTGAAGCATTTTCCGGATTTACCAATACCAATGTGGTCATGTTCTGCGCCATGTTTGTCGTAGGGGCAGCGATCACGAAAACAACCATGCTGGACCGCGCTCAGGTGCTTGTAACCAGCTATAAGAATAAGCCTAAAATACTGATTCTTATGGCCAGTATTGTGGCGTCGATTCTGGCAATTGTAACAAGCGCTACGGCAACAGCGGCAATTATGCTTCCGTTGCTGATCGGTATCGCCAATGAGATTGGAACCAGCAGGAGCAAGCTTCTGTTTCCGGCCATTGTAGCCGCCAATATTGCGACGGGAATGACATTTTTGGGACAGGGCGCCAGCAATATGACATGGAGCGATGTCATGCTGAAAGCGGGCGGAACCACACCGTTTAATATTTGGTCTTTTACCCTTGCCCGCATACCGATTTTAATTATCTGTTTGATCTATGTGGCGGTGATTGCCGGAAGACTTCTGCCTGATATAGACAATGAGCTGTTTGATGACAATATTAAGAAAAAAGAGACCGGAGCCAAGTTAAGCCCGATGAAAGAAAAGGCGGCGATTGCTATTATAGCGGCCACCATACTGGCCATGATATTTGCCGATGTGATTGGAATTAAGATGTACATACTGGCGTGTATCGGCGCATGTCTTCTGGTGATTTTCGGAGTGCTGAATGAAAAAGAGGCGCTGGGGTCCATTCACCTGCCGACCGTATTTTTGTTTGCAGGCGTGCTTCCTCTGTCGGATGCCATTAAGATAACCGGAGCGGGAGATGTGGTGGCTGAGAAAATGATTATGCTTTTGGGAAATACGACAAATCCCTATATTATCATGGCGGTATTTTTCCTCGTGCCGCTAATATTAACACAGGTTATGTCCAATATCGCTACCATAACCATATTTGTGCCTCTTGTGAGCGCGGCGTCGGTTAAGATCGGGGTAGATCCCCGAGCGGCGGTTATGGGCGTGCTCATCGCCGGATGTGCGTCAATTCTGACTCCGATGGCTTGCCCGGCGCAAACGATTATCATGGGGCCCGGAGGATATAAGATGAAGGATTATTTGAAGTGCGGTCTGCCGTTGGTGTTGATTATCACCGTATTTTCGATTGTCTGGCTTCCTTTTATCTTTCCGTTTTATTAAAAAATCTTGTTAGAAAATGGTTATGACCGAGATGAGAGAGGATGTGACAATAATGGAAATAAGCAGAGAAGAAATGATAAAAATGGCGGTGGAAACGAGAAAAAAAGTGACTTCCTCAGTTGTAAAACAGGAAGAACTGGATGAGTATCCGGTTGAAATTCAGGTTATTAAAGTTCCTACCAGATCGGGGGAGTCCACCGTGTATTTTTCCCGGAGCGCTAAAAAAGATGATGCCGCGCCGCTGGTTATTAATCTTCATGGTGGCGGATTTATTCGGGAAAGGACGGCCAGCGACGATTTGTACTGCAGAAAGCTGGTTTATGGAATCGGATGCAAGACGCTGGATGTGGATTACAGGGTTGCGCCGGAGTTTCCGTTTCCGACGGCTTTGTATGAATGCTATGATGTGGTGCAGTGGGCATTTTCCCGGGGAAAAGAGCTGGGGATTGATACGAGCCGGATCGTACTGACCGGGCACAGCGCAGGAGGAAATATGGTTGCGGGAATCTGTATGATTGCTAAGGCAGAAAAGGCGTTTAAACCGGCTCTTGCAGTTTTAGATTATCCGCCTATGGATCTGCTGACTGATCCGGATAAAAAGGAGGCGCGCGGAGGCGGGATTCCTGTGGAACGCGCCCGGCTTTATAATCTTTATTATTGTGAAAAAGAGGAGCAGGCCAATTACCTGGCGTCTCCGGTTCTGGCAGAGGAAGAGCAGTTAAAGGATTTCCCCAGAACATTAGTGATTACAGCCGGATTGGATGATCTGTGCAATGAAGCGGAAGCATTTGCACTTAAATTGGCCCAGGCGGGCAATGAGGTGACGTTAAAGCGGTTTCCGGGCGCGTCTCACGGATTCACGGTATACAGGATGGCGGAATATGAAAAGGCAATGGAACTGATTGTGCGTTTTATAAAGGAGAACGTGAGATGAACGAAGATTACTATAAAGAAGCTTTGAGAATCCATGAAGCATACAAGGGAAAGATCGGCGTGGTGAGTAAAGTGCCGTTGAAATGCAGAGATGATTTAAGCGTCGCATATACTCCCGGGGTGGCGGAACCATGCCGGAAAATCGCAGAGGATAAGAGTGCGGCGTACCGTTACACGGCAAAAGGCAATCTGGTGGCCGTTGTAACGGATGGGACGGCGGTGCTGGGGCTTGGAAAAGTAGGGCCGGAGGCGGCGATGCCGGTGATGGAAGGAAAAGCGGCTCTTTTTAAAACCTTTGCGGATGTGGATGCATTTCCGGTCTGCCTGGATACGGAGGACACGGAAGAACTGATCAGGACCATAAAATATCTGGCGCCCACATTTGGAGGCATCAATTTGGAGGATATCGCGTCGCCAAAATGCTTTGAGATCGAGGAGCGGCTGGAGAAAGAACTGGATATTCCTGTTTTTCACGATGACCAGCATGGAACCGCTATTGTTGTGACGGCAGCTCTCATCAATGCCTTAAAAGTGGTGGGGAAGAAAATGGATGAGATCAAGGTGGTTTTAAACGGGCCGGGAGCGGCGGGGACTGCGATCATTAAGATGCTTTTGGCGGCCGGTGTAAAAAACGTGACGGCCTGCGATGAACACGGAATTCTTTACCGTGAGAGAGAAAAGGGGATTGAAGGGCATAAGAGGATGTTATGTGAAATCACGAACCTGGAGGGGAAAAGGGGAAGTTTGGCAGATGCGCTGAAGGGTGCGGATGTATTTATCGGCGTATCGGTTCCGGGAGCCCTTACTGCTGAGATGGTTAAAACGATGAATGTGGATCCGGTGGTATTTGCGATGGCAAATCCTGTGCCGGAAATCATGTATGAGGAGGCGGTTAAGGCAGGTGTTAAGGTGATGGGAACAGGCAGATCGGATTATCCCAACCAGATCAATAATGTGCTGGCTTTTCCGGGGATTTTCAGAGGGGCGCTGGATGCGGGAGCCAGGGACATCAATTCTGAGATGAAGGTGGCCGCCGCTTATGCGATTGCGGAACTGGTCAGTCGGGAAGAGCTGTGCCCGGAGTACATTATACCATCTGTTTTTGATACAAGAGTCGCAAATCATGTGGCAGTGCGGGTAGGGGAAGCGGCGGGACGGTCAGAGGCTATACGATAAGATGCCATACGTCCGGCGGAAGGGAAATAGTCAGATATTCAAAGATAGAAAATATCAAAATATGCTTATTGTGGAATTAACGGAAAAAAACATATTAATTGGAAAATAAGGTTGACAATTTTCAATATTATGGGTAACCTTATAGTATGTTCATAAAATATTTATTTTATTAATGAAAAATTTATATTATGGAGGTACTATATGAGTACGGAAAAAGTTTATTCCTCACCTCAAGAGCTGGAAGGACGTCTTCCTTTAAAGACTGCAATTCCGCTGGGACTTCAGCATGTTCTTGCCATGTTTGCAGGAAACCTGACCCCTATTATATTGATTGCAGGGGCCTGTGGGATCACGGCAGGAGATGAACTTCAGGTAGCCATTTTACAGAATGCCATGCTGGTGGCCGGTATTGTTACGCTGGTACAGCTGTTTACGATCGGTCCGGTGGGAGCGCGTCTTCCGGTTGTTATGGGAACCAGTTCAGGATTTATCGGTGTATGCAGAAGTGTGGCAGGCGTTATGGGCGGCGGTGTGGTCGCATATGGAGCCATACTTGGTGCCTCGATTGTCGGCGGCCTTTTCGAAGGCGTGTTGGGAATGTTTTTGAAACCGCTGAGAAAGTTTTTCCCATCGGTTGTTACCGGTACGGTTGTGCTATCCATCGGTCTTTCTTTAATCAGCGTGGGCATCAATTCCTTTGGCGGCGGCAGCGGCGTAAAGGATTTCGGCTCTTTGGAAAATTTGTTTTTAGGTACGGTGGTTTTGGTTACAATCGTAGTGTTAAAGCATAAATGCAAGGGATTTGCCAGTTCTTCCGCTATTTTAATCGGTGTAATTATCGGATATATCGTTGCGGCTATTATGGGATTTATTCTGCCTCATACTTTTATGTTTACGGATGCGGCTGCCGGAACAACGGCTGAGATCACAAAGTCCTGGGTTCTTAACTGGGATAAAGTGGCGTCTGCGCCTTGGATTTCAATTCCGAAGCTTTTGCCGGTTCCGCTTGTATTTGACGCCAGGGCGATCATACCTATCGGTATTATGTTTATCGTAACTGCGGTGGAGACGGTGGGCGATCTTTCCGGTATCACAGAAGGCGGTATGGGAAGGGAAGCTACGGATAAAGAGCTTTCCGGCGGCGTTATCTGCGATGGTTTGGGATCTTCTTTTGCAGCTATTTTCGGCGTGCTTCCAAACACATCCTTCAGCCAGAACGTAGGGCTTGTAGGCATGACAAAAGTGGTTAACCTGTTTGCAATTGCCATCGGCGGCGTATTCCTGATCGCCTGCGGATTATTCCCTAAACTGGCTGCATTGGTGTCCATTATGCCTCAGAGTGTGTTAGGCGGCGCAGCTGTTATGATGTTTGCGTCCATCGTAGTCAGCGGTATCCAGCTGATCACAAAAGATGATATTAATTCCAGAACTATTACAATTGTTTCCGTAGCGATCGGTCTCGGATATGGTCTTGGAGCCAATTCTGCGGCTCTTGCCAATCTGCCTCAGGGCGTGCAGCTGATCTTCGGCGGTTCCGGTATTGTTCCAGCTGCAATCGTTGCAATCCTGCTGAATGTGCTTCTGCCAAGAGAAGAAACGAAATAATCTGTAAAATAGTACATAAATCAATGAAATTGAATATTTTGTTTTGACCATCCTCCTGATATACTTGTATTAAACAATGTATATTAGGAGGATATTTTATTATGATGAAACTGAGTATCGTGGATAAGGACAATAATGTAAAGTTTCAGGCAGAAGATAATGACCATATAATTGCCGTTTATGAGGCAGAGTATGAACCCGGGGATCAGATCCTTTTGGAGACTTCTGATGTCAATGAATATTATGTGGTGAGAATTGACGATACCATGGATGAGGCATTTGTATATTTGACCAAATCCAGCGTGGAGTATGTGATTCCATTTGAGGAAAAGAGAGTTTCCTATAATCCGAAATCATTTACCGGGGATAAGCATTATCTGACTTTCCGCCGCGCCCGGCCATTTGAAATCTCCGCCTATAAGAACCTGGCGAAAAATGTGATGGACCAGCATGGAGATACCGGATGCTTCCCTCATGCCTATGCGAATGTGGAAACAAGGGGAGAGGCCGTATTCGCAGCCCGCAATGCCATCGACGGCGTGCTTGCCAATGAGTCCCACGGAAAATGGCCGTATGAATCCTGGGGAATCAATATGCAGGATGATGCTGAGATCACATTGGACTTTGGAAGGGCGGTTGATTTTGATAAAATCGTGCTTTATACGAGAGCGGATTTCCCGCATGATAACTGGTGGGTAAGCGCAACTCTGACCTTTTCCGACGGATCAAAGGAAGTGGTGAAGATGGAAAAGAGTGTAAAGCCTCATGAATTCAGCATTGAGAAAAAGGGGATTGAGTGGATTAAGGTGAGTGAGCTGATTAAGGCGGATGATCCTTCGCCATTTCCGGCGCTGAGCCAGATTGAAGTGTATGGGGTGGAATCGAAGTAAAATTTTAATTGTTTAACAAGGGTGATGAAGGGAACGCACGGAAGAGGATATGGAACGGTTGGGAATTGACCCCACTGTTCCGAAATCCTCTTTCGTGCGTTTTTACTGGTTTGGATAAAAATAGTATTTTGTCATAGATGTTGCGTTGAACTATATTTGTACTGAATATCTCCTATGGAACCAGATATTTGATATGGCTGGAATTGCGGTGCAACGTCAGCTGCCTCATAACAAGATCGATAACAAAGCTGTTGACCAGCGTATAGATAATTCCGTAAATGATGGCGTCGATTTCCCGGAAGACAAAGCCGGCTATCAGGATAACGCTGCCGTCCAAGATCTGAGTGATCTGTCCGATTGAAAATCCGGGATTCAGTTTTTTCGCGGACATGATGAGAAAATCGCTGCCTCCGGTGGAGGAATTCTGAAGATAGATCAGGGCAAATCCTGTGCCTGCGAAAAGGCCGGAGAGCAGCGCCGCCGCCAGCCGGCTTCCGGAGAAGGGCGGAAAATAGCAGACCACATGATCGATAAACAGGGAACTGATCACCATGGTTTTTAAGGATACCAGGAAAAATCGTTTGCCCAGAAGACGGAAACTGAACAGGATAATCGGTATATTCAGGCCGATGATCACGGCTCCGATAGGAAGGCCGGTCAGATAATTAATGATAATGGACATTCCGTTAATTCCGCCGGGAGCGAAATTGGCGTTTAAGGCAAAGACCACCACGGAGATCCCAATGAGTAGAGAGCCAACGCAGTCTACAGCCAGTTCAGTAATTCGTTTACAAAAAAAAGTAGTGTTCACAGGATATTCCCCCAATCTATGAAAGTAGCGCTTATTAGTAACGCAGCTTTATTATAGATCAAGGAGAATATATAAGTCCAATTAGAAAAAACAGGAAAAAATATAAGTGATAGCTTATAATTCGTTTCGAAGCGCTTGAAAGGAGTAATTTTTCGTTAATCATACAGAGATTAGTAGGAAAACTGCTTTTATCCAGCCGGAAAACTGCCTTCCCTTTTGACAAAGACTGCGAGAAAAAAACGGTAGATTACGAGACAAATCCAAAGAAAACATATAAAATAGAACCGGGAGGAGGAATTGATGCAAAGGAGTATGAAAGGATGGCACAGTTAATGATGAGCCGTTCTTAGGAGGGAATACATATGGAAAAAGAAAGGAAAAAGGGGGCTGGAGTAAAGGATGTGACCCCCAAAAAAAAGTTTGAAATGCCGGATACCTATCTTATTATCGTCGGTATTATGATATTTGCAGCATTATTGACCTATATCATACCGGCCGGCGTATATGGATATAAAATCGATCCGGTTACGGGAAAGGAAATCCTGGATTCCACAACATTTCAATATGTAAAAAATACGCCGACCACGTTAATTCAGTTTTTATTGGCATTCAGCCACGGGCTTACAATACAGGGAAGTATGATTTTGAATGTTATTCTGATTTGTGGATGCTTTCATGTGGTGAATGAAACAAAAGGATTATCAAATTTTTTCTCTTTTGTGATCGCAAAGTTACATGCAAAAGCAGTATTGATTATTCCAATCATTATGATATTATTCGGATTTTTGGGAAGCAGCGGAGCGTTGGTGAACTCTACAATCGCATTCATTCCGATCGGGCTTGTTATCGCGTGCCAATTGGGCATGGACCGGGTTTTTGCGATGGCAGTTATCTATCTGAGCACATTTGCCGGATTTGGCTCCTCTTTTATGTCCGTTAATTCCGTTCAGGTTGCGCAGCAGATCGCGGGTCTTCCGATACTTTCCGGAAGCGGCTTCCGCATGGCGGTATCTGTAGTTATTGTCACAGCGGCAATTATTTATACGATGATCTACTGCTTCCGGGTTCGTAAGGACCCGACGAAGAGTGTTCTTTACGGAACGTCTGCCTGGGGATTCGATGATGTGGAAAAGGATGCGGATTTCGATGCCAAGCTGACCATAAAAGACAGTGTCATCTGCATTTTAACCTTTGGAAGTTTCGGTTTGTTTGTATGGGGCGCTGTCAATAAGGACTGGGGCCAGGATATGATGGCAGCATTCATGGTGTTCTCTGCGGTTGCTTCCGGCCTTCTTTCCGGAATGACCTTCGAAGAGGTGGCACAAACATTTGTTGCAGGCGCGAGAAAAGTGCTGTATGGCGTGCTTTTGATTGGATTTGCCAGCGGAATTTCCCTGATTTTAACTGATGGACAGATTATCCACACGATTATTCATGCAGTTTCGATTCCACTAGCGAAAATGAGCAGCCCCATTGCTGCGGTATTCATGTTTTGGTTCAACCTGATATTTAATTTCTTTGTATGTTCGGCCAGCGGACAGGCGGCTATCGTCATGCCGATTATGGCGCCCCTTTCCGATATCGTGGGTCTGTCAAGGCAGGTTGCCGTATTGGCTTACCAATACGGAGACGGATTGTCCAATACCATCTTCCCGGTCAGCAGTTCTCTTGTGGCATCTTTGGCAATCGCAGGCGTTCCGTTCCAGAAATGGCTGAAATTCCAGATTCCGCTGTTCCTGATTTGGGTTGTGATCGCTTCTGCTGCGATCAGCATCGCTGTTATGATCGGATATTGTTAGTAAAAAGCCTATGCGGCTGTAATGGTTCTTTCTTGGCTTTGGGTGCGGGGCTGATATTTTGGCAGCTTGTTAACGGCTGAGAAATGACAAAACAGGAGGATTCCGAGTACGTGTTTCGAAGTTAAGATTCGCTAAGAATTAAAACTCCGGCAAACATACCCTGAATCCTCCTGTCTTGTTATTTTTTCCGCGTTTTCATATTCCGGGCGTATGGTCTAAGGTGTATTTCCATTCCCCATAGGCGCTACCGGTTTTGGCCTTGCCGGATCAAATACCTTTTCCACATCGATCAGATCGCTGAGCTTTGGATTGCTCGGATTGGTTTCCGGAAGATCATAGTACATCCGGTATCCGTCCACGTTGCGGCGTCCCTGGCGCAGGTGGTCTTCGCCGAACTGAATCCAGTACTGATGAGAATCCACGTTGCAGAAATAGCGGAATCCCGCTGATTTTAAATATTCAAATCGGGAATTATCGTTGGTATATGGATGCCAGTCGCCGATATCGCTTCCGAATGGGAATAAAATGATATCGGTCGGGCCGATTAAACTCTCCACTTCGGCTTTCCATTTATCCGTATCTGTCTTGAAATCTTCGTATTTGATGGCTCCCATGTTGCGGTGACCCCAGCTGTGAGACGCCAGTTCCCATCCGTTGTCACGAAGGCATTGGGCTACTTTGGCTGCTTCTTCCCGGTCCTGATCATAGGTGGGATTTTCACTGTAGGAAGCGGCGGTGCGGTATCCTAAGATTCCGTTATAACCGGTAAACGCGATGATTGCCCGCGCGCCTTTATAGGAAAAATCGGGGTGTTCCTGAATAAAATCTTCCAATAAAGGAACCAGATCATAAGATCCTACGGACATGGTTCCGTCGTCCATCTTCATCTCAGTGGTGGGTTTTCCGTCTTCACCGATGATCATTTTGGAAGCGAATCCGTCCCCTTCCATGTATTCGTAATAGCAGACATCATCCTGGGACATGACAAATGGCTGTTTTCCTTCCGGAAGCATGATATCTTTTTTTACAAACCGGGGAACTCCGTCTTCTCCGATGACTTCTTCCGCGATGTCGTGAATGCGGATCAGGACAAATCCACGGTCATACATGGACTGCAGGATCTTTAAAAACTCATCCTTAGTGGTCATCATCTGGTTGTAACCCTTTTCTTTGGAATCCCCGTCAAAGGCTTTGCTGGTATCCATGATGAGAGAGTGGAAGAAAATATGGGTGATCTTGGAGTTGTCCACTTTCACCAGTGTATTCTTAATCTCTTCATATTTGGATATGGCTTCAGTCACCTGAGGATCGGAAGAATATGCTTCATTGCTCTGTAAAAGGGCGATTGCTCCGTCATAATCGTATCCCTGGGCCATCAAATCCGCCTGCTGGATTAAAAGCTCCAGTTCCGAATCTCCGATATCGATGATCTCTTCGGAAGAAGGAGTGATCTCTGTCTGGGCCGGATCGGACGCCTCCGAAGTTGCCGCTGTTTTTGAGTTGTTGAAAAACTGTTTCTTAATCATAAAACCGCCGGTAACCAGAATTACCAGCAGGGCTATGATGGTTAGTATAATCGGTAAATTATTTAAAATTTTACGCCGTCCCCGTTTCAGGCGGCGTTTTCTGTAGTCCATTTTTCCCATGTATAAATGCCCCTTACTATCTCTTCTTTTTCGTAATATTAAATGTGCCTATATAGTATATCATAAAAAAAATAAATTTCCCATACATTAGTAATAGAATTTAGAATAGAGGGATGCTATGAAACGAATCGCAGCTATATGGTGTACGTGTCTGCTGATCCTGGCTTATCCGCTTCAGGTGATCCATGCAGAAGAGCCGAGTCTGGTGGTGAGCGGCAATGTAATCTATAATCAGAACGAAGATACCAAGGAAACCGCCTCAGGCCCGGAGACCCAGGCTCCATCCGCACTTTTGATGGAAGCGTCAACCGGCCAGGTAATTTATGAGAAAAATGCGGATGAACAGAGAAGCCCTGCCAGCATCACGAAGATCATGACCCTGATCCTGATCTTCGATGCGATCGAGTCGGGAAAAATCAAAATGACGGATGAAGTGGTAACCAGCGCCCACGCCAAATCCATGGGCGGCTCCCAGGTATTTTTGGAGGAAGGAGAGGTACAGACCGTGGAAACGCTGATCAAGTGCATCGTGGTGGCGTCGGGAAATGATGCCAGCGTCGCGATGGCGGAGTACATTGCCGGAGATGAGGGGACATTTGTACAGATGATGAACGAACGGGCTAAAGGACTGGGCATGAACAACACCCATTTCGAGGACTGCTGCGGCCTGACGGATTCCCTGACCCATGTGACCACGGCCAGGGACATAGCGCTTATGTCCAGAGAACTGATCAACAAATATCCTCAAATACATAACTATTCTACCATATGGATGGAAAACATCACCCATGTTACCAAACAGGGAACCAAGGAATTTGGCCTTTCCAATACCAACAAACTGCTGAAAATGGCCACTAATTTTACAACGACAGGCCTGAAAACCGGCTCCACCTCACTGGCTAAATACTGCTTTTCAGCCACCGCAGAAAAGGATGGAGTCCGCCTGATCGCAACGGTCATGGCAGCCCCTGATTATAAAGCCAGATTCGCCGATGCCCAGACCCTTTTAAATTACGGATATGCCAACTGTAAATTATATGAAGATAAAGAAATGCTTCCATTGCCGGAAATGATGGTGAAAAACGGAGTGGAAGAAACGGTTCCGCTGAAATACGGAGGCACATTCTCCTATCTGAGCCTGAAAGGGGAAGATTTTAATAATATTGAAAAAGAACTGGTATTAGAAGAACTTTTAGAAGCGCCTGTGGACCCGGGACAGGTGGCAGGTACGCTGAAATACAGCTTAAACGGCAAGGCGCTGGGAGAGGTGCAGGTTTTGACGAACGGGACCGTGGAAGAGGCCGGATTTAAAGATTATTTCGGTAAACTCTTTGACGGATGGCTGATCGGATAGCCGGAAATAAATGGATTTTGCGGATGAAGCCGTTTTTTGCATCGAACCATTGGCACGGTATAGAAAACCGGAGAGTTGCCTAAAAGAATCCGGCCAGCTTCCCAATGAAGCCGGCCGGATTCTTTTGTGTGTTATTAACTAAACAGAGAGCAGATAACCTCCCAAATTTTCCTGAAGATATTAGCGATCCGGTGGAAGACATTGCCGTCGGGTTTGAAACTTTCATCCACGGTGACGCTGCTGTCATCATCCTCTTTTGTCAATTCTTTTGTTCTCAGGATAATCTGGATGGTGTTTGGTTCCGGATTTTTAGACGATGTCATGGAAACCGGTTTTGCTTCCGGGTCCAGATTCAGGATCGTTGTCTTTTCCTCTGTGTATTCCTTCCATTTATCATCAATGGTATCTTTAATCGTATCTTTTGCCTGCCGGACGGTTTCGGTTTGGGCCAATCCGGAATTGGCGTGTTCCAGAATATCCGCCAGACCGTTTAATGTCTTCCGGGTTCCGGAATTCAGCGGTTCTCCAACAGCTTTTATCTGGTCTTCCAGAGAACCCAGGAAGAGATTGAGGGAATCCAGGCCTTTTGCAGCCGCATCGGTCAAAGCGCCCGCATCCTTTAACGTACTGATGGCTTCGGGATAATAATAATCAAGGGTAATATCCAGGTCGTCAATGTCGCTTATGATATCTTCCCCGATATTGGAAATATCTCCGATCACATCGGCGATATCCCGGGCATCCGTCATGCTGCTGCTAAAAGAGTCTTTATGGGAGCCCAGCAGGGTAAGCAGCTGTTCCGTCATGGAAATCATGCTGCTGATATCGTCGGTAACTTCCGTGTTGCCTGCCAAACCCGCCGTGGACTGGAGAATGGCTGCCAGGGCCGGCTGAAGATTGGAAGGGATAATGGGGTCCGCATCAGAGGCGGAAGCCGTCTTCAGGTCATTGATCAGTTCGATGCCCGCATCTTCGTCCATATAGTCGGATAAATAGTCCAGCAAATCTTCCATATCTTCCGGATCATAGTCAGAATAATCGTCAAGGCTGGACAAAAGCGCCTGATAGGACCGGAGGGAAGACGAGCTGGCGTTTATCTGTGCCATAGCAGAACCCAGGCCGCTGATTGCCTGGACAAATGATTTTTGTGAGGATTTGACCCTGTCCAGGTCGTCCTGCGTTTTGGCTAACAGCTGCAGAAACGCGTTGGAGGCCATATTGGCTTCCGGGCTGTTTAAAAACTTTTTGATCTCGTCAATATTATCTCTTAAATACCGGACGCTGTCTTTTAAATCCCCCATTTTAGGGCCAATATCATCCAGATCATAGACAAGCTGATCCAGTTTTTCCTTGATATCGGATAAGGCATTCTGCGCTTCGTCGGTATGTTCCTTAAATGGTTTTAAGGTGGCGGACAGGCCGTCTAAATCGGTGCGGGCCGCATCGGCTTTCTCGTAGACAGAATCTTTGGTGGACTGAATGATCTGGCGCGTCTGGTCTAAGTCCCTCAGACCTGAGACGGTGCCTGAGATTCCTTCCTGCATCTGTTCCATGGAATCCAAAAGGATATCTAAGCTGTCGCTGACTGCATCGGCCGAATCTTCCAGGGTTTCCTTTGCTTCTTTTAAATCTGCAACCTTGTCTAACTGAGCCAGCGTTAACGGGATCATCATGAACACCAGGCCTGAGAATTCGAAATCATCGCTTCCGATGGCTATGGTATAGTGGCGTTCCTCGCCTGGAAAAACGAGGAAGAGGACTGCATTCAGATTGCCCATGCTTTGAATCTGCGCCCCTTCGGCACGTACGCTTAATGCTTTATCCATATCCACTACGGCTGCGGCTGTTAATGCCATATTATTGCGGTAATAATCAGAAATCTGTTCATTGGGAATGAGGTCAATACTTATTTCCACCATCCCGGATGCGCCTGCCAGCTCTTCCGCGCTCCGCTCCACGCCGTTTAACAGATATTTAACCTGTATGGTCCAGGGGAGGGCGGAAGGAAGAATGTCTGTTTGACCTTCAAAGTAAAATAAATCTTCATTTCCGTCTAAAGGAAAAGTAACGCTGCCGTCTTCCCCGGTCTCGGGCTCAGCGTGTGTGGTCAGATTAGTTACGGATTTGTAATTGCCGTAATCCTTAATTTCACCTGCGCCTGTGATACGGAACCGTTTTACAACGCTGCTTTCTTCAAACTCTCCATAGGGATTCATGGTGATGTACATGGTTTCATCATAATTGGGAGACTGGGTGTATGCAAAAGACGGCAGCACTCCGAAAGCGGTCAGGAGAATGGCCAGGTATCCGGCCAGAATCCGTTTATTTTGTTTCCTGAGAATCCGGTCTTTCAAGTTCATTTTCTGTATTAATTTCATTATCCTTCCCCCCTTCTGTCTCTGCTGGGTCTTCAGAATCATTTGGCGTCTTCTTTTTTATGCCTGAAAAATGCTTTCGTTTGGGTTTAATTTCTTCCTCCCGGCAGACATCCGTATGGTGCTTTTGAATCTGGCGGTCAAAGGAGTTCAGCAGGGCGGGCAGAAGAGAGAGCACTAAAACCATGCTGAGCAATGCGCCTCTGCCCACCAGGCGCCCTACCTGGGAAATGGCCTGGATGGATGAGGTGAAATAGAGCAGATAACCGACTACGGTCAAAATGCCTCCGGACGTCACAATGGACAAGGTACTTTTGGAGATGGCCGTGATCTGGGCCTGCTTTTTGTTCATGGTCTTTCGAAGAGCCAGGTAATTATTGGTCATCAATATGGAATAGTCAATAGTTGCCCCCAACTGAAGGCAGCTGACAATGATATATCCGATGTACACCAAACTGTCGCCCATCACATAGGGAAGGGTCATATTCAGATAGATGGCAACTTCAATTGGAATGATGACGAGAATCGGAACCAGGATGGAACGAAACGTAATCATTACTACAATAGCAACTCCAAACAGGGATAAAAGGGATACTTTATTATAGTCGTCCGTTAAGATATCCCGGATATCAATGGTGGTGGCCGTCATACCGATCACATAGGAATTGTCCGGATAAAAACTTTTTATCGTCTCTTCCAGCTTTTGATTGCATTCAAAGGCATAGGAACTTTCCTGTTCCGTGTCCATGGAAATCATGATTCTGGCATACTGGTCGGTTCTCAACTGTTTTTTTATATCCTTTGGCAGAAAACTTTCCGGTATTCCGGCAGGAAGCGTTCCGGCCATGGACAAGGCGTAATTGACAAAATCCAGGTCTTCCAAAGTGTCTGTCAGTTCCCGTTCCTGTACGATGGAACCGTTGGGAACAATGGCGATGACTAAATTGGATTTTCCGAACAGATCGTTGATCTCTTTTGTATCTTCATATACCCTGGTGCCCGGTCCGGCCCCTATCGCGTCATCTCCGTAATAGAATACATTCATGCTCTGCCCGAAGTAACAAGGAACCGCCACGAGAAGCGCGAACAGAAATACGAAATGACGGATCTTATACATGGCTTTGCCAAAACGGTCAAAGGACGGAAGAAACGGTTTGTGGGCAGTTTTAATAATTTTATCGTCAAAATGAAGGATCAGCGTGGGCATCAGAAGAAGTACGGTGGCCAGGCTGCAGATGATTCCTTTTGTCAGAACAAAGCCCACATCCTTACCGATAGTAAAACGCATAAAGGCGATTACGATGAATCCGACTATGGTGGTGGCTCCGCTGGCTAATATGGAACTGCAGGCTTCTTTGATTGCAGCTTCCATGGCGGCATTGTTGTCAAGACCCGTCTTTTTATGGTCGTTGAACGTATGTAAAAGGAAGATAGAGTAATCCATGGAAACCGCCAGCTGCAAAATAGCAGCCGTGGAAAATGTAAAAAATGAAATGGTTCCAAATATGATATTCGAGCCCATATTCAATATAATGGCCACAATCATCACAAAGATGAAGAGAAATGGTTCCAGCCAGGAGGTAGTGGTTAAAGTCAGAATCAGCCAGATGATCACAAGAGCCATGACGATCGCAATTGCGATTTCGCGGGTGATGGATGCCTCCCTCTCTTTGCTGGAAACTGCGCTGCCTGAAAAACAGCTCCGGTCCCTGCCTGCGATCTCATAGATCTCATCCAATGCTTTATGGGTGGTTTTATCGGAATCCCCGTCTTTGAAAATCACTTCCATCACCGCATTGCCGTCTTTATAGAATTCGTCGGTCAGATCATTGGTAATGAACTCATTTCCCATATAGACATTGGTGAGCAGATCGGCTCCCACGATTAAATCCACGCCGTCAACTTCGGAGATTTGGCTGCGGATTCGTTTGGCTTCCTGAAGGGAGACTCCTTTTACCATAATTCTTGCGGTTCCAGGATAGCCAAATTCCTGCTCCATCACATCCAGCGCCTGTTTTGTCGGTGCAAATGCGGGCAGATATTTGCTCAGATCGTAGTTGACTCCAACAAAAGGAAAGCAGACTGCGCAGAGAATGACTGCAATCAAAAAGAAGCGCTCAATGGCTTTTCCCCGATAGACAATCAGATGAACAATTGTTTGAAACAAGTTCTCATTATTTTTCATGTGCCACCTCTTCTCCAATATGATAGGGGGAGATTATTATAAACAAGCATCTACTAAATGTCACAAAGTTGACTTTTGAACACATGTATATTATAATACAGATGTTGATAACCTTCAATCATCAATAATTTTTCTAGTGATCATTAACCGACATTGTTTTCATCCCGGTACAATAATCAACATATTTCTAAAAAATGATGATAAATTTCAGACTGAACTGTTTCAAAATTTGCAAAGGCCGCCAAGGCGGCGGAATCGAGGTTTCTATATGGATGAGAAAGATAATTCAAAACAAGACCGGAGAATCCGGCGCACGCAGAAGCTGTTAAAAGACAGCCTGATTCAATTGATGAAGGAAAAGGAATTTAAGAATATTTCTGTAAAAGATGTCACCGACCGGGCGGATTTAAACCGCGGAACTTTTTATCTTCATTATACGGATACTTATCATCTTCTGCAGCAGATGGAGAATGAAGTGCTGGAAGATTTTCAGGAGATGATTAACTGTTACGGCCATTCTTTTAAAAGGGATACCATGCTTCCAATTCTGACACCCATTCTCAGTTATATTGAGGAGAACACACAGATCTGCAAGATCTTGTTTGAAAACAGTGCGGCCAATGATTTTGTGGACCGTTTCCATCAGCTGATCCGCCAGAACGGAGTGGTGATTATTAAAGATACATTTCCGGATGCGGACGATACGGTGGTTTCCTGTTTTTTTGAATTTGTCACATATGGGCTGATCGGGCTTTTGAAGCATTGGATTGACACGGGAATGGTGCAGTCCAGACAAAAGCTGGCTGAACTTGCGGACAAGGCGGTTATGGGGACGGCATACAATTTATTGGAAATTAAATGATTTCAGTTCAATAAAATGCTTTGGCAGAAGCCGGAGGGAAAAGGAGAAAGAGAAAAACAGCTCTTTCTTCTTTTTTATGGTATCATAT
This sequence comes from Clostridium sp. chh4-2, assembly GCF_002899675.1. Taxonomy (GTDB): domain Bacteria; phylum Bacillota; class Clostridia; order Lachnospirales; family Lachnospiraceae; genus CHH4-2. The sequence continues at coordinate 274,931 of NZ_PKUU01000004.1, read as the reverse complement.
TCGGAACCGGCACAGGCATCGAAAGGCGGAACTGCTGCGTTAAAAGGTGTTGCTTTAAAAATAATATGTAAGGTGTATACAACTGTAAAAATAGTTTTTTTTATGATATAATGGCATTAAATATTATTTCTAAGCGAATCAGAATGGAACAGGAAATCCTGTTTTCTGGCTGCCGCCGGAAATTAGCGGCTGAGACAGCATTGGAAATCGCATAGAAAGGAGAAGGCATGGATTTATCTGATTTTAATGAAACTCCTGAATTAAAGCAATCAGAAAAAGAATTGAGACAGAAGCTGGAGGAGAATGCCAGCCGTTTGGAGTGGGCAAATCAGAGCATCCGCACCTTGTATAACAGCGTGCCGGGAGGCATTTTCCGGTGTTATTTTGATGATAAACTTACACTCCAGGAGATGAGCGATGGATTTTTGTCCATGGTTGGTTATACGGTAGAAGAGGTGCACGAAGAATTAAAGGACAGCCTGAGATCCTTAATTCATCCGGATGATTATGATATAGCTATAAAAGATGTATGTGAACAGCTGAAAAAGGGGAATACCAAGGAGATACATTACCGTCTGCGCTGTAAGGACGGCCATTTCATCAGCGTTTTAGATAAGGGAACTCTGCTTAAAGATTCGGAGGGAAATGAATCGTTTTATTGCATCGTGGTGGATATTTCCAAAACAAAGGAGATGGAAGAGGAGCTGCGCCTTAGCTTAGGCAGGTACCAGATCATCACCGACCAGACCAATGATGTGATCTTTGAATGGGATATAGAGAATGACACGCTGACCGTAACCCGCAACTGGGAGAAGAAATTTGGAAAACGTAATTTCCCCAATGGCTGCAGCCTCTATGCGATTCTGAACGATCATAAGGGAAATCCGTTCAGCAGGGAAGATATGGATCTGGTCCGTGAATGCATTCATGATATAAAGACGGGAAAACCATATGTGGAAACGGAACTCAGAATACGCAACAGCAAAGGCGAGTATATCTGGTGCAGAATCCGGATGACTCAGCAGTTCAACAAAAACGGGGAGCCCATCAAGGTAATCGGCGTGCTGATCGATATTGACCGGGAACGGAGAACGTCTATCTCATTAAAAAAGAAGGCGGAGCAGGACGCTCTGACCGGAATGTACAATAAGATTGCAACCCAGTCCATGATCAGTGAATATCTGCATAACAGCCCTGACAGCAGCGTATTGATGATTATCGATATTGATAATTTTAAGATTGTCAATGATACCTTGGGGCATCTGTATGGGGATGCGGTTTTAAGCAATCTGGCCCGGGAGATGAACGCCTCATTCCGCGATTCTGACATTTTGGGAAGGATCGGCGGGGACGAGTTTATCATATTCTTAAAGTCTGTGGACAATTTAGACCTTATAGCCCGGAATGCAAAGCGGGTTCTGGATCTGTTCACACAGCTGGAGGTAAATGGACATCTGATGAAGGAGATTTCCTGCAGCATCGGCATCGCCTTATTTCCGGATCATGGCAGGGATTTTACGACGCTGTATCAAAATGCCGATTATGCCTTATATCAGGCAAAACATGAGGGGAAAAACAGATACTGCATCTATGATGAAGGCTCCATTCATGAATACATAAGAAATCAGAAACATTTGATCTCCTCCGTGGGTTCCAAGATCGATTCAAATCAGGATGTCCACGTTATGAATGCCGATCTGGTAGAATATGCCTTCCGCATTTTATATAATTCCGGCGATGTGGATGCGGCTATCTCCAATATTTTGGAGATTATCGGCAACCATTTTGACGTGAGCCGGGCATATATTTATGAGTACAGCGAAGACGGAAAGCGTTACAGCAATACATTTGAATGGTGCAACAAAGGGATACCTTCCCAGATGGCAGAGCACCAGAACCTGATTTATGAGAGAAAGGGCAGTCAAGCATACTGCCAGTATTTTAATGAAGAGAATCTCTTTTACTGTTCCGACATAACAAGGCTTCCCGATGAGTTTTACCGGGAATTTGAAAAGGGCGGTGTAAAAAGCGTGCTTCAATCTGCAATTACGCAGGACGGAGAGTACCGGGGGATGGTGGGCTTCGACGATTGCCGCCGGAACCGCTACTGGACAAGGGAACAGGTGGATGTTCTGGTACTGATATCTGAAATCATAGCCACTTTCCTTCTGAAACAGAGAGCCATAGAACAGTACAGGAAGGAAAATGAAGGCCTTCTCTCCGTGCTGGACAATCAGAACAGCTGGATCTATGTGATCGAACCGGAGACAAAGCAGATGCTGTTTGTCAACAAGAAGACGAAACAGAGAGTGCCCGGCGCTAAGGAAGGGATGTACTGCTATAGGGAGTTTTTAAACAGGGAAACCCAATGTGAACGGTGCCCTGCAGACCATATCCATCCGGGAAACTGTAATTGTACGTTTGAGATATACAATTCTTATCTGAATATCTGGTCGAATGCTGATGCATCCGCTATTTGCTGGAAGGGGAAGGATGCGATATTGATATGCTGTCATGATATTACGGAATTGAAAAAAAATGCTGATAAGGCGTGAATGAGAGATTGTTCGAGTGTTTTTCTGATATCGAAGCGAGAGCGGACATTTTGTTTTTAGATTTTGTGTTAGTAAGCTGATGAATAACAGGGAAGGAGTGTGATACAAGGCAGATGCCTTGCATCACACTCCTTTCCTGCGTACTTGTTAAAAATTACTTGTTTGCAGCTTTTTCAGAAAACTGTGTTGTTACCAGATCTTCATAAGGCACTTTCTGAGAGAGTTCTCCGGATTCTTCCAGAATATTCTGAAGCAGGTCGAAGCTGCTCTTTTCAAAGATGGTGTCGCCTTTCCAGGTATCCTGGGATTTATAGCGGTCCACGATTATGGTGATGTTTTCAACCGGAGTTTCTTTGAACTGAGGCTGGATGGTTTTGGCAATTTCTTCGGCGGAATGGGTATTCACGTAGTTGAGACCTTTTTGGATAGCGTTAGTGAATTTTTGAACAGTCTCAGGGTTCTTTTCCAGATAGCTTTTTTTAGCGCTGTAGGCAGTGTACGGAACATAGCCGGAATCGGTGCCTAAGGAGGCCACTACATAGCCGCTGCCTTCCAATTCAAGGCCGGTAGCGAAGGGTTCGAACTCAACGGTGTAGTCAGAGTCATCGCTGGTGAATGCCGCCGCAGTCAGCCCAAAGCTGATGCTCTGGTCGATGGTTAAGTCGTTTTTTGGATCGATGCCGTTTTTCTTCAAAATATACTCGAATACCATTTGAGGCATTCCGCCTGCTCTGCCCCCAAGAACCTTGGTCCCCCGCAGTTTATCCCAATTAAATTCAGCGTCCGGCTGTCGGCCAACCAGGAAGTTTCCGGCTCTTTGTGTCAGCTGTGCGAAGTTTACCGCATAATCCTCAGATCCATTGGCGTATGTGTAGATGCTGGCCTCAGACCCCATAAAGCCGATGTCGGCATCGCCTGAAATCAGGGCGGTCATGACTTTATCCGCTCCGGCGCCGTTAACTAAAGTCAGGTCAAGCCCTTCCTCTTCAAAATATCCCAGCTCGATGGCTGCATACTGGGGAGCGTAAAAAATGGAATGAGCAACTTCATTTAATGTAATTGGAGTCAGGCCGTTTTTGGTATCCGCTTTGCTGCAGCCGGAAAGCGGCATGCAGACCAGAGTGACGGCAGTCAATATGGTTAAAATTTTTTTCATTAAAGCCTCCTGGTGATGATTTACTAATAATACATTGTATTAAAAAATACCAGGAGTGTGCCTGTCTCAGCCTACTTTGAAGCGTTTTTAAAACGGGCGGGCAGAGAACATAAAGATTGAAAAATAAAGTCCATGCATAGCACGATGGTGTTGTCATAGAAAAAGGAAAATACCAGGCTTATGGCCAATGTGAGAAGAACAGCAAGAGGCGTGCCGCCGATAATTCCAAAACTCAGACCATTTATCCCCAGCTGTTTGTCCACCACCTCAAAGAGAATCAGCCAGTGGATCAAAAGGATGGAAAAACTGTATTTGCTGATCACAGACAAAGCGGCTGGAATCCTTGAGAACCCGGTGGCGCCATGTTTTTTGAAAAACATGAAAATAGAGCAGGATAAAAACATCATAGGCGGCGCGTTGTTATACAATACGGCGCCGTAATCGTCAAATGTATGGATGGTCAGGATAAAGACCAGAACGGACAATATGCCGAGGCCCGTTATCAGCCGGTAGTATTTTTCACTGGATCTGCGGGTGCAGAAATATCCCAGAATAAAGATGGATTCCCAGGAAGCCAAAAATGTGGATGCAGCAAAGCCCAGATTCAGATACGGTGCATAAGTGAAGAAAAAATGGAGGCAGAAGATAACCGCCACCAGAGCTCCCAGCATCCGGTCGGACATGTGTTCCATCATAATTCTGAAAAATGGAGCCGTAACGTAGAACATGAGAATCACAAATACCAGCCAGAAATGGGGGGTCAGCCCGCTGCTGTTGCTTAAAAAGCTCCGGATTAATTCTTTCCAGTTCTGAGGATAGAATACGGAAAATCCGGACGCATAAAACCGGTAAAACAGGTAGTAGGCAAAACAGGGGATGAGCACTTTGGAAAGCCGTTTTTTATAAAAGGTGAGTACAGGTTCTTCTTTTCCGTTTAACAGCAGGGCTCCGCTGAGCATCATGAACAGCAGATTGCAGCTTAAACATAAACTGGCCAGGACGGCCAGAATCTCCCAGGATAAGGTATGGGGAGTCAGCTGTTCGTAAGCGGATTCCATGACGTGAACACAGATGACAAAAAGAGCGGCCAGCACCCGGAGCCAATCCATATAGACGATCCGGCCGGGGGACGCCGTATTGCCGGACAGAAGCATTTTTGTATAGTTTGGCATGGTGAGGGAGCGTTTATAGTGAAGGAACAGGGAGCCTGTGATCAGGATTCCTATGATGCAGTAATTTTTGATGCTGAAAGGCCTGCTGAAAAGACCGTGTCTTGATTCGGCCAGCAGATAGACCAGCGAGGTCAGAAAAAAGGCTGTAAAAGGAAGTTTCAGTCGTTTCATGGGGATATTCTCTCCTTTATAATGCAGTTTACGATTGACTGCAAATGTCTTTATGGTACAAATCTCAGCTTCTAAGTTTTTAGTATATCATCAAACCTTAAAATATGCTATAATCCCAGTAGTAAATTCAAGGAGAAACAATATGGCGTATCAAATGATCGTGCTGGATTTAGACGGCACATTGACAAACCGCGACAAAATCATCACGCCCCGGACAAAAGAGGCATTGATGAAGGCTCAGGAGCAGGGAAAAACCGTTGTTCTGGCATCCGGCCGCCCTACATATGGGATAATGCCCCTGGCAAAGGAATTGAAACTGGAAGAATATGGAGGTTTTATTTTATCCTTTAACGGAGGAATTATTATCAACTGCAGGACGATGGAAACCGTATTCCAGCGCCAGCTTCCCATAGAATCCAATGCGGGAATCATCCATCTGGCGGAGCATCACAGGGTCAATATTCTGACTTATGAGAAGGACTGGATCGTGGTATCGGACCCGGAGGACGAATATGCGGTCAAAGAGTCTGTGATCAATCATCTGCCCCTCCATCAGGTCAATATGATGGATTATGTGAAATTTCAGGTTCCCAAATTCCTTATGCTGGATGATGGGGATTATTTAGCCATGGTGGAACCCAAGGTGAAAGCAGTTCTTGGCAAGAATTTCAGCGTTTACCGTTCGGAACCGTATTTCCTGGAGATTCTTCCAAAGGGAGTGGACAAGGCCCAGTCTCTTGCCAGGCTTTTGGAAAGCCTGAATCTGAAAAAAGAGGAGATGATTGCCTGCGGAGACGGATACAATGATCTTTCCATGATCGAATTTGCAGGTTTGGGAGTTGCCATGGAAAATGCTGTGCTTCCGGTGAGAAATGCGGCAGATTATATCACTTTGTCCAACAATGATGACGGGATAGCCCATGTGGTTGAAAAATTTATGCTTTCTTAATGAATGGGGATGGACTTTACGACTTTAATATGCTAAAATATCCGAAGAAAGCAAAATAATTCTTTAAAAAGAGGATTGGATTTTATGAATAAAAAGATTAGAACAGAAGCAGTTGACCATCTTTTCCAGGCCATACTGACTTTAAAAGATGCGGAAGAGTGTTATACTTTTTTTGAGGACGTTTGTACAGTCAATGAATTATTATCTTTGTCCCAGCGTTATGAGGTTGCCAAGATGCTGAGAGAGGGAAAGACATATCTGGAGATCGCTGAAAAGACCGGCGCCTCCACTGCTACGATCAGCCGCGTAAACCGCTCATTAAACTATGGCAATGACGGATATGATATGGTATTTAAGCGGTTGGATGAAGAGGAATAGATGCGTATAAAAAAGAACTTACCGGACGGATGGAACATGTGGTAAGTTCTTTTTATTATTTTTTCTTTTTGCGTTCGGGCAGTTCTGCTTCCTGTTCTTCACGCATCTGGTCAATTATATTCTCAATCATCTGCTTTTTCAGATAAACGTCAAAGCTTAACTCGCAGATGAATGCAAACAACTGAAGGTATTCCTTATCTTCGCATTCCAAATCGGCAAAGGTGGATTGGGATTTTTCGTATTTGACTAAAACGTCCTGCTTTAAACGCTCCATCTGGCTTTCTTCCAAAGAAAAAATCTCTTCATAAATCTTCTGTAAAGTCGGATTGGAACCCGATTCAAAATGATTCTCCGTAAGCGGAAGAAACAGCTGCTCAATGTCGTTGATGGAGAGCAGATTCTTATAATAGTAAATAAAGATCAGAAGCAGGATATGTTCCCTGGAGTATTTTTTCTTATTAGGCGGAGGAAGCAGGTTGTTCTTAGCATAATTATTGATCATGGTTTTGGTCAAAACCTTATCTTCCGGATAGCGTTTGGCCTTCCGGAGGTTTTCGTCCATGAACGTGGTAACCTGGTCCATATATAATTCGATATTGGGGATTTTAGCCGATTTTACATAGGACAAACTTTCTAACCGGTCTAAAATACCTTGTAATCTTTCGTCGTTGCTTTTCATTGTTTCACCTCATGTCTTATTATATAGTATTCAATACTAGATGACAAGAGGTAAAAATCAGTAAATTAAATTTATTGCAAGAAAATAGTTGTTTTCATTTTATTATAGCGGATTTTTCCGTTTCTTAATATTACAAGAAAGAATACGGCCCGGAGGTTTTACCTGGTTATTATAAACGGATGAAAAGCAGTTTCAGAGAGGAGCGCAGTATGAGACTTAAATGTGCGATGGGATTATTACTTGTTGGTATCAGTTCTTTTGCAGTTTCCTTAGATTCATTCGCCGGACAATGGATTTACGATGAGAATAAGGCCGGCGAACCTGGTGTCAGCAGCTGCTGGTACTCTGAGGATGAGGGATATCCGGCGGATGAGTGGAGATGGATTGACGGCAGGTGTTATTATTTCAATCAAAACGGCTGGATGTTATCCAATACGACAACGCCGGATGGTTATAAGGTGGATTCAAGCGGAGCCTGGGTTCCGGATATTATGGAAGCTTATCCTGTGAAAATGTCTTTTAATACGTTGCTGTTTCCTTTTACGGAAGATGGAGAGGATTATTGTATACAGGACAAAGAAACAATCGATAGGATCGTTCAGATGCTGGGGACGCTTAATTTATCTGCGGTGCAGCCTGGAGAGGATACCCTTTATTATGGATCGACCAATGTTTTGACTCTGTTCTATGAGGATGGAACCAACCAGCGGATCAGCTGGTTAAATCCTGTTTTAACTACAAATCATTCAAGCTACTGGATTAAAGAGGGAAATACGGATTTGATCTGCAGCGAAATCTATAAAAATTGGTTTCAGTCCTATATCGATAATGGAGCATATGAAGTGCTGCCGGAAGGAACCGTATATAATCTCAGGAAAAATTTAGAAAATGATGTAATTGTATATTTTGAATTGCGTACGGATTCAGGAGAGACTTATTACATAGATTGTTCCGACGCCAGGACAGAAGACAGCACCGGAAGGGGCTGGGCAGTCTTTTTTAACGGTTTTAAAGTGCGCATTCTATATGACGCTGTAGAAGACGGGATCTGTCATGCTAAGATCATTTTAATCACTGGAGGAGACTTGATATAGTGTTAATGAAAAGCAGTTTCCTGTGCAGAAGTAATTCCGATGGCTTATTTTTGCGCCAAAATTTGCGCTGGAACTAAAAATTTGAATAGCGGATGGAATCCTGGCATGTTTGGCATTTGCCAACGAAAAAAACACTTCATCATGAAAAGAATAAAATGAAAACTCAATATAAAAAAGATTGTATTATCCTAAAAAATTTTGTATAATGAGTAAAGCATATTTTATAAAAATAAGTAGGAGGAGATATTATAATGAAGAAAGTATTTGCAACAGACAATGCACCGGCAGCAATTGGACCATATTCACAGGCAGTACGCGGAGGCGACTACGCATTTGTATCAGGACAGCTTCCAATCGATCCTGCAACAGGAGAATTTGCAGGTTCCGACATTAAATCCCAGACAGAGCAGTCTTTAAAGAACATTAAAGCAATTCTGGAAAGCGAAGGCTTATCCATGGCAAATGTGGTTAAGACTACGGTTCTTCTGGACAATATCGCAGATTTCGGCGCTATGAACGAAGTATATGCAACCTTCTTCTCAGGCGCATGCCCTGCAAGAGCGGCTTTTGAAGTGGCTGCTATTCCTAAGGGAGCATTAGTTGAGATCGAAGCAATTGTTTACTGCGGAGAATAAATACAGCGGGAAAAGGGTGTTACGGCAGGTTTGCTGTAGCGCTCTTTTCTTATTTATGGTATACTATATCCCTAGCTGTTTTACGGCAATGAATGGATAAAGGCGGTATGAAGATTTATGAGCAGTATATATGATACTTTAAATCCAAGCCAGCAGGAGGCGGTATTTTGTACGGAAGGGCCGCTGCTCGTTCTGGCAGGGGCGGGTTCGGGAAAGACCAGGGTTCTGACCCACAGGATTGCATATTTAATAGATGAAAAACGGGTAAATCCATGGAACATTATGGCCATCACATTTACCAATAAAGCGGCGGGAGAGATGAGGGACCGTGTGGACAGCATTGTGGGAATGGGGTCCGACAGCATCTGGGTCAGCACCTTCCACTCTTCCTGCGTGCGCATTTTACGGCGGCATATCGAGGCGCTGGGATATACGACCAACTTCACAATCTATGATTCCGATGACCAGAAAACCCTGATGAAGCAGGTGTTCAAAAGGCTGGATATCGATCCCAAGACTTTTAAGGAACGCAGCATGCTCAATTACATTTCCAATATGAAAAATGAGCTGGTAACGGCTCAGGAATGTGAGTTAAATGCAGGCGGGGATTTCAGGGAGAAGAAACAGGCCCAGATATACAAAGAATATCAGAAACAGTTAAAGGCCAACAATGCTTTGGATTTCGACGATCTGATCATGAAAACCGTGCAGCTGTTTCAAAATTCTGACGAGATTCTGGATTATTACCAGGAACGGTTTAAATATATCATGGTGGATGAATACCAGGATACCAATACGGCTCAGTTTAAACTGATCTATCTTCTGGCGTCTAAACATAGAAACCTCTGCGTTGTGGGCGATGATGACCAGTCCATCTATAAATTCCGGGGGGCCAATATAGAGAATATCCTGAATTTTGAAAAGGCATTTCCGGGCGCCAGGGTGATTAAGCTGGAACAGAACTACCGTTCCACCCAGAACATTCTTCACGCGGCCAATGAAGTGATCAAGCATAACCGGGGGCGTAAGGACAAGACGCTGTGGACGGCTAACGACGAGGGTGAACTGGTGCGTTTCCGCCAGTTTGAGACAGCCAATGAGGAGGCGGACGCCATCATACGCGATATCAAAGATGGCGGATATGCTTATGAAAACTGTGCAGTTCTCTACCGTACCAATGCCCAGTCACGTCTTTTGGAGGAGCGGTGCATTGCCCATAATATTCCTTACCGGATGGTGGGAGGCGTTAACTTCTATCAGAGAAAGGAAATCAAGGACATTTTAAGCTATTTAAAGACCATTGCCAACGGGCAAGACGATCTGGCCGTTCAGAGGATTGTCAATGTGCCGAAAAGGGGAATCGGGGCAACCAGCATGGGCAAGGTGATCAGCTATGCGTCAGCGGAAAACTACAGTCTGTACCAGGCTCTCTGCAGGGCGGTTGCGGTTCCGGGACTTGGAAAAGCGGCGGAAAAGATCAAAGGATTTACCGAGCAGATCGAAAGCTTTAGGGACCGGATGCAGGATGAGACCTATACGATCCGCAATTTGATCGAAGACATTTTGGAGGAAACGGGTTATAAGAAGGAGCTGGAAGCCGAGGGAGAGATTGAATCCCAGACCAGACTGGAAAATATCGAGGAATTGATCAACAAGGCGGTCAGCTATACGGAAAACAGCGAGCATCCGGATCTGAGCGAATTTCTGGAGGAAGTGGCCCTTGTGGCGGACGTGGATTCTCTGGATGAATCGGAAAGCCGCGTCACACTGATGACATTACATAGCGCAAAAGGGCTGGAATTTCCAAGAGTTTACCTGGCGGGCTTAGAGGACGGTCTGTTTCCAAGCATGATGTCCATTATGTCGGACGATAAGGCGGATGTGGAAGAAGAACGCCGTCTCTGCTATGTGGGAATCACGAGGGCCAGGGAGAACCTGATGATCACAGCGGCCCGTCAGCGCATGATCAACGGTGAAACGAGATATTCCAAGGTGAGCCGTTTTGTGGAAGAGATTCCTTCCTATCTGCTGAATCAGGAAAAACTGCCGTCAAGGCTTTCCGGTAAGACAGAGAGCTTTAGCGATTCCGGCCTTCCATGGGGAAGCTATAAAAAGCCGGCAGGGGTCAGCACGTTTGGAAAACCTTCAGGATCGGCCTTCAGCGCTTACAGCAGTTCCAAAGCGCCTCAGCCTTCCTTTGGCAAGGCATTTACCGTTCAGAAATCAGCTTCTTTAGATTATGGAGCAGGAGACAGGGTAAAACACATCAAATTTGGAGCGGGCACGGTTAAATCGGTGAAAGACGGCGGAAAAGATTATGAAGTGACCGTAGAATTTGACGGGGCGGGAACGAAGAAAATGTTCGCTTCATTTGCAAAATTGCAGAAGATATAAAGGATCTGGTTCGATTTTGCCAATTGGCGCATAAAATATGTTAAAATGTAAAAAATGATTAAAATAGATAGAAAATTTATGGGAACTATGATATTATGATCAGTAATAAGGAATGTATTAACTGGAAAGGATGTGGATGATATGAATAAATTTGACACTATGAGCAAAGACGCCATGAACCGTGTAGAAGAGATTATGAACTCAACCAGACTGAATGAGTTCCTGCACAGGAAAGAACAGGAAGAAAAAAAGAAAAACAACATCCTCTGGGTATTTGCAATTATCGGCGCCGTAGCAGCGGTAGCAGCCATTGCCTATGGAGTTTACCGTTTCTTCACTCCGGATTATCTGGAAGACTTTGAAGACGATTTCGATGATGATTTTGACGATGATTTTTTTGAGGATGATTTGGATTCCACAAGCAAATAATTGATAAAATGATTTGTAAGAGCGTGTCTCGCATCTTGAGACACGCTTTTCTTTGAATGTGGGAGGAATCTGTTTTGGCAGATTCTTTATTTATTACATAAGCAGGGTTTAAAGCCTGTTAACGATATAAGGAAGGAATTACTGACATGAAAAAAGGTGAGACTTACGAGGGAATCGTAGAAAAAATAGAATTTCCCAACAAGGGGATATTGACTGTGGAAGGCGAAAAAGTAGTGGTAAAACACGCCATCACAGGCCAGAAAATCAGTTTTTTAATTAATAAAAAGAGAAAAGGAAAATGTGAGGGACGGCTTTTGGAGGTATTGGAAAAATCCCCGATTGAAACGGCCGAAAATCCATGCCCTCACGCCGGAATCTGCGGAGGCTGCGGTTATCAGACCCTTCCCTATGAAGAACAGCTGAAGATCAAAGAAGGCCAGGTTAAGGAATTGCTGGACAGCGTTTGTGAAGATTGCGAGTTTGAAGGAATCAAAGGCAGCCCCATATCGGAAGGCTACCGGAATAAGATGGAATTCTCTTTTGGAGACGAGTATAAGGATGGCCCGCTTGCATTGGGAATGCATAAGAGGGGAAGCTTTTATGATGTGGTGACTACAACCCAGTGCCGCATTGTAAATCAGGATTTTTGCCGGATTCTGGCCGTAACCCAGGAGTATTTTGTTAAGGCCGGGGTGGGCTTTTATAAGAAAATACAGCATACGGGATATCTCCGTCACCTGTTGGTAAGAAGAGCGGTGAAAACAGGTGAAATCCTGGTGGCATTGGTGACAACCTCCCAGACGGAGGGACTTTCGGTGGAGGAAGGAACCTTGCTGGAGGGATGGATGGAAGCGCTTAAAGAGCTGGAGTTGTCGGGAACGTATGCGGGGATTCTGCATATTGTAAATGACGGCCTGGCGGATGTGGTTCAAAGCGACAGGACGGATATTTTGTATGGACAGGATTATTTTTATGAGGAACTGCTGGGGCTGAGATTTAAGATTTCTCCATTTTCATTTTTCCAGACCAATTCTTTGGGGGCGGAGGTGCTCTATGAGACGGCCAGGGGATATGTGGGGAATACCAAGGACAAAGTGGTGTTTGACCTTTACAGCGGAACCGGAACCATCGCCCAGATTATAGCGCCTGTGGCAAGTAAGGTGGTGGGAGTGGAAATCGTGGAAGAGGCGGTGGAAGCGGCTAAGAATAATGCTGCGCTGAACGGGCTGGATAATTGCGAGTTTATTGCCGGGGATGTGCTGAAGGTGATCGATGAGATTGAAGATAAGCCGGATTTGATTATTCTTGATCCGCCCAGGGATGGGATACATCCTAAGGCGCTGGATAGGATTATTAATTTTGGGGTTGAGAGGTTGGTGTATATTTCTTGTAAGCCGACTAGTTTGGTTAGGGATCTGATTGTGCTGCAGGGGAGAGGGTATAGAGTGGTAAGAGCGGGGGCGGTGGATATGTTTCCGGGGACGCCACATGTGGAGTCGGTGATAATGATGCAGAATTGTGGTTTTAAGAAAAAATAGAGGTTCAAACCACAAGATATAGTGGTTTTTGGGCAAAAATCGAGCAAAAAACAGGGCAAAAAATGGCCGTTTTTAGCCCCGATTTTTTGGCCCTTCCACAGATGCAGGAAGGTATTTCAGTGATATATGGGAAAAATTCAAGGTCAGCCGACGAAAAATTGGCTGGCCTTTTTACGTGATATAAATGAAATTGGGTGATGGGATTTAGGCAGTGAAAAATGGATAAAAACAACACCATAAAAACGAAAAAAGCATATGGAGGTAAAGAATGGGAGCAGAGCTTGATAAGGAAAGGGACTTTGATGTAGACGTAAAATTGAAAATTACATTTAAAAACAGAGAGTTTAACTGTCTGATGCAGCCAGAAATTGAAGAAGGGATTGTGGAATTCCTGAAAGGGATTAATGGCGATTACATGATACCGGAAAGTGAAAGCATAGAGTTCCTTGGGGATGAGGCAGTCATTGCAAAATACAGTTTCTGCTGCAATGACACAAGCGAAGCAGAGGCAGAGAGTTTTGCAAAATACATGATCCATGAGGCAGATTATAAGTTTAAGGAGATGGGTTACGCGTTGGAAGCAGAGAGCTACCATGGACAGGAATCGGATATGAGTTGGCTTGATGAATTTGAACGGCAGGTTTTTGGATAGTATCAAGACTTAAAAACTTTGGAGGATTATTTATGTATGGATCAGACGGAATAACCGTGCTGCGGGTATTTAGCCCATTGACGGGAGATATCTATAAAAAGGATGAGGTCGGGAAACTACAAGTTAAGTATGAACAAATGCCTATGGAAGGACTCTGTGATTACTTGCAGGATATACAGCAGGCGATACAGTGTGAGTATCTGGAAATCGGGGGAGCAAATGGAATGACTGTTTACTTAGAACAGAAAAATCTGAAAAGAAAGATTTTGACCATGATTCCCTCTGCAGAGCTATGGGATAATCGGTTATGGAGTGTCCTGGAAATTAGATCCACAGAAACAATCACGAAGGAGGAAGAGGCGGCGCTCATTGATATGTGGGAGAAACAATTGACTGGTGATTTTGGGGATAGAATTCTACTCCATACAATTTCTACAGACCAGGGAGAACTATATCTTAATCTTTGGAATGACAGTGAGGAGTTTGTTATTTGCCCGGAAGCAGAGCTGAAAAGGACACATAGCATGAACGGGATTGAGGAGATGCAGCTCACAGGTCTGCAAATGTAATAAGGAGGGAGGAATCATATGCTGGAGGTCCGGATTAAAAAAGACAGCTGGGTATCAGAACCGTACCAATTGCCAGAACGTTATGAAGCTATGATAAGGCTGTTTGAAGAGATGAATGAGCAGAAGGCAGGCAAAGACACTGTATCCATTTATTCCGTTCATTCATCTGTACCTAGATTATCCCGTTTTTTAGAAGGTCTTGATTTTGGGGAGAACCGCGATCATTTGTTTTTCCTTTCCAAGAGAATTAACTGCCTGTCACAGACGGAGCAGGACATATTCTCGGCAGCGCTGTCAATGGAACAGCCCAAAACGTTGAAGTCGCTCATTAATATTTCCTTCAATCTGGATCAATATGAACTTCTGACAGATATTTGTGATTCAGGAGAAATCGCAAGAGAATTGCTCTCGCGGGATAAGGGAATTCATATTCCAATGGAGATTGCAGATATGCTGGATTATTCGCGGATAAAAGATGCATATTTTACCCATCACCAGGGCGAGTTTTGTCCGAGCGGGCTGGTTTTAAAGAAGGATAGTGCTGTCATTGAAGAAATATATCAAGACGACAGGCAACCAGGATTTGAGAAAGATTGCCTTTTTTTGGTGCATCTGTACTCAAAGGAAAATGGTACAAATGTTCAGATCGCGATGCCTGCCCCACAGGAACGCTTAGATCATGCCAGAGCCGTATTACAGACAGAGGATATAAACCAGTGCCAGATATGGGAGGAGGGAGGCGTGCAAGGGGATTTATGGAATTATCTGCCAATAGGGGAAACATTGGAACGAATTAACCAGGCTGCATTTTTTTTAAAGGAATCCATTTTAGACGGAAACGATCAAATAACCCTGCTTAAAGCAGCCCTGGAAGCAGAGGGTCCAAGGGATATGGATTCTGTCATAAAGATTATACGGGACCTGGATCAATACGAATTGTGTGTACTTGATCCGGAAAACCCAGATGAGTTTGTACAACAACTGCTATTTAATTCTGATTATTACGAGATAGACAATTTCATTATTCAATTCGTTGACATGGAGAAATTGATTAAAGCACTCCTGGAGAGGGAGGAGGCAGTGGAAACAGAAAATTATTTTGTGTTATGTAAGGAATGGAAATTCTGTAATAATTCAAAGGAGCTGTCTACGCTGCGTTTGTTTTATCCGTTAGAGGGCATGATGTATGAACGGAATCAAGCAGGGGAATGGAAGGAGAATCCAGTTCCGGTGTATGGTGCGGAATTATCAAATTACAGTGAGGCGATACAAAACCTGTTAAACGCAAAAGACTGGTCTATGAAACGGGGATTCGCAGAGTATTTAAGTAATAAACTACTGCGGCATCGAATTGCCAGTATGCTTCCCTCCGTGGAGTTGTATGGCGGCAGTTTATATGGAGTGGCAGAGATCCAATACAGGGGGGAACTGCAGCCAGCAGAAGTGGACTACTTAATAAATGCCTGGGAGGCTTATACCGCAGATGGGTGGGGAGATGCGTTCCACGAAACGATGATACAGATAGGCGAGAGAGGATTAGCTCTCTCTTTTTTTCAGGAATCTGAAGAATTTTACATTTTGCCAGAGGGTGAATTTAAAAAACGGCTTTCACAGCAGAACACCATGCAGATGAGTGGAATGCAGGCGATCTAAAACAGAAAAGAAAGAGGGAGGATAAGCATGACGGCAAGGTTTATGAAGGGAACAACCATGGAGGCTCTGGAGGCCGAAATGCAGCGGATACCGGGCTTTGGGCCAAGAAAAAGCGGAGTCATCCGAAGCCGGTATTCCCTGCGGGATTTAAAGGATGCCAACTGTCCGTGGGAGGAAAAGAAAACGGAGGCGGTGGAGAAGAACGAAGCATTTTATCAGTCTCTGCTCCAGCTGTTGGCCGCAGAACTGCCGGAGGGGACCTTTCTGGTGCGGGTGATGAAGCTCCAGAACCGGCGTGAGGCAGAACAACGGTTTTTCAGGAATGAGGAGCACCGAAGGCGGTTCCTGCTTTTGTTACGGTGCGGGCTGTTTCCCGGACTACGGACTGATCCTGGATTTGCAGCGGTTGTATTCCTGTTAAGTTCCGATGCAGGGCTCTGGGAACAGGCGGCTCCCCACGTGTCAGAGCGAGGAATTGATTATAAGGCGTTTCATGTACATGGCGTAGACTTAGATGGCTACGCTATTTTTTGTGCTGCAAAGGAGCTGGGGACAGGGAAACCTTATTTAAAACTTTCAGAGCTGGGGGACGCTGAGCTGATCCACGATGGCCTGCTTCTGTTAATTCTCCACAGCATCTTAATCAGCAGGCATGGAATAGGCATCATTTACGGAGAGGAGGAAGAAACATGTTAAGAATACGAATCGGTCATGACGAAAGAAGTGCTTCCTGGCTGACATTCCCGCAGCAGCCAGGAAAAATCGATCTGCTTTACACGGAAATGCAGAAAGATCCTCCAATGATTATTTACGAGGCAGAAGCTTCTATCCCGGCGCTGCCGGAAGTGTTAAAAGGTATGAGGACCGATGCGGAATCCGCGAGGGCGTTGGCGTGTTTAACAAAGCGGCTGGAATATTTAACACAGGCAGAACAGGCGTTGTTTTCTGCGGTTTTGAAGGCTGAACCCCCAAAGTCAGGGAAGGATATCCTCAACCTGTCTTATAACCTTGACAATTACGAACTTGTGGCAGAGAATCATGATCCCGGGCAGGCGGGGCAAACCGTTCGGAAAGTGGAGGGTAAAACCTTTCAGGATATGTATCAGGGGGAGTTTCCACCGGATGCCGGCTACGATAAAAATTCGGTGTTCCTTCTGCATATTTACACGGGGAGAAAGAGGTATTCCCTAGCCGTTCCGACAACACCGGAGAAGATGGAGATGGCAAGAGCAGCTCTGGATCTAAGAAGTCTGAACCAGTGTAAATTCAACCAATATGGAGGACCATTCCAGGAACTGTGGGGATATCTTCCCACAAAGAGTGATCTCAAGGAAGTGAACCGTATCGCAACTGTTTTAAAGGAGAAAGTGTTATCCAACCATAGCTATACACTGAACTTTTTGAAGGCTGTTTTTCTGGCGGAATGCCCGAGGACTATGAAAGAGGCGCTCTCGGTTGTGCGGAATATGGGAAACTATGAGTTCCTGGATCAGGTACAGGAGCCAGGGACCTATGCCAGGGAGGTAATCAGAAGTTATGGAGATCCTTCTCTGGAATCGCTGTTGGATCGGTATGTGGACTGGGATGCCATAGGCCAGGCTATGATGAAGGAGCATGGGGCTGTTCAGACCAGATATGGTATCGTGACGAGTAAGAAGTGGTGCTGCGAACGGCTTTCGGATGAAACGGTGGTAACGCGCCTCTATAACCAGTTGACGGGGGTTTTTTGTGGTTCCGAAGGTTATGACGAATCATTTAGTGCAACCGAACTGACCATTTTTGAAAAACAAATCCGGGAGGAATTGGAACAGGACTCTATATTTGAGCAGAAAACGGGACTTGCAGAATATATGGACAACCAGCTGATGAAACAGAGAATCCTCAGTATGTTTCCAGCGATTGAGGTTTACCACCATGCTCTTTGGGGTGTGCTGCAGATCGAGAGCAAAGGAGAGTTGACGCCGGATGAATTGGAATGGACAAAAAAATACTGGATGGGTCAAGCTTCAGATGGCTGGGGAGAAAGCTTTGAACAGACCGATATTGAGTGTGAAGATGGCGGGATTCTCAATGTCCATTTTTATAATTCATCGATGATTTATGGCCCCCGGACGGAACAGGAACTAAAGGGAGTGGAAGCCGTACAGCAGGGTCCTCAGATGGGAGGAATGTGGTAATGCAGGTCTGTATCTATGCAAAACGGTATCAGAGTGATTTCTGGTATCAGGGATATACCCTGACACTCCCAGCCCACCAAATGGCGATGGAAAACGCGAAACAGTGTGCGAGAGTTGCGGATGGGGAGGGATACTCCCTGGAACTTGTTGGCCAGTGGCCTGATTTTCTATATGAGCCGCTGGAAACGTGCAGCGCTACGTTGGAGGAACTGAATTTCCTGGCGCAGAAACTTTCCCAGATGAGTCAGGAGGAGATGGATACCTACGAGGGTGTGATACAGTCTGTACCGGAACGGGCCATCAGGAACTTGATTAATGCAGCTTATAACCTGGACCGCTTTGAGCTCCTGCCAGGAATTATGGATGAGGAGGAGCTTGGCGAGGTATCCATGGAAAATGACTTAGTGCCGGCCATTCGGAACCTGCCGGATGAGGTCTATCCCCTTTTGTCACTTCAAAAGGTGGGGCATTATGTGAAGGAACAGGAGCAGGGTGTTTTTACCTCAAAGGGATACTGCTGCCGCAGCACGGAAGGCTGGGTGGAACCGTATGACGGGAGGGAGCTTCCGGAACAGGTGACGGAGGTGGATTGTATTTTTTGTCTGCGTCTTCAGTCGTTAAAAACAAAGGCAGATGCCTGGCTGGAACTTCCCTGTGATGAGGGGCGGATACGGCAGGCCCTTGCTGATTTGGGGATTCACACATTTCAGGAATGTACCATCATGGAAATACGCAGCCCGATTCCCCAGTTTGAATATGCCTTCAGCCAAGCGGCGGAAGTCGAAAAGATGAATGCATTAGCGAAGGAATTGGCCACCTTGTCCCCAAAAGAACTGATTAAGTATAAAGCGATTGCATCATATGAGTCCTGTGACAACCCGGAGCAGGCCAGGATCTTGTACCATACCATGGACCGCTATACCTTTGATCCCATTCAGGTTACATTTGCTACCTACGGCAGGGAGTGCCTCCGGGAAGGGGGAGCCAACCTGGAGGCTGAGGCGTTCCAAAATTTTGATTTTGAAAGTTATGGGAAGGCAGAAAGCAGGAGAAACAGGCTGAGTATGACGCCGTATGGAGCCATTTCCTATGAACCGCCATTGGAAGAAGCACAGGGACATGGGATACAGATGGGAGGAATGTGATAATGCAGGTTTGTATCTATGCGGAACGGCATAAGAGTGATTTCTTGTATCAGGGATATACCCTGACACTCCCGGCCGATCCAATGGCGATGGCAAACGCCAAGCTGTGTGCGAGGGTTGCGGACGGGGAGGGATATTCCCTGGAACTTGTTGGCCAGTGGCCTGATTTTCTATATGAGCCGCTGGAAACGTGCAGTGCTACGCTGCAGGAACTGAATTTCCTGGCGCAGAAACTTTCCCAGATGAGTCAGGAGGAGATGGATACCTACGAGGGTGTGATACAGTCTGTACCGGAACGAACCATCAGGAACCTGATTAATGCGGCTTACAACCTGGAACGCTTTGAACTCCTGCCAGGAATTATGGATGAGGAGGAGCTTGGCAAGGTATCGATCAAAAATAACTTAGTGCCGGTTATTCGGAACCTGCCGGATGAGGTCTATTCTCTCCTGTCCCTCAAAAAGGTGGGGCATTGTGTGAAGGAACAGGAGCAGGGTGTTTTTACCTCAAAGGGATACTGCTGCCGCAGCACGGAAGGCTGGGTGGAACCATATGATGGGAAGGAACTTCCAGAACAGACGATAGAGGACTATATTTTTTGTGTGCGCCTGCAGGTATCAAAAACAAAAGAAGATGTCTGGCTGAAACTACCCTGTAGTGAGAAGAGGACACGCCAAGTCCTTGCCGATCTGGAAATTCACACATTTAAGGAATGTACCATCACGGATATACGCAGTCCGCTTCCCAATTTTGAAAATGCCTTCGGCAAGGATGTAGACGTCGAAACGTTGAATGCATTAGCATTTACCATCTACGGCATGGAATGTCTCAGGGAAGGGGGAGCCGATCTGGAGGCGGAGGCGTTCCGAAATTTTGACTTTGAAAGCTACGGGAGGGAAGACTGGAGGAAAAGCAGGCTGTGTATGACATCCTATGTGGCCAGTTCCAATGAAACACCGTTGGAGGAAGAGCAGGGAAATGGACCGCAGATGGAACTATAGACACAAAACCATGCAGGACATGAAGGAGGTGATAAATCATCAATAGTTTTATATCGTGGGTTGGCGGTAAAAAGGCATTGCGGAATACGATTTATGAAATATCCCCCGCTCACTATGAACGCTATATTGAAGTGTTCGGAGGCGGAGGCTGGGTGTTGTTTGGACGGCCGCCCGATCCGAGGGTGATGGAGGTCTACAACGATTTCAACTCAAACCTGACAAACCTCTATTCCTGCGTCAAGAACCATACCATGGAATTTTTACGTCTGCTGGGTTTCCTTCCTTTAAACAGCCGGGAAGAGTTTCTTGTTCTGCGCAGGTTCTTAGAAAAGAAGGAGTTTGATCCGGCTTTTTTGAGGGAGGAGATGGAACTGGCGCAGCATAACCTGCCGCCGATGGAGTTTGAGGAGCTTCGGTCCCTCCTCTTAGAACATGCCGGCCCGGATGATGTCCAGAGAGCGGCCGCTTTTTATAAGCTGATCCGGTACAGCTATGGGAGCGGCTGTACATCATTTGGCTGTCAGGCCTTTGACGTGCGTAAGACCTTTTCCCTCATCTGGCAGGCTTCAAACCGGCTTGCCAATACCATCATAGAAAATAAGGATTTTGAGGCGCTCATCCGGCAGTATGACCGGGAGAACGCCTTTCTTTATTGTGATCCGCCTTATTTTATGACAGAAGACCATTATGAAGTGGAATTTCCGAAGGAAGACCATGTAAGACTCCGGGATACGCTGGCAGGCTGTCTGGGAAAATGGATGGTCAGCTATAACGATTGTGAATATATCCGGAACCTGTATGACGGATACCAGATCACTGCGGTCACCCGGATCAATAACCTGGCCCAGCGCTATGACGGAGGCTGTGAATTTCCCGAGGTTATTATCACGAACTATGATCCTGCAGAACGGAGAAAGTCAGGGCCGCAGCAAATGGATCTGTTTTCCGCAGGACTGCTGGGAGGTGATGACGGAAATGAATGAGATTGAGAAGCTCTGGCAGGCAAAGCAGCGGATTGAGGAAGCAACGGCTGGAAAGCAGCGTCTGACAATCGGATTTGGCGGGTGTTTAACCGTGCAGGTGGACCAGGGATGTCTGGCAGCCATCTATCTTGCCATGATAAAAAACCGGCAAAGCGGTATGTTCCACTGTGATGTAAAAGGCTATGTGCGTACCTTCAGCGGATACCGCAATGGAGCGTGCATGGACCAGCTTACGGCAGAATTGGAGGCAATGGCCTCCCTGGTCAAGGAACTGGAGCAGTTAGAAATCTGTATTGGAGAAGAAGAGCTTCTGACCTTCTGCCAGGAATTAAGAAGCCAGGAGCGGGAGAAAGAAAACCAGAAAAAGGAGGAGCCATGAGGAATGTTTTCGTAAATGGGAGAATGGCGGAGGATGGAAGCCTGGTCTTACCGCCCGGTGTGCTGGAGGAACTCGGGGTGAACCCGGGGGATCTGGTCCATTTATCCTGCCGGAAAATGAAACGGTCTAATGACAGGTCTGACTGCCTGGCGGGGAAAGAGAAGGAAGAACATCAGGCAGAAGAGGAAGAGGCGGAACTGGTCATCCCGCACGATTTGTTGGAGGCAGCCCAGATTCCACTGGATGCCGGTCTGATCATACAGATGGTGCCGGGTGCCATCCTGATTGGGGACGAAGATCCTATGGAGGTAGTGCGGGGACCGCTGTTGGAGATTCTGTCTCTGTTTGGAATCTCGGAGGAAGAAGTAAATCAGGCCATTGAGGAAGGAGGATACTACGATGAGTAAACCGGTGTACAAGCTGATGGATCACAGGGGGAGGGTGTTGATTCCCAAGGAGTTTCGGGAGGCTGCCGGCATGGAGTATGGCGGCATTCTTGCCCTGAATCTGTGTGACGGACAGGTCATGGTCCGAAAGGTGGAGTTAATTGAAGTTGGAGATCAGTCGCCGGAGGCGGTAGAAGCCTATGTGCGCGCAGCCATTAAGACTATGCCGGATTCCATCCGGTTAAGCCTGATCTCAGACCTTTCGGGTTTGGTACAGCAGAAGGGGGAATAGAGGTGGAAAAAGGAATCTATACAGAATCGGATTGTATCGAGACAGGAAGCTCCTGTTCCATCAAAGGGAAAGTCATTGTGCTGAAAGCTTCCGCCCTGGGGGAGGACAGTCCGAGCCAGCTTTGCTACTGTGTCGGGGGTGACGGGGCGGATGCAGATGCGGTCAACCAGTCCGTATTTGTCATTGATTTGTATCAGGGGGAGTATGCCAGATGGAGACGGTCCGATGTGGTGGGAGTCTTAAAGCCGGAATTACTTTCGGAGCATGAGCGCCTGCAGCTGTCACAGATCCGTCCGGCAGGGGCGTTGCCATTAGAAGAGCATGAGCCGCGTTACAGCGGCTACAGCTTCCTGCCGGATGGGAGATATACAACCGGGGTGTGGCTCTGCAGTGAGAACGAGGTCAAAGACTATGTGGAGATGCAGCTCCCCTACCAGCACCGGATCATGATCTGTGACAGGAATGATTACTGCGTGTTGGAGATTGAGGAGGGGACTGTGTTATTTCCGACTGCGGAGGATATCAAAGCGATGGAGCAGGAGCAGGAGGCTGTTTCGGGAACGATGGATATGACATGATGGAAGGAGGCAGACAGGATGCGCGGAATCCAGATTGAAGACGGAGGTATCCTGTACTTCGGAAACAAGGCAGGGTATATCCGGAACAGAAAGGCGGTCATTGATCCCATCTTTAAAGGGGAAGCAATGGAGCGGTTCCTGAAAAAACAGGGAAGTATTGAGACGGTCGAATGGGTGGGAGGTGTGTATGACCGTCTGATGAACGGGTGCAGTGAGACACAGGGAGAAGGGGTTTTAAAGAACTGCCGGATCTGGCAGCTGAAGCCGGAGGTAAATGTTCATATGAAGTTCATTGGATATGATGCACTGCTCCGGAAATTTGGGGAACCGGAGCCGCAAAATTACCGGGCTGTTTACGATGGAGAAATCGAAACCAATGACCTGGATGGGATTTGTGCTAAGTTCAGCGGGGAACAGAAAATCCCGGAGTATGATGGGCATGTGATCACCATTTCTGATGTGATCGAACTCTATGACGAGGAGGGAAGCCTTTTTTATTACGTGGATACCAATCAATTTAAGCCGGTCGCGTTTGGAGGTCCGGAACCGGTACAGACGCAAATGATGCAGATTTAACGATGAAAAAAGGGCGGCAGTAATGCTGTCTTTTATTATTTTAATCCAAGGAGGATGAATCAATGAGAAGAATGATGAGCAAAGCAAAAAGAAGTGTGGAATGGAATCTGTGGAGAGCGGGACAGGTCCTGAAAGGACAGTCCGGGGAAGGGTTTGTTGACACCGCCAGTGCGTCCGTAAGGGCGTAACAACAGCATAGTGTTGTTACGAACGTGGACGGTTAGAAAATCTGCTTTAGCAAAGCAGGGATTGAAAAATATCCGGGTATCATACCCACAATCCTCCCCAACCAACTGATCTGAAAGGGAAACCGGACAGGGAGTGTAGCATGTTGGCAACGTCATAAGCCAGCCAAACTATCATGGCTGCGGCTGAAGGGCAAGGGGAAAGGTCAGATATGAGGATAAAGGCTTGATTGCCTGAAGGATAGCCCGAGGGGATATAGTCGAGTCCCTGACACACGATAGTTTCCGTGTCAGGCGGTGCAGGAGCTGCGCAGATGACGGGCGCAGATGTCCGGGATATTTGCACCGACCAGCCATAGCAAATGGAAAAGGGCGAACGTCCTATCCGACAATCTGACAGGCTGTGTTTCTAACCGTCTAAACGGAGATTGCCTAAACCGGAAGTTTTTTTGCGATATCCGGCATGGCAACGGAGCCGCCGTAGTAGTCCGGGCATGGGAAAGCCATGCACATGGCGAAGGGCGGCAGTTTATCTTTTAATACAAAGAAAGGAACGGTGCGTGAGGCATTGAGAAATCCGATTGATGTGTTAAACAGTCTAAATTCAAAAGCAGGGAATGAGGGGTACCATTATGAACGCCTGTATCGGAACCTGTATAATGAAAGGTTTTATCTTCTGGCTTATCAAAAGCTCCAAAAGAAAGAGGGAAGAACAGGGACAGGAGCCAACCGGAAAATCATCGGCGGCATGGATATGGGACGGGTACGCAGGCTGATAAAGAAAATGAAAGACCACAGCTACCGGCCCAATCCTGCGCTGCACATGGACAGGGAGAATCAGAAGGGGAAAAGTTGTTCTTACAGCGGACCGTCCTTTGAGGACAAGCTGGTACAGGAGGTTGTGCGGCTGATATTAGAGAGTATGTATGAGCCGGTATTTTCTGATGATTCACACGGGTTCCGTCCGAACCGAAGCTGCCATACAGCTCTACAGCAGATCCGGGATACCTTTGCTGACATAACGTGGTTCATCGAGGGCGGCGTCTGCGGCTTTTATGACAGCATGGATCACTCGGTACTGATAAACATGTTACGCAGGCGTATCCACGATGAAGCCTTTCTCTGCCTGTTAGGAAAATTCCTGAAAGCCGGATATCTGGAGGATTGGACCTTCCATCATACCTATTCCGGCACACCGACAGGCTCGATGATCGGTCCGATTTTATCAAATATATATTTGAGTGAATTAGACCGGTATATGGAAATTCACATGAAGAGTGGGTGCCACTATCTGCGGTATGTGCGTTATGCGGACAACTGGCTCTGTGGAGTGACCGGAAGGAAACAGGAGGCGGAAGAAATTCAGGCAGATATCAGGCAGTTTTTGTCAGAAACGTTAAAACTGCAACATTCAGAAAAGAAAAGTCTGATTACCAGCGCCTGCCATATGGTCCGCTTTCTCAATTACGAGGTATCCATATCAAAAGACGGAAATCCATGTGAAAACAAAAGTGGTTCCAGAGGATACAGTGGAAGTAGCAAGGTGAAGTTATATGTACCCCGTGAGGCATGGCAGAAAAAGCTGGTGGCTTATGGCGCGCTTGAAATCAGATATCGAAATGGTCAGGAAATCTTTCAACCTTTCCATCGGACGTACCTGATCAGCCGTGATGACCATGAAATTGTGCAGCAATACAATGCTGAAGTGATGGGGCTTTATCACTATTATAAGATTGCGGACAATGTGAGTGTCCTCAGTCATTTTAATTATGTGATGAAATTCAGCCTGTTTAAGACCTTTGGAGCAAAATACAGACTCCATATCCGTGATGTTCGAAAGAAATATGGTTACAGGCACTTTGAAGTAACATACCGGACCGAACAGGGGGAACAGAGGGTATATTATTACGAGGGAGGCTTTCAACAGGAGAAAATAGGAATGACAGATCCTGCGGTTGATCTCGTTCCAAAGGGATACCGTAATGATAAATCTTACATGCAGGAGAATTAGACTGATAGATAAATGGAGAGCCGGATACATCGAGAGGTGTAAGTCCGGTTCGGGGGCGGGCTTTTGGAAACCTGCCGCTGTGAAGCGGTAAGGCGCTGAGGGCCTAGCCTACTCAAGATTTTAATGGCAGTGGTAATCGGTGCTTTGGTGCTGGCCGGCCTGTATGCATTATTCGACAATACAGTGCTCCCAACACTTACCCGCAGAGTGACTGAGATGTTCAACTATAGCGGCTAAAGCAGTTTTCGCTTTATCGAAACAAAATCAAATAAAATGAATTTATTGAGGAGGACGCATTATGCCCAGAAGAAGACAGAATAGCGAGTCAACAAATCCGGTTGAGGAGAGAACTCCACAGGTACAGTCGGACACCACACCGGAAGAGAACACCGTAGAGAGTGGTGCTTCGGAGGAACGTGTGCAGGAGGAAGAAGTCGATGGAGTGAGAACCGAGGAACAGGCTGCTGCAGAACAGGCGGTGGAGGAAGAGGCTTCCGCGCAGACAGCCGGAGAGGAGACTTCGGAACAGGTATCGGAAGAGGGGCCTTCCGGAGCGATTCAGGAGGAAGAAGTCCTGAACGCGGAGGAGCCGATCCAGGGACCGCTCCCGGTCCTGGAGGTACGGATTCATGAGCAGTATTTTCAGGATGACATCCTGGCCACCGCAGATGTGAGGATCGGTGACATCTGCACCATCCGCAACGTGAAGGTTAGGGAAGGAGATTACGGGCCGGAGGTTGTCATGCCCCGTACCAAGCTGCCGGAGACCGGCCGGTTTAAGGATGCCTGTTACTTTGACAGCCTGGAGGCAAAGACGCAGTTTGACGCAGCTGTTATGAAGGCGTATCAGCAGGTGATGGAGCCAGTGACCAATGCGCCGGACCATGAACCGGGGTATGAGGACATGGACGAGGAAGACATGGACTATGACGAGATGGGAGAGATCCATGGCGGCATGGGCGGAATGAATTTTTAACCGGTACCCTGCCGGAACAAGCGGATTGGGAGGAACAAAAGGCTCCGTTATGAAAAAGAAGACGCGATTCAAATACAAGAAAAGGCAGAAAGAGGGAGGAATCAGATATGGCTACCGTAGACGTAAGAATTACATCCATCTACCCACCAAATCAGGAAAGCGGGATTCGGGGATATGCCTCGGCAACAATTGATGGCTGTCTTGGAATCCGTGGGATTAAGATTGTGGAGGGCGGAAAGAACGGCCTGTTCGTCTCCATGCCCAGCAGAAAAGGGGTAGACGGATACAAAGATATCTGTTTTCCGGTAACAGCAGAATTCGGCAATCAGCTTCGGGTGGCAGTGTTAGATGCATACCACCAGGCATTGAATCAGGCTGTTTCACAAAGCGGCAGCCAGGCGCAGGCGGAGCCGGTGTCTGGTGGGCCGCAGATGCAGATGTAACAATGGAGCGGGGCAGGTCTGTGAAAGGGAGGTATCCATGGTTTTGTTCCTTTATTATCTGAAACCGCTTCTGTTCTGCCTATTGCTCATTGCAGCCTCCGCCGTGGATATTAAAAGGAGGGAGATTCCGGATGGAATCAGTTTTTGTATAACAGGATTGGCCCTTTGGGGTCTTTGCCCGGAAAACCTGTTGGGAATCCTGGCAGCCCTCCCCTTCCTGATTGCGGCACTGAGCGGTGGGATGGGCGGCGGCGATGTAAAATTGGTGGCGTCCTGTGGTCTCGTGGTTGGACTGCCGGGTGCTTTGTGCGGGAGCATTCTGGGACTTATTATTTTACTGCTTTATAGTTTGGTCCACCGGATTGGGGTGTGCCTTTTTCATGGGAAGGCTTCGGCGGCCTTCCCAATGGCCCCCTTTTTATCTGTTGGCTTTATGATATCTTATTTACTTGGACTGGGAGGGATGGCAAAGTGAAGCGATTTATAGTGTTTGTTTGGGGAATACCGGCACTCTTTCTGACGTTGTGGCTCTGGAAGAGACATCGGAAGCTGTATACCAGGCTGGAAGGAAGGCACGGGAGGGATTGGTAGATGGGCCGTGTGCAAAAGAATCCATATAAGTTTCTGTATGAGCCGGGAACGTTTGATGGGATACCTGTGATTGGGACAGGTGCCAATCTGGACCATTCCCTGATTCCGGAAGGCTTTTTCTGTTATGATATTTGTCAATCCGATATGGAAAACACATCTAGTTTTTTTATTGTTCAGGAACCGATCCCGGAAAAAGCCGAAGGCTGCATCATATCTGCGACTCCGATTGATTTCCGTGGAAGGGCGGAACGGAGCCTTGAGGATATGAGAATGTCTGAGGAGGCCTATATGATGTCCCTGAACGAATTTACAGTCCGGCATATCAGCCAGGAAATGAATGAAACGCCACAGAATGAATTGATTCAGATGTAGAAGGAGGAACTTCCCATGAGTGTGATAAAAAACCGAACAGTAATTGGTATTTTGTGTATTGTCCTATCCCTGGTGATCTGTTTTGCGGTGACCCCGCTGTTTAACAAATCCATCAGTAAAAAGACAGAGATTGTACGGGTGGTTAAGCCAATCAAGATTGGTGATGAGATTACGAAGGACATGGTAAAACGGGTGGAGGTAGGCGCTTATAACCTGCCGAAGGATGTGGTGCGGACGGTGGAAGAGGTTACCGGTAGATATGCCTCTGCAGCGATGGTACCCGGAGATTATATCATCCATTCCAAGATAGCAGATGAGCCGGCCGCAGAAAATGCCTATCTGTACAGCTTAACCGGAGAAAAGCAGGCGGTTTCTTTAAGTATCCGGGCTTTTGCCAATGGCCTTTCCGGAAAACTGATCAGTGGTGATATTGTCTCTGTTATTGCGCCGGATTACAGAAAACAGGGAGCCACTGTCATTCCGCCGGAGCTTCAGTATGTGGAGGTCATCGCAGTGACGGCAAACAGTGGATACGATGCCAATACTACAGAAAAAGGGGATAAAGAAGAGGAAAAGGAGCTGCCCGGAACCGTCACCCTGCTGGCCACGCCGGAGCAGAGCAAGATCCTGGCAGAGCTTGAGGCGGACGGTAAGCCCCACTTAGCCCTGGTGTACAGAGGAAGCAAGGAGAATGCGGCCCAGTTCGTAGAAGCCCAGGATGCCAGGCTGTTGGAGCTGTATCCGCCGGAAGAGGAGGAAAAAACGGAGGAGACAGAGACAGAAAGCCAGCAGATGCCGGAAGAGACGCAGGAAGCGGCGGGAGAAACAGAGCCTGGTTTGCCGGTTACCCCGCTCCTTGAGCAGGAGGAGGGGTAAACCGTGAACTTTAAAAAGAGTGGCATATTCAGCCGGAAAAGTGAGTTGGAAGAACGGCTTTCGGAGGACTTCGAACCCCGGAATCAGGTGCTGGCTGTCTGGGGCAGCCCTGGATGTGGCAAAACGACGACAGCGGTGAAGCTGGCAAAGCATCTGGCAGCCAAAAAGAAAAATGTGGTCCTCCTACTCTGTGACATGACTGCACCCATGCTTCCCTGTATCTGCCCACCGGGAGAACTGGAGAGTGAACATTCGCTGGGAAGTGTTCTGGCGGCGGCCCGGGTATCGGAATCTCTGGTGAAACATAATCTCATCACCCATAAGAGATACGACTGCCTGACCTTCCTTGGAATGCTCCGGGGAGAGAATGAGTACACCTATCCGCCTTATACCGCAAGCCAGGCATCGGAGTTGATCCAGTGTTTGCGAAACATTGCGCCCTATATCATCATTGACTGCGGCAGCTACATTGCCAATGACATTCTGTCTGCGGTTGCGCTTATGGAATCCGACGCTGTCCTTCGGCTGGTAAACTGCGACTTAAAAAGTGTCAGCTATCTTGCCAGCCAGCTTCCTCTCCTGCGGGACAATAAATGGGATGCGGACAAGCAGTACAAGGTGGCCTGCAATGTGAAGACCAATGAGGCCAGCGACCATGTGGAGCAGGTGCTGGGAAATGTGACCTTTAAACTTCCGAACTCCTTAGAACTTGCCAGCCAGAGTTTAGCAGGTAACCTTCTGGCCGATCTGTCGCTGCGGGATAGTAAAGGATTCCGCAAAGAAGTGGAAGCTATCAGCAGGGAGGTGTTCGGGTGTTAGGTGAAAAGAGGGCCGGGACCGTATTTTTCCAGGCAGTTCCGGCAGATAGTCAGATGGAGGAAATAGACCAGGAAAGTCAGAAAAGAGAAAATAGGAGGGAACCGGACAGCCATATCGTTGAGACTCCCAGCAGGCCGGAGGACGAAGAAAAGCCAGAAAGAAAAAAAGGTGTTGGGAGTCAGGAGCCGGAGTGTGTAGTCTGTACGCCGCGAGAAAGGCAGCCACCCAGTCCGATGCCACAGCCGGAAAAAGAGGAAAAGGAAGCTATCATCGAAACCGAGTTGGAAGAGGACGAGGAAGACGCTGCCGTATTTCGCCAGGGAGGCACCGCACTCCGAACTCATAACCTGTTCTTTTCCCCGCAAAATGAGGCCAGGGAATTCACCTCTGTGCTTCAGGAAGTGCAGGAATACATTTCCAGCCGGTATTCAACCCTGATCATGGACGATGACAGCGAGGAAACCCGGGAACAGATTAAGCGCTATATCACGAAATATGTGCAGGATAACCGGATCGCAGTTAAAGGTATGGAAGGCCAGGAGTTAATTGATACCATGTATACGGAGATGGCCGGATTTTCTTTTCTGCACAAGTACGTGTTTGGAGAGAATATTGAAGAAATTGATATCAACAGCTATAAGGATATCGAAATCCAGTATGCTGGAGGAGAAACGAAAAAGCTGGAGGAACGGTTTGAAAGCCCGCAGCACGCCATCAATGTTGTGCGGCGTATGCTGCATGCATCCGGCATGGTGTTGGATAATGCCAGCCCCGCTGTGCTGGGACATCTAAGTAAAAATATAAGAATTGCAGCCATGAAAACCCCACTGGTCGATGAGGATGTCGGGGTGGTGGCCTCCATCCGGATTGTGAATCCCCAGTCGATGAAGGCGGAGGACTTTGTAAGAGGCGGTACGGCCACCATAGAAATGTTAGACTTTTTAACAGAGTGTGTGCGGTATGGGATCTCTGTCTGCGTAGCCGGCGCAACCAGCTCCGGAAAGACAACCTTGATGGGGTGGCTCCTTACCACAATTCCAGACCATAAGCGAATCTACACCATAGAATCCGGCTCCCGAGAGCTGGACCTGGTCCGGGAGAAGGATGGGAAGGTCACAAACTCTGTCATTCACGCCATTACCAGGGACAGCGAGAATGACCGGCAGCGTGTGGATCAGATCACGCTGCTTGACATGGCGCTGCGTTTCAATCCGGATGTGATTGTGGTTGGAGAGATGCGTGGGCCAGAGGCCAATGCGGCGCAGGAGGCAGCCCGTACCGGCGTGGCAGTCATTACCACCATTCATTCCAACAGCTGTGAGGCTACTTACCGGAGAATGGTGTCCTTGTGTAAACGGGCGGTGGATATGACAGACGAGACCCTGATGGCCTATGTGACAGAAGCATATCCGATTGTGGCATTCTGTAAGCAACTGGAGAACCGGGAGCGCCGCCTGATGGAAATCATGGAGTGTGAGATCCTGGAGGATGGAAGCCGGAGATATCGGCCCCTGTATCAGTATGAGATTACAAAGAACTACATGGAAGAAGGAAAATTCATCATAGAGGGGAGCCATAGGAAGGTGAACACGATTTCTGACAGCCTGGCCAAACGGCTGACTGAGAATGGAATGCCCGGCGCTGTGTTGGAGCGCCTGAGAGGAGGGATTGTATGACAATGATCCAGCTGATAGCCTGTGCCGGTATGATTACCGGCTTTTTCTTTTTGCTGCATTTACGGCCGGTGGAATTTACGGACGAGCTGTTTGCCTTCCTGCTTCGGAAGCCGGATACACTGAAGGAAGAGATTAACCAGGTTACAAAACAGAGGAAACCGGGTGTGTTTCGGCGGGAGATCATGGAGGCCCAGGAGATTCTGGTGATGACCGGACGAGGCGGAACGTTCTCTCTGATCTGTGCCGTCAGTCTGTCCCTGTTTGCCGTTGGCGGCTCCATCGCCATCATGATTGGGAACTTTTTTCTGTCTCCGGTGATGGCGGTTGGTTTTCTGTTTCTGCCATTCTGGTATGTGCGTCTGACCGCTAATAACTATAAAAAGAATGTTGCGGCTGAGCTGGAGACAGCCCTGTCCATCATCACAACCGCTTATCTGCGAAACGAGGATATCCTGACAGCCGTGGAAGAGAACATCCACTATTTAAACCCACCGGTTCAGAACGTGTTCCGAGATTTTGTGACACAGATCAAGCTGGTAAATCCGGATGTGGAGGCCGCGCTTCGGAACCTGAAGGGGCGTATTGAAAATGATGTGTTCCATGAATGGTGCGATGCCCTGTGTGACTGTCAGATGGACCGCAGCTTAAAAACAACGCTGACACCCATTGTGAACAAGCTGTCGGACATGAGAATTGTGAATGCCGAGCTGGAGTTTCTGGTGACGGAGCCGAGAAAGGAATTTATCACCATGGTCATTCTGGTGGTTGGGAACATCCCGCTGATGTACTTCTTAAATCACAGCTGGTATCAGACACTGATGTTCACAGCGGTGGGGCAGATCATCCTGGCCATAACGGCCGCGTTGATTTTTGTCAGCACGGCGCTGGTTGTCAAGCTGACCAAGCCGCTGGAATACAGGAGGTGATGGGGATGGTGGTGTTAATTGTGCTGTTCGGTGCCTCATTGGCGGCCGGATTATTTTTTCTGACGGCGGACCTGCTGCGACTGCCGTATCTGAAGACCTCAAAAGCTATGATTAATACGGGCAGAGAGAAAAAGACGGCAGCCAAAACCGCGGAAACCTATCTGCTGACGGTGGCCGTCAAACTTGCTCCCTATATCCGCATGGATGAATACAAGAAAGGACGACTTAAAAACATCCTGAAAGCCAGCGGTCTAAACATGGAGCCGGAGGTTTATCAGGCATTTGCAGTGGCAAAAGCAGGAGCTGTGATGCTGGGCGTCATCCCGGCGATCCTTGTGTTTCCTCTGCTGTCCATCATCGTAGTGTTCCTCTCGGTCATGATCTATTTTCAGGAGATCAACAGGGCCGATGAGCTGCTGGCCGCAAAGCGTGGAACGATTGAATCGGAACTGCCCCGTTTTGTGTCTACCATCGAGCAGGAACTGAAAAACAGCCGGGATATCCTCTCGATTGTGGAGAATTACAAGAAAAATGCCGGGGAACAGTTTGCCGGGGAGCTGGATATCCTGGTGGCGGATATGCGTTCCAGCAGCTATGAGGCGGCCCTCACCCGGTTTGAGGCCAGACTGAATTCCCCGATGTTATCCGACGTGGTGCGGGGACTGATCTCTGTGCTGCGCGGGGATGACGGGGCCATGTATTTTCAGATGCTGGCTCATGATTTCAAACAGATGGAGCTGCAGCGGCTGAAGAAGGGGGCGCAGAAAATCCCGCCCAAGATCCGGGTATTCAGCTTTGTTATGCTGATGTGTTTTCTGGCCACATACCTGGTGATTATTGTAATGGAAATCATAAAATCCATGGGTACGATGTTTTAAGGAGGTGTGACAGGTGCCTTCCAAACCAATTGAATATAAAGGGAAGCGATATGAATCAAAAGCAGCCCTGTGCCAGGAGTACGGTATCCAGCCGTCTATGTTGCAGAACCGCCTGAGATTGGGCTGGAGTCTGGAGGCGGCAGTGGAAACTGCGCCGAAAACGAAGGTTACCAATGGCGCAGTCGTTTTCTATGACGGGAAACGATACCCATCTGTAAAATCTTTGGCAAGAGAACTGGAACTGCCTTATTCCTCCTTACAGCATTATTATGCCAGAAGAGGGGACATTGAGGAGGCGGTAAAATGCTGCCGGGAATCCAGCGCTCAGGTGCTGAAATTGTGGGGAAATGTGTACGAGAGCCTTTCCGAGATTGCCCATACCTTTGGTTTGAGCTATTATCATCTGTCTTCAAGAATGCGGGATGGAGGAGAGCTGGAAGAGGTCGTAAAGAATGCGTTATCTCTGGAGCCGGTGACGTTCCATGGCAGGAGCTATGAGTGTTTTGTGGATCTGTGTTCCGAGTATCAGATTCAGCCAAGTAATGTTTACGGACGGCTGGGAATGGGCTTTTCTCTGGAGGAGGCGCTGACACGTCCAATCAAACCAATTGGAAACCGCCGGGCTACTTCATACAAGGGAGTCGATTATGAAAGTAGAGTTGCACTGTGCCGGGCCTATGGACTTTCCTATGGGATGGTGGACGAGCAGACGCGCACGAATCCGCTGGACTTCCTGGAGGTGTTTGATGTATTTGTTCAGTTTAAAGAGCGAATCGGCATGCCAAAGGAGGAACTGCTGGGATACATTCCACACTGCCGTATGAATGGTAAGCTGCATAAGAGCATACTCCCAATTTTGAGAGATGCCGGTATCACCTCGAATGCATTTTACACCTACAAATATAAAAGAGGCTATGAAAATGTTTTTGAGGCATTAAAGGGAATGCAGGCAGAGAAGCGGACGGCGTATCTGATCGAAGGAAAGCCTGTGTTTGATGTGGAATTAAGAAAGAAATATACGAAGCGCCAGATGGAGGAGATGGAAAAACTCAAAATCCAGGTTCCGCGGTATCCAACGCTGCAAGCGTTTGATTTTGATACAGGGTGCTGTGATACGGAACAGATTTATTACGAGGTATTAAACAGCAAGCTGCAGGAGAAGGAGGAGACCATGGAGCTTCACATGGTATGAGGGGAAACTCAAGGAGGAGGCATATTGCAGAAAATGGAAGGAAAGGGTATCGGGAATGAAGCACAAGGCTCCTTGGCTGCGACGTTAGGGGGCTTTATTAAAACACATGCAAAATCAGAAGTATTCCTGCTCACCCCTGGAGGCTATGTCAATTTAACGCCAGAGCAGGGCCAGGCTCTTCTTTCCGGACATGCA
This sequence comes from Clostridium sp. chh4-2, assembly GCF_002899675.1. Lineage (GTDB taxonomy): Bacteria > Bacillota > Clostridia > Lachnospirales > Lachnospiraceae > CHH4-2. Next base: position 240,250 of record NZ_PKUU01000004.1, on the reverse strand, counting down.
GCCTGGAGCCATCCTGGAAATCCCAGTTACACCGTTCGTATGGAAGCGGAGGAACTGCTTTCCCAGGTGGTATTAAATGCAGAAGAAAGAAATGGGGTCTGGTATTTATTGACAGACAGGCCCCCTTTGGAACAATCTGAACCAGATCAGGAGGTGCAGATGTGTTAAAACGAGTGTTAGAAGATAAAGGTGGAGAAGGCTATATTGATGTGGCCGTGATGGTTCTTTGTGTCTTTCTGGTGCTGGCGTTGTCCATGAAGCTGCTGCCTGTTTTTATTGCAAAACAGCAGCTGGATACCTATGCGACAGAGCTGTGCCGTGAGGCGGAGATATCAGGCCGGGTAGGGACGGAAACAAACAGAAGGGCCGCGGTTCTCACCGAGCGGACGGGGCTCACCCCCAATATTGAATGGTCGGACAGCGGCCGAATCCAGTTGAATGAGGAAGTGACCGTCCGGCTGACGTACCGGTATGACCTTGGCTTATTTGGGAGCTTCGGCTCGTTCCCAGTGACCCTTCGGGCGGAAGCATCAGGAAAATCAGAGGTATATTGGAAATGAAACAGCTCATGAAATGTTTAAGAGATCAGCGGGGAATGGCGTATCCGTTGGTAATTGCCCTGACTCTGGCATTGTTAATGATACTCTGTGGCATGATGGAATTTTTCCGTCTGAGTGTAATCGCCTCCGGGGTGAAGGAAGCGCTGCAGGATGCGGTTGTGGCGGTAGTCAATGACAATTATGCAAATGTGTATCACGGAGTGCGGGAAGGGTATTCGGGCGGATACTATACGGAGGGGGATGGATTTGAGGAGTCGGTGGATACCGGGAATATCTATTACCAGCTGGATGAGATCCTTGGAACCCGCAGGGAAAATGGAGCGCGGGCAAAGTATGCAGGAAGTGTTGTAGAATATCGGATCACAGGTCTGGACGTCACAATCCGCAACGCGCCGTTAGCACCTTCGAACCCTCAAACGGTGCAGCGGTTTGAAGCAGACGCGGTAATCTGGCTGGAGGTACCGGTGCGTTTCGCGGGAAAAACATTTCCTCCCATGAAAATGAAACTGAAGGTCCAGGCAGGATATACGGAGGTATTTTGAGAGAAAGACTGAGCGTCTTATAAATAGTGCTGGACATTTGGGGAATGTTACGGTATGTTATGTCGTAAATAAAGGGAATCATTCAAAGGAGGCGTGAAGTTATGAAGAGAAAACATAAACAGATGCTGCTCATCGCAGGGTGTGCTGTGGCCTGTATCGTATTGGTAGCCGTAATCGGAAGCCGGTTCGGGACACCATCGGAGACAACTTCCATTGTGGCAGAGAGCAGCGCTGAGACTGAGGGTGTGACCGTGGCAATGGAACCGAATCCGGAAATACAGGAGACATCCACAGAAAGAGAAACGGAAGAAACACCGGAGGAGACAAAGGAGATTGTCATCCAGACAGAGAGCGTTAAGCCGGCAGAGACCCGGGAGACAAAAGCGGCGGTCCCCGTCCAGACCGATCAGAAGGAGCAGGCTATACAGCCATCTCCGGAAAAACCAACTGCGCCTCCGGAGGAAGTGTTAAGTGATCCAACGCAAAAACCGGATGGTGAGAAAGTGGAGGGAACACCGGTAGCGGAAGAGCATGAGGCGGTGGTACCGCCAAGCGAACCTCCGGTGCAGGCGGGGGAACCACAATACTGGGATACACAGGACGGTAAAATCTATGTACCGGGATTTGGCTGGATTGATGAGATTGGAGAAGGACAGGGAACGGTTGCTGAAGATATGTACGAGAATGGCAACAAAATAGGTATTATGGACTAAATAATCACAAGGGGAAAGCATCGCTTCGGCGGTGCTTTTTTCTTTTGAGGAGGAGTGGTATGAAGCGGATTGGTTGCATGTTACTATTAATGGCCTTGTTGTTTTCGGTTGCACTCCCCAATACTTCATATGCAGTAGGGGATGGTAATCTCGATGGAGGAGGCGGCGGGATGGGACAAGGGACATCCCAGAATAAATGGACTCCAGGAATGGAAGGTGTTCGCGTAACTGTTATTAGGTCCGAAGATCGGACTCCAGTGACGGTACCGATTGACTTTACAAATAAAAGACCCACCAATATACAACTGCACTTTGGAAAAGTAAGTAAGGTCTCGTATACGAAGGGAGCTGCATTGAATGCAAGTGCAGAACCATATCAGTTTGTCAATCCGTCCCAGTCATTACCAAGAATCATCAGCTCGCAAAGTCTTGGAGCAGCCAGTATCGAGGCAATTAAGAGTTATTTCACGGACGAACAGGTTATCCGGGGAATTGCGAATTTGACAGGGATGGATTTTGAGATATTAACAAATGGAACTTATAAGCTGCTTTTGGAGCCTATTGCCTATGTGGTATTCCAAGGGGGGAATGTAGCCTTTACAGCCACAGAAGCTGCTTTATTTGATGAGATTACCGGAGGCTCCGTCCGGGCAGTTCTGCCGACCGTGGCCTTCCAGAATCTTCCGTTGTCCATGTTTTTGGAGCTGGGGGACTTAGGATACCCGGCCTGGAACGGACCGAAGAGCGGAGTCCGTTCCAATCAGGAGGTAAAGTCATCCCTTGGACTGGGAATTGTGCGTTTTAATGAGCAGACGACTCCACCTGTGATTGATGAGTATGATTACGAATATCGGGTCAATACAGAGGTCATTACCTCAGTTACGGTAAGCGGAGGCCAGTCTGATCCGGATCATCCAGTGTCGGTGACCTTCCGCGTTGGCGGGCGAACGATGCGTGTAAGCGGCGTATATTACCCGTCGGGTGACAGCCAGATTGCCTGGATTCGGTGGACCACCCCATCCACCCCACAGACGATGACCATAACGGTATCAGCATCCGGAGGAGGGCATGTAAGCAAAAGTACGATTACGGCCAATATCGTGGATCTGGATAAAAATCCACCGCCTGATCCCAATGCAGATGACCGGAATGATGGTTTTTCAAGACCTTCCATTCCAGCCGGCGAGCAGATCACAAGCGCCAGCTGGGGCGTTTGGAGACCCTGGTGGTATTCCTATTGGGTATGGCATAGCCGTCGTAATGGTAGGGGATACTGGTGCGATCATGCGCGCTTCGTTTTCAGTTAATCTGTGTAGAAATGCGCAATAAAGCTGAACAGGTTTCCAGAGGAAACCTGAACTCTGTATTTGAATCGGCAGGTGTGATTCCTGCCTGACCTTGTGTGAAAGGTGACAAAATCCCTGATACTCCGACGTGCATCAGGCGGCAATGAGTCTGGTGTACGAAGCTCGGTGAAGAGCGGCCAAAGCGCCTGTGATGGGGCGAGTAGCCGCAGGGGGCTATAAAACAGTCATGCTTAGTATGTCGAAAGACCGACGAATACTTGAACGTACAGCTCGTAACACCAAGGATACCGAAATAAGAAGGTATCCGCTCCTTTTAGGGGAACTGTCATTGGAAAATATCTGTGATTGTATTTTTCAATAGAAAACCATAGGGAAACCGTGGTCGAATGTCTTTAGCAGACATCACACCAGCTAAAGATGGCAGTCGGGCTACAGAGTAGAGCTAAAACTGTTATGTAAAGCTAGAATGCAGGGAACGAAGGAACCACAGCAGAGAACGGTATCTACCGTAAAAGGGTTATTGCACCCGCTCTAACAGGCAGGAAATGGCCTGTGAAGCTGTGGGACGGCAGCCCGTAGTAGTGTTGAAGCACCGTAATGGGTGTGGAGCGAAGGGGCATAGTCTGTACAGTAATCATGTGACCAGTCTGTCGAGGAAGCCGTAGGCGAACCTGACTAAAACCAAAAACACCAGAATCCGAAAGGAGGTGGTGCGTATGGCACAACAATTCGACTATCCGAAGAACGAAACAGACTTGCGTGATACGTTAGACGCACTTTATTTAGAAGCAAAGACAGCAAAAGACGGAAATAAAAGGCCGTCATTTGCAGGCTTGATTGAACTCATGTCCAGTGAGGTAACGATTAAAACAGCCATACACAATATAAAAGCAAATAAGGGGAGCAGAACACCAGGCGTTGACGGCTGGAGAATGCAGAAGGATTATCTTGAGAAGTCCTATGAATGGGTGATTAAGGATATACAGAACGCATTTGATTATTTTAAGCCGGAAAAAATACGCCGGGTGTATATTGACAAGCCGGGAAAAAAGGAAAAGCGTCCACTTGGTATCCCAACTATTCGGGACAGAATTGTACAGGAGTGCATAAGAATTGTGCTGGAACCGATTATGGAAGCGCAATTCTATCGGTACTCTTTCGGATTCCGGCCCATGCGGGATACAAAAATGGCGTTACAGTGTATTACCGGCTATGTCCACAAGACAGGGTATTACTGGATTGTGGAAGGTGATATCAGTAAATGTTTTGACCGCATTAACCATGGAATCCTGATGAAACGTCTGTATCATATGGGCGTGAAGGACAGACGGGTGTTGCAGATAATCAAGGCTATGCTGAAAGCGGGAATTGTTGGTGAAAGCGAGAAAAATGAGGTCGGTACTCAGCAAGGAGGTGTCCTTTCTCCGCTGCTTGCAAATGTATACATGGATATATTTGACGAATGGATAAGCAGGCAATGGATAGATAAACGTACCACCCATGAGTATGCAAGGAATGATACAAAAATTGGCTCCTTGCGGAAGCGCAGTAATCTGCGACCGGCTTATTTGATTCGTTATGCTGATGATTTTGTGCTGATAACCAATACTCCCCAAAATGCGAAGTGGTGGAAGGAACAAATCAAAACCTTTCTGGAACAGGTGTTGAGATTGAGCTTGTCAGAAGAAAAAACGCTGATAACAGATGTGCGTAAAAAGCATATCCATTTCCTTGGATATGAATATAAGGTGGTAAAAGGCAAATCTAAGAAGGGATACATTCCCCGGACTTTGCCTGACAGGAAAAGATTAAAGCGAAAAGTAGACGAGATTGCAACGGAATGGAGGAAAATCCCGCTTGATTCAAGCAGGGAAAAAGTAATCCATGAGCTGAACCTAATCAACAGTAAGGTTCGTGGTCTGATAAATTATTATGATAACTGTAGCTGGGTGAATGTCACCATGAAGAAATACAGCCGAAATCTGGAAAAAGCGGCCAAAAGACGGCTGAAACAGTATAAGGGCAAGTGGATTCCAGCAGACCAGACACAGAATCTCGTAAATGTCCATCAGAGATATACCACGAAAATCCCAGCAATCCGCTATCGGGATATCTGGATAGGAGTTACCCGGCTCGATTTCTGTAAATGGAATAAGGCAGGAGATAAGATACAGGAAGAAACTCCATACACAGAGAAGGGAAGAGAAATCTATTTTGAGCGAACCAAACGGCAGCGAATGAATGCGAGGCTGGACGATGTTTTGAGTATGGAAACTTCAGAACTGGTGTCCACCGGGCAAACCGGAAGGACATATAATTTTGAGTTCTACATGAACCGTGCTTATGCCCTGAATCGGGATAGACTGAAATGCCGTGTTTGCGGAAGATGGCTTATCACCGGGAAACTGTGTACTCATAGAATCAATCCAGAATTACCCATAGGGAAAGTCAATAAAGTAAGTAATCTTGCTTCCATGGATAGGGAATGCTTCCGGCTTGTGAACGACAAAACAGCAAACCTGTCACACCTTGATACAAAAACACGCAAAAACGTAGAGAAATTCAGAAAACAACTGGACAAATCACATGATAAGGCAACTGTATAGATGGAGCGCCGTGTGAGGGGAAACTCTCACGCACGGTGCGAAGCGGGGGAAAATCCCTCTGACTGCCTGGCTGTTAAACACAGTCAGGTAAAAGATGTGGATTACCTATCGCTACGGCTGGTGGGAATTTGATTTTGATCGCTACCAGGCAAGCCTCTCCGGCCAAATGAAGATCTCTCCCGATGAAAAGTCTCCAACAGCAGAAGGAAACACGATAAAATCCGGCTATGGCATCCAGGAAACCGTCACATCCCGGGTAAGTACCAATCAGAGTTCGGCGGTAACCGAAGCGCAGAATGCAGTTACCTACTTCCCTGAATTTGAGTACCAAAGATACTGGAGAGTGCTGGAACGATTGGGAGGCGGCTACAGCAGCCGGTTTGAGTTTAGAAAAAATCCATACAGCACGTATGAACGGCGGACACATTTTACACCGATCTGGTACCCGGATGGAAGCTATACGCCATATACCTGGCTGTTGGATTGCTGGACGCCGACCGGGATGTTATCCATGAATCTGACCGATTCTGTCCGCATTCGGGGGAATCTTTGGGAAGATTGGCACATCGCACCGCAGAATCCGAGATAGCTTGATGTGCGTGTGCATCTAAATAAACATTTATTTAAAGTCACTGTTGATTGCAGGAAGGAGATTCGTATGAGATGTAAAAAAGGAATGATGACGCTGATGGCAGCACTGTTGCTTACCAATCTGTTTGTATTAACCGCATTTGCCTCCAACACAGGAAATGTGGCCGGGGCAATCGAGGGAAGCTGGCAAGCTGCTTCCAGTCAGATTAAAACCGTTGTGAATAACGTGGTGTTTCCTGCCATTGACCTGGTTCTGGCGGTCCTGTTTTTTGTAAAAGTAGGAACCTCTTATATGGATTATCGGAAACACGGGCAGCTTGAATGGGCTCCGGCCGCAATCCTGTTTGCCGGACTGGTCTTTACTTTGATTGCGCCACTTTATGTCTGGCAGATTGTCGGAATATAAGGAGAGAAGAAAATGAATGATAACCCCTTTCGTATATTGGAAACAGTGTGTGCTTCAACACCCAATAGACAGCATTATATCATTTTGCATGCTCAGAACAGCCTAACCGGAGAAAAGGTATGGGCTATAGGGGACGACCAAGTATGCGCAGTTACAAGGGAGGATTTTATTCGCAACCGTAATGTGCAGTATAATGACGTACTCATTCAAGAATTCCCTTACAGGGAAAATACACCAGAAAGTGTTGGGAACTGGCGTCCTCTTATACAAGAGTTAGTCATAAACACCCTGCAAAAATATATACAGCACGATGGTTTGGTTCATGTATACCCGCAATGGCTTCCGGAGGAAGTGGTTCCCTGGATGGGGCCGGAGCTTTTTAAAAAAATAGTGTCAGAGAATTGTGACCATCTTATCCTTTATGAAAACAACATGATGGATTTTGTCCTGCCAGGACCGGAGTCACCATCTTTATGCCAGTAGTGGCTGGCATGTTGTTGATATTTAATCAATACTGGAATATACGAGTAGGAGAGGACATATGAAAAGTAAATTTTTTGAAGAAGTATCCAAGCTGGCAACTGCAAAAGGCTTTGAAGAAAAAGGTGTGGAACATGGAATGCTGCAGCTCCATTTGTATGGAGTATTGGTAGCTCAAGTGGACGAATCCGGTTGGATGCTTTATACCCCATACGAAGAAGTGTTTGACATTATGGGTGATATTGCTGATGCCCGCAAAAGAATTACAGAAGTACAGTATCCGGAGGGAAGTGAGCCAATTCAGACAGAAGGACAAAGTTTTGGCCCGACCCTTTCATAAGGGTAAAAAAACGAAAGTCAAGTGAGGAAGACCGTTGAAACTCAATCAAAATGCAAGAGAAGAAATGCAGCGTCTGGGAAAAGACGTTTGTGACTGCCAGAAGCAGCTGAAAGAAGCGGAGCATACCCTGGAAGAGTATGTGCGGGAGTATATGACAGAACACGATATGTGGGACAATCCGGAGGATATCATAGATGTGATAGGCTGTCTTCCACAGGGGTACTTTCGTTTCCGGATGTACGAAAGATATTACAAAATACAGGAAATGCAGGGACAGCCGCCCATAACAGAACTGGGTCTATGAGGTTTGGTAGTCCTAAATTTTATGCAGGGTTTGACGTTGCAGACGATTGGAATATAACAGGAGGAGAACTATGGGAAGCTGGGGTATTACTGCTTTTGAATCAGACGCCGGATTGGATGCGGTGAGTTTTATCAGAGAGAAGCTGCCAAAAGACGGGAAGATGGAGCTGGAGAGCCTTATCAAAGAACTGCAGAATGATTCATGGAATAAGCCGCCTAAAGCAAAGGAAGGTGTATCACATACCAGTCCAATGGCATTGGCAGAGATTATGGTGAAGTTCCTTGATGGGGAGACGGAACATATGGACTACGAAGAGGATATAGAGGACAACAAATTTTGTTCGATGGATTCCTTTCTGGCTTCAAAGGATTCCATCCTCTGGCTTAGAAGTTATCTTTCCGATACGCTTCAGTATGCCATAAAAAATGAGGCGGACGGGGAGGAATACGGTTGGAAATGGGGCGGCTGGTTTGAGGAGAAGAACTGGATTGGCTGGCAGAGACAAATGAAGGCTTTAATCAGCCGCCTTGATGAACTCCTTGCTTTACCGGGAGACAGCGTGGAGCTGGTGCCGTCAAAGACACAGGAAAATAGTCCCGCAATGGGGCTGTCCGTCGAAGGTTAGGAGGATAGGATGAAGAACGGCTGGGTATATGCAACCATATCACAGACTCCGGGATGCGGTTGCGATCCGGTAAAGGTGATCTACGATTGAAAGGGGGTGATCATGAAATGTTTATCTGGGATTTTGCGGCAGATGCGGTACTGGGACAGATTGTGGAATGGCTCTATGGACAGATCTTAGGATTCCTGGGGAACTTTTTTGCAGTGATGGGGAATATGGGAGCCGAACTGTTTGAGCTGGAATGGGTACAGTCCCTGGTCCTGTTTTTCTCCAATCTGGCCTGGGCGCTTTACGTGGTAGGGCTGGTAGTCGCCGGATTTGAATGCGCGATTGAATATCAGTCAGGACGGGGAAGTATCCGGGATACCTCCCTCAATGCGATAAAAGGGTTTATGGCTGCCTCTCTGTTCTCTGTCGTTCCAATCGAGCTTTATAAGTTCTGTGTTTCCTTGCAGGGACAAGTCACTGCCGGAATCACAGGGCTTGGAAGTGGAATCGGAGCGTTGGCCGGTAACATTATTCAGGAGTTGCAGAGTCTGGGAAGCGTGGAACAGGCGCTGACCGGCCAGGTGTTTGGTGGGCTTAGAAGTATGACCAGCCCAATCCTCATGATATTTATCCTGATCATGATGGGGTATGCAACGATTAAAGTGTTTCTGTCTAATTTAAAGAGGGGCGGTATCCTGTTAATCCAGATCGCGGTGGGAAGCCTATATCTGTTCAGTGTTCCAAGAGGGTATGTAGATGGATTTACCTCCTGGTGCAAGCAGGTCATCGGAGTCTGCCTGACGGCATTTTTGCAGGCGACGATCCTGGTTGTCGGGCTTATGGTCCTGCAGGATCATGCCCTTTTGGGCCTGGGGTTGATGCTTTCGGCAGGAGAGGTGCCGCGTATTGCTGGGCAATTCGGGCTGGATACCAGTACGAGAGCCAATATCATGGGAAGTGTTTATGCGGCTCAGAGTGCGATTAACTTAACAAGAACTGTGGTTCAGACGGTTGCGGCAAAGTAAGAGAGGACGGTGTGAAGGATGGAGAAGACAATAGGAGATGAAAAAAAATTTGGGATCTGGGCAGTGCGGAGCAGTGCATCGATCTGCGGGGCCGCCCAAGCGTGGGTGAAGAGAGATGGGAAGCCAGAGATGTTTGACACCTATGAGGAGGCAGCATCCATGGCAGAATCCTATAATAGAGAGTGCTATTCCATGTATGTCCACTATTACCCAAAAGAGATGGACCTGACAAAAGAGATGGATATGCAGCTTGGATAGGAGGCAGTTATGAAATTTTCGTCGAATACAGAACTGGCCAGGCACCTGATACAGAAATTTATGTCGGATGGGGAGGTGCACAGTAAATCAGATATCATAGATTATGTCTTTTCGGAATCTAAGAAGTATGAACTTCGGGGAGATATGACACTATCCATTGTTTCCAATGCAATTCAAAAAATGCTTTATAACGATAAGACGCCTTATATCGCGGTGAGAAGGGGGGAATACAAGTTAAACAATTCCCTATTGAGAGAACCAACACCATACGAAAAAGCCTATAAAATCCTGGAAAATGCAAGAGAACGGTTAAGATCATGTTTTGTTATCACGCTTTCCGATAGTGGTCTGGATGTCGATGCATTGAAATCGGTAATTCAACGAGCCAATAAAATAGATAAACTTCTCGATGATGCTATACAGGAAGCAGAAAAAGGACAACAGGAGATGGGAGAGCAGGAGACGAAAGAGACGGAGCAACAGGAACTGGAAGGCGGTATGCAAATGAAGTTGTGAGAGGAGGTTTTGTCTTGTATTTGTATTTTCATACGAATACCGAGATGGCTCTGCACTACATTAAGGACTTATTGAGTGATGATGCAGAGCACCCGGTGTCAGAGATTTACGATTATGTGATGGAAAACTGCAAAGGCCAAGCCATTATGGGGCAGCCGATGACGGCAACCGTCATATCTTCGGCACTCTGGCGTCTGGCTCATACAGAGGGGAGCGGTTACTATCGGACACGCCGCGGGATCTACCAGAAAGGAGATCCGGAGAAGGAGATGAAGGTAAAACTTACCCCTTATGAAAGAGCGGTCCGTATCGTGACCCGCGCGGAACGGGAAGTTGCAGGAAGTTTCTACATGTACCTGGACGGGGATCTTGATACCGAATCGACCATCCGGATGCAGGAGGTTGGTCGAGGGGTGTTGGAAAAGCTGGCGCGGATTAAGGGGGAACTGTCTGTCTCACAACAGGAACTCATGAAAGAAAATCCCAAGGAATCGGTGGAAGAACCGGGGATGACCATGGGATATTAGGAGGTGTAACGTGTATATTTATCCGGAACATTTAAAGGCGAAGGCAACCATGTGGCTATGGCAGCTTCGGGACTTGACCATCATCGGTATCGGAGCTTTGTTTTCTGTTTTTGCGGCGGCCCAGACCGGGATTCTGATTCCGGCTTTGCTCACTGCGTCCTACGCCTTTTTGACCATCCATTTTGAGGATACCAGCATCCTGGATTTTATCAGCTATGCCTGTGCTTACTTTTTCAGACAGCAGCTTTTTATATGGAGGATCACGGAATGAGCAGAAAGGAAAGAAAAGAGGGAAGTGCCAAAGCAGCGAAGCGCGCGGCTTCCACACGACGGTTGATGAACACCCGGGAAATCACAGACTATAGCCTGGAGACGTATGACGGAGATGAGATGGTATATTTCATGATCCGGCCGACCAATCTGTCTGTGCTTTCGGATTCCAGCGTGGGAGCCAGGGTCTATTCCCTCATGAATGTTTTAAAGGGCGTGGCGGAAATTGAGATGCTCTGTTTAAACAGCAGGGAAAACTTTGAGGAGAATAAGAGCTTCCTCAGAAAGCGGATGGAGGAGGAACGGAATCCGGTTATCCGCAGGCTCTTAGAGAGGGATCAGAACTTCCTGGACCGGATTCAGATCCAGATGGCTACGGCCCGGGAATTTTTAATCCTGATCCGGCTGCGGAATGAGAAGGGGAAAGAGGTGTTCTCCTACTTAGACCGGATTGAAAAATCATTAAAAGAGCAGGGGTTCGAGGCAAAGCGGGCCGGTTCAGAAGACATCAAACGGATTTTAGCGGTGTACTATGAGCAGAATGTGACCAGTGAGAAGTTCGAGGATTTTGATGGACAACGGTGGATCATCCCTGACGATTAAACCGCGGAAACTTCTGTGCTGCCATTCGATAGAACCGTGGTATACTTTCAAGTAGATACGCAGAAGGGAGAAGGGAGCATGAACGATAAGCGGTTACTGAGGAAAAAGGAGAGATATCAGCAGGGGAAAGATAAGATTCCACAGCTTACATCGGCCAGCTATGAGCGGGCATTTGAGATAGAATACACCCATAACTCCACGGCAATCGAGGGAAATACGTTAACCCTGATAGAGACGAAATTGATTCTGGAGGATCAAATCTCTGTGGGCGGGAAAAACCTACGTGAGATTTATGAACAGGTGAACCATCAGAAGGCGTTCCGGTATGTGAAGGAATGTTCTGCCAATCATTTGATGCTGGATGAAAGGATTGTGAAAGAGATCCATGCCATGTTGATGCGGAATATTCTGGAAGGCGGTGTTTATCGGAATAGAGATATTTATTTATCCGGTGCACAGCATACGCCCCCATCCCCGAAAGAAATGTGCTGTCAGCTCAAGAATTTTTATGGAGATCTGTTGTGGAAAGGGGAGCAGTTAAACCCGATGGAGCTGGCGGCCTGGACTCACGCGGAGTTTGTGAGAATCCATCCGTACCCGGATGGGAATGGGAGGACATCAAGACTGCTCATGAACTACCAGCTGATGGCCCAGGGGTTCCCGCCGATTTCGATTGCAAAAGAAACCCGATTGAAGTATTTTGACACCCTGGAAGCCTATGCGCTGGAAGGAAATCTCGATCTCTTTGCAGAGATGATTGCTGTTTTGGAAGAACAGCAGCTGGATCGTTATATCGGAATGATAGAACAAGGAGAGGCCCTGGACCTGGGGCCGCAGCTCCTATAAACAGAAAAGAAATATGGCGTCAGATGAGACACACATCATCTGGCGTTTTTTAATGTCTGGAATACGATCATCCGGACAGGTAAGGAGGAAATTAGAAGTGAAAAAGCGAGAAAGGACCATGGACGAAGCTGCCAGTGATTCCCGGGTACAGGGCTTCCTGGATATGATTGCCCCATCGGTCATTCAGTTTAATACAGACCATTTCATCTGTGGAAATACCTACCGCTGTGTGTGGGCGCTCCGGGAATACCCCACCTCAACCGAGGAGCAGGCAATCTTAAAGCACCTGGGGGAAAAGGACGGCGTCACACTGCGGATCTATACCCGGCATGTCAGCGCGCTGGAGGAAAAAAAGATCATCAGCAATGCGGCCAGCAAGAACCGCATGAACCAGTCCAACACCAACGATTTACAGCAGACGGTCCTGGCGGAGAGCAATCTCCAGGATGTGGCAGCCATTGTGGCCCGCACCCATCGAAACCGGGAACCGTTACTGCATACGGCTGTTTATATTGAGCTGACAGCCAATGAGTATGACCGACTAAAACTGTTGCAGACGGAGGTCCTGACCGAACTGATCCGGTCCAAATTGAACGTGGACCGACTTCTGCTGCGGCAACAGCAGGGGTTTCAGTCGGTGATGCCGAGCGGCCGGAACGTATTTAAGGATCAGTTTGAGCGGGTATTGCCGGCCAGTAGTGTTGCCAACCTGTATCCCTTCAATTGTGCGACACGTTCCTAACTGAAAAGGTTAGGCACTAAACAAAGAACGTAAAAGTTCAGTTTAGGAGAACTGATAATTCGATAGGTGGAATGATGGGGTAACGCCCTGAAACGCCTCCCTGAGACCTGCGAGTGGCGTAGCTGCAATTAAGTGCAAAAATGTCATAGAGCTCGCTGAAGTCGGCTGAGAGTACACCCTAACAGACAATGCTGAGGAACAGTGAACCAGAGGTGGTCAAGTGTACGATAGGTCGGGGGTCTACAAAATATCTATGGTTAGAATGTCTGCTGATTACAGTCAGCAAATGACAAATCCTTGAATGTACGGGTCTAAAATGGGAATTAGTCGAAAGGCTATACTTGCCATTGTGCAAGGTTTGTGGGGATTAGTAAGATTGGTTGATATGAAACTCCCTATGTCGTTACAGGCGGCATAAAGTGGTAAAACACTCCAGCAAACAGGCTCATAGAGGAAACCTAAGGGTATATGTATAGATAGAATTATCGGAACGTGGTAAGTCAACAACGTGGAGAGCTTAATCTCAATGAAGCGTTAGCAAGAAAATCCGCAAGGTATAACTTGCTTTTATGTTGATGAAAGTGGTGGCATAGTACCAATGAAACCGTGATAACAAGCGGCGGAGGGATAGCCACCAGTCAATATTTACAGTAAATCATTAGTCTAAACAGTTAAACAGCATAAGGTTCTGATGTGTGACTAAAAGAGGCAATCTTCAAAATTGGAGGTAGCCGACTTATGGCAACTGGAAAACTCAAGAAAAAGCAAACAATCAGAAACAATGAATACTACGATACGCAGGCTGTTTTTGATGACCTTTACTCCAAAGCTAAGCAAAACCACAGTTTTACCAATCTACTGGAAATTATTGAAAGTGAACAGAATATTCTGCTCGCCTACCGAAATATCAAGAAAAATAAAGGTAGCAAAACAAGCGGAACGAACAAAAGCAACATTATCGATGTTGGAGAAAAAGAACCTTGGCGGCTTGTGTCCTATGTCAGAGCCAGACTAAATAACTTCACTCCTCATTCCGTTCGCAGGGTAGAAATCGAAAAATACAACGGCGCATTACGTCCACTCGGCATACCAACCATCGAGGACAGACTGATACAGCAATGTATCAAGCAAGTATTAGAGCCAATTTGTGAAGCACAATTCTATAAACACAGCTATGGATTCAGACCAAACCGCAGCACCCATCATGCGATAGCACGTACAATGTTTTTGACAAACCGGCACAACTTTCAGTATGTCGTTGACATTGATATCAAGGGATTCTTTGATAACGTGAATCATGCAAAATTACTAAAGCAGATGTGGGCGCTGGGCATTCGAGATAAAAACTTATTGTGTATCCTCTCGAAAATGCTAAAGGCTGAAATAAAAGGGATAGGAATACCAACAAAAGGTGTTCCGCAGGGCGGCATACTTAGCCCCCTGCTCTCAAATATTGTGCTGAATGAACTGGACTGGTGGATTGCTAACCAGTGGGATAACAAAAAGACGGTTAAGGATTACGCATATCAAAGTAACAAGCTGAAAGCCCTTAAAAGGTCAAAGCTGAAAGAAGTATATATCGTCCGATATGCCGATGATTTCAAACTGTTTTGTAAAAACCGTGATGCCGCCAACAAGCTGTTCACAGCCACCAAACAGTGGTTAAGCGAAAGATTGGGATTAGAAATAAGTCCTGAGAAGTCCAAAATAGTAAATCTCAAAAGACACTATTCGGAGTTTTTGGGCATAAGGCTAAAGCTTTGGAAAAGAGGAAATCAGTACGCCGTTAAATCGTATATGACTGAAAAATCGGTTAAAAAATGCAAAGAAAATCTTAAAGGCAAAGTCAAGAGTATGCAAAAAGAAACCACCATCGCCAGCGTAATGAATTTCAATGCGGCGGTCTTGGGTGTTCACAATTATTATAGCGTGGCAACCAACGTCAATCTTGATTTTTGCAAAATAGCCTATTCAGTCAACAAGAGCCTTAAATGCAGAACAAAAAGAATCAGCAGCAAAAAGGGTAAGAAAAGCAAGACATATCAAAAATACTATGGTGATTATGATAAGCCGCCTACATTTGTGCATGAAATCGCACTGTTTCCCATTGTCCATATTTCTAATAAAAAGGCAATGGGGATGAACCAAGATATTTGCAATTATACGCAGGCAGGACGAAAGCTGATACACGATAATCTTAGCAATATCAACTCTGAAATTGTGTATTACCTCATGAGAAATCCTGTTTTTGGGGAAAGTGCGGAATTTAACGACAACCGCATTTCACTTTATGTCGCACAGAATGGAAAGTGCTTTATCACAGGTGAAGCACTCGAAATATCCAACATGGAGGTTCATCATAAAACCCCGCAACAGCATAAAGGCAAAGATAGCTATAAAAATTTAGTCTTTGTGTCGGGGTACGCCCACAAGCTCATTCACGCAACGGAGCAAGCCACCATAGAAAAGTACATTCGAATTCTTACCAGACAAGCTATTGATTTTAAGCGACTAAATCAATTGAGAGTTTCAGTTGGTAATTTAGAAATCTAATGAAAATAGGTAAATATTGATGGGGCGCCGTGTGAGATGAAAATCTCATGCACGGTGCTAAGCGGGGGAAAAGTCGGAGATTATTTCAAAGACTTACCTATCGCAATATTCCGGGAAGACCGATGCCCATGGGTTTTATATAGGCCGTGATAAGTTCGGCAGCAACGTGTTGGTGGATTTCAACCAGAGAGCGGATGATAAGACCAACGGTTCCATCCTGATTTTAGGCAACAGCGGTCAGGGAAAATCCTACCTGCTGAAGCTGATCCTGTGTAATCTGAGGGAGTCCAGCATGAATGTCATCTGCCTGGACCCGGAAATGGAGTATCAGGATCTGACCAATAATCTGGGCGGGTGTTTTATTGACCTGATGGATGGCCGCTATATCATCAATATTTTAGAGCCGAAGGTATGGGATGAGGGGGAGGGACCGGAAGACCTGGACGCACCGGTCACTTTCCGGATCAGCAGCCGGTTAAGTCAGCATATCAGTTTTTTAAAGGACTTCTTTCGGACCTACAAGGACTTTACAGACCGGGAAATCGATGTGATTGAAATCATGCTTCAGCGAATGTATGCGTCCTTTCAGATCACCGACGCATCCGATTTCCAGGCACTCGGGCCGAAGGACTATCCGATTCTTTCCGAACTGTATGACTTCATTGAGGAGGAATACAAGACCTTTGATGAAAAGAAACGCAATCTCTATACCGCAGAGCAGTTGCAGAACATCCTTCTGGGGCTGCATTCCATCTGCAAAGGGGCGGATTCTAAATTTTTCAACGGCCATACCAACATTACAGACTCCAGCTTCATAACCTTTGGAGTCAAAGGGCTCCTGCAGGCCAGCCGGAACTTAAAGGACGCGCTGCTTTTTAATGTGCTTTCGTTCATGAGCAATGAGCTGCTGACGACGGGAAATACCGCGGCCAGCCTGGATGAATTCTATCTGTTCCTGTCCAATCTGACGGCTGTGGAATATGTCCGCAACTTCATGAAGCGTGTGCGAAAGAAGAATTCCTCGGTGATCCTGGCAAGCCAGAACCTGGAGGATTTTAATATTGAGGGAATACGGGAATACACCAAGCCGCTGTTTTCCATTCCCACCCACCAGTTCCTGTTCAATGCAGGAGCCGTAGATGAAAAGTTTTATACGGATACCCTGCAGCTGGAACAAAGTGAATTCCAGTTGATCCGGTATCCCCAGAGAGGCGTCTGTCTGTATAAGTGCGGAAATGAACGGTACAATCTGATGGTGACCGCCCCGGACTATAAAGCAAAACTGTTCGGAAAAGCAGGCGGACAGTAATGACAGGCAGTACCGCCGCGGAGGAAAGGAGGACTATGGAAGAGAAAGAATTAAGCGCTGCAGAAACATATAGCCAGATGTTTGATCCATATCTGGACAATCCGCCGTATGTGCCAGAGGACCATGCGGCGCTTTATTTTGCAAGGGTGAACGTTTTCGTAGATGGCAGCTGTGTCGGTTTCTCCCATCGTGCGCATCATGTACAGTTGGAAGAACTGAGGAATGACCGCTTTTTACTGGCAATCTGCCGTGATTATCCAGAGAGGAAACAGCTGGGGGTTGTTATAGAAAACTGCACGTATCCGGGAGAAAAGAGCGGGAGGAATGTGAAAAATGGAGAGTTTTCACTTGTGTGTATGGGAGCCTTGGGCCTCCCTGTTTCTGAAAAGCTGGAGACTGCCTTCCGCTATGAAGAGATCCTACAGATGGAACAGGAGACTGGCACAGCGTATGAAATCTCCATGTAAAGAGAGGCGGTGGATACATGGATCTGAAAGACCAGCGCTTTGGAATTGAGATTGAGCTGACAGGGGTGTCCCGAGAACAGGCTGCGAAGGTGGCGGCAGAATATTTCGGAACCAGAGCGATATATATAGGGACCTTTTATGATACCTATGCGGCAAAGGACCAGAAAAGACGCGAATGGAGATTCATGAGTGATGCGAGCATTGTGCCACAGAGAAAGGTTCAGGGCGAGATTGTAGAAGCCAGCCATTCCTATAAGACGGAGATGGTCAGTCCCATCTGCCGCTATGAGGATATTGAGGTGGTACAGGAACTTGTGCGGCGGCTGCGGGAGGCAGGAGCCATGGCAAATGAAAGCTGCGGAATTCATGTTCACATTAATGCCTCCCCGTTTGATGCCAGGACACTGCGCAATATCACAAACATTATGGCATCCAAGGAGGACTTAATCTACAAAGCCCTGCAGGTATCGGTCGAGCGAAAGCTCCGGTTCTGTAAACCGGTTGAGGAACGTTTCTTGAGGGAACTAAACAACAAGAAGCCAAAGTCACTGGAGGAAGTAAGCAGCATATGGTACAACGGGAAAAGCCGGAAAAACAAACATTATGATGATAGCCGGTATCATTGTCTGAATCTGCACAGTGTGTTTCAAAAAGGGACGGTAGAATTCCGGCTGTTTAACGGTACGACCCATGCCGGAAAGATTAAGGCTTATATTCAGTTATGTCTGGCGATTGGGGCGCAGGCATTGAATCAGAGCTGTGCCAGCCGGAGGAAAACTCAGACAACCAATGAGAAATACACCTTCCGGACATGGCTTTTGAGACTGGGTTTAATCGGAGATGAATTCAAAACAGCCCGCCTGCATCTCTTAGAAAATCTGGATGGCTGTATTGCGTGGAAAGATCCGGCGCAGGCGGAAGCGCAGAAGGAGCGGCTCCGCTTAAAACGTGAGAAGGAACTGTCAGGACGAGGAGAGGCTGAAATGCAGGCAGAGCATATGTCCCAGTCTGGACGGGAAGAAATCGTGGAATCAATGGAAGCCGAGGCAGAGTCCCCGGCTTTTACTATGACATCAGGCATGTAAAGGAGACAAGGATATGGCAAAGAAAGCAGAACAAAAAAAACTGTATATTGCGTATGGCAGCAATTTAAACCTGCCGCAGATGGCGGTGCGCTGTCCGACTGCGACCGTAAAAGGGCCGGGTGAGATTAAGGGTTACGAGCTTTTATTTCGTAGTGTGGCTACGGTAGAACCAAAAGAGGGAGGCAGCGTGCCTGTGCTGCTGTGGGATATCTCTCCCCGTGACGAGGCGGCACTGGACCGATATGAAGGCTGGCCGCACTTATACCGGAAGGAGATGATGGATGTGGAGATGGAGGGGAAGACTGTTTCCGCCATGGTCTATGTGATGAATGACGGCCGCTCCCTGTCCCTTCCTTCCGAGCGTTATTACGGTGTCATTGAAGAGGGATATAAAACAGCGGGATTTCCTACGGCTGTTTTAGAACAGGCGCTGGCCAGGACGTTGGAAAAAATGGACCAGGAGGAAGCCCAGTGGAGGCAGCTGAGCATGAAGGATGCCCCCAGTTTCCACCTGTAAAGACACAAAAGCTGTGTACATCCGCACAGCTTTCAGTCTTTTTCTGCAACCGTTATTGTTTTTAGATAAGCCCCTAGCAGCTCTTCCAGCTGTGGATAGTATTTCTTATCCAGACCGGAGAGCATGTTTGTAACAAAACTTAAATCACCAGCCTGCTCTTTTCCAAGCAGAATGTAGTCGGCGGACATACAAAGCACGTTTGATAATCTGACAAGATAGGCAACGGAAAAGCCTCTTTCCCCGCGTTCAATTTCTGCGAGAAAGGAATTGGAAATGTCAGCTAATTCCGCTAACTTTTCCCGGCTATAGCCCAATGCTTCCCGCTGTGTCCGGATGCGTGTGCCAATTTCGTTGGCATTGATTTCTGTCAATGTGTTCCCCCCATTCTGTGTACGATATCATCAGTTTAACCCAATTTATCCGACGCATACAGCGTGTTAATCGGTTGAATAATGACCGATATAGTGTATAATTAAAAACAGAGATTGCATATCCCTATGAAAAGAGCAGGCTGCATTTCCAATATCCAATTGAAAGAGAACTAGGCCATAAGGGTCTTGTGAAGAGAGGAGATGAGAGATGTGGCAGCCCCTGCAGTCATCCTTGCCGTAAAAGCAGCGGCACTTGCAGCAACCGATCACCGGGCCAGGACAGCCGTTGCCTCCGTGATTGCGGCAGTGCTATTGCCATTTATTTTAGTCATTGTGATGGTATTGAGTTTGCTGGATGGAACCAGCACCCACAACATATCTGCGATTGATTCCGCATTCCACGGAGGTGCAATATCCGCGCAGACACCGGATGAATACCGTGTCTATCTGGAGGAGATCCGCCAGAGTTTTTCGGCGTTGGAAAGCATTATGGGAGGAATCGACCATATCGAAGATGGGGAAATCGATGGAGAACGGATAAAATCCATTTTTTATTCCATGTTTTTTGGGGAGACACAACCTTCCAAACGAGCGCAGGAAGATTTTGTAGATTGTTTTGTGGAGTATGAGGAGCGAACGGACGGAGATGGAAATACCTATATGGCGGCCATTCCGATTACCGATATGGAGACCGTGTATGGAAAGATCCAGAGCCAGCTTGGCCAGACCATCAGCACGGAGCAACGGGCCAACGCCCAAAGAATCTATGGTGTTGCAGAGTATGGACTTGCCATGCCCGGTGGAATGACAGCCGGGGCCGCCATGGGAGACGGAAGCTATCAGGCGCTGCTTTCGGAGGCAACCAAGTACATTGGCTATCCGTACCGGTGGGGAGGCTCTTCGCCGGCAACCTCCTTTGACTGCAGCGGATACATCTGCTGGATTTTTACCCAGTCCGGTGTTTACCATATGCCAAGGGTATCCGCCCAGGGGATTTTTTCACAGTGTGCCGTAATCCCGAAGGATGAGGCAAAGCCAGGTGACCTGATTTTCTTTACGAAGACGTATGCGTCCTCTACGCCGGTGAGCCACGTGGGCCTGTATGTTGGCAACAACCAAATGTTGCATTGTGGAGATCCCATCGGCTATGCGAACATAGACTCGGCCTATTGGCGCAGTCATTTTTATTCGTTTGGAAGATTACCGCACTAGCCGTTTTTTGGTAGATTGTGGTATCGACTTGTACCAGACGGTGTAGTATGTTCTGTTGCAAAAGGAGGTGAAGTTCATGGATGAATTCACAGAACAGGCAAAGGAATTTTTAAACAAACGGGTGAAGCAGGTGCGCGACGAACATCAACTTCTGTCCAGAGCCGAGCAAAAAGAGCAGATGGAGACGCTGAATCGTATCATGTTTACCCTCGCGGAGGGAGATCGGGAATGGCTGGATGCACGGATGGCAGATGACCTGCTCCTGACGAATGATGTGTGTGAAGCCCTGTATCTGGCCGGTCTGAAAGACGGCCTGCGGCTGCTTAAGCTGCTCATAATTTAAAACAGAATTCGGAGGCAGTTCGCTGTGATAAGAGCAGCGGCTGTTTCTGTTCCCATAAAGTGAAGAAAGGAGTGGATGAAGATGCAGGCAATCTTTGAGCACAAACCGGACTTTCGGTTTCGGGATTTTGTGATAGAGAAAACAGTGGAGCTGCCAGAAGAAGAGTTCCGACAGATGCTCCACCATCCAATGGGCGAACAGGATTTCATTAAAAACAATAGAGAACTGATGAAGCAGGATGACAAGGGAATCTATCATTGTATGCTGGTCACCGGGGAAGGCAGACCGGACGGACTATTGGTGGAGAGCGAGGGCTATGGTTACGCAAGATATGCCTCTTATGTACCGGAAGCCACAGCTTTGCGCTATCCGTCGCTCGCAAAAATGAATCAGGAACTGGCTGCCGCCGTGGAATTTATTGTCAGAGATGGAATCAGTCAGACAAGGGAAGGAAACTGGAGTTTGAGTTTTATGGAGCTGGAGGAAAAGAACGGCCTGCATGTGAAAGACCGGCCATTCCTGCAGGAACTGCTGGATTGTATGCTCTCGGAACGTCCGGAGGTTGCGGAAGTTCAGATAGAGGATGACCGCTTTGATGTCTGCTATCATCTGGACTTTTGTGCGAACTGCCGGGAGGAGACGGAGGAAAATGAAGCGGAGGAAAAACGGCTGGCTAAGAATCATCAGACCCGCCTGTCGGATCTGCTTACAACTCATTGGGAAAATGTGCATCTGCTATATGAAGATATGGATGCGGTGCCTCATACGATTGCGGAGCTGGATTCCAACACCCTCACAGCGGAGGGAAAGGAAGCCTGGGCTGATGTATTGGGGGCGCAGGTGGTGCGCGTGTACGATGGATTTTATGGCCTGCAGGTGGAGCTGACCGGGGTGAGAGGCAGTAGAATCGAGGCATTCGCGGCAATGCTTGGCGGTTATTGCAGCGTGGATGAGTACGAGGCATGGGTCAATGAGGAAGACGACCAGAATGACCTTGCGATGACAGAGACATAAATGAAGGAGGGATTCCATGAGAGATACAACCTTAACAATGGTGTTTAATACGGAGCGTCTGGACGCACTGACCTATCACATGGGGAAGAAGGAAGCGGATCTGCAGGTGGAGATGAATGATTATCTCCAGAAGCTTTACGAGAAATATGTGCCGCAGAATACCCGTGAATACCTGGATGATAAGATTGCCAGGGAGGCGAGGGAGAAGGAAGCCCGTCCGAAGAGACCGAGGCCGGAAGCCAAAACGGTGAATCATTCGCTGGAGGTTTCCGGAGAGAATCGTTAGAGACTATAAGGGAGGAGACAGGAGAAATGAATTATTTGGAGATTACCGTATGGCTGGAGGAGCATCAATACCAGGCGTTGGCTGACCACCTGGTAGATGATTCTAACCTGGATAAGGTAGTGACAGAGATCCTGCAGAATCTGTATGAAAAATGTGTCCCGGCTGAGGAGAGGGAGCGTATCAAGGAAATCGTTGCCCAGGAAGAAGCCATGCGGAAGGCAGAAGAAGCCGCCAGCCGCCGCTTTGTTTTCATTGAGGCAAAGAAGAATGGGGTGACCAGCTGCAGGATTGGGGAAGGGTATGGGACTCCTCTTGAAGTAGCCCATGCCTGTGCGCTTCATTATTCGCAGGCGAAAAAAATGAGTGGCCAGGAATTTCTGGAAGCGGCATACAAAGAGACGGAGCCGATTACCAAAGAGGAATTTGAGGAGCGCTGCGCTGTCGATGGCGAACGGATCAAAGGCATTTATTCTCTGGATTTCGATCATAACACGATAACGGCAGAGTTTGACGGAAACACGTCCACCCTGCCGATGAATTGTATGGTGAAGGCAGCAAAAGCCGCTTATCGCCGGGTAAACCTTAAACTTGAGGAAAGGATGGAGTTTTTTGCAAAGAAATTGGAAGAACTGGTCCCTGCTCAGAATGAGGAATCCAGTGAAATAGACCCAGGGTATGATATGACCCAGGGGATGTAAAAAGAGAATCAGCCCGCGTGAAGCGTTCGTTGGCCCTTTGTGCCGCTTGAAGAAGAGAGGTGGCATCCATGTACCATAAACGGGCTTTCCGGCCTTGTCGGGCCTTTGTGAGCGAGGCTTAAAATAACGGGAAAACCATGGGAATTTGGAATGAAAGTTGGGCCGAAAGTTGGGTCGAAAGTGGTGCAGGTTAAAGGGGTTATGCTGCTTTCGCAGCACACCCCCGGAAAACACCGGCCGGCAAAGCCGTCCGGGGATTCTGGTTTGAATACTTTATTGGCAGCGAGAGAAGAAAGTGATGCTGGAAGAGCCAAACGATGCAGGGAAAACGCCGATTGCGGGCTTTTTTAATGAATACCGAAGGAGGGGAGGCGTTGGTGGGCAGGGAAAAGAAACAGCGGATAGGCGTTTATATGGAGAAAGAGCTGGTAGAGCGGGCAGATGAGATGGCGGGCTATGTAGGAGCTCGTTCCCGGAATGAGTTTGTGGCAGAAGCGGTTAAATTTTATATTGGATTTTTGAATTCCAGAAAGGCAGAAAACTATCTGCTCCAATCCTTATCCTCCGTGCTCACCAGTACCGTCCATGACAGTGAAAACCGTCTGGCCCGTATGGATTTTAAATTGGCAGTGGAGATTTCCAAACTGGCTCATGTGATTGCCTATTCCCATGAGGTAGATGAGGACGCCCTGAAAAAGCTGCATCTGAAATGCGTGGATGAGGTGAAGAGAATCAATGGGGCGGTTGAATTTGAAGACGCATACAAATATCAAAAACGTGAAGTATAGAATATAAAAATAGTCAAAACGATTTATGAATCTTGCGTATGGACAATCGCCCTTATTTTATTTATGGTGTGTCAAAAAAGGAGTATGACATGGGAAGAGAAGAAATCATGGAAGATGCCATTCGGGAGCTGACAGAACTGGCTCTGCAGGAGCGAAGAGAAACATCTGATGAGTCAGAACAGGAACTGTTCAATACGGTGGTCGAACTCAGCGCCAAAGTAAAACATGTGCTGGATCAGCTTCCGGAGGAGGAGCGAATTCTTCTGACGGATTATCTGGAGAAAAAAGAATTGATTGCGGATCATGACTGCCGCCATCTGTACATGCAGGGAGCCAAGGACTGCGTCAAGCTGCTGAAAACACTTGGGGTCATGTAAGAGAACGGAATGCCGAAAGTGAACTCATGCTTTCGGCATTCGAAATCATGGAGGGAGAGAGATGAAGAGCCGGAGAATCATGGAAGCTGTCGCAATCCTTGTCCTGCTCCTATGCGTGGCGGGCTGCGGGAAACAGGAAGAGCAGGAAACTATCAGAAAGAAAAAGAATGGGATAAATCCAGTTAAGATTGTGTATGTGTCTGATACACCGGAATCAGAGTGTCAGCTCTGTGGAGCTGGGAAGGGTACCCTGCTGCCTGCCTATTGGGGAGAAGACAATGTTGGGATTATTGACGTAAATACGTTTGAAGTGGCCCACCTCATGCTCAATGAATATGATGACTATGGTAATAGAATAAAACCGAGACGCGGTTCCAGTACCAGTTATTTGAGTACAGGTGAAGATGGAATGACTGTATGGGGAAGTGAGGACAGCAGTAGAGGATACTACTCCGGGGAAGCCCATATGAGAAATGAAAAGGGATTGGAACTGGAAAAAGTCTCGAAGTTTCTCTGCACAGAGTGTCTGAATGAAATGTTAAATCAGTGCTACGATGATAGGTACCTCCAGCTCGGAGTTGTGAACTTTAAAACCAGGAAGATCCGGCTGCTGGAAAAGAATGTGAAAGCATTTACCTTTGATGATTTTTATGTGGATAGTGATTATTATGAAAAAGAATATGAAACCAATACAGAGCGTGGATTTCAGTTATTGATTTTTTATTGTCCGCCCAGAGACGAAATATAATGGAGGAAAGGCTCCATGCCTAACATTATTTTTACCAGCCACTATCTGCGGGATGCCCCGCCGGAGCAGCTTGCAAACTATGTCAAGTACATTGGAACCAGAGAGGGTGTTGAAAAGATTGATGAGAGCAAGGGTCACCTGCCCGCAACTGCGGCGCAGAAGAAACTGATTGCACAGCTGCTTCGTGATCTGCCGAAGGCAAAGGAAATGCTGGAATATGAAGATTATCGGCTTCATCCGACCAGACGAAACGCCTCAGAATTGATTTCCACGGCCCTGGAATGGAATCTGGATCTGTTGTCGAAGCGGGAAAACTATGTGGACTATCTGGCCAACCGTCCCCATGTGGAGCGGATCGGGGAGCATGGACTGTTTACGGATGCAGGCAAGCCGGTGGTGATTGCCAGAGTGCAGGAGGAGGTGAAAGAACATAAGGGGCCGGTGTGGACGCATGTGGTCAGTTTAAAAAGAGAGGACGCGGCGCGGCTGGGTTATGATTCCGGAAAGCAATGGATGGAGCTGCTGCGGTCGAAGCGGGCGATGTTCTGTAAGCAGATGAAAATAGACAGCGAGAACCTGAGATGGTACGCCGCATTCCACAATGAGAGCTACCACCCGCACGTCCATGTGATGGTGTATTCCGCAAAAGACCATGACGGATTCCTGACCGAGCCTGCGATTGAAGCGATGCGCTCCGAGCTGGCTCACGATATATTCCGTCAGGACTTTGCCAATCTCTATGAAGAGCAGAATGCAGCCCGCGAAGGACTCAAGGCAGAAGCAGAACAGACCATGAAACGACTGATTCAGGAAATCCAGTCAGGAACCTGCCAGAATCAGAAAATAGAAAAACAGATACAGCTATTGGCCAAGCGGTTACAGAGAACAAATGGAAAAAAGGTGTACGGGTATCTGAAAGCAGACTTGAAACAGATGGTGGACCGAATCGTGGATGAGTTGGAACAGGAGCCACGTATCAAGGAACTGTATCAGTCATGGGGAACTGCCCGGGAGAAAATCTGGCAGACCTATTCCAATCAGCCAATCCCGCTGGCTCCACTCTCCCAGCAAAAAGAACTGAAACGGATTAAAAATATGGTGATTACCGAGGCAATGCAGATCGGGAGTCACCATTTTTTGTTGGAAGAATCATCCGAGGAAGACAGCAGTACATGGGTAAATCATATAGAGACAGAAGAATCAGAAAAAAGAGATTCGGCAGATGAACCGGAAGACAATGAACCTCCAGATGATGCCGCTTTCCATGCAGAGTGGAGTGATACCTATAAAGCAGCCCGTCAATGTCTCTATGGCAGCGATGAGAAGGAGCCGGATTTTGAGGAAGCCTTCCGTCTGTTTTCGGAGGAGGCAGAAGCAGGAAATGCACTTGCCATGTTTGATCTGGGACGCCTGTATGCAGACGGTCTGGGAAGGGAAGCAGATCCTGCGAAAGCACAGGAATGGTATAGGAAAGCGCTGACCGCATTTGTTGCGGCGGAGCAATGTGCCGAGGAAAGGCAGCGTCCCTATCTGCAGTACCGGATTGGAAAAATGTATGCGGCTGGATTGGGAAATGAGCTGCCTGTAGTGCCGGATGAAGAAGGTGGGGAAGGGAAAACAGGGAGAGATTATGAAAGTGCAGCAACGTGGTTTTCCCGTGCAGTGTCGTCCAATCACAAATACGCCCAGTATTCGCTTGGCGGTCTTTATTACCGAGGGCAGGGAGTTACACAGAACTACAGTCAGGCATTTAACTTGTACCAGAGGTCCGCAGAGCAGGGAAATCCCTATGCCAGTTATGAAATGGCAAAGATGTACCGGGACGGAATTGGAGTTACTGCCAACGCGGAACATTCGGAACGTTGCTTTGAACAGGCATTTTCCGGTTTCTGCAGACTGGAAGCGCAGAGCCATGATGACAAGCTGCAGTACCGCCTGGGGCAGATGCTGCATACAGGAACCGGTACGGGAAAGGATGACAGAGCAGCGGAAGCATACTGGGAACGGGCCGCGCAGCTCGGAAATGCGAATGCCCAGTATGCATTGGGAAAGCTCTGGCTGGAACATGGAACCGGAGATCAGAAACAGGCGGTTGCCTGGCTTGAGAAAGCGGCAGAAGCAGAACATGCGTCAGCCCAATATGCTCTCGCAACCATTTATCTGGCAGGCGAGGCCGTTGCCAAAGATGTTACCAAAGCTATGGAGCTGTTTACGAGAGCAGCTAAACAAGGCCATGACTATGCAGCTTACCAGTTGGGCAAACAGTTCCTTCAGGGAGAAGAGACAGAAAAAGATGTGGAAGCTGCAATAAGATGGCTGAAGCAATCCGCTGCTGCAAATAACCAGTACGCACAGTATTCTCTGGGGAAATTATATCTGGACGGAGAAGACGTGGAAAAGGATGTCAGGACAGCGATTACCTACCTGAACAAATCCGCGGCCCAGAACAATGCGTTTGCCGAATACCGTCTGGGACGGCTCTACCTGCTGGGAGAGGATGTGGAAGCGGATGTAAAAGAGGCCGTCCAGTGGCTGGAGCGGTCTGCCTCACAGGGAAATCCGTATGCCCAATATGCCCTTGGAAAGCTGTACCTGTGCGGACATGAAGTACCGCGGGATAAGGAGAAAGCCATCCCGTACTTAGAAGCATCAGCAGCCCAGGGAAATATCTATGCGCAGTTTCTGTTAGATCATTTGGACTCGTTCCATGAGCCGTCTGTTTTCCTTGCGGCAACGAGACTCATGCACCGACTGGCACAGATGTTTGAGGAAGAAAACCGGAAAGCAGGAGGCAGTTCCATGCAGGTGGAAGGAAAACTCCGCAGAAGAATCCGGGAGAAAAAAATGGCAATGGGGCATAAAGCGGATGATGAGACTCCACGTCAGAATCTATCATGAGGAGGGATCAGATATGCCATATGTTTATTTTACAGAAGAGCAAAAGGAGCGGGCGAATTCCATCGACCTGGTGGATTTTTTACAGCGCCAGGGAGAAAAAATGCTTCCATCCGGAAGAGACAAACGTTTAAGCAGCGACCACAGCATTACGGTCAGAGGGAACAGCTGGTATGACCATGCGATAGAAAAAGGAGGGCTGGCCATTGATTTTGTAAAATACTTTTATGGAAAAACGTATCCGGATGCAGTGTCGATGCTGCTTGACGGGGAACAGGGGATTCCATACAGCCAGAGTCAAAAACAGGAGAAAGAACCATCTGCACCATTTTCGCTTCCACCGAAGAACAGTGATATGCGCCGGACCTTTGCCTATCTGTTAAAGGTGCGGTATCTGGACCGGCAGATCGTAACCGATTTTGCAAAGGCAGAACTGCTGTATGAAAGCCTGGAGGATTCGCAGGACAAAACGCGGCAGTATCACAATGTTGTCTTTGTCGGGAGAGATAAGGAAGGGGTGGCCAGGCACGCGCACAAAAAAGGAATCTACACCTATGGTCCGAGCTTCCGGGGAAACTTGACAGGCAGCGATCCAAAGTATAGCTTCCACTGGGTGGGAACCAGCGACACGCTCTATGTGTTTGAAGCACCTATCGATTTACTTTCCTATGTTTCCCTGCACAAAGTAGACTGGAAGCAGCATAGCTATGTTGCGCTGTGCTGTGTCGGTTCCAAGCCGGTCTTTCAACTATTGCAGGATTTTCCGCACATGAAAAAGATACGGCTGTGTCTGGATCATGATATTCCCGGAATGAAAGCGGCAGAACGGATCAGGAAACAGCTTTTAGAAATGGGATATGAAGACGTGGAAACGGATCTGTCCCAGTATAAGGACTGGAATGAAGATTTAAAAGCCCTGCATGGGCAGCCTGCGATTCCGGCTGAAGAGCTTCCGGGGAATCAGCAGGAAACGAAACAGGAATTATTGAAAATGGAATGAGTCAGTTCCCGACTTTTATCTATCGTACCCGGTTCCAGAAAGGAGGTCACATGGAAACAAATCAGATGGTGCTGCTCATTTGTGCCGGCGCAGGGATGTTCATTCTGATGGGCGTGATCCCGCTGCTTGCAAACCACTATTCGCTCAATGGGATTAAGTCAAAGACGGTAGGGGATGGACAATATGGCACGGCCAGGTTTGCCAGCGAGGCAGAAATCAAACGGACCTTTGCGCAAGTTCCCTATGAGCCGGCACTGTGGCGGCAGGGAAAACATCTGCCCGAGGTGCAGGGGATCGTAGTTGGAGGACTGTTTTCCAGAACCGGAGTGACGGCACTGGTTGACTCCGGAGACATCCATCTCCTGATGATCGGCGCGGCCGGCGTCGGTAAGACTGCCAACTTTTTATATCCCTGCATTGAGTATGCCTGCGCCAGCGGGATGAGCTGGCTGTGTACGGATACCAAGGGAGATCTGTTCCGCAATTACGCAGGGATAGCCCAGAAGTATTATGGATATCAGACTTCCATCCTGGATCTGCGCAATCCGACCTGTTCCGATGGCGATAACATCCTCAGTATGGTGAATAAATACATGGATCTATACTTAGAGAATCCGGAGAATCTGGCTGTAAAAGCCAAGGCAGAGAAATATGCAAAGATCACAGCCAAGACCATCATCAGTTCCGGAGGCGGAGATGCCTCCAGTTATGGACAGAACGCATTTTTCTATGACGCAGCGGAAGGGCTTCTGACAAGTGTGATTTTACTGATCTCCGAATACTGTCCCAAAGAGCAGCGTCATATCGTGAGCGTGTTCAAGTTAATCCAGGATCTGCTGGCTCCGTCACCGGTAAAAGGGAAGAACCAGTTCCAGCTGCTTATGCAGAAGCTGCCGGCCGACCGCAAGGCAAAATGGTTTGCCGGCGCGGCGCTTAACACGGCGGAACAGGCCATGGCTTCGGTCCTCTCCACCGCTATGTCCAGGCTGAATGCATTTCTGGATTCCGAGATGGAGCAGATCCTGTGTTTCGACAGCACGATGGATACAGAGACGTTCTGCAATTCCAAGTCTGCTATTTTTATTGTGCTTCCAGAGGAGGACACCACAAAGTATTTCATGGTAAGCCTGTTTTTACAGCAGATCTATCGGGAAATGCTGTCCATTGCAGATGAGCATGGAGGGAAACTTCCGAACCGTGTGGTGATTTTTGGAGATGAGATCGGTACTATCCCTAAGATTGAGTCCCTGGAAATGCTTTTTTCAGCCGGACGCTCCAGGCGGATCAGTATGGTACCCATCATACAAAGCTTTGCCCAGCTGCAGAAAAACTATGGGAAAGAGGGCAGTGAAATCATCGTGGATAACTGTCAGGGCGTTTTATTTGGTGGGTTCGCACCCAACTCGGAAAGTGCGGAGATTCTGTCAAAGGCACTGGGAAACAAAACGGTGTTGTCCGGCTCCATCAGCCGGGGGAAAAATGATCCCAGCCAGAGCCTGCAGATGATTGGGCGTCCGCTCATGACTCCGGATGAACTGAAATCGCTGCCAAAGGGACACTTTATCCTGGCGAAGACCGGCTGTCATCCGATGCGGGTAGAACTGCGCTTATTTTTTAAATGGGGAATTGAATTTGAGGAAGAATATGAAGTGGAACAGCATGTGGCGCGGCCGGTGTCTTATGCGGACCGGCTGGAACTGGAGCAGGAGATCATCCGGAGACAATTTGATGAGGACGGGGAGGCAGACTTTGATGAACCGTCAGGAAGAGAGGGAACTTCAGGCGGAGGTCTGGCGCATGTACCGATGCCAAACCGGACGGTTGCCCCAGGAACCAGACAACCACTTCGGACGGACTAAGGGGGGAGGTATGTGGGGTATTATGATGCTGTTTACTCAGAGGAACTACCACACCGCGCGATTTCGTTGTATATGTATCTAAAAGAGCGGGCAGATAAAAAGGGCCAATGTTTTCCGGCCATGAGTACCATCGCGGAGGAGTTAAATCTTTCGCGGAGAACGATCCAGCGGGCGGTTGCAGATTTAGAAAAGGCCGGTTTTATTAAAACAGAACAGCGCTTTCGGAGAAAGGGAGGAAAGAGCAGCTTACTATACACCATTTTGAAGTGATGGATTTACGCCAAGGGGAAACTCTGCTTTCACGGTGTCCTATGGTATGCGTCACCATGGCGCATGAAGGGAACATCCCAATACGAGAGAAAGATTTAAGACAGAGAAAAAAATAAGGCCATCCAAAAGCAGATGGCCTGTAATCATAGTTCATCGAGCAGGGCTCCCACAGTCGCTGTCAGAACACGCAGCTGTTTTTCATTACACCGATAAATCGCATGAAGCAGGGGAGTGAGGAGGGCATCGTTCGTTTTCCTCTCCGGATAGAAAATACTGTCTGCCTGGATGTTAAGGGTACGAATGAGTTTGTACAGGACTTCAAAACTTGGCAATTTTCCTTCATTTTCAATTGCCATGATAAAACGCGGTGTAATATCCACTGCCCTTGCCAGTTCTTCCTGGGTGATATGCTGATCCAGGCGTGACTTTTTGATAATGCTTCCTAAAGAGTGTTGTATATTCTCCATTGGCAGTTCACCTCCAATGTCATTGTACAGTTCGTGTCGTAAAAACGGAACGTACTAATAATTCATGTTTTTCATGAATAATTAATAAGACCTGATTATTCGGTACTATATATCGAAAAAGGAGATAGAAAAGCTCTCTGCAGGTGTCAAAAAATGAATTGTACTCCCTTCAGAAAGATTAAGATTTGTTTCAGAATCTGATTAAATAATTCCGGTTATAGTCTGTAACACAGACTAAATTTCAGGAGGAAGAACATAAATCTTATTACGATAAGTCAAGGAATAGGAAATGGATGCAGAAGCCCCGATCAGTTTTTGACACAATACAATTCAATGAAATGGAAAACAATTAAAATGAAAACACTTTTACGCTTTATAAAACCGTACAAGTGGCTCTGCTTTTTAACGCTGCTTGTTATGGTTTTGGATGTAATCGGCACACTTTTTGTGCCGACACTCGTTGCCGATATGATTAATGTTGGTGCTTTGAAGGGTGACATACAGTATATTTATCAAAAGGGTGTATTGATGCTCGGTGCAGCTCTGCTCTCCGGTATTGGTACGCTTCTCGGAAGTTTTCTTGTTGCAAGGCTCTCTGCCCGTGTCACAAGGGATATGCGAAATGCTCTCTATGACAAATCTCTTACCTTTAGCGACCACGATTTTGAAACCTTTGGCACAAGTTCCATGATCACTCGCTCACTCAATGATGTCAATAAGGCAGGTATGGGACTGATTATGACCATACAAATGATACTGCCGGTTCCTGTGATGTGTGTGATGGCTGTAATCTTAGCATTTATGAAGGATGTCTTTATGGGAGCATTTCTTCTCAGTGTTACCGTGATCGTTTTGGTCACAGCCGTCATTATCGCAAAAAAAGCAGCGGGATTGTTTGATAAATTACAGAAAGCTATTGACCGCATCAATGTGGTCATTCGTGAGAATATTTCAGGTGTGCGTGTCATCCGTGCCTTCAACAAGGAGCGCTTTGAGGAAGATAGAACACGCAAGACTTTTGAAAGCTATGCAAATTATGCAGTAAGAGCAAACTATCTTTTTATGGGTCTTGAATCCGTCACCATGTTTGTAATCAATATCTGCATTGTTGGTATTGTTTGGGTCGGCGGTAACTGTGTAGGGGCAGGTTCTCTTGAAATCGGTGATATCACGGCGCTCACAGAATATGCCATTCTGATTCTTTTTTATGTGATGATGGCGATTATGGTCATGATGTTTTTGCCTCATGCTATCGTGTGTGCAAATCGAATCGGTGCTGTGCTTGACCGAGAATCGAACATCAAGGACGGCAACAGCACAGCGGATGATGATGCCGATATCGTTTGTGTGTTTGATGATGTGGATTTTTATTTTACCGATGCCGACGAAGCAACGCTTCACGGATTAAATTTCAAAATCAAGCGTGGCACAACCACAGCTATCATCGGTTCTACTGGCAGCGGCAAATCCACCATAGCAAAGCTCATTATGCGTTTCCATGATGTAACAGGCGGCACGCTCCGTATATGCGGAACGGATGTCCGTACTCTTTCGAGAGATGAGCTTCACTCCCGTATTTCCTATGTGCCGCAAAAGGCTTGGCTCTTTTCAGGAACGATTGCTGATAATCTCCGCTATGGTAATGAAAATGCCACCGAAGAAGATATGTGGCAGGCTCTTGATACAGCTCAGTCAGGATTTGTCCGCGAACTGCCAAATCACCTTGATTCCCGTGTGGCACAAGGCGGCACCAATTTCTCCGGCGGGCAAAAGCAGCGCCTTGCCATTGCCCGAGCGCTGATGAAAAAATCTGACCTCTATATATTTGACGACAGCTTTTCGGCACTTGACTTCAAGACCGATGCCGCATTGCGTAAAGCTTTGAAAACAGCGGTTGCCGACAGAGCGGTACTGATCATTGCACAGCGTGTCAGTACCATTACCTCTGCTGACCAAATAATCGTGCTTGAGGAGGGGGCGGCAGTTGGTATCGGCAAGCACGAAGAATTGCTTGCAAGCTGTCCGACTTATGCAGATATTGTCAAATCACAAACGAGAGGAGGGGAAATTAATGTCTGATGAAAAAGAACTATTTGACCGTGATCCCGATATGTCATTCAGTGACTTTGATATCGGTAAAGCCAAAGATCCTGCAAAGGTACTGAAACGCCTTTTTAAGAGTGCAACACATGAAAAAGGGCGACTAATCGCTGTTTTCTGCTCGGTTATTATCTATACGGTGTTATCCATAGCCGCACCTTGGTATAGTGCAGAACTGGTCAATATGCTTTGGGAATCAATTAAGGCTTGCCGTGAAACAGGTGAGGTTTTCTGCATTACATGGCAAAACAGTGGGATGCAGATATTAATTCTCGCCACTCTCTATTTCGGTTCGTGGGTATTCAGTACGCTGCAAGCATTCCTAATGGCGAGCTTTTCAGAACGGATTTGTCTTGGATTAAGAATGCAGATGAGTGGGAAGATGAACAGACTAATGCTTGCTTATTATGATCAGCATAAGATTGGCGAGGTATTGACACACTTTACAAATGATCTTGACCGTCTTTCAGAGGTCATGCAAAACGGACTGCTTAAATTCCTTACTTCAATCGGAATGATTGCAGGCTCGCTTGTTATAATGCTCCGTTTTAACTGGATCATGACATTGATCTTTATGGGCTTTATGGGGCTTTCCATGCTTATAACATCCATTTTCTCAAAAAGTATGTTTACCAAAGCTGAAAAGCGACAGGAGAAGATGAGTGCTGTTACATGTATGGTAGAAGAATATTATACAGGCCGCATTATCATTAAGTCATTTGGTAGAGAAAAAATCAGTTCCGAGGAAATGCATCGTGTAAACGACGAATTGGCAAAAGCAACAGAGCAAGCTGATTTTGTGATGAACGCTGTTAATCCCGCCATCCGTCTTGTCAACCGCTTCGGGCAGGTAATCATTGCCGTGGTAGCAGGTTATTTCCTCATCGGAGGAAAACTGACTGTCGGTGCGTTCCAAGCATTTTTCCAATACCTTAATCAATCTGCCGAACCGCTGACACAGGCATCTTATATTCTAAATTCCATGCAGTCTGCCATCGCCTCGGCAGAGCGTGTATTCAATATGCTGGACGAAGTGGAAATCAGCTCTGAAACAGAACATACAGAAGCACTCAATCATGTTCGTGGTGAGGTATCTTTCAGCCATGTTCGATTTGGATATACCTCCGAAAAGGAACTCATGAAGGATATAAGCTTTACCGTGAAGCCCGGTCAAAAAGTCGCTATCGTGGGTTCGACAGGAGCAGGAAAAACAACGCTTATCAATCTCCTGATGCGTTTTTATGAAATCAACAGCGGCAGGATTACACTTGATGGTGTGGACATTTCATCCATGACACGAAAAGAACTTCGCTCTCATTTCGGCATGGTTTTGCAGGATACTTGGCTGTTCGGCGGCACCATTGCCGAGAATATTGCATACGGCAAACCCGATGCAACGATAGATGAGATCAAAGAAGCGGCAAAGGCGGCAAGAGTGCATCACTTTATCTGTACAATGTCGGACGGGTATAATACTGTGCTTGATAACGATGCTGAGAGTATATCTGTTGGTCAAAGGCAGCTACTCACGATTGCCCGTGTGGTGCTTTGCAATCCCGCCGTTCTCATTCTTGACGAAGCAACTTCAAGCGTTGATACCCGCACTGAGCATGAGATTAACCGTGCAGTGAAAGTGTTGATGAAGAATAGAACATCGTTTGTGATAGCCCATCGCCTTTCAACTATTGTGGATGCAGACCTTATTCTCGTTATGGAGCAAGGCAACATTATTGAGCAGGGCAATCATGACTCGCTGATGGCAAAAGGAGGTGTCTACGCAGAGCTTTATAATAGTCAGTTTGTAAACTAAGAAAACAGATAGAAAACGGTTATTATAGATCACAGAATGCGAATAAAGTTAATACACCCTAAATCTGAAATTTAATACTGTGGCTTTAGCCCCCCGATTTGAATGCTAACTCAAATTGGGGGTCTTCCTTTCGATTCAGTTGTGGCACAAGCTGTGCTGCACTGACATCCCTTGGTGCCCTCATCCGTGCCGTTTCTTACAAGTTAAATGCCACTCCTTCTTTAAGATAGCATATTGATATGTATTTTCATATTTTGGCATCCCATCTGAAGTTTTGACAAAAGAAATGAATTCCTTAAATAGTCCTTCCTGACGCATGCCGAGCTTTTCACACAGCCTTTGGCAGTGAATATTATAATCTTCCGTATAGACATAGATCCGTCGTGCGCCCTTGTCATGGAACAAATAATCAAAAAAAGTGTATGCCGCTTCATAGGCATATCCGTGTCCCTGATAGTTTAGATTCAGCATCCAGCACGGGCTGAAAGTGTCATTTGCAGGGTACGGGTCATCTGGAACGCTTGGCTCAGGATAACCGTCGATCTCTCCGATGACCTTTCCACTTTCCTTTAATGCAATCGCAAAGTAATACTCGGTTTCACCGACACGCTTTTTCATTTCTGCTCTCGCGTCATCCAGCGTATCCAACTTAAGGCAGGCAAAGCAATTCACCGCAGGCTCGTGCAGATATTCAAATACATCTTCTGCGTCGCTTTCAAGGAATGGACGAAGAATCAGTCTTTCGGTTTCAAGTATCATTTCTTTTTACCTCTAAAATGAGTTTTTTCTTTTCAAATACATAATCCGCCGTGTTTGATACAGGGTCAAATCCCACGACCTTTACAATGTGATAGCCGCACTTATTGACATAGAATACCGTGTTGCGTATTACCTGCGAAGGTGTGATTAAGTGAAATACTTCTGCTTCGGGAAAATATGCCTCCACCATATCTAGCGCGGCTTTCCCTACCCCTTTGCTTTGGTATTCGACAATGAGAAAGAAAATTACAATTTCCCTAACACCTTTTCCCATATCCTCAACAATCGCTCCTCCAATGAATTTCTCTCCGTCCTTGATAGATAGAATCGTGAATTTCGGTTCTTCGATGATCTTACTCAGTTCATATTCATCACGGTCGCCTTCGGCTGCACCGGGAATGAGGCCATCGGGAAAATACCGTGCATGAACATTGAACGCCCGTTCGTCCTCTCTGTTAAACAGGTCAATTTCCTCTTTTTTTAATGGTTGTAGGTTGATATTCATATTGCCTCCTTAAAAAAAGCCCGATTTTTCCATAGATTTACTATGAAAAAACCGAGCGCACTCGACACCTTATCTGACAGGCGGCCTGCAAATCCTTTCAGATTTATGATCCCCTGTGCTACGGCACACTGTCCTCCGGTGACTGATTATTGTAGATATAATAACATAAGGAATTCAAAAAAACAATATATGGGATGTCAAATTCCCTGACGAAAAATTGGCATCTGTTTCATGGAGGGGTGCATTTTTACATATAAGAACTTTTAAGATTCCCTTCAGAAACAGTTAAGAAGTGCTTTTTAAAATGGAAACAGGAAAGGAGGGGAGAGGAGTGGAACAGACGTATTCGTATAAATGGCTGGCCAGGGGAGGCACGATAGTGACTATAATCTTATGTCTGTTTATGGTAAAAGCTGGTCTGGAAGGAAAATTCCATTCGGTCGAAACTTTGCAGGAATACATTAAGGGGTTTGGAATATTTGCACCGATGATTCTGATACTGATTCAGGCGTTTCAGGTTGTGGTACCAGTGCTGCCAGGGTTTTTGGGCTGTATTGTAGGTGCGGTTTTGTTTGGCGCTATGGGTGGATTTTGGTGTAATTATATTGGAATCTGTGCGGGTTCCATCATAGCATTTGCCTTGGCAAGATATTATGGGGCACCACTAGTAAAGAATTTATTTCCTGCAAAACAGTATGAAACATGGATAAACCGCCTGCAAAATAAACGCAGCTATACCTGCTTTTTTTTCTTATGTATTTTGCTCCCATTGGCTCCAGATGATTTCTTGTGCTACCTTTCAGGTGTTATCAAGATGCCTGTTAAAAAATATGTGCTTATCATTTTATCTGCCAAGCCATGGTGTCTTTTGTTTTACAGTTTTGGAGTAGGAGTATTCATTAACTAATATAAGTAGTAGAAGGGATTGAAGAGATGCTTGGATATTATAATTATACGGTTGTGTTGACCTATATGGGAATGCTTACGGCATTTACTGGAATTTTGATAGCATGTGATGGAAATATCAATGGAGCATTAGTCTGCCTTATGTTGTCGGGAGTCTGTGATCTGTTTGACGGACCAATTGCCAGGACTAGAAAACGGGCAGCAGAAGAAAAACGCTTTGGAATACAGATTGATTCCCTGAGTGATTTAATCGGATTTGGCGTTCTGCCTGGAATCATTTTATACCGAATAGCTGAAAAAAGCCTGGTTGGCATTTTGATATCTGCGATTTATGTCCTTTGTGCATTGATACGATTGGCATATTTCAACGTGATGGAAGAAAAACGCCAGGATGCGACAGAAGATGCAAGGACCTGTTATCAGGGACTTCCGGTAACAGTATCGGCAATTCTTATCCCTGCAGTGTGTTATATTCAAAATATAATCGGAATCCAAAATGGGGAGGGGACCATGATTACAATGTCAATGATGGCTGCAGCGTTTTTGATTCCAATAAAAGTTGAAAAACCGAATTTTCTAGGTAAAATCATAATATCCGTTCTGGGTGTATGTGGTTTGATTTTGTTGGCAGGAGGCAGTACCTGATGGGAAATGAAAATAAATTTATCTGTTTCTTATATAAAAATATAGCAGGGCGGTTTTGCTTAAAACTATTGACAACGCCGTGGATTTCAAGGCAGGCGGGGAAGGTTCTGGACAGCAGGATTTCCCGGCCTTACATTTCCCTTTTTGTTAAAAAGCATAATATTGATTTATCAGAAATTGAAAATAAAAAATATGAAACCTTTAATGATTTTTTTAAACGTTCATTGCTGCCTGGTAGCCGGAACATAGATTTGACATCTGAAAGTCTGATTAGTCCCTGTGATGGACTGCTAAGTGTATATGAAATTGATGAGCAGAATTGGATTCCGGCAAAATATTCAAGATATCGGATTGAGGATCTGCTGGAAAACCGGGAACTGGCGTGTAGATACTGTGGCGGCTGGTGCATGGTCTTTCGGCTGAGGCCGTCCGATTATCACCATTATTGCTATATAGATAATGGAACTGTGAAATACAGAAAAAAGATACCAGGAATCTTGCACTGTGTACGCCCCATTGCCCTGGAAAAGTATCCGGTTTATGTAAGAAACACCAGGGAGTATACCATTATTGACACGGAAAACTTCGGACAGGTGATTCAAATGGAGATAGGCGCGCTGCTTGTTGGAAAAATACAGAACAACAGACATCAAGGCTATGTGCGGCGTGGTTTGGAAAAAGGGTATTTTGAATTTGGAGGCTCTACGATAGTTATTTTAATTCAAAAGGAACAGGCAAGTCCAGAACTTGCTGTATGGATGCTTTCTAAATTGGGGCAGGAAGTAGAGGTGAAAATGGGGCAGAAAATAGGATGCAAGAGGAATTGATGAATTTAGGATTGTTAAGAAGTATTTTAGAAATGATTAAGGAAGAACTGGTAAATTATACATCATCAAAGCAAATGCTTTGAAAATAAAATTCTGAAAGGAAATAAAATTATGAAACAAATTTTAAAAAAGTGTTCAGTATTCCTCATGATGGGAGTCATGGCATTTTCACTGGCGGCATGCGGAGGGACAAAGGACAATGGAAAGAAGCAGGAGACCAAGGTAGAGAGCACTGCTTCAGCAAAGAAAAAAGTTGAGAATACTAAGAAGGACAAAGTTTCTGCCAAAGACAAATCCCAAAGCGCACAGGGACCGGGAGCCGCAGCACAGGGGCCAGGAGCCGTAGCACCAGAGCCAAAGGCACCTGCAACGAATGCACCAACGGCAAAGGCACCAACGACAAACGCACCGGCGGCCAATGTGCCGGAGTCTCAACCGGAAGCTAATGGCCAGAGCCAGAATAAAGCGGTAGAGAAAAATGAGAAGAAGCAGAAATCAGATAAGAAAAGCGTGAAGGAGAAAGAGAAGAAGAAAACAAAATCTAAGAAGGATGGAGAGAAGAAAGCGGCTGATAAAAAAGATGCCGGTAATAAAGCTTCTGGAAATAAACAGTAGTGCAATCTTAAAAATGACAGTGACGGTAAACAGCAGCAAAGATTAAATCTTCGCTGCTGTTTACGTTTAGTCTATGATGGGAAAGAGTATCCGTATTTTATAGGATTCCTGCTCCATTTCAATTTGGCAGATTCCATTCATCTGGCTTATCATGCGTTTGACATTTTTTATGCCAACCTTCGTACTTTCCACCACCCCGTTCTGTATTGTAATTTGATTACTTACTTCAATTCCGGCCATATGATTTTCGTAGATTGTTTTCAAGGTGATAGGAACAGAAGAAGTGGCATACTTAACCAGATTGCTGCTCATATTGTCTACTATCCGTGCGATATAATCCATCCGTACTCCAATTGACACGGTGCGCCATTCTAATTCCGCATTGATCTCAAAGCCCTGATTTTCCAGATACATTGTCATTTCAGACAGATAATCCATAAAGGTGTCCTGAAGCGTCCGCATTTCGTTAAGCGGTTTTTCATCTGCCTCATCATGAATCTGACTGCATTCAAACAGCCGGTCAGACAATTCCTTCATCATGGCAGCCTTTCC
Organism: Clostridium sp. chh4-2; assembly: GCF_002899675.1. Classification (GTDB taxonomy): domain Bacteria; phylum Bacillota; class Clostridia; order Lachnospirales; family Lachnospiraceae; genus CHH4-2. The sequence goes on along the minus strand of NZ_PKUU01000004.1, from coordinate 200,023 downwards.
CATGATTTTTTCCAGATAGTATTGCTTGGAAGATTCATCGGTACAGACATCGGACTGAAGAATCTGGATATACATGGTAAGCGCAGTCAACGGAGTTCGTAAATCATGGGCGATTCCTGTGATCAGATTCTGATTTGCCTGTTTTAAGTCATTTTCTATCTGGATATTCTGTTTAAGGGAAAGCCTGAGCTGTTCCAGTCCCTCTGCAAGCTTCGCCAGTTCATCCTCTCCCTTCACAGCAATCGGGTGTTCCAGGCATCCGCCCTCCATGACACTGATTGCTGTCTGCAGTTCTTGAATATATTGAATTCCCTTTTTTATACCTAAGATAAAAAGGATAAAGAATACAAGAAAAGAAAGCAAAATCTCTACAATCAATGCAGAGCTGTAAAACTGGTAGTCGAAGATTCCAAGCAAGACGATATCAGCTTCACCATCTGCAAATTTAAGCGTGTAGCTGCGGTTTTTGTAATAGGGGCTTACCAGATCTTCAAGGGCCATATCCATGGGACTTCCGGAGGCATACAGGAGACGGTTGTCACGGTATATTTCCAGATACACAACATCTTTCTTTTTCACCCATTTTGATAAGAGTTCCTTGTCATAGGGAGTCAGCGCTCCTTCCTGGATATATTCCTGTAAATGCTCAACAGTCCGTTGTTCGGCATGTTCCAGATAGTCAGTTTTATAAAAGAAGCTGTCCAGTCCCCAGCTGATTCCCATATGCAGTGCAGAGAAAAAAAAGATGCCTGCCGCGGCCGCGCCTAAAAATAGGAGAAGAAGTTTCTTTATCAAATTGTTCGCATGCTTCCCCATGAACCGCGCTGCAGTTGATATTTTGAATTTATCCAATCCGATACCCCTTTCCCCATACAGTACAAATGCGTTTTGGCTGTTGGGGATCTTCCTCAATCTTAAGCCGAAGTTTGCGGATATGTACCATGATAGTATTGTTTGAGGAGTAGTAGAATGGTTCATTCCATACACTCTCATATATATTTTGGGTAGTAAAAATCTTATTCGGATACTGAATTAATAAGAGCAGTATCTGATATTCAATTTCCGACAACTCAATATCTCTGCCATCCACCTGCACGGCATTCGAGGTTGTGAGTATCCGGATGCCTTTGTGTTCCAGCCATTCCCCGTCTGACTGATTGGATGGCGAATATTTTCCTTGGTATATATGATAGCGGCGGAGCAGTGCTTTTACCCGCCCTAAAAGCTCTGCATAGGAAAACGGTTTAGGGAGATAATCATCCCCGCCAACTATAAGCCCTAATAATTTATCGGACTCCTGAGCCTTTGCGGTCAAAAAAAGTACAGGTACATTCGATACTTTGCGTATTTCTTCACAGGTGATAATCCCGGATATTCCAGGCATCATGATATCAAGAATCACCAGATCAATTGTTTCATTAAGTAATTTAAGCCCTTTCTTACCACAGTCAGCTTCCATTACAGAGTATCCTTCGCTCGTCAATAGAACACGAACACCTTCCCGGATGTCGGCGTCATCTTCAATGAGCAAAATGGTTCCCATGTCCATGTAAGCTACCTCCTTTCATTTTTTAATTATACTTGCTTTTGATAAAAATGTCTCAAAATTAAATTCTTAAATTTTCTGAAGGGAGGCAACCAAAAATGTTATGTAACAAGGTTTCACAATTGTTAAGGAGATTTTAAGAAACCATTCAGTTTTGCGACGGATAATCAAACTATAAAAAATCCGAGGGGAGAATGTCGATGAATAATGGCACTATTTTAATCATTGAGGATGATGCGGATATCCGGGAAGCTGTCCGTATTCTTTTAGGTAATGAAAAATACACAATTATAGAGGCGGAGAACGGAATCAGAGGATTAGAGCTTATGAAAGAAAGTATTGATTTAGTGATTCTTGATATTATGATGCCTGGAATGTCCGGACTGAGAACTTGTGAGGAAATCCGAAAAAAATCCAATGTACCGGTTCTGTTCCTGACTGCTAAGGCGAAAGAATCAGATAAACTGATTGGCTTCATGGCAGGGGGAGACGATTATCTGACGAAGCCATTTTCTTATGCAGAGTTACTGGGAAGAGTAAAGGCACTGCTTCGGCGTTATCACCAATATCAGGGGAAAAACGCGGTGGAAGGGAAGAAAGTGGAGGAGCACCTGGAGATGGAAGAAATTCGGATTAATCAACAATATAATGAGGTGTGGGTAAGAGGAGAAAAAGTTGAATTATCAAATATTGAGTATCACATCCTGCTCCTGCTTATGCAAAATCCGAAAAAAATATTTTCTGCCCAAAATTTGTATGAGAGCGTTTGGGCTGAACCGTATTTTTACAATTGTAATAGTACCGTTATGGTACATATCCGCAAATTGCGGGTAAAGATTGAGAGGTCGCCGCAGGAGCCGCGGTATATTAACACTGTATGGGGAAAGGGGTATCGCTTTGGAACATAGAGAGAAGATGAACCGCAATTCCATGTATTTCCGCTTCGGGGTAAGCATCATCGTGGCACTTTTGTCGTCGGTTGTATTATTCGTTTTATTGCAGAGTGCCGGGAAGGCCCTTCTGGATACCTATTATATACAAAGCGGTTATCTGCAAAAAGAAAATAATCGCAGACTGGAAGCATTTCAAACGTTTATTAACAAAGAAAAAATTTCAATCCTGGATACAGACAAAATTGCAGAATGGGTGAAAAAGCAGTCAGTGGTTTCGCTGCAGGTATACAAGGGAGATACCCTTTTGTATGATTCTGATTACCCGGAAGGTGAAAACATGCCTGTATTTTCATTCAGTGGAGATTACGAAGATTATGAGGCGTACCATTTAGTTCAGTTTACCGATCAGGAGGGATATGTATTTCTGACAGGATATTACAACCAGCGGTTGTATACTGGTATCACAGCTGCGTCGGTTTTATTGTCTGCGCTGCTTTTAATTGGTATGGTGATGATGGAAGTGCATAAAGTCATAAAATACATTTGTATATTGAACCGGGAAATACAGATATTAGAAAGCGGGGATTTGGAGTACGCCATTACGATTCTGGGAAAAGATGAGCTTGCATCCATGGCAGAAGGGTTAAACAGCATGCGGCAGACACTCAGAGAACAAATGGCCGGGAAAGAGGAGGCGGTGAGGCTGAACGGAAAAATCATTACAGAAATGTCTCATGAACTGAGAACTCCTCTGACAGCACTTATGATATACATTGAAATTCTTCGTTCAAATAATCAGTGGGATACAGAATTCATTATAACATATATTGACAAAATTGAACAAAAAGCACAGGAAATAAAGCAGTTGGCAGATCATATTATTGATCACTCTCTGGAAGATCAATCCGCTGTAACATTGGAACAGGATTTTGAACATTGTCATACCGGACTTTGAGAGTTTAGGATTGTTTAGATTGAGTTAAGAATGATTTAAAATATGCGGATTAAGATATAGGTATCTCAAGAATATTGAGAACTATAAAATACAAAGGAGTGATGAAACATGAGGAAAATGTTTCTTGTGCCGTGCTTGTCTATGGTGATAGCGCTGGGAAGTACCATGGTCTCTATGGCGGCAACAGGCTGGGCGCAGGAGAATGGCACGTGGGTATACTATAACAGCGACAAGGACAAGGCAACTGACACGCTTAAGAAATCCGGGAATTATTGGTATTATCTGGATGATAAGGGTGAAATGGCAACAGACAGGCTGGTGGAAGTCAATGATGACTATTACTATGTAAATTCAACAGGGGCTGTCATAACAAATGAGTGGAAGGCTGTCCCGAATGATTCCCCATCCGAAGGTGAACCGGACGAGTGGTGGTATTATTTCCAAAGTAACGGAAAGGCTGTAAAAAAGCCGTCCGGTGCCAATACTGCAAAACTGGTTTCCCTGCCAGTCAAGTCTGGAACAGCAAAATTCATTTTTGATGAAAACGGTCATATGATGACCGGCTGGATTAACGAAAATGGAGAAATGGTAACAGATGATGATGCTTGGAAAAGCGGAGTGTACTATGCAGGTGAATCTGATGATGGCAAGATTGTAACTGGCTGGAGATATATTACAGCGGAAAATGATGAGGATGTGAACCGGGATGGCGATGGATACTGGTTTTACTTTAAATCCAATGGAAAGAAAATTGTTGATACAGACAGCAAGACAATTAACGGAAAAAAATACCGGTTCAATGAGTATGGCGCGGCACAATTCGATTGGTACAATAAACCGCCTAAGGCAACCGGTTCTGAAGCAACTCCCTCCAATGCGGTCAACCGATATTACAATGAAGAAAGCCAAACATGGCTGGCAACAGGCTGGTTTAAAACGGTTCCAAGTGAAGATGTAGATGCAGAAGCGCATAACAATGATGAAGCTCATTGGTTCTATGCAGATAAGAAAGGAGATTTGACAAAAGCGCAGATTAAAACAATTAACGGCCAAAAATATGGATTTGATGTGAATGGGAAAATGCTTCAGGGTTTGTATAAGATTACCTTTGCAGATGATAAAAAGACCATAGAATCGGCAGTGGAGATTGAAAACGAGGCGGATATTCCAACCGCTTCAGAGGAAGGCGTATTTGTATATTACTTTGGAAACTCCCCCAAGGAGGGAGCGATGGCAACGGGAAATGTATCAATTACGATTGATGGAGAAACATACCAGTACCGTTTTAAGAAATCTGGAAATAAAGGAGCCGGTGCAGATGGAATTGAAGATAACGCAATCTATGTTATGGGAAAACGTTTAAAGGCAGAAAAAGATTCCAAATATGAGGCGGTAACCTATAACGACGACCAGTATCTGATCAACACCTCCGGCAAAATCATGAAAAATGCGAAGAACCAGAAAGACGCAGACGATGTGTATTACTGCACAGATAAGAAAGGCGTGATTACATATAAGGGGACAGAAAAATATAAAAAATAGAAAGCCGTGATAGGCGGCGATTCATTTAGACTTTTTGGAGAACTGGAACCACTCTCGCCAGTTCTCTTTTGTTATATTTCCATTTGCAGGTTAAGTATCGTTAATCATGAGCATCTGTTTTTGAAGAGAATGGGAACAGGTCGTCAGGTGCATCAAGTCGGCAGAAAAGGCTAAGGGACAGATTCCAGAAACCATGCCTACTAACCAGCGGACGCAAATTGTCGTTGGGAAAACTAGAAAAAAATCAAGAGGAAAACCGTATGAATAAATATAAAGACTTTCTTAACAGTATCAGTACATTTTTGATTTCACTTATAATACAAAAGCTGTTATCCCGTATCGGAGTGATTAAAACAGAGAATATTGCCATCGACTTAATCTCCTGGCTTATCATTTTCTCTTGTGTTTATATACTGATGACAATTATCCTAAAAAAGTAACTAAGCTTCTTTTAGACGACTCAGTTCTTACATTGATGTCACTATCTTATGCGTTATCCGGCTCGGTTAAATGATTGTAACCATACGTTAAAGCTCGCCCAAGAAAAATCTGTTCCACAAATGATACAACTACTAGAAAACAGCCAAAATGAATATATCTTTTTGCTTACATCTGAAAAATGTAAATATTGTGTAGAATTTGTCCCAACCATAAAAATGGAGAACTGGAACCACTCTCGCCAGTTCTCCATTTGCTGTATCTATGTACTATTGCATGATAATCTCTTTCATCAGCTGCGTCTGATTCTGGTAAAAAAATTCGCATATAACTGATCCAAATGACTATAATGGACGAACCAGTCATTGAACTCTGCCAGCAAAATACTGGCTACATCAGAAATTAAGCAATAGTGATAACGAAACAGCTGATTTGCATTGCGGATTTTGTAATCAATCCAATATTCGTAACCCATTTGTGCCTTCAATCCAATTATCCATGACAAACTAAATGGAATGGAGGCGGTCTGCCCCTATAGATGAAAAATAGAAAGTGGTAGTAAATATAAAAGCGCGTGCCATCGGACACGCACTTTTAGGGCTGTTTTAAATCAAATATCTTTTTAAAAAGCAGGTCAATTCTATAACATCAATCGGCTTTGCTATATGAGCATTCATACCGCATTTCAGACAATGCTGTATGTCATCAGAAAAAGCATCTGCGCTCATAGCTATAATTGGAACAGATAGGGCATTAGGATGATTAAGTCCACGGATAGCTTTTGTGGCCTCATACCCTGTCATATGCGGCATCCGTATATCCATAAGAATTGCATCGTAATATCCCTCTGGTGATCTTTGGAACTTGTCCAGACAGATCTGGCCATCCTCTGCCCAATCCAGTTCCACGCCTAAATCGGACAGCAATTCTTTAGCAACTTCCCAGTTTAATTCATTATCCTCAGCAAGCAGAATACGACGTCCGGATAGATCAATATTGGGGGTCAATGTCTGATCATTTTCTGTTTCAGCGCCCATATACTGACGCAAAGCATGATACAGAGTGGATTTAAAAAGGGGTTTGGAAATAAAACCACTAATACCTGCTTCACGAGCCTCCGCTTCAAATTCACTCCAATCATATGCAGAAATCAGCAAAATCGGAACTTCATCTCCTAAATTACGTCGGATTTCCTTTGCAACCTGAATCCCATTCATGCCTGGCAGTTTCCAGTCTAATAGAATAATTTGATAATCCTCTCTTTTTTTATGGTGTTGAATTACCAAATCTATCGCTTTTTCTCCACTTAATGTCCATTCTGCTTTTATTCCGATAGATTTTAGTGCGTCCGTTGCTGTCTCACATAATAATTCGTCATCATCAACCACCAGCATATTCCACGAAGGAAGAACCATATCCATCTCCTCGGCAACCGCTTTTTCAAAATCAAACCTGAGAAAGAACTCGGTACCTTTATCAAGTTCACTTTTTATGTCAATGGTTCCCTCCATCGCGTCCACAATGTACTTGGTAATCGCCATTCCCAAACCGGCACCCTCAGTTTTATGTATTCTGGCTCCATCCGCACGGCTATAAGATTCATATATTTTTTTCAGGAAATCTGGCGACATACCAATTCCGTTATCCTTGACCTTAATATGAATTCGGACATAGTTTTCTCCTTTCGGAGATTTTTCTTCAGAGAGGGATAATTGTATCGAACCTCCCTCCGGTGTATACTTTGTTGCGTTCGATAAAAGGTTTAACAAAACCTGATTCAAGCGTACTCCATCGCACCACACACTTTCGGTTAAGATATTTTCAACATGTATATCAAAGGTTTGCTTTTTTGTCTTAACCTGTGGCTGCATAATGTTAACGATTCCTTCAACAACTTCCTTTAATGAAATTTGTTCTGTTGTTAAAGTTAATTTCCCGCTTTCAATTTTAGACATATCCAAAACATCATTGATCAGCCCTAATAGATGTTTACTTGATAATGTAATTTTTCTAAGGCAGTTCTGCACCTGCTTTCGGTCATCTATGTGAGCTGTGGCAATCGCGGTCATGCCTACGATTGCATTCATGGGCGTACGGATATCGTGGCTCATATTTGCTAAAAATTCGCTTTTGGCTTTGTTCGCTTCAAGAGCAGCCTGCCGGGCCTTCTCCAATTCATGCACCTGAGAACGGGTTATGTAGAAATACCGAAGAAAAATTAAAGTTAGAATAATCAAAAAAGAAGCACAAGACAATAATGTCATAAACATACGCTGGCTGCTCAGATTGTTTATGGAATCGTCCAATATACCATAAGGCATTACCGATATTAAATACCACTCAGAACAGGGTAATGATATACCGTATATTTGCCGTTCCTCACCATTCACTTCAAATGTTGTGGTAGATTCTTTATGGGTTTTTAGTGCAGCACCAAATTCTTTAATTGAATTTTCTACAGATATCTCATTGGCCGTAGAATCAAGCTGCTTTTGTAGTTGTTCAAAGAAATACCACAACTCCGTGTTAGAGTTCTGTATTACAAAACTACCGTCTGGCCTGATGATATGATAATACATCAACTGCCCGTCATCCGCTGAGAAAAGAAAGTCGGTAACATAGTCCAGAGGGACAGCTGCAATCAGGCCAGTGCTCTTATCGCCATTGTTCATCGGATAAGCAGCGTCAACGCCAAATAATACCACTTCATTTCCAGAAGAATCAACACCTACAGCGACTCGTTGTTCCCCCTGTAATAATGCTTCTACAAAAGGTTCTGGATTTAGTGGCTGTATGGATTCTCCATAAAGTGTCTGAAACTCTCCCTCGCCAGAGCAAAGCGCTAAATAGTTAAATCCCCTAACCTGTGCCCTGAAGATGAGTTCCTCATATAGAGTCTCCTTATCCTGATTATTTGCTGAAACAACAGAAACAACTCCGCTGACCTGATCAAAACGCAGTTCAATCACAGTTTCAAAGTGTCTGGACATCTGTTTATTCATTCCAGACATATAAATATTTCCAATTTCATAAACAGTATTTTTACTTTTTCGGTTCATATAGATTCCGAGGAGACTGAAAATAATAATACTAAAGATTAAAAGTCCAATAAAACTGTATATCAGAAAACGTGTTGTAGAATCCTTGGTTTTACTATTTTTCATTGATGTTATTCCTCCCTGGAATTCTTAAAATCTTTAATAACATTGATGGTTTCATAGTAATCCTTTGATAATTTCGGCATCATATCGACAGCCTTATTCCAATCGTTTTCTTTGAATGCGTTAGTTACCAAACTACTGCTTTCAAACAATCTGGTAAATGAAAGATTTTGACAAATTCCTTTGAGTGTATGAACGGCCCTTAGAGCCTCTTCATAGTCCTTATTCTCCACAGACACTTCAAACAAATGAAAGCTTTTATCGTCCAGGAATTTATACATAAATTTCTGAACGATTTGCTCACGACGCAGTCTACCCAGCACTTCATCAAAATCGCCGCCTAATTTTATATAACAATCTTTTAGATTCATAATCACGATTCCTCCTTTTTAAATGCTGTCTGCGCTGCCCACCATCTCGTTTAGAAGACAAATGGTCACCTGATTTTTTTGTTTTTTTGATTGATACATCATATTGTCTGCAACTTTAAAAAGTTTTTTTGCGGTTCCGCTTCCATATGCTCCACCTATGCTTACAGACATATGTAGTTCGGGATATCCATCAATTATCAGACCATCAACAGAATGCCTAATCCTCTCCAGTTTTTTCTCAAATATCTCTTGAGGTATACCAAAAAAGATGATTACAAATTCATCGCCGCCATAACGGATAACCGCATCTGTTTTTCGCACACAGGATAAAACAGTTTGTGCAATGCTCTGCAATACGATATCGCCAACATCATGGCCATAATTATCATTGATGTACTTAAAATTATCTACATCTATTACGACCATTGCCTGAATACCATCCGCGCCTTGAAAATGCTCGTCATAATAGCGGCGATTGTAAATACTGGTTAAGGAATCAATATATAATAATTGCAGTTGCTGTTGTTTGCGAGGCAAGACGGTGTATTTTTCATAGGAAAACAGCCTATCGTAATCTATTCTATTTCTTATATCCTGAATATTTTTAGCCTCTTGTTCCTGAGAGGCATCCATTAGTTCGTTTTCAAGTGTATCGGCAATTTCTTGCAGACACAGTAAAAGAGAAGGATTAAATGCACCGCATTGTCCTTCTAAAATCATTTTTAAAGCCTCTTCATGTGAATAAGCTTTCTTATAGCAGCGCTCACTGGTCAAGGCATCGTATACATCGGCCAGCGCAACCACTTGAGCAGCTATGGGAATTTCGTCCCCCTTTAATCCATCCGGGTAACCATTGCCATCATACCTTTCGTGGTGCCATCGGCAGATCTCAGAAGCCACTTTGACAAGCGGAGCTTCCTGCTGCTCTATGGGCAGGTCTAACAGCATGTTAGCACCGATTACTGAGTGCGTTTTTATCACTTCAAATTCCTCTGCCGTAAGTTGGCTGGGTTTATTTAGTATTGCATCTGAAATTGAGATTTTCCCAATATCATGCAGCGCAGAAGCAGTGCTGATTAAAGAAATATCTGCTTTAGACAAAGGATATTGATCTGTCAACTGAACCAACTGCTTCAGCAAATATTTTGTAATCGTATTAACATGCAGTATATGTAGGCCGCTCTCTCCATTACGGAATTCCACAATGTGAGACAGAATTGAGATCATCAGCTTATTATTCTTTTCCTGCTCGTGAAATTGTTCTGCAATAATTTTTTCAAGGCGCTGCTGCCTTGCGTATAAAAATATCGTATTAGAAATTCGACGCTGGACAATGGTAGAATCAAAAGGCCGGCTGATATAGTCAAAAGCCCCCAAGTCATAGGCCCTCTTTATATTAGCAGGAGTGTCATCAGCAGAAATCATAATAACAGCGAAGGTGTCATTCCAATGGTATTTGTTTATGTAAGCTAATACTTCAAATCCGTCCATTTTAGGCATCATAATGTCCAGAAGCAAAAGGGAGAAATCTGCTCTTTGCTTTGAAAGGAGAGAAATTGCTTCCACACCATTCTCAGCCTCAACCACATCATATCGCTCTTCCAAAATATCTACTAAAAGAGCTCGATTCATCTCTGAATCGTCCGCAATTAAAATTTTTTGTTTATCCATGATACTTAAACTCTTTCCTATTAATTTGCATTTTCATTATAAATGTCATCCTTATACACTGGCAACATCCATATTGGTAAGGTGTGCAAATAGGTAAACGTTTTTTATACTGACAAACCAAACTCACCATGATATAATCAGACAGATAGGAGGCGAGTTATGAAACCACAAGAGACAAAATTTGAATTTGTATATAATGAAATTAAGCAGTGTATTTTAGATGGACAGATACCTCATGGAAATGCCTTGCCATCTTCAAGGATGTATTGCGAACAATTCCATGTTAGCAGATATACGATTAACCGTGTTTTCGAAGCATTGAGGGCGGAAGGACTGGTTGATATTCAGCCTCGCCTTGCACCGATTGTTATTTCAACAAAAGATACCTGTAATTCATCAAGCACTGTTTTTGAGATTCTAAAACAAAAGGAATGTATTTTACAGGTATATCAAACTTTTGCCCTAATACTGCCTTCACTTTTGGTTTTTTCCTTACAGGGATGTGATGTGGAGGTACTGCCTTACTATAAACAGGCTGTGAAAGCATTGCGTTTAGGATATACTGCTGGTGGATGGCGTCCTCCCTCTAAATTAGGATATGAGATATTAAGAATAGGCGGTAATTCCCTATTCAGCGAACTCTACTCTACGTTTGGCCTTTATAATAAACTTACATTTTTTACAGAGGAGTGTACTTACTTCTCTAAGCATTTTTCACAGGAAGCGGTATCTGTAGCCAATGTCATTCCAGATGTCTTAAAAGGCGATGATCCACACATAAAGTACAACCTGCTCTCAAATATGTATCAGAAACTTACGGAATTCATCGAAAACACCTTAAATTATCTGTCAGAGGCCACCCCCAAATGTTATTCACAAACTGGTTTGAGGTTTTCATGGAATCCCATGCGTGGTCAGGATTATTGTTACTCAAAAATTGTTGATGACTTGAATCTAAAAATCGGTCTTGGAGAGTATTCTGTTGGAATGTTTCTTCCATATGAAAAACAACTGGCCAACCAGTATGAGGTCTCTATATCGACGGTCAGAAAGGCATTATCAGAACTCGAGCAAAGAGGTTTCGTAAAGACATTAAATGGTAAAGGTACTATAGTGATAGAACCGGATGATACGAAACTTCATCAGCTGGCTCTTAATTCCGGATATGTAGAAAAAGCACTACGTTACCTTCACGCTTTGCAGTTAATGGTACTGATTATTCGTCCTGCCGCTTTAGCTGCTGCTCCACAGTTTACTAAAGAAAAACTGGACGAGTTGGCAGATAGATTTACTTCTTCTGACTCTATTTATTTGTCGGATATTTTGAAAGCCATAATGAGAAATACCACGTTAGAACCTTTATATGTTATATTGTCTGAAACCAATCATCTTCTTGAATGGGGACACCATTTTGCTTATTATCCATCCAAGAAACATACACTTTCACATCTCAACAAGCAAGTCATTCTTGCGCTTCAACAGTTAAGGGAAGGTAATGCAGATTCCTTTGCGGATGGCATAGCAGATTGTTATCGTTACAATTTGAGTCGTATGAAGAAGCATATGATAGAAAAATATAAATTTTATCATGTAGCTAGTATTCGGGTGCCAGAAAAATACTAGTGCTGTTGTACTAAATTCGGAACAATACTCGCGCTGGCAATGCAATCTTTCGTAAAATTGCGTATTTAGCAGGATTTCCGTTCCCGGAAGTCCTGCTAAATGCTTGTTGGTGACATGTCTCCAACCCCCTGATATCATTGCCGTTGGCAATGGCTACGCATTCCGTTAGAACGCTGAAATCTTCATACATGAAGACAGAAAAAGGAAAAACTTATTATTTATCATAAAATACAAAGGCTTCCAAAACCTTTGCAATCAATTACAAAGAAAAAGCACCGCAGAAAATATGTGGCGCTTTTTCAAAAGTTTTAACTGGGGAAGAGAAAATTAGATAATCTATAAGCAATGATTCATGTGTAAAAATCATAGCATATTCCAATTATCCCTTTTTCTTATTAGCCCGACAAGAAAATCTCCAGAATTTTTGCCTTTTCTGCCGCTCTGCATTATAAGTGTCTATCCCAAATCGTTTGGTCTTTTCCATATCAGATTTTCGGTTTCTGTGTGTTTTAAAGGAATCAAAATCATCAATATAAGCGTATTTTTCACAATGGTACTCTTTTTGCATTGAGAGCAGTATTGAGCACCATAATGCTGCATGCTTTAAAATTCTGTCAGGGCTTCAAAAGCACTGTATAGATTTAAAGTTCCATAACCCCAGGAACGGTTGGGATATAGCTCATTATTGCTTCTGTTGGCCCCTCGGATAAGAAGTTGCTTAATCTCTAAACTGCTCATGGTAGGCCAATTCCCCCTTATAATACCCCACTCCAAGATTAGTGCTGCTGACCCAGCTGTCACTGAAGCAGCTATACTGGTTCCGGTCATGGACACAGAACGGTTTCCTGGACCTATCGTTTTCACGTCTACCCCTGCAGCTATCAGATCTGGTTTGATTCTTCCTCTCCTAGTAAAGCCTCGGCTAGAACTAATATAAAGGCTTTTATTCAGTACATGATAAGCCCCCACTGTAATAGGAATCTCTGCATTAGAAGGTCCAGTCAAGGTAATATCTGGATTTGAACTTAAAAATTTCGTACCTTCCGCTATAAATCCGGTTACGGGCAGCCAAATATTAAAAATTCTACGGAGCACGTTAGTTCCATATACCCTCAGATGCCAAATCCCTGGCAAAGGAAAGAACATGCGGATTACAATAAGTTGATCTCCACTCTGCGCTTCCACTGGCTGGAAATCAATGTATATGATTGTCCTTTCAAATATAAAATCAAACCGCTGATTTCCGCTTCTAGCAGAAGGACGGGGTATCATTTCTCCTGTCGGGGAGATTAAGGAAACAGACAGCACATCCGGTGAACTTCCCCAAAGTTCCATTGTAATCCCATATTCCCCTTCTGCCACTCGAAATTCTACATCTTCATATTCCTGCCCATCTTTCAATATTCCATAAAAATGATGCCCTTGATTTGCCTCATTGCCTCCTGCCACTACAATACAACGCCCCACACGGGAGCCAATGGCACTGATATAAGAAGCAAGGGGAGAAGTCCCTTCATGCCCTCCCATATTAGTTCCCAAACCGATACAGACCACAAGAGGTTTTCTTTCCCGCAAAGCCAGTTCATGAAGATACCGGAGCCCCAGCATAATATCATTTTCCTGATAAGCAACCACATCTTCTTTTATACCGAAATATTGTTTCAGATATCCTTTCGCAGGCTTTAACTTCACAACTGCGATATCTGCTAGAGGGGCTGCACCAATCCAGCCAGTTTCTTTATCCAGACTTCCAGCGGCTATAGCAGCAAGCTGTGTTCCATGTCCTATTTCATCTCTGCTGGGAACGATAGAAAAAGGAATATCGCTTTCCAACGCTTGATTGATGATCTCCCGTCCATAAATACTGCCATAGTCAATTCCATCCGGTGTGCTTCCCGTCTGAATAGATTGATCCCAGATTTCTAGAATCCGGCTCTTTCCTACCGAGTTTCGAAAGCAGGAGTTGGTATAGTCAATCCCGGTATCCAAAAAACCCAAAATCACACCTGCTCCTTTTAGTTGCAATACTGGATGGTTTTGTATTTGCAGTATACGTGAAGCTTCCAGACTTTCATTTTCCAACAATCCATATAATTTGGGAAATACTTCATATTCATAATCAGTTCTGGACCTTGTTTCTAGATATTCTCTGGATACATAATATATATCATAAAAATCATTTATCATCTGAAAGCAAACTTCCGGTAAAAAACTTTCCAAGCCATTGGGACTCCAACTAGACTTCCATATAAAATCCACATATTTCTCTGAGACAATCTTTTCTCTGCAGTTTTCAGTCATTCCCATACTCCGTCAATTTTTATTACAATATATGTAACTTTAATGGCTTTATGCCCATATGCCAACTAACTTTCGTGTTATTAATTATAGATTCAGAGCGTCCTTAGCATAGTCATTGAACGGGGAAGCCACACGTATTTGTAACGGTTTAAGACCTGCCATATAATAAAGATCATATAGATGGTTATAATCATAATTAAATAAATAATTGGTATGCCACACATCATTGATTGTCCAATCATATAAAGGTGAGGCACACCAGACATATTTAAATTGTTTGCTGATCCAGCAGGTATCTTTGTACCTAGTATCAGTACATTTTTGATATCACTTATAATACAAAAGCTGTTATCCCGTTTCGGTGTGATTAAAACAGAGAATATTGCCATCGACTTAATCTCCTGGCTTATCATTTTCTCTTGTGTTTATTTCTGATGACAACTATACTAAAAAAAGTAACTACGCTTCTTTTAGGCGGCTCAGTTCTTACATTGATGTCACTATCTTATGCGTTATCCGGATCGGAGTTAAATGATAACTTCTTTAAGAGGTGGGGGCTTTACTGCCTGTAATCTATCTTATAAAAATCCACTATTCCGTGTGCGGCCTGTCATAGTTTTCCGGCGCCTGCAAAATTCCATAGTATCTTTCATCTAAACTGACTGTTATAGAGGTCGGCGTAAAAAGAACAACGAAAAACTGCGAAAGATACCGACAAAGGCCCAAAGGAATATACAGCTTGAACGGCAGAGTTTAGAAGTGTTTAGGGGCCAACTGTTAAGATATCGGTATCAGAGAGTAATAGTGGAAACATTTCTGAATCGGGAAGCGGTAGATGATGGAAAAAACTGTTATGATTAGAATCAACTTTATTTACTGACTCAGCATGTCGCTTCGGTCGTGGCAGAGAAGCCAATACCTGTATTCATGGAAAAAAGTGCTGATACGGTTGTTGCTTTTCTCGAAATTAGAAAGCTGTGATAGGTGGCGATTCATTTAGACATTTTGGAGAGCTGGAACCACTCTCGCCAGTTCTCCTTTTGCTGTATCTATGCATTATAGCATGATAATCTCTTTCATCAGCTGCGTCTGATTCCGGTAAAAAAATTCGCATATAACTGATCCAAATGACTATAATGGACGAACCAGTAACTGAACTCAGCCAGCAGAATACCGGCAGCCACATCAGGAATCACATGCTGTTTGGTGGTAAGGGTAGAGAGGCATATAGCTAATGCCATAAAAAGAACGAACAATCGGTAGGCCAGAGGAAGCTGCTGTTGTCTGCGGATTCCCACATAGCACAGCCAACTGATCAGACAGTGGATTGATGGGAAGAGGTTATCCGGTGCATCAAGTCGGTAGAGAAGGTTAAGGGACAAATTCCAAAAACCATGCTCACTAATCAGTGGGCGGACGTTAGTCGTTGGGAAAACCAGAAAAAAGACAAGACATATGGTTTTTGCGAAAAAATCTGCACTCAAAAAGCGATATGCGTGCTCTTTTTTTATTCGGCAGCAAAGAATGTACTGACACGGCCAGTAAATGAAACTGAAAACATAGATGGCCAGTGTCCAGGGGATTACCGGAATAAACGAATCCATCGTTGTTGTTAAGTCATAGTGGAAATAGTTCTTCATCAACATTCTGGAACCGCAGTAGACAATTTGATTCCAGAGGAAAGCCACAAGAAGCGGCAAATAAATATGTACAGGAATCAGGGAAAGATGGGTAAATTTCTTCTTTATCATGTATGACCTCCGTAAGATAGAATCTTGTGAAGAAAATCATACATGATATCAGCACAATTTTTCACGGAATTAAGATTATTTAAGCATTTTTAAGGAATGTACAACTTAAATGACAGAGTTCAGAAATGTTAAGAACTGATTCAGAAATGATTAAGGGTCAACTGCTAAGATATCGGAATCAGGGAGAAGCATCTCTGAAGTACATGATATGAGGAGAAAATGAAATTTGGATTATATACTGGAATACTTCAACAAAACCGTGGAAACTTTCCCGAACCGGGAAGCGGTAGATGATGGTGTGAACTGTTATGGATGGCGTGAACTTCATTTACTGACACAGCATATTGCCTCGGCCGTGGCAGAGAAAAGCATTGCAGGAAGGCCGATACCGGTTTTCATGGAAAAAAGTGCCGATGCGGTTGCAGCTTTTCTTGGAATTATATCGGCAGGATGCTTTTACGTCTATTTAAATCCAGATCTGCCAGATGAACGAATCCGAAGAATGCTTCAGGTACTTGATTCCGATACGGCAATTGTGGATGAACGGCTGAAGAAGCGTCTGATATTGGCGGGATTTCAGGGAAATCTACTGGGAATAGAAAAAGCCAAAGCAGAACCAATCCATATGGCTGTGCTAAATGAGAGGATCACAGGGATTCAGAACAAAGATTATTTGTATGGGATTTTCACTTCCGGCTCCACAGGAACGCCGAAAAATGTAGTTGTAAGCCATCAGGCGGTTCTTGATTTTATGGAAGATTTTTGTCAGGAGTTTCCGGTAAACCACCATGATATATTGGGAAATCAGGCACCGCTTGATTTTGATGTATCGGTAAAAGATATTTATTTGTCTGTTATTACCGGAGCCAAACTGGTTCTGGTACCAAGAAGAATGTTTACGGAACCGGCGTTGTTGCTGGACTATCTCTGTGAACAGAGAGTTACAATTTTAATTTGGGCAGCATCTGCTCTTTGCATAGTCAGTGGAATGAGGGGATTTGAATACAAGATTCCGGGGCTAATCCGCCGTGTCATGTTCAGCGGGGAAGTGATGCCGCAAAAACAGTTGAAGATATGGCGGAACGCACTTCCAAAGGCAGAATTTATTAATCTTTATGGCCCAACAGAAGTTACCTGCAATTGTACTTTCTACCGCGTAACTGGACGGGAGCCGGAACATGTGCCGCTTCCCATAGGGATTCCCTTTGCAAAGCGGAATGTTTTTCTTTTAAATGAATATGATATGCCAGTTATGGCAGACGGTATACTTGGTGAAATCTGTGTCGGGGGTGCAACACTCGCAGATGGCTATTATCACAATGCGGCAGAGACCAGCAGGCGATTTGTCAGAAGTCCTGTCAAAAGCCATGCAGGAATGACAATCTACCGGACAGGGGATTTAGGCTTTTATGATAATCGGGGGAATTTATGTTTTACCGGAAGAAAAGATTTTCAGATTAAACGGATGGGGCATCGGATTGAACTGGAGGAGATTGAACATGAATGCAGTTTAATGGCTGGGATATGGCAGGCCTGCTGTATTTACGATGGAAAAGATATAACGGTATTTTATGTAGGAGAAGCAGAAAATGGGCAGGTGCGCAGACTCTTGAAGGAGAGACTCCCGCGATATATGCTGCCAAGTCATTTTGTAAACTTACAGAGTATGCCGTTAAATAAAAATGGAAAGATCGACAGGGAATATTTAAAAACCTGGAAAGGAGACGTGTAAATGACGGATGCGATTTTACAGGAGGCGGCAAAACAATATAAAACGCCATTTTATCTGTTTGATATTGATGAATTAATCCAGAATGTGGAGCGGATTAGGAAACTGTCAGGGGAAGATATCAATATTTGCTATGCAATGAAAGCAAATCCCTTTCTGGTTGCCGCACTGGCAGACCGGGTAAATCGGATTGAGGCATGTTCGGCGGGGGAATATGATATCTGCAGAAATCAGGGAATTAAGCCGGAGAAAATTATTTTGTCCGGAGTGTTAAAAAAGAAAGAGGAACTGGAACAGATATTCAGAAAAGAGATGACGCTGCCAGTTGTTACAGCAGAATCGAAAGAGCAGTTTTTGCTGATTTCCGAATTAGCTCAAAAATATGAAAAGAATATTCGTGTCCTGCTTCGGCTGACCAGCGGGAATCAATTTGGCATGGAGCTCAGTCTGGTGGAGGAATTACTGATAGAGAGTCTTGATCACCCATATTTAAAGATAGCAGGGCTGCATTATTTTTCAGGAACACAGAAAACGGATGTGAGCCTAATGACACATGAACTGCTTTATCTGAATGGAATTTACAAGGAATTCAAGAACCGGTATGGGATAGAGCTGGATGAAATGGAGTACGGTCCAGGAATGTTTGTGGAATATTTCCAGAAACAGAAAGAATGGGAAGTGGAAGCGGCCTTCCAGAAACTGAGAATGTGTGCAAAAAATATGAGTTTTAAGGGAACAATCACCCTGGAACTTGGGAGAAGCTTAACGGCTACATGCGGTTATTATGTGACAACCATCCAGGAACTGAAACAGAATGGAAATGCCTCTTATGCCATTGTGGATGGCGGTATCCATCAAATGCATTATGACGGCCAGATTATGGGAATGAAGCTTCCGTTCTATCGGCAGCTTCCCAGAAAAAGCTGTGAAGGAGCCTATTGGAATGTATGCGGAGCACTTTGCACGGTAAATGATGTGCTTGCAAAAAATATGTGGCTGAATGAAGTCCAAAGAGGTGATGTGTTAGTTTTTGAAAAGATGGGAGCTTATTCGATCACAGAAGGGATGGCGCTGTTTCTCAGCAGGGAGCTGCCCGGAATTCTTGTGTTTAGGAAGACGGCCGGTTTGATTCAATTCAGGCCGTCATTACTGACCAGCTTGTTTTATAAACCGTTTTTGGAAGGAGAAATGACAGATGGACGAATTAATGAAAATATTGCAGGAGTTGGAACCGGATGTAAATTACAGGGAGGAGCAAGCTCTTATTGATGCCCATATCCTTGACTCGTTTTTGATCCTGGAATTAGTTGCAGAGTTGGAGGATACCTATCATATCCGCATATCTCCTGCGGATATCGTAGCAGAAAATTTCAATTCAGCCGGAGCCATGTGGCAAATGATTGAACGGCTTAAGGAAGAACGGTAATATGGCGTATCATACAACATTATATCTGGTTCTTTTTTTTCCGGCCTCTATGATCGCATATCAGCTTATGCCGGTGAAATACCGCTTTTATGTGCTGCTGCTGTTTGGATATTATTTTTATTATTGTATCAGCGGCACACTGATCATCTATATTATAGCGGCAACCATAACTACATATTTATCAGGTCTTTTGATTGAAAAAAGGAAAGGGTTTCTGATTTTTTGTATCCTGTTGCTGATAGAAAACTTGGCATATATGAAATACTATAACTTTTTTGCCGCCAATGGAAACCGTATCTTCAGTTTTATAACATCAGATCAGCCATTCTCATTGAAGACCATGATTCTGCCCATTGGGATTTCATTTTATACCTTATCGGCAGCAGGATACCTTATAGATATCTACTACAAAAAAATACCGGCAGAGAGGCATATCGGAAAGCTGGCTTTGTTTCTTTCCTTTTTTCCGACTATTATGGAAGGGCCAATCTGCCGCTATGGGGAACTGGGAAGAGAGCTGTTTGCAGGGCGCAGTATTACCATGGAGAGGCTGGCAGCAGGGGCTCAGAGAATCTTTTGGGGACTTTTCAAAAAGATGCTGGTGGCAGACAGACTGAATGTCCTGGTAAAAACTGTATATGACGGATATCAAAATTATGACGGGACAGTAATCGGCGTGGCAGCCGTTGCCTATACAATACAGCTATATATGGAATTTTCCGGTTGTATGGATATTGTGATTGGCACCGGTGAAATATTTGGAATCACATTGCCGGAAAACTTCAGACGCCCTTTTTTCTCAAAGAATGTATCAGAATTCTGGAGAAGATGGCATATTTCACTGGGAAGCTGGTTTAAAGAATATGTATTTTATCCGGTATCCATGTGTGGACCGGTAAGAAGGCTGTCAAGGACTGCCAGAAAACATAACCGGCACTGGGGGGAGGTAACAGCCGCTGCATTGGGGTTGTTTCCAGTATGGCTTTGCAATGGTATATGGCACGGACCAAGATGGAGCTATATATTTTATGGGCTCTATTATTTTGTGCTGATTACTCTGTCCATAGCCATGCGTCCATATTCAGAAAAACTATGCCGGTTTTTAAAGCTGGATCAGTCGCCTGCCCTCTATCATCTGTTTCAGGTTGGCAGGACATTTCTGTTGGTGGTGATTGGAGAGCTGTTTTTCAGGGCCGAAGGTCTGCGAATTGGCTTGCAGATGTTTGCACGTATTTTTACACAGTTTCACCTGTCGTCTTTTTGGAACGGGACTTTGCTGACCCTGGGTCTGGACAGAGGGGATTATCTGTTGATAGGAGCCGCTCTAGCCATTGTCTTTTTTGTCAGTTTGGCTGAAGAAAAAGGGCGGGATGTGCGCCGGGACATAAAACAACTCCCCTTGCCGCTGCGCTGGAGTGTTTATTACAGTGTAATGATGGCCGTTTGCCTCTTCGGGGCTTATGGCGTTGGCTATATGCCAGTAGAACTAATATACGCGAATTTTTAATCAGGAGGAAGAAATCCTTTGAAATATATTAGAAGCCTGTTGTTTTTTTTCACGTTCTTCTGTCTGCTGTCGTGGAGCGTCAGGCTTGTGAAACCTAAAACATATACAACGGAAAGCGGTGTGGAAAGTCGTGATATTCATGCAGTCAATGTGCTGTCCGAGCCGGCGCAGACCCTGCAGGTTCTTTTTCTGGGGGACAGTGAAATACAGACAGGGGTATTGCCCATGGAATTGTGGAAAACTCATGGAATTACTTCCTATATCTGCGGACAGTCGGGGCAGAGAACCATGGAGTCATATTTTTGGCTGAAAGAAGTATTGAAAACACAGACCCCCAAATTGGTAGTTCTGGAAACCGACCAGTTTTACCATTGCAGAGATATACAGACGGAACTAAAACATGTGATAAAGAATGCTGCACATTATTACTTTCCTGTTTTTAAATATCATAACCGATGGAAGGCATGGTTCAATCAAAGTGATGTAGCATCCAAAACGGAGAGAAATCCCTTAAAGGGATATAATTATCATGATGAAACGAAACCATATACCGGTGGACCATATATGGAGGAAACTGATAAAAAGGAGAGGAGTAAACCAATGGTAAGATTCTGGATGGATCGGATTTTGGATCTTTGCCGGAAAAATAATATAGAGGTCCTTCTGATTGGTGTTCCAGCTCCTCTGAACTGGAGCTATGAACGGCATAATGAGGTGAATGAATACGCGTTGGGAAAAGGTGTTCCATATCTGGATTTCAATCTTATGGAAAAGGAGCTGAAAATAAATTGGAAAACTGACACGATGGACGGAGGAGATCACTTGAATATGAATGGGGCAAAAAAGGTGACGGAATATCTCGGTGCATATCTGAAAAAAAATTATGCGTTATCAGATTACCGGGAGAATCAGATGTTTCAGTATTGGCATCGGGATTGGAAAAAGTATAAGGAAATAACGGGTAAGCTACCGGTAAGGATAGGAGACTTTTAAATAGTAAAATTAAATATATTGTTGTGTGCGCAATGAAAAGGATCTTTGTTATTGATAATGTTATAGATATTTGTGAATATAATGAGCCTATAACGGTGGAGAGAAGATGATATTTTGAAAAAAAGGGTTTTAATAATTGACGATGATTTAAATGTTTGCCGACAAATAAAATATGCATTGCAGAGTTCCACAACAGATGTATATTATGCTTTTTCTGTTGCAGAAGGAATAAAGAAATTTCTTGAACAAGAATATTGCCTTGTAATTATGGACATATCTCTATCTGAAGTTGACGGTCAAAGGCTACTCAAAATCATGAGAGAAGCTAAAACGATTCCAATTCTTGTTTTGTCTTCAAAATCAGGGCAGGAAACAAAACTATCTACATACCAGGCAGGTGCAAATGCCTATTTGGAGAAACCATATGAACTGGAAGAATGCCTTGCGCAGGCGGAATCGCTTATGGAATTATATGTTGGTTTAAAGTCCCCCAAGGATCGTTGTTATACACTGGCATTTGGCATGGATATGATGATTGATCCAGAGAGAAGAAGAGTAACTCTAAAAGGACAGGAGCTAAACCTTACACGCAAGGAATTCGATCTCTTATTTTGCTTGGCAAGTCATGCAGGCCAGGTCTTGAGTAGAGAGCAGTTGTACAATCAGGTGTGGAATAATGAAAAAAGTTATAATGTTGATGAGGCTGTAAAAAGCCATATAAAATCGCTACGAAAAAAGTTGACGGTCTCGGATATAGATTATATTAAAAATGTCTGGGGAATCGGTTATCGCTTTTCTGATGATGACAAATAGAAACATATTCTTCATATTAATCGATTAAAAATAATGTGCCTATCTAAAGTCTGAATGCTGGGAAGGTTCTCTTCCTAGCATCTTTGTCGAAAAATTCCGATATTCTCCCCTAATTCTCCCCAAAGATTCCCCTAAATCCCCCCTCCTTCATTTTATAATCGTTTCAAATATAGCACAACTGTATATTCAATTGACATAGTAATCCGTCAAAAAAAAGCAGTGTTTGGCGGAATTTATTTGCGTGCAAAGTATTAGAGAATCCACCAGACATGTTTTTAACTGGGGGGATTTTTTTGCGTTGGTTAAGTTCCGCGCCGCTGCACATTCAAAGCAGCGATATTAGACTTTATTCATAAACTGGAGGAATATGGTGATTTAAGAAAACATCAGTTTTTTCCAGCAATCTCGTGTGGGATTAAAGATGAACTGCTAAATCATAAAAAACATGAACTAAACATATGGAAGGACGCATTAGCGGGCTTAAAAGCCAGTCAATGCGTCTTTTTTGCATCTATTTTCAGGCCGCGGTGCCGATCACCGCCATGCTTGTTCTTCATTTTCGCATTTTGAAAAAATTGGAGGACAAGCCATATGGCAGAAGAAAGGATTTATACGATTATTGTAAAACAGATGCGGGTGGAAGTAAGCAAAGATGTTTATCAGGCATATCATCAGGCGCGCGAGGCGGAACGATATCAGAAGAAAGTGGTTCAGCAGAGAGAAATGTCGCTGGAGCGGTTTCAGGAGGAAGGGGTAAATGCTGAATTTCAAGCGGTTCGGTATGCTCCCGGCATTGAAGAGGAACTTATACGGGCGGAAGACATCAGGCGGTTATACGCTGCACTGGATCAACTGAGCGTAGAAGAGCGGCTATTAATTGATGAATTATTCTTTGAGGGTACTTCCGAGGGGAAACTGGCAGTACGGCTCCATATTTCCCAGCAAGCCGTGAGCAAGCGCAAGAAAAAGCTGTTAAAACAACTTCGCGAAATAATTAAATAAATTTGGTTGTAGGCCCCTTCACTTTTTCCTTAATAGATGTGAAGGGGCTTTTTTAGTCCCTGTTGCTCCTTGAAAATTGCATATCCAGCGATTACGATACGTTAGCTGTTCAGCGCGAAAGCGAAAAGCGGCGCAGAAAGATACGCGAAGACCACCTGCAGGATCTCTAGTATTCTGTCAATAAGATAACATCAAAGGTGCAGAGCGAATAGGATCTGTTCTGAAAATGGCCTGTGGCAGGGCTATCCCGCAATGACCTGAACCGCCTATCATGATACTTCCGTCCAGTCACAGCCCCCTTTGACCAGGGGATCACGCAATGAGGGCGGCGGCCGGAGAACCTGGCCGGGGTTAGAATCCCATGACGGTCTGCCGTGACCGGTTGTAATCGACTGCCAGGCTCCGGGAAGGTGTGCCGAACAGGAGCAGACAAAGTAAAAATAGAAATGAAGAACAAGTACGATAGTTAAAGTCAGATTTGTGGCGGCAGCTGATTGTTTAAGCTGCCGTCATGAATGCATTTAAATAGGAAGCAATAGTTTCGGCAAATTGGCTAAGATGGCAGCACATCTTTATTGCATTTGGTGATAGCTGTTTTCCAAACGTCACGATATGATGTGGTACGAATCAAACAAGATGAGTGGAAGGGAGTAACCAAATGGAGAAAAAACAGAAGAAAGCTATGGAATACATGAGAGCCGGAAATGCAGCGCAGTTAGCAAAAGGAGGCTGTAAACCGGAGAGGTCAAAGGTGAGACAGCGCTGGGAGGCGTTTTTGAAGGAACAGAGTAAAAGCCTTTGGAACAGCGGAAACCAGATGAACTAAGATAAAACTACATAGGACAGACAGGCCCCTTGCTTGACATGAGTGAGGGGATTTTTATTTCTGAACATGAGGATAAGTGAGGGAGAAAAGACGTGAGAATTTTGAGAGGAGATTTATACTATGCGGACCTTACGCCGGTGATTGGCTGTGAGCAGGGAGGCGTCAGGCCCGTGTTAATTATCCAGAACAACGTGGGGAATCTACACAGTCCAACGGTGATTGTAGCAGCGTTGACCAGTCGAAGCAGCAAGCATAACCTGCCGACCCATGTACCACTGAATCCGAATTACAGCGGCTTAAAAGCAGAATCCATCCTGCTTCTGGAACAGATCCGGACGATTGACCGGTCCCGTTTGAAGGAATACATTGGGCATTTGGAGTCGGAGATCATGCACTCGGTTGATGGAGCGATTGCTGTCAGCCTGGGGCTTGTTTGAGTGTGAGGAATAGGAGGTATCTATGAGTGAATCGATAAAAGCGTGGGCATATTCCCGGATTGATGCGCCGGAGGACAGCCATGGCAGTTTAAAGCATCAGGATCAGCAGCTCTGTGAATATGCAGAAAAGATGGGATTTGAGGTGGTGGGCCATTCCCAGGATCTGGCTGCTGCCTATAGCCTGGACCGTCCGGGGCTGAAGGCCCTGACGGATGCGGTGATGGAAGGAAAAATCAATTCGCTTTTGGTGATGGATTCTTTTAGAATCAGCCTCGATTTAAAAAAGACGGCAGCTTATGGAGCATTCCTTCAATCCTTTGGTGTTCGGACGTATTCACCGGACCAGGGGATGCTTGCAGAACTTTCCACTCTGGAGGAAACCATGAAGACTGGGAATAACATTCAACAGACATCTGAATGATACAGGAGGGCTTATGAACGAGAAGAGGGAAGCCAGGGAAGTCCATTACAGCATAGCGAGAAGGCTGTTAAATCGGATGCTGGAAACGGGCTTTATCACGGAAGAAGAGTACCGTAAAATAGACCGTCTGAACCGGGAAACATTTTCTCCGGAATTAGCAAAAGTATATGCCAGTTAATACTAGCTATCTTCGGATAAGTGTGGTATTGTCTTGTGCTAACAGGAGAACCGTTCAGGAGAAAGGAGAACAAGATGGGAAAGAAAGTAGTAAAAATAGTCACCAGAATTGAGCCTGTTAGCCAGAAACTGAAACCCCATGAAGTGCCAAGCGTTCGGGTATGCGCCTACTGCCGCGTGAGTACCGATGGTGCGGACCAGAAAAATTCCTTTGAATCTCAGGTCGATTATTACACCCGCCTGATTGCAGAGAAGGAAGGCTGGGTATGCGTCGGTATCTACGCAGATGAAGCGCGAAGCGGTACCAAGACCATAAAGCGCGATGATTTTAATCAGATGCTGCAGGACTGCCGCCTGGGCAAGATCGACATGATCATTACCAAATCCGTCACCCGATTCGCCAGGAATACGGTAGACAGCATTCAGGCCATCCGCGAACTGAAATCAATGGGAATTGCGGTATACTTCGAGAAAGAGAGAGTTAACACATTATCAGAGGACAGCGAGCAGCTGATTACCATTTTAAGCTCCATTGCACAGGGCGAGTCGGAGAGCATCTCATCCAATAATAAGTGGTCAACGGTCCGGAGATTTAAAAATGGAACATTTATCTTAAGCTGCCCGCCCTATGGATATCAGAAGGATGAGAATGGAAATCTGATCCTCCACCCAGAAGAAGCTGCCGTTGTGAGGCGGATATTCAACGAATACCTGGGAGGAAAAGGATCATATACCATTGCAAAAGAACTGGAGCGGGATGGGGTTCCAACCGTTCGGAATGGGAAGGCGTGGATGGACAGCGCCGTAAAGGGAATTTTACAAAACTGTGCCTATGAAGGGGATTTACTTCTGCAAAAGACGTTTTCTGCGGAAGTAATCCCCTTTAATCGAAAGCGCAACCATGGAGAACTGCCCCAATACCTGATCACCGATGATCACGAGCCGATCATTACCAGAGAAGAAGCGGAGGCCGTGCGGCAGATTTATGAATACCGCAGGCAGAGACAATGCTCGGAGGACGTGTCCGTCTATCAAAGCCGGTATGCATTCAGCGGCCGGATTGTCTGCGGGGAATGCGGGACCAACTTCCGCAGACAGAAGATTTACATCGGAAAACCGTATGAGAAGGTCCAGTGGTGCTGCTATCAGCATATACAAGACCGCAGAAAATGCAGCCAGAAAGCGGTCCGGCAGGATGCCATTGAGGAATGCTTTATCCGGCTGTGGAATCGGCTGGCAACGAATTATGAGGAAATCCTGTATCCTATGCTGGCCGCTTTAAAGACAATACGGAGCAATCCGCAAATGGAACAAGAAATGAAGGAACTGGAAAATCGAATACAGGAACTGAAAAAGCAGAGTCATATGCTACGCAAGGTATTAACCGAAGGCGGCATGGGCTCTGCTGTTTTTATAGAAAGACGCAACCAACTGGATCAGGAGCTGGAGACGGCTTGGCGCAGACAGAGGAACCTCCGGGAGCAAAGGACGTATGAATGGGAAATCCGGCAGACAGAATTCCTGATCAGCATCTTTAAAAACCGCCCGTCAATCATCGAGCAGTTTGATGAGGAGTTGTTCCGCCTGATCATTGAACAGGTCACGGTTTATCCGGAGAAGCGGCTGGAATTTCAACTGAAGAATGGATTGAAGCTGGAAGAAACCGATAGAAAGGAGGTGGGCTGATGGCTCAGAGACACATACCACTGGGATATCGCATACAGAATGGGAATGCGGTCATTGAACCGGTTTCCGCCACTGCGATCCAAATCATTTTTACAGACTACAGAAAAGGAAAATCTACATACCAGATAGCGAAGGAGCTTACTGAACAGGGCGTATTAAATGCCAATCATGAACCAAAGTGGCATCACGGAGGGGTAGGAAGAGTTCTGGAAAACCGGAAGTATCTGGGGGATGACTTTTATCCCACAATCATCGAAGCAGAGCTGTTCGATGCGGTACAGGAGCGCAGAAACATGCAAAGAAAAGATCTGGGCCGTCTGATCCATCCAAACAGTTTTGCTGAACAAACCGTATTTTCCGGGAAGGTGTACTGCGGCGTCTGCGGGAAGCCTTACCGAAAATATATCGAACACTGCAATCAGCCGGGTGAGAAGACCCGGTGGAGATGCAAGCAGTATATTAAGAACCATGCGGTGCATTGCCGGAATATCCCCCTGCTTGAGGAAGAGATTCAGGCTGCGTTTCTGAGCGCGGTGGACTTTCTTGTAAGCCACCCGGATTTTATTGACAAAGTACCAAAGGAAAAAAGGGAACCGGCCTGGCAGGTGTTGAAGCTGGAACGGGAAATACAGAGGTGCAATGACAGCGAAGAATATCAGGCAGAAGAGATAATCCGCTTAATATATGAACGGGCAAAGGCACAGTACCAGTCAGCGGTAGTCCATGACAGCTTCTATCAAACGGAAAAGCTGAAGGCTGCGCTTAAAGAGTATGGAAGTATAGAGGAATTTCAACCGGATTTTTACCAGAAGGCCATCAAAAAGATGGTGGTTCAGGAGGATGGAATCCTTCAGGTCATCTTTATCAACGGAGTCAGCCTGGGAATCCAGGCGGCTGATTATCAGGAAGGGAGGAAAAACCATGGCAAGAACTGCAGCTGCAGTAAAGAAAAATATCGCGGTCATACCAGCGAAACAAGAGTATGACCGGAGCATCCGGCCGCAGCTTCTGCGGAAACGGGTAGCGGCGTACTGCCGCGTCAGTACCCTGGAAGAACAACAGGCGACCAGCTATGAAGCACAGGTTGAGTATTATACAGAACTGATCCAAAACACACCAAACTGGACGCTGGCAGGCATCTATGCAGATGATGGAAAAAGTGCCACGATGATTCGGAAACGAGATGATTTCCAGGCAATGATTGATGACTGTATGGCAGGGAAAATTGATATGGTTATCACAAAATCAATCAGCCGATTTGCCAGAAATACGGTGGATTCCCTCACTTATATCCGAAAGCTCAAGGAGCGGAACATCTCCGTATTCTTCGAGAAGGAGAACATAGATACCCTGGGAAGCGGCGGGGAGATGTTGATCACCATCTTAAGCAGCCAGGCTCAGGAGGAAAGCCGGAATTTAAGTGAGAACGTACACTGGGGATATGTGAGAAAGTTTGAAAACGGAGTCGTGTATGTAAACTGCAAAAAGTTCCTTGGCTATACAAAAGATGCAGACGGCAACCTTGTGATTGTTCCGGAGGAGGCAGAGCTGGTGCGCCGGATCTTCCGAATGTTTCTGGAGGGCAACAGCAGTATGAAAATAGCCAAAATCCTGACGGAAGAGGGAGTCAGGACTGTGACGGGGAAGAACACATGGCATGCAACCGTCATTGACAAGATGCTTTCCAACGAGAAATATATGGGAGATGCACTACTGCAGAAAACTTACACAGTGGACTTTCTATCCAAGAAGAAGGTCATCAACAAAGGGCTTGTGCCTCAGTATTATATCGAGGGGAATCATGAAGCGATTATCCCCAAAGAACTATTTTATAAGGTACAGGAAGAAAAGGCGCGCCGGGCGAACATCTACCGGCCGGCAAAGAAAAAGGGAGCGACCATAAAGAGTAAATACAGCTCTAAGTATGTGCTGTCCGATATCATGTACTGCAAGGAATGCGGGCAGCCTTACCGCAGACAGGTCTGGGTGAGAAACGGAAACAGGAAGCCGGTGTGGCGCTGTGACAGCCGTTTGAAGCAGGGAGCCAAGCGGTGCAGACATTCCCCAACTCTGGAGGAACGGACGCTCCACGGGGCGATTATGCAGGCCATCAACAGTGTCATCGAGGATGACGGGGAGTTCGTGGAAGCCTTCCGAGAGAATGTTATCCGGATTTTTGGAAGCTATGCAAAGGACGTAGAGCCAACTGAGTATGATGAAGCGATCGAACGGCTTCAGAAGGAAATGTTGCAGTTGATTGAGAGGAGCGCCAGAGAAGAGTGTGTGGATGATGAGTTCGACCGGGTTTATCAGGAGATCACGAATCAGATCAAGATACTGAAAAAGGAACGGTTGAAAGCACAGAGAGAAAAGCAGCTGGCGGAATCCTATGAGGAACGGGAAGCCGGATTGGATGGATACGTGAAAAAAGTCAACTATTTAAAGCAAGAATTTGACGATGAACTGGTCCGAAGCCTGTTGGAAAGAATAGCGGTGGTAAGTGAGGACAAAATAGAAATCCAATTCCGATCCGGGATTGTGATGACACAGAGAATCGACTACTACGATTAAGGCGAGCGGCGGGCGGGAAAAGCCCTGCCGCCGATTATCCCATTGTTAACAATAAAATCCTCAGACATGGGAGCTGAGGACTTTATTGTTGGCAATGCGTATAACCAGATGGAAAGAAAAGAGGGAGGGATACTGTATGGGACATATCGATGAATTGAAACGATTGTTTGAAAATAGGATTGCCATGAGTGAAACCAAATTTTTTGGCAGGACCTGCATGGGGAGAATTGGGGATGGCCTGATCGGAAAGATTGAGTTCCATAACACTTCAGGAAGAGAGTTTTATCCTCATATAAAAGTATCTGTGTTTGAACGGACGAATGGAATGGTGGATCAGATAACCTTTTTGATGATGGATGTCATTGGGAAGAATCAAAAGAATGACAGTGCTATCATTCCGGCACTCATTCATTCAGAAGGAAAACTGGTATGGAATTTTGATATTACAGAAGAGGACCGCAAAGAACTGGTGGATGCAGTCAATGAATATTTGGGGATGTTCCAGAGTCTGGAGGAAAGGCAGGCCCAACTCCAGAACAGCCATGCGCTTCCAGATCATGTCCTTTTCTGATATCTGTGAAACTACGATTCAATCATATTGTTTATAAGGAGGAATGTGGATGGAAGTATTGGTGAAACGAGAGAACTGGGACGAGGGAATTTGGCTGGAACTGCCTGCCACGGAGGAAGCAGCCAGGCAGGTGTATGAGCAGCTCAGACAGATGCATCCATCAATAATGGTACCATTTATTGGAGATGTCGCAGAAATGAAATTGATTACGGAACTTGCGAAATGTCTGAGAGGGGAATCTGTTTTTTCCGAAGGGCATCTTGAACAGCTCAATTCCCTGGCAGAGAAGATCAACGTCTGGAGGGATGGGGAACAGCTTCTGTTTAATGCGGCACTGGAGATGGAGCAGCCAGATACGATAGAGAAAGTGATGGGAGTGATTGACCATCTGGATGAATTTGAGTGGAGGAATGATATCACAAACATGTATCAGCTTGGCCTGTATAAAATGAAGGAAATGAACCTTCACCTTCCGCTGGAGCTGGAGAAGTATTTTGATTATGAGTATTTTGGAAGGCTGAACCAGACTTCCAATGAAGTTATGACAGACTATGGATTGTTACAGAGGAAAAAACCAGAACCAGATCTGAGCCAGAAAGAAAACCAGGACGCAGTACGGTACGGACGCATGATTTTTGAAGTGCGTGTACCATCCAATACAAGACGCTATGAGAATCACCGATTCGGGCTGCCAATGAAGGAATCAGAGTTGGAAGAGGAAGGAAATCGACGGGAATTGGACCATCTGGCAGAGAGGACAGATTACTATGTGTCCAGTAAACTTTCCTATCTGGATGCATACCTGCCTCCGCTAAGTTCCATTGGGGAACTCAACCAGGTGGCATGGGAGATCTGGAAGCTGGCCGACCGGATGGAAGTGTCACAGAGAAAGCTGTTGGCCATCCTGGAGGCGGAAGCCCCCAGAACCATCGATGAGACTTGCCGGGTAATTCGGGAATATGCAGATTATGAGATATTGCCGGATGATATCATAAAGCCGGATGACTATGCACGTTATTTATTAAACCTTCACCATATACAGATACCGAAGGAATTGGAGCCTTGTGTCCGGTTCCGCGAGTATGGATTAGACTTGTTAAATGGAGCAGGCCCTTATCGGACCTCCTATGGACCTGTTATTAACCGATCACATGCGCTGAATCAGCCAGAGGGAGAGATTCGGGAATTCTGTCTTTATAATTCCCTGACTTTAGCCGGATATTGGCATGACCGGGAATCCTCCCTTCCGAAGATGCTGAGTGGGGAAGAAGCCATATCCTATCAGGATATGGTGGAACAGAAAATCACCAAGAGCTTATTGGACTACGATAGCCGGGGGCTGGGGGAATCCATATATAATGAAGTATTAAAACGCAGAGTCGCTTCCATGGTACCGGGGGTGACGGAGTATGCAGGAGAGCTCTGGGGCATACTGACGGTTAAGACTTATGGAGAACTGACGGACAGGGAAATGGAGGGGCTCAAGGCAGAGTGGAAGGAGATAGCAGAGATCGGCTGGGGAGAGCAGTTGATGGAACGCCCAATCCGCTTGGAGCGGGGCGACCTCTTTGTGGGGTTCTGGGACCGGGATAATAATGAAAATCTGTTTATCAAGACAGAAGAGGAATTCAAACAGGGATTCCAGTCTGGGCCGGCGCTTGGATGAGTGTGAGCAGTGTGAGAACCGTCTGAGGTAGAAATCGGGAAGATGCAAGGATACCAATCACTGAATCATTTTATACGGGTGTGATTTTATGAAAAAGAGCTTCTGGTCAAAATCCAGCGGCTTTTTATTTTCTGTGGAGAGGAGGTGAGGAAACATTTAAGGACAATAATACAATAAAACAGTTGGCTGCCCAAGGGGATACTGGTTGAAACCGGTATCCTTTTTCTCTTGCAGGAGAACAAAAAAGAAGGAGGCAGGGTTCCGGCCGGGAAAAGATATCTGACTCTTTTCTGAATGGATTTAGAGAAAAAGGCAATCGAAAGGGTAAAGACAGCGTCCGAAATGTCCCTTCGTCTCTATGGAAGCCCATTGGTGGTAACCGACAGTGGTGGGAAAGACAGCACTGTGTGCCGGGAAATTGTGAAAAGAGCAGGAATTCCTTACGAAATCCAACACAATCTTACCACCGCTGATGCTCCTCAAACCATCTATTATGTTCGTGAGATATTCAGACAACTGGAACAGATCGGGGTTCCATGCCGCGTGAATTATCCTACTTATAAAGGGCAACAGGTAACGATGTGGACCCTGATCCCAATGAAGAAGTTCCCCCCTACGAGGCTGCAGCGGTATTGCTGTCAGGTGCTTAAGGAGAACTACTGTCGGGATCGGTTTATAACAACCGGGGTTCGTTGGGCGGAAAGTACAAAACGTAAGAACAATCGCGGTGTATTTGAGAATTTCACAAAAGATCCAAATAAGAAAATCATCCTGAATAATGACAACGATGAGAATCGGAGGCTGTTTGAGAACTGTGCAGTGAAGGGGAAACGTATCTGCAATCCGATTGTAGACTGGGAAGACCGGGATGTGTGGGAATACATTCATTGCGAAAGACTACTTGTGAATCCGCTTTATGATATGGGATTTCATCGGGTCGGCTGTCTGGGCTGTCCGATAGCAGGCAAGAACCGCTGGACGGAATTCCGCCTGTTTCCGACCTATGAGCGGGCCTATATCCGGGCCTTTGGGAAAATGCTGGAGGCCATTCATGCGAGCGGAGTAAAAACAAAGTGGAAAACAGCAGGCGATGTGTTTTCGTGGTGGATGGAGGAGGGTATGGTTGAGGGGCAGATCAATCTGTTTGATCTGCCGGAATGGCAGGGAGAAAATGGAACATAGCAGAGAAGAATAGGATTTATGGCGCGGAGCCATCGGAGCGGAGGCAGTCTGATACAGCGCCCGAACTCCGATGGATACATAGTACCAGCAATCAGGTGTATAGAACGATAGCTGCAGGGAAATTGAGAAGAATCAAGCTATCATAAAAATAGAAGGAGGAGTTTCATGGAGATCACAATCAATGAGTTACGTCGAATGAAAACGGAGGGACTGATTTTGCAGGGCTGCGCAGGCGATATACAGGAGTGGGTGGATGGGATCAATGGACTATTGGCGCAGGAAGATATCTTACTGGAAGGGACCAAGTTTAAAAATGTGAGGTCCTTTTGCCATGATGGATTAACCAACCTGCTGTTTCCATTTGAGGATGTGAAAATCAATGTCGGAAAGTTGGCGATATGGAGGCTGCGCAGTTATGGGACATTTGGAGGCACATGGCTGTCTGATTATGTTCCAAACAAGTTAGGAGGTTTTCTTGATGGAGGGCCGGAACAAGAGACGGAAGAGCATCAGCAGACGGCGCTTTGTCAGGATATTTCTGTCGAGGAGAACGAGGAGCCTGGGCTAAGTGATATATCCATGAGATAGTAGGCGCAGGAACAAGACCGCAGAAAATCAACTCGGATTATGATAATGATGACCAGGCTCTGGTGGGTACATAATATCCAACAGTTTTACAAAACGAACAAATGTTCTTCTGGGGCTTGCGTGATAGAGGCTGGTCCGATATAATAGAGAGAAGAGGTAAGGAGGCAGAGAGATGATTCGACTATTTGAATTTCGGGATTTAGACAAGATTATGAACATATGGCTGGAGGGAAATCTGGAAGCTCATTCATTTATAGATGCAGAGTATTGGAAGAAGAATTTCGATTCCGTAAAATCAGTGTTGCCCAATGCAGAGGTATATGTATACGAGGCGGGGGGAGAAATTCTGGGATTCATCGGAATGGATGCGGAATACATTGCCGGGATTTTTGTAGCGATAGGACATAAGGGACAGGGAATCGGCCATCAGCTGATTGAAACGGTGAAAAAGAAGAAGAGGCTGTCCCTGCATGTGTTTGAAAAGAATACAGGGGCAATGGCCTTTTATCTGGCAGAGGGGTTCAAGGTCCGGGAGCGAATGACAGAAAAAGAAACCGGAGAGAGGGAATGCCTGATGGTCTATGAGGACGGACAATAAGGGCTTGATGAAAGAAAAAAGGCGCTCCCGGCGTATTTGATGGAGGAAACCGGAGGTGGTGATATGGCAACCTGGAATCCATGGCACGGATGTAAAAAAATCAGCCCAGGCTGTGCAAACTGTTATGTATATCGGAGGGACGCTGAATTTGGTAAGGACAGCAGTATGGTGACCCGTACCTCCAGCTTTGATATGCCAATAAAACGTAACCGCAAGGGTGAATACAAGCTGCAGCCGGATGGTGAGAGCGTGTATGCCTGCATGACCTCTGATTTCTTTCTGGATGAGGCAGATGCGTGGCGTGCGGAAGCATGGGATATCATTCGCAGGCGCAGCGATCTGCACTTTGTTATTATTACCAAACGTATACACCGATTTGAGGTGGAATTACCGGGGGACTGGGGAAGCGGATATGAGAATGTGACGATCTGCTGTACTTGTGAAAATCAAAACCGGGCCGACTACCGTCTTCCTGTTTTTCTGGAATTGCCGATCAAACATCGGACTGTGATTCATGAGCCGATGCTGGAACAGATTGATATCAGGAAGTATTTGGCTACAGGAAAGATAGAAGGGGTTACCTGCGGAGGAGAGTCCGGACCAGATGCAAGAATCTGCGACTTCGCCTGGATACTTGATTCCATGGAACAGTGTGTGGAATATGATGTACCTTTCTGGTTTAAGCAGACTGGGGCAAGGTTCAAGAAGGGGACTAAGATATATCTGATAGATCGGAAGGATCAGATGAGTCAGGCGCAGAAGGCCAGGGTGAATTATAGAAGTGCTATTAATATTAAAATATGAGAAGTTGCGAGATGGCAATTGCGTCACGATAAAAACGATAATGCAATAAAAAATAACTAAAAACAAAAATATAATAACAAAAATGTTGACTTTAATAACAAAAAGAAGTAATATATTAACATGAAAGAGATAGAGGGAGTGATGATAAGTGTATACCGAAATAGTGAAAATTATTGAGGGAGGTTTAATTGGAGATAAAGAAAAAGTACAAAATTATGCAGAGGTATTAGCGAATAATCTGGAAAAAGAAGGTGAAGTTGCCCTTTCAAAAAAAATTCGTAATGCTATAGTTAAGAAAAAAGGAAGTTTAATGGCATTAGACAGCTTTGCGACTAAACCAGTGGATACGGAAAGCAGAATGGATATAGTTGAGATAACAGCTCCCCAGATATCAATTAATCAAATTGTTTTGAGTAAGTACACAGAAGAGGAGATATCCTCTTTTGTAGAGTGTTATAAGAAAAGAGATAGTCTCTTAAAAGCTGGTATAGAATTATCAAATTCATTGCTTCTATATGGTCCTCCTGGTTGTGGGAAAACAACAGTTGCTCAATATATTTCTACATTAACGGGACTCCCATTAGTAACAGCAAGATTAGACGGATTAATTTCTTCACTGCTGGGAAGCACTGCGAAAAACATTAGAAAAATATTTGATTATGCAGCTAAACGTGAATGTATTTTATTTTTAGATGAGTTCGATGTTATTGCTAAACTGCGAGATGATAAAAATGAACTGGGGGAATTAAAACGAGTTGTCAACAGCTTAATTCAAAATATTGATGGGTTGAATAATGATAGCATATTGATCGCAGCAACAAACCATCATGAATTGCTGGACCCTGCTATATGGAGACGATTTTCAAAAGTAATTACATTAGATAAACCGCAAGCAGAAGATATCGGTAAACTTATTAATATTTTACTGGGTAATTACGAAAACAGCATTGTAGGGTATGATAAGAAGATTGAATTACTTGAAAAAGCATTTGCAGGTTTGAGCCACTCGGATATAAAGACAGTAGTTAATAATGCGATACGCGAGAATATAATAAGAAAAAAAGCGACATTGTGTTTTGCGGATGTTTTGAAGGAGATATATTTTCACCGGTTTCATAATATTGACAACGAAGATAGTTACATTCAGTATCTTTTACAATTTGGAGCAACACATAAGGAAATGAATGAAAACTTGGGAATTCCATTAAGAAAGATTCAAGGAATTTCTAAAGCAGAGAAGGGAGACTAATTTATGGAGAATGAAAAATTACCGATTAAATTTTTTGCTCCACGAGATATTGATGAATTACGGATTGAACCAGGTGGCAATTCTGAAGCGCCTAAGTGGGTTTTAAAGGGAGAGGAGTTGCAAAAAAAAGCTCAAATGTTATCTACTTCTCTGGATGGTATTGAAGATCTGATGAAAGATCATATAAGGAGACAGACGGTTATTCCGTTTGTATTTGTTGCAAAAACAAAAGATGATGCAACTGCAAAATCAAAACGTAAAGATATATCTGCTTTTTTTCAAGTCAAGCAAAATGATAGTTTGATAGGTCTTACATCAACTAGCCATTTACTTGTTCGTATGGATACTTTAGAAGAGATGCAGGAGGTGTCCTCAAGAATTCGGAATTATGAAAATTATGATTATGCAATTTCCTGTCTGGAGACTTTTGAACCATTTGAACCAGAAGTACGGATTATTGACGAAGAGTATAACTATAAAGTAAAATTATTGGATTATCAGAACTATGAGCAAAATGTTGTTATCAAACGTTTATTAGAGAGGACATTAGAAAATAAAAACGTTGAATTTCAGAAAACAGAATATTCGGAAGAATATCATGTATATAAGCTAAAGAATTTAACAAAAGCTAAATTGGATGAGTTAAAAGAGACCGAAGTTTATAATGCGCTATTTTCAATAGAGCCAATGCCTAAATATTGTGTTTCGTTGGATAGCCTAAGTCAAGAGAATGAAATCTCTATTCTGAAACCAAATCCCAATAAACAATATGTCACAATTGGAATTTTAGATAACGGAATTGAACCAATCCCTCATTTGAAGGATTGGTTGAAACCAGATAGATGGTCTGTTTATCCAGAGTCCAGTATCAATCCAACACATGGCACATTTGTAGCAGGAATTGCACTATATGGAGATGCGTGCGAAGATGAAGATTGGGTTGGCCATCATGGAATTCAGATATTTGATGCAACTGTATTTCCGGATACTACAAAAGAGGGATTGGATGAAGATGAATTAATAGAAAATATTAAAGAAGCTGTACGGTTATATCATGAAAATATAAAAATTTGGAATTTGTCGATTAGCATTACTCGACCGGTGGTTGATACAAAATTTTCCGATTTTGCTATTGCGTTAGATGCAATACAGGAAAATTATAATGTGTTGATTTGTAAATCGGCTGGGAATTGTGACAACTTTGTAAATAATAGACCTAAAGGTAGAATTCATGAGGGTGCGGATTCCGTTCGCTCACTTGTAGTGGGCTCTATTGCTCATAAAAAGGGGCCTTTTGATTATGCAGAGATTGGAGATCCATCGCCCTTTTCTCGTGTAGGTCCTGGGCCGGAATTTATTATTAAACCAGAGATTTCCCATTATGGTGGAAATGCGGGTATAAACAAAAGTGGGAAATTGGTGACAACAGGTGTTAAATCGTTTTCAAAAGATGGAGGACTTTCTGAATCTGTTGGGACAAGTTTTTCTACTCCAAGGATAGCAGCATTAGCGGGGGGACTGCAGCAAGAATTAAATGAAGAATTTGACCCGTTATTATTAAAAGCCCTTATTATTCATTCTGCCTCTTATCCTAAAGGAATGACTGTACCATCAATCGAAAGAACAAAGCAAGTAGGATTTGGTGTTCCGAAGAATGTAGCAGATATACTCTATAATCATCCATATGAAGCTACGCTTATTTTAAGGGATAGCTTGGCTAAAGGGGAAAAAATAGACATTATGGATTTTCCTATGCCGCAGTGCTTGATAAAGGATGGGTTTTATACAGGACAAATAATTGCTACTTTAGTTTACGATCCGGTGCTTGACCCATCGCAGGGGATTGAATATTGCCAGTCTAATTTAGATATTAAGTTTGGTTCTTATGATGAGAAATTTGCTCGAGATACTTCCCAGCGACACATTTTGAATCCAGTCGGACGTAAAGGTGCACAAAATTTATTCTTAGGTAATATGTTTAGTAAAAATAAGATGAAGAATAAGGCGGAGGATTTCGCTTTAAAAGAAAGATTGTTAATCCAATATGGTGACAAATATTATCCAGTAAAAAAATATGCTATTGATTTATCAGAATTAACAGAGAAGAAAAAAATAGATTTTCTGTCCGAGGATAAAAAATGGTTTTTGTATTTACAGGGGGTATATCGGGACCATATGGAAAAAATGGCTATACTTGAAGAATTTCAACTGAGTCAAGAATTTTGTTTAATTTTGACAATAAGAGATCCGTTAGCGAAGGAAAATGTTTATGATGAGGTAACACAAAAATTGGATGAATATAACTTTTGGCATAGTAATATTAAGGTTAGTACAGATATTAATATACCAGTATAGCGAGCGTGTGTCAAAAGGAGCGCTTCAATTCGTTGTGTTAAATGTAAATACATAAGAAGCTGACATAATGCTGGATTCAGTTATTTATGACAGCTTCTTTTCTATTCCCATTCTGAATATTTCGAAATGGGTTATCATTAAAGGAGAAAGGTGGTAGAATGACTTTTTTTGAAGAAGAGCTGAGGAAGCTCATGGAAAAGAGCTGCTATAATGATAAGGTGACTTTTTTTCCCTCGATGTGTTATGTAAAGGTAGGGAGCTATATTCGGATGCGCATGGAGTTTGAAGGGGATGGAGGATATCGTTATAATGGTATAAAAATGACGATGATCAATTATCGTGAAGCAGAGGTTGATAATTATACTTTGTGGTTTAAAGATGTATTAGGAGTTGAAAAAAATGATAATCCTTTGTTTAGAGATGGATTGGTACCACACATATGGAATGAAGGAAGTAAATGGGAATGGTACATTTACAAGCCGGAGCCAGAAGATTATCAGGAATTAGCTAAGGTGATAGACAGTTATGCAACATTGTTTCAAGAGCCGACCATGGGACAGGGATGGCAACTTCATCAATAGTGTGAGTGAATGAAAATACTTAGTAAAAATATTTTTAATGGATCACAATATATTTGTTTTGATGCTGAATTGCCACTGGAGAAATCCGGTGGCAGTTAAAGCAAGTATAGAGAAAGTTACATAGGTATGGTAAATGCTTTGCTCTACTGTTAAGAATAAAGTTTTTGATACTTGTGGTATCAAGAATTTTATTGTTGGCAGTAAGGGGCCAGCAAAGGACATATCTAAAAAAGCGCTTCCGGAAAAAACGGGAGTCGCCAGTTCTAGAAAATCATGTTATAATTTTGTGGAGGATCATCACATCAATCGGTCTGCAAATAGAAAGGTTGATTCGTTAGTTGGAGTGGATTATGGCGTTTACGCCAAGGCCCTTTTGCGCCTTTTGGAAATCAGAATCACACACTCCAGACATACAGAGGTCTGTGTCGAATTGTGTCGAAAATAGGAGTATATGAATCGATAAAGGACGGGAGAAACAGCTATGAAAATAATAAAGAGTTGTATTCAATGCAAAGCATGTGGCGAGGAGATTGAATCAAAATCCGAGCATGATTTCGTTCGTGACCTGTTCTTGTGGGAGATGTAGTGTTGATGGAGGAGTGGAGTATCTCTGGCGAACTGCGGAAACAAGGGATGCTTTTGTAGAAATGTCGCAGTTTGAAAAAGATTAGTTTTTTGCCGGTTGCGTTAAAACGGTGCCAGATGCTTCAGAGCAGAAACAGGAAGCGCAGAAACCGGAAAATAAAATATGGGAACTCAAAAGCAGAACTATGTATTGCAGAAAGTCCTATTGGACGGTGGTATTGGTTCAGCTTTTTATAGGGAAACAGCAGCTACCGGATCAAGCGGGTGCTGGAAGCGGACGGCGTCAAGACTGTCACCGGACACACGGTATGGAGCGCCACGGTCATCGACAAAATGCTCTCCAATGAAAAGTACATCGGTGACGCCCTTTTACAGAAAACCTATACCGTGGACTTTCTAAATAAAAAGCGGGTGCAGAACAACGGCATTGTCCCGCAGTATTATGTGGAGAACAGCCACGAGCCGATCATTCCCCGCGACCTCTATATGCAGGTGCAGGAGGAGATGGTGCAGAGGGCGAACCTCCATAGCGGAGAGAAACGCAAGAAACGGGTTTACAGCAGCAAGTATGCTTTATCCAGCATTGTCTACTGTCCGAAATGCGGAGAAATCTACCGCAGGATCGCCTGGAACAATCGGGGCAAATCCTCCATCGTCTGGCGGTGCTGCACCCGCCTGGAGCATGGACCGAAGGGGTGTGATGCACCTACGATTCAGGAATCCGACCTGCAGGCGGCGGTGGTAGAAGCCATCAACCTTGCCCTTGGAAACCGGGATAGCATAATCTCCACTCTACAGAAGAATGTGGAAACGGTCATCCGGCAGGAGGATGAAACCTCATCGGAGAGCATTGACGCCAAGCTGGTGGAGCTGCAAAAGGAACTCCTAAAGCTGGCAAATTCCAAAAAGGACTACAACGGCATTGCGGATGAGATTTACCGCTTGCGTGAACTGAAGCAGAATGCCCTAGTGGAGTGCGCCGAGCGTGAAGGCTTGAAACAGCGGATCAAGGAGATGCAGAACTTTCTGGCCAGCCAGCCCACAGAGGTCATGGGGTATGATGAACTGCTGGTGCGACGGTTGATTGAAAAGGTCACAGTCTACGAGGAACGGTTTGAGGAGGAATTCAAATCTGGTGCGAAGGTGGATGTGGAAAGATAAAGAATAGAATGAATGGAGTGCCTTGTGACTTTGGAATAGCTGCAAGGTGCTTTTTTAATGGGATGTAAATTATGGAATAGATGGATTGTGTTTATCAACCAGATGGTTTATAATAGTAATGTACTGATGGAGGTGGAAAATGACAACATCGGATATGATAAGAGAACTGTGTAAGAAAAAGAATATCAGTATTGCGGAGCTTTGCAGACGGATTGGACAGACTCCGCAGAATTTTAATAAGAAACTGCAACGCGAGACGGTTTCCTTTGAAGAGATGATGGAGATTGCGGAGGTTGTTGGTGTTGGATATGAGCAGGCTTTTATTCTTCCAGATGGTGATGAAATAAAGATGGGAAACAAATAGGCAGGAGGTACATATATCGCAATGGGAGAAATAACAAAACGGGAGGAAGGAACATTTCTGATGCTGTTTAACAGGAGCGGATATGTCCTGAATTTTTCAACTAATGATTTTGATGTATTTACGACAAACAGTATAGGAGAGGCATTATGTGAGAAGTTTGGTTTATCAAAGGGTAAGTCGCTTACTGCATACTTAAATAGTGCGTCTGATGAAGATAGGGTTAAGTTGCTTTCTGATTTGTTTCACTATTATGAAGACAATATGGAATATGAGTATAACGAGAATTATGAAGATGATGCCTATTGGAGGAGCAGCATTTCAAGGTATGATGAAAGATATGCAAAGATTTTCAAAAAATGCAAGGTCATTATAGATAGAGTAGAAGGGGTGTCCTCTGCTATTGCGAAGACAGCCGATAATTTAAAATGCAAGTTTTCGAGTGAATATATGTCTCAGCAAATAGAATTAATGGTTTCAATGCAGTTGACAAACCCTACAAATGCTATTGGACTGGCAAAGGAACTTATAGAGAGCTGCTGTAAAACAATTTTAGACGAATTGGGAATTGAATGGAGCAAGAATGATGATGTTCCCCAGCTTACCAACAAAACAATGGGGGCACTGAATTTATTGCCTGCAAATATACAAGAAACAGATCAAGGCGCAGATGCGATAAAAGCTGTTTTAGGGAATTTAAGAGCTATTCCGACAAAATTAGCTGAAATCAGGAATCCTTTTGGTAGCGGACATGGGAAAAGTGCGTCTTTTCAAGGATTAGAAGAACGACATGCTAAACTGGCAGTGGGAAGTAGTATTACATTTGTTGATTTTATTTGGAGTACATTTGAAAATCAGAAGAAAACAGGAACAAAGGTGATATAACTCAAACAGTTTCAGGGTGTCACTGTTTCTATTAAGAAAATGTTGAAAGATAGGAATGTAGTTACTGTAAGGAGTAGATTTATGGATGAAAAAATAAAAGAATTAAAAGAAAA
The DNA here is from genome assembly GCF_002899675.1 of Clostridium sp. chh4-2. Taxonomy (GTDB): domain Bacteria; phylum Bacillota; class Clostridia; order Lachnospirales; family Lachnospiraceae; genus CHH4-2. The sequence goes on along the minus strand of NZ_PKUU01000004.1, from coordinate 157,484 downwards.
ACTTCAATATATTGGCACGAGAGATTTGTTGGGTATGATTGGGATTCATTTTATAACATTTGCAAACGGATCAGCAGACATTGCCGAGCAATCAGACATATTCAATAAAACGGATTTAACTTCTCCACAAAAGCAATACACTTATTTGGCGGGGTTACTTATGAGTACAGATGATAAAAGTAACGGTCATATTACGAGAGATGAAGAAAGTGGAATATACAATGAGTTAGAAAATGATGTTCAAGAGATCACTTTGGAATATGCGAAAACTTTTCTCAATATTGATCCGACATCGAATTTTGATGACATAAAAAGAAATTTGGTATCAATGGATGCCTTTACATCTTATTTTGATACAGGAATATTAAGATATGCAGAACAAACAATTAACCTGATTAAAACACTTTATAGTCCTTTTGATTCGGAATTAGATAATTTGACGGGGTTAAGAACTGAGGATTATATTTCATTCTATCAATTGGTATGCGATGAGTTTGAAAATGCAATGAGTTCATCCAAATATGCAATGAATAGCATAAAAGAGCTTTTAAATTCATTAAATCCATATGCAGTTGATGTTGAAAAAGAGTACGAACGTCTAATGGCATTTGCTCAAGGTTCGACAAGTGTAAGTATACAAAATGCAATGGATAGTTTGAATTCAATAAAGGCATCAAAAGTACAGGATATATTCGGAAAAGAAAAAGGAACGAAGTTATTAGATACTTTTGGACTATATAGAGAACCAAGAGATTTCTTGTATTACAATGGGAAAAATCCGTTTGCAGAGCGTCCCCTTTGCTGGATTGATGAAGGAGAAACATTATTTATTGTTCACCCACAGTTTCTATTAAATGCAATTTATAATTACATAACCGAAGTTTTAGAAAAACCGCAGAATAAATTTGCAGACAAGTATAAAAAAGTTAAAGCCGAAATTGTTGAAAACCAATTTCTCGGTTATTTAAAAAGTATTTTTGGAGATGAAGCAATATATCATACAAGTGTGTGTGAAGAACGAGGAACGAAAGAACATGATATTTTAATTGAGTTTAATAATTACATTTTGATAGCAGAGGTGAAAGCCTCAAAAGTTAGAGAACCATTTTTTAATCCCCAAAAAGCATACAAACGTATTACTGATCATTTTCATTCAGATAGCGGAATCGGGGGAGCTTATGCGCAGGCAATTACTCTGAAAAGATTAATTGAAGGACAGGAAGATATAGTTTTGTATGAGAATAAAAACAGTAAATTTCACATTCAAAATATTTCACAAAAGACGATATTGCCGCTTGTACTTACTTTGAATCAATTCGGAGGCTTGGCCGTAAACACATCTCTAATATTGGAAAAAGACTTAGATGAGCCTTACCCGTGGGTATGTAATTGGCATGATTTTGAAAATATAATAGAGATTTTGGAATATTTACATAAAGGAGCACAGGATTTTATAGACTATCTTGTTTGGCGAATCAAGAATCATGTCAATGTTTTATCTTCGGATGAGTTGGACGTTATAGAAGGATACTTTTTGGATTCTCACTTAAAAGAAAGTATAAAAAGTAGTGCGGCTTTTTTTCCACCTACTGGTCCAAGTCTTATTGATAAACTTTATTTTGAAAAGCATGGTATTCCATATGAGTATCCGGGGATTGGATATACAGGCATAAGGAAAAAGAAAAAGATAGGAAGAAATGATCCATGTCCTTGTGGTAGTGGGAAAAAATTTAAAAAATGCTGTCTTGGGAAAGGTGTTTATGATTAAAGGGATATGATATGTTTCCTATTACGACCGAGAGGTCAAAAACAGCGGTGGATTAAGCTGGACGAACCGACAAGCAAATGACGTACTTCCTATCCTCTCGTGCCATGTGGAGTCGGTGATAATGATGCGGAATTGTGGTTCAGATGAGAAAAATTGATAAAACTAATACGGGCGTTTATTGCTGTGTATCTGTCAACAATATTGACTTTAGCTGAGTTTCGGGATAGAATACAACATGTGTATTTATATGTTTGAAAACGTGGCTTTCATAAAAGATAGAGAGGTACAACATGGGATATTTACCAATTAGTTAGATGACAGAAAAATGGCTATTTCTGGAAGAATTCAATGATTATAATGGGAAGATAGAATTCCAAAGGCTGTGAAGATTGGATCATATAGGACTGTTCTGGAAGTGTCAAAAAAGCTAAGATGAGAGGATTAAGAACGGGAAATATATCAAGCAAAGTACTGTAAGTGCAAAGTAACTAAAGAGGAGAAAGAACTATGGCTATACAACCTCGATGGAATAAAATGGAGGCTGCAATTCTTCTTGAGGCTGTATTAAATGTTGAAAATGGATTAGAAAAACGGAAGGATGCAATAGTACGGGTCTCAGCTACGCTAAGAAAAATGGCTGAGACTCAGGGCTTTGAAATTGATGATAAGTATCGGAATGTTAATGGCATAACTTTTCAATTTCAAAGCATGGAGTATTCTGCACTGGGTCGCATAAGCCCTACAAACAAGACTGGTTCAAAACTATTTGATGAAATTGTGGGTATAAAAAATCAGTTCCCAAATGAATACAATGTATTGTTAAAACAGGCAAGAGATTTTTTGAAAACAGATAAGACTAAGCCTAAAGATGAAGTGAATAAAATGAATATTAGAGAAGGTTTCAAAGAGTGGCTTCTTAGCCATGGAAAAGATGAGCGTGCTACGGATTATATTACAAAAGAATTTGATGCCATATCAGATTATGCAAAGGATAAGAAAGTCTCTGTAGTAGATATGTGGGAAATATCCAATTCAAAGCAATATCAGAAGTATATGCATGCATTACAGGAGTATAAGTTTTTTCGTGTTTTACAAAAAGAAAAATATAATTTCTTTAAAAATAATTCAAAGATTTATTTGACTTTCCTTAAAGATTGCATCACACCTGTTAAAATGACTCCTCCAGCACAGCAAATCCCAGAGAGTGAATTTGCGGTGACGGATGTTGATAAAAAATTGTATTCCAGCTTTCCTAATGAGCTTAGAAATATTTATCGAATTTTGAAATTAGATTCTAGACATGCATACCTTACTATGAAGCAAATCACAAATCTTGCTAAATGCGAAGAGGCTGCTGCTAGAACCATTCTCTCTGATGCAACTTGGTCTGAGATGTTAGGCGATGGTTTTGTCCTTGGCAGTAATATTAAGTATCGCTCGAAGAAAACAATAGCGTTCAGCATTGACCAAGCATATGGACGGGATAATAAAGAAGATGAAATTCTAAAAAAGGATTTTCGTCGTGGCTTCAGATCTCATTCCATCATGGATAGAAAAAGGTTCATCAATGCTTATGCGGAACAGTATGGTGAAGTGCTGTCTGATGATGAGGCAGTGAAACGCATTTCTAAGGAGTCGTTTACTTTCGATGACCGTCTGTTTTTGCCTAAAGCAGTCGTTAATAAGCAAATTGCTGAGTCAATACGCGATTACGTTGAAAATTACTTTGCACAGCAAGAAATCCTGTTTTATGATGTTCTGTTCAATGTGTATAAAGAACAATTTAATTCTCTGGTTTACAGTCCTAAAATGCTTGCAGCTTTTATAGAATATACCTTTATAGGAACGCCCCTCTTCTTTAGAGAAAAGTATTTTTCATATAGCCAGAGCGCAAAGCCGGATATTTCAAGCGAAGTGATTGATTATTTAATCAGGATGGATAGGCCTTGCTCATATGATGAAATATATGCGGAATTGTCTCATCTTAAGAAGGAGGATATTTATTCTGTTCTTCATTACAATAACCCTGAAATTTTAGGCAATAGTAAGACAGAGTATTTTCATGTTGAGGTGGCCCACATTAGTAGCCGAGAAAGAAATATTCTCGAAGAATATTGTGACAGATTGTTGGGGGGCTGCAGATACATAACATGTAATGAGATCATCGAAAATCTTTTCCAAATTGATGCTATTTTGTATGAAAAATGTGATGGCAGATTTACGAAGCTGGGTTTAAGAAGAATCTTCACATATTATCTGAGAACAAGCTTTGATGTTATGACTGGTATTATCACTAGAAAAGGTGAACAGATGGCGCCTAAGGATGTGTTTGCCGATTTTGCAAAAAGACATCCAACATTTACAATTGATGATGTTCAGGAACTAGCTGAGTATACTGGAACAGTGCCGTATTGGGATTCTATTCATTCTAATGCCATTCGAATTAACAGCAAAGAGTTTGTTTCAGACGGAATGCTGGATTTCGATATAGATGCTATTGATGATGCTATTGCCTTTTATTGTGAGGATTATTTGCCTTTAGCTGGTATTACTGATTTCATGCGTTTCCCATCTTGTGGATATCCATGGAACATATTTCTTTTACAGGAATATGTCTATCGCTTTAGCAAAGCATTCAAGCTATTGTTCTTAGGGTTTGCTAAAGGAAATGCAAGTGGAGTAATAGTAAAGAAACAGTTGGAGTATTCCGATTTTGATTCTGTGGTTGTTGATGCGTTGTCCAACACAGATATTACAGTAAAACGGGATGCCATGAATTATCTTTGTGACCATGGGTTTATTACCGATAGGCGTTACAAGAAGGTGGAGGAATTATTAAAGAAGGCAGTGGTTCTCCGAAAGAAAAATAATGAAAAGTAAGGTATAAGTAATGTATTCATATGAATGGGATGTGGAAACTGGCGGATATAAACTGAATAATACGCCGCTTTCTTTTAGCAAGGAGCCTAGGCCGGTTTACTACAAAGAATTGGATATTCTTGGCTTTGATCAGTACTGGAAATATGACAAAAGTGATGTTTTTCCATATATGTGGGCTGAAGCAAATAATTATTATTATCGCGGGCGGCTGGTTGCAAAAACAAAAGGTGGCTCTTTATACAAGAGGCCAGAAATTATTTTGATAGATGATCCGGAACCAGATGGCGATTACCTGCGATTTGTAGATATTCCAGTTATGGTTGAAAAAAATCGCGAGATTATGGAAAGCCTTGCACAGGAGACAATAAAGAAAATCTACAATTATTTTATGGAATTTCGTAATAAGGTAGATGTTTTCTATGTTGCTTTTAGTGGAGGTAAGGACAGTGTTGTTACACTGGATTTGGTATCGAGAGCGTTGCCACATAATGATTTTAAAGTTTTATTTGGCGATACAGGGATGGAGTTCCCAGATACTTATGAAACAGCAAATAATATTGAGGAATGGTGTGGGGCACAAAACATTGATTTCTTGAGGGCAAAATCCGAATTTAATCCTGAATATACATGGAGCCAATTCGGCCCACCGGCTACGGTTATTCGATGGTGCTGTAGTGTTCATAAAACCTCCCCACAAATACTGATGCTTCGAAAAGTTACTGAGAAAGAGGACTTTACAGGAATGGCCTTTGTCGGGGTTAGAGGAAGTGAAAGTATTTCAAGGAGTGAATATGACTATGTCAGTCTGGGTGAAAAACACAAGGGACAATGGAGTTGCAATCCAATATTAGAATGGAATTCTGCAGAACTTTATTTATATATATTTACTAGGAAGCTAATCCTTAACGAGGCTTATAAAAAAGGAAACAGACGAGCAGGGTGCCTAGTGTGTCCAGGAGCATCAGAACGAAATGAGTATATGGCAAGAGCTTGTTATTGTGATGAGTTTGATGCACTAGTCTCAAAAATAGAAGACCATTATAGGCAGAATTTCCAGTCCGATGAACGCCTAAAAGAGTTTATTGAGAACGGCGGTTGGAAAGCAAGAAAAAACGGTAGGGATTTGCACTTTCTCCCTAAATACTCAGACCACATAGAGAAGAATAATATTATCATTCAGCTTAATAATCCCAATACGGATTGGAAGATATGGATGAAAACGGTTGGTGTTCTTCAAGAAGACAATGGTAGCTATAACATTATACATCGAGGCAAATGTTATTGTTTTGAAGTGATTGAAAGTGTTGATAGTGTTACGGTTTCAATTGCCAATGAAATAGCTAAAAGAGATCCGCTATTTATAAAATTTTTTAAAAATGTATTTAAAAAAGCAACTCAATGTATAGGATGCCATGAATGCGAAGCTGATTGTCATAATGGATGCTTGACCATGGAAAATGGGACAGTCCATATTAGTGATAAATGCAAACATTGTTCGGACTGCCATAAAGCTTTAAAAGGATGTTTAGTCTACAATTCAATTGAGATGCCAAAAGGAGAAACAGGAAATATGAAAGATATGAGTTTGAACAGTTACTCCCATTTTGCACCCAAAGTAGAGTGGTTTGAACAGTTCCTGAAATATGAAGACGAATTCGATGATAATCATTCTCTTGGATCGCAGATGTATAGCTTCTTTAAACGGTTTCTACGTGATAGCAATATGATTATTAACAATCATTTTTCGCCAGTCGCAAGGGTGGTAAAGAATCTTGGACTGAGTAATCTGTCGGCTTGGGGAATCATGCTTGCGAATGCTGTCTATTCACCACAGCTTAGGTGGTTCGTGCGAAATTTGGAGTTTTATACAGATTATCCAAAGGATTATACCATTGCCATGTTACAGGATGCTGGTGCCAAAGAAACATGGGCAAAAGACATATGGAGTTGCTTTAATAGATTTACGGCCCTTCATTTTGGAAATATAGGCATGGGGACTGGGAAAAGGGAGAAGAATAAGCTGGTTGCAGTGTATAGAACAGCATGGAACAATCCGGATCCAGTGGTGATTTTGTATTCTTTGTACAAGTTTGCCGAAATGTGTGGAGGATATTATAATTTTACACTTAGCCGTTTGCTTGATCATGACGTTGATAGCGATGGCATCAGCCCTACGCAGATTTTCGGCTTGAATCGGGATACAATGGTTAGGCTGTTGAATGGTCTGGCTGCTAATTACTCGGAATTCATTACAGTGTCATTTACTATTGACTTAGATAATATTTACCTAAAAAGCGAAAAATCATCAGAGGACGTTCTTGAATTATTTTAAGTGGGGGTGTGGACATGGCGACCAGTACCTATAGAAAGTACTTTAATATTAAGAAACAGTATTATCCTTGTGTTACGGATGAACTGATTAGAAAAGGCAATGTGGATTGGCGAGATTTTTATCCGCATCCTACATTTGTGAATTTGCTTGAGACAGCGGCTAATGTTATTGAAAGAAAGCAACCTTTGGGTATCTGGGTCGAGGGCGGATACGGAACAGGTAAGTCATATGCAGCATTGGCTCTCGATAGCCTTTTGAAGGCAGATAAAGAAGCAACGGAAGCGTATTTTGACAGATATAACCTTGATAAGACTCTTAAAAAGCGTTTCTGTGCTATTAAGGAGCGCAAGGATGATAGCGGTGAAATTAAGAAGATTGTAACTGTTCACTGCTACGGGACCTCATCGATAGATGGTGATGCTGATCTATGTTCAATTATGCAGCAGAGCATTCTCAAGGAATTAAAGAATGATGGCTGTGAGTATACTGGACAGGCGTCTTTAAAGGATGCTGCTTTAAATTGGCTTTCTATAAATCGTAATAAGATATATTTCAATTCAATCATTTCTGAGGACAGCCGATTTATTGGACAGACGGTCGATGACGTTATTGATGGATTAAATACCTATACCGGTGAAGCCTTGACCATGCTCATGGGAAAGATTGCCAAGGTTGGCAAGGAGAATGGCATTGATCCGATGAAACTCGATGTCAAAATTTTTATCAAATGGCTGAAAGATATTATTAAAGGAAATAATCTGCAGAGCTTGTTCTTTATTTGGGATGAGTTTACAAAGTATTTCGAGAATCATATCCATGATCTGACGGGATTTCAGGAAATTATGGAGGTAACTGAGACAAATAATTTCTGTCTCCTTGTTGTGACGCATACTGGTGTTAGTGAAGATGTCGTGGCCAAAGAAGGTGGAAGTGATAAAAAACTGATTAATCGCTTTGTAAAGCCTACATCGGTTATTGATCTCCCTGATAATATTGCGTTCAAGCTGATTGGGCATGCACTTCAAAAAAATGATGATGAGCAGATTGCGGAAGAATGGAAAGAGATTTGCGAAACCCAGTTTTTTGATACAGCTAACAGTAGAAAACTTGTCATGGATAAGCTTAATCGGCTGACAGATGAGGATATTGCTGATGAGGATATGATGAATATCCTGCCCATTCATCCATACGCTGCACTTATCTTGAAATATATTGCATCGTCTTTTCAGGAGAACACCAGAAGCATGTTTGAATATATTAAAAATGATGCCGGTGTGAAATTGAAAGATTTCCAGTGGTACATAGATACTTATGGACCTTATACTGGTAATCCGTTTGTGACAATAGATATGCTTTGGGAATATTTTTATCAAGATGAAGGCCGTTATCTGCGTCAAGAGATTAGAAATATTCTTAGTTCTATCAGTAAATCGAAGAGCTATAAGCTGGATGATGATCAGACCAAAATTTTGAAAACCGTTCTTCTTATGCAGGCTATTTCCTATATGAATGGTGATGCGGTAGAGTGTTTCTTTGCAACAGATAAGAATTTGAATCTGGCATTTGAAGGAACTCCCATCGGTAATAGCGCGTCCAGTATTGCAGAAACGCTTTGCAAAATGGATATTCTTTTTCCAAAAACGATTCAGGGGAAAACAGTTTACATTGTGCAGTTGATTGCTACTTCCACGGTTAGTCGGGAAGATGTTGAAGCAAAATGGTCAACGGCAAAATTGATTGAAGATCCTAAGTTTAGTGATCCATTATCATGGCCGGGGGCATTGAAACTTCGCTATAACTTTATGTCTGCAACATTGGACACTATACCCGGTTGCATCACGAAGTTTAAAAAGCAGGCTTATCGAAAGTGCAGCTTTAATTGTCTATGCGTATATTCGAAGAATGACGAAGAAAGCAGAGCAATAGTAGCCGAAATCGACAAATGCTTGAAAGAACCCAAAAATGAGGAACTGAATTTGATCATTGTCGATACAGGTGCGACTCCTTTTGGCAACGACAAGTGGAACACCTTCATTGATTATATGGTTCAGAGCGAATCATTCGATAAGAACGATAATACTCAGAGTCAGAACTATTCGCAGAAAGCTTCTGAAGTTATAGCAGATTGGAAGCAGACGATGCAGGATAGTGGCGCTTTTTATATCTGCCGACTGGCAGCTAACGGTACTGTTAAGCGTGAACGAAGAAGCAATCTTGATGATTTGTATTCCGGCTTGTATACCATCATCAGAGATATTTATCCGCAAGCGCCAGAGGTGAATTATGATCTAATAGATGGTGTTTATATTATTAGCGCATTGAAGCAGGGCGTAAAGTCCGCGGTAAATGGAAAGACCGAAGGCCCTTATAATGCACCTCAACAGAAGAAAAAACTTGAGAAGGCATTAGAGGGCGCATGGGGAATGCCTGCAGAATACCGCTATTGGGAAGAAAAGACGCATTTACATATTTCCCAGATTAAGACATGTGTAGAGAAGATTATGGCTGAAGAATTTGATAAGAGTGATAGAGTGGCTATTTCTACAATCTACAACAAATTGACCGAAGCGCCATTCGGTTTCATGCCGTGTAATCTGACAGCGTTTCTTCTGGGATTTGTTTTAAAGGATTATGTTGGAGATAAGTACGGATATGATGATGGTATAGCAGGTGGAGAGATGAATCTGGCAAACCTGCAGGCGATGGTCGAATGGGTAATTAAGTATGCTGCTGGTCAGGATACAAAATATCGTGAGAAGTACATTGTCACAATGACGGAGGAAATCCGTAAGTTTAATGAATTGACTTGCGCTGCCTTTGGAATTAGCCCTGAACAGTGCACAAATATTCCTAATACCAGAAATTATATCCGCAACCGAATGAAGGAGCTGACGTTCCCTATTTGGTGTGTGGAATACTGCCTTAGTGATGTTACATTAGCTTCCAGCGAATCAGTTGTAGCTGATGTGATTCAGCTTTATTCTGGTTTAGCAAACAATGGTAATATGGGAAAAACGGAATCGGATATAGCTAAAGAAATCGGTACTCTTTACAAGAATAACCTGACTCTGATTCAAGATTTACCGTATCTTTTTACAAAGGATATGTGTCGGGCTGGCATGACTAATTATTTGGCTGAATACAATGATGGCGAACTTGTTCAGTTGGCAGGGCAAATTGAGGATGACGGCCAGTTCCTTAATGAAGTAAAGAAAAAATTTGATGCAGATTCAGCTAACTGGGTATGGATTAAAGAAACTGCTGACACGAAGATTTCTGAAGTTATAGTGGAATATTCTATCATAGCAGAGAGCAACCGGCTTATTGGAAAGGCAAAAACACTTAGAGAGGCATTGGATGGTTGGAAGTCTAAATGCGGAAATATCAGAGTGTCATATGAAGCCTCTAAAAATTATCTTGGAGATGTTGAACCGCTTGCCAAGGCTTTGTACGACTTGAAGCAGCAAGGATCCCTTCTTGATTCACAGAAAGCATCATTCCTAAAAGTGCTACAGGACAAGGGCGACCTTTTTGATGAGTATTATAAAGGACAGTTTAATCTTTTTGTTAAGGTCTGTAGCTTTTATGTGAATGAGTTTGACACAGAAGAGCAGAACAATTTATTCATAAAACTGCCTACCGGAGACATATTCACCAAAGAAAAAGCACAATATTTTCAGATAATTGAAAAGTCGGTGAAAGACTTTAAAAGCACGTTAGGAAAAATCAAACTTAAAAATTTGTGGAGGGCTAGAACCGGAACCGAATCACCAGAAGAGTGGTCTAAGATCAATTTAACACCTATCATATGCATGGTCGACGCACAGGACTATGATGCGGCTTGTCAGGCGTTTTTGACGCTTTCGCGTGTGCATCCGGAAGATAGCGAAACCGAAAAAGCTATTAGCTTCCTTGAATCTGCAACATTTTATGAAGCTTTGGAGGATTCGAAAAAAATTGATGATGCCTTCAACAGGAAAATCCTTAAAGAGTATGCGGTTTTACTTAAAGCCGATGAAGTTAGGAAGTATTTGAAAGAACGTGCAACAGCACAGCCTCATGATTGGTATTCAAATCCGATGGTTGAAAAGCTTATAAAGGAATATGCTTCTGCCAGATACGATACTGAGGGCAGTGTTATTGCGACCAATATTGTTGATGCAATGGATGATATTAACATGTTAAAGGAATATTTGAAAAAACTTATTCAGGATGACATATCGGTTGGCCTTAGTATTATCAAAGATGCGGACCGAAAGTAACGAAAGGTGACAGCGATGAACGATTGTATTGAAAGAATCAATAATTATCTGCAGGATGAGAATACAACATACCCGCTCTTTGTGAATGTGGAGAATGCTACGCAAAAAATGGAAATCCTAGACTATTACAGAGTGGGTGATAATAAAATCGTTCATATTGCTGATTTTGCTAAGAAAGATAGCCTGCCTAATGTGATGGGTGTCATTGATGACATAAAACACGCATCTGGCAATATGTTTGTATTTGAATTAACCACCTATCTTAAGCTGATTAGTGGATCAGAGCTTCAAAAGACCATGCAGACACTTTGCAATATGAGCATTGCAAAGAAAGCAGTTATTGTATGCTTTCATTGTGGTGATATCCTAAAAAAGATAATACAAAAGGATTTAAGAGTAGCTAAGCGCATTGTTGCAGTTGATTCTACAGTTGATTCTGTAAAACCACATATCACATTTGTGGCTCCGGAATTTTCTTTTGATTCAGCGAATGTCGTGGAAGGCGTGGAGTTTCTTCCTGTGGCGATTGAAAGTGCTGTTCAGTCAGAAATATACATTCGGACAGCTAAAAAGGCGGCTGTTTTTGCCAATGGACAGTATGCCATTGCAACAATGGATACACCTCTGCGGATACTTCAGAATAAATACCCAGAGCTTGAGGGATTTAAATATGATGAAGCAGAAGGGTTCTATTGGAAATATCTATTAAATCTTAGTGAAAACAAGGCCTCGTTCCGAGCAATAGTAATAGCACATTTTAGTAATACAAATAACTATGAATATACGCTGCAAGAATGGTATACCTATGAGGACAGAATGCAGTGGTTACTGTTTATAGCGATGAAGGTCTTTCCAGATGCAAAGAACCAAATTATACAAGATGCGGTTTCGTTTTCCAATAAGCATACCGAAGTTATGCGTAATTTGATAAGGGCGATTTTGAACTATCCTCAGAATGGAAAAGCTTTTTCTCAGATATATAAACAGTGGAAGTCTCTGAGATACAGGTTAAATATCCCGGAAGAGGAAGTTGCAGATTATTGTGAGTTCGTGGATCAGAAGGGAAAGGATGCACTGTACTATCTTTCAGATTTGACCAAGATGGAGAAGGAAAAGGCGATTAAAATTATAGGAACATACCAGGCCGATTATGATGATGAAACGTTACTGAAAGTGCTTAGGAGTAATTTCCTTGACTTCTATAATTATGTCAGTCCTTTTTATTTCGGTAATGATTTGTTGGATTACTACTTTTCACAATATACAATGCAAAAACTTCGGAATGTGATATATCCAGAGTTTGAGAAATTTGTCAATACTGAGGCTGAAGAACAACACTTTGTAGAACTTCCGGCTAGGACAGAAATTGTCAGTGATGCAGATAAGCATAATTCTATTCTATATTTCGTAGATGCATTAGGGGTGGAATTCCTTAACTATATTCTGCAAAAATGTGCTGCGAAAGGTTTGTTTGCTGAAGCTAAAGTTGGAAAATGCAATCTTCCTTCTATTACATCAGCAAACAAGGAGTTCGTTGATGCATTTAAAGCGTGCGATGCTGAAATAGTGGACTTCATTAAGAAAATTGACAAAGATAAGCACGAAGCAATTGGCGACTATAATTTTGAAAAATCAGAATATCCAATTCATTTGATTGATGAACTTGCAGAAATCGAGAAGGTGGTTGCTAATATTTACACAAAACTCTCTTCGAATAAGTACGATCAGGCTTATATCATTTCTGATCATGGAGCGAGCCGATTGGCAGTTATTAAAAAGTCTGTTTTGCCTATTGAATCAAAACGGACTGGAACTCACGGGGGACGGGTTTGCGAGGACAATGAATCAACCAAAAAGCTTTCACATGCAATTCATGAAGGTGGACTTTGCATTTTGGCTAGCTATGATCGATTCGATGGTTCACGACCTTCCGCAGTGGAAACTCATGGTGGCGCTACACTTGAGGAGGTTGTTGTTCCTGTTATCAGGATTACAATGAATAATATTGTCTGGGAATTTAAGGTGATGAATGATGGACGCAAGGTGATATTCAGTTACAAAAAGCAACCAGTTCTTGTTATCTGGTCTAAGAATGAGCTGAACAATCTTTCTGTGAAAGTTAACGGAAAGATGTATGCAGGGAAGCAGGATGCGGATAAGAAAACGTTCAGGTTTGAATTGGATAAGCCTGAAAAAGCATGTGACTGTAGCGCTGATATTTATGTATCAAGCAATTGTGTTAAGACGGGAGTAAAGTTCAAATTTGAGCGTGAAGGAGTCAAAAAATCACAAAAGTTTGAACTTGGTAATATGATGTTTGGAGGAGAAAAGAAGTTATGATAGATAAGTTTCGAGATTGTTTCAACGGAATGATCGTATATAAAGATCTAAAAAAGAACAATTTCTTTTCAACATTAAGTCTTCCATCCTTCATGAGAGACTGGCTTCTCGCAGAGTTTCAGAATGAAGATGGGGATTTTGAACCAGCGCAGATTTCTGAGTTTGTGAAAACATATATCCCAAGAAAAGAAGATTGGACGGCGATTAAGGACAAAATCATTTTTGAACGTGATAAGGTTCAAATCTTAGCAAAAATAACAGTTGATATTGATATTCAGACAAGTGAAATCACGTTCACACTTCCTGATTTTGGCTTGACGGATAAGGATACTATTATCGAAGATAGCGTATGGGAGCAAGTGAAGGACGAACTGATTGCTGAACATGAAACCTGGGGAATGATTGAACTTGGATATCGTGCGCCTAATGAGTATGACCAGCAGTTCGAAGAAGATAAAGTTAAGAAAGGCAAAAAAGGTAAAATTAAGCTCACGAATTTTAAGAATTTCTGTCCGTATACAATTGACCTTGAATATTATAAGGATGTTCGAAATGAGTTTGATATCGATGAATGGATCGATATCCTGCTTGGTGCAATCGATTATAATGCCCCTGGATATAAAAACAAGGAACAAAAACTTGCGATGTTGTCCAGGCTTCTTCCGTTTGTTGAAAAACGTTTAAATATCATCGAATTAGCTCCTAAGGGAACAGGGAAATCATATGTCTTCGGCCATGTTAGCAAATATGGTCTGCTGACCGACGGCGGAAAAGTAACAAGAGCAAAAATGTTCTATGATACTTCGCGTAGAAGTCCAGGCTTTATTATTGGCAATGATTTTGTGGTAATAGATGAGGTAAAACTTGTCCAGTTTGGTGATGTAAATGAAATGCGTTCTGTTATGCAGGGCTACATGGAATACGGAACATTTAACATAGGTGGATATGACGGAAAATCCGACGCTGGCGTTGTGTTCCTTGGAAATATTCATCAGGATAATATGGATGAATATACCAATATGTTTACAGAACTTCCAAAACTTTTCCAAGAAAGCGCTCTGCTTGATAGAATTCATGGCTTTATCAAAGGGTGGGATATTCCTCGAATGAATGATGACTTGAAGATTTGCGGATGGGCATTGAATTCAGAGTATTTTAGCTCTATTTTGCATCATTTACGTGAGGATATAAGTTATCGAGCCGTAGTAGATGCGCTGGTGGAATTACCTGATGGAGCGGATACCAGAGATACAGAGGCGGTAAAAAGAATTTGCACCGCATACCTCAAGCTATTGTTCCCTAATGTGCGGTCACCAAAGGATATAACGATGCATAATTTCAATTTGTATTGTCTGCGACCGGCGTGCAAGATGAGAGGCATCATTAAGACACAGTTGGGTATACTTGATATTGAATATAGGGGAAAGAGCGTTCCTCAATTTGCAGTAAGGGATTTGTCTAATGAAGATTAAGTGTGTTGTATGTGGAAGAGAGGATTTTGATAAAGATACTATCGGTCTAAACAAGAAGCTTTTGAGTAAGAATATTACAGAATTTTATTGCCTAGATTGCTTGGCATCTTATCTTGACTGTACAGTAGAAGATTTGCAGGACAAAATTGAAGAATTTAAAGAAGAAGGATGTATCCTTTTTAGGTAAATAGAGGTGATTAAATTGATATACGCAGACAATGCAGCTACTACACAACTCTCACAAGATGCGTTGGAAGCTATGCTGCCATTTTTTAAGGCTGAATATGGAAATGCTTCTGAACCATATTCCTTTGCGCGGTCAGCAAAAAAAGCATTGCTATTCGCTAGAAAAATGATTGCACAGTGTATAAATGCATTACCAGAAGAAATCTATTTCACCTCAGGTGGAACAGAAAGCGATAACTGGGCGCTGAAGGGCACAATGTTTGTATATGGGGATAATCGGAAGCTTATTACTTCGCAGATTGAGCATCATGCGGTTCTAAATAGCGCGAAATCAATAGAAAAAATGGGTTATCCTGTAGTATATTTGCCAGTAGATGCAGAAGGTGTTGTTCAATCAGACACATTAGAACGATATATTACAAACAGGACGAAGTTGGTTTCTGTAATGCTGTCAAACAACGAAATAGGAACTGTTCAACCGATAAAAGAACTGGCTGAGATTGCACATACTTATGGGGCGCTGTTCCATACAGACGCAGTACAGGCAGTTGGTCATGTTTGCATAGATGTCAAAGAACTTGGAGTAGATATGCTTTCTGCGTCGGCTCATAAATTTAATGGGCCAAAAGGTATAGGCTTCCTATATATTAAAAAAGGAACAGAAATTGCTCCTTACTCAGATGGTGGTGCGCAGGAATCCGGTAAAAGGGCAGGAACAGAGAATATTGCGCTTATTGTAGGAATGGCTACAGCATTGCATGAAAATAACCTCACTATTAGGGATAACGAGGTTCACCTTCTCAAAATGGAGCGGACTTTATTGCGTCATTTAGATGAGGCAGGTATTGATTATATTCGTAATGGCTCAAAGAATCGTATACCGGGAACCCTGAGTCTTTCTTTCAGAGGTTATGAAGGTGAAATGCTATTACATCGTCTTGATCTTAAAGGAATTTGCGTGTCTACCGGATCGGCATGTGATAGTGAGAATACACGTATTTCGCATGTTCTGCAGGCAATTGGACTCGAAGAAGAGTATGCGTTAGGAACCATTCGGATATCCTTGGGAAGATTGAATACTACAGCGGAAGTGATTGCAATAGCGGATGCAATTATATCGATAATCAAGTAAATCAGTAATTGGATGGAAGAACATTGTAGACTTTAATAGCATCTGTAAATTTATCCTATCATGGGCAGTAGGGAAATATTGAAACACCACAAACTGTAGACGAAGTCCGAGGCTCACGCTTCGGATTTTTCTTTAAAAGAACTATAAAGTCTTTTGTTTTTGGGACTTTGTAGCTCTTTTCTGATATAATGGAAGTATCGTGCGAGCTGTGAAATTAGCATAGCTGTTTTCCTTTAGCGAGCGGAAGAAATTCTGCAAAGCTTTGGTAAGCTGATAAAATATAGTGGGAAACCCACCAAGGGAAGAGCTAACCCACCGCCTTGTACCGAGTCCTTGGAGTCGAAGTGGTAAAATAAGCTTTAAGCGTAGGACAGGGAGCAACAGAGCCGAAACGTAAGTGACGTGATTTAGCTGGGAAATTATTATGAGAACGGAAAAGGCTGAGACGTTAATACTTGTCGTAGGCAATATCGGGTAAAATGTTATGGTGAGAGTTACCTGGCATCCTCCAGTCTGAGAACTTGGTCAGATTGGTGATAAGTAGTTTATCGGAACAGCTGAGGACCTGCTATTTCCTCACAAGCAGGTATGGAAAACGAATCAAAGAAATGCGACAGGGATTCAAATGAGTGGCAGGAAGCCCGACACATCATAGTATCGAAGAAGCCGCTAATCACGGTGGAGAGAAGGGCTACGCACTTTATAGCTTCAAGTAAATCAGAATCATGCAGACATAGGAGAGTTGAAGGACATGGTAAATGAGTTGTTTGGAATACAGTATAATATCAGGAAAGCAAATGTAACCGACAGGAAAGTCCAGAATCGTGTGTTATATCTGAATGTAGATGCGCTGACAGCAATTTATAGTAAAATGAAGAGCGGAAAAGCAGATGGCATAAATAAAGTGACAAAAGAGGACTATGGGATGGACATGAAAGAAAACCTTGAAAATCCTGTAGAACGGATGAGAAATGGAAGCTATTAACCGAATCCAACAAGGTGGGGTTATAATCCCAAGGAAACAAAAGGCAAGATGAGACCACGGGGAATATCCTGTTATGAGGATAAGCTGGTGGAGAATGCAATCGCATATATACTGGAACAAGTCTATGAATCGGAGTTTCTACAATGAGAGCTATGGGTTAAGACCAAACAGGAGATGTCATATGGCAGTCAGTGAGGTAATAGAAATGGTACAGTACCGGAAAACGAACTATGTTATGGAAGTAGATATCTGAGAATTCTTTGATAATGTCAACCATGCGCGGTTGATGAAGATGCTGGAATACAATGTAGCAGACAAGGGATTTCTTGAAATCATTGGGGAGTTTCTGAAGGCAGGCAACATGAAAGATGGAAAATACTTGGATAGTGAACAGGGAAATGGAGCAAGTCCAATACTGGCATATATTTATCTGCACTGTGTATTGAATAACTGGTTTGATGTTAGTAAAGAGACAGTGTAAGGGCGAATGTTATCTCATCCGCTATGTGGATGAATTTTTATGCTATTTCCAGAATAAGTGGGAAGTGGAAATATTTCGTAAACGATTGGAAGAGCGGTTCCAAAAATGTGGATTGGAGCTTGCAGAAGAAAAGACTAAGATACTGGAATTCGGGAGATTTGCTAGAGAGAATAGGGAAAGAAGAGGAGGAAAAGCAGAAACCTTTGACTTTCTTGGTTTCACGTACTATTGTAGAATGGATAAAAGACTATAGAACGCTTTCATTGGAGGCGATATTCAAAACAGTAAATGCAAAGTTACGAGGACACTATCAGTATTATGGTGTTACGGACAACACGAGGGAAGTAAAGAATTATCTTTTGCAGATCAAGTGGCTGCTATTTGAGTGGTTAAATTGGAGAAGTCAGAGGAAAAGTCAGAGGAAAAGTTATACATTAAACTCCTTTTATAAAGGACTTCTTATAACCTTTCTGTACTTGAACCAAGTATCAAGGTAAGTTTGTTTTATAGATAGGTAGAATATAAAGTGAAAAAGCCGTATGCGTTAATAGCGCACGTATGGTTTTGAATAGGGGCACTGGGGCGTAAGCCCCGTGACCTACTAGAGAAAGTGAAAAATCTGGCGAAGATTAATGTAAAATGGGGACTCCTGGAGGTCAGGGAGACAGCTGATGGGACATAGCGATGAACTAAAAAATTATAATAGATACCAATCAATAAGTAAAGGTGGCTGGAGATGCGTTTAGATGAATTAATAAACGATAATTACAACAAACTAAATGAAAACGATTTATTAATATGGCAGTACATACAGGCACATAAAGATGAATGCTGTTCCATTTCGATAGAAGAGTTGGCAGGCAAATGCTGCATTTCCAGAACGACAATATCAAGATTTACCCAAAAACTTTCTTTTGAAGGCTTTCGGGAATTTAAAATGCATTTGAAATTAGAATATGAAGCAGAGAAAAAGCAGAAGGATGTTCTTTTAGATGATGTCTGCTTAAACTATGAAAAATGTATTCAAACTGCCAGGGATACAGATATGCAGGAAATATGCCGGCATATTTATAAAGCGAAAAGATTATTCGTGTTCGGCACGGGGGAAGCGCAAAATTCTGCGGCACAGATGATAAAACGCATGTTTATGTATGCGAAGCGGTTTTTTGTAGTGCTTGCAGGGAAAAGCGAGCTTACAATGGCATTAGAGGATTTGGAAACAGACGATTTTATGATTATAATATCTCTTTCCGGAGAGACTGATTTAGCAGTAAAGGCGGCTAAGAAGGTGAAAAGCAAGGGAGCGTATTTATTGTCTATAACGGGGCTGAGCAATAATACGGTAGCAAAGTTAAGCGACAAAAGCCTGTACATCACTACAAATCATTTGATGAAAATCGGCGCGGTTTCCTTTGAAACATGTAGTTCGTATTTTAACATGGTTGAGATCCTCTGTGTAAAATATCTTCTTTATCTGGAACAGAATGAAAAAGAAAACTGAACAATGAATGAACAAAGATTAAAATAATGCTCAAAAAATCCTGGTTTAATTCTGGGTTTTTTGAGCATTTTTATATTTATTTGTGCCGGACGCACAGAAAATGTGCAAAGGAATCAACTGTGTTCTTGTTCCTTAAATGCGCCCAATTCCTTGTAAAAGCGTAAAAACCGCGATATTATGAGTTCATCAAAGACGTCTTGAAAAACAAAATAACAGAAGATTTTGAGGAGGTTTCTATGAAAGGAGTCATGCAAAAAGTACAGCGCTTTGGCGGCGCTATGTTTACACCGGTATTGTTATTTTCCTTTGCTGGTATTATGGTGGGGCTTTCGACATTATTTATGAATGCATCCATTTTTGGAAACATGGCGACAGAGGGACACGTGTGGTATCAGCTGTGGTATCTTGTGCAGGAAGGTGCATGGATGGTGTTCAGGCAGATGCCGGTGCTGTTTGTGATCGGTCTTCCGATTGGGCTGGCAAAGAAACAGAACGCAAGGTGTGTATTGGAAGCATTCGTGATTTATGTAACATTTAATTATTTTCTTGCAGCAGTTTTGCAGTTCTGGGGACCGCTTTTTGGCGTAGATTATGCGGCGGAGGCCGGCGGTACCAGCGGACTTGCGATGATATGCGGGATAAAGAGTCTGGATACAGGAATGTTTGGGGCACTGATCATATCCGGAATTGTAGTATGGATTCATAACCGGTATTTTGACAAAGAGCTTCCGGACTGGCTCGGTATTTTCTCCGGCTCCAGCTTTGTAGTAATGATTGGATTTTTTGTTATGATACCGATGGCTTTTATTTTTGCGGGAGTATGGCCTAAAGTGCAGGCGGCGATTTTTATGCTGCAGGATTTCTTTAAAGCTAGTGGAACATTGGGCGTGGGACTATATGCATTTAGTGAGAAAATTCTGCTTCCAACCGGGTTACACCATTTTATTTATGCACCATTTACATTGGATTCCGCGGTTGTTCCCGGGGGAATTGAAGCATACTGGGCGCTACATTTAAGTGAGTTTGCCAACAGTACGGCGCCGTTAAAAGAACTATTCCCGGCAGGTGGGTTTGAGCTGTTTGGAAATGCAAAGGTATTTGCGCCAATCGGGATTACGCTGGCATTTTTCAGCACTGCGAAGAAGGAGAAACGTAAACAGGTTCTGACGCTGATGATTCCGGCGGCATTGACAGCTATGCTTACAGGTATTACAGAACCGATTGAATTTACATTCCTGTTTGTCGCTCCGGTACTTTTTGTAGTCCACGCTCTGCTCTGTGCCTGTATCAATGCGGTTATGTATATGGCGGGGGTATCCGGCGCTTTTGGAAACGGTCTGATTGCATGGCTCTCTCTGAACTGGATTCCATGCGGGAAAAATCATTGGCAGACGTATGTGATTCAGGTGATCGTGGGACTGGCATTTTCAGCTATTTGGTTCCTTGTATTTCGTTTTCTGATTAAAAAATTTAATTTTCTTACTCCGGGACGGGAGGAAGACGGGGAAGATGCAAAGCTTTACACAAAGAAAGATTACCGGGCGAAGAAGGCGGGAGAAAATGATTTGGGCTATGCAGCGCAGATACTGGCTTTCCTGGGAGGAAAGGACAATATTATTGATGTTACAAACTGCGCTACCAGACTCCGGGTCAATGTAAAGGATGCCGGGCTGGTTCATCCGGAAGTGGACTTCAAGCGGATTGGCGCTCATGGGCTTAGTAAAAATGGCACGGCGATACAGGTGATTGTCGGTCTTAAAGTGCCAAAGGTAAGAGAACAGTTTGAAGAATGTCTGGCAAAAAATATTTTGCCTCAGGAAGACATTGATGACAAAGAAGAAAAGGCGGAAAAGAATGATACAGAAGAAAATAATGGTTCGGCAAAGGGATGTCTATATGCAGCCCAGACCGGCGAGGTGATTGCGCTGGAAAAAGTTCCGGATGAGGTATTTTCTCAGAAAATAATAGGAGAAGGGATTGCAATTATTCCAAGTGATACAATGGTAGTCGCTCCGGCAGCAGGTGAGATTGTTGTAGTTGCTGAAACAAAACATGCTTATGCTATAGCGGCGGAGGACGGC
The DNA here is from genome assembly GCF_002899675.1 of Clostridium sp. chh4-2. GTDB lineage: Bacteria > Bacillota > Clostridia > Lachnospirales > Lachnospiraceae > CHH4-2. Next base: position 136,064 of record NZ_PKUU01000004.1, on the reverse strand, counting down.
GCGGAAGTGCTGATACATATTGGCCTGGAAACCGTGAATCTCCAAGGCAAAGGGTTTGAGGCGCTTGTGAAACTGGGAGATAAAGTTCAGGTAGGAACGCCACTATGCAGAGTAGATGAGTCTCTGGTAAACGGGAAAACACCATTGTATACACCGATGATCATTACGAATTCCAATGAAATGAAGGATATGAAGTTTCAGTCAGGCAACGTTACGGCAGGTAAGGATTGCGTGGTTGAATACATACGGTAAGGAAGCGCAGTTACATGAGTTCCGGTAAATTTTGAATGGAAAATAAATGAAAAAGGAGAAAAATCATGAAGAAATTTTCTATTACAGTAGCAGGCGGCGGAAGTACATTTACACCTGGAATTATTATGATGCTTTTGGATCATCAGGAGGAATTTCCGATCCGCAGGTTATGCTTATATGACAATGATAAAGAACGGCAGGAAATAATCGCAGAAGCGTGTAGAATCCTGTTAAGCGAGCGCGCTCCGGAAATTGAATTTTATTATACGGTTGAACCGGAAAAGGCATTTACCGATGTGGATTTTGTTATGGCACATATTCGTGTGGGAAAGTATGCAATGCGTGAAAAGGATGAAAAAATCCCGCTGAAATATGGTGTGGTAGGGCAGGAAACCTGCGGGCCTGGCGGAATCGCATATGGGATGCGCTCCATCGGAGGTATTTTGGAAATCTTGGATTATATGGAAACATACAGTCCTGATGCATGGATGCTCAATTATTCCAATCCGGCCGCTATTGTGGCTGAAGCCACCAGAAAGCTGCGTCCAAAATCCAGGATTATTAATATATGTGATATGCCTCTTGGCATTATGGTACGTATGGCCAGAATTCTCGGGATTCCGGAAGGGGATTTGGACATCAGCTATTTTGGACTGAACCATTTTGGATGGTGGACACAGGTGAAAGACAAAGATGGAAATGATTTGATGCCTGCGCTGAAGGAATACGTAAAAGTAAATGGTTATGACATTAATATTGAGGAAGACCAGCATGCGGACCAGAGCTGGCATGAGACATTTAGAAAGGTGAGAGACGTTTACGCAGTGGACCCGGATACGCTTCCAAATACTTATTTGAAATACTATTTGTGTTCCGATTATGTGGTAGAGCATACGGACCCTGAGTATACCCGTGCAAATCAGGTTATGGATGGCAGGGAAAAGGAGGTTTTCTCTGCAGCCAGGGAAATTATCGAAAAAGGGACTGCACGGAATTGCAAATTTATGAAGGATGACCATGCTTCTTATATCGTTGACCTTGCCAGGGCGCTTGCATTTAATACAAAGGAAAAAATGCTGTTGATTGTACCGAATGAAGGCGCAATAGAGAATTTTGATCCTGAGGCTATGGTTGAGATTCCGTGTATCGTAGGAAAAGGCGGCTATGAAAAAATTGCCCAGGGAAGAATTCCGCAGTTTCAGAAAGGTCTGATGGAACAGCAGGTAAGCGTGGAAAAATTGGTGGTAGAAGCGTGGACAGAGGGCAGCTACCAGAAATTATGGCAGGCACTTACGCTTTCAAAAACAGTTCCGAGTGTGGAAGTGGCAAAAAAAATTCTGGACGATTTGATTGAAGCGAATAAAGGATATTGGCCGGAATTAAAATAAAGCGGAGGAATATCAGATGAAAAGTGCAGTATTTTATGGAAAACATGATTTAAGGGTGGAGGAGAGTATCGTCCCAAAGCCCGGCCCCACAGAAGTTTTAATACAGGTAATGGCTTGTGGTATATGTGGTACCGATATACATATTTATGAAGGAGATAAAGGTGCGGCAGAAGTGAAGCCTCCGGCAATTCTGGGACATGAATTCTCAGGGATTATTGCGGATATTGGAAGCGAAGTGCAGGGATTTCAAGCCGGTGACAGGGTTTGCATAGATCCGAATTGCTATTGCGGCGCCTGTGATTTCTGCAGGAACGGAGAGGTTCATTTTTGTGAACATATGATAGGATATGGAACTACGGTTAATGGTGGATTTGCAGAATATTGTGTGGTGAATGAAAGCCAGGTGTACCGGCTGGGTGAGAATACCAGCTTCGAGCAGGGAGCCATGACGGAACCGGCCGCCTGTTGCCTTCATGGGATTGACATGTGTGATATAAGACCCGGATATCAGGTGGTTATTATTGGCGGCGGTATGATTGGTTTACTGATGCTTCAATTGGCAAAGCTGGCAGGTGCATCAAAGACGGCACTTTTAGAGCCGGTGGAGAAAAAAAGAGAAATAGGAAGGAAGTTGGGAGCAGATATTTGTATTGACCCTTTAAATGAGGATGTGAAAAAGAAACTGGCAGAGGCCGGTATGACCTGGATTCGCACGGTTATTGAATGTGCAGGCCTTCCATCTACAGTGGAGCAGGCTATTGATTTGGCCGGAAAAAAGGGGACAGTCATGATGTTTGGTTTAACAAAACCGGATACGCAGATTGCTCTCAAACCATTTCAGGTATTCCAAAAGGAGTTGACGCTCAGAGCTTCTTTTATTAATCCATGTACACAGCAGAGGGCATTGCAGCTCATAGACTCAGGACAGCTTGATGTGGAAAGCATGATATGTAAAACGATCGGGCTGGATCAACTGGAAGAAGTATTAAGTAATCCTGCGATAAGAGCGGAAGGAAAGTATATTGTTAATCCTGTGAAAACAACTAAAATATCAGATTAGCTAAGAGGCATAGGGAGCAATGAGAAAGTTTTTTGAGGAAAATTTGTAATGAGACAGTACAGCCAGACTTTTGTTAATACAGTATAAAGTCTGGCTGTATTTTTATATCATAGGGATATGCCCTTTGATATAAAAGGCCCTCCAATGCCAACTTTGTTGGCTATGGGAGCGCACTGCGGCGGTAAGGTATCATGTCGCTGAGGCGATCCGCCGCAGAGGGAGAATCCCGCTTGCGGGATTCTCCCTTGTTTAGAAGGGGGACGCATTATGAATATTTGGCATGATATTGGAGAAGTCAGGATATTTCCTACGGATTGTGTGATGACGGATATGCAGAAAATGAGATGCCCAAGGTGCGGGAGACGATAGGCGCTGTAGCATTCTATCAAGGGGAGGGCTTTCAAATCGAAAACAGCGTGACAGAGAAACAAAATGGGAACAAGAGTACCTTATGGTGTTTCAAAAAGATTCTTAGAAATCTTCTTAGATGAATTGCTCATGTCGTATTTTTACAAGAATGCATTGGATGTTTGTGATATAATTTCCCCAAGAGGGCATTTCCCTGTACTTCTCTTTCTTTCAGTCGTGAGACGATTATAATAAGGTTAACTTTGACAGATTAGACGTACCGTTATACAAGAGGAGGTGTCCGAAAGCGATTTTTTTAAATCAAAATACTATATGACCTTCATGGTGAAAAAACATTCTGAAATACATATTCGAGACAAACAAAGTGCATCCATTAAAACTAAACCATAATAAAAAATATCCATCAAAACTGAATTAAAGCATTATAATGCGGTCCGGGCAGAAGCCCCGGTCATCTAAACCAATACAAGACAGGAGGATACAAATTTGATTACACCAATGACTAAACAACTAGAGGCAGAACTGTTGTGGTCCGAAGAGGAACTTACGAAAAAGAGCAAAATGAAAAATGAAGGGGCAGGCCTTTTGATACTGGGAATCGGGGCGATGGCAATGGGGGGTCTCAACTATTTACTGCTTCATATCCTATACGAGAGCGACATTATTTGGATTGCAGTTAGCGCAGGATGTGTGGTTTTAGGCGTTGTTTTAAGTATATTTGGGGTAAAATTGATAAACAAAACTGGCGATTCCGTTGCAGAGATGACGGCCAAGGACAGCGGTTACAGCGAAGGCGGGATTCTGGAGTTTTATAGGGAATGCCGTCAGACGGATTCCCTGCTGCTCTCTTTGACGCCTCAGCCGACCAAAGAGAAGGATTTTACAAAAGTTGGTTTCTTAACAAAGAACTGGCTGAGACTGCCGGATAAGATTTATCATGGTGTCATGCGAATTTCTGACTTAGCAGTGATTTGGTATGAAGAGACAGCGCTTCCAGGTTATGATCCGGGTATTTTCGCTGTGAAAAGTGATGGTAAGATGCTGTATGCAAAATGCAAGCCGGAAGTTGGAACAGAAATTGTTGATGTGATTGCCGGTAGAAATTCTAAAAGCATTACCGAGCGGTTTTTTGCATATGATGGTAAAGAATTTGATGCATTTCGGAACCCGCAGGATGCAGCAAACCTATATCGGATGATGCAGCGCTGACAGATTTCAAGCTGCGTTCGTATGAATATTATGGTTCGTCAGCAGAACTGTAAAAATTGATTGACATGGTAAATCCAAATAAATAACAGTAATATGTTAAGGCGTGAAAGCTACTTGCTTTTGCGCCTTTTTATTATGAAAGCGAAATGAATGTTGGAAATAAGGCATAACAAAACTAAAGATAAAACTAAGGAGCAAAGTAAGAAATGTTTTCAGATGGCAAAGGCTGGGTGAATATGGTAAAATATAGCAATACGCATGCAGAATGCAGAAAATTAAATATATTAGCAGATACGATGAAAGACGGTGTAACCCCAAAAGGTAATTCTCTGGGAAAATACCGGCCTGGATTCATACAGCGGAATATCTCTTCACAGTATTATCATCGTTTGCTCAAGAAACCGGTTAAAGGCAGAAAAAACACAATTTTAATAATCAAACTACAAAGGATACATCACTAATGGATATCAATGAAATCATGATTCTCGTCCATGGAGAAGATAAAACAGATCAGATTAAATTGTTTTCGCAAGATAATTTAGGCGATAAGATTATGATAAAATTTAATAACATGTCCAAGCAATATCTATACGATAAGCGAAATGTTAAAATTATTAAGAACCCTAAGGTGATTGATCTCAACGGCAAAACAGCATATATCGATGATATGCCGCTCTACAATCCACGGAGAATTCTTGATTTCGGGGAGAAAATACGGATCATAGAATATGACGGGAATTCTTTAATCGTTGATCCCGACAATTTTAAGATGGTGGAAAACAGTGTAAAAGATGAAAATGTGCATCAAATTATGGAATATTTTCGGGATATCGCGCAGTATATAGGGGATAGTAAAGAAGACGCCTCATTTTTGAAAAAGGAATTGGATCAGCTTACATTTATTCATCCGGAAAGTGTGCTGGGGAGGTATTTGCAAAAGAGGCCAATTGAACGTCGCCCTGTTAAATTAGAGCAGATCATTTTTCCATTTTCATTCAATTTAAGCCAGAAAACTGCATTGGAACAGGCGCTTACAAATTCGATTTCTGTGATTGAAGGACCGCCGGGTACGGGAAAGACACAGACCATCTTAAATATTCTGGCAAATCTGGTTGCTATCGGGAATAAGAGTGTGGCTGTGGTATCCAATAACAATGAAGCGGTAAAAAATGTAAGTGAGAAGCTGGAGAAAAAACAATATCAATTCCTTACGACATTTTTAGGGAGAAAAAAGAATCAGGAAGAGTTTTTTACCAATATGCCGGTTCCGGATGTGGAGGGCTGGGACTGTGAGGAGACGGAAAGCGAGCTATCCCAATTGATTCAAAAATTGAATATCCGTTTAACTGAATTAATGGAAAAAGAGAGAGCAAAAGCAAAACTTGAGCAGGAACTTAGGGCCTGGCAACTGGAACAGGAACATTTTGAGCATTATTGTTCCGTACAGGATGTGGAAGGGGAGATCCGTCTTCCTTTGGTGTGCCGTACACCGGAGAAGATTTTGGACTTTTTAGCAGAGACATCGGCAGCGGAAGAATTTCAACTGAAGAAGAAGCTGCTTTACCGAATAAAAATATTGTTTAAGTTTGGAATTTTGAATGTCAAAAAATTGGAACAGAATGACGTGTCGATTCTGCTTACGTTGCAAAGCAGATTTTATCAGATGCAGATTCAAAGGCTGGAACAGAGAATTGAGCAGCTGAGGGGAGAGTTGGAGAAAGATTCATTTGAGAAGTTGAAAGATATGCATCAGATGGCATCAGAGAAGCTGTTCCGTAAATACCTTTACAAACGGTTTCACATCAGAAGCAGGCAGGAATTTACAAAAGATAGTTACAAAAAGAGTTTTTCTGATTTTATTAAGACATATCCAATTCTGCTCAGTACAACTCATTCTCTGCGGCGTTCTATTGCGCAGAATTATCTGCTGGATTATGTGATTATTGACGAATCTTCCCAGGTAGACCTCCTCACTGGCGCGCTTGCATTGTCCTGCTGTAGAAATGTGATTATCGTAGGTGATTTGAAGCAACTGCCCCAGATTACCAATAAGAATATAAAAAATAAAATCAAAACATCGCCGCCGGGGCCGGAATATGACTATTTTACAAATAATATTCTATCGTCTCTGATGTCTGTTTATGGAGAAGAACTGCCGTCCGTTACATTAAAAGAACATTACCGCTGTCATCCGCAGATTATTGAGTTTTGTAACCAGAAATACTATGGCGGAGAACTGATCGCATACACGAAGTCAAAGCCGGATGATTGTCCGTTAATCGTGTATAAAACCGCCGAAGGCAATCATATGCGCAGAGTTACCCGGGGAGATGCGAAAGGGATTTTTAATCAGCGAGAGATAGAAGTTATTATGGACGAAATTTTGAATAGAAGTGAGTTAACAGGCAGCCATAAAGATATTGGGGTTGTAACTCCTTTCCGCAAGCAGGCGGATAAGGCAGCCGAGGAGATTGACCGGTCGATTGAAAGCGATACCGTACATAAGTATCAGGGGCGTGAAAAAAATACGATTATTATGTCTACGGTGCTGGACAACTCTGGGGATGGAAAAAATAGGATTGCATTTATCGATGATCCCCAAATGGTTAATGTAGCAGTGTCCAGAGCAATGAATCAATTTATATTGGTTACGGATCACGATTTGTTCGTTAAAAGTGGAGAACATATCGGTGATCTGATTCGGTACATGCAGTACAGCACGTTGGATGAGAATGTGGTAGAGAGTCAGATTGTATCCGTATTTGATCTGTTGTATCGGCATTATTCCGCCAAACTTCTTTCATTAAAGGCGAAAATGAACCCCAAAGCCCGCTATCAGTCACAGGAAGGGGTGCGCGTAGTGCTGGAAGAAATATTGGAACAGCCAAAATACTCCAGGTTTGGATACTCTCAGGAAGTGTTATTACAAAATCTGCTGAAAGATACGGATTTATTGACAATGGAAGAGAAAGCATTTGTCAGAAACAGGGCATCTTTAGATTTTGTGATATTCTATAAACAGGATAAAAGCTGTATTTTTGGAATTGAGGTGGATGGTTTTGAATTTCATGAAAATCGTCCGGAACAGCTTCGGCGAGATAAGATGAAAGATCATATTCTGCAAACGTATCAGTTACCACTTTTGCGGCTTGCCACCAATGTGAGCGGGGAAAGAGCGAAAATAGAGGAAATGTTCAATCACATAATGGGACAGGATTCAGAGAGAACTTGAATTGAAACTTAAAGGATATATGAAAATAAAATGACAGTAAAAGAGGCAGAAAATATATTAGAAGTTGGCAGGTTGGATGATGCAGTTAAGGTTAAAAAAAAGTTCCGTAAACTGATGATACAGTATCACCCGGACGCCGTGGGATCGGATACTCCGGAGTATCGTAAGAAAGCCCAGCAAATCAATGAGGCTTATTCCATACTTCGTGAGAAAAGAGCAGTAAAAGGAGACATTCCGGCAAAAACTGATATATGGAAGGGAAGAATTGTAGAACAGGCTTTTACCGAGAGAAGCATCTACATGATCTTATGGGAAGGGTATAAAACAGAATATTTGCAGGTTACAAAAGGAAAATATACATGGGACCCGGATTTGGAGGAGTTTGACTGTCTCCTGAAAAGTCTGAATGAGGCGGCTCTGGAGTTGTTGGAAATTATAGAATGCCGGAATGGAATCTATAGTGATGAAGAATTTGATATCAAAACGGAGCGATTCCCATATCAGGTACGCCTATTTCATCTTTTGGCAGGACAATATATATCACCGTCATACTGCCTGAAAAAACTGGCGGTACCTGTAAAAAACGATGAGAACAAAAGAAACTCATATAAAGTGCGTGCCTTTCTCGGGGAAAAAGGGAGGAGCCGGGCCTTCCGAACCATGTCAGGATTAACAGCTGGCGATCCGCTATATATTGATACATTGGAAAACAACAGGATCATGGTATCAGATGGGAAGGGTGTTCCTTTAGGATACCTTTCTCTGGCAGAAAATCAGATGTATTATGTGGTGATTCCCATTCTCCGGAAACATCTGGCACAGGCTAAACTTTCAGTAAGCGACGTAGAGGTGAGAAAAAGCTCCCGCCCCTATAGGGTTCGTGTGAATATAGATATATATTTACAAGTGGAGAATATGGAAGAACAGGAGAATGTCTCTGAATACAATACTGAAATAAATACAATTTTGGATAAATATGATATTTATCTGAAAGAGATTGGCCGGACGAATTGAAAGCGGATTATAAAAGATCAGCAATGGTACTGATAGATGCCAGGCCTTTTGAAAGTGTGCTCTTAGTGATAAGAAGAATAATGAATCGAGGAGGATTTTTGCCATGGAAATCTGGGATGGATATTATAGGGACGAAACAATCGCCTCCATTGACTTAACCCGAGGAAATCCAATCCCCACCGGACTATACCACCTGGTATGTGAAGTTCTTGTCCGTCATGCAGATGGTGATTATTTATTAATGCAAAGAGATCGGGCCAAACATACCTTTCCCGGCTATTATGAAGCAACAGCAGGCGGTTCAGCACTAAAAGGCGAAGACAAATTAATTTGTATTAAAAGAGAATTGCGGGAAGAAACAGGTATTATTTCAGATAACTTTAAAGAAATAGGCCATCTCATATTAGATGATCATAACTGTATTATTTACACTTTTTTATGTATAACAGATTGCAGCAAAGAATCCATCGCGCTTCAACAGGGAGAAACCATGTCCTATAAATGGGTAAATGAATACGAATTTATCCGCTTTATCAATTCAGGAGAAATGATTATTCCTCAGAGAGAACGGTACCTCAATTATTTTACAGAAAAAGGATATATTCCCCAAAGCGTAAAAGCATTTCTAAGTAGCAAAGCTAATTGATCGAATATCCACAAACTTACAAAAAGCGATCCCTGAATTGCTCCAGTAAGTCCACTGAAAGGGGGAGCTGCATGAATTATAATAAAGCATATATTGCCAGATTGGGAGTTTCTGCCGTAAGCAGTATCGTACAGGAAGAATTAAAGTGGATATTCCGCGAACAGCCCAAAGATGATTTTGGAATAGATGCCTACATAGAAATTTGTGACAATGGAATGCCCACAGGAAGATTAATTGCTGTACAGATAAAATCTGGGAATAGTTATTTTGCCAGAAAAACGACAGAAGGATATATATTTAAGGGAAATAACAGACATTTGGATTATTGGCTGTCATATTCTCTTCCAGTGATCCTTGTACTTTACAATCACATGGACAAGAAAGCGATATGGACGCCCATCACACAAGAATTGGTAAAGCAAAATGATAAAAGCTGGAATATAACAATACCGGAAGAATCATATTTTAACTTGAGTTCTATGGATAGAATTAAAAATATGGTTACACCTATTATAAGTAAAACTTTGTCTAAAGATGAGCTTTTATGTCAATTTGATAATAACAATTCTTCTGAATTAAAAATGGAAGGATTTTTAGATACCTTAAATGAGATTGAAAAATGTGTTGATATAATTAACCCAATCATAGATTCAACATTTGCCAGATTATTGAAAACTTTGTCTTATAGAATAAAAGTCCGTCTGCTGACAAATACAAAATATTGTGAAAAAATCTTATGGATGAGAAATGCTCCTGGCATAGAAGTCCATTGTATGCCGCAAAATCATTCCATGCTCCATTCGAAGTTCATGATTATTGATGGAGAAGCGGTACTGTATGGTTCGGCTAATCTGTCAGAACATTCCTGGAACAGTAGCTATGAAGTCGTTTTGGCGAGTAAGGAAACCAATATTGTTGATAGCTACCGGTCTGAATTTTGTCAGTTGTGGAAGGAATCTATACCAGTTTAAAGACGAAAAGTTACATAAAATCGCTGCAAAAAACATTTCAAGAGGGGAATATAAGGAGAGAAAATGGAAGAATATTTTTTTGGTGATGTAAGTCTCGGAGCACAGCAATTATCCGATATTTTAGAAGGAGAGTTTGCAGAATCATTTTTTATAAAGGGAGAGCTGGATTACTGTCTTGGAACGTGCCTTAAAAGGTGTCCGGAATCTATTCTGGATTTAATAACAAAGGAATATAAGCTGGAAGCAGGGAGAGGAAAAGGAAGAAAAAGATATTTAAAACAGCTGGAACGAAAGATCATAGAGGAGATGCCGGCACAGCTCGAAACAGTATCGGCACAGGAGTTTGAATTGCTAATAAAACTGGCGATGGAAAAAGGGGATGTAGAGGAGGCGGTAGAGGGCTTCAGTCTTCAGAGAAAAGGCTGGGTGTTTTATTATGAGAAGCAAAGTGCAATTCCTATAGTTCCATATGAAATTTTGAACAGGTTAAAGGGGCTTGCAAAAGATCCAGGATTTGTCGCACGTATGGCTTACTATGAGATGCTTCGAAGCTATATCAGTGCATTTCTGAATCTGTATGGAGTTTTTGAAAAGAAATGGCTGTCTGATATAATCCGGAAGCATGATATTCCAGAGGAGAGCACAAATGGGGCATCAGAAGATACATCAGAAGAAAAAAAGCCTGGGACGTTAGATAGAACGGAAATATCAAACGAAATGCTGGAAGAAGCGGTTATCAGGCTGAAAGAAGAATCAGAGGATTTTGGGATGGAGGAGGAATATATATTCAATTCCGATTTGGGAGATGATGAGGATTATAAAGAACGTTTTAATGCGGTAAAGGACATTCCATATTATGAGCCTTCTATGGAGGACATTATGCTTTACCGTGATAATTGCATTAACAAGAATTTAAAAGAGTACCAAATATTAAAACGGTATCTGAGTAAAAAAGTGGATGACAATGTGAAACTGGAGAGGCTCCTGGACGAACTTTCTATAGAAGTTGTGGAAGAATTGGGAGGAATATTTGCAATTTCAGAGATCATTGAAAGATATGAGGGTGTGTTTTCTTCTGTCGGGGAATTAAAAGAATTTGAACAGCTTTTCAGGAACTGGGAAGACCATGTGCGGAAATGGAACAACCACGGGTTTACCAATGCAGAAATGAAGGAACGTGGGAAGAACGGCTCCTGTGTAAAGATTGACTGGGATCTTGCAAAAATAAAGTTCAAAGACAACACCCCTGATCCTGAGGCCCCTTGTCCATGCGGCAGCGGGAAGAAATATAGACAGTGCTGTAAAAGATTGAAGCTTTGATAAAGTACTGATTGAAGCACCCTATTCATATTCATATAGTAAAAACAGAGAAGTATGGTAAAATAGGAATGATACGACTATGATTTGAAAAGGATAAAGACATGGAAAATAATGTAAGCTCCAAATATAGAAAATTTCATTTAATCTTCAGATTCCTCAAAGGCTCCAAAATCTATTTTGCAGCGGCCGTGGCCGCTTCACTGATATCAACCATATTAAATGCCCTGACCCCACAGATATTCCGGTTCAGCATCGATAAAGTTCTGAGCGGAAATGGTGGATCAGGAGGCAGTTATCTGACCAACCACCTCTGGACTTTAGCCTTGATGATCGTTGCGGTTGCGGTAGCCTCAGGAATTTTCACCTATATCAGCCGGACCAACACGGCGAAAGCTGGGGAGAATTTTGCTAAAAATTTAAGAGATACGCTGTTTATCCACGTACAGAAGCTGCCGATGAAGTGGCATGACAGGAATCAGACCGGAGATATTATCCAAAGATGTACCTCTGATGTGGAGGTAATACGGGGATTTGTGGTGACACAGCTTTTAGAGGTGTTCCGGACCGCATTTTTAGTGATCACTTCTTTTGTCATGATGTTTTCCATGAACGTGAAGCTTTCCTGCATCGTTCTTCTGTTCGTACCGGTTGTAGCCATATATTCAACCGTCTTTTATAAATTGATTGCAAAGCGGTTTACCACTGTGGACGAAGCGGAGGGAGAGCTTTCTACTGTTGTGCAGGAAAATGCCACGGGAGTTCGTGTAGTGCGGGCATTCGGCCGGGAGCAGTTTGAGATGGAGCGGTTTGATGAGAAGAATGAGGCCTTTGCGAAGCTGTGGATCAGGCTGGGGTCTTTATCAGGTCTGTACTGGGGAATTGGCGACCTGATAACAGGTCTGCAGGTGGTTGCGGTCATCATCTTTGGAGTGATGGAAGCGGTAAACGGTTATATTTCAGTGGGTGAATTTATCGCATTTGCTGCTTATAATTCAACGCTGGTGTGGCCGATCCGCGGACTTGGGCGTATTCTTTCAGATATGAGTAAAGCCGGAGTTTCTTTCGAACGTGTGGATTATATTATTCATTCCCAGGAAGAAGCATATGGGAAATCGGATGAAAAATCCGGGAAGGAAAGTGAAGAACCAGGCGGAAAATATGATATTTCCTTTCAGCATGTTTCCTTTGGGTATGAGGACGGAAAAGAGGTATTGCGGGACATTTCCTTCACGATACCACAAGGCAGGACGTTTGGAATATTGGGCGGAACGGGAAGCGGGAAGTCCACAATCATCCAGCTTCTTTCAAGGCTGTATGAGCTTGGGGAGAATGACGGCAGTATTTGTTTAGGCGGCAGGAAGATCAAAGATATCCCGATTGAGGAGTTGAGACGAGATATAGGAATGGTATTGCAGGAGCCGTTTTTGTATTCCAGGACGATACGGGAAAATATAGCGGCTTCAGTGCCGGAGGCGTCCATGGAGGAGATTCGGTATGCGGCGCAGATTGCGTGTATCGACGATGCCATTATGAGCTTTCCGGATGGATATGAGACGCTTGTGGGCGAACGCGGAGTCACGTTATCTGGAGGGCAGAAGCAGAGGATTGCCATTGCGAGAATGCTGCTTCAGAAAGCGCCGGTTATGGTATTTGACGATTCCTTATCGGCGGTGGATTCCCAGACGGATTATCGGATCCGCTGTGCGCTGAAAGAGCATATGAAAGAAGCAACGGTCATCCTCATATCCCACAGAGTGACCTCTCTTATGGGGGCGGATGAGATTATGGTGCTGAATCAGGGCGGAATTGAAGAATGCGGAATCCACGAGGAGCTGATACAGAAAAATGGAATCTACCGGAAGATTTACGACATACAGATGAGCCGGGATGACAGAGAGAAGATGGAGGGATAAGAAATGGCAGCATATGAAGAAAAAGAATATAATAATCCCTTCAGTTTTAGGATTTGGATGAAATTATCTTCCTTTTTTAAACCATATAAAAAGTTTTTTGCTGTAACATTGGGACTGAATGTCCTGCTCGCAGGAGTGGATATTCTTGTGCCGCTGTTTCAAAGCTATGCCATAGATACATTCATAATACCAAACCGTTTGGATGGGCTTGGGATATTTGCGCTGGTTTATATTTTAGTTATTGCCTCCCAGACGGTTTGCGTCTATCTGTCGGTTCATGCGGCTACAACGATTGAGATGAATGTGGGAAAAGATTTAAAAAGGGCGCAGTTCCAGCATTTGCAGACGTTATCATTTTCTTATTACAATACGACGCCGGTGGGATATATTCATGCCAGGGTGATGAGTGATACGTTAAGGATCGCGGGGATGATCGCGTGGGGGCTGGTGGATATGTTCTGGGCCCTGATCTATGTGGTCTGTGTGTTTGTGATCATGTTTATTCTGAATGCCCGGCTTGCATTAATCATCATCATGATCGTTCCATGTATCGCTTTGCTGACGGTGTATTTCCAGAACCGGATTTTGAAATGGAACCGGAAGGTGAGACGGATCAATTCCCAGATTACAAGCGCGTACAATGAAGGGATTACGGGGGTTAAGACGTCAAAAAGCATGGTCATTGAAACGGACAATGAGGAACGTTTTTTTGAAAAGACATCGGATATGCATCAGGCGGCGATCCATTCGGCTAAGCTGAATGCGGTCTACATTCCGGCCATTTTATTTTTCAGCTCGGTTGCTTCGGCGGTTGTGTTGGCAAAAGGTGGTTATATGGTTCAGGAGAATATCATAAAACTGGGAACCTTGTCTGTATTTATCTCCTATGCGGTGGTTATATTTGAACCAATCCAGCAGCTTGCCAGGCTGCTGGCGGATCTGATCTCCTGTCAGGCTAATATTGAGCGGGTGATGGATCTTTTGGAGCAGAAGCCCAATGTGGTGGACCGGCCCGATGTGCTTAAAAAGTATGGTGACGCTTTTTCGCCCAATAAGGAAAACTGGGAGAAAATACAGGGTGATATTGTGTTTGAAGACGTTTCCTTCATGTATCCGGACGGAAAAGAATATGTGCTGGAGCATTTTAACCTCCATGTGCCAGCCGGAATGAATGTCGCGATTGTAGGCGAGACGGGAGCAGGTAAGTCCACTTTAGTGAACCTGGTGGGACGGTTTTTTGAACCCACAAAGGGAAGAATCCTGATTGACGGCGTGGATTATCGGGAGCGTTCGCAGCTGTGGCTTCACAGTCAGATTGGTTATGTGCTGCAAAACCCTCACCTGTTTTCCGGAACGGTGCGGGAGAATATAAGATATGGCCGCCTGGATGCAACGGATGAAGAGATAGAAGAGGCGGCGAGAAATGTGTCCGCTGATATGGTTGTGGGAAAAATGGAAAAAGGATACGACAGCGACGTGGGAGAAAGCGGAGGACTGCTGTCCACAGGCGAAAAGCAGCTGATCTCATTTGCACGGGCTGTTCTGGCTAATCCGGCTATCTTCGTTCTGGATGAGGCTACTTCCTCAATCGATACGCAGACGGAAAAATTAATTCAGGATGCGACAAACCATCTGCTGAAGGGCCACACGTCCTTTGTGATCGCACACCGTTTATCTACAATACGTCAGGCGGATCTGATATTAGTTGTAAAAGATGGAAAGATCATAGAGCAGGGCAGCCACTTAGAGCTGCTGGATCAAAAGGGGTACTATTATGAGCTGTATTCCAGGCAGTTTGAGGAAGAAGCGGCTATGAAAGTATTTGCGGAAGAGCAGGCGGATCATTAGCAAAAATCTATTATGATAAAATATCCCCAACGATAAATAAATATTGTGAGGTCTAAAAAATGAAATGTCCAAAATGCGGCGAAGAAATGCAAACCGGCTATTTACAGGCAGGAAATCTAATGGCCTTTAATAAGAAAAGGCATAAAGTTTCCCTTCTTTCAAAAGATCCGGAAGATGTAATGATTGTTCAAAAGAGTTTTGCTGCCGCTGATTTTAACGGCTGTCTGTGCAGAACTTGCGGTTTAATCGTATTTGATTATAAAAATCCAATCACCCGCTGGTGAGTTCCCGTTTATTTTTGTGTTTGCATATAACAGCGGCCATGATTCGCGTATCTTCCTGTCATGGCCGCTGAATTCTGTCCCGCCGCCCCAGCGGCTCTTCAATCTTAAAATTCTTCAACCGATCCCTTGCTGTATTAACCATATTTTCATCATGATTTTTTGCGGCGTCAGTTTAGACAGCAGATGAGTAAATTTCACATAGAGTCCATACACCGAAATATCTTTCCCTTTTCTCGCATCATCCATCGCCTTTTTCGCCACCACATCGGGAGTGACAATGCCTGAGAATTTGTTCGTGCCCTTTTTCGCGCCGACGATGCCGCGGTCAAATAGCTCCGTTTTCATCCATCCGGGACAAACGGCTGTTGCGATAATCTGTTTTTCCTGCAATTCAACATTCAGAGCTCTTGTATAATTGCGGACAAATGCTTTCGTAGAGCTGTAGATATTTTGATATGGCAAAGGGAAAAAAGAAGCTTGAGATGCAATATTGATAATATGGCTGCCTTTTTCCATATAGGGAATGCAAATCAGTCCCAATGCCACAACGGCGCTGATGTTTAAATCAATCATATTTAAAGACTCTTCTATGGCAATATCGTCATAGGAGCAGAACTTTGCAAATCCGGCATTGTTGATAAGATATTTGATGACAGCCGTCTCATTTTTCAGCAGCGTTTCTAATTCTTTAAAACAGTTTCTATTGGATAAATCCATGGGGATGATCCTGATTTTATTACCAAATTCATTTGAAAGCTGTTGGAGTTTGTCTCTATTACGGGAGACCGCCCATATTTCCATGATATCATTTTCTTTCACCAATAATTTTACAAATTCTCTGCCCAGCCCTTTGCTGGCTCCGGTAACAATGGCTATTTGTTTTTTTGACATAAATGGTTCCTCCTAACGTTTACATGTTTAATCATTTGAACCTAATCTGCTAAAATATAACGCCCGCTATTCAGGCGTCATATTCTTGTCGTCTTCAATGGATGCCAGCAAATCTTTTAACAATTCTATGGCATTATCCATGCAAAGACTGTAGATCCGTTCTTTCCCATTTTTTGCAACGCGGACAAGTCCGCTGTCCAGAAGCAGTTTCAGGTGATGGGAAACGGCCGGCCTGGATAAGGACAGCTGTTCTGTCAGCTCAGTGACGGTCATATTTTTTCTGTCAAATAACAGCATAAGTATTTGCTGACGGTTATCGTCCTGGAGCATTGTGAAAATGGGGATGCATTCAGACAGGATATGCAAAGTTTTTTTGCTCATAATGCCTCCATATGTTTAAGCGTTTAAACCTATTGTATGATATCGGGATGATATTGTCAAGGGAAGATTGACTCTCCCCACTGCACGTCACTTCTTTCACTAAGCCTTCCTATTTAAAAGCTGCTTCCCAACCATCAACCGCACCGTGCACCCATCACCCGGAGCAGAGTGAATGGTCAGACCGTATTCCTGCCCATAATAGAGCTTCAGGCGCGCGTCCACATTGCGAAGCCCCACATGTCCAAGGAGCCCTGAGCCTTCTGCCGCTGTCTCGTCGGAGGCAAATCCCACGCCGTTGTCGGTTATGATGAAGATCAGCTGGTCATCTTCTTCCTGAGCGGTCACCGTGATGAACCCGGGGCCGTCTAAAGGTTTAATGCCGTGATAAATGCTGTTTTCCACGATGGGCTGGAGAATGATCTTGGGTACGGTGTAGTCCAAAAGTTCCTCCGGGGAGTGGATTTCATAATTGAGCTTGTTTTCATACCGTTCTTTTTGGATATAGAGATACTGCCGCACGTGTTCCAACTCATCCTCCACGGTGACCAGTTCCCGTCCCCCGTTAAGTGACAGGCGGAAGAATGCGGCCAAAGACTTGGTGAGGGCGATGACTTTTGTGCTGTCGTTGAATTCAGCCATCCAGACGATCGTATCCAGGGTATTGTATAAAAAATGAGGGTTGATTTGGCTGACCAAGGCGTTCAGTTCAGTTTGACGAAGGTTTTTTTCCTTATCCTGAATCTCTTCCAGCAGTTCCCGGATGCGGCGGATCATGCGGTTGTAATTGGCGGCCAGCAGCTCCACCTCGTAAAAGCTGCTTTTCCGAACCGAGATTTCCGCCAGCTTTTCGATCTCGCTCATGCCCCGTTCCAGATCGGCCATGGGAGTGGACAAACGGCGGGTAAAAAAGATTCCCAGCAGTAAAACGCCTAAGAAAAGCAGTCCGCCTGTCAGGAGAACCGATTCAAAGAGCTGGCGTTCCAGCATTTTAAGGGTGTCCAGGGATACTACGCCCACCATGGTCCAGCCGGTGTTCTCGATCTGCGTCTGGTAAGTGAGTACATTTTTATCTTTGTCATAGCTGTCGCCGGATGCCAGAATCTCCAATAGCTGAGCCTGTTTCTCTGGACTTGAAAAATAGCTGGTGTCCCTGTGATAGACCGGTTCGCCTTTGTCATTGAGCAGAAAGACATAGCCTTCAGCGCCCAGATCCAGGCTGCGAAGCCGGTCTTCAATGACGCTGTAATCCATATCCATCAGCAGAACTCCCAGATTTTCACCGGATGATCCGGTGATTTCAGTGCTTACGGAGATCACCCAATTGTCTTTGTCGGTAGAAAAACTCTGCATTCTGGCTCCGGTGAGTACGGGCATGGTATTGTGAATGGATTCCATATACCAGTCCTCTTTCATCATGTCTGCGGAGACAGACATGTCAAGTCCATCTTCGTTGGAAAGAATGCGCCCGTCTTTGGAAACCACTACAATGGATTTGAGGGCGGGATCATTTTTCAGAAGTGCATAGATGCGGGACATCAGGCCGGGCTGCAGGCTTTCATCGCCTTCTGACAGATACTGCCGGAGCGTCGGATCGCTTGCAAAAACATTGGACGCTCCTTTGACACGGCCGATATAGGTGCTGATGTTGGTACCGCTCATTTCCAGCAGGTCGTGAGTTTTTGTGACGGTCTCGTCCATTAAAAGATTTGCCGCGTAATAATAAAGGGCTCCGCCGAGAAGAAGAATGACCGCCAGACCTGCGCCAAGGAAAAAGAGGGAGAGCTGCACGCCGAATCGCCTGCTCCAATGATGAAACCTACATTTTTTCTCCATGACCCGCCTCCGTTCTGAACTCTTTCGGAGTCTTTTTATATTTGCGCCGGAAACATACGCTGAAATAATTGGGATCATCGATGCCCACCGTAGCTGCGATCTCGTAATTTTTCATCTGGGTAGTGAGAAGGAGGATTTTAGCCCGTTCCAGCCGGAGTTCCAGCAGATAATCCCTGAAATTCTCACCAAAACAGCGTTTGAAAAGAGTGCTTAAATAGCTGATGCTGTATCCCAGTTCCGAGGCCATGGCGCTGAGTGTAAATGCAGAATCGGAAAGATGTGCTTCCATGGTTTCGGCCATCTGGGTTCTGACGCTTTGATTTCCGTCTGCTCCGACATCTTCGGCCAGTTTGTCCACCGCATGACGGACAGCGGCGAAACTGTCGGCTTCTTTTTTCTTTTCCACAAGGTGAAAGAGGAGTTTTTGTACGTCGTCACGGGAGAGTGGTTTTAGGACATAGTCATCCACTCCGATCTTGATGGCCCGGATGGCATAATCTAAGTAGTCATAGCCGGTCAGTATGGCGATTTTGACGGATGGATCGTTCTCTTTGGCCAGACGGCAGAAATCCAGTCCGTTCATTTTCGGCATATTGATATCGGCCAGAATCAGGTCTATGTGATGATTATTGAGTATTTCCAAGGCGCCTTCGCCGTTCTCCGCTTCAAAAAATTCTCCGATGCCAAGGCCGTCGAAATCGATAAATGTGCGGATACCCCGGCGGATGATGCTCTCATCCTCTACGACTAATAAGTTATACATATGGGCGCCTCCTCGCTGCTACAAATTTTATCTTGTGCTATTGAGATCATTATATAGCACCGGGGCCTGGAAGGCAACATTCCAGGCCCCGGCGTAAACGTTACATGTCAAAGATTTGTTTTAAGAAGCCATACCCTTCGGCTTCCAGATTATCATATGGGATAAAACGGATGGAGGCGCTGTTGATGCAGTAGCGCAGCCCGCCCATCTCTGCGGGGCCGTCGTCGAAAACGTGGCCTAAATGGGTATTGCCCGCGCGGCTGCGGACTTCCGTGCGCACCATGTTAAAGCTGGTATCGGATTTTTCGGTCACCACTTCAGGTATAATCGGCTTAGAAAAACTGGGCCAACCGCAGCCGGACTCGAACTTATCCTCGGAACTGAACAGCGGCTCTCCGGTGACTACGTCCACATAAATCCCTTTTTCAAAGGTGTCGGCGTATTCGTTGGTGTAAGGGCGTTCCGTGTCATTTTTCTGAGTAACCCGGTACTGGATGTCGGTGAGTTTTGTTTTCAGTTCCTCATCGCTGGGAACCAGGTAATTTTCTGGCAGGATCAGGCCGGAAAGGTCATTCATGCCGCTCATCCCTAAATTTTCTTCTGCGATGAATTCGTCGGCATCATTTAAATTAATGTGGCAGTAGCCGCCTGGGTTTTTATCCAGATAATCCTGATGGTAATCTTCGGCCAGATAGAAATTATTCAGAGGCAGGACTTCCGTAACCACGGGTTTTGTATATTTTTCTTTCTGTTTTTCCACCGCGGCCTCAGCGATCGCTTTGTCTTCTTCATCGATGTAGTAAATGCCGGAGCGGTATTGGCTGCCTCTGTCATTGCCCTGTCTGTTTACGCTGGTCGGGTCCACCACTTTGAAAAAGCCTTCCAGCAGCAATTCTGTGGAAATGCTGTCGGGATCATAGACCACCTTTACGGTTTCCGCATGGCCGGTATTGTTGTAGCAGACCTGTTCATAAGTTGGGTTTTCCGTGTCTCCGTTGGCATAGCCCACATCCGTATCATATACGCCGGGCAGTTTTTTCATATAGGCTTCAATGCCCCAAAAGCAGCCGCCTGCAAGGTAGATTGTATGCAGATTTTCTTCGTTCATCATTGTTTTCTCCTCTTTCATTTTTTCCTGTTCCATGGTCATACTGTCTGTGGCCTCTTTTGAAGCCGCGGCACCTATGTTCAGTGCGGCGGCAGAGCATCCGGACAGCAGAGCCATGGCAGCTGCCAGCATTCCTGCCCCGATAGATTTCTTCCAATAGTTTATCATATTGCCAGCTCCTTTCCATCATTTTTTATGTTTATTGAATTAGTTTATGGATTCAAATGCAGTCTTAATTGTGTCGTTATCCGCGTGGCCGGGAACCATTTTAACCAGCACACCGTCAGAACCGATATATTCTGAAGTCGGATAGCCCCGCACTCCGGCCTGTGCCCCATAGGCGCCGTCGGTATCGAACAGGACCGTGATATTTTCCGTATTTTCGACGCCGGAAAACCAGGTTTTAAAGTCTTCCATATTCTTTTCGCCTTTTTGTCCGGGAGCTACAATGGTCAGAATCCGGAAACCGCTGTCGGAGGCGGAAAGGGTGTTGATATCTTCCAAACCGCCAAGGCAGATCGGACACCAGGATGCCCAGTATTTGAGGTAAACTTTTTCGCCGCGGAAATCAGAAAGTTTTACGGTCTTCCCATTTAAATCCATCATTTCAAAGTCGGGCGCAGGTGTTCCCTGATTCATAATATCTGTATTGTCCATCATATCAGACTGGTCTGCTGGCTGCATATCATCCATCATCTCCGTTTCATTCATCATTTTAGCCTCGTCCATCATTTCAGTCTCGTCCATCATTTCAGTCTCGTCCATCATTTCAGTCTCGTCCATCATTTCAGTCTCGTTCATCATTTCAGTCTCGTCCATCATTTCAGTCTCATCCATCATTTTAGTCCCGTCCGCCATCATCGTTTCTTCCGCCTTCATGCCGCCGCCCTGTTCTTTCGTCATCGTTTTATTATTCCTATCATTTCCAGCACCGCATGCGGTTATGCCCAAAAGCAAAATCCCGGCCGCCATTCCAATTAATAAATTTTTTCTCATAATATGTGTTCCTTTCTTAATTATTATCCAAAGATTGTCAAAATACTGCCCAGATTATTTGTCATCAGAAGAACTCCCATCAGGATTATAATAATCCCGCCCGCCGTCTTGATCTTTCCCAGATACCGGTTTATTTTTTTAACCCGTGTCAGCAGTAAATCGGAAAAGAGTGACAGAATCAGAAACGGAATCAGGAAGCCCAATGAGTAAACCGCCATCAGGAATCCGCCGTAAAGCGGCCGGCTGCTTGTGGCCGAAAGTCCCAAGATTGCGCCGAGAACCGGGCCAATGCAGGGAGTCCAGCCAAAACTGAAGGTGAGCCCCAGCAAAAATGAGCCAAAATAGTCGCCTTTAAGGGAACGTTCAAGATCCATTTTTTTCTCATGATACAGCCACTTGATGTGGATCAGCCCCGTCTGGTGCAGCCCCAGCAGAATTACGATGAGGCCCATGGCGGTCAGAAACGATTTGCTGCCGATGACCGAACCAAGAGCTCCCGCGCCAAACCCCAGCAGAACGAAGCATACCGAGATTCCGGCCACGAAGAGAAGGC
Organism: Clostridium sp. chh4-2; assembly: GCF_002899675.1. Taxonomy (GTDB): domain Bacteria; phylum Bacillota; class Clostridia; order Lachnospirales; family Lachnospiraceae; genus CHH4-2. Next base: position 114,033 of record NZ_PKUU01000004.1, on the reverse strand, counting down.
TTTTGAGAAAGATTTTCAGCCTCCTGTGAGCCATATTCTCACGTTCCAAAATCCCGCCGGAAGAAAATATGGAGATGTATACAGGAAGCAGCGGTACAATACAGGGGGAGAAGAAAGAGAGCAGCCCTGCGGCAAATACCGTGCCCAGATAAAGAAAGTCCAGATTCATGTTGTCACCTCTTTTTCTATTTGATGACTTTATTCTACGGGTTTTCAGGTGGATTTGTAATAGAACTGTTTTGGGTGTTTCTTTGATTTCTTACGGTTTGAATTTTTGCAGAAAGCGTAGTATAATGTGCGGGAAGGGCGAAGGTGAGAAAATGAGCGGAAATAAAATGTTATCACAGAATGTGGCCGACAACATACGTTCCATGATAACGGTTGAAAAGAGATATAGAGCCGGCGACAAACTTCCCAATGAATTGGAACTGGCAGAAGAACTGAATGTAAGCCGTACCACGCTTAGGGAAGCGGTCCGAATTCTGGTCACACTTGATATACTGGAGATACAGCGGGGCAAGGGAACCTATGTAAAAGCCAATGCATTTAAAAAGCAGACGGATATCGAACAGCTGTCTGAGGTCAAGGTAAATGCGAAAGATTTGTACGAAATGCGGCTGATATTCGAACCGGAAGCCGCCTATTATGCTGCGTTAAGAGCAACGGATTCTGAGATCAAGAGAATTATAGAATACGGTAAGAGAGTGGAACAGGAGATTTACAGCCGTAAGGACAGGACGGACGACGAACAGTCCTTTCACAAGGCGATAGCGCAGGCTGCGCACAATGAATTCATGAATAAACTCATGCCGATTTTGTACCAGGCAATTTCAAAAGGAGTTTATTTATCCTTGAAAAGCGAAAAAGCGATAGAAGATACGATCAATGACCATAGAATGATTATGGAGTTTTTAGAGCAGAGAAATGCAGAAGGCGTAAAAAATGCGATGAAAATCCATATCATGCATGCAATGAAAGAATTAGGAATAGATTAAATGACGACGGGTTCCTGCTATTATATCAGGAACCCGTTTTATAAACATAGACATAATACAACGTATTAACATTAGACAACTTAAAACTTATAATTTTATTATCATTAAAATATTCCATGAGGAATTGAAAGAGAGGGTGTTTCTATGAAAAAAATCAATTTAGCTGAATGGGAAAGATCCATGCATTACCAAGTGTTCCGGAATTACATACAGCCGCAGTACTGCGTCACGTTTGAGCTGGACCTGACGCATTTTCTGGCCGAGATCAGAAAGAGAGGCTATTCTTTTACCTATTCTTTTGTATTTGCGGTTTCCAAATGCGCGAATGAGATCGAAGAATTCCGCTGCCGCTTTGTGGACGGAGAACCGGTGGTATTTGATAAAATCAATACCTCATTTACCTATCTGAATAAAGACACGGAATTATTTAAGGTTGTAAATGTAAAAATGCAGGAGACCATGGAGGAATATGTGGATCTGGCCGGCCGCACGGAAAAGGAGCAGAAGGAATATTTTACGGCTCCCCTCGGAAACGATGTGTTCCAATTTTCCGCTTTCCCGTGGGTATCTTACACCCATATTTCCCATACGGATTCCGGCAGCAGGGACAATGCGACGCCGCTGTTTGACTGGGGACGTTATTATGAAAGAGATGGGAGAATCATGCTTCCGTTTTCCGTACAGGTCCATCATTCATTTGTGGATGGAGTCCATATTGGAAAATTGGCCGGCAAACTTCAGAAATTCCTGGATACCTTCGGTACGGCTGCATAACTTTCACTAAGACCACCGGGACTGTGAATAGTAACAACCGTCCAAAACAGTACTTGAATTCTCTATGCGATTGCCTTGTAATCAGGAACCGGTTTTGATATAATTGACATGTCTGCTTTATGGATAAGAATGGAAGAGGACTCTAACCGGCGAGTTAGAGTCTGTCTTTTATATAGATGAAAAGTTTTGTGTCAGAATACCGGCCTTGACATAAATGCAAATGCCGTGTCATTCACAAGAAAAGACAGAAATCCTTATGAATACGGAAATGTGAGGGAATTATGAATAACAATGTAATAACAGGACAAAGGGAAGCTTGTAACAGGCAAACAGCAAGCAATGTATGCCCGGATTTTATGAATATGTTAAAAACCAGTGTAATCTGCTGTTTGCTGGACGAAAGCTTAACCTTTTTATGGGGAAATACCGGTTTTTACAATAACATACATGATTCAGAACAGGATTTTTGCCGTGACTATCACGATTTAAGACAATATTATGCGAAATTTCCCGAAGATTTTCATATGATTATGCAGGCCCTGGCTTCGGCGCAGGAAAAGGGCAGAAGTGATATCGAGTTAACTGTCCGGCTGCCTTTAAAGGACAGCGGCTTTTTATGGGTAAACCTCTGCGGAACAATACAGGAACAGCCGCAGTGGGACAAGCCTGTGCTTCAAATCGAATTTTCAAATGTGAGCTCCCTGATTTCTGAAAAGGAAGAGCAGACCCGTCTCTACCGTCAGAAACTGGGGTATTTCAAATGGATGATGGATACCTATGTGGGTAATGTATACATTTGTGATATGGAGACGCATGATCTGTTATATCTGAACCCGAACGCATGCGAAACCCTGCATGTAACTCAGGAGGGAGTATTGGGGCAAAAATGTTATAAGGTTATCCAGGGAAGAACATCGCCCTGCCCTTTCTGTACCAATGATAAATTGTGTGAAGAATCATTTTATGAATGGGAATTTGATAATCCCGTCCTGCAGCGGACGTTTATGATTAAAAATCGAGTGATCAATTGGGAAGGCCGGAGGGCTCGTATCGAATTGTCCCACGACATGTACAGCGCGGAATTTAAACTGGCGAAAAAGGACCAGGAGAGGGATGCCATCATCCGCACTATTCCGGGCGGATTCGCGAGAGTGGATGCCAAAGACATGACAACGGTCCTTTGGTATGGCGGCGGCTTTTTGGATTTAATCGGATTTACGAAGGAACAGTTTGAAAATGATCTGCGCTGCCAGCGTGCTTATATCCATCCCGATGATATGGCCCGCGCTTTTGAGATTATGGAAACCGCCAAGAAAACCGGCAGGAATACGGCGGTGGAAGGGCGCATCATAACCCATGACGGAACCATGAAGATACTGACCATGACATACAGCTATGTCAGTGCAGAAGAGAGCTGGGATGGAATCGCATCCTTTTACAGCGCCGGAATTGATGTGACAAAAGAGCGTATGGAACAGTCCAGACAGCGTCAGGCCCTTGAGGACGCTTACGAAACGGCCCGGGTGGCCAATGATGCCAAAACCAATTTCCTATCCTCCATGTCACATGATATCAGAACGCCGATGAATGCGATCATGGGAATGTCGATTATCGCGCAGGCCAATTTAAACGCTCCTGATAAGGTGAAGGACTGTTTATCTAAAATCAGCGTTTCCAGCCGTCATCTGCTCAGCCTGATTAATGAAGTCCTGGATATGTCCAAAATCGAAAGCGGGAAAATCGATCTGTCTTCCGAGACAGTTTTCCTGCCGGATCTGGTGGATGAGGTGATGGATATCTGCCGTCCTCTGATAAGCCAGAAGAATCAGGAATTTCAGATCAGCGCCGATTACGTGCACCATGAGAATGTAATTACGGATATGGGGCGCTTGCAGCAGGTTTTGATGAATCTGCTCTCCAATGCGGTCAAGTATACTCCGGAAGGAGGAAAGATCAGCCTGCGGCTTAGAGAGCTGCCGTCCATTAATAAGGATAAAGGGCAGTATGAATTTATTGTGACAGATAACGGAGTCGGCATGACGGAGGAATTCCAGCGCCATATTTTTGAACCGTTTACCCGCGCTGAGGATTCGCGCATCAGCAAGACCCAGGGAACCGGGCTTGGCATGACCATAACAGAGAATATTGTCCGCATGATGAACGGAACGATTCAGGTTAAAAGCCAGCTTGGAAAGGGAAGCCAGTTTATCGTCTCCATTCCTTTAACGATATGCGGAGGGGATGAAGAGAACGATGCATCCTTGTCCGGACTTTCCGTTTTGGTGGTGGACGATGACCGGATTGTGTGCGAAAGCGCCGCCGAACTGCTGCGTGAGCTGGGCATGCGCGGAACCTGGGCGTTGTCAGGCAGAGAAGCGGTTAGACGCGTGGTGGATGCCCATGAGAGAGCGGATGATTTCTTTTCCGTGATCCTGGACTGGAAGATGCCGGAAATGGACGGTCTTGAGACGGTAAAAGCGATCCGGGAAAAGGTGGGTATGACCATGCCGATTATTGTCATTTCCTCCTATGATTATACGGAGATTGAGGAAGAATTCAGAATGGCGGGCGCCGATGTTTTCATTACAAAGCCATTGTTTAAATCGAAAATGGCGCATACCTTCCATCAGTTCAGGATAAGCGTCCAGCCGGAATCCTTTGAGCTGCCCCAGGTACCATATTCTGCGTTGGCAGGCAAACGGATTCTGCTGGTAGAAGATAATGAGCTGAACCGGGAGATCGCGGTTGAACTGCTTCAGATGCAGGGGCTTCTGATCGAAGAGGCGGAAAATGGAAAGTGTGCCGTGGAGATGTTTGAAAGTTCTCCGGTAGGTTATTACAGCTGTATTCTGATGGATGTGCAGATGCCCATTATGGATGGATACCAGGCAACTGAGATGATCCGCGCCCTGGAACGGCGGGATGGACAGACAGTCCCGATCATCGCGCTGACAGCCAATGCCTTTGCGTCGGATCTTGGAAAAGCGCATAGCGCGGGAATGAATGACCACATTGCAAAACCTATTAATATGGATCATCTGATGGAAACCCTGCAGAGATGGATGGGATAAAGTGAATGATACGGATAGAATAAAGCTGCTGCCTGGATATGGGCGGCAGCTTTTTCTGTCATACGAAGAGAGTGCTCTTATGGCAGAAAAAATGTTTCCGGACGGGATTCTTTCTATATTATAGGAAATAATAAGGAAAAAATCATATTAACATTGGAAACGGAGCAGAGTAACGATGGCTGAAGCAGAAGAGAATAAGATATATAAATTCGAAGCGGAGATTAAAAAAGTTCCTGATATAGACGGCGCATACATCATATTTCCCTATGATATCAGGGCAGAATTCGGCAGGGGTAGGGTCAGGGTTTCCGTAACATTTGACGGCGTGGAATATAACGGCAGTATTGTCAATATGGGGATGAAAAATGAGGATGGGAGCATTTGCTATATAATCGGCCTTCGAAAGGACATCCGCGCCCGGATCGGCAAGAAGCCGGGAGACCGGGTGCAGATTACTGTCATAGAAAGAAAAGAAACCGATACCCGCTAATTCTGAAAGTTAAGAAAAAGTTAAACAGATTGGAAAGGAAACTCGCTACCTTTTTTTGACGTCATATGCTATGATTGGCCCTATACTGCTGTTTACAGCAGAAAAATGACGATCCTGGCAGAATAAAACTGTCAGTTACAAATGAAATGTTAAGAAATGGGAAGGTGAGATTATGATTTGCCCCAAATGTGGACAGGAAGCATCCGGAAATTACTGCAATAACTGCGGCTCTCCTCTTTATTCAGAAGACAATTATTATCTGGATGATTCTTTGGACGAAGAGGAAGAAGAATTCGGTCCGTTTTTTGAAGAGATAGATCTGTTTGCAGAGGAAGAAGATTCGGAGCCATTATTCGAAGAACCGGCTCCATTATCATATGAAGAGAAAGAAAGCGATTGGACAGAACTGGATCTTCAATCCTATAAAAAGCCCAAAGAGGAGGTTCAGGCGCCATTCCGCTATAAAGCGCCGGCGGGCCAGAGCAAATCCAAAAAGAAGCCGAAAGAGAAAAAGCCGGCCGTCAAAAAAACGGAAAAGAAGCCGGAAAAGAAAATAGAAAAAAAGGCATCAGAGATAAAACAGGGCAGAGAAAAAAGAAAAGAAGAGCCGGAAATCTATCCAAAACGCAAAAGAGAGCGGGCACTGCCGGAAGACAATCAGCAGGACAGCGGATTTGCGGATAAAGCGGTGAAGGGCATAAAAGGAGTGATCGTGGTATGCTCCCGTTTGATGCAGTGGGTTTCTGCGCTTTTGATGGTATCCATGACAGCCACTATGGCTTTGTCATTCTGGATCAACCGGGAAGGCTTGGGAAGCATTCAGATGATTGTAGAAGAGGAAAACTACGGACTGGCCCTGTATCTGGCGTTCGCAGGCGTTTCCCTGTTTTTCGGATTGATCTGGAGCTTGTGGATTTTGTCACGCAAAGCGGCCGGAGGCGGAGTGCGGCTGAAACGGTATGACACCGGAAGAGGCTTTCTTCCATTTTTAATCTGCGCGGCAGCGGTATTTCTGGCGGAGCCGGCCCGTTCCCTGCTTCCCTCTGTGCTCTACGAATGGAAGGGAATTTTAGACGGAGCACAGGCGGCCTTAGGGGCTGTTACTCTGCATAGAGAACAGCTTCTGATCTGCAGCACTTTGGGCGCGGTTTTGTCTCTGATAAGGAAAATATTGAGCGTATAAATGATTCAGAAGGCGGTAAAAACCGCCTTCTGCTCTTTTAGGAGCTGCCTTTTTAGCGCACTGTTTGCCATAATCTCAAAAATAATCTCAAAAATACAAATCATTGCCATTTCCGTGCCCCTATGATAAAATTATTAGATAAATAGACTGACAGAGTTTAAACAATAATTAAAAATTCAGAAAAAGGTATTTGCGGCATAGGGAAAGTGAGAATGGTATGAAAGAACAACGGGAAGCAAAGCAGGCGGTCGAAGAATTGTGCAGCGCCTGGTTTGAAAAGAGAAACGCAGGGCAGGCTGCAGAATTGCTGACGGAGGATGTGCAGTTTATCGGCACAGGGGAAGGAGAGTATGCATGCGGGAAATCAGAGATGATTCAATACCTTTGCGAAGATATTCAGCAGATACCTGAGCCGTTCAAAATAGACTTTTCAATTATGCGGGAGCAGTCTCTTAATGAGGAGAACTGCATTGTATCAGCCGAGTTTTCGCTCAGGAATTCCATGTATACCTGGCGTCTTCGCGGCTTTTTTGCATTGTGCCTGAAAGAGGGCGCCTGGCTTATCTGCAATATGCATTTTGCTGAGCCGGGCATAAGCCAGAAGAACGGAGAGCATTATCCTCAGACCCTGGTGATGGAAAATATAATGAAGCAGCGTCAGCAGATTCTCAGCGATTCCATAGCCGGCGGCATGATGGGGGGATATATTGAGCCGGGATTTCCGTTTTATTTTGTTAACCGCAGGATGCTGGACCATTTAGGATATGACGATGAGGCGGATTTTGTTGACGATATAGACGGCATGATCACCAACTGTATGCACCCCGACGACCGGGAGGCAGTGGATGAGGCTGTGGACGTACAGATGGAAGCCAGGGGAGAATATTCCATAGAATACAGAATGAAGAAAAAAGACGGTTCTTATATCTGGGTACAGGATGTGGGGCGGAGGATGAAGGCGGAAAACGGAAAACCGGCCATCACGTCTGTGTGCATGGATATCACCGCCCGCAAACAGGCGCAGGAAGAGCTGCTCAGCTTATACAACAATATACCCGGCGCTGTTTTTCGCTGCCGGTTTGATGAGGAACTGACCATTATAGAGGCCAATGACGGTTTGTATGAATTCATCGGCTATACACGGGAAGAGTTTGCCGCCATGGGCAACAAGATGTCTGCGGTCATAAGCCCGGATGAATTGGCCGGTTTGGCGGATGAGATAAAAAAGCAGCTTCAGATTGGAAATACGATACATAAGGAACAATGCCTGATCTGCAAGGAAGGCAATGCAAAATGGATTTCTCTGAAAGCACAGCTGTTTTTAGAAGGCGGAGAGCCGTATTTTTACTGTGTGTTTGTGGATATTACGGATGAGAAAAAGCTGCAGGACAGAGTCAGGGATTTGTATGAAAAGGAACTGGCTTATTTTGCTGAACTGGCTTCGGCAGAAGGAAGTATACAGGGGCGCATTAATGTTACGAAGAACAAGCTGGAAAGTTATCTGGCAAGCGCTAATTCTCAGATAGCCCATGTGGGAGATACCTATGATGAAACAGTGGAAAACTTCGCGGCTTCTTCCGTGGATCAGGAATACGGAGATATGATCCGAAATACCCTGAAACGGGAAAATGTTCTGGCAGCCTATGCGGCAGGAAAAGAAGATTATTATTTTGACAACTTCAGAAGGCGCGGCGACGGCGGGATGTTCTGGGGAAGCACCAGTTTCCGCTTTTATCTGAATCCTGAGACTGACGATGTGATCGTGTTTTTCTATACGTTTGATATGACCCAGCAGAAACTGCAGGAACAGCTGCTCAACCGGATTGCGGAACTGGATTATGATATTATCATGGATATTGATATTCTGAACGATACATACCAGGTGATCTCCTTTGATGACAAGCCGTATGATGATATCCCCCAGCAGGGCAATTTCCGGGAAGATTTAGAACAGCTTACCGTTCTTCATATGGAAGAAGCGGTTCGAAGAGAATATCTGGAAAAGATGGATTATGAATATATGAAACGTCAGCTGGATAAACAGGATATCTACACCTTCGTTGCTGAGATAAAGAATAAATACGGCGTGACACAGGTGAAACGGTTCCAGGTATTTTACATCAATAAAGATTTAGGGCGGGTATGCATGGCGCGCACGGATGTAACCGATGTGGTACGGCAGGAACAGAGGCAGAAAGAAGAGCTGTCGGCTGCTTTGGCGGCGGCCGAGCAGGCCAATGCGGCCAAGTCCGATTTCCTCTCCCGTATGAGCCACGAGATCAGGACGCCTATGAATGCGATCATCGGAATGAGCACCGTCGCGGCCAAATCCATAGGGGATGAGGATCAGGTGATGGAATGCATTTCCAAGATCGGCATCTCTTCCAGATTCCTGCTGGCTTTGATCAATGACATTCTGGATATGAGCCGGATCGAAAGCGGCAAGATGCTTTTAAAGAGCGAAAAGATTTTTACGGAAGAGTTTTTAAACGGCATCAATTCCATCTGTTATGCCCAGGCGGAAGCCAAACATGTGGACTATGAATGTATTGTGGATCCGCAGCTGGACGACTGTTATATCGGGGACTCCATGAAGCTGCAGCAGGTGCTGATTAATATATTGAGCAATGCCATTAAATTTACCGGAGAGGGCGGAAAAGTCACATTTTCCGCAGCTCATCATAAAAAGATGAAAAATGATGCAGTTCTGCGTTTTGTGGTCAATGACACAGGCGTCGGAATGAGTGAAGAATTCATACCTAATATTTTTAAACCATTTGTTCAGGAAAGCACCGGAACCACCGCGGTGTACGGAGGAACCGGTCTTGGGCTGGCTATATCAAAAAATATCGTGGATATGATGGACGGACAGATTTCGGTCCGGTCTGTAAAGGGGATGGGATCGGAATTTACCGTGGATGTGAAACTGGGCATCACCGAAGAATCGAAAAAGCGCCGCGGCCAGTATCAGGCATACAGCAGCTTCAAGCATCTGCGGACTTTGGTGGTGGATGATGATGCGGCTGTATGCAGGAGCGCTGTCGGCATCCTGGAAGATATGGGCATGAAGGCGGATTGGGTGGACAGCGGCTGCAAAGCGGTTGAACGCGTGGAATATCTGTGGAATATAGGGCAGCATTATGACATCATCCTGTTGGACTGGAAGATGCCGGTCATGGACGGAATTGAGACAGCCAGACGTATCCGCAGAATCGCAGGCCCGGATGTGACCATCATTATAATGACTGCTTACGACTGGATTTCCATTGAGCATGAAGCGAAGATGGCAGGAGTAAATCTTCTGATAAGCAAACCGATGCTTAAATCCACCCTGATCTCCGCATTTTCAAGAGTGCTGGGTAAAAGAGAAGAGGAAGTACAGCAGGAACAAAAGAGAGAATATGATTTTTCGGGAAAACGGGTGCTGCTGGTGGAAGACAATATGATCAATACAGAGGTGGCAATGCTGATTTTGAAAGATAAGGGATTTCAAGTGGATACGGCAGAAAATGGCTTAGTGGCTGTAGACCGGTTCGAAAAGGCGGAACCGGGATATTATGATGCGATTTTAATGGATATCCGCATGCCGCTGATGGACGGATTGACGGCAGCAGCCAAGATCCGCGGCCTTGATAAAAACGACGCCAAAACCATCCCGATTATAGCTATGACCGCCAATGCATTTGATGATGACATCGATAAGAGCAGATCGGCCGGTATGAATGCCCATCTTGCAAAGCCGATTGAGCCGGACAGGCTGTACCAAACCCTGTATGATTACATTTTTGGGAAGGAGGCTTAGCAAATGGAGGAAAAATACCTTTCCCAGAATCAGATGACGGCTGTGCTGGATAATGCTCCGTTGGCAATTTATGTCTGCGCGACTAATAACTGGGAACTGCTTTATGCTAACCGGTTGGCAAAGAGCCTGTTTTTACGGAATCCGGAAGACGGAGAGAATACCTGTTATTCAGCGGCCGGATATGATGAACCCTGCCCGTTCTGCAATGCCAAAAAGATGAGTGATTCAAAACTTACAGTTCGTGAATTCCGCCATCCGGTCAATGGCCGGGTCTATCAGCTTAGCGGCAAGAGAATCGATTGGGACGGCAGGCCGGCCCATATCGAATATATTTCGGACATCACGGATAAAAAGAGGGAAGAGGATCAGTCAAAGGCTTTAAAAGATATGCTGCAGATAACATTCAGCAGCATTCCCTGCGGTTTATGCGTGTACCGGTATGATGGAAAAAATATTTCTCCCATATTTCACAATCCCGCATTTTATGCGATTATGGGATATTCGGAAGAGAATAAGAAGAGAGTGGAAGAAAAGACGAATTTTCTGGGAGTGCATCCGGATGATCTGGATGGGCTGATGAAAATAATCCGGGATTCCATAAAACAGAACGGTCTGTTCCGGCACACCTACCGCGTATTTAATGATAAGATGCAGGAATACCGGTGGATTCACTTGGAAGGATCGGTCAAGACCCAGAATGACCGGACAAAGCTTTTATATGGCGTATACAGCGATGTATCCCAACAGCAGAGCCTGGAAGGGGAATTGGCAAGGGCCAATGAAAAGATGCAGGATATCATCAATGCCATTCCGGGAGGCGTTGCCATCTATAAGATAAGGGATATTTTTGAAACCGTTTATTTTTCCGACGGTGTGCCGGCTCTGACCGGCTATACGGCGGAGGAATATCATGAGCTGTGCAAACGGGATGCTGTGGAGATGACCTATGCCGAGGATACGGCTATGGTGTATGAAAAAGTGCTGGATATCGTTAAAAACCGTGAGGTGGGTGATTTTGAATTCAGAAAAAGCCATCGGGACGGCCATATTGTGTGGGTTCACGTACAGGCCAAAGTGATCGGAGAAGAAGACGGATATCCGCTGCTTTACTGCGTTTTTCACAATATTTCCGACATCAAGGAAGCGCAGCAGGAGATGGATCATCTTGTGAACTCCATTCCGGGTGGAATTGCCAGTTACCGCGTGGAAAAAGGAAAATTTATCCCCACATTTTATTCCGACGGCGTAATGGCTCTTTCCGGACATACCAGAGAAGAATATAAGGCTATGTCCAAGAACAGCATTTTTGACATTGTCTACGAACGGGACCGGGAGCGCCTGGAAACAGCGGCTTATGAGGCGCTGGTGAGCGGGGATGTGCTGGATGTGTCCTACCGGATGCGCCATAAAGACGGATATCTGATCTGGATTCATTTAAACGGACGGCGTATCGGGCCATTTTCCGAAGTCACCAGGTTTTATGCCGTTTTCACCGGCATGTCCGAGGAAAGCCATTTGTTTGAGAAGATGGCCAATGAAACGGCGGATGGGATCTACGTGATCGACAGAGAAAATTACGATCTGCTCTATGCCAATGAATCCCAAAATCTTTTCATGAAGGAAAGCAACTGTATCGGGAGGAAATGCTATGATGCGCTCCATGGCAAGAGCGCTCCCTGTGAATTCTGTACGCTGAAAGACCATGAACCGGACGGAAATGAACATGAGCTGAAGATCAGCGGTACGGACCGTTTTTACAATACCCGTTTTAAGGAAACCGACTGGAATGGAATACCGGCTTATATCAAATATGTGCGGGATGTTACGGATGAGGTAATTACCAGGAAAGAAAAGGAGCGGCTGGATCAGTATTTCCAGACCGTAGTGAAGAATCTGCCCGGCGGCGTGGCCGTAGTCCGCTATGAGAAAGATGGAACAATGATACCGGAATTCCTTTCCAATGGTTTTGCCGCCATGACGGGAATGACGGTGGATGAGGCATGGGAGATGTACCGGCAGGATATCCGGGTAGGAATCCATCAGGAGGATCAGGCCCATGTAAAGGAGCAGATGACCGCTTACATATCCGGCGGCGGCAGCCAATGTGAAATGGTGTACCGCATGAGAAAGGGAGATGGCTACATATGGGTGAAAAATACCCTTTCCCTGATCCAGAATGAAGGCGGGGAAGGCCGGGTTTATGCGTATTATCACGATATTACAAAGGAACGGATGGAGCAGGAGCGGATCAGACAGCGGTATAAGGATATGATCATGCAGCACTACAGAACTCCTGACCCCAATGCGCTTATCATCGGCCACTGCAATATCACACAGAATGTTATCCTGGAAATTATCGATCCTACGGATTCCGATCTTTTAAAAACCTTCGGTTCGGTGAGGGAAGAATTCTTTACCGGTATTGCAGGCCTTGTTGTGGACGAAAAGGATAGGGATTTATTTTTAAATACATATCTGAACGAACCGGCGCTGGCGGCATTTGCAAGAAATGAAACGGAGCAGATTCTCAAATGTTTTATAAAGCTGCCCAAAGAAAAATACGGCCGTTATGCCCAGTTTAAAGTAAATTTAGTGGAAACACCTGACACGGGAGACATCACCGGAATTTTGACGGTGACAGATATTACCGACCAGACCATTACCGAGCGGATTCTCCATCAGCTTTCCGTAACCAGCCATGATTTCGTAATCGATTTAAATCTGCTTGAGGATACCTTTACCATACTAACGCGCAATAAGAATTCCGACAGCGTGCCGCAGCACGGCATTCATTCCAAATGGACGGCGGCCATGAAGAAGAATTCGATTGTTCCAAGAGACAAAGAACTATATGCCAAATCCCTGGATGCTAATGAGATCAGGCGGCGTCTGCTGGAAGAGGGCCCCTATACATTTTCTTATTCCGTATTGGATGAAAAGGGAGATATCCGCACGAAAAATATGACGGTTTCCGCAATTGACCTGCGGCTGGGGCGGGTCTGTCTGGTGAGGACGGACATCACGGATTCTGTGAGAGAACAGCAGGGGCTTCTTAATATGATGGCCTATACCTTTGAACTGATGGGATTTATCGATATCCATACCAACCGGTTTACCATGTATACAAGACAGACGGTTTTGGAAAATCTCTCCCCGTTTACGAAGGAGAGTTATAATAGTTTGGTGGATACATTTAAGGATTATTATGAATCCGGGGAAGGCGAGAGAGATGTGAGAAAACAGTTCAGCCTGGACACCATGCTTCAAAGGCTGAAAGAAAAACCGTCCGGTTATGATTTCGTATTCCCTTATCCGGCAGATGACCGTGTCAGATATAAACAGATTAATGTGCTGTGGGGAGACGGCAACCACAGGACGGTCTGCCTGGTGCGGGCGGATGTGACAGATATGCTCACTTCAGAACGGGAGAGCAAAAAGACGTTGGAACGCGCCCTGATTCTGGCAAAAGAGGCCAACCGTGCCAAGAGCGATTTTTTATCCGCCATGAGCCACGATATCAGGACTCCTATGAATGCCATCATGGGAATGACGGCGCTGGCAGAAGCTCATCTGGAGGATCAGGACAGGGTGAAGGATTATCTTCAGAAAATATCCATTTCATCCAGGCATCTTTTGAGCCTGATCAACGATATTCTGGATATGAGTAAGATTGAGAATTCCAAAATTACTTTAAATCATATGAAAATATCCATCTCAGAGCTGATAGCCCAGCTTTCCGCCATTATGATGCCGCAGGCCAGAGCGGTTGGAATCCGGCTCACTTTTCAGGACAGAGGAATCCGCCATACACATGTTTATGGGGATCGTTTGAGAATTAACCAGATACTTATCAATATTCTGAGCAATGCGGTTAAGTTTACGCCGGAAGGCGGAACGGTGGATTTTCTGATCGAAGAGATACCGGCTCTAAAGAAAGAGGATCAGGTCCGTTACCGGTTTACGGTGAGGGATACGGGAATCGGAATGACAGAAGATTTTCTGGTCCATATTTTCGAACCATTTAACCGCAGCGGCAATGTATCCCGCATCGAAGGAACCGGATTGGGACTTAGCATTACCAAAGGGCTGGTTGAGCTGATGGACGGCAGAATCTCTGTGGAAAGCCGGCTTGGAAAAGGTTCTGTTTTCTGTGTGGAACTGGAATGCGAAGCGGCTTTGCAGGAAGAGACGGACAGTCTTCCGGATGAGAAGACGGGGCCGGACGAATACACAAAGGATAAGATCTTTGCCGGACGCCATTTCCTCATAGCAGAGGATAATGACATCAATGCGGAAATTCTCTGTGAACTGCTTTCCATATATGGTGCGGACGCTGTTGTGAAAAAAGACGGCATGCAGACGGTGCAGGAATTTGGCAGCGCTGCTCCAAACACTTATGACGCAATTCTGATGGATATTCAGATGCCGGAGATGAACGGATATGAGGCCACCCGCGCCATACGGAAAATGAACCGCCCGGATGCGGCGGCGATTCCGATTGTGGCAATGACTGCCAATGCCTTTGCCGAAGATGTGCAGGCAGCCCAGGAAGCGGGAATGACGGCTCACGTAGCAAAGCCTATCGATTTAGACGTATTGAAAACCACCCTGGGCAGGGTGTTGGAGAGAGTGGGATATTGATTTTAACTGGATTTGCGAAGGGGACGGGGACGCAGGGAATCGTGATGCGGAACCGGAAGGAACCGGTCTGAGGGGGTATCCGGGCCGGGGAAGGAAGATACAGCCGCATGGGATTCGGGATTCGCCCCTAAGAACTACTAAGGCCCGTAAGGGCAGAACGAGGCAGGCCAGCGCCATTCGCAGTGAACTCTTTATGACTTCGCTGCTCAATGGCGCTTTAAAAACTGAGACGGAAATCAGTTTTTACCTGCCTCGTTCTGCCCTTACGGGCCTAAGGAGTTCTAAGGGGTTCCATACGATCCCATGCGGCTGTATCTACCTTCCCCGGCCCGGATACCCCCTCAGACCGGTTCCTTCCGGCTCCGCATCACGATTCCCTGCTGGGGTCGCTGGCTTAGTTAAAAAACAATAGTTGCATTTTTAGGGGATTCCTGACCATCATAAGAATATGGAAAACTGAGAATGAATCACAATATAATTGACGAATAATGATATATTTAGTAATATGTAACCATAATAAAAGAAGAGGTGAGAAAGTGAGTATAAAGAGAGCAGCGGCCTGTATGTTGTCTCTTTTTCTTTGTCTTCAAACCCCGCTGACCGCAGTGGCTTTACAGGGAAGCGTGGCAGAAGGCAGGATAAGGAATTACAATCGTGCAGAAGAGACAGCATCTCCCAGTGATGCCGACGCAGATGACGGCGGACAGGATGAGGGAGAAGAGAACAATGTTCTGAATGGGGGAATTCAGAACCAGGATGAGGAAGAAACAGAAAACCGGGGAGCCGTTCATGTGGAGATACGGTCTGTGCTTCAGATGGAAAAGTACGGAGATTTTACCGTAAGGCTGCACCGCAGCGATGAAGAGGAACAGGAGCTTTACGATGAATATGAGGCGGTATCTTTGGAATCGCTGGAAGATTCGGAAGGAGAGCCGGTTGTTCAGACCGTGGTATTTTCCGATTTGGAGAGCGGAAAGTACCAGTTGTCCGTAAGCGGTTCCGGGTATGAGACGTATGAAGATGTGATCCGGGTGGAGGACAATATCTCTAAGATTGTCCTGATGAATGATTATCTTCCGGGATATACCTTTAAAAAGGGAGAAGCCCATCCCGGCATTTTAAAATTGGGCGATGTAAACGGCGATGAGAAGCTGGATGAAGACGATTTGGAAGAGCTGTTGGAAGCCATACGGGAGGAAGACATGGGCGTAGGACCGGGAGGTTCTTCCCAGTATGACCTGAACGGAGACGGTAATGTGGATCTCATCGATTTACAGTATTTTACCATATTCTATAACAATTCTTTGGACGGAAAGGCCAGCGTTGCAAGATATGCGACCATAAAACCCGGCGACTTCACGCTGGCAACCGCCAGCAATGCGGATAAAGAAAGTGTGGAAAGCATTTTTGACGGGCGGGAGGATACCTGGGCATCTTTAGCGCCTGATAAGGATGAAGAAGTGAGCGAGGACAACCCCATCGTCCTGTCGCTGGAACTGAATAAACCGGTCAAGGCGGAAGGAATTACCATCGCCCAGCCGGCCGGAACAGAGAATAAAATTGAAGCCGGTTTCGTGGAACTCAGGGGAGAAAAGGGTGAAAATCTGGGAACCATCCCGATCGTATCGGAAGAGGAACAGCCGGTGAGATATTACATGCGGAGCGCCAGAACGGCGGCGACGGCGTTTAGGGAGGCGGACGGCACCATTGTGCTGAACTTAAACGGTCAGACGGCTGTTAAAAAGATCACCATTACGGTGACGAAGACCTCGGGAACCAATCTGGCGGACATTTCCAAGGTGGAATTTGTCAATGATATGAAAGACCGGATTCCCGCTCCGGTTATGAACATACCGAAAGGGCTGGAAGCGGAGCCGGATAATAAGAAATTCACTTTGACCTGGAAGCGGGAGGCCAATGTGACCGGTTATGAAGTCTCCATCGGTTTGGATGGGAAAACGGATAAGATCACCACAAAAGACAACCAGCTGGAGGTCAAATCCTTCCAGGGAAACAAGCTAAAGAACGGCACAACCTATACGGTGAAAGTCCAGTCGGTCAACGGGGACTGGAAGAGCGGATACTGCAAAGCCATCTTTGTAACGCCGGTTACAGACCAGAAACCGGACCCGCCGGAATCCGTGGTGGTGACCGGCGGCTATAAGAGCCTGAAACTGTCCTGGAAAGATATGGAGGACACGGATTTTTACACGGTATTCTACCGGATTTACGGTTCGGGAGAGGAATTTCAGCAGGTGAGCGATATAAAGGGGAACAGCACCGTTCTCATGAACCTTGGAGATAAAACGGCGTATGAGGTTTATCTAACCGGTACCAATCAGATCGGGGAAAGCGGCCCGTCAAAGACCTACAGGGGAGAGACGGCCAGCTATGATCCTCCGGTAACGCCTGATTATAAGCTGATGAACGTTTCTCAGGGTGAAGGCGAGCCCACCTACAATATAGAAAGCGTGGAGTATCTGCAGGCGGCAGCGGAGCCGTTTGTTATGGTGGATCAGAATTACGCAACTGCCTGGGTGTTGGGAGACTGGGATGCAGGCGTTGCCTATCCGGGCAACGGAAGGGGAAAAGCCCCGATCATCACATTTGAAGAGCCGTTTGAGATGGATACCCTGGTGCTGATACCGGATGGAGAGCAGCCTTACCGGTATATCGAAGCCAGCGTTTATTATTGGGAAGAAGATCAGACAAAGGCTGTAAAAGTTTCCGGTACATTTGCGAGAAAGACCAGTTCCAATAAACAGATATACTATGAATTCCAGTGCAGCGAACCGATTTCGCCTAAGAGAATCCAGGTCAATGTGCGGACGCTGAATGAAAGACGGATCAGCATCGCAGAACTCAAATTTTACTATTATGACAGCCTGGAAAGTGAGATTTACGGCCTTTATGAAGACGATATGCACATGTCTTTAAAGGAAGGAACCACCCAGGAAGTCATAAACGGGCTGAAAGAACGGCTGAATACGCCGGATGAGGTGAGCGGCGAGCTGAACCCGAAATACGATATTTTAACGAGAGAACTTGAAAATGCCGAAAAGCTGTTAAATGATCAGGCGGCAAAGGGCATTATCAAGGTACATAATGATATCACAAAGGCGGCGGACGGTTCTATCACCTTTGGCGGCGGCTTAAACGCATGGCAGCCTCTTGGCGTTACGGCCATGGCAGGCGAAAGCCTGGTAGTTTACGTAGGAAGTCCGGGTAAGAAGACAGGAGATTCCACCAATCTTTCCCTGATTGCCACCCAGTATCACGGGGAATCTTCAGCCTGGTCCACGACCGTGTTAAAAGGGCTGAAAGTAGGAGCCAACGAGATCACCATACCGTCCATTACCAGCCTTGACGTAGAACAGGGCGGCCAGCTCTATGTGGAATATACAGGAGCAAAAGGCAAGGAAAATTACAGCGTGCGGGTCAGCGGAGGCAGCAGCATTCCGATACTGGATATAACCACGGCCAGCAGTTCCGATGCGAAGAGAGAGCTGGTAAGCAGTTATGTGCAGGAATTGGAAGAGTACGTTCCGCAGATTGAAGCTCTGCATGAGGAACAGCACCGGAATCAGATGGATCAGGCGGTTCCATTTGAACGTCAGAACTGTATACTCGGCGCGACGGATATTGTGATGAGAAATATGATGTACTCCGTGTCGGCGGAACAGATTTTGAAGGGATTAAGCGGAAGCAGCGAAGAGAAGGCAAAGCAGCTCTACCGGTCCCTGACGGCCATGGAAAATATGACCGATCTCTTTTACCAGCACAAAGGGCTCAGCAATTTACCGGGAGCGGGCGACGTAAACCGCCTTCCGTCCAGCCGTTTGAATATCCGGTATCAAAGGATGTTTGCGGGAGCATTTATGTATGCGGGCGGCGCACATATCGGAATTGAATGGGGTTCCGTACCGGGACTGACCACCAGCAGTCCGGTGGTTTCAGACGAAAACGGGCTCTATGAAAGCGGCCGTTACTTCGGATGGGGAATTGCCCATGAGATCGGACACATTATCAACGAGAAAGACTATGCTGTGGCGGAAATTACCAATAACTACTATTCGGTTCTGGCACAGGCGAAAGACACCAATGATTCCGTCCGTTTTAAATATGACGATGTGTATCAGAAGGTGACGTCAGGCGTAAAGGGGCCGTCCTCCAATGTATTCACACAGCTCGGCATGTACTGGCAGCTTCACCTGGCCTATGACAGAGGCGGATATAACTTTAAGGTCTATGATACCTATGAAGAACAGTTTAACAATCTGTTCTTTGCAAGAATGGACAGCTATGCGCGCAAACCATCGGCAGCACCTTCGCCAAACGGCATTACCCTGAAATCGGCGAAAGATAAGGACAATAAACTGATGCGCCTTGCATGCGCGGCGGCAGAAAAGGATATATTAGACTTCTTCCGGCGATGGGGAATGACGCCGGATGACGAAACCATCCAATATGCGTCCCAGTTTGACAAGGAATCAAGAGCCATCTGGTTTGTCAATGACGAGGCGAGAAGATATGCTATGGAACACGGAGATGGAGGCTCTGTCGCAGCCGCGACGACGGTTCAGGCGGAAGTCAGCTATGCCAATGGAACCAATCAGGTGTATATCAGCCTGGATAACGATGCGCAGACGCCGGAAGCCATGCTGGGATATGAGATTTACCGCGTGGAACGCCATAAAGACCAGATTATCAAGAACCCGGTAGGATTTGTCACTGCGGGAAAAGATACGTTTACCGATCAGATCACAACGGTCAATAACCGGGTATTTACCTATGAAGTCATCGGATATGACAAGTATTTAAATCCTACTCCGGCGGCTGTGACAAGCCCGGTTAAAGTATCCCATAACGGAAACATTTCCAAGGATCAGTGGTCTGTAACCACCAACATGGTGTCGGACAGCGATACGCAGGGAGATACGGATGACTACTACGATACCGGCAATACCAATCCGTGCGAACCGGTTAAAAATGCGGTGGAGCAGGTGATTGACCAAAAAACGGAAACAGTTTTCACAGGCCATGTGGACAAGTCAAGCAAAGAAGATCCGTATATCATCATCAACCTGAATAAAGAAGAGGTGGTTACAGGAATCGTGTGTACCATGGAAGGAGCAGGTACACCGGTGGGCGCATACGATATCTTTGTAGGCGGCGACGGCGTAAATTGGGAAAAGGTGAAATCGGGAACCTTCGATTGGAGCAGCGGTCCGGTGCAGACCATATATTTTAACCATGAAAATGATAACTGGCTCTATTCCTATGATGCGTCTTATGTAAAACTGTCAGCTAAAAACCAGAAGGGCACGCCGGTTTCCATTGCAGAACTGGATATCCTTGGGCAGACCGGCGATAATATCGAGCTGCTTGAAGATTCCATAGGAATATTAAAATCAGACTATGCAGCAGGCACCGGGGAGAGCGGCCAGCCGGTTATTATTCCAAAAGGCTCGATTATCTTTACGGGAACCTATAAAGGCAATCCGGCGTATAACACGGTGCTTCTCTTTGATGAAAATGGCACGGTTGCAGGAGGCCGCGACAAGGACGGAAACATTGTGGCGGATCAGATAATTCTGGCCAGCGTGCCGGAACATGGAGAGTTAGGAGAGACCAGCGACGGAACCTGGATCTATTACATTGAACCGGAATACATCGACTGGACCCATATGCCAAAGAAAGTCAGGGCAGAGCTTTACCGGACGGACAACGCGCAAACAAACGCTGGGGAACGCCTTGTAAGCGATACGGAATTTACGGATGTTCCAGATAATCTTCCGGATATTACCATCAAGGAAAATGCAGTTGAAACCAATGGACAGTGAGAAGGACAGAAAACATGATAAAGAAATGGATTAATAAGAAGAAACGGTTTTGCTTTCTGGGGGCGGCTGTTGTTGTGATGGCCGCCGGCTTCCTCATGACGGCCAACGCCAAGGACGACAGCTTTGTAACCTGGAATAAGGCGTCTAAGAAAAATGAGGTGGCCGTGTCCCTGCGCCTTCAGGACGGCGAGGAATTAGAAGATGTGGTAACCTTCCAGGTGAAGTTTCAGCTGGAGGGAGAGGACATCAGAGATGCGGAACTGGTGTTTGACAGCGGATTGAAAAGCAATAAGGAGATACCGGTAAAAACCGCCATTTACGATGACGAGAATCAGATTTTGTCGGTTTACGTGTCGGGGAGGGAAACGGTTCTCAGCCATTCCCCGCTGAAGCTTGGAAAGATCCGGGTGGACAGCGGCAAAGATGTTGTGATCCGGTATTTAGAGGATTCAGGGGATACCGTAGACCGTTTCCATACGGCGGGAAAGATCACGGAACTGGGCGGAATCGAGGAATATCAGATGGTTTTGGAGGAGAAGATTCCTGAAACCGACGAATCCGTGGAAGAACCGGAAACCAAACCGGAGAAAGAGACGGAAAGCTCAAAAGACAAACATTACAGCAGCCATGACGATGATGACGATGACGACGGTGGCAGCATCAGTATGGATTTTGATACGCCGGGAAGCTGGAAAAAGAGCGGGGATACCTGGCTGTTTGAAAGGCCTGACGGAACTTTAATCCAAAACCAGTGGATACAGGCCGGCGGAAAATGGTACTGGCTGGATGAAGAAGGCCGGATGAAGACTGGATGGATCAGCAATCAGGGAATCTGGTATTACTGCGGTCCGGCCGGGGATATGAAAACCGGCTGGGTCAATGATCTGGGCACCTGGTATTACTGCAATGGCTCAGGAGCCATGAAAACAGGCTGGATCACTTATAAAGACTGCTGGTATTATCTGAAAGACAACGGAGCCATGAAGACCGGATGGCAGGAGATTAACGGCAAGTGGTATTATCTGGAACCGGACGGAAAGATGGCGGCAAATACCGTTACGCCGGATGGATACCGTCTGGACCGCAACGGCGTCTGGACAGGAGAAAGACAGTAAGAATCCGGTTCTGAACGGAACTGAGACGGGCGGATGACAGAAAGATCCCCTCTTCCATGTATTAGCTGAAGGATATTAAGCGATTACATGGAGGAGGAGATCTTTTTTTGTATCATAGGAAAGTGCTCCTATGATACAAAAAGCCCTCCGGGCAGGATCGCACTGCGGCGGTGAGGTATAATGTCGCTGAAGCGACCCGCCGCAGGCGGAGAATCCCGCTTGCGGGATTCTTTCTTATCCTCTGCTCAGCTGTCGTATATGTTGGAAAATAGAACGGTACGTTAACGTTAACTAGCGGAAAACAAGATGGAAAAATCAATATAATTTAATTTATACATAAAAAACATACAAATAAACAGTACAAAAAAAGAAAAATATTGACATAGTGCTGAAAAGATGATATTCTGAAATTACAAAATAACGTTAACGTTAACGAAAAACAAAATGAACAGAGGGAGAGGAGTGCATGAATCGTAAAAACGTAGTTGTAATTTTGGCAGACCAGTTCAGAAAGGACTGCATCGGTGCATATGGAAATACCTGTGTCAACACTCCCAATATGGACCGCCTTGCGGCTCAAAGCATAAGGTTCGAGCATTCTTATGTGGCAAATCCCATTTGCAGCCCCAACCGCATGACCTGGTTTTCCGGAATGTTTCCTTCCAATCACGGTGTGTATACCAACGGACTTGTAAAACAGGACGATGGCCGTACAATCATGCATGAGCTGCGCAGGCAGGGATACCAGACGGCCAGCATAGGAAAGATTCATTTCAACCCCTATAGTGAGGAATCGGCGGGTAAAAGTTTTGAAAGCGTTGACAGGTGGGAGCAAGTGCCGGAAGAGGACGGATACAGCGGGGGATATTTCGGATTCGACTATTTGGAACTGACAATTGGGCATACGCTGCCAAAAGCACATTATTACAGATGGTTTAAGGAGCATGGCGGCACAGACGATATGTTTACAGTGACACCCTGCGGAGAAGTATACAGCCGCGATGAGATATGCGGGATACGCAATATGCCGTCCGGGCTGTCGTCCTCCGCATTTGTGGGCGATAGGAGCGTAAACTATCTGAGAAATCTAAGAGACAGAGAGAAACCGTTTTTCTTATGCGCAAGCTTTCCCGATCCCCATCATCCGTTTACATCCTGTTATGATGATTATGAGCGTTGGAAAGACAGGGAAGTGAAAGCTCCGGTAGGAGAACCGGAGGACTTAGACCAGCGCCCGGCTCATTTTAAACAGCAGTTTCAGGGAAGCTGGAGCAGAAAAGGCGTGAATGCCTGCAAATATGAGAACGGTATTCCAAAACAGGTGGCGAAGGAGAGAACACGCCATACCTATGCGATGATCGAAGCCATTGACCGGAATGTGGGACTGATCTTAGACGAACTGGAAAGACAGAATCTGATGGATGATACAATCGTAATTTTAGGCGCGGACCATGGGGAACTTTTGGGAGATCACGGGCTTTGGATGAAAGGGCCGTTTCTGTATGAAGGCCTGATCAATACTCCGCTGTTGATGCATATACCCGGAATTTCGCCCAGGGTGTCGGAAGGATTGGTTTCTTCCGTGGATATAACGCCCACGATCCTGGATCTTTTGGGCTTTGAGATACCCGCCTATGTGGACGGGATATCCCAGCTGCCGCAGATCGAAGATGAGGGATGTGATGTGAGAAATGCATGCATGGTGGAGTACAGGAACGGATATGACTGCGATGTCAATGTGAATGCCATCGTGAAAAAAGAAGGCAAATTCATCATGTACGAGACCGGAGAACAGGAATATACGGACTTGGCCGGTGATCCGGAAGAGAAGATAAATGCGGCAAAACAGGAAGCTTATGACGAAGCCGTGGCAGAAGCCGCGAAATCACTACTTTTGGAACGGCTGAGATCAAAATCAAAAGGAAGTGTCCAATATGGGCATGCATAATAAGAAGGAGGGTTTTACTATGAAAAAACTGACAGGTCTTGTGGTGGCAGCTGCGATGGTGGTATCTTTAACGGCATGCGCAGGTAAGAGTGCTCCTGAAACGGCGGCACCGGCTAAAGAAACAACAAAGGAAGCAGCAACGGAAGCAGCAAAGGAAACCGCCCAAAGCCAGGCACAGCCGGAAACCAGCGCCGAGACGATGGGAGAAAGCGTGAAGTGGCCTACCGGCACGGTATCCATCTTCGTTCCCGGAAAAGCCGGAGCCAATCTGGATACAAAAGCCCGGCTGGTGGCAAAGTACTTAGGCCCTGAACTGGGCGTGGACGTGGTGGTGGAAAACAGGCCGGGAGCTGGAGGAATTACGGCATGTACCGAATATCTGACCGAGGAGCCCAATACCAATAATATTCAGTATATGGCGGCCTCCAATCTGGCGGTTGCGCCTATATACAATGACTGTGAATTCACTGCGGATGATTTTGTGACGGTTGCAGGGCTGGACAGCGTGGAAAACGGGCTGTTTGTGGATGCAAAGCTGGGAATTAAAACCGTGGACGAATTGAAAGAATATGCACAGGGGAAAGTAATCCGTTTCGCAAGCGCCGGAGTGGGCAATGATTCCTTCCTCGTTTCCAAGATCGTCATGGAGGAGATGGGCCTTGCATCGGACAGCGTAAACGGCGACGGTTTTGGCGATGCTCTTGTTAACGTGATGAACGGTTCGGCAGAAGTCTGCTACTGTGCGCTCAACCAGGCGTCCCAGTATGTAGAAGACGGTTCCATCGTTCCTCTGGCCGTATATGGACAGGAAGCGTATAACGGATATGCGGCTTACGGATTCGATCAGGTTCCGACTTTAATGGATCTTGGCATCGATGTATCTTATTCCACAATCACATGGTTTTCGCTGCGGGCAGGAACCGATGAAGCGGTTGTTGAGAAACTGGCCTCTTCCCTGCAGAAGGTATATGACAATCCGGAATTTCAGGCTGAATTTACTGAGGCAGGCTTTGTAATGCTTCCGGATGTTTCTACAGAAGCAGTTTCCGCGCGTGTAACTTCCATGATTGATGACTGCGCAGCCTTTGCTGATAAAATAGGAGGCTGACAGGAAACCGTTAATTGAGATCAGGAGGGACTATGAAACGAATTGTGCTAAAAAAGAACCTGGCCTCAGGAATTGCCGCGATAGCAATAGGCGTTCTGTTCCGGATCATTCTGCCCTACAGCATTAAGGCGAAAGTACATACGGTGACATCGGCTGTAGGGCCGGATTATCTTCCGAAACTGGCCATTTACGGCATGATGCTCTGCGGAGCAGGGCTGGTATTTCTGAGCCTGGCCTTAAAAAAAGACGAGACGATTGAGATAGAACTGGGAAGGGAAGTCCATGTGCTGATTTATTTTGCGCTGCTTCTCGCCTATATGATAACGATGAAATATGCAGGGTTTTTGTTGGCGTCCCTGGTCTTTTCCGCCATTTCCATGTGGCTGATGGAAGATAAAAACTGGAGGCATTATCTCTATACGGAACTGCTGGTGATTGTGATCTTTGTAGCGTTTAAGTATGGACTGCGGGTGCCCCTGCCTACAATTTTTCTGTAAAGGAGGTGGGATGTTATGATCGAATCAATTATGAACGGTACGACGGATGTATTTACACTGGTCAATATACTGATGATTTTTACCGGAAGTTTTATCGGCATTGTGTTTGGGGCAATCCCGGGGTTGTCTACGGATCTGGCGGTTATTCTGTTTCTGCCGCTCACCTATTCCATGGATATTCTGCCGGGAATCCTGCTCCTTTTGGGAATCTACTGCGGAGGCACCTATGGAGGATCCATTACTGCGGTGTTAATAGGCACGCCAGGCACCAATGTGGCTATGGCCACGGTATTTGACGGGCACCCTCTGGCGCAGAAAGGCAGGCCCAGAAAAGCGCTGCAGATGTGTCTGTTCGCTTCTGTGATCGGAGGGCTGATCAGTTCCTTTCTTCTGCTTTTTACAGCGCCTTATATCTCGGGATTCGTGCTGAAATTTGCGGCCCCGGAATATTTCGCCCTGTCACTTTTCGGAATTTCCATCATAGCCGGGGTCAGCGGAAACAGCATGATGCGGGGCATCTTTATGGGATGTCTGGGAATTTTAATGGCCTGCGTGGGAGTGGACGCTTCCTCCGGAGCCACCCGTTTCAGTTTCGGCAATATCTACCTCATGAAGGGGCTGGGTCTGCTTCCCGTACTTTTGGGCGTGTTTGCGCTTCCGAATATCTTAAACCAGATTTACAGCAAGGGATACCGGAAGGTTTTTGTTTATAACGAAGAGATCGATAAAGCTGATGTTCTTACAAAAGAGGAAAAGAAGGCGTGTATGCCGATCATCCTGAAATCCACGGGAATCGGTTCGTTAATCGGAGCGATTCCGGGAGCAGGAGCGGGAATCGCGGCATTTATGGCTTATAATGAAGGAAAGCGGGCGTCCAAGAACGGCGACAAGTTCGGCACCGGTGAACTGGAAGGAATCGCGGCGCCGGAATCGGCCAATAACGCCGTTACGGGATGTTCCCTGATTCCGCTGTTTACCCTTGGCATTCCGGGAAGCGTTGTGGCGGCTCTGCTGATCGGGGCGTTTACCATGAAGGGGCTGACGCCCGGACCGATGCTGTTTCGCAACCAGTCGGCCCTGATGTATGCCATTATGATCGGCATGATCGTGGCGAATGTGGCCATGTATCTGGAAGGAAAGTATCTGCTTCGGTTTTTTATGAAGATTTCCCGGCTGCCCCAGCCTGTTTTGTTCACCGGGCTGGCGCTGTTTTGTGTGGCGGGATCATATTCCTTTTCCAATAACATATTTAATGTTTATGTTTTGATGTTCTTCGGCATCGTCATGTACCTGCTTCAGAAGATCGGATTTCCGGGAGCGCCCTTTGTGCTGGGAATTGTGCTGGGTTCCCTGCTGGAAGGAAACCTGAAAAATTCTCTGGTATTATCGGGCGGATCATGGCTGATTTTCTTTAAACGGCCGATTTGCGTTGCGATTATCTTTATTACGGTCTTCTTCACCTATTATTCGGTTAAGAAGACGCGGAGTTTAAAGAAAAGCAGCGCTGCCGTTACAGGTGAGGATGAGGCCACTGCGCTGGAGGATTGATGTTGCTTTGACCCGCATAATATTGTAAAATTATGGTAATTGTGAGAGTACTGAACAATTACATATTATGTCAGTGAATAAGTTAGAAAGGCGGGTTCATACCATGAGGGTGACTCTGAAGTCAATTGCCGCTGTTTCAGGAGTTTCCATTGGCACGGTGGACCGTGTGCTGCACAACCGCAGCGGAGTCAGTGAGGAAACGAAAGCTCAGGTGCAGAAAGCAGCTGAGGAGCTTGGATATAAATCAAATATAATTGGAAAAGCGCTTGTCGCACAGCGGAATCCGCTGAAAGTTGGAGTGATTATTAATGCGAAGGAGTTCAATTATTTCGCAGAAGAAGTGTGGCGGGGAGTGGAAGCCGGAAGCGAGGAGATAGAAAGCTTCGGAGTTTCCGTAATCTACTATCCCATGGACACCGTGGACGAAGGGGCGCAGCTTCTGCTGCTTGATAAGGCCAAAAGGGACGGGGTCAACGGCCTTGTGATAAAGCCTGTGAACAGCCCGGCCGTTCAGGCCGCCATTGACGGGCTTGTGGACAATAAGGTTTCTGTGATCACCTGTACTTCGGACATTGTAAATTCAAAACGCCTCTGTTTCGTTGGCCACGACCATCGCCACGAGGGGAGGATGTTGGGAAGCCTTTTAAGCAAGGTGGTTCCGCCGGAAGCCAGAATCGCCGTTATCACTGGTTCCATGCACGTGTTAGGGCACCGGAGAAAGACGGAAGGGTTTAATTCCGCCGTGACGGAACACCGCCCGGATGTGAAAATACTCGGGGTTTTCGAGACGAATCACAACACTGCCCTGGCCGTGTCGATCGTGGACGCTTTGGAACGGGAAGGCGGAGTGGACGCCCTCTGCGTGCAGTCCATGGATAAAAAGGGGCTGGAAAGCATCTGCGGCCATTTTGAAAAGGAGAAAAAACCGTTGGTCTGCTCCTTTGGAACCGGGGCGGAACTGTCCGGACTTGTTATGGACGGTCTGGTGGATTTCGCAATCGAGGAAAATCCGTACCAGCAGGGATACAGGGCCATGAAGCTGATGTTCGACGTGCTGTTTAACGGATATGTACCGCCTTCTCCATTCTGCGAAGTGGAAGCTCATATCGTGATCGATGAGAGCTATGTGCACCATTGACGGAAAGGATTTTATGAAAAAGCCTAATATAATATTTTACTTTACGGACCAGCAGCGGTGGGATACCTGCGGAGTCTATGGACAGCCGCTGCCGGTGACGCCCAATCTGGACGCGTTGGCGGCAGACGGGGTGGTCTATGAAGAGGCATACAGCCCCCAGCCTGTCTGCGGGCCCTGCCGCGCCATTTTCCAGACCGGAAAGTATCCGACACAAACCGGGTGTTTCCGCAATAATCTGGCGCTTCCGACCGGGATAAAGACGGTGGCGGATTATCTTAACGATGCCGGTTATGAAACCGCTTATATTGGAAAATGGCATCTCGCCAGTACCGGTGAGCTGGAAAAAACGCCTGACGAGGATTATACGGTGACTGCGGTTCCTTTGGAGCGCAGGGGCGGCTATAAAGGGTTCTGGCGCGCGGCCGATGTGCTGGAGTTTACCAGCCACGGCTATGACGGCTATGTGTTCGATGAGAACATGAATAAATGCGAATTTACCGGATACCGGGTGGACTGCATCACGGATTTTGCCCTGGAATATCTGGACGGATATACAGGAGAACGTCCGTTTTTTATAACGGTTTCCCACATCGAGCCACATCATCAGAATGACCATAACTGTTATGAGGGGCCCCGCGGTTCCAAAACGCGTTTTTCGGATTATGTTCTGCCCGGAGACCTGGCTGAATTAAAGGGGAATGCGGATCAGATGTACCCGGATTATCTGGGCTGCTGTAAAAGCCTGGATGAGAATCTGGGACGGATTGTCGATAAACTGAAAGAAAAAGGATTATTTGAGGATACGGTTATCGTCTATGCCTCTGACCACGGCAGCCATTTTATGACCCGCAATCGGGATGCGCATTTAAACGGCTATGACGATTATAAGCGCACGTGCCATTCATCGGCGCTGCATGTTCCTCTGATAATTGCCGGGCCGGGATTTAAGGGCGGCAGACGGGTTCATGAACTGGTGAGCACGGCCAGCCTTCCTAAAACATTCCTGTCCATGGCCGGAATCAGTATAGGGGATGAGATGATAGGAGAAAATCTCCGCTTCGTGGCGGACGGGGAGACAGAGGGAAGAGAAAATGTGATCTTCGCCCAGATCAGTGAAAGCCGCGTCGGACGCTGTGTGCGGACAAAGGATTATCTGTACAGCGTTTATGCACCGGGTATAAACGGCGGTGAGAAGGCGGGAAGCGGCGTCTATGTGGATGATTTTTTATATGATTTGTCCAAAGATCCTTATGAACTGAACAATCTGGTGGGAAACAAAGATTACGATGAGATACGGGATCAAATGGCGGATTTGCTGGCCCGGCAGATGGAAAAGGCGGGAGAACCGGTTCCTGAGATTCTGCGTTCTCTCTGACGGTTCAACCCCGTTCCCTTTTCCTCCGGTACATATCAGAAAGTCAAATTTTCTTCGGCCCATCTGGCATTTTTAAGCATTGCCCGGCCGACGCCGATTAAGTCTGCGGCCGATCGTTCCAGCAGCAGTTCCGCTTCCTGTGCGGTCTGGATTCCGCCGGTTAAGATGACCGGAACGGAAACAGCCTGTTTGATGGCAGAACTCATATCCTGGAAATATCCGGGCTCTTTGCAATCGGAAACCATATAGCCATACATGCCGCCGGAAATATCCAAAAGATCAATGCCTGCTTGCTCAAACAGCAAACAGGCTTTTTTGCTGTCTTCAATGGTGCTTCCTCCGGCCGTATAATCACAGCCGCCAAAGCGCAGGGCCACCGGATAATCATCGCCAACGGCTTTTCGGACCGCTGCGATCACCTCTAAATGAATCCTCACCCTGTTTTCCACACTGGCGGCGCTGTAGCGGTCAGTGCGGTGATTGGTTAGCGGGGAATAGAATTGGTTCAGAAGATAGCCGTGGGAGCCGTGAATCTCCACCCCGTCAAATCCCGCTTTTTTTGCCCTGAGTGCGGCGTTTGCAAACTGCTGTACAATTTGTGCGATCTCTGCTTCGCTCAGTTCCTGGGGCGGGGCGCTGTCCGCATTGGCTGAACGGGGATGCTTTACCGAGCTTGGGGCGGCCGGTTCAAGGCCGGTGATATCTGCTGATGCGGCGCTTCCGGCATGATTGATCTGCGCCATCACTTTCGTTCCATCCGTCTGAGCGGCTTTCACCAGCTTGGCTAATCCCTCGATATCGCTGTCGCAGGCGATGGAAAGCTGTCCATTGCTGGCCTTCCCCTGCTGGGATATGTAGCTGTGTTCGGTTATGATCAGGCCGATATAACCGCCCTTGGCCCTGTCTTTATAATATTCTCCGAGAGCTTCGCTGAATTTGCCCTCCGGTGTGGATTTGGCTGTGGCCATGGGCGGCATCACGAGCCGGTTGTTTAGAGTTAAATGGTTGATTGTAATCGGTTGGTTTAAATATTTCATAAGATTCACTCCTGTTCCTGGTAATCATTCCTGAATTGCGCTGAGTTTTTTATCTAACTTATTAAGTATGACACAACCGGATGGGAATAGCAAGAATGCACTTTTAAGTAAGATACTAACGTAAAGGTAAGTGGAAAACACCAGTGTTTACTGCCTTTCAGGCCTCTTCCGTCCGGTCAGATTCCGATAGCATTTATCTTGTAAAACGGATTTTATGGTGTTATACTGTGCAGGTATTAAGAGATGAGAAAGAGGGCGATTACATGGACATCCGGGAAGCATATGAATCCGCTGTCGACATGGATTATTCCTACCGGTTCGCCAAACGGATGGAGGAGTATAAAACAAATCCTGTTTTGGGATACCGGACGGCCGGGTCCCAGGCCGAATTTCTGACCGGGGAGATGATTTTTAAGGAAATGCAGCAGATCGGTCTGGAAGATGTACATAAAGACCGGATAACCCTGGATTCCTGGGAATTTGAAAAGGCGGTTATGCGGGTGGTGAGTCCGGAAGGCGGGGAATTTACGTTCCAGCTGGGGGCTTACCAGACGGAATTTTGTACGGACGGATTCTGCAGTTATAAGGTGGTATCCCTCGGAAAAGGAACATTTGCCGATTATGAGAATATTGATGTAAAAGGGAAGCTGGTTCTGGTGGATATCAACCAAAGGGATGAATGGTGGATCAACTTTCCTGTCTATCAGGCCCATTTAAAGGGAGCTGCTGCTTTGATTGCCGTTCAGGAAGGCGGATACGGGGAAATCCATGATACCGCTTTAAATGCCCAGGATATTGCAGGCCCCAAGGACGCCCCGGCATTTTCCATGTCCAGGGCGGACGCTGACGTGTTAAAACGGATTATGGGAGAAAAGGGGGAGGCGGACGTACTTTTTGACGCCAAATCCCATGTGCGGGAGAACCGGGTATCCTACA
The DNA here is from genome assembly GCF_002899675.1 of Clostridium sp. chh4-2. Lineage (GTDB taxonomy): Bacteria > Bacillota > Clostridia > Lachnospirales > Lachnospiraceae > CHH4-2. The sequence continues at coordinate 82,532 of NZ_PKUU01000004.1, read as the reverse complement.
ATATCTGCGGAAGCATTCCCGGACGGGACAGAGAACACGGCATTCTTTTGACCGCCCATTACGATTCGTATTTCAGCGGATTTCAGGATGACAACGCGGCGGTTGCCATGATGCTGGGGATAGCCAAGGCCATCCTGATCAGCGGTTACCGTCCGGAGACGACTTTAATCTTCTGCGCTATGGCGGCAGAGGAGTGGGGAATTGTCAACAGCAAATACGACTGGTCAACCGGAGCCTATCAGCAGGTATTTCATGCCAGGCCGGAGTGGAGAGGAACGATTAAGGCCAATCTGAATTTTGAACTGCCCGCCCACGCCCATGATAAAAAGGACGCGGTGCGCTGCATCTACGAATACCGGACGTTTATGGAAGAATTTTTAAAGACCGTGAAAACAGACGTTCAGGCGTATCCGGAAGGAATTGAGGTGGTGAGCCCCATTCAGACGTGGTCAGATGATTTTTCCATGGCCATAGCGGGGATACCGTCCGTTGTTAATGATTTCAGCTCCGGCTCCTTTATGGAAACCCATTACCATTCCCAGTTTGACAATGAAAACTTCTATCAGGAAAATGTATACCGGTTTCACCATTACCTGTATGGCATGATGGCGTTATGTCTGGACCGGACCGCGCTTCCTCCGTTGGATTTTTCCTGCCTTTTAAAAGCGGTCAGGCAGAGTGTGGACCTGGAATGGTGCAGAAAGACGGGAGCGTTTGAGGAACGGCTTTTTGAACTTCTGGACTGTGCGGAACAGGCGGCGGAAGAACTGTACCGAAAGATTGAAACGATTAACGGAATTTACGCCCGGGCGGTGCAGGCAGGAGAGAGCGGGAAGGCGGAAGAAATCCGCCGTGACAATGCCGGACTGTATGATTGGCTGATGCGGATTTTTAAGAAAGAACAGGATTCTTTTGTCCGCCTCAACTGGCATGACGAGGTTTTGTTTCCTCATGAGGCGGTTCAGAACAATTTAACCTATGTGGCCCTGGCCCTGGAATGTCTGGAGAAAAGGGATGTCCGAGGCGCATTAGAGGCCATATATGGCATTGACAACAACCGGTATGCGTTTTTATTTGAAGAAAAGGTGTACCGCTATTTTACCGAATATGTGCTGGAACAGCCGCCGGAACGCCTTCAGTGGGGCGCAGGCCGGATAGTCCATCACGAAAATATGTTTCAGCTGGTTCAGGGGCTGAAACGCAGGCTGAACGTGAAAGATGCGGATTTAAGTCGGGAATATGACTATCTGAAACAGGTGGAAGCTAACCAGAAAGCCTGCTATCAGGATGATATCCGTTACCTGATCCATGAAATTGAAAACCTGATACAAATGATTGAAAAAGCAAAGGACATGTAATCGTTATGGAAAGCCAGAATCTATACCGGGTAGAAAAAAGTGATCTTGAGCGTTTGGAGCTGCTTTTGACGCGCAGCTTTGCCAATGATCCGCTTTACCGCAGTCTGATACCCGATGAGGAAACAAGAAAAAGGCTGATGCCTGAATTATTCCAGTGTGATGTGGAGGAGATGTTCGCAACCTGTGAGATCTTCGCGGACTCTCCAAAACTTAACGGGGCGCTGATCATATCGGATGAATCGGAGCCCTACAATCCGTTTCAATATTATCTGACGGAGATGATGGCAGCTCTTAAAACGGATGAGTACCTGATTAAAGAAGACCCTTCCTTTAAGACATTCTGGAACTTTTTAAAAGGTAAGGATTATTTAAATTCCAGGTGGACCGACCAGCTCCATCAGGAAGAGCGCCTGCATATTATCTATCTGGCGGTAGAACCGGCCATGCAGCACCACGGAATCTCGACAAAACTGATGGACGAAACCATCGAATATGCCGTAAAACACCGTCTCATGATATCGTTGGAGACGCATAATGAGAAAAATGTGGCCTTTTATAAGCATTTCGGATTCAAAGTGTTCGGAATCGTGCAGAAAGGCTTTGATTTAAAGCAGTACTGCATGATTCGGGAGGTTCAGTGAGGATGGCCTGAGCAAAGGGCCTGTTTTAGGAAGCCGCTGCCGGCTTCCTACAGCATCCGCATATTCTGATGCAGATATTCCTGAATCATCAGATACTGGTCTTCATTGATCTGAATTTTACCATGGTTCATGGTTACGATGCCGTCTTCCTTTAACGAAAGAACGCTCCGGTTAATGGTTCTCACGGAACATCCCAGCTTCTGCGCGATCTGAAGCCTTGTATACGCCACGGTACAGGGGGCCTTTGGTGGGCTTGTCCGGCTGCATTCCGTGAATAAAAAATGGATGAGACGCGTTTTATTATCCAGAAAGAAATTCTGCCGTTCAAACTGATTCTGTTCGGAAGTCCGGCTGATCAGCTTTTGGGTTCTGATAAATAAGGCGTTGGCGTCATTTTGAATCCAGGAAAAGTACGCGTTGGAGGGCATAATGATAAATGACGAATTTTCTATAGCGGTCAGGGTGACCATCCTGCGGGAAATCTGCTGGAATAATTCGTAATCCCCCACGATGTCGATTGCGGGAATCTCCGTGAAACGGTATGGCTCATCCGTTACATATTCTTCAATGGCCTGCAGCCTGCCGTCTAACAGAATATAGACATAGGAACAGGAGTCTCCGGCATTGATTAACGTGTGGTTTTTCCTGAGTTTTTTATAAATTAAATTGGAAATAAAGCTGTCCGGGCAGTTACGGAAGAATTTATGTAAAAAGTCCAGCTGTTCACTGTTCAGCTGCCGGGCGATGGTATCCGAAAGGTTCATGATCCGGTTCCTTTCTATAATTTGAAAAAGAGGACACGTGTCCTTTTTACTGTTTCATTAATATAGTATTGTATTTATATAAAAAGCGCAAGATATGCGTAAGAAAAAACTATTATAAATAAAAAGCAGGAGGTATTCGATATGTCAACACCGCACAATCAGGCTGAAAAGGGAGAAATTGCAGCAAAAGTATTAATGCCGGGAGATCCCCTGAGAGCAAAGTTCATTGCAGAGACATTTTTAGAGGATGCAAAACTGGTAAATGAAGTCCGGAATATGTATGCATATACAGGCACTTATAAAGGCCATCCGGTAACCGTGATGGCCAGCGGAATGGGAATGCCGTCCATGGGCATCTATTCCTACGAACTCTTTACCCAATACGGAGTGGAGCAGATTATCCGCATCGGATCAGCCGGGGCTTATGTGGACGATCTGAAATTATACGACGTGGTGTTAGCGGACAGCGCATGGAGTGAGTCCAGCTTTGCCCACACCCAAAACGGTTATGACAAGGACATTATCTATCCAAGTGAAAGCCTGAACCGGACCATCGCCGAGACGGCGGGCCGTTTGGGAATTCCGCTGACATTAACCAGAGTGCATTCCAGCGACGTATTCTACTGTGAAGACAATGTGGATGATTTCAGGGAGATTAACAGAAAGCATCAGTGTACCTGCGTGGATATGGAGAGCTTTGCGTTATTTCACAACGCTTCCGTTCTTGGAAAACAGGCGGCCTGCCTGCTGACCATATCCGATTCCTTTACATCGAATGAAAAGGCCACCGCCAAGGAACGCCAGAATTCCTTTACCAATATGATGAAGATCGCATTGGAAGCATGTATATAAGGAGAAGCCATGGAAAAATATAAGAGGATATTTACAATCGTAATCGATTCCCTGGGGATCGGCGCCATGCCCAATGCGGCGGAATATGGGGATGAAGGCACCGATACTCTGGGCCACATCGACGAGCATATGGAAGAATTTAAGATTCCAAACCTGGAAAAAATGGGCATAGCCAATCTGCATCCGCTGACCCATGTGGCTCCGGCAGAACGGCCTTTGGGCTATTACGGAAGGCTGTCGGAAGCCAGTGTGGGAAAAGATACCATGACCGGCCACTGGGAGATGATGGGCCTTCATATTACAAAACCATTTCAGACGTTTACAGATACCGGATTTCCAAAAGAACTGCTGGATGAGCTGAGCAGAAGAACCGGCCACAAGATTGTGGGAAACAAATCGGCCAGCGGTACGGAGATTCTGGATGAACTGGGAGAACACGAGATCGCTACCGGGGATATGATTGTCTACACCTCGGCGGATTCGGTGATGCAGATCTGCGGCAATGAAGAAACCTTCGGCCTGGATGAACTGTACCGCTGCTGTGAGATCGCCAGAGAGCTTACTATGAAAGATGAGTGGAAGGTGGGGCGCGTAATTGCAAGACCTTATGTGGGCAGGAAAAAAGGAGAATTCAAACGAACCTCCAACCGCCACGATTATGCGCTGAAGCCCTATGGAAAGACCGCTCTGGATGCCTTAAAGGATCATGGATTTGATGTGATCAGCGTTGGAAAGATCAAGGATATCTTCGACGGAGAAGGCATTACGGAAGCTTATAAGTCCAAAAGCAGCGTTCACGGCATGGAGCAGACCCTGGAGATTGCGGATAAGGAGTTCCACGGTCTCTGCTTTGTAAATCTGGTTGATTTTGACGCCTTGTGGGGACACCGCCGAGATCCGGTGGGATATGGAAAGGAACTGGAGCGCTTCGATGAAAAATTGGGGCAGCTTCTTCCAAAGCTTGGCCCGGACGATCTGCTGCTGATTACGGCGGATCACGGCAATGATCCTACCTATAAAGGAACCGACCATACCAAAGAGCGGGTGCCTCTTTTGGCCTACTCCCCATCGATGAAGGGTTACGGAAGGCTGGAAGATCAGGACACGTTTGCGGCGATCGGCGCAACGATTGCCGATAATTTCCAGGTGTCCATGCCGGAAGGCACCATCGGTCAGTCCCTGCTGGATCAATTGGCTTAATCGCTAAACAGTTGTCCATATTCCTCTCTTGACTATTAAAGCTCATTATATTATGATTGTGATAAATAAATTTAGCAGAAGAGGGGAAATAATTGAAAGTTAAAGTTAAGGATATTGCGAAAGCAGCGGGAGTATCGGCCACCGCGGTGTCATTGGTCCTGAACGATAAGCCCTGCCGGCTGTCCGAGGCGACGAAAGAACATATCCTGCGCATTGCCAGGGAGATGAGATTTCAGAATGAAAACCATATGAATTTTACCTCGGCCGGAAGGGTAAAGACCGTCGGACTGGTGATACCGGATGTTCAAAACCTTTTTTACCAGCAGGTATCTCTGGCGGTCAGTCGGTATCTGGAGGCGGAGGATTATGTAGTTTTCCAGTGCGGTGTGGACGAAGACTTGAAGACCTGCTATCATGCGCTGGAATGCTTAACTGCCAAGAACGTGGACGGAATCATCGTCATCCCTCCGTGCATTCACAGCAAGGACGATAAACTGATCAAGATGATGAAATCCCTTCAGGACAGCGGCGTTCCCATGATCTTAGTGGATCGGGCGGTTTATTCTGTGTTCTGTGATTTTATCACTGCGGATAATAAGCAGGGCGGCAAACTGGCGGCCGGATATCTGATCTCAAAAGGGCATAAGAAGATCGGGTGTATTTTAGGCGGTAAAGAGGTGTATACGGTGAGAAAACGGCTGGAAGGCTATAAGCAGGCTTTGGCTCAGAACGGCATTGCCTTTGACGAAGACCTGGTTTACTATGGGGAGTTCGACGGGGAAACGGGCGTTTTGGGAGCAAAGGAACTGTGCCGGAAGGGCGTGTCGGCGATCTTTGCAGGCAGCGATGAGATCGCATACGGGGTTTACCAATATGCCGGTTCGCAAGGGCTGAGGATTCCGGACGATCTGTCGGTGATCGGCTTTGACAATACACGTTTATGCACGCTTCTGCAGCCAAATCTGACCAGCATAGATCAGAATGGATTCCAGATTGGCGAGCGGGCGGCGGAAGTGATTCTGCAGAATATTAACCCTGCTGACCAGGAAGAGGGGCCGAGAAATTATTACTTTACTCCGTTTCTGGTGGAACGGGAATCCGTGGCAGAACTTGTATCAAGAGAATAGAGAAGAATTTCGGCTCAGGCCGCAGCAAAAAGACAACCGGGTGTTGGAGTGTTTTGCTGCGGCCTGAATTTATTTGTTACAAATCCGGGTAAAGCGTGGAGAGGTGTGGTGCTTGCCGGAAATAGAATAAAAAGTGGTATCCCGGCAGCAGGATGGAAATAGAAAAACGGAGTCTTGAGGTTCGGTATATTTTTTTGATAAATAAATGCTAAAATAATAAATATTTGTATTGAAATGATAAAGAAATGATGATATAATTTATCAAACAATAAAAATTTAGCAAATATTTATCAGAGAAAGGAAAATGACGATGGCAAAGAAGATTATTCTGGATTGTGACCCGGGTATGGATGATTCCATGGCAATTGTGATGGCGTGTAAGGCAGAGGAACTTGAGGTCATGGCAGTGACTACGGTTAACGGCAATTATCCGGTGGATGTGACCAGCAAAAATGCATTAAAGATTCTGGAGATGCTGGGCCGGACGGATATCCCTGTAGCAAAGGGAATGGCGGCCCCTATGGTTAGGCCGACACCCAAGGACCCATTTACGCATGGAGCGGACGGACAGGCGGAAAATTTTCTTCCGGAGCCGAAAACCCCTCTCTGTGAAAAACATGCGGTTGACCTGATGATTGATCTGATTAAAGAGAATCCGGGCGAGATTTACATATTATGTACAGCACCTATGAGCAATCTGGCTATGGCTATGGTGAAGGCGCCTGAAATCAAAGGGATGATAGCCGGCGTATACGCGATTTCAGGAGCATTTGGGCTCAATCAATATGCATTTGCCAATGCCACCGGAGACACTCCACAGAGCGAGTGGAATGTGTATGTTGACCCGGAAGCGGCCGATATCGTCTACAATTCCGGTGTAAAGCTGGTGGCGATCGGTCTGGACGTGGCAACCCATTTTGATGTAAATCTGACAGACCAGGACATTGAGAACTTGAAAAAGAGCGACAAAAAAGAAGCCAAATTCTTGCTTCAGGCCATTCAATTTGTTAACGGAAGAGGATTCGAAGCATATTGTACGGTGATCGACTGCATGGCTGTTGGATATGCGATCAACCCTGATCTGGTAGAGACATTTATGGGAAGAGTGGGAATTGAGACAAAAGGAGAACTGACCTTAGGCAATACGGTGCTGGACGCGAGACATCACCATGTCTGGGAACAGCTTCCCATGATTGAGATCGCCAAGAGCGCGGACCATGAACGGTTTTTACAGCTTTTGATGAAGCTGGTATTATCATAAAGGAGGAAAAGTCCATGTTTGAGAATGAAAAGATCTATATCGCCGGGCCGGAATGCTTCTATACCGGCGGACCTGCCATGTTAAATGTGATGAGGCGGAGAGCGGAAAGCTTTGGTTTTCAGGTTACGCTGCCCAATGAACACCCTCTGGATATGGAGAACCCGGATCTGAAGAAACGGGCGGACAGCATATTTGAAGATTTGAAGCTGGATATGAACGAATCCACAGCCATTATAGCCGATTTGGAAGCTTACAGAGGATCGGAAGCGGACAGCGGAACCATCTATGAGATCGGTATGGCTTATGCCAGGGGAATCCGCTGCTACGGATATACCAGAGACAAAAGACCCCTGACCTGGAAAGACCAGAAATACGTGATGAAGGATAAATTAGTCTATGATGAGCGGGGGAACCTGGCTCCTTATAAGGAATTGCCTTTCTCTCCCTGCGTTGTGGGTTCCACAAAGATTGTGGAAGGCGATTTTGACGACTGTCTCAAGATGATGATGACAGATATTGAAGAAGAATATAAGATGGCCGGAACCAGGAAACAGAGCCTGGATAAGTCCGACGGCCGCACCAAAAAGCCCGGCGCCCGCCCGGTGGTCTACCTGTCGGGATTGGAACGCTACGACAGGGATGGAACGGAAAAATATGAGATCATGAAAAAAATCTGCGATAAATACGGCATGGACGCGTATTCTCCTATGGACTGGGCGGAAGGCGTGACGAAGGTGGAGACGGAAAACCCATACACCGCTGCCGCCAATCTGCTGGACAACTATCAGCAGCATATCAGAAACTGCGATTTGATCGTGGCGGATTTGAACAACTATAAAGGCTTTGAGTGCAGCAATGACGTGGGCTTTGAATGCGGAATGGGATTCCAGCTGGGGAAAAAACTGTATGGATACATGGATGATACAAGCCCTGTAAAATACAGGATTCCCCACCTGGGTGAGGAACTGGAATTCAGGGATATGAACGGATGCAATGTGGAGAATTTCGACTATCCTTTAAACCTGATGTTCGGCTGCTCCATGAACATCTTCCAGGGGAAGTTTGAAGAGATAATGGAACGGGTTTCTGCGGATTATTTTGCAGAGAACGTAAGATAAATGTCGGTTGTTACAAGTTACGTAACAGTTCGGCCTTCCGATGTCTGTGCCGGCTCCGGTAGTTTCCATGGCCTTTCCTGTTCCAGTTTCGGGCATAAGCACTTCTAAACGTACAGGATTTTTCTAAAAACCAAGGGAAATGTCCAAACTCGCTAACGCTCAAACAGGTGGACATTTCCCTTGAACGAAAAATTCTGTGCGTTAAGAATTGCTAATACCCTGCAAAGTCACAGGAAAGGCCATGGAAACTACCGGAGCCGGCACAGACATCGGAAGGCCGAACTGTTATCAAGCTGCTGAACAGTTACGATAAATGTTTGAAATAAATGGAATAGTGTAGTATACTTAGTAAATAGGATAAAGCAAAAAAGGTTTTAAAGAAGGATTAAGATAAATGGGGTGTAGAGACGTGTTGCTCTTTACAGCCCATTTTCTTTCAGGATTCGGGCCGATACGGCGTATATTGATTAGTGAGGAGGATAGCATTATGAATTATGAGGAATTGACGCTGCAGTTGTGGTTTGTACTCAGGATTGTGGGCGCCTGCATCTGCGGTATCGTGATCGGTTATGAACGGTCCAACAGGAATAAGGAGGCGGGAATCCGAACCCATGCCATTGTAGCTTTGGGCTCTGCACTGATAATGATCGTGTCAAAATATGGGTTTAAAGATATTCCCGATTATGACGCGTCCCGTGTTGCGGCTCAGATTGTCAGCGGAATCGGTTTTTTGGGCGCCGGAATTATATTTATCAAGAACAACACGGTAAGCGGCCTCACTACGGCTGCCGGAATATGGGCCACATCGGGCATTGGAATGGCTATTGGAGCAGGACTGTTTTACATAGGCGGAATCACAACTATATTGATCGTATTCATCCAGTACATTCTGCACAGACAGTTTATCATAAATTCGGAACACAAATATGAGGTGGTTGAGATTTCATTAAAGAACAACCCGGAGGCCATCGGCGTTATACAGAGCGAGTTTGTGAAGAATAACATCGAAGTCATTTCCATGGATATGGAGCGGGTAAAGGGAGGCGGCTTCAAGGTTGAGCTGGGTGTGATCTTACCGAAAGAGTGCAGTAAGAGCAGGCTTACCAGCTTGCTTTTAAGCAGCGGTGACGTGGACGGGGTGAAATGTTAAAGGAATGCAGATTTCCGTTGTTTCGGATGGCGGTTATGATGATTATATCTCACTGACTGATATTGCAAAATATAAAAGTGAAGATCCATCAGCAACTATTCAAAATTGGATGAGAAGCCGCGATGTGATTGAATTTTTAGGGTTATGGGAGACCTTACATAACCTAGATTTTAAACCCCTCGAATTCGAGGGGTTTAAAATTAGCTGATAATAGCAAGAGTATAGAAGGTTTGGTGAGGTCTTAACATATGAATATATGGTGTCTGCAAAAGAGCTGAATTTATCCGGTGTGGAATAGAGAAATACTTTACAGAATATGGTCACAAAGGTCCATCCTGATTGTCTAACTGTTATAGGAGGTAAAAAGGTACGGAGAATAAATACTAAAAATAACAGCAGGATAATAAGGAGGAGCAAATGAATACAAAATTAATATTGGACTATCTGAACGACTTAGAACAGAACAATAATAAAGAATGGTACCACGCACACAAGGCGGAATATCAACAGGCATATGATGAGTTTTTGAAGGTAATCGAGGCACTGATGATGGAACTTGGAAAGATCGATCCGGCTATCCTGGAATACGAGCCGAAGCAGCTGACTTTTAAATTGATCCGCGACACCAGGTTCAGCAAGGATAAATCCCCATACAATCCCTCCTTCCGCGCCCACATATCTTCAAAAGGAAAAATGCCGGTGCCAGTGGGCTGGTTTCTCGTATTAAAACCTTCCGGGTCTTTCTTAGGCGGCGGTCTATTTGCGGATATGTTTAAAGATGCTACGGAAAGCGTTCGGACTTATATTGCAGATCACGGGGAAGAGTGGGAGAAAATTATTGAAAATCCTGCCTTCAAAGAAAAGTTCCGGGTAAAAGGGAATTCTCTGAAAAATGTTCCCCGCGGATATGACGCCTCTCATCCTCAGGCTGAATATCTGAAATATAAAAGCTGGTATTTGGAATATTTCATGAAGGATGATCAGCTTTTGGACAGCGAGTCATTTATAAAAGAGTCATTGGATATTTGCCTGCTGATGAAGCCCTTTAATGACTTTTTAAATAAAGCGCTGGCCGATTTTCAAATGCCTGTCCGGCCATAGCGTGTGTATTTAAACGCTTTTCACCTTAATGCACCATAAACGAATCCGGTACACAGCCCATGGCTGAACGGTTATGGCAGCAGAAAATGATTGAATAAAAGTCATTGACAAATATTCAATAAAGGCTTATGTTAATACCGAGGTGATAAAATGCGTATATCCAAAGAGCCGGAAGTGAGAAAACAGGAAATCATAGATACGGCCATGAAAGTATTTGCTGAAAAAGGGTACGAGGTCACAACCATGAAAGACATAGCCAGGGCGATGAACGTGGCGTCCGGTCTGTGCTATCATTATTTCCAGAATAAACAGGAGCTTTATGAAACGGCTCTGTCCCAATATGCGAAAGCATGCAGCGCCATTTTTATAGGGATCTTTAAACAGACAGAGCTGAGTTTGGAACAGTGTCTGGAAAAGATGGGAGCCGCCTGGATGGATGCGCAAAACGGCGGAACCTATGCGTATGAAGGCTTTTTTCATAATGAGGGCAATGAGCTGTTTCACCGGCAGTTAGATATGGAGATGATTCATGAAGTGCTGCCATTCACTGTGAATTACCTGGACGAATTAAAAAGAAGGAATGAAATCCAGGCGGAAGATACCAGGGCGGCCGCCTTGTTCATCTTAAACGGACAGATCGGCATCATTAACGATCACACCATGACCATGGAAAACAGGTATGAAATGATCAGGAAAATGATCATCAAAATTTTAAAATAACCCCGCTTTATCCGGCGGGGAATTTTTTAACAAGATGATTGAATAAGTGTCAATGAATAAAGTTCAATGGAATTAGCGAAGGAGTTTTGAAAGGAGAAAAAGATGGATGAGAAAAAAGATTTTCGTAAGGAGACAAAACAATATTTCGATAAGCAGGCAAAGGACTACGATAACAGCGCTGACGGCAAATTTGTAAGATGCCTGTATGAGGAAATCGTCAAAAGAGCCGTATCGTTTCCGGCAGAGACGGTGCTGGACTTAGGCTGCGGCAATGGTAATATCATCGGTCTGCTCAAAAAAGAAAAGGAAGCCAGGTATTACGGCGTGGATCTGTCAGATGAGATGATTCAGGAAGCCGGAAAACGTCTGGGGGAAGATGTGAGATTGGAAACTGCGGATGCAGCCGATCTGCCGTTTTCGGATGAATATTTCGATCTCATCATCTGCAATGCATCATTTCATCACTATACAAACCCTGAAAAGGCGGTATCAGAGATGAGACGGGTCTTGAAAACAGGAGGAACGTTGATTTTAGGAGACCCCACAATTCCGGGAAAATGGCTGCGAAAGTTTCTTAACTGGGGACTTCACCAAGGGAATACGGGAGATCACCGCATTTATGGAAAACAGGATATTGTACCTCTGTTCACCGGGCAGGGATTCGAGGTGAAAAACTGGAAATATATCAGATGCCGCACATTTGTATTCAATGCGGTGAAAAAGAAATAGGCCGGTCATAAACAGCGGAAGGCCAACCGCCGCGGTAAAAGTATCTTTCCTGTGGATGTGCATCGCCAAATCAAAAAGTATATGATATAATTTAGGAAGTTGCTGTGAAATTGTAGTGAAACGGGGTGGAGAATGAAACACACATATTTTTTAGAGAATATGGAATGGACGGCCGACGGCTTCTATTACGATGAAGAGGAACGCCGCATTCCGTTAACCGGACAGGTGCGTGTGGTGAGGAATGAGACGGAATGGTCGTTGGACGGCTTTCTGGAAGTTCAGACAGATCCGCCTGTGCGGTTTACCAACCGGTATTCGATCCGGCCAACAGAGAAGAAGCTGACGCTTGAGTGGGAATCATTTAACCCGGCTCTGGGGACACTGAAAGGGACCTTTGAATTTATCGGTGAAAGTATTGTCTCTTACTATCAGTCAGAGGACGAGACCTATACAGGAACAGAGATTTTAACGGAAAAAGATGAAAAAACTTATTATAACACGGGAGTTTCATTCCGCAATGGAAAGAAGATGTCCGCGTGGACAGCTCTCTTGACGGCAAGATAACCGCTTTCAGAGGCAAAGGTCTGCGGGCCAAAGCGCAGCGGACCGGAAGGAGGACATAAAATGCTTGAATACAGGTATGATACACAACTGCTTTTGGAAGGAGAAGATCTGGACGAAGATGAGATCGGCCAGTATTTTACCGATCATTTTAACGGCGACTGCTTACTGGCAGTGGGAGATGAAGAACTGGTTAAAATTCATTTTCATACCAATGAGCCGTGGAAAGTATTGGAATACTGCGCATCCAAGGGTGAGATATATGACATTGTGATTGAAGATATGGAAAGGCAGGCAAAGGGGCTTCCGGGATAGGGCTGCCCCCAAAGGCGAGAGGACAGTGAGGAACAGAACATGGTTTATGTGTTATATCCCTGCGATTATTTTGAATCGAATAAGGTGGAACCCGATTATCAGTACGAATACGATGAGGCGGTGAAATTTCCTGATTTTCATCTACTGTTTTATAATTATGATCAATTTGTTTCAGGGGACGGCTTAAAGATCGTGCCCCTTCCTTCGGAAAATGGAATCTGCATTTACCGGGGCTGGATGCTGAAGCCGGATCAATACGAAGAATTGTATCATTTGTTGAAAGAAAAAAGCGTTGAACTGATTAATACCCCTGAAGCGTATGAAAATTGTCATGAGTTCCCTCTGTCCTATCATAAGATTGAACAGCTCACCCCGAAAACGATGGTATTTCCCGAGGGAAGCGCGATTGACTGGGATGAGGTAAAGGAGAACCTTGGCACATTCATGATGAAGGATTATGTGAAATCGGTGAAGGGTACGGAGTTTCCACAGTATTTTGACTATAATTGCACCAATGAAATGCTGGAACAGTCGGTCATTCGTTTTAAGGAATTGAGGGGAAGCCTGTATACGAAGGGAATCGTTTTAAAGCAGTTCATCCGCCTGAAACGATATGGGGAAACCACCAACGAATACCGGGCGTTTTATCTGGATGGCCGTCTGCTAACCCTTTCGCCCAATTCCAATCAGAGCAAGGAATGCAACAAGGTGCCGGACAGCTTTTTAAAAATGATTCCTAAGCTGGACAGCAGATTTTATACCATAGATTTTGCAGAAACTGAGGATGGCGGCTGGCAGGTGATCGAAACCGGGGACGGCCAGGTGTCGGGGCTGTCGCCAAATCAGTATGTGTTTAAATTTTATGATGAACTGCACGACAGGCTGTGCGGGAAAGGAGCAGTTTATGAAAAAAGTTAAAATTACTGTGTTAAAGACTACCTTTGATGAAGAACTGGCAAAGGAATACGGAGCAGATGGGCTGACAGCCTGCCCGATGATGAAGGAAGGCCAGGTCTTTTATGCAGATTATGCCAAGCCGGACGGCTTTTGCGACGAGGCGTGGAAAGCGGTTTACCAATATGCATTTGCCTTGGCACATGGAGCCGGAGAGGATGTGTTTTACTATGGAGACTGGATCAGGAAGCCTGGAGTGGCAATTTGCAGCTGCAATGACGGGCTCAGGCCGGTGATTTTTAAATTGGAAGCCACAGAGGAAACTTCAGATATAGATTACATACCGGTGCGTTAGAGATAATGCGGTAAAGATCAGAATAAACGAAAAGGGACAAATGAGATGGAGATTAAATTGTTGGAACAGGAATTTTCTATATGCAGGTTAAAAGATTTAACTCAGGTGGATTTTTCAGATGAATTCTGTTTTCTTGGAAAAACCGACGAGGAATTGTCCCTGGTGTGCAGCACCGGCTTAGCGCCGTCCAATGCGATTGAACGGGACGACGGATGGAGGGCATTTCGAATTCAGGGAATTCTGGATTTTTCGCTGATCGGAATATTGTCGAGAATATCAACTCTTTTAGCAAGCCGTGAGATCGGGATATTTGCGGTGTCCACTTATAATACGGATTATATTCTGACAAAGGAAAGTCAGTTTGAGGCGGCGGTGGAAGCGCTGAAACAGGACGGGTACGAGATTATCCGGTAAAAACAGAGGTTCTGCAAACTGCCAGAAGCAAAACGGACGGCAAAGGCCGCCGGGGCTGTGAATAGTAGTTGTGCTACAGGAAAATGAAAATATAAAGTATGTTCGCTCAGAGAGGTACCTGCCATAACTGTTTTCGGGTATCAAAGGAAAGATACAAATGGGAGCAGTATAAAACAATTTGTTGTGGAATACAACAAATAATATTATACCGCTTCCTCTTTTTATTTGAGTGAAAATTATGGAATTAGTGGTAGGTAATTTGTTGACAGTTTTCATTCAAATAAATAATCGCCTCTCATTGACTTTTGAATCCAAATATAATATAATTCCATTCAAAAGTCAATAATGGGAGGTAACGATGAATATCAATCAAACGATTTATGAAGAAATTAAAAAGAACAACAATATGATAACTACATCCCAAGTACTTTCATTAGGATATTCGAAACAGCTGTTGACAAATTATGTAAAAGAGGGGCTTTTGGAGCGATGCAGACAAGGTGTCTATATCTTGCCGAATGCAGTACATGATGATATGTATACAATAATGCTTCGTTCTGACAGAATTGTGTTCTCACACGATACTGCGCTGTTTTTAAATGGATTGTCAGAACGAACCCCTTTTATGCATACGGTGACCATTCCAAGCAATACAGCTTTGCCAAACTCTTTAAAAGGCGAATGCATCTGCTTTTATGTGAAGCCAGAGTTGCATGATATTGGAATTGTTGAAAAAAGTACTACCTTTGGGAACCCTGTCAGATGTTATAACGTGGAAAGAACAATCTGTGATTTCCTTAGATGTCGTAATCGCTGCGATGAAGAAACAGTAATTAGTGCCGTTAAGAATTATGCAGTATATGATAAAAAGAACTTAAACCGCTTATCTGTATATGCAAAACAATTTAAGGTTGCAAAAGAACTGAAACAATATCTGGAGGTACTGTTATGAGTTCAAAAACAATGAGCCTGAAAGCAAAGATTAATAATTATGCAAAGATGAATAATATTGCTGCCCAAGTAGTCCTTCAGAATTATATGTTTGAGCGTTTTTTGGCAAGATTGTCTGAATCAGAGTACAACGAGAAATTTGTAATAAAAGGAGGAATGTTGATTGCTGCTATTGTAGGCTTGGACACCAGATCAACAATGGACTTGGATACAACTTTGAAAAATCTGCCATTGACAGAGAGAAAAGTCGCAGAGGCAGTAGAAAATATATGCAGTATTAACCTAAAAGATGATGTGATTTTTGAAATTGTATCTACTGCACCGATTCGTAAGGACGACCAATATGGCGGGGTCTGCGTAAAATTAAACGCAGTATATGATACGATAGTAACGCCGCTGTCTATAGATGTGTCAACTGGAGATATTATTACACCATCTGCGGTGCAGTATGAATTCAGTGGTATTTTTGATGATAAGGTGCGTATCAAACTGTGGGGTTATAACATTGAAACAGTGATGGCAGAGAAAGTTGAAACAGTTTTGAACCGTGGTATATTCAATACAAGACCGAGAGACTATTACGATATTTACATACTCAGCACAACTCAAAGTTATGATAAAAAACTGTTTAAGGAAGCACTGGCGGCAACCGCTGCACATAGAGGAAGCACTGAATATATTAAAGATACGGATATGATAATTTCAATTATATCGACCAGCGAAGATTTACAGGATATGTGGAAAAAATATCAGAAAAAGTTTGCTTATTCTGCCGATATTACTTATGAACAAATTATAGAAGCGCTTAAAAAGTTAACAGCATAATTTTATTGAATGAAGAGGTATGACAGCAGATGCCCACAATATTACATTTTGCACAGACTGAGTGAAAAAAGCTTGACTTGAACCTAACTTTAAGTGCTACACTATTATCAAATACTAAAAAATGGGAGTGATAATAATGGAGAAATCTAAAGTATATTTTACAGATTTTCGCACGGTAGCATTTGGAGACGGTCTTCCAACTAAATTAAAAAAGATGATTAAGAAAGCCGGAATCGGCCAGATAGATATGGAAGGAAAATTTGTAGCGATCAAGATGCATTTTGGAGAGTTGGGAAATATCAGCTATCTGCGTCCAAATTATGCCAAGGCAGTGGCGGATGTGGTCAAGGAACTGGGAGGCAAGCCATTTTTGACAGACTGCAACACCATGTATCCCGGAAGCAGAAAGAATGCTCTGGAACATCTTCAGTGCGCATGGGAAAACGGATTCTCCCCTCTTTCAACGGGCTGTCCGATTCTGATCGGCGACGGATTAAAGGGTACGGATGACGTGCTGGTTCCCGTGGCCGGTGGCGAGTATGTGAAAGAAGCGAAGATCGGCCGAGCGGTTATGGATGCGGATGTGTTCATCAGCCTGACTCATTTTAAAGGACATGAGATGACCGGTTTTGGCGGTACGATTAAGAATATCGGTATGGGATGTGGGTCCCGCGCCGGCAAGACGGAACAGCACAGCAACGGCAAGCCATATATTTCGGAAGAGGCCTGCAGGGGATGCCGCAGATGCCAGAAGGAATGCGCCAACGGCGGCCTTGTCTTCGATGAGGACAAAAAGAAGATGACCGTTGACCAGGATAACTGCGTGGGATGCGGACGCTGCCTGGGCGCATGCAACTTCGATGCCATTGAATTTAATGACAGCAATGCCAATGAAGTGCTCAACTGCCGTATGGCTGAATATACAAAAGCGGTTGTGGACGGAAGGCCTAACTTCCATATCTCATTGGTTGTGGATGTTTCCCCGAACTGTGACTGCCACGGAGAAAATGACGCTCCGATTCTGCCAAACTTAGGAATGTTTGCTTCCTTTGATCCGCTGGCTCTTGACCAGGCCTGCGTGGATGCCTGCCTGGCAGCAGAACCGCTTCCTCACAGCCAGCTCAGCGACCATTTATCATGCCATGATTTTGAGGATCATCACGATCACTTTACGAATTCAGCCCCTGAATCAGAATGGCGCAGCTGCTTAGACCATGCTGAGAAGATCGGATTGGGAAACAGAGAGTATGAACTGATTGTGGTTAAGTAAAATTGGCTATAGAGTGAAATAAGACGAATTACATTATATAAGTGAAAACGCTATGAGATACAGACGTATTCTCATGGCGTTTTTGTGTTTTTGTGGCTTTAAATATGATAAAGATTAAATATGACATACTGATGTCATATCTAATCTGATATAATAAGAAAAAATAGAGTTTCAGAGAGGATGTTGTCATGGAGTGGAGCGAAAAATTTACCAGGGGAAATCCTCCTTCGCCAGAGGAGATTAGAGATTATATAAAAAGTCCTCTTTGGACGGATTTATGCCAATTTATTGAGGATACCTATTCTTTAAGTCCTGTGTTTGAGCATAGTTCCTGTTCCGGAGCGCCGGGATGGAATGTGAAATACAAAAAGAGCGGAAGGGCCCTTTGCACTCTGTATCCGGGCCGGGGATATTACACCTGTCTGATATCCATCGGTAGAAAAGAGGCGCCGGAAGCGGAGCTGATGATGAATTCATTCAGCGGTTATCTCAGGGATTTGTATAAAAAGACAAGCCTTTATAACGGTTCCAGATGGCTGATGATCGATGTGACATCGGAAGAGATTCTGGATAATGTGAAGGATCTGATCTGTATCAGAACCCATCCGCCAAAAAACAGGAAAGAATGACGAAAGAGGGATAAAATAATTATGAATCCATCGTTTTCATATAAAGAAGTGAATGTTAAAGGAGTAACATATCAATTTTCCAATCGAATCGGCAGGGATTCCATTCTGCTTAAAAGCTTTAACCGGCTGTCCCAGGATACGTTCCGGATTTCATTTGAAACGGTGGGAGGGGACTATGAACCCCATGTTCTCATCCGGGACGGGCGGGTGTGCGCCAATGTGTCGGTTAATCAGATCCATTTTCTTCACCGGGGAGAGGAAAAGTTTTATATTCAGTTAGGGACTGTGATGACGGCTCCTGAGTTTCGGGGAAATGGCTTGAGCCGGTGGCTGATCCAATGGATTTTAGATGAATGGAAAGGACGCTGCGATTCCATCTACCTGTTTGCCAATGATAGGGTACTGGACGTTTATCCAAGATTCGGCTTTGAGAAACAGGAGGAATGGGAGTACTGGCGCACAGGAATCAGCCAGGTACGTGCCGGACTGCGAAAGCTGGATATGGAAGAAGATGGGGATATCCGGCTGGCAGAACAAAAGTATGAGCAGGGGAATCCATTTTCTGCATTTTGCATGAGAAAGAACAGGAGTATATTTGACTTCTATATAAAAGGAATAATGAAAGAACAGGTCTATTACTCTGTTAAGCATGATATGATTCTGATTATGGAAAAAGAAGAGGGAAAAACTTTATGCTATGACCTGTTTGGAAGGACAGAAGCGTCTATGAACGAGGTATTGGGAACTCTGACGGGAGACGTAAAGGATGAGGTGGTTCTTGGCTTTACTCCTATGTATACGGATGAATTTTTATGCCGGAAACATGAAGAAGAGGATATCACGCTGTTTGTGCTGGCGGGAGGGGACTGTCCATTTATCAAGGAAAGAATGATGTTCCCAATCATTTCCCACGCATAGGAATGAAAAACAGATAAAGAGGGAGGAACAGAACATGATTGAATTGCCGGAGGCATTGGTATTGGCTGGTGATCTGAATAAAGAGGCGGCGGGTAAGACCGTAAAAGAGGTGTGTCCGCCTTCTTATGAGCATAAGTTTTGCTGGTTTGAAGGAGACCCGGCGGAATACGACAGAAAATTGAGAGACTCCAGGCTGGAAAAAACAGAGGGATTTGGAAGCTACGTGGAGATGATCTTTGACAATGATATGCGCCTTACGATTAATGACGGCGTCAATATCCGGCTTTTCGAGCCTGATGCGCCCCGGCCCGGGCGGTATCAGCTGCTGATAGAATTTACGGATGGATTCGGGCTGGTGTTCACGGTTGCTATGTACGGAGGGATCTTATGCCACACCAGAAATTTCTATAATGAATATTATGAAAAGAACCGGTACGGACTCTCCCTTTGTGATCCCGGATTCGATGGAATCTTTATGGAGCTTATGGGATCAGTGAAGCAGAATATGAGCGCAAAAGCATTTTTGGCTACGGAACAGAGATTTCCGGGATTGGGGAACGGCACGTTACAGGACATCCTGCTTTATGCGGGCATTCATCCTAAGAGAAAGATCCAGACACTGACCCGGGAGGAGAAAGAGAAACTTTTGGAAGCCGTTAAGGAGACGATGGACAAGATGATACGGCAGGGAGGGCGGAATACGGAGAAAAACCTGTACGGCCAGCCGGGAGGTTATCAGACACTGCTTTCAAAAATCACCTATCGTTCGGGATGTCCATACTGCGGAGGGGATATTACAAAGATGGCATATCTGGGAGGAACGGTTTATTTCTGCCCCCGGTGCCAGCCGGAAAAACGGGATGAATAAGTTGAAAGGACAGAAGAGATGACGGAATCGAAGATCAAAGCGGCGCTGGACTTTCCGCCGGAACGGGTCTGGGAGGTTGTTACAGACCTGAAGCATTATGCATGGAGAAGCGATTTGAGCAGAATTGAAATTCAGGACGATGGGAAAAGTTTTGTGGAGTATACGGCAGACGGATATGCCACCAACTTTCATATTACGTCATTTAAGCCTCCGAACCGCTATGAGTTCGACATGGACAATGAGAATATCACCGGCCATTGGACCGGCATTTTTACCAGGACAGAGGATGGCGTTATACTCGAATTCCGGGAATATATTGAGGTGAAAAAATGGATCATGAAGCCGTTTGCCAAACTCTATCTGCATATGCAGCAAAAGCGGTACATGGCCGATTTAAAGAAGGAGCTGGAACGTAGTGGGAGAACTTAGAAAGATCCCCGGAGTGGGAAAAGAAACGGAAAAGGATCTGATTTTGATGGGATTTCACACAATAGAATCATTAAAAGACCAAGACCCGGAAAAAATCTATGAGAAGGATTGTCTAATGCGTGGATTTCAGGTAGACAGGTGCCAGCTGTATGTGTACCGCTGCGCAGTATATTATGCGTCAACAGAAAACCCGGACCCGGAAAAACTGAAATGGTGGAAATGGAAGGATTCCGATATAATAAATGAAAAAGGATGAAAGTAGGAAAAATGACTAATCAGGAGATTCTGAATGCGGCGATGCGGCAGTCGGCAGTGGATTCCAACTGCGACCCGGGAGATTTCCGCATGAATACCAATAAAGTAGTGGTTTCCGCTAAGATGGAGAATGCCAGAAGATATCTGACGCTGCCGTTTGAATGTGATCTTGTTTCTTATGGGAATAATATTGTAGCGTCTGTCAGGGAAGAGCTTGTGGGAATGGTGGAGTCCTATATCAATAAATACCAGGTGGAGCGCTGTTTTGAAACGCCGAATCTGCATGTGTTAGATGATGAGCTGGGCAAATATAATCTGCGCGTCTGTTTTATGGCAGAATACTTTCTGCCGGATATGAATTGTCTTGTGGAACTGCCCTGCCCATATGAGCTGAAATTGTTATCTCAAAATGATTTTAAAGACCTGTATCGTCCGGAATGGAGCAATGCGCTCTGTGCCGACCGCAGGCACTTAGACGTTCTCGGCGTCGGTGCGTATGATGACGGCAGGCTGGTTGGATTGGCAGGATGTTCAGCGGATTGTGATACGATGTGGCAGATTGGCGTCGACACTCTGTCCCAGTACCGCCGCCGTGGAATTGCGGCAGCTTTGACCAGCAAGTTGGCTCTCGAGGTGCTGGATAGGGGAAAAGTACCGTTTTACTGTGCCGCCTGGTCTAATATCGGTTCAGTCAGAAATGCGGTCAAAAGCGGGTTCCGTCCATCTTGGGTGGAAATTACTGCAAAAAGCAAAGAATTTGTGGATGAGATGAATCGTTAAAAGCAGAACGGCCCTCAAAGGGCGCCGGAGGCAAGGAGTTCCGGCGCATTTTGAGGGCTGTAAAACGGTAAAAATCCTAAGCAAAGCCAAACCTATCTTTTATTTCATATCTTTCCTCCAATCATAATTCCCACATTTCCGTATAATGCAATTCTTACAAGGCCGCAGATAACCAGATGCAGCGGATAGTAAACATAGAAAAACCATTTCATGCCTTTCCAACTGCCGCGCTTGCCGTTATAAATCTTAAACAGCGGAATTGTAAGCACCGTGAACATCTGAAGAATTCCATAAACAGGATTGATAAACAAGGCATAGACAAGTGCATAGAGGGATACCCAGCCCATCATTCCGGTCATTTGCTTTTTAAAATTGCCGCGGTTTCTGCCGATTGCCAGAATTGCCAGCACGGCAATGCAGCTCCAATCCGAACAAAATGCGATGATGGTAATGAATAAAATGACAAGGCTTTTCTGCCATTGTTTCAGCTTTGCACAGTCGGAAACAACCAATGCAATAAGTCCCCAAAACAGAGACCACAGCACACTCGTCTGATTAAATACCGTGGTTTTAAACGGAATAAACGGAATCCCGAACGCAAAGTTATAGGCGAAATGTCCGATCACAGCGAAGGCCAGCAATCTGCCGGCATACCTTTTCCAATTATGGGTATAAAAATATCCTTCCGCCACGAAAAACCAGAAGACTGGAGCGGCCAGCCTTCCAATGACGTGCAGGAGCAGAATCCACCAGTCCGTCGGATAATTTGGAAACAGGACCGAGGTCAGGTGATCCACCGTCATAGCTGTGATGGCAATAACTTTTAATTGATTTTCATTCAGTGATTTTGACTGCATTTGGCTTCTTTCCTTACCAATTCCGATATCGTGGATCTCTTTCCGGACGGTTAAGCCCAGAAAACAAATTCATTTACCTATACTCTAGCATTTATCAGAGGGAACGTCAATGAAGGGAAAGGCTGATCTGTTGTAAAGGTGTTTATTCATTACCCGCCTTTGCCAGCCTCCGGTGAGCGCAGACCATAATGAGGGCATCCAGGGCTAAAAACAGCAAAATGACAAATGCCAGATAACGAGGCTCTGCCGTCCCATATATAATCAGAGCGCGCAGCCCGTTTATCACATGGGTAAACGGATTTAAATTTACCAAAACAGCGATCCTCCCGCTCAGCAGATTCTCGGGAAACAGGGCGGTGCTGAGGAAAAAAACAGGGAGGACAACCGCATTCATCACCGTTTCGTACACCACCTCGTTGGGCAGACGGAGGCTGAGTAAATAGGCTAGTCCGGCCATGAAAAATGATGCCATAGACAGAAGAAGGACGGCCAGCGCCAGTTCTTTAGGCCCGCATGATAACCTGGCGGACAAAAATAAGCTGAGCGCACACAGAATGCCTGCTTCCAGAAAAGAACAGAGAACCGCTTCTAAAAGCTGTCCTGCAATCATGGAAATCCTGGAAACGGGAGAGATCAGAATCCTGTAAAAACTGCCGTCTCTCCGGGTTAAATAATTCATGATGCCTGTGCTGCTGCACACGCCAAAACATACCAGCACAATCAGTCCGGGAAGGATAAAGGACGGGTAGCTGCCAATTCCTGCTGCGCCCATGGTATGCCCTGCTGCGGTGCTGTATAATAAGAGCCAGATGAGCGGCTGTACGATGGTGACCAGGATGGTCACCGGATTATAAAGACGCCATCTTATACTGCGCCATAAAATTGTGATAAGGTTCATTATGCCGCCTCCCCGGTTAAACGAAGAAAAACATCTTCTAATGTGGGCTGTGCTATCTCGATTCCCAGAAATGGAATCTTATGATCCAGCAGGAAACGTCCTGCTTTTTCCAAATCCGATTTGCAGTCGGAAGAATCCAGCAGCAGCGTGTTATTTTGAATCTGTATCCGATCCGGCGCCAGTAATTTGGAAAGCGCCGTCTTACAGCGGCAGGCCTGGCCATTATCGGAAAAGCGGATTTTCAACAGATTCTGCCGGAGATAGGTTTTCAATTCGAACGGGGTGCCCTGAATCACTGATTTTCCGTCCCGGATAATGCAGATCCGGTCACTGAGCTGGTCTGCTTCTTCCAGATAATGAGTGGTTAAAAAGACGGTGGTTTTAAACTCGGCCCGTATTTTCTGAATCATATTCCATAGAGCGATGCGGGAAGCAGGGTCCATACCTGCGGTAGGTTCATCCAGAAACAGGATTTGAGGGTTGGAGATTAAGCTGAGCGCCAGATCCAGCCGCCTTTTAATTCCCCCGGAATAGGTGGAAACCGGATAGTTCAGATAAGAATCCAGCTCAAATGCGGCCGTCAGCATATGGATGCGTTCTTTTGCATCTTCTTTTGGAATCTTGTACATTCTGCTTTGAAAGATCATGTTATCCGTAAAAGACAGATAGGGATCAATGGAAATATGCTGTGCGGCACAGGCGATCTGCGGGCGTATTTCCTTAGCATGTTCAGGAAGACTCTTTCCAAGCAGGGCGGCATCTCCGGAAGTGGGGGATAAAAAAGTGGTTAGAATCTTGATCAGAGTGGATTTCCCGGCGCCATTTTTTCCGAGGAGGGAGAAAATGGTGCCTTTTTCCACCTCTAAAGACAGGCCATCCAGGGCCAGAACGCCGTTTTTGTATTGTTTTACCAAACGGTTTGCATAAACAGCAGTATCATGTTTCATAAATCAGAACTCCTTTTCTTTTTTTACAGCAATCCACACCTGGGTATGTCCGGATTCCGGCTTCACTCTGTCAAAGGGATAGACTTCAATATCGGGAAGCTCTGCATATGCATAGCCGGAAAATGGAAGCCATTCCGTCAGAAACCGTTTGAAAATGCTGTGTACAGACTCTTTATAAGGCCCGTCATTTTCGAAAATAACCCAAGTGGCGGCCGGAATCAAGTGTTCAAACATGCCGTCCGGTGCGGGCAGGCTGGTGGAGGCCCCAATATAGTAGTGGATGTCAGACGGCCCGCAGCAGACCGAGACGCCCAACAGGCCGCCCGGTTTTTGATTAGACAGGAGGCCGATTTCTATGTGTCTGCCGGTTTGCAGGCATTGATTCCAAAAGCCGGGAACCATTGTCCGGTTATATTCCATATCCGTGGTGATGGGAGTGCGGATGCCCACAATGCGCATTTCCTCCTTTTGTTCAATCCGGTATGACATAGCGCTTCCTCCTGTAATCTGCAGGGAAAACCGTATGGGCGGGTATGCATTTAACAACGCGCCCTGTGACTTGGCTAAAACAGGCGAAATCCCGTGAACGGCCTGAAATGCCCGGTTAAATGAGGTGGGCGAAGTATAGCCGTATTTGAAAGCGATATCCAGCACCTTCCTGTCTGTGGACTGTAGTTCAAATGCCGCCTGAGTCATTCGCCGCCTTCGTATGTATTCGGATAAGGGGACATTTGCCATATAGGAAAATATCCGCTGGAAATTATAAGTGGAACAGCATGCAATTTTTGCGGCCGCGTCATATGAGATCGTTCCGCACAGATTGTTTTCTATATAATCAATGGCTCCGCTTAGATGATTCAACCACTCCATATACTGCCTCCTTACATTGAGAATACAGGATAAGGGTTATTTATTCCTCTCATTCTGTGCCCGTATTTGTAAACTAACTTTATCCCATTAAAATTTTTAAATCAAGCCAGACTTATTCGTCTCATGAAATGGACTTTCTTGCAAAGTGATGGTAGAATAGAAGAAAGCGGGCAGTCGTATAAAATGCCTGCAGTCTGCATGTAAGACACGCTTTACCGCAGCATGCGATTGAACATAAGATCCGGGAGATTAGAGGAATATGGCAGATAAAAAGCAGAAAATATTGATAGTAGACGATACTGAGTTCAACCGTGCGTTGCTGACCGACATGCTTATGCAGGAATATGAGATCCTGGAGGCGGTTGACGGCCTGGAGGCGATAACGGTCATCAATAAACACAGTGAAGAGATTTCTTTGATTTTATTGGATATTGTTATGCCCAGGATGGATGGGTTCGAGGTACTGGCCATTTTAAATAAAAGCGGGCTTATCAATACCATACCGGTCATCACCATATCTTCGGAGACTTCTTCCATTAACATAGACCGGGCTTACGATTTAGGAGTTACCGATTATATTGCCCGTCCTTTTGACGGCAGAACGGTTCAGCGGCGGGTGAAGAATACATTGCTGCTTTATACGAAACAAAAACAGCTGGAAAGTCTGGTTACCGAACAGATATTGGAAAAAGAGAAAACCAACCTTCTGATGGTGGAGATACTGTCCAACATTGTTGAATTCAGGAACGGTGAGAGCGGCCTTCATGTGCTGCACATTCAGCTGATTACAGAGCTTCTTTTAAGGCGTATGGTTCAGATCACGGACCAGTACCCTTTATCTTCATCCCAGATCACATTGATTTCCAATGCAGCAGCCCTTCACGATGTGGGGAAGATCTCCATTTCAGAAGAGATTCTGAATAAACCGGGCAAGCTGACGGATGAAGAATTTGAAATCATGAAACAGCACACTGTTATCGGCGCACAGATCATTGAAAATACGCCTTACGGCGAACAGGAAGAGCTGGTTTCCATTGCCCGGGATATCTGCCGCTGGCATCACGAACGCTACGACGGAAGCGGCTATCCGGACCATCTGAAAGGAGACGAGATTCCCATCTCAGCCCAGGTGGTTTCACTGGCAGACGCATATGACGCGTTAACCAGCGCGCGGGTGTATAAACCGGCCTATTCCCATGACAAGGCGATCGAGATGATAATTGGAGGGGAATGCGGCGAATTTAATCCCATGCTGATTCAGTGCCTTTTGGATATCGGGGAGCGGATGAAGGAAAAACTTCAGATCAATTCCCCGGGGGATGTGACCAAAGCGGAGATGCACCAATTTGTGCGCGAACTTTTGAGCCAGGGACAGGCATCCAACCGGACGCTGGCTCTGTTGGAGCAGGAGCGGACAAAATACCAGTTCTTTGCGGCCATGTCCAAGGAGATCCAGTTTGAATACAATATGCAGACAGACATGCTCTCTTTTTCCGAATGGGGAGCGGCGTTTTTAGGCATCAGGGAATTGATTACCCATCCTGGTGTGAATAAAGATCTGCTGGGCATTATATCGAAACAGGATTTCGAGGATCTGGCAGACAGGATCTTGAAAACCACGTCGGATAATCCGGTCGTTTCCTGCAACTATCAGATCAATGTCCACGGATCGGCCAGATGGTTTAAAATCGTTGCCCGTTCCCTGTGGGTGGGGGATGACCCTGGTGAGCTTACCGGTATGATTGGTAAATGCACGGATGTTCACGATGAGCACATTCAGGTGGAAACCTTAAAACAGATGGCGGATCAGGATCCGTTGACAAAGCTCTATAACCACAGGTCGGTGCGACAGGCCATTGAAAAAATATTGGTAAACGGGCAGGGACGCCATTTCGCCCTGATTCTGTTTGATCTGGATCATTTTAAGAATGCCAATGACCAGCATGGCCATCTGTTCGGCGACAATGTGCTAAAATATACGGCCCAGAGAGCCATAGACAGCATTCGGAAAGAGGATATAGCGGCCCGTGTGGGCGGAGATGAATTCGTTATTTTCATCGAGTTCCGGGATGAGATAGAGCCGGTTGTAAGCCGGATCTTCAACTCTTTAGTCGGCCAGTGCGGCGGATTCAGCATATCGGTCAGCATGGGAGTATCCCTTTATCCGGAACACGGTACCAATTATGAGGAATTGTTCGGAAATGCGGATCAGGCGCTTTATTATTCCAAGCAAAATGGAAGAAGGCAGTTTAATATCTATAACCACTCCGTTCAGGGATTTTTATCGGCCATATCTCCGATGGACAATGAACTGGCTACGGAACTGAAAAAGGATGAATAGGAAATAAATAGTATGCAGGCAGGAAGGGGGCGCCCGAGCAGCCGGCAGAAACGAAAAAAGAGAAGGGATTCGAGTTTCACTCCCTTCTCTTTTTTCGTTTCTGCCGGCCATTTTAGTCCATGTTAAAAATAGGTATCCTTCTTAATCGATCTACAGAACCTCTCTGGACTTCAGCTCACTGATAAAGGCCTTTGACGCAGGGCTTAAAAGCGCGTCTTTTTTATAAAAAACGGCCAGAGGCCATTGGAGGGCCGGAGTGTCGACCGTAAACTTTTGAATGCTGCCGGGCAGCAGTCCGGCTTTGTAGACGCTTTCCGGGATAAAGGAAAAATAATCAAGCGCATTTACCAGGCTGACCAGAGTCATAATATTTCCGATATGCATGACTTTCGATGGATAGACACTGTATTTTTGAAATAAATTTTCCGTCAGAAAGTAGATATTATGGCCGGAAGGGCTTAGAATGAATTTTTCATTTTTTAACAGGGACAGATTGAGATAGGGATAAGGCCCATTATTCAAATCAGCTTTGTCCATCAGATTGAGGGAATCCACATAAGATTGATTCCCGATCAGAAGGATATGCTCATAAAAGATGATATCACATGTATACTGGCTGTGCTTTTCCAGGTTAAAAGGATAGGTGATGTAAAAATCAATTTGATTTTTTTCCATGGCATTTAAAAGAGAAGAGGATTTTCCTTCCAGAATCCTGATCTCCACATCGGGATATTCTTTCATGAATTTCGGCAGAATGGCGGGCAAGATATAAGTCCCCAGCCATGATGTCAAACCGATGGAAAGCTCGCCAGCTGGGCCGCTGTTCATCTCAGCCAGGGTGTGCTTAAACTGGTGCTCCAAATGGACGGCTTTTTGTATGTATTCGAGATAATGGGCGCCTGCCGGGGTCAGCTTCAGCGGGGAGGAGTGGTGATAAAAGAGTTCAACGCCCAGTTCTTCCTCCAGCCGGGCGATATATTTGCTGAGTGCAGGCTGGGTGAGAAACAGTTTCTGCGCAGCCAGAGACAGATTCCCTTCTTCTACAATTGTTAAAAAATAGAGAGGATTTTTCAGCATAGAATTCACCTCCAATATGAATTTTTTTTATAATTATTATAACCGGATTCTCATTAGGATTCAATAAAAATCTATGATATAATGGATTCAACTAGAAAACGGGTTATAAAAAATAGTTATAGGAGGGAAAGAATGAAGAAGCTGGAGATTAAGGATAAACCCTTAAAGGAGATCCATGTGTATGTTCTTTTATTTGCAGTGGTGCTGCTGTCAGGAATCCTGACATGGATTATTCCGGCGGGTGAGTTTGACAAAACGCTGGTGGAGGAGACGAAGCGCACGGTTTATGTTTCCGGCACCTATCATGCGGTGGAAGCCAATGCACAAAATCCGTGGGATATTATGAACGGGCTTTTTGACGGATGGGTGAGCTCGGCGGTGCAGATCTTTGTGGTGCTGCTGATGGGAGCCTGGGTGAAGATCGTGGAGGATACGAAGCTGATCACAAAAAGCTTCAGCCGTCTTACGCACACGTTCCAGGGGCGGGAAAAGATTGTGGTGATCGTGGTTATGACTGTCATGTCGGTGATCGGAGGTTTTGGCATCAATCCGTCCATTCCTCTGCTGCCGCTGGGAGTGGTGCTTTCCTATTCCCTGGGATATGACGGGGCGGTGGCCTTCGCGATGATTTTCCTGGGCAACAGCATAGGCTATTGTATGGGCGCATTTAACGTGCTGAGCGTGGGTATCGCCCAGGAAATAGCGGAACTTCCCAGATTTTCCGGAACAGGAGTCCGGCTGTTTGACCATGGGGTTTCCCTGCTGTTTCTGATCTTCTTCACCATGCGGTATATCGACCGGATCAAGAAGAATCCGAAAAGCAGCGTTACATATGGAAGCCAGGTGACAATCGCTCAGGATGCGGTGGAAACAAGCGGCGAAAATGAGAAATTTACAAAAGGAGATTGGGCGAATATCGTAGTATTTGTGGCAGGCTTTACGGCGATTATCTATGGAGTCATGAAGCTGAACTGGTCCATGAAGCAGTACGGCCCCGTATTTCTTGTAATGGCCATTCTCACCGGAATTTTCGGCGGCTTAGGAGCCAATGGAACCGCAAAGTCCTTTGTAAAAGGTTGCGAAAAAATGGTGTTTACCGCCATGATTATCGGAATTGCAAAAGCCATTTCCATCGTGCTGGCAAACGGCAACATTATCGATACCATCGTATATGCCTTATCCTATCCGATTTCCAAGATTGGACCGGTGCTGGGCGCCAATATGATGTTCATTTCCAACAGTTTTATCAATATATTCATTCCATCCGCTTCCGGGCAGGCGGCTACGGTTATGCCGCTGATGACTCCAATCGCGGATATATCGGGAATTACCAGACAGGTTGCCGTATTGGCGTTCCAGTTTGGCGACGGCATTACCAACAACATCATTCCCACATCCACATCCCTGTTTGCATGTCTTGGAATGTGCGGACTGAGATATGATAAATACTTAAAATGGCTGATGCCGGTATTCATTGCGCTGAATGTGATCGCATTTGCCGTTTTGACCGTGCTGCAGCTGATGCAGTGGGGAGGATGATCTTATGATGACAAAACGAGAGCGGTTAAATACCGTATTATCCGGGAAGCTGGCGGATCGCCCGCCCATCTGCGCCTATAAACATTTTCCGGGCAGGGAGCATACGGCGGCCGGATTGGCTGAGGCCATGCTGGAATTTCAGAGCAGGTATGACTGGGATTTCGTGAAAATACAGTCGAGAGGCTGTTATCTGTTGGAAGCCTGGGGCGATACCTATGATTATTCCGTTTATGAAAACCAGGTATTTCCCAAATTGGTTCACCGTCAGATCCGGTCCATTGAGGATTTTCCCAAGTTCACCAGAAAAGATCCTTCGGAACCTGCGTTTGCCGAGCAGATCGAAGTGGTCAGGATGATCCGATCAGGTCTTAAAGAAGATATTCCCGTGTTTCCAACCGTGTTCACACCGGTTAATGTGATTTCCTGCATGCTGGGAGCTCCTCCGGTGAGACGCCATATCGAGGCATACCGGGAGGAAAACAGTCTGTTCCGGTTGTTTTATACGGACAGGGAACGGATTCACCGGGCTCTGAAGGAAGTCGCCCTCACGCTGGCCGATTTCTACCGGGAATTAGTGGACGCAGGGGCCGACGGCATGTTTTACGGTGCGATCGGGTGGGCGAGAGAAGGCTATCTGACCCTGGAAGAATGGGAAGAATTTGTGCGGCCTTATGATGAGATTGTGTTAAATGCAGTTAAGGGCCGTACGGTGCTTCTTCATACCTGCGGGATGAGAAGTAATCCTGAGCGGTTTGTATCCTATCCGATCAGCGCGATCCACTGGGACCAGTGCGCCGACGGAAATCCTGAGATTTACGGTTCCGGGTCATGGATCGGCGGCAAGACCCCTATGGGAGGAATTAACGAAATGCTGTTCGGAACCAATGCGGCCCATCAAATCAGCCGGGAATCCAAAGCGCTTCTGCAAAAAAACAGGGAGATTCCCTTTATCTTTGTGCCCAATTGTTCGGTAGCAGTGAATTCTCTGGATGAGGAGCTGCGCGCATTCAGAGACAGTGTGGAGGTACGGTAACGGTGAAGGAAAAACTAACATCAAAAACATTTTATCAATTCAACTGTCTCAGCGATCCGAAGCTTTCTGAGGACGGGAGCCTTTTAGCGTTCCTCGTGAAAAAGGCCGATCCGGAGAAAAACGGTTATAACAGCGATTTATACCTCTATGAAAACGGAGAGAGCAGGAAACTTACGGACAACAGCGCGGTCAGCAGCTATACATGGACGCCGGAAGGCGATATTCTGTTTCTTTCAGCAGCAGGAGGAAATTTCATTTACCGCCTTTCCGTTAAGGATGGAATATGCAGGAAAGCAGGCCAGCTGCCATTTCCTGCCAAGCAGATCACAGCTTTGCAGGACGGCAAATATGCGGTGCTGGGCAAGTACGATAATGGAATTTCCCAATCAAAGGAACCGGACAGCGGCACAGTGACAACCCTTACCGAAGTGCCGTTTTGGGGAGAATTTGGAGCCGGTTATACCAGCGGAGTCCGAAACCGGCTTTATCTGTATGACAGCGTGACAGACGAGTGCCAACCCATTACCGGCCCCTGGTTTGAAGTGGTTAAGTATCTTTATGCGGATGGGAAACTGGCATATCTGGGAATGGAATATGATACCACGCCGACCAGGATGTACAGTTTATCCGTCTGCGACGTGGCTTCCGGCGAAGTCACAGAGCTGATTCCCCAGAATACCATGTATATATTCGGCTGCGCTCCATTTGGCGATGAAGTAATGTTCATGGGAAATGAAAGCTCTCCCATCGGGATTGAGCGCTGGGACAACAATTTTTACATGATTTCTTCTAAAGGCGAAAGCTTCCGCCTGATAAAAAAATATGAATATAATATAGGCGGGGGAAACGGCACAACCGATGCTAAAATGGGCGGAGGGCAGAACTATAAATGCTCCGGCAGCCGCCTCTATCTTTTGTCCAATCAGGTTGACAGCATCGGTTTATACAGCATCGATGCGGCCGGAAACTGGATAGAAGAAAATACGCGGCCGGGCCTGATCCTTTCCTTTGATAAATCGGCAGAACGTGAAGTGGTGTGTGCAATGTATGGGGAGAATCTGGCCGAACTCTATGAGAACGGAAAGCAGATCACCCATTTCAACGACGGACTGAACGAGCAGTTTGAGCTTTCAACGCCCATTTACCAGGAGGTAAAGACCTCAGACGGCTATCAGGTTCACGGCTGGGTTTTAAAACCGGCCGGCTATGAGCCGGGAAAAACTTATCCGGCGATCCTGCATATCCACGGCGGCCCCCAAACCATCTTTTCCAATGTATTCCACTATGAACAGGAATTATGGGCATCAAATGGCTACTTTGTGCTTTTCTGCAATCCGAGAGGAAGCGACGGCAGAGGATTTGATTTCCGGAATATTACGGCTAAATACGGGGATTGGGATTATAAGAGCCTGATGGACTGGCTGGACGGAGCGCTTTACAACTATCCGGAGATAGATCAAAAACGCATTGGAGTGACAGGCGGAAGCTACGGCGGCTATATGACAAACTGGATTATCACCCAGACAAACCGTTTCGCCGCAGCCGTAAGCCAACGGTCGATTTCCAACTGGATTACCTTTGAATATACGGCCATACGGGGCTGGTGGCTCAGCATTGATAAACACGGGACGACGGCCGGAGAGAATTATCAGGTTTTATGGGATTCTTCCCCTCTTCAATACGCTAAGAACTGTACGACGCCCACCTTGTTTATCCATTCTGACAACGATCATGTATGCTGGATGAGCGAAGGCCTCACCATGTTTTCCGCCCTGAAAAGTGCGGGCTGTGACACAAAGATCTGCATCTTTCACGGAGAAGACCACGAACTTTCCAGAGCCGGACGTCCTATTAACCGGGTGCGCAGGATGAAGGAGATTTTGGAGTGGTTTGAACAGTATTTGAAATGATGGAATAGAAAATTTTACATAGACCGTGAAGGCATTTTTCAAAATGCCTTCACGTTTTACTTTAAAACCTCAAATTTATTGCTCGAAAAGATAATGATACAGAGTGGTGAATAAGTCTTTTGGATCGATCGGTTTTGCCAGGTGGGCGTTCATGCCCGCCTGTTTTGCTTTTGTTACATCCTCTTCAAATGCATCGGCTGTCATGGCGATAATTGGAATGGTTTTGGCATCCTTCTTATCCAGATGGCGGATGCTTACCGTGGCCTGAAGTCCGTCCATATACGGCATGCGGATATCCATTAAAATCGCATCATAATATCCCGGCGCGGACAACGTGAACATCTCCACAGCCTTTATGCCGTTTTCCGCGTGCTCAACCTGCATACCTTTGTCTTCCAGCAGAAATGTGGCGATTTCCGCATTCATCGGATGGTCTTCCGCCAAAAGAACACGTTTTCCGGTAAAATCGAAGATCTGTTCCGCTACGGCCGCCGCCTCTTCTTTTAAATCAAACGCTTTCTGGAATGCGGATACAAGTGAAGATTTAAACAGAGGTTTGCTGACCAGCATGTTGACTCCGGCCTTTTTCGCTTCCTGTTCAATGGAACCCCAGTCATAAGCCGTGATAATGATAATGGTCACATCCGGTCCCACGATGCTGCGGATTCTGCGGGCGGTTTCAATTCCGTCCAGTTCCGGCATCTTCCAGTCGATTAATATCAGGTCAAAATACTGTTTGGCTTCCCATTTTTTCTGAACCAGTTCGATGGCGTGGCGTCCGCTGTCCACCCAGTCCGCTTTGATTCCGATCTCATGGAGGGTGATAACCGCCTGTTCGCAGACGGCTACATCGTCGTCCACAACGAGAGAGGTCAGGTTGGAGAAATTATACGGCTGTTTGGAAGCGCGCTTTAATTTGGATTCATTGGTGATTCCGAGTTTGACGTTCACGACGAATTCCGTTCCGATTCCCAGCATGCTGCGCACCTGGATCTGGCCGTCCATAAGATCCACAAAATTCTTGCAGATCGCCATGCCCAGGCCGGTTCCTGCATAGACATTGATGCCGCCCGCATGTTCCTGGGCAAAGGGTTCATACAGTTTTGGGATGAAATCATCGCTCATTCCGCAGCCGGTATCATTGATAACGAATTCCAGCACCGCATTTTCCTTCATCCGCTTCTTTTCCCGAACCCGGAAGTTGACGCTGCCGCCGGGAGGGGTGAATTTGACTGCGTTTGACAGGATGTTGATCAGGATCTGCTGAAGTTTCATGGCGTCGCCGATATAATAATCGTCTAAATGGGCATCCACAATGCTTTCATAGTCGATATCCTTCGCCTGGGCCTGGGTATAGCAGATGGAGTTGACTCCGTTTATAAATTCCTCAAAAGGTATCTTTTCATTTTTAAGAAGCACTTTTCCGCTTTCAATCCGGCTCATATCCAGAATGTCATTGATGAGCGTCAGAAGGAAGCGGGAGGAAATCCCGATTTTAGCTAAGCAGTCGGAAACCTGTTTATCATCCCCAATGCACTGCGACGCGATGGTGGTCATGCCGATGATGGCGTTCATTGGAGTACGGATTTCATGGCTCATGCGGGACAAAAAGTCCGACTTGGCCGTGCTGGCCTGTCTGGCGGCGTCTAAGGCGTCTTTCAGGATTTCCGTCTTTCTCTGTTCCTCCGCCAGAATATCCGTAATGTCCCTCCGGGTTACGCATAGAATCTTGGCATTCCGGTCCAGATAGGAGAGCTGCATTTTCCGTGTGCGGATGCTGCCGTCCCCTTCGATGGTCTCGAAATTGAAAGAGAACTGATCCGAAGTTTCCAGTTCATTCAGGATGTTCACCGGGTCCAGATGATAGAGATAATCGTCTTTTGTGCTTTTACTGATCTGGGTTTCGGCTATATCCGTATAGATTTTACGGTAGGAACCGAAGGCGTCCGGAATGGATGTGGCGTGAGGATTATGGCTGTACATCTTATAGCGGTCATTGGGAATATCGACAGTGGAAAGATAGTCATATTCAGAATTGACCACTTTGTCAAATAAAAGCTGGGTTACCTTCCGGTTGTCGGTATCAAAGGTATACAAAAGAGCCTCGATATCCCCCGTTTTCGGGTTTTTCATAATATTTGCATGGGTTTCCACCCATTCGGTCAGGCCGTTGTTTACGATGGATTTATGCTCTAACTGCAGGTGATGTTTTCCGGCCAGAAAACTTTCTATCATATTGGTTCGTGAAAAAAGAGTCTGATAGGATTGCTTCTGCAAAGTATCCGGGATGAACGGATACACGGAATTGAAAAATTCGTCTACCGTATTGAAGGTAAAAAGATAATCCATATCTTTGTGCGGCGCTATACCGGGCCCCAGACGGTTTTGGCTCAGATTCATCCGGCAGTAACTGGCCACATTCTGCTCTACAATATTCCGGAAGGACATCTGTTCATTAAACGCCTCTTCCAGCCGTTTCCGTTCCGTGATGTCGATGGAGGAGCCAATCGCTTTTATAATGCTGCCGTTTTCATCCGGCAGAAGGGTATGAGTGATCTTCTGCCAGTAATATTCGCCCGTGTTCTCGTCCTTTAACCGTATTTCAATTGGAGGAGCCGGATATCCGGAAAAAATCCGATCAAAATAGGAGATAGCCTCAGTTAAGTCTTCCGGATGGACCAGATTTTTATTATGCCACCGGTGAATGCGCCCCTTATCCCGGTAAATGGTTTGTACCGTATTGTCATAGATCACCGTCTGGGCCTGAAGATCCAGGGTCCAGAATACAATCCCTGTCTGTTCCGCGGCGATATCAACTGCGGCGTCCCTGAAATGTATTTTTTCCTGTTCGTTCTTTTCTTCTGTAATATCAGAACAGGCGCAGTAGAAGATGGTTTCACCCAGTTCATTTTTTTCTGTATGGCCTTTTAACTGCACCCATATGTATGGAGCGTCCAAACCGATCCGGCAGAGTTCCAAAAAGGTGACGCTGTCATTATCCTGGGCGTTCATAAGGCATCGTTTAATCGGTTCCCGGTCATCTGGATGGATTATTGCAAATACATTTTCAGAGGCCAGATGTAGGAGTTCATGAACGGAGGGACCAAGCATATGGTACATAAAATCGTTCAGATAATCCAGTTTTACGGACCCGTCCGGCGTGAACCGGAGCACGATAAATCCACAGTCCACACTGGAGAGTGCGGCATCAAAGCGCTGTTTCGTCTGTTCATATTGATGCAGAAACTGTCCCTGTTTGGACGCCTGTTCTATGGCATGATCAATCTGAAGGGAGATGATATCGGCATCATAAGGAGATCGTATCAGTGTAGTGATACCGGCTTGTAATGCATTCTGTTCAAACTGTTTTTCCCCCGATCCGACATCTGCTGCAACCGCGATATGGGAAAGCCTGGAATCGGAATTTAAGGCTGGAAGGATTCTTGGGTTATGATTAGGGCTGTGGAAATCCAGGACTACGGCTGCAATCTCATTGGGAGAATTCCGCAGGTATACCCGCAGTTTGTCCTGGTTTAAGACCATTAAATCATAGTGACCGTTCAAAACCGCAGCAAGAGATTCCTGGTTTGAATTGCCGGTGTCTTGTATTAGTACTTTTTTCATTTCTACTCCTTTGTATGCTTTGTCAGCTTCTTATGACCACGTATTCAGATCGATATCATAATTAAGCAAAATATGTTCTTATTATATCACGCAGCGTTGGATTGTAAAAGAAACTTTCTTCATGAATGGAGGAAAAATGCCCATTTTTCACCGAATATGGTATAATTAATTCAATATTTGGCTGCGGCCCGGACAGTAGGGCGGCAGAACCCGGAGAGTGGAGGAGATCGGAATGTATGAATTAGTGCAGGCGGGGCCGCAGAGCTACTATATAAACAGCCCTGCAAAGGCCGGTATTTATGTCAGGGAAAATTCGGAGGCGTATTTGATTGACAGCGGCGGCGATAAAGACGCGGGAAAGAAGATTTTAAAAATTTTAAATGCTAACGGCTGGAATCTGAAGGGAATTATCAATACCCATTCCAATGCAGACCACATCGGGGGCAACCGCTATCTGCAAAAGCAGACCGGGTGTAAGATATTTACGTCAGGAATGGAGCTGCCGTTTGTAAATTATCCCTTGATGGAGCCGGCCTTTTTATACGGCGGATATCCCTGCCGGGATTTAAGACACAAATTCCTGCTGGCGGATGAAAGCGAAGCGGTGGATGTGTCGGATGAGAGCTTCCCGAAGGAATTGGAAGTGATCCCTTTGCCGGGACATTTTTTCCAGATGATCGGCATCAGGACTCCCGATAATACCGTATTCCTGGCCGACTGCCTGAGCAGCCTGGAGACCTTGGAAAAATACCAGGTATCCTTTATCTACGATGTGGAAAAGTACCTGGAAACCCTGGATATGGTTGGGAAAATGGAAGCCGGTCTGTTTGTACCCGCCCATGCGGCAGCGGATACGGATCTTAAAACATTGCTTGAGCACAACAGGGAAAAGATTCTGGAGATCGAGGAAAAGATTTTAGAAATCTGCAAAACGCCTTCCTGCTTTGAGGACATTATGAAACAGCTGTTTGATACATACGGGCTGGCCATGAATTTTGAGCAGTATGTGCTGGTTGGAAGCACCCTGCGTTCCTATCTTTCATGGATGAAAGATAAAGGGAAGCTGGATGTGGATTTTTCAGATAATAAATTGCTTTGGAAAGCGGATTGACTTTTACTGGGGTGTGGTGTTATAGTGACAATGTAACTGTTTGACCGTAATATAATGGGAAAAGACAATATTCAGGAAAGGGTGAGAACCATGTAATCGTATCAGAGTTTCAGGCAAAGATGGAACAGGGAATCCATAATATCCTGTTTATTTTTGTTACCTAAAAACTCTGATACGATCCGGCATGGGGCTTACTGGGAGATAGGCTGCGGGACGTTTGTTTCTGCAGCCTTTTTGTATCTATGGGAGATTCCGGCCGCATCGTATCAGCCGTAAAGAAATGAGGCTGATTATATGGAAACAATATTAAAATACCCAAGAACCCGGCACATTGAGGGATCGAGAATACAGGCCGGGGATGAAGATTTAAAAAATGTGCCCTTTGAGGAGATAAAAGGGCGGTTTGTAGTGCTGGAAGAAAAGGTGGACGGCGCTAACTGCGGCATCAGTTTTGGTGAGGGCGGAAAACTGATGCTGCAGAGCAGAGGCCATTACTTAAACGGAGGATATGGGGAGAGGCAGTTTGATCTGTTTAAGATGTGGGCCAACTGTTTTAGGAATGAACTTTACCGGCTGCTAGGAACCAGATATATCATGTATGGAGAATGGCTGTATGCCAAGCATACGGTATATTATGATGAGCTGACCCATTATTTTATGGAGTTCGATCTATTTGACAGGGAGAAAAATGCTTTTTTAAGCACGAAGAAACGGAGGGAATTGCTGAGCGGATATCCGTTTATTGTGTCTGTGCTGGTTTTGTTTGAAGGAAAAACGGACAGTTTAAAAGAGCTGGCTTCCTATCTTGGAAAATCCCATTTTAAATCCGCCGGATTTTTAGATGTGCTGGAGAAGCAGTGCCGGGATCAGGGACTGTCCTTTGAGCTGGCAAAGCAGCAGACGGACGGGACCGACCTGATGGAAGGAATTTATATTAAAGTGGAAGAAGGAGATTACGTTGTGGACCGGTTAAAATACGTCCGCAGTTCCTTTTTAAACACGATTCTGGATACGGAAACCCATTGGCTCGACCGGCCTCTGATCCCCAACCGCTTAAAACCGGGAACGGATCTGTTTGCCAGGGAGGTGTAGATCATGAAGCAGAAACTTATGAGTTTTCTGGCAGACGTTCATTATGATACCGCGGCTCTTGAAGCGGAATTTAAGCTGGAAGAACGGATGAAACGGATTCCTCAGAACCCTGTTTACCACGGGGAGGGGGATGTGTGGAATCACACGAAGCAGGTCTTAGAGGAGATAAAAAAACTTCCGGAGTGGGACTTATTGGATGAAGATGAAAAGGGGATTTTAAGTATGGCCGCATTTTTCCATGATATAGGAAAGGTGAGGTGTACGAAGGAAGAAGATGGGCAGGTGATATCCCCAAAACATGCGGTGACCGGCGCTAAAATGTTCCGGGAGCTTTGCTATAAGGAATATGAGGCCGTTTTTGAGATCAGCTTTCAGGAACGGGAAGAGATCGCCTGGCTGATCCGCTATCATGGGCTGCCCTGTCTGTTTATGGAAAAAGAACCGGTGGATGTGTTCCTGATGCGTGCAAGAGAATGCGTCCGGTTTCCTCTGTTGTATCTGCTGGCAAAGGCGGATATTCTGGGACGGATCTGCGGGGATTCGGAACAAATGCTTTCGTCCGTGGATTATTTTAAGGAATACTGCCGGGAATTGAACTGTTATGAGAAGAAACCGGCATTTGCAAATGCGTATACCAGACTGCGTTTTTATCAGGGCGCCCGGGTTTGGCCAAGGGACTGCCTGTATGATGAAACGGAATTTCCCGTTTATCTGATGTCCGGCCTGCCCCTGGCGGGAAAAGATACGTTTATAGAGGAGCATTTATCGGAGCTTCCCGTGATTTCACTGGATGAGATCAGGGAGGAATGGGGGATTGGGCCGGAAGACGGATCGGCAGCCGTGGCGGCGGAAGCCAGGGAACGGGCAAAAGCATATTTGAGAAAAAAACAGCCTTTTGTCTGGAATGCTACCAACATCATCTCAGATACCAGAAGGAAGCTATGCAGTCTGTTCGAAGGATATGGAGCCAGAGTGACAATTCTCTATATAGAAGCTCCCTATGAGCAGCTTTTGCAGAGAAATAAGATTCGTGCCAGAACAGTTCCGGCGCCGGTAATTGACCGGATGATCGGAAAGATGGATATGCCGGACCCTGCGGAGAGTTACTGCGTAAGGTATGTGGCGGGAAATATATTTTAGAATTAGCTTGACAAACCATACTGTAATAATTAAAATTACAGTATGGTTTGCGTTTATATTACTGGAAAGGATGCGAAAACGGTATGAAAAAGAAGAGAAAGGGCGTTATTGCCGTTATATTATGCGGCCTGCTGGCATTAGGCGTTTTGTCAGGCTGTTCTACTAAAAAGGAAGTCCCGGATGAAAGGGTAGAGGCTTTGATGGAAGATGCCGGAAAAGCGGAATCTGTGACTATGTATTACGGATATCAATGTTATTCTTATTATAAGGAGGACCCGGAATCCATTAAGGAAGTGGCGGATGTGTTCCGCAGTATGAAGTTGGAAGAGACAGACCAGACCGTAGATGAGGCTACCTCTTTTGCCATTTATTTTGTGGTGGACGATAAGGACAGCGCGCTGATCGATGTGGATAAGAACGGAGTGATCTGGCTGGGAAAAGAACAGAAATTTTACAAGGATACTTCAGGAACCTTTGATTATGATGCGCTGGCTAAGCTGTATGTAAACAGCGGCGGCAATATGGACCCCAATGCATCCTGCGATTTAAAACTGGACTAATGAGACTGTTAAAGTAAAAGCTTATATGGTGTGGAGGAGATAAATGAAATTTTATATTGCTTCAAGTCTTAAAAATTACGAACAAGTGCGTGATCTTTCGGGACGGCTGAAACATGCCGGTTGGGAGCATACTTATGATTGGACAATGCATTGCCCGGTGAAAGAGATCGATTTGGAAACGTTAAAGTCCTTTGGTGAAAAGGAATATGAAGGAATCAGGCAATCTGATGTTGTAATCATATTAACTCCACAGGGCAGAGGAACACATACGGAATTTGGTATAGCGATAGCGCTGAACAAAAAAATTTACTTATGTCACCATGATGATACATATTTTAAATGCGATGATAATACGTCGACATTTTATTGGCTTTCCCAGGTGAACCGGATTATTGGAAATACAGAAGACATCGCCGGCGAGCTGCTGAAATTACAGTAGCTTGCAGAAATTAAAAATCGCTTATGAAACGGAAAAAAAGATGTTATGATAGTATTGGAACAATGTCTGCACATGGAAAGGGTTGTGGTGAAAGATGATGGAAACAGAGTATGAGAAACAGGATTATGTAGTTCACTGGAGCGGAAAAGTCTGCAGAATTGAAGGGATTTCAACGCTTAAAATGATGGATAAAGAAGATGTGTATTACATTATGCATCCTATAAGAGAGATAAAAGAGACTATTTACGTCCCGGTGAGAAAGGCCAAGGAGTCCCTGCGTCCTGTGATGTCAAAGGAAGATGCGGTAAAGGTGATTAAGGAACTGCCGGATATTGAACCTCTGACAATCCGTGATGAGAAGATGAGGGAAAGAGAATATAAGGAAGCCTTTCATTCCGGCGACAGCCGGGCCAGGGTCAGGATCGTAAAGGAACTGTACCAGAGAAAGAGGGAGAGAACAAGCGCAGGAAAGAAGATGGCGTCTTCCGATGCGGAAACCATGTCCATGGTGGAGCGCTCATTTGAAGAGGAATTGTCGGCGGCGCTCGGAATCAGGACAGAAGAAGTAAAGGACGTTATAGCGGAAACATTGAAGAACAACTGAAGAAATATAGGAAAAGCCGTTGCATATTATGCAGCGGCTTTTAATTATTATGCACTTAAAGCGGTATCCTGGCTCATGAATGCTTTCAGGTTTCCCATATAAACTTCATCTTTACCGATTGGGGCGATTTCATGAAATCCCATGCTGTTGAACATCGGGATCAGGTCTCTGTGAGCTTTTAAATAAAGTTCGTGATTGCCTAAGTTAAACTGAACTTCATAAAGGTAAGAGAGCACCTGGCTGAGAAGGCCTTTGCCACGGTGAGCGGCATCAACTGCCAGGCTGTGAAAATGGTTCTTATAGGTTGAACCGGCTGCAACCAGGTTATAGTTTTCATCGAAGACTCCAAGGGTAAAGTCGGCTGCCTGTTCCGAAACGATTCCTGCATTGGTAAGTAAGGTATGCAGCTGTCTCTGTGCTCTTTTGTCGGATTCCTTGATTTCACTGAAGATATAAGATGCCATATGTGGTTCCTCGCTTTCTCTATATTCTGATTTTTATTTGTTTTCTTTTGTTGTTGAAAGAATACCATAAAAAAAACTTACAGTCAATATATTGTTGAAATAACAACTAAAAAACTGTGATTGAAGATATGGAAATGCTCTTGACATTAATATTTATGCGTTTTTAAGGAACGAAATTGCAGGTCTTGCAGACACAATTTAATAAAATAAAGCGAAAACCAGTTTTTTTGAATTATTTATTGGCTTCCTGATTATTTTCTTCTGCGAATAGAGCCGGGACAAATAAGGATATACAGGCGATTGGTTGTAGACAATGCGCTGTTTAAGTCTGGCATTATGGCCGGTATAACTAAAAAATTATGAAAGATGAATGAAAATCTTAAATTATTTTCTCTTTCGTTGTGATATGCTGGCCATCAAATTCATAGAGAGGAGTGTTAATTATGAAAAGACAGATATATGGATTACTGGCAGCAGCTGCTGCTGCGGTATTGATTTCCGGCTGCGGGACTAAAAAAACGGAGCAGGAAACAAGCAGCATAACGGAAACTTCCCAGGAGATTTCATCGGAAATCACATCAGCGGGCACAGAGAATAAGGAAACCGTACCGGAATCAAAGAAAACCGCATCTGAAGCAGAAGAAACCGTATCTGATCAAGCGGAAAGCGATGAGATGTTTTCGGTATCCGGGATCGGAAAAGAGGAGGCGGATACATTTATAAAGACATTTGTTTCCCATCTGGAAGCGGAAGAGAAGAAAGAAGCGGCCGAGATGATTCTTTATCCCAGAAAGGTGACTGTGCCGGACGGAGATTTGATTGTACATAATGCGGATGAGTTTCTGGACTATTATGACGATATTTTTACGGATGACTTTATAGAACTTTTGAAGGAAGACAGTAAAAAAGAGCTGAACTTCAATTATCAGGGCGTTTGGATTGGGAATGGAGAGCTTTGGGTGATGAAATCGGAAAACCGGATGTATGTCAATTCCATTTTTAACGGGGAAGACCGGTCGGTGAAGTATGAAGGGGAACCGGGAGTGCAGCCGGGATGAGAAAAAAGAGTCGAAACCAGACATTTTAAGCAGTCGGTTCCGGCTCTTTTTTTATATCATAGGAAAATGCCCCTATGATATAAAAAAGCCTTCCAATGCCAACTTTGTCGGCTATGGGATCGCACTGCGGCGGTGAGGTATAATGTCGTTTACGCGACCCGCCGCAGGCGGAGAATCCCGCAAGCGGGATTCTTTCATGTTTTGGAAAATAAACAGGATTATCGGACCGTGGTGGTGAATATACTATATATAAACGAAAGAAGATCCCAGAGCATATCTGGAAATTTTTTCAGACAAGCCTGAAAAAGGGCTGGAGGATTTGAACATAAAAGAAAGGGTTTAGGAGGAAAAGGAACATGAACATTTTAAACAAAATGATGGATTCGATTCGTTTAAACGACTACGACGAGGAGGATGATTATGAGTACGACCAGGAAGAGGAACGGGAAGAGACCAGAGAGGTGAAATACAGCATGCCGGCTCTGTTCTTTCATGCGCCGGCGGCAAAAGAGGAGACGCCTATGGAAGTAATGATGCTCCGCCCCACATCCATGGAGGATGCGAAGGAGATATCGGATTATCTTTTGGAGGGAAGAACGGTGATCATCAGCCTGGAAAAACTGGACTCCAGAAATGCCCCCAGAGTGATTGATTTTACGTTGGGAGCCGTGTACTGCGTCAACGGAACCATCGAACGCGTATCGGAACATATCTTTATAGCTGCGCCCCAGGCCGTAGATCTGGCAGGTAATTTTGCCTGAGATGGGGATAAATCCGTAAGAAAAACAGCTTCCCCTCTCTTGACCGTTGGGTAACCCTATCGTTTATAGTGAAATAATGAAAAAACGTAACCGTTCATCCTTCCGATGTCTGTGGCGGCTCCGGCAGTTTCTATGGCCTTTCCTGTTCCGGTTTCGGGCATAAGCACTTCTAAACGTGCAGGATTTTTCTAAAAACCAAGGGAAATGCCCAAACTCGCTCACGCTCAAACAAGTGGACATTTCCCTTGAACGAAAAATTCTGCGCGTTAAGAATTGCTAATACCCTGCAAAGTCACAGGAAAGGCCATAGAAACTGCCGGAGCCGCCACAGACATCGGAGGGATGAACGGTTACGAAAAAACATCAATTGCTGAAACTGAGGAAAAGAGGGAGAACATGAAGATCGTATTTGAGCCCGTGACGGCAGAAAACATGGAGGATGTGTTAAAACTTCATATCGCCGGAAGTCAGAAGGGCTTTGTGGAAACCGTAAAACAATGTTTGGA
This sequence comes from Clostridium sp. chh4-2, assembly GCF_002899675.1. Classification (GTDB taxonomy): domain Bacteria; phylum Bacillota; class Clostridia; order Lachnospirales; family Lachnospiraceae; genus CHH4-2. The sequence goes on along the minus strand of NZ_PKUU01000004.1, from coordinate 38,216 downwards.
TGAGGCTCGGGAATGGGCATGCTGGAGGCCGGTGGGAATTTATATCGACGGTCAGCTGGTGGGTTTTGCCATGTACTGTCTTTGGGAAGAAAAAAGTATGGAAGACCGGGTCTGGATGGACCGGTTTTTAATAGATGAAAGATATCAGGGAAAAGGTTATGGAAAGGCCTGCCTTCCGGTTTTATTGGACAAGATTCAAAGGGAATATGGCTGTGATAAGATATATCTGAGCGTTGTGGAAGAAAATCAAACGGCAATCCATCTCTATCGGGAGTTTGGATTTGAATTTAACGGGGAGTCCGATCTGCACGGAGAAAAAGTTATGGTCAGGCAGAACTGACAGTGATGCGCCCCCGTTCCAACCGGTGACAGATGCCGGCTGGAACGGGGGCGTTTGGTGTAAGTAATCAGGAAAAGCCGGAAACAGTTATCTTTGTTTGGAGATACCGGCATCACTCCGTCTCTTTTTATTCTGATACATTCTTTCGTCAGCCAGTTTCATCAGAACGTGGTAGTCGCAGCTGTCCTCCGGATAGAAGGAACAGCCTATGGAAAAGTGCAGAGTGACTTCGATGCCGTTCTCTATTATAAGCGTATGGCGGTCCTGGCTGTCGGTAATCATTTCTATGATCCGGTCAAGTTCCTTTTTGGTGGAATAGTTGTATAAAAAGAGGGCGAATTCATCACCGCCTAAGCGTGCGGCGATGGCGTTGTCTCTGCCGAATACGGAAATCACCTGAGCCAATTTCTGCAGATAGAAATCACCGCTTCGGTGCCCGTACAGATCATTGGTTTCTTTCAGCCGATCCGCGTCCATAATCATCATCGCTCCGTGTTTCAGCGGACGTTCTAAACGGAAGAGCTGTTCCATCCGCATATAGAATGCCCGCCTGTTAAAGAGCCCGGTCAGCGGCTCTATATCACGTTCCTGTTCGATACGCCGCTTTTCCTGAATCTCCTGGGTTACATCGATTAAAATGGCCAGATTACTCTCTTCATAGGTAAATTCTTCGAAACGAATATACCGTTCTATGGGGCATGAGAGCTTATAGATGTTGTCCTCCGGATTCACCGGATTTCTTTTCAGCTCTGCCTCTTTTTCCGGAATCAACTCTGGATGCGCCAGTATAGTATCAACTTCTTCGTCTGTCAGCATCAATATATCCTTAACCCGGCTGGTGGCCTGCACCCGCTTTGATCCCGGAATATATTCGTAGATGCCGATGGGGAGTTTTGACAGCTCTAAAGCGATGGAGATCTTTTTGGAAGAACTCAGCACGCTTTTCAGCATCGCATTGATATGATCGCTGAGTTCAGACAGCTCAGGAACCGCATGTTCGCTGAAACTGACATTGAAATTACCCTGTTCAATTTCATGCAGTTTTTTATTGATGGAGACAATCCCCTTTACAAGGTTCCGGTCCAAATAAAAATAGATAAAGACGATTGACAAAGCGGACAGCAGGATGATATCGATGGCCAAAAGCCAGGTGTCGATCAATACCTGCTTATATAATGCGGATTCCAGATAAGTTCTTGCCAGGATAAAGGAAGAAGAATTTTTAACCGCACAGTAAGTTGGCTTACCGTCGATTACCGGATGGGTGATGGTTATTTCGCCGGAAATACCGTCCAGCCGGAATCCCAGTTCCTCCGCATTCCTTCCAATATATCGGTCAACCGTACATCCGATGATCACATGGCTTTCAGGGTCAATGGCATACAGCACCGTTGAGCGGTCAGTTGGAATCTGTGACAGTTCCTCTGCATTTGCTTCTATCAGAGTTTCAATCTGCCAAAACAGTTCCTGTGATTTTTCCGCTGCGGTGTTATGGATAATCCGGATTCGAAGTATGTAGTTTATCAGCAATGTAAAAACCATGATTATAGAAATAATAATAATCAATGATTTTGTAATCCCTTTTTTCAATCTGTGCGACCTCCTTCAAAACCAATCAGTGAGTCCCTTGATTTTGGGTGAAGGAGTCAGCCCAGCGTTCAAAGCTGTCAATGGAAAGAGGCTTTGAATAGATGTATCCCTGGACCATTTCGCAGTTGATAGCCCGCAGAGAGGCGAGCTGTTCTTCTGTTTCAATGCCCTCAGCCACCACGGAAATGTTCAGCTCATCCGCAAGTTTGACGAAGCTTGAAATGATTTTCCAGGATTTCTCATTCATGCTGTCAACAAAAAACTGCCTGTCCAATTTGATTGTATCCACGTCGAATTCCTTTAGCAATGCAAGGGAAGAATATCCGAATCCAAAATCATCCAGAGAGCATAGAAATCCATGCTCATGCATGTCCTTTATCACATTTTTTACAAGATTGAGCTGCTGTGCATCAAAAAATACGGATTCCAGCATCTCCAATTCGATGAGTCCGTCAGGAATCTTATATTTCTCCTTGAGCGCTACAAAAGCCTTTAAAAAGCCGGGGTCCCTCATGTGAACTCTGGACAAATTGACGGAGACCGGGATCAGAGGTTTCTTTTCATCGGCCCACCGGCAAAGCAGTCTGCATACTTCTTCAAATATATAGAGATCCAGAGCACAGATCTTTCCATTGGATTCAAACAGAGGGATGAAATCAGAAGGATAGATCACTCCGCGCTCCGGATGAATCCATCTGACCAAAGCCTCGGCTCCGCCAAGCGTCTGATCGGTCAAACAGACTTTGGGCTGAAGATAAACCTGAAAATCATGATTTCGGATGGAGTCATCAAATAATCCGTTCAGTTCCATTTCCTGATTGATCTTTGCGATCAGTTCGTTATTATAGAAGGAACAGGCTTCTTCTCCGGGCTGGTATCTGCAGGCGGCTCTTGCCCGCCCCTGTATGATTCTGATATCCAGGCCGGGATCATCCACAATATATACGCCCTGGACCAAATTAAGCGTATAGTGAATCTGCTCCCTGTGATTAAAACAGGCGATCTCATCCGTCATTTTTTTCAGCCTGTTTCGGATCACTGCTTCGTCATTTTCATGCAGACACAGGGAAAAATGATCCGTTTCGCTTCGGGTCACAAACTCACCATTTTTTAAATGCTTTTCAAGAGTGGTATAAATAAATTTCAGGGTTTCATTTCCCGCCTCTGTTCCAAAATTCTCATTGATGTGCTTAAATCCCTTCACATTGATAAATACGATCGTATAGGAAGACGGCGGTTTATGAGCCAATAACTGACCGCATTTTATTTGAAATGCGGCTTGATTGATTCCGCCTGTTAAGGGATCTGTAAAAGCTATTTGTTCCAGATCGTTCCGGTTTTTTCTGCTGGAATAAGCGATATTAACCAGTATGATGAAAAAGATAACGGAGATGCCTCCGATTATGGCGAAGGTACGCTGTACATAGGCATCGCTGCCTTTTATGATTAAATCCTGTGGGACTATGGCAAGCAGAACCCAGTCGTTGACATTTAAAAAGCAGTAGGACATGATGGACGGCTGTCCTTGAGTGGAAGTAAAGTATAATATTCCGGACCGGTGATTTTTAATATCCTCTACCATGTTATTGACTGCGATAATTTCTTTGCCGTTTGAACCCTGATTAATGATGTCGTTGATCCGCAGAAACGGTTTCGAATCCGTGGGCGCTACCACCAGCTTTCCATCCTGGTCCGTAATGCAGCTGAAGCCTTGTCCGCTGAACCCCACCGATTGTATGAGCCGCTGCATGCTTTTGTTCTCATACATGCCAATCAGAAGCTGGTCAGCCACTCCATTTTTAAAAATAGGAGAGGTAAATAGAATTTTGTGGCCGTCGATATAGGTTACTCTGGTTTTGTCATAGTAGTTAACGCTTTCTTTTTTCCATTCGTCGAAATACTCACAGTAGAACCCTTTTGGTATAACTGTGCCGTCTTTATCGAGAATTATTATGGAATCGAATCCCAACGCACCGGCTTTCCGGTCCAGATAGTCCTCTGTCTCCAAAAAATCCGGCATTCTGCCTAATGAGTCCGCTATCGCTTCAATATATAAACTGAAGCTGGTCAGGCGGTACGAAACATCAGAAGCCAGCCGTTTTGAAACATCTTCCACATATTCTTTTGTACTGCGCTGTAAAACGGAATTTAACAGAGATGTGTTCCAGATCAGAGTCAAAATAATCGTAAGCAGTACAGCAAAAATTACAAAAGCTCTTATGATGTACTGAGAAGCCGTATTCTGCTTCAGTTTCCCATTTAAAAATGAAATAATTGTATGATTCATCGTAACACCTCTTATTATAATTGCGTTTTTATTGTATCATGGATGCCTGTAAAACCCAATACAACATTTGGGTACGTATACATATAGCTTGTTGCTTTTCAGGGGATTTTGTTCTACAATAAAATTCAGACATGAAAGGGAATATGATTGAAAAGAAGGTGCGCTATGAAAAACAAACAAACTTTATTCCAGCGGGTTTATGATGATTTACATGAACAAATTGTGACCGAGCGTCTGGCCTGCGGAACCGTTCTGCCTTCCATGAGAATGATGTGCGATTCCTATCATGTGGGCATCCGCACCATGAAAGACGTTATGGCCCGGCTGAGGGAAGAAGGATATATCCGAACGGAAGAACGGAAACATGCGGTTGTCATTTATGATAAGGGGATAATGGATAAGGATTTTGCGGCCCGGTCCGTGCTGGAATACAAAACCTGCATTTTGGATGTCTGTGAAACGATGTTTTGGATTATGCCCCCTATTTTTTCATTTTCCGCCGCCGTGTGCAGGGATGAAGAGATGAAAAAATGGGAAACAGTCTTAAAAAATATGTACAGAAAAGAACCTGCCGTCAGAACGAAGATATTACTATCCTTTTTAAATCAATTCTTAGAGCAGTCGGGGAATTTTTTGGTGAGAGATTTATATGCAAGCCTTGAGCTCTATGCAAAAATGCCGCTTTTTCAAAATTATGAAGAACTGGAAACCCTTATACTAACCTATAATGAGTTTAACAGCGCAAAGTGGGTGATGGAAGGGCTTGTGTCGCGGGATGGCCCTGAGACAGAGCGGCGGCTGGGCATAATGTATGAGGCCGTCAGATATGGAATCGGACGGCAGCTTTACCGTTTGTCCCGGGAATTTCCTGATATACAGGAAAAAGGATCATCCGTTTTTACATTTGATATACGGTACGAACGGAATGCGTTCTATATGCAGATCGTCCGCGACCTGATTGATAAAATTGGCGCAGGCGTTTACCGGGTGGGTGCGTATCTGCCTCCGGAGGCGGTGCTGGCTGAAAATTACGGTGTCTGCATATCCACGGTGCGAAGGGCGCTGGCCATGTTAAATGAGATCGGTTTTGCCAAAACTTATAACGCCAAAGGAACAAAGGTCATCTGGCAGGAAGATGAATCGATCCGGCAGTGCATGAAAAACAAGAATTTGAAGATGGAAACATTGCTGTATTTAAGCAGTTTACAGCTTATGGCCATTATCATCAAGCCAGCTGCAGTCCTTGCGTTTCCCTATATTGATGAAACGGATAAAAATAGCCTGAAGGCCCGGTCGGATCATGCGGAGGCGCTCCTTTTTGAAGACATCATCCGTTGTGTAACGGACCGCCAAACACTGCCACCGCTAAAAATTATATTAGAGAGTATCGGTGAACTGATAATCAGTGGATATTATTATTCCATGCTTTGCGACGGCCCTTCCAGCGATGAAACACTTACTGTTATGGCAAAAGAAGCCTGCGGTTATCTGTACGCTGGGGACGTATCTCATTTTTCCGCCCATTTATCGAAATGTTACTGCCATATTTTAAACTACGTGCGCGATTATATGATAAAATGCGGACTTTCCGAGGCGAAGAAAATTGTGACGCCCTATACCATTGAATAAGCCGTTCAAGATTTCATTTAAACACTTGATTCCCCCGGTTGGGGGAGGTATCATAACAGAAGAAATGGAAGGAGAGAGTGTTGTGAAAACAAGAGAAGAGGTTATCAAATACTGTAAAACACTGCCGGATGTTTATGAAGATTACCCGTTTCATGACCAAAACTGGACGGTCATGAGATGCCGGAAGTCAAAGAAGAGTTTTGCCTATATCTATGATCGGGAAGGTGCGGTCTGGGTGAATGTAAAAGCCAGCCCGGAATGGATTGAATTCTGGAGAAATGCCTGGAAAGCTGTGGTGCCCGCTTATCACATGAACAAAAAGCACTGGAATTCCCTGATTTTAGACGGCACAATCCCGGATGAAGATATAAAACGTATGATCGCAGAAAGCTATGACCTGGTTCAAAAATAATTGAATCCTTTGCAAGGATTTAACAGACAGCCATGACAATGAAATTATTCCTTTATCCGGCAGATCATCTGAGTCATCGTCCCCATCGGGCAGTATACGCACCAGGAACGAGGGCGGAACAGGATCATCGTAATGGTGCCCAGGATGGTGGAGGTCAGCATGACGCTGTAAAATCCGAAAGAAAATTGCTGTACCCAATAAGGAACATTCAGGTTGGTGCCTGCGAAATGCCATGGAACTTTAAAGGTCCAAAGCACGGTAACCACCTCTTTCAAGGTTCTGGCGCCTGAAAATACCAGATAGGTGGAAAAAAGCATGTTTAAGAACATTGCCATGAAAAAAGCCAGAAAACCGTACCGGAACCATTTGGAACGGAGGAAAGCCGGGATCGGTTTGTTGCGGGAGAGTTTCAGCTTTCCGCCTAAAAGCTGAAACAGCTGTCCTCGTCCGCAGTAGCGGTTGCAGTAGGATTTATTGCCTTTGACGATGGAGATTCCAAGGGGGACTAAAAAGCAGATCAGTCCCAGCCATGCGAACAGGATATTAAAAAATCCCAAAGTTAAATATAAAAGAGAAGCAATCCATAAATAATCATACCAATGTTTCTGATTTATCTGTTTCATCAACCATTCACCTCTGTTTTTTCTATTACACTGGCCGGACATGTGCCGGCGCAGAGCCCGCATCCCACGCACAGCCCCCAATCGACGGCTGCGTAGATCCCCTTATAGATATTGATGGCCCTGCGCGGACACACCTTAACACAGGCGCCGCAGGCTACGCATTCTTCCTGTTTAACGATGGCTTTGTATTTCATCACTTACGACTCCATTTCCTTTTTTTATGTAGTATAGAAGAAAAATGAAATTATTTCAGTGACAAAATCACAAAAGGTGATATAATCTGGAAGGAGTCAAAAATGGGAGGAAGTAAAAAAGAGTATGAAGGCCAAAATAATCGAATTTATCAGAAAAGAAGCTGTGCTGTCGGCGGCCGTAGGTCTGGCCGTGTTGTCCATGTTTTTTGTGGCCCCCGACAGGACTTATATCACATATACGGATTACAAAACGCTGGCTCTGCTGTTCAGCCTTATGACGGTTATGGCCGGGTTTCAGAACCTGGGCGTCTTTCACCGGATCGGGGAAGGGCTATTAAAGAAAGTAAAAGGCAGCAGGCAGGTGGCGGTCATTTTAGTGGCCCTCTGTTTCTTTTTCAGCATGGTGATTACCAATGACGTGGCGCTGATCACATTTGTGCCCTTTGCGGTCACTGTGCTTAAAATGGCAGCTTTAGAGGAATTGCTGATCCCCGTAATCGTGATGCAGACGATTGCGGCGAATCTGGGCAGCATGGTAACGCCCATTGGAAATCCTCAGAATTTATATTTATATTCCTTGTCCGGAATCCCTCCGGCGGGATTTATCCGGCTGATGGTTCCGTTTGCCGCGGCGGCATTAATTCTTTTGGGACTGTGGCTGATGGCTGTCAAAAACAGAGAGGTGGAGAGTGTTTCTTTAAAACGGGGAGAAGAGGGGAGAGGGATATCTAAGAGCACGTTCTTTTTGTATCTCTTTCTATTTACTGCCTGCATCGGATCTGTAGCAGGAATCATTCCCTGGCAGGGGCTGCTTTTGCTGGTGATTCTGGCGGTGACAGTTGTGGACAGGCAGCTCTTTTCAAGGGTGGATTATTCCCTTCTTTTAACATTTGTCGGATTCTTTATATTTATCGGAAATATGAAGCGGGTTCCGGCTTTTTACGATCTAATCAGCAGGATTATTAATGGAAATGAAGTGATCACCGCAGTGGTATCCAGCCAGGTTATCAGCAATGTTCCGGCAGCCCTTCTTCTGTCCGGTTTCACGGATCAGTGGAAAGCGCTGATCGTCGGAACGAACCTGGGAGGACTTGGCACGTTAATCGCATCTATGGCCAGTCTGATTTCTTATAAATATGTGGCTAGAGAGTATCCGGAAAAGAGAGGGAAGTATTTGAAGATATTTACGGCAGCTAATTTGGTGTTTCTTGTGGTGCTGCTGGTTATTGGGAAATGGATTTTATAGGGGGATTTTGGAGATTTTTGATGAGTGAGAGATTAGTTTAAAAATTTTTTAATTCATATGTACGATTCAACGATTGCCGGCCAAATATTTTTATCAAATAGTTCTTTCCTTTTTCCGGCAACAACCCAAAGAGCCTTGGCAATTTTCCTTGGGACTGCAATTTCTCCTTCTTTAGCCATCATTATAATATCTGCAATTCTGATACAGGTTATATCATCCATCCCGGTATTTAACTGCTTATTAATTATGGGCTGAAGGTCTTTTTCGTCTGTAGCAAATATAGGTATCCCTGTTGCTTTTGCATATGCGAGCGAACATACCTCACCTTTATTCTTGTTTGGTCTCGTCGGATCAACCATTACCTTAGTAAGATTATTGTATGCAGCATCATAAATGGCTCGGAACTTACTGTCCAATTCATTTTCGTTAACAAGGATTACTTTGCCTTCCAGAATCAAGTCCTTTAACTGGCTGACAGCACTTGCAGGCATCATTACTTCACCATATGCGTGCGTATGCATATAGATATTCTTCGAGATCATTGGAAGTACATCATACAAATACCTATATTTATTACTTCCACCCAATTTGATGCACAGATCGGCATCGACAATTATTTTATCTATCATATTTATTCCTCCATGATACTATCTAATTCATCATCAGAAGGAAATACGCAGGCCGATTTCTTTTCAATGCCCAAATCGTCCGGCTTTAAATTACTGATTCTAAGTAAATATTCTAATTTTTCAAATGTAATGTAACCAGCTTTATATGCATTAACTGCTAACTCAACTAGATTATCCATAACAATGCGGTTATCGGATTGTTGAGAAGCTAAGGAATATATTTTTTTGTATTTTTCAATGGAGTCCTCTGACTCGGCAAGAAACTTATTTAAAACTGCATTTTCAATAATTCCGGTTTCGCCCAGCCGTTTTACCATTGTTCTATATGGAACCGTGAATAAATCTGATAGCTGCAGTATGCTTTTAATCGTAAACTTTTTAATTTTATATAGATCAATTTCCTGTTTCAGCAATATTTCATCCACGAGAAATTCTGCAGCAAATCTATTTGCTTTTTTCTCACTTATCTTTTTACCCTGTTCACTTAACAAATCAGAAGGCAACATATCCGGATTTTGCTCATACCAGATATGATACAATTCATGGGCAGCAGCAAATACCTGGCAGTCTAAGGGAATCGAAGAATTTAGTGCAACAAACGGTTTTTTCAATGAAGCATCATTCTTAGATCCGCTGATTCTGGTGAAACCCCAAGGTGCATCTTTTCCCAACGGATAATAAATCACTCTTGCATACAATCCAAGGATTGAGAAAATCTGTGTTCCGATAATATCATTTCCTTTTCTGCACAAACCTAATTTTTCCTTTGCGTGACTCTTTATCTCATTTATCTCAAATTCATTTAAATCTTTAGTCATCCAATAATTCCTCCAGCATATGAATCTCATCAATTGCAGATCTGATTAAGTTAATGCGTTCTCGTGTCACCTCATCATGGATGGCACCCATAAAGCTTAGGCTATCGGCAGTAACCGGCTCTTCTCCAACTGTAAGTAATGAATCTGCAGATGTGTTTAATATATCTGCAATCCTTGCAAGTTCCTTAACATTGATTGCCTTACTGCCTTTAATAATTTTGTTCATAACCTGCTTTGATATACCAAGGGCATCTGCTAAACTTTGCTGAGTCATTTCCTTTTCAACTAATTTATTCTGTATGTTAGCTCCTACCTGAGCAAAATCCATTGCGTACATGTCCTCCTCCTTTCCTTTGCTATTAGTATAACACTAGAAAATATGGAAGTCAATAAAACATTGACTATTGGTGTAACGTAAGAACATATTTTGTTTACAATGTATTTGGATGTATTATATTCAAGCAATATTCACTATCACTCGCCTGTTATGTATGTGTCTGACATGACTAGCACATTATGATCTGATTATTTCGATCATGGGGGATTCTCCAGGTCTTATGCAATCCTCCGTCACCCTACATTCATTCTTGACATTTAACACATCGTGATATATAATTCATTTTTGAACGGTTCAATTGTGAACAGTTTAAAAGTGAACAATAAAGAGCAAAAAGGAGAATTACCTACATAAAAGCAGAGCTGCAGCCACAGCAGAATCGAGGGTACAATGTACAAAATACAGGAAGGATACTTTATTCATTTTGCAAGGGTAAATAAAGTTTACCGCAAATTATGCTACCAGTCGGTAGAAGAATACCATTTTACGCCCAATGAGATTGAAGTGATGATGTTTTTGTCCAACAATCCCGGGATGGACAGCGCTTCGGATATTGCGTATTATAAGAACATTTCAAAAGGGCTGGTGGCCAAATCAGTGGAATCTCTATATAACAAAGGATTTATAAAGACTGAGAAGGATACAAAGGACCGGCGGCTGATCCATCTGATACTGACCGAACAGAGTGCAGATGTGGTTAAGAGGCTTCAAAGCTGTAAGAAGGAATTTATCAGGCAGCTTCAGGAAGGGGTCACGGAGGAAGATTTAGCGGCCATGGATCGGGCTACTGCGATTATGAATAAGAATTTAGACGAAATGGTAAAAGGAGTGAAGTAATATGAGTTCAGCAAAAAGTAAAGATACCAATCTGGGTACGGAAAAGGTTGGAAAACTACTGTTTCAATTGGCGGTGCCGGCCATAACGGCGCAGATCATCAATGTAATGTACAATATGGTAGACCGTATGTATATCGGCCATATTCCTGAGGTGGGGACCGCCGCACTGACCGGCGTTGGAGTCACCATGCCGATCATCATGGCCATCGCGGCGTTCGCGTCCTTTGTCAGCATGGGCGGCGCGCCCCGTTCCTCCATCATGATGGGGCAGAATGATAACGACGGGGCGGAAAAGATCCTTGGAAACTGTACCACCATGCTGATTGGAATTGCCGTTATTCTGACAGGCATCTTTTTGCTGTTTGGAAAACCGATTTTGATGCTGTTCGGAGCCAGTGAAAACACGATTCCCTATGCATGGGCTTACATGCAGATCTATTCCATGGGAACTCTGTTTGTACAGCTGGCTTTGGGACTTAACGCATTTATAACAGCCCAGGGATATGCAAAGACCAGCATGTATACCGTTTTAATCGGAGCGGTCTGCAATATTATTCTGGACCCGATACTGATCTTCGGTTTGGGCATGGGCGTTCGCGGAGCCGCATTGGCAACCATTCTTTCACAGGCGGTTTCCTCCATTTGGGTGGTGAAATTCCTCACTTCCGAAAAGAGCCTTCTGAGAATTAAGAAAAAGAATTTGAGACTGGACCGCAAGATCGTGCTTCCTTGTCTCGCTTTGGGGCTTTCCCCGTTTATCATGATGTTTACAGAAAGTATTTTATCCGTCTGCTTTAACGCTTCCCTGTTAAAATACGGCGGCGATATTGCGGTTGGAGCCATGACGATTCTGACCAGCGTTATGCAGTTTTCCCTGCTTCCCCTTCAGGGGCTTACCCAGGGCGCACAGCCTATTGTCAGCTTTAATTACGGGGCAAGAAATGGGGAGAGAGTTAAGAAGGCATTCCAGCTTCTGCTGATCTCCAGCGTGTCCTATGCCACGCTTTTGTGGGCGGTATGCATGTTCTATCCGAAATTATTTATATTGATTTTCTCAAGCGATCCGGCTTTGATCGAATACAGTTCATGGGCCATTCATATATATATGGCGGTGTCTCTGCTGTTCGGAGCCCAGTTAGCCTGCCAGCAGACCTTTATCGCCCTTGGCAACGCCAAAGTTTCCGTGTTCCTGGCTCTATTGCGTAAGGTGATTCTGCTGATACCTTTGATCTTTATTCTTCCTCAGTTTATGGAAAATCAGGCGTTCGGGGTATTCTTAGCGGAGCCTATTGCCGACTTCTGCGCCGTATGCGTGACAGTAACCATTTTTTTCAGGTCTTTCAAAAAAGTCCTGTCTGGGTTACAATAGGCGTATGAAGGAGGTGGCAGCATGGGACAGAAGGTTCTGATTGCCGATGACAGTCAGGAGATCATAGAGATCCTGCAGATACTTTTGACAGGAGAGGGATATGAGGTGATAACCGCGTCAGACGGGGAGGAAGCCGTCCGTTTGGCGGATGAATCCATCGATTTGATTATTCTGGACATTATGATGCCGCTGAAGTCCGGCTATGTGGCCTGTGCCGAGATACGTCAGAAGACCATGGCGCCGATCCTGTTTTTAACGGCTAAGATGCAGGATTCCGACAAGGCCATGGGATTTTCGGCAGGAGGCGACGACTATCTGACCAAGCCGTTTTCCTATTCCGAACTGCTTTCCAGGGTGAAGTCCCTAATCCGCAGGTACTGTATCTATCAGGGGAAAGGAACCGCTCAGACAAACAATAAGCTCTGTCTGGGCGACCTGGTGGTGGATAAGGATACCAGAACGGTGATGCTGGAGGAAAGGGAAGTCTATCTGACTGCCAGAGAATATGCAATTCTGGTTCTGATGATGGAGAACCGGAGAAAAGTGTTTTCCTCGGAAAATATCTATGAAAGCGTATGGAAGGAGCCGTATTTTTACTCTGCTAATAACAATGTGATGGTGCATATCCGCAACATCCGCAAAAAAATTGAGAAAGACCCGCAGAATCCTGAGTACATAAAAACCATGTGGGGAAGAGGATACTATATTGAATAAAACCCTGTTTAAAATTTTAAATCCTTCCCGCCTCAGCATCGCTGTTCTTTATTATGTGATTCTCTCCGCCCTGGCCGCTTTTGTGTGCCAGGCGGTTGTATTTAACGGGATGAATGCGGTTGTGGGGACCCTTATGGATCACCAGAATTATTATAAGAGGCATATTCACGGCGTGGTGGAAGATTTTCAGAATTATATTGAGGACAACCATGTGGGAATCAACGATGTGGAAAAGATCGAAAGCTGGAATTATGATAACTGGTATGTGTTTTTGACGGTATATAAGGACGGGAAGGTCTGCTATACCACCATGGATAAGGAGAGCAAGGAACGGGAGCTTCAGCTGGGATATTATCCTTACAGACATGACCAGTCCCTCAGCTATCCGGTAACATTTTCCGACGGGGAAGGCGAGATCACGGTGAGGGCCTATTTTGAGGTCAGATACAGAACGCTGATTCTGATCATCAGCGCCGGAGTGACGGCTTCCTGTTTTGTGGCCGTATTCCTCATGCTGGTCAGGAAAAAGCTGAAATACATTACGAGGATTGAGAAGGGAATACGGATTTTAGAGGCAGGAACAGAGGAATACCGGATACCGGAAAGCGGAAGAGACGAGCTGTATTCTCTAGCCCATACCATCAACCAGATGAGCGACAGCCTGCACCGGGAAATTGAGCAAAAGGACAGAATCCAGAAAGAAAGGGATGAGATGATCACCTCCTTGTCCCATGATATCAGAACGCCTTTGACATCGGTTCTTTTTTATCTGGACATGATAACCGATAAGAAATGTTCCGGCGAACAGGCGGAAATCTATATGAAAAAGGCAAAAAGCCAGGCCTATCATATGAAAAAACTGATGGACGATCTGTTTTCCTATTCCTATGCGGTGTGGGAAAATGCGCCCGACAAAGCGGAAATCTACGACGGCAACGAACTGATCGTTCAGCTTTTAGGGGATCTGATTGAGTCTTTGGAAGAGCGGGGATTTAAAACAAATCTGAATTACCAGGTGAATGAGCCGTTTTCCATTCAGGCGGAGGTTGCCCAGCTGAGAAGAGTATTTGACAATTTGGGTACCAATGTGGGAAAATATGCGGTAAAGGAAGAAAACGTGGAATTCTGTGTCCGTCTGGATGGGGACCATATGTGCCTGATCCAGGAAAATCCCATGAAGGAAGCGGAAATTGAAGTGGAAAGCTATGGAATCGGCATCAAGGCCTCTCAGAAAATTATTGAAAAAATGGGAGGAAGTTTTACGTATGGAAGCAAAAATTACAGGTTCCAGGCCGTCATCTGTCTGCCGATTATTCCAAAATAGGAAATTCTGAAGAAAACTTTAGAAATTTTACAGCCAAATATAAAGATTTTAAGTCCATACTATAACCATAGTATCTGAATGAAATGGGGTATGAACATGAAAATCCTTATTATGACAGGCAAATTTGGAATGGGACATTATTCAGCGGCTCAATCCCTTGCAAAACAGGTGAAAAAAGTGAACCCTCAGGCAGAAGTTGTGATCCGCGATCTATTTGAATATGCGGTTCCATCCTGCTCCGACCGGGTTTACCAGGCATTCGGACTGATGGTGACCCACTGCAGCAGCGCTTATAATACTTATTATAACCGGATGGAAAAGAAGGGTCCGGATTTAAGGCCGGTATTTCTTCCCTATTTTTTAAAAAAGATGAAACAGCTTTTAGAAACGGAAAAGCCGGATGCGGTGCTGTCAACCCTTCCTCTCTGCTCTCAGATCATTTCCTGGTATAAAAGCAGAACCGGAGATAAGATTCCGCTCATCACCTGCATTACGGATATCAGCAGCCATTCCGAATGGATTAATGCCAACACGGACTGCTATCTGGTGCCTTCCAGGAACGTGAGAACGCGGCTGATGGAAAAAGGAGTGGACGGCAGGAAAGTCTGCGTATACGGAATCCCCGTTCGGCCGGAATTCGATGCAAAAGAAGAAAAGAACGTTGAAAATGACGGAAAGAAGCAGATTCTCATCATGGGCGGCGGTCTTGGAATACTGCCGGAAAACCCGGCGTTTTATGAAGAACTGAACGGCTGCGGCCATATTAAAGTGACAGTTATTACAGGGAAAAATAAAGAGATTTACCACAAGCTTTACGGCAAATACGAGAATATCGAAGTGATCGGCTATACGGATGAAGTCTACCGCTATATGCAGGAAGCGGATGTGGTCATATCGAAACCCGGCGGAATCACGCTGTTTGAAACCATCCACTCAGGAACGCCTATCCTGGTATTCGAACCGTTTTTGCAGCAGGAGATCAATAACACCGGATTCATTATAAGAAATGGGATCGGGATCATCTTAAAGAAGAATCCGGAAATCTGTGCCAGAGAGATCGATAAGATTATGAAAGACGACACTCTTTTAAACAGTATGAAACATAATGTAAAGCAGTTAAAACAGCAGTACGACCAGGGCGTGATCGGCCGGATTCTATCGTATGTGGGCTGCGGCAGTGAGGAGGCATATGTGGTATGAAAAAAAGCGGATTGGCTGCTTTTACAGCCTGTGCTGCCGGAATTTTTGCGCTGCATTCCTGCATTCCGGCGATTTATAATAAAAGATGGAATCCAAAGGTGATGAAAAGAACCGGGATTTCCCATACGGTCATGCTCACCTTTGACGATGGGCCTGATGCCCGTTACACGGGCCGTATTCTGGATTTCTTAAAGGAACAGAAGATCCACGCCGTATTTTTTACAGTGACGAGAGAAGCGGAGAAAAACAGGGCGCTCATCGAGCGGATGATATCAGAAGGTCATGCGGTGGGATTTCATTCCACGGATCATCAGAACGCCATGTTCAGAAGCTTTTTTTATACAAAACGCGATTTTAAAGAAGGGTATCGGTTTTTATCTGAATTTGGAATCAGGAAGATCTATTACCGCCCTCCATGGGGGCTTACCAATCTGTTTACCGGACATTTTGTAAAAAAATACGGGATGCGGATGATTTTATGGGATGTGATGGCAGAGGATTGGGAGAAAAAGGCCACGGCCGGGTCCATCTATGATAAATGCATGGAGCGGGTGAAGGACCAATCAATTATCTGCCTTCACGACGGAGGGGAAAAAAGCGGAGGAGCCCCAGGCGCTCCGGCTAAGACGCTGGAAGCATTGAAACTTGTTATACCTGCATTAAAAGAGGAAGGATACAGTTTTATCCTTCCGGACTGACAGAATAGAGGTACATATGGAACAAAAACAGATGAACTGGAAACGAATGATTATATATGCCGTGATTATGGCTGCGTTGGCAGGCATTACGTTTTTTGTGCTCTTTAAAGACAGTTCCATATCGGAGATCAGAAGCGTGATCAGGGAAGCGAATCTATGGTATGCGGTGCTGGGAATCGGGTGCATGTGCATATTCGCCTTATGTGAGGCGGCCATTATCCGCGGACTTTTAAAAATATTCAGGCGGAGGATTCCATGGTCAAGAGCATGGCAGTATGCATTTGCCGGATTTTATTTCAGCTCCATCACCCCGTCTGCCACAGGAGGCCAGCCCATGCAGTTTTACTATATGACAAGGGATGGTTTAAACGGAGCCCAGTCCACATTTACGCTGCTGACTGTAACGGCCGCTTATCAGATGGCGGTGCTGGTCTATGGAACCCTGTCCGTTTTCTTGAATTATTCATATATAAAAGGGCTTCCGTCCATCATCCACTGGCTGATTATACTCGGGGTGCTGGCCAACGGCCTGGCGGCCCTGTTTATCCTGGCCGTGATTTTCTGGAGAAAGCCGGTGGAAAAGATTGTTTTAAAGGTTTTATCCATTCTGCACCGGATTCATCTGGTGAAAGACCGGGAAAAGGCTTCGGCCAGAATGGAAGAGCTGATGGAAGAATACGCCCAGGGCGGAGTATATCTGAGGTCAAAGCCGCTGGTATTTTTAAAGGTGATCGTCTATACGTTCCTTCAGCTGACATTTTTATATCTCAGCTCTTACTGCGCCTGTCTGGCGCTGGGGCTGACTGATGTGCCTGTTCTTCAATTCCTTATGATGCAGGCGGTGCTCAGCCTGGCCGTGTCGGCGGTTCCCCTTCCGGGTTCCGTGGGTGCGTCGGAAAGCAGTTTCCTGGTTTTGTTCGGAAGTTTATTTACTTCAGGCCAGATTCTTCCGGTCATGCTTCTAGCCAGGGGAATCAGTTTTTACAGCTTTTTAGTGATCAGCGGATTGGTGGTGCTGTATTTGCAGTTCCACCGCCGTTTTTTTGCGTTTCCCTCTTAGATGCCGTTGTCCTGTTCAGCAGACGCCTTACCAGAATTACGGAAGAGATGGTAAAAAAGATCTCAAGGGCGCTGCTTACGATTCCCACTAACACCAGCAGAAGGGCCGACAGGATCACAATAGCCAAAAGCGCCTTCATATAGGAGGCGTAAATCTGAGGCTGAGCCTGCCAAAGCTGCCAGATGATCAAAAACAGGCAGAAGATCAGGCATGCGGCGGCCAAAAATGCAAAAACAATATGAAGAAATGATTTTAACGGCAGTATTTCCGGCAGGTAGGGCGTGGTGATTGCGCAGACCAGAAGGCTGAGAGAAAGGGGAATCAAAAACATCCCTCCCGGCTTTTCGTCCATCTGCTTGACGATGGAGCGGAGCACAATATAAAAATAAAGCCCCACCAGAACGCCCCAGAGGACAAATGCGTCCCTCCGGTGGATAAAGCTGCCGATAACGGAAAAGTTGGTGGTAAACCAGTTATATCCCTTAACAAACAGTATGGTGTATACGGGAATGATAATATATGCCAATAAACTCAGTAACATGTGTCCTCCAATCGATGTACCAGACTGAAATTTGTCATTTTGGAGTGTGCATCTTAACAGCTTTTTGTCAGATTTGCGTTACACTCCGGTCACAAGATAAAAGTATACCAGAAGATCGGGATTTCGAGTCTGAAATTTCTATAGCATTTTTATAAAAGATCTTTAAAGTTTTCGAAAATAGTGTTACTCTAAATGAGTATACTCCAAACGAGTAAGGAAGGTGATACAGGTGAAACTTTGCATTGCAGCAGCTGGAATAGTGAGAGAAGAATAATCGAATTGAGGAGGAACTATGACTATTCCAGCTAATAAAATATATCCAAGGTCCATAGATAAAGAGACCATTTATTTGAAAAATGTGATTAAAAATCCCAACATAACCGTTGGGGAATATACCATGTACAATGATTTTGTCAACGATCCCACGTTATTTGAGAAAAATAATGTGCTGTACCATTATCCCATCAACCAGGATAAGCTGGTGATCGGAAAATACTGCTCCATCGCATGCGGAGCTAAATTCCTGTTTACAAGCGCCAATCATACCATGAGTTCCCTTTCCACCTATCCGTTCCCGCTGTTTTGGGAAGATTGGGAGTTAGGGCCGGAACACGTCCGGGAGGCATGGGACAACAAAGGCGATATAGTGATCGGAAATGACGTCTGGATCGGCTATGAGGCTGTGATCATGTCAGGCGTTCATATTGGAGACGGGGCTATTATAGGCACCAGGGCGGTGGTTACAAAGGATGTGCCGCCTTATACGATTGTGGGCGGAGTGCCCGCGAAAGTCATTAAAAAAAGATATGACGAGGATAAGATCTTAAAGCTTTTGTCTATGAAGTGGTGGGACTGGCCTCGGGAAAAGGTCAGAGAGAGCCTGCCGTTTTTAATGAAAGGACAGCTTGAAGCCCTGTGATTTCCGATCCGGGCTGACCAAGATCCGTTAATCGTATGAGCAAGGCCGGGATTTATAGGACGGGGGAACGGCGTTAAACTAAAGGGACGCCGTTCCCTTTTGCCGCCCGGATTTATTATTGAGAAAATACGTAATTGTTCAGCGGGTCTGCGCATGTTCTGCGCTGACCGTAATAAAACGCGGAAACTATGTTTTCAGGAGAAAATTGAGAATGATATATACAGTACCCCATTATTATAATAAATTTCAATGCACTGCGTCGGACTGCGAAGATACCTGCTGCGCAGGATGGCAGATCATGATCGATGAGAAGTCGCTTAAAAAGTACCGGAAGACAAAGGGAGCTTTTGGAAACCGCCTTCATAACTCGATCGATTGGAAGGAGTCCTGCTTTAAACAGTATGCCCAGAGATGTGCATTTTTAAATGAGGAAAATCTCTGCGATATCTATACGGAAGCGGGCCCGGAAATGCTTTGCAGAACCTGCCGCAATTATCCGAGACACATTGAGGAATTTGAAGGATGCAGGGAGATTTCCCTGTCTTTATCCTGTATGGAAGCGGCGAAAATTATATTGGGCTGTGAAGAGCCGGTCCGTTTTCTCACAAAAGAAAGACCGGGGGAGGAAGAATACCCGGAATTCGACTTTTTTTTGTATACCAAGCTGATGGATACAAGGGACGTGATGATCTCCATGATGCAGGAACGGACAGTGGGGTTTGAGACCAGAACGGCCATGGTTTTGGCTCTGGCCCACGATTTACAGAGCCGGATTAGAAAAGGCCGGTTATTCGAGGTGGACAGCCTGCTTCTGCGTTACCGGAAAGAAGGGGCTGTGAAGGCATTTGAAGAGAAGCTGTTGGAATATGAGACAGACGGACAGACCCGATATGGGATCATGAAAGCGATGTTTCAGATTCTGGATGAGCTGGAGGTGCTGAAAAAGGATTGGCCGGATTACAGAAAGCGGCTGATTCATACTTTGTATGCGGACGGGCCTGCGGAGTATGAAGCCAGGAGAACGGCATTTCGGGCGGATGCGGAAAGTTCTGAGGGTAATTCACAGCGTTGGCAGTGCTGGGGCGAACAGCTTATGGTATATTTTATCTTTACCTATTTTTGCGGCGCCGTATATGACGGACATGCATTTGCCAAGATAAAACTGGCCGCTGTCAGCACTCTGCTGATTCAGGAGATGGCACAGGCGATTTGGCAGGAAAATGGACGGATGCCGGAACTTAACGACATGGTGGAGATCGCTCACCGCTATTCCAGGGAAGTGGAGCATTCGGATCTCAATTTAAAGCAGTTGGAAGAGATTTTTATGGAAAAAGGGCGGTTTGATCTGGAAATACTGATAAAAGCGGTGATTTCATAGGCATCCCTTTTATCTTCAGTTAGGATGAAACTTCTGGCGGTTTGATGAAATTCGGCATTAAATTCAGCGTAAAAACGATATGCTGTTTACAGATAAACGTTTCATAGGTTATGATAATAAAAAAAGAAGGTTGAGATATGAGCGAAGAGAAGAAGAGTGAAGAAAAGTTAAACTGGAAAAAAGAAATATGGGAATGGGTTAAGATAATTCTGGCCGCTGCGGCCATTGCGTTTCTTGTTAATCATTTTTTGATCGCTAACAGCGTGGTTCCGTCCGGTTCCATGGAAACGACGATTATGCCGGGAGACAGGATCATAGGTTCCAGGCTTTCATACCGGTTTGGAGAGCCGGAGAGGGGCGATATCGTCATCTTTGACCATGAGAACGGCCCTTCTAAAAAAGAAATCCATTATGTGAAGCGGATTATCGGACTTCCTGGAGAAACCCTGGATATCAGGGACGGACATGTGTATATCAACGGTTCGGACACTCCCCTTGAGGAACCGTATCTGAAAGAAGAGATGGACCCGTCGGAAAACAAACATTTTGAAATACCGGAAGGGTGCTATTTCATGATGGGTGATAACCGGAACCTTTCCGCAGACGCAAGAGGCTGGTCTGATCCCTATGTGTCTAAGAGTAAAATAATTGCAAAAGTGCAGTTCCGGTACTTCCCGAAACCTGGAAAGGTGAAATAAAAATGTGAAAATAAGCGGCTGCAACCAATAGTTGCCAATCAGTTGGTGGTATTTTAACCTTCTTTATGGTAGTTTTAAGACGGAGGTGAGGCCATGTCAATGGGAAATAAGATTCAAACCTACAGAAAGAGGGCGCATCTGTCCCAGGAACAGTTAGCGGAGCAGCTGGGAGTAAGCCGTCAGGCGGTAACAAAATGGGAATCAGGCCAGTCGGCGCCCAGCACCAAAAACCTGGCTCAATTGGCTGGGGTTTTGGGAGTGAGCTTGGATGAGTTGGCCGGAAATCCGCCGGAAGCACCGGCTATGGAATTACAGGAAGAAAGTAAGCCGGAAACCGGAGAAACGCTCCGGAAGGAATATAATCCGGATGCCAAAGCCGGAAAAATCGGAAGAAAGATTCCCTTCGGCCGGATTTACGTGGGTATCCTGATTGCCTTGTTTGCCCTGTTTTTTATCACAGCCCTGACAGGAGGACAGCTCATAGCCGACTTAGCAGTCACTTTGATTAATCTGCTGTTTCTGGGCGGTTTTGTATATGTGCTGATCTTAGTGATAAAAGTTTTAAAGCAAAAAAGCGAAGGCTGAATACGAAATCTTTATAAAAAAACCATCCTAAAACCGAAAGGGTTGAAGGATGGTTTTTTAAATTTATAATTGGATGATCTGATTTGATGGAATGCGGATTCTCTATGACCTTCCGCCAATTTCTATCTCACGCCAAATTTAACTCCGCGTTTCAGCGTTCCGTTGCTGTTCCACTCTTGGTAAACGTATGGCTGTTCTCCTGACGGTCCGTTTTCTGTAAAATGATATGTTTTGCCGTCCACATCCACATTGCCCTGAATCAGCTGGCACTTGTTGTTCATGTAGTAAGCGTTGCCGTTGACTTTGATTAAACCTGCCTGTAATTCACCTGAATCAGCGGCGAAATACCAGGTATTATCACGCTGTATCCAACCGGTTCTCATAATCTGATCGGAACCGAAGAAGAACCAGTGGTCTTTATAACGAACCCAGTTATTCGTGCAGTAGCTTCCGTCTCCCCACTGGTATTTTGTACCCTGTGATGTGTTTACAAAACCTGCCGCAAATGATGTGAAAGCACTTCCTGCGCTGAGTGACAGAACTACGGCTGCAAGAGCCAATTTCTTTAATTTCATTAGAAAACCCTCCTTTTTCTATATCCTTATCTGTGTTCACGAGCATCTTACACCTTGGAGTAAGTCCAGGGTC
This sequence comes from Clostridium sp. chh4-2, assembly GCF_002899675.1. GTDB lineage: Bacteria > Bacillota > Clostridia > Lachnospirales > Lachnospiraceae > CHH4-2. The sequence goes on along the minus strand of NZ_PKUU01000004.1, from coordinate 16,140 downwards.
AAGACAGTTTAGTTTTTTGTATGTAAAATGTAATATTAAATTCATGTTTCACCAACTAAGAGGGTGCGGACATAAAGTTGGACTTAAGCGACCAACCCCAGACTCTTTCTATAGTTTAGCGGACTCATTCCGCCAAGTGACATTTTAATGCGTTTTTCATTGTACCAGTGTATGTATTGATTAACTTCTTCAATGAAGGCCTCAATCGTTGTATCTTCCCAACTGCGGCAATAAAACATCTCATTTTTTAACCGACCGAAGAATCCTTCACAAGCGGAATTGTCTGGAGAACATCCCTTTTTAGACATAGATCGGATAAGCCCGGCACTTTCCGTGCGTTCAATCCATCCAGGCCAGCGATAGTGGCAGCCACGATCAGAGTGTATAATTGGGTACTCATCCTCCCCCAAAAGATCTACTGCCTTATCTAGCATTCGATTTACAAGCGCTGCATCTGGAGACACTCCCACTGTCCAAGAGATTACGGTACCATCAAAACAATCAATGATAGGTGAGAGATAAACCTTCCCCGCTGGTATGGCAAACTCGGTGATATCGGTGAGCCACTTGGTGTTAGGTTTTTCAGCATGGAAATCCCGTTTAAGCAGGTTTTCTACTTCTGGGCTGATTTCTCCCTTATACGAGCTATACTTACGACGACGTTTTTGATAAACAACCAATCCTTCTTCTTGCATAATACGTCTCACTACTTTTTCAGAAAGGGGAAACCCATCAGAAATGAGAACCATATGCAAACGACGATATCCGTAGCGTTGTGATGACTCTTCGAATGCACTTCGGATATCTACCCGCAACTCCGCATACTTATCAGGTCTTCTCAGAGAGGATTCCTGATAACAGTAGCTACTTTTAGCCATATTTAAAATGAGGAGCAGATCCTTTAATAAATATCGGTTTCTCAGGGCATCAATCACTATGGCCTTATCTCGATTGGTGAGTTTTTCAAGACTGATGCCCTTATCTTTTTTAGGAGTTCTGCAGCCTTTTTAAGAACATCATTTTCCAGCTGGAGTCTGCAGGCCTCTTTCCTCAAAGCTTCTACTTCAGCTTCGAGTTCCAGTTTTTCTTTTTTGAGCTGTATAGAATCTTTATCCTCGTTAGGGGGTTTTTGCATTACTTGATTTCTCCCTTCGCCCAGTAGCTTTCTTCGCCAAATTGATACTGCCGAGGGAGTTACGTTATAAATAGCTGCAATTTCTGAAATCGTCAAATCACCTCGGCAAGATTCACGAACAGCTTGTAATTGCTGCTCTTCTGTACATCTTACATGAGGCTTAAAAATTTGACAACGTCTTTCTGCTTCCAGCGGATTATATTCTTTAATCCAGGCTTTGAGGAGTGGACGACTAGGATAACCTAAAACTTTTACTGTTTGGAGAATGTTCTTCCCATTCTTCAAATAGTATTGGATGGCTCGCTCCTTTTCTTCGTCAGAATATTTACTGTAGCGATGTTTCTGAGCGTGGAGAGATTGATTTCTTTCATACTCATCAACCCAGTGAGCTAACGATGTGACATCAGGATATCCTAATCTGCGTACTGTCAATGCAGCATTGTTACCAAGTTCGAAATAGAGTTCTACGGCTTTAAGTCGTTTTTCAAAAGAATACATGGATGACCTCCTTTGACTTATAAAGTCCAGGATTTCGTCCGCACCCCCTAAATTCGTGATTGACGATTTTAGTGTTACACCTATCATGGTATTATTATCTTGGTAAGTGGATTCCTCCATCCAAGGAGGATTATTTATGCCTAAGAAAAAAGAATATGATCACAAACACCTTTCAACAAGCCAGCGCATCCACATCGAAAAAGGATTAAATGACGGCTTGTCCTTTGCTGCCATTGCCAGAAAACTGGATAAACATCCCAGCACCATTGCTAAGGAAGTAAGGAAATACCGCACATTTCAGCCTCGTGAGAAAGATCCGAAGAAGCCGGCCAGATGTTCTCTCTTTAAAGAATGCACCCTCCGCTTCCTTTGTGATGAAAAAGGCTGTGTGAAGATGTGTAAGAGCTGCTATGATGTAAAGCTGCAGATTCCTAAATGCAGTTATCTGTGTCCTGAATACCAGGAGCCTCAGTGCGCATCAATATCCAAAGCTCCTTATGTATGCAATCATTGCGCAAGACAGCGGACCTGCAATAAGAACAAAGCCTTCTACATTGCCCTGAATGCAGATAAATCCTCTCAAGAACTGCTGGTATCATGCAGACAGGGTATTAACCAGGCTCCTGTTGATATCGCAATGCTTGATGACCTTATTTCCCCATTACTTGCTCAAGGACAGTCACTGGCGCACATTTATGCTTTTCATGGACACGAGATTCCTTGTTCCAGAAAGACTCTCTACAATTATATAGACCAGGGCGTTTTTACTGCTAAGAACATCGATCTGCGCCGTAAGGTGCGTTACAAATGCAAGCCAAGAAAAACTGGTACAAGGGTCAGCCTGGCTGCAAAAGAATTCCGTATAGGACGTACCTACGAAGATTTTCAAAAATTCATTCAAAAGAATCCTGACATTCCTGTTGTCGAACTCGATACGGTAGAAGGCGGACGGGATAACAGCACCCAGGCTTTCCTTACCCTCTTTTTCCGTAACTGTTCTCTTATGCTTATTTTTGTGCTGCAAGAGAAATCACAGGATCAGGTCATAAAAGTTTTCGATTATTTGACAGAAAAACTCGGTATTGGGGTATTTCAGGAACTGTTCCCTGTAATCTTGACCGATAATGGTGTAGAATTTCAATTTCCGGAGCGATTGGAGTGTGATAAAAATGGTGAGATCCGCACAAAAATCTTTTACTGCAATCCGAACTCTTCCTGGCAAAAAGGGCGGATCGAGAAAAATCATGAATACATCCGGTATGTGATTCCCAAAGGTCAGAGTCTGGATAACTATAAGCAGAGAGATGCCTGCGTACTTATGAATCATATCAACAGTGAAGCCAGAGACAGCCTGAACGGTTGCACTCCATTCAGGCTGTCTAAGATGCTTTTAAATAACAGGTTACACAGACTTTTATGTCTTCAGGAAATACCTGCAGACCAAGTCAATTTAAAACCATCGTTACTTAAAAAATAGAATTAGAATCAAGACGGAATCCACTGCCGAATTTAATCTTACAAAAATTTGGCATGTGGAATTTAGTCTTGCACACTGACCCAGATGCCTGTTTGCCATGCTTGCACACATGAAAACAGGCTCCTGTAAAGTCATTATAGCTCTATTTTTGTCACACGTAAACCGAAATGAGGTGAATTAAGTGCTGCAAAATCAATGTTTTGTAGAAATCACGAATTCACTTTGAAATTTTACCTTTAGTTTTTTGTAAGCATTGTAAGAGAATCGTAGTGTTTTACTTCCCGGCTTATGCCCTGCTCCCCAGCTGTCCCTTTCGCCGGTTGCCCGGCCGTCCAAAGCAGCGGTTCCAGTATTCCGGATTCGGATATAAGAGGGTGTAAGCGTGCAAATTTTTTCTAAAAACCTTCGGGAAAGACCGCAACTCGCTCCGCTCAAACAAGCGGCTCTTTCCCTCAGAACGAAAAATCCTGCGCGCTAACGCCCTCTAATATCCTGCATAGTCATACTGGAACCGCTGCTTTGGAAGGCCGGGCAACCGGCGAAAGGGACAGCTGGGGAGCAGGGCATAAGCCTCCAATTTGCAGCGCGGTATTGACAAAATATTTAATCAGGTCTATACTGTGAAAAACGAAACAAGAAAGCTATGATGGAAAGAGTAGCTGTAGGAGACCGGACAGAGAGAAGGGCAGAAGCTGAGAGTCCTTTGCGGTAATTGACAGTGAAGACCACTCCGGAGCTGCGGCATGAGGAATGCTGACGTGTGCCCGCGTTAAGGGATAAGGCTTGTTGGAGCCGGAGTGAAAATAAAGGTGGAACCGTGCTGTATACAAGTGAAGTATATATGCGCCCTTGAATGGAATGAGATCATTCTGTTTAAGGGCGCTTTTTTCGTTTTGAGTATTATAAGCTGCCAAGCAGCAGAAAAGAGGGAAATATGAAGATCACATTAAAAAATGGAGAAATGAAAGAATTTAGCGGCAGCAGGACTGCATTGGAGATCGCCGATGCCATAAGTCCTGGGCTGGCAAGAAATGCCTGTGCGGCAAAAGTAAACGGCCGGGAGGCCGATCTTCGGACGGTGATATCAGAGGACTGTGAACTGGAAATTCTGACATTCGAGGACGAAGGGGGAAGGGCGGCATTTCACCATACGACCGCTCATATTCTGGCTCAGGCGGTAAAACGGCTTTTCCCGGAGACAAAGCTTGCTATCGGGCCATCCATAAAAGACGGTTTTTACTACGATTTTGACCGGGAAGAGGGATTTTCGCCGGAGGATTTGGAAGCGTTGGAAAAAGAGATGAAAAAGATTGTAAAAGAGAACCTGGAATTGGAGCGTTTTACTCTGACGCGGGATGAAGCAGTCGCTTTGATGAAAGAACAGGAAGAGCCTTATAAGGTCCAGTTGATCGAGGAACTGGGGGAAGGAGAGGAGATCAGCTTTTATCGTCAGGGAGAGTATACGGACCTGTGCGCAGGCCCTCATCTGATGAGCACAAAGCCGGTGAAGGCGCTGAAACTCACTTCCGTGGCAGGCGCTTACTGGAAAGGCAGCGAGAAAAATAAAATGCTGACCAGAATTTACGGCACCTCCTATCCCCAAGCGGCCGATCTGGAACAGTATCTTCAGATGATGGAAGAGGCCAGAAAGAGGGACCACAGAAAACTTGGAAAGGAGCTGGGGCTTTTCACATTTATGGAAGAAGGGCCGGGCTTTCCGTTTTTCCTTCCCAAGGGAATGGTGCTTAAAAATACCCTCATCGATTATTGGAGAAAGATCCATACAAGAGAAGGATATGTGGAGATTTCCACTCCAATCATGCTGAACCGTTCGCTGTGGGAGACTTCAGGGCATTGGGATCATTATAAAGAAAATATGTATACCACGGTGATCGACGACACGGACTTTGCCGTAAAACCCATGAACTGTCCGGGCGGAATGCTGGTCTATAAGTCTCAGCCCAGGTCTTACCGGGATCTGCCGCTGCGCATGGGCGAGTTGGGGCTGGTGCACCGCCATGAAAAGTCGGGACAGCTTCACGGGCTGATGCGCGTCCGCTGTTTTACCCAGGACGATGCCCACATCTTCATGACCCAGGAGCAGATTACAGAGGAAATTAAGGGAGTTGCCCGGCTGATCGACCAGGTATACAGCCTGTTTGGATTTAAGTACCATGTGGAACTTTCCACCAGGCCAGAAAACAGCATAGGAAGCGATGAAGACTGGGAAATGGCTACGGATGGTTTGAGAAAGGCGCTGGACGAACTGGGCCTGGACTATGTGGTAAATGAAGGAGACGGGGCATTTTACGGCCCGAAAATCGATTTCCATTTGGAAGATTCCATCGGAAGGACCTGGCAGTGCGGCACGATCCAGCTGGATTTCCAGCTTCCCATGCGTTTTGAAGCGGAATATATGGGAGCGGACGGAGAAAAACACAGGCCGATCATGATTCACCGCGTGGTATTTGGTTCCATCGAGCGGTTTATCGGCATTTTGACCGAGCATTTTGCGGGTAAATTCCCTGTCTGGCTGTCTCCGGTTCAGGCAAAAGTGCTGCCCATCTCAGATAAAAATTCCCGGTATGCCGGAGAAATCTATCAGAAGCTGCTTAAAAACCAGATCCGCTGTGAATGCGATACGAGGGCGGAAAAGATCGGGTATAAGATCAGAGAAGCTCAGCTGGAAAAAGTTCCTTATATGTTGATTGCAGGCGGAAAAGAGGAGGAAGAGGGCACAGTGTCCGTCAGATACCGCGATTCAGGAGAAACGGTTGTGATGACGCCGGATCAGTTTGTGGAAATGGTGCGGAAAGAAACGGAATTTGACCGGTTATAAATTTTCCCCTTCTCCTGTTTGACATTTCCCTTCACAGAACGTAAACTTGAGGGATAAGAAACGTGGAGGAGGCGGGATAATGGAGGAGAAGAACAGGTGCGCATGGTGTCTGATCAATGAACCGATGACAAACTATCATGATGAGGAATGGGGAGTTCCGGCTCATGACGACAAACGCCATTTTGAGTACCTGCTGATGGAAGTGATGCAGTGCGGATTAAATTGGAACATGATGGTTCAGAAGCGCTCCATTTTCCGGGAGTGTTTTGCGGAATTTGATGTTCGCAAGGTGGCGTCCTTTGGGGAAGAGGAGATTGAGAAGATTCTCCTGGTTCCCGGGATGATCCGCTCCCGGAGGAAGATAGAGGCGGTGATCCATAACGCCGGACAGTTTTTAAAGGTGGCGGAAGAATTCGGCAGTTTTGACGCTTATATCTGGGGATTTACAAATGGAAAGACCTATGTCTATAAAAAGCACAGGGAAGGCTTTATGGAGGTCAGCAACCAGCTGTCGGACCAGGTGAGTAAAGATATGAAAAAGCGCGGATTTAAATATGCGGGTTCCATCACCATATTTTCCCATCTGCAGGCATGCGGAATCATCAATGACCACGCATATGACTGCTGGATGTATGAGAAGCTGGTACAGAACGAAAACACCGTGTATATCGAAGATTAAAAAGCAGATGCAAACTTGTTATTACGGGTCAAATGGCCGTTTTTTGGCCGGAAGGAGAGAGAATATGAGATATATGGTATCATTCAGCCCTACGGGCAGCACCAAAAAAGTGATGGAGATTTTAACCGGCGTATGGGATCAGGAAGTACAGGAAATCGATCTGACGGACTACCAAAATGAGAAAAAGGAGTATGAATTCCGGCAGGAAGATCTGGTTTACATGGGAGTTCCGTCATATGGCGGAAGGGTACCGGCTACGGCCACGGAGCGTTTAAACAGGATGAAGGGCAATGGGGCGTTAGCCGTTGTTGTCGTTTCGTTCGGAAACCGGGCATATGAGGACACCCTTTTGGAATTAAAACAGACCGCTGAAAATAACGGTTTTCACGTAGTTGGCGCTGTGGCAGCCGTCACGGAACACAATATTATGCACCAGTTTGCCACAGGCCGCCCGGACGAGGCGGATCAGAAGGAGCTTTTGGAATATGGAAATAAGCTGAAAGAGAGAATCTTATCAGACAGCGGAATCCGGGACATGGATCTGAAACTTCCGGGCAATGAGCCGTATAAGGACTACCATGGCATTCCGTTAAAGCCTCATGCGGATAAAGAATGCATCAAATGCGGACTCTGCGCCAAACTCTGCCCGGTGGGAGCCATTTCTGCGGAGGACCCGTCTTTAACGGATGATAAGAAATGTATCTCCTGCATGAGATGCATTTCGGTCTGTCCGGAAGGAGCCAGGGGCCTTAATAAGCTGATGCTAGCAGGTTCGGTGCAGATGCTGAAAAAGGCATGTTCTGAGCCGAAAAAGAACGAGTGCTATATTTTATAAAAATATTTTAAATTTTACCATAAAAATGATTTCTTTCATTCGTATCTAATATAGAAGGGAAATTCTACACAGGGAGGGCGCAGCTGTTGAGCATGACTGACCGCGAGTTTGAAACGAATATCGGGCTGATCCAACAGGGAAACCAGGAAGGGCTTAGAGCTATTTACGAAGAGTATCTTCCGTCGGTCTATTCCGCTGTTAATAGCATTTTACATAATGAGGAGAGCGCCAAGGATGTGACAGCTGATTTTTTCATCAAGCTCTGGGACATTGCAGATCAGTACAGGCAGGGAGGAAAACATAAAGCCTGGATGCTCACAATTGCCCGCAACATGGCTGTGGATTATCTGCGGAAATACCGGCGCGAACAGCTGGTGGATGAGATTCCGGAGTCCAATCCCCAGGAACCAAATGCCCAGGAAGAATTGATCTGTGCGGAATTGACCTTAAAACAAGCGTTGGAAACGCTGGAGGAGGAAGAAAAACAGATTGTTAACCTGAAAATCATGGGAGAGCTGACCTTTAAGGAGATCTCCCGGATCATGAAAAAACCACTTGGAACCGTCGCATGGAAATACAGGGTTGCTTTAAGTAAATTGAAGAGGTGCCGCTATGAGTAAGAACAAAAATCTTAAAAAAGCATACAGAGATTTACAGATTCAGGAAGCGCCTGATCTTTGGGAAAGAATAGAATCCAATCTGACGCCTAAGAACATTTCACAAGAGGAAAAACCTGAGATTATCCATGCAGAAGAACGAAAAACGAAAAAGAATTACCGTGCCGAAGCCGGACTGGCGGCCGCAGCCTGCTGCGCGCTGCTGGTATTAGGAGGCGTGACGGGCAGACAGCAGATGAAATCAGGTATGACCGGCGCGTTGGAAACGACGGCAGGTCAGGTGATGATGGAGGCAGAAACTGCTGCGGCTCAAACCACTGCGGCGGCGGAGACGGCCGTGGAAAGCGGACGGGAGGAAAAGAATCAGATGGCTGCGGAATCCGTTATGCCGGAAACTTCGGCAGAGCCTTCCGGTCAAACGGACGGCATCATGACCGTATCCTATGACAGTCTGGCGCTGAACGGTACCGATGCCCCTGCTCCGCCCGCCGATGCGGTCTATGTTCCGGAAGATAATTATTATTTTACGGAAGCGGATTTAAAAGACGCCGGACTGCTCAGCCAGGTGACGGTAGAAAATGTATCTTATGAAAACGGTCCGGATGGCCGGGCGGATTCCTTGGTTTATGATGTGGTGGTTGACAGCGTGTTGTATTCGGAAGACTATGTGAGCAATAATCAAAGACTTCAGGTGAAAAGCCCGTTGGTAGGCAGTGGAGAGGAAAACAGCCTTTTGTACACGTTAAAAGAAGGCGGAACCTACATCCTTCCATTAAAGTATGAAGACGGCTCCTATTGGCTGGTATATCCAAGTTCCCCTCAGATCGAGGTGACGGAGGATACGAAATATGTGTTCCATACCGGATGGCAGAGCCTGGTCGATGACCGGACGGCCGTGGTATTAAAGAATGCCCAGTCGCCGGAAGACTTTTATTATGACCGCATGGTCATGCGAAATGACCCTGTATTTCTTTCCAATCTGACGGTTCTCATGGAGAAGATGCACAGCGCGGGTTGAGGAACCGGACCTTCCGCCTGATATCAGGCAGACGTAAGGGCGGGCCTCTCCGGCGCCGGGACATTTCGGAATGGAGGAAATTATGAAAAAAAGAAATCAGATAGCAGCAGTCGGTTTATCGGGATTGATGGCAGCCACCGCCCTTTTGGGATGCGCAGGCGGAAAGAGTTCTGTGGTGGCAGAAGGAACTATGGCGGCGGCAGACGCGGCCATGGCAGAAACTACAATGGCCGCCCAGTACAGCGGCGCCATGGAGAGCGTGGCAGGAAGCACAAATGAAATGGCCGGAAGATACCAGCGGGCTTACGATGGAGATCATATGAATTCGGAGGAATATAATACCATCGTAGAAAGCGGGTTTAAACGGGTGACTGAAAATCCGCTCTCCACATTTTCCATAGACGTGGATACAGCGGCCTACAGCAATATCAGAAGGATGATAAACCGGGGCGAACCCGTCCGGGAAGATGCAGTTCGGATTGAGGAAATGATCAATTATTTCAAATATGACTATAAAAAGCCGGACGGAGACGTTCCGTTCGCAGTCACCACCGAACTTTCCGACTGCCCATGGAATCCTGAAAACCAGCTGATGCTGGTGGGCATACAGGCAAAGGAAATCGATTTTGACCGCCGCCCCATGTCCAATCTGGTTTTTCTGTTGGACGTTTCGGGTTCCATGTATGAAGAGGATAAACTTCCCCTGGTGCAGAAATCATTTGGCCTGCTGACCGATGAGCTGACGGAAAATGACCGGGTATCCATCGTGACTTACGCAGGTTATGAACAGGTGGTTCTGGAAGGCGCCAGAGGAGACGAAAAGGTAAAGATCCGTGAAGCCTTGGACAGTCTGACGGCAGGCGGTTCCACTGCAGGCGAAGCGGGTATCAATAAAGCCTATGAACTGGCGCAGAAATATTTTATCGCGGGAGGCAATAACCGCGTGATCCTTGCCACAGACGGCGATTTAAACGTGGGAGTCAGCAGTGAATCCGAGCTGACAAAACTGATTGAAGAAAAGAAAAAAAGCGGTGTCCACCTGTCTGTTCTGGGCTTTGGAACCGGCAATATAAAAGACAACAAGATGGAAGCGTTGGCCGATAATGGAGACGGCAACTACGGATATGTGGATAATTTGATGGAAGCGAAGAAGATTCTGGTAGAAGAGATGGGCGGAACCCTGATCACCGTTGCGAAAGACGTGAAGTTACAGGTGGAATTTAACCCTTCCCAGGTTTCCGGCTATCGCCTGATCGGCTATGAGAACCGCGCGCTGGCGGACGAAGATTTTAATAACGATGCAGTGGACGCAGGAGAAATTGGCGCCGGCCACCGGGTAACGGCCCTTTATGAGCTGGTGCGTACGGGAGGAACCATTCCACAGGAAACTCTGAAATATCAGGAAACAGAAACGCCAAAAGACCAGGAATCCACCGCTGACCGCGCCCTGGCTTCCGAACTCTTGACAATCAATATCCGCTATAAAGCACCTAACGGAAATGAAAGCAAACTGATCTCTGTTCCTGTGGAAGCGGACAGCTATCAAAAAAATCTGCCCGACAACCTGAGATTTGCAGGCGCTGTAGCAGAATTCGGCATGCTTTTGCGAAACAGTGAATATAGAGGCAGTGCTTCCTATGAAGAGGTCATCAATTTGGTTTCCGGCATGCCCCAGAGCAAGATGGATGCCTATAAAGATGAATTCAAACAGCTGGTTTTAAAGGTCATGGACTAAGATATTTGCTTTTACCAGACTGCATGCAAAAGGTTCAGGTCCGTTTGCAGGAGTTTTAGTTTTACTTAGGTTCTGATTAATAGGCTGCACGCCCAAATAGAATTGTCCGAGCGGTTTTACCGCGGGTTGTTCTATTTGGACGTGCATTTTTAGTAAAAGCCCAATCTCAATCTACAAATCTAATTTTAAATCCCCTAATTTAATCCATTCCGCTTTGCGGAGCACTTCTCCAAATATGAGGGTCAAGCCTGCCGGAAGCAGGAAACATACGAGCAAGATGGCCAGCCACATCCGGCCGCCTCCTCCCATGGCGGTGTAAACGCCGATTGGCCCAACCAGGCCGCAGGTTCCCATACCTGCTCCGGTAGGAATGTTCTGCATCTGGAATACAACTGTGGCAATGGGCCCGGTGACCATAGAGGCCAAGGTCGGCGGAATCCATGTTTTTGGATTTCTGACAATGTTGCCCATCTGAAGCATGGAGGTTCCAAGTCCCTGAGCCAACAATCCGCCCACTCCATTTTCACGGAAGCTGAGCACGGCAAATCCTATCATCTGGGCGCAGCAGCCTGCGGTGGCGGCGCCTCCTGCCAGACCGTCAAGTCCCAGCATGATGCAGATTGCAGCACTGCTGATAGGCAGGGTCAGTGCGATGCCGATCAAAGCGGATACCAGTATGCCCATTAAAAATGGCTGCATTTCCGTGGCGGTTTTTACTACATTTCCGAAAGCGGTCATGAAAGCGGACACGCCGGGGCCTACGAACTGCGCCATCAGCACTCCCGATATGATGGTGATTCCCGGGGTTACCAAGATATCCACTCTTGTCTCTTTGGAAACAATTTTACCCAGCTCTGTGGCTACAATGGTGGAAACCAAAGCGCCCACTGGTCCGCCGAGAGCGTTGCCGGCGATTCCTACGGTAGCAGCTGAAAAAAGCACCAGCTGAGGCGCCCCGAGGGCATGGGCTATGGATACGCCAAGAGCAGCGCCTGTGGCACTTTTTGCATAGTCTGCAATTGTTATGAAGATTTCCAAGTGGGTTTTTTCGCCTAAAGTGGCAAAGATTGTACCGATCAGCAAAGAGGCAAATAAGCCGAATGCCATGGCGCCAAGTGCGTCGATCAGATACGTTTTGACTGTGATGTTTACGTTTTTCCGTTTTAAAAATCCTTTTACGCCTGTCTGTTCCATATGTAACTCTCCTTTTACTGTTGCTCCCCGGTATCATTTCTGCCGGCGGCCATTCATGCGTACATGATAAAACGGCCGGTAAAAATGCTCCGAAGGAATTATCTCATCTGAGATAAATAAAGATCATATATGGGATATACGGGCACACATTTGGCTGCTAAGAGAAGAACCTTCCTCCCTTTGTTTCCCTAGCCAAAGCAGTTGAAACATATATTAGCATAGAATGTTAAAAATTCCTAGCTTTTTTATAAAAAAAGTGTAAAATAGTTAATTATTTAACAAATACTTGCCGCAGATTTGTAGATATATTAAGCCGTATGTGCTACAATAAAAATATGAGCATACACATTTGATGATACGAGACGGAGGTTAAGGATGAAGAAACGAATATGCCCCATATGCGATCAGGTTATGCATTCTGCCCATTACTGCAGCGCATGCAGGTCATGGGTGAAAGAGCCCTATATTATGGAGGTCAATTATTACCTGAACGAGTCGCATCCGAAAACAGAGGCGGATTGCAGTTATCATAATGATGCGGAAACGGTTCCGGCAAGATATGCGGCCCCTTTAACCGGAAATCAGCCGATTAAGACAAAAACGTCAGGATCTGCCTATTCTTCCTGGAAGCCTGTGACCCCTCCGGTGAAGCCTGTGACCCCTCCGGTGAAGCCTGTGACCCCTCCGGTGAAACCGGTGACCTCTCCGGTAAAATCTGTTGAGAGCCGTGACCTTTCTGATGCGGGAAATGGACAGAAAAAGCCTAAATCAGGCATGCGCTGGATTTTATGGCTGGTTTTGTTTATCTATGTTATAATGCCGCTTTTCGGTTCCCTGATCAGCACGGTTACCGGGTTGCTCAGACGCTTGTTTTAGGGTTTTAGCAGAAAATGAAGATTGATAATTAATTGACAAGGCTGGCCGGTTATGTTATAATGGTTCTAACGTAAAAGGGAGTAGCTTACATCATAAGATGTATAGAATGCGTCAGTACGGCAGAATTATCCGCCCGCATCCTATTGAAATAGCAAGACTTTTACTGCAGCTTTTAAGGCTGTAGTAAAAGTCTTTTTTTATATCATAGAAGCGTACACCTTTTATGGTTCCGGCATATGGTAGCAGCTGCAATGCCGGAGGAAAACTGATGATACAATTCTTTAAGCAAACGCCGCCGCTGCGGCAGAAGGTGAGGAAAGAATGGAAAGTTATAATCCAGATTTAGAGAAAAAAGTTAAAGATGTTATGAAACATGCGAGGAGGACCGGGCTGGCAGCGTTGCTTGTGATCGCGGTACCGGTGATCGGATTCGGTTCCGTTTATAACATTCAGGAACAGGAACAGGCCGTGCTCACAACATTTGGAAAAGCCCAGCCGGTAACCACTCCGGGACTGCATTTTAAAATTCCGTTTGTCCAGCATGTTCAGAAAGTGAATACCACGATACAGGGGTTCGCACTTGGATATAATCAGGAGGACAATGCCAGCGTGGAAGAGGATTCGCTGATGATCACCCATGATTATAATTTCGTCAATGTGGATTTCTTCGTGGAATATAAAGTGGCTGATCCGGTAAAGGCGGTTTATGCGTCACAAGACCCGGTGATGGTCCTTAAAAATATCAGCCAAAGCTGTATCAGAACCGTAATCGGAAGCTATGATGTGGATTCTGTGTTAACAACCGGAAAGAATGAAATTCAGTCCAAGGTGAAGGATATGATTATCCAAAGCCTTGAAAAACATGATATCGGAATCCAGGTGGTCAATGTAACAATCCAGGATTCGGAACCGCCTACCATTGAAGTTATGGAAGCCTTCAAAGCGGTGGAAACCGCAAAGCAGGGCAAGGAAACCGCCATTAACAACGCGAATAAATACAGAAATGAAAAGCTTCCCCAGGCCACTGCCGAGATTGACAAGGTGATGCAGGAAGCGGAATCCACCAGGGTTCAGAGAGTCAATGAAGCCAATGCCGAAGTAGCTAAATTCAACGCAATGTATGAAGAATATGCGAAGAATCCGGAAGTGACAAAACAGCGGATGTTCTATGAAGCGATGGAAGATATCCTGCCGAATCTGAAGGTGATCATTGATGGAACGGATAAAACGAGCACCATTCTTCCGTTAGACAGCTTTACGGGAAACAGTGGGGCGTCTGGTACATCGAAAACCGTCCCGTCTCAATCGGCGGCGGTCCAGGAAAAACCAACGGCCCCTGCTCCTGCTCCGGTTCCGGCAGATACAGATCAGTCTGCTGACATAGAGATTCAGGAGTAAATGCAGGCACAATTGTTGATGAATATGCCGTTTTACGGCGGAAATGAGGGAAAATATGAAACGGACATTTGGTAAAGTAGCGGGTACGGCAGCTGCACTGGCAGCAGTTATCTTTCTTGCAGGATCAGTTGTGATTACCCATGAAAATGAATATAAACTGATTCGGGAATTTGGGCGTGTCAACAAAGTGGTGACGGAGGCAGGAATTTCTTTTAAAGTTCCATTTATTCAGACGGCGGACACTCTTCCGAGAGAAATTCTGCTCTATGACCTGGCAGCTTCCGATGTAATAACCATGGATAAGAAAACCATGATGTCGGACAGCTACGTGCTTTGGAAAATTTCAGATCCCCTGAAATTTGCCCAGACCCTGAATTCATCCATCCCTAATGCGGAACGGAGAATTGACACGGTTGTTTATAATTCTGTGAAAAATGTGATCAGCAGCATGTCTCAAAATGATGTGATCAGCGGCAGGGACGGAGAGCTGTCCACAGCGATAATGGATAATATAGGAGGCGGAATGGAACAGTACGGAATCCAGCTCTTATCCGTGGAAACCAAAAAACTGGATCTTCCGGCCGACAACAAGGAAGCCGTCTATGAAAGAATGATTTCCGAACGCGATAAAATTGCCGCCACCTATACGGCGGAAGGCCAGGCCGAAGCCAGAGTGATCCAGAATACCACGGACAAAGAAATTGCCATCAGCATTTCCGACGCCCAGGCCAAAGCAGCCCAAATCACGGCGGAAGGCGAAGCGGAATACATGCGCATCCTGGCCGAAGCCTATAATACGCCGGAACGTGCCCAGTTCTACGCTTTTACGAGGGCGCTGACATCGGCAAAAGCGTCCCTAAAAGGCGAAAACAACACACTGATTTTGCCGGGAGATTCACCCATCGCCGACATATTTATGGGAAGATAGTCCCTACCCGGATTGTTATTTAACTGAGTTAGAGAAAGGGGGACGCCCGGAATCGGGAGGCGGAACCGGAAGCCGAAGGTCGGAGGGGCCGTCCGGGCCGGGGAAGGAAGATGCAGCCAGAGCGGATTCGGGATTCGCCCCTAAGAACTACTAAGACCCGTAAGGACAGAACGAGGCAGGCCAGCGCCATTCGCAGTGAACTCTTTATGACTTCGCTGCTCAGTGGCGCTTTAGAAACTGATCTGGAATTCAGTTTCTACCTGCCTCGTTCTGCCCTTACGGGTCCAAGTAGTTCTAAAGGGGTTCCATACGATCCGATCTGACTGCATCTTCCTTCCCCGGCCCGGACGGCCCCTCCAACCTTCGTCTCCCGATTCCGGGCTGGTTTTCGCTGGCCTGGTTAAAAACAATGTTATTGTATTGGTATTTACGTAAGGCCAAATTCACATAGATCGTGAAGGTATTTCTGAAAAAGACCTCACGGTTGATGTAAAAACATACTTTCCCATCCACCAAATCTTTTTTCCCTCAGCTAGCGGGAGTTTACGATTTATTTAGTTAAAACCTTAAAATATCCAGTAAAATCAAGGCTTTTAAGGGTTTTAAAAGTATTACCTAACAGAAAACAGCCTTTACAAACACACAAAACTGTAGTATAAATTAAATATCTAAGAAATATCGATTTTTACAAGGTTTTCTGTGAATCAAAAAGTTAGGTAAATTTTCAGGATGCTCAAAACCATTGATTTTACGTGGTTTCTGGGCATTATTTTTTATAATTCGTAAACTCCCGCTAGCCAAGCAACAGCCGGAAAGAAGGGGAAACCCAGGCGGGCGGCGGAAGTAATCGGCGAAATGGGATCGTATGGAACCCCTTAGAAGTACTTAGATCCGCAAGGATAAAAAGAGAC
>NZ_PKUU01000039.1 GCF_002899675.1 Clostridium sp. chh4-2 | reverse complement strand
GGAACTGATGAGGGATAGGGGATTCGAGTTTCGACCCTAAGAGGTACTAAGGGTCTGCAAACGATCCCCTATCCCTCATCAGTTCCGCCGCCCGCCCAGGTTCCCCCTTCTTTCCGGCTGTTGACTGGCTAGCTAGAGGTAAAAAGATTTACATCAGACGTCAAGGCTTTTCTGAAAATCCCTTGAAGATCTATGTAAATGTTATTCTACATAAATGTCGATGTAGAAATATCGTTTTTAATCAATCTAGTGGAAAGCGGGACAGGCAGAGAACGGTATGAAAATATTCGAATTAATGAAGAAAAAAGCCTAAGGAGATGGTATGGAACCCATTTAGAGGTATTCTAATATCATAGTAAGGCCCGTAAAAGATAAAACGAGGCAGGTAGAAACTGATTTCCATATCAGCTTCTACCTGCCTCGTTCTGCCCTTACAGGCCATAATATCTCTTAGGGGCAAATCCCGAATCCCCTCGCCATTAAAAAGCTTATTTATAAGCCTTTACAACCGCCTTCAAAAGTATCTTAGGATCTTTTGCATACGGAGAAACCGGGCACACATCTCTGTCGATGCCCATCAGTCCGTAAACTGCAAGTCTTGCGGCTCTCACCGAGTATTCCTCAGTAAATACCATATCCTCCGGTATCTCAACAAACTGGCTCACCATAGCGAAATTGGTGGAGCCTGCCGGTATTACTTCCGGACGGTCGGTCATCTTACGAGGTTCAAACTGAGCGTCCACATATGGCATATAGCATGGAATTACGTTGACAACTGTCTTGAGCAGTTCCTCAATCCGCTCCTCAGAAAGGTGCAGATGGTGAAGATATTCAACCAGCAGCTCTTTTCCGGTACATTCCTTCATCGGTTTCTTTACATAATCGCCGATGTGGTCGGTATACAGTCCGTAACCCCAGAATATCGTCTGATCCAACGGCTGATTTCTGAAATGAGGCTGCGCAGCCACAACACTGCTCATCAGCCAGCTGGAATCCTTAAATGTCATAAGCGCTCCGCTTCCCGGAACATTGCCTGTGAAGCGTTCGATCTCTTTTAACATTTCATTGCCATTGCAGGTTACGGTGAAGCTCAGCCAGTTTGTCTCATGCTCTTTGGTGAAAAATGGCTCCGGATTGCCAAGGCCGGGCTTTTTCGCTGCAACCTTTGTCCATAACTCGCCTGATATCGGCCGCAGTTCCGGCGCCGGTGCCGGGGTGTCGTAGTCGCCCAATGTGGCGCTGTCCGTCATGCAGGCATTGGTCATAATACAGATATCGCCGGATTTGAGTTCAACCGTCTTCTCTTCTCCATTGTCATTTAAATATAATTTCTTGGCAGTAATGCCTTCGCCATCCTCAAAATCGATGTCTGTAACCGTACAGTTGTGAACAAAATTAACTCCCTTCGATCTCAGGAACTCCTCAAGAGGGCGGATCACGCTGTCATACTGGTTTAACGGAGTTCTGGTTACGCCTTCCAAAGTCTCAATTCTGCTGAATTCGAAAATCATACGCTGCATATAGCGGCGGAATTCATATAAACTGCTCCATTTCTGGAATGCAAATGTAGTCTGCCACATGTACCAAAAATTCGTGGTGAAGAAATGAGGCATTCCGTCAAACCACTGCTGAATTGTCATGTTGTCCAGCTTCTTCTCATCCGTGCGCATTAATTTCAGAAGGGCCATTCTTTCTTCCTGATTAAAGCCCATGCTCTCCACATTCTGAATCTTGCCGTCTTTGTCCACCAAACGGGCTTTTGCGCAGGTTGGGTGAGCGTGGTCAAAATTGAGAATTTCTTCCGTTACGCTGCGTCCCGGCTGATCGAGAGAAGGAATATCCCTGAACAGATCCCAGAAGTTTTCATAGGTTTCTTCATTCAGCATACGTCCGCCACGGCATACAAAACCTTTTTCCGGGGTTCCGATTCCGTCGTTGCTGCCGCCCAGAATGTGCATGCCTTCATAAATTGTGATGTGATCGCCCGGAAAAGCGCAGTCGCGGACAAGATATGCCGCAGCTGCCATAGTTGCCAGGCCCCCGCCTACCATATATGCATAAGTATCGCTGTAATCCCTGTTAGCGACCTCGTTTTTTATCTCTTCATAGTCATTTTTATCCTGTTTCTTCTTTACCGAATCATAAATCATTTTGCCAACTACGCCAGCACCGGCTGCCATGACGCCTGCCTTTAACCATTTTCCTGCATTTTTTCCCATGATATAAATTCCTTTCTCCTGTTTATTATCTCTATCTAACATAGTTTTATACACTATATTTTAGCACACTTCACCGGTAATGTCTTGTCTCTCTTGTCAAAAAAAACGACATCCTATAAAGAATGTCAAAAAAGCAGACAGATTCTGTGATCTGTCTATCGTATTTTACCCCCGATTCTTTTATGATAAAAAAATCAGGGGGGATTCTTATGTCAGTAGAAAATAATCTCCGTCTTTCCATGCTGAAGACGGCCTTGTTCCATCAATTGAAAAACCACAAAAAATCACCGGAACGCACTGCCCGGAACATCGAGGAGATACTGCAGCTTTTTGCAAAAGTTGATCCGGATAAGCAGACCGGACTTCCCGGCCACAAAGAACTTTTGGATCTGCTTCAGACCCATTCCCGCGAAGATTGTCTCGACCTGATCCTGCACTATTTTGCTGAAAAAGATTCTTGATCCAATAGTTCCCGGCTGCGCATATACGCGGCCTTTTCGCTGTCTCTCACCAGCCGTTTCAGCCGGTATGCCACCTTTTCCGGAGGTATTTTCATGCCCCTTTGTGACCAGGAGATGATGATTCCGCAGATTCCGTAAGCATAAAATTCCGCGTCGAACTCCTTTTCTTCCAGTTCCAGCTTGTTATTCCTGTCCAGCGCCTCAATCGCTTCTAAAAACAGAGTTTTGGCCATTTCAAACAGGTAGCTTTCGAATGTATGCTCCTGTTCTTTCAGCGTGTTCATATAAAATGTTTTCTCATTCTGCATGATCTGAAGCATTTCCAGAAATTTAACGTCCCAGTTTTCAAAAGAAATTCCATCCGTAATCTTAGAAAAATTCTCATTGTAAAAAATCCAGCTGAGCAGTTCATATTTGTCCTGAAAATGATAGTAAAACGTCTGTCGGTTCAGGCCGCAGGCCGTCGTAATATCCGCGATTGATATTTTGTCAAATGCCTTGTCCCGGCACAGATTTTTCAGCGCCTGGGCAATGGCCTTTTTGGTAATTAATGACTCTGACATCCATTTCCTCCAGTCGTATTATGATAACATCCTATTGGTGGTCCGTAAGATAATCCGCTAAACGGGCAAACTGCTCCAGCGTCAGCGCTTCGCCCCGGATGGACGGAGATACCCCGAGACTTTCAATGGCAGCACCAATTTGTTCTTTTGTATACTGTATCTCCGGCGAATTATTTAACCCATTCTGAAGGGTCTTCCTCCTCTGGTTAAAGGACGCCCGGATCAGTTTAAACATCAGATTCTTATCCTTAACCTGGACAGGCGGATTCTCATGCCTTGTCAGACGGATCACCGCAGAGCCCACATTGGGCCTTGGCATAAAGCAGTTGGGCGGTACATTGGCCACAATATAAGGCTCGGCATAATATTGAACCGCCAGGGACAGAGCGCCGTAATCCTTGGAGCCCGGCCCCACCTGCATACGGTCTGCCACCTCTTTCTGAACCATCACGGTGATGTTGTCAATGGGCACTCCTCCTTCGAACAGCCCCATAATAATAGGCGTCGTGATGTAATAAGGAAGGTTTGCCACCACCTTAATGGGCCTGCCTTGATTATATTCCTGTGCCAGCTGATTAATATCCACTTTTAAAATATCATCGTTAATAATTTTTATATTGTCATAATCTTTCAGCGTTTCATTCAGAATTGGTATCAGGTTAGTATCGATCTCCACCGCAATCACCTGCCTGGCTGCGTCGGCCAGATACTGAGTCATCGTGCCGATTCCCGGCCCGATTTCCAGCACCAGATCGTCCTTTGTCACCCCCGCCGCTTTAATAATTTTGTCCAGCACATGAGTGTCAATCAAAAAATTCTGCCCGAATTTTTTCTGAAATGCAAACTGGTATTTCTGAATGATTTCAATCGTATTTTTAGGGTCCCCTAAATTAATGCGCATATAAATATCCTTTCTTTTGCTGTTCTTCCTCTATCATTATCCTAACAGATCCCGTATCTTTATACCAGTCTGTAAAGCTGCCTGGCATTCCGGTTGGTGATATCGATCACTTCTTCCGGAGGTATATTCTTGATCCGGCTGACCGCATCCACCACATAAGGCAGATTCAGGGAAGAATTCCTCTTTCCCCGGTTGGGCACAGGCGCCAGATAAGGACAGTCTGTCTCCAGTACAATCCGGTCCATAGGCATATATTCCACCACTTCTTTTACCTTTTTCGCGTTATTAAACGTCAAAACACCGCCGATTCCCAGGTAAAATCCCATGTTTAAGTATTCCCGGGCCATCTCCACTCCATAGGAAAAGCAGTGAATGACGCCCCCTATCTCTTCCGAATGCTCCGCTTTCATGATATCCAGGGTATCCTTTGCCGCA
Organism: Clostridium sp. chh4-2; assembly: GCF_002899675.1. GTDB lineage: Bacteria > Bacillota > Clostridia > Lachnospirales > Lachnospiraceae > CHH4-2. The sequence continues at coordinate 27,310 of NZ_PKUU01000039.1, read as the reverse complement.
TCCCGGCTGTGTATGACCACCGGAAGTTTTACCTCTCTTGCCAAATTCAGCTGTTTTACAAACCATTCCTTTTGAATGCCGTGTTCCGGCTCTTCCCAGTAATAATCCAGCCCGATTTCACCGATTGCCACTATTTTTGGAGTTTTTGAAACGGTTTTCAGCCAATTTAAAAGCCGGTCGTCCAGTTCGGCGGTTTCACTGGGGTGAACGCCTGCGGCGCCGTAGACGAAAGGCCATTTTTCCATTAATTCCAGCGTGTTTTTTGTGGTTTGGATGCTGGCGCCTATATTTACCACCGCTTCTATGCCCTGGGTTTGCAGGGAGCTTAGAAGGGCGTCTCTGTCTTCGTCAAACGCTTCATCGTCGTAATGAGCATGTGTATCAAAAATCATAGTTCCACCTCTTATCTATTTTTTTACATTAAGGGTGAAGGCATTTTTAAAAATGCCTTCACCCTTAACATTAAATGACTAGGTCACCAATGTAAATCTGATCAGATAAAGGATCATCAAATGCACCGGATAAAACCAATAAAACAAATATTTCAGCCTCAGTTTCCCCCGTTCCCCATTATAAAACCAGATGGGAACTAACGCCAGCGCCCCGGCCCCATAACACACCGAGCTCTCATACGCCGCAATCCCTCCGCACAGAACCGTTCTCTGCATTTTATTATCATGAAGAAGGTAAAAAGCCGTAATCAGCAAAATCCCGACCACTTCATAGTCGGTTCTGAGCACATACGCCGCCCCGCATCCGGCAAGAAAGGAAAGCGCCTGCCCCCATCCGTTATTCGGATTTTTGCTCATGCCATACAGCACTAAAAGCCCGATCAGCAATGTAAAATATACATTCTGAGAGCGAAAATCAAAGGGCACGCCGTACAATGCCAGGTCAAATGGAATTTCGGAAACAAATGCAAATACCGCCATCCGGCCAATGTATTTTTTCACATTTCTTGTATGAACAAATCCCTCCACCAATAAAAAACAGAAGATTGGAAATGCCGGGCGTCCGAGAGTGCGGAGCACAAAGTCAAAATCATTCCACCAGTTCGCCTGGGCTTCGCTCATCGGCATATTTAAAATGTTTTGTCCATAGTAATTTAAAATTCCTTCTTCGATCAGGACTGCGCCGATATGGTCGGTCACCATCAGTATAATTGCCAGCAGTTTCAGGGTATTCCCATTTATTCCGCTCCGGCGTTTCCGTACTGGTCTAATCTCTATCTGATTCAATGAATTCCTCCGGATTATCAATATCGTTTTATTTATTTCCTTCCTAGCATATCACAAAAAGGCTGGGAAGGATATCCCCTTCTCAGCCCTGTTTTGTACAAAATATTTCTCAGTAAAAGCATCAAATACCCAGAGTGAATGAAAAATTCATTCTAGCAGATCTCTGCGCCTGAAGGCATCTTCTTCTCCGGAACCATCAGGGACAGGTTGCCGTCGGCATCTTCTGCACAGAGAAGCATTCCCTCAGACAGCACTCCGGCCAGCTTTGCAGGTTTTAAATTCACCACAACCATAACCTTTTTGCCCACCATCTCTTCCGGTGAGTAATGAGCTTTGATTCCGCTGACGATCTGTTTTACCTGGCTGCCGATCTTTACCTGGGAGCAAAGGAGCTTTTTGGACTTGGCAACCGCTTCACAGGCGATGATTTCACCTACCTGGAATTGGAGTTTTGCGAAATCCTCGTATTCGATCTCCGGTTTTGCTTCGATATCGATCACATCTTCCGCTTCGGCTGCCGGCGCATCTTCTGCATCAGCTGCGGCCTCGGCTGCGTGCATGGCTTCCACTTTTTCAAGCACTTCTTTTAAATCCATACGGGCAAACAGGATTTCCGGTTTATCCGTCACTTTGCTGCCGGAAGGATAAAGGCCGAATTCTTTCATTTCTTCCAGAGAGCGTTTCTGCGCGTTCAGCTGGGTCAGGATTCTTGCAGAGGTTTCCGGCATGAAGGATTCCAGCAGGGAAGCGCCGATGGTAATGGCCTCTACCAGGTTGTAGAGAACGGTTGCAAGGCGGTCTTTCTGCGCTTCATCTTTGGCAAGCGCCCATGGCATTGTCTCGTCGATGTATTTATTGCTTCTTCTGAAAATGTTGAAGATCTCTGAAATGGCATCCGCAACACGCAGATTGTCCATCTTCGCGTCCGCTTTCCCAACAGCCGCCAGAACAACCTGTTTTAAGTCCTCGTCTACTGCATCGGAAACTCCGCCATTGCGCACCTCTCCGCCAAAATACTTATTTGACATGGAAATGGTGCGGTTAACAAGGTTGCCCAGCACATTTGCAAGGTCTGAATTCATGCGTTCCACCATCAGCTCCCAGGAGATGACGCCGTCATTGTCAAACGGCATCTCATGAAGCACAAAATAGCGGACTGCGTCCACGCCGAAGAAATCCACCAAAGTGTCCGCGTATAATACGTTTCCTTTGGATTTGCTCATCTTTCCGTCGCCCTGAAGGAGCCACGGATGTCCGAATACCTGTTTTGGAAGAGGAAGATCCAAAGCCATCAGGAAAATCGGCCAGTAAATCGTATGGAAACGGATAATGTCTTTACCGATCAAATGAAGGTCCGCAGGCCAGTATTTCTCAAATAATTCCCCGTTATTGCCGTCGCAGTCATAGCCAAGACCGGTGATATAGTTGGTCAGTGCGTCCAGCCATACATAGGTCACGTGTTTCGGGTCAAATGACACCGGAATGCCCCAGGTGAAGCTGGTTCTGGAAACACAGAGGTCCTGAAGTCCCGGAAGCAGGAAGTTGTTCATCATCTCATTTTTTCTGGAAACCGGCTGGATAAATTCCGGATGGTCGTTGATATGCCGGATCAGACGGTCTGCATATTTACTCATCTTGAAGAAATACGCTTCTTCTTTGGCGGGCTGAACTTCACGTCCGCAGTCAGGACATTTTCCATCCACTAACTGAGACTCGGTGAAGAAGGATTCGCATGGAGTGCAGTAAAGCCCTTCATAATATCCTTTGTAAATGTCGCCTTTGTCATATAATTTTTTGAAAATCTTCTGAACCTGAACCTCGTGTTCTTCATCGGTGGTGCGGATAAATTTATCGTAAGAAGTGTTCATCAAATCCCAGATGGAACGGATCTGAGCTGCCACATTATCAACAAATTCCTTCGGTGTGATTCCTGCCTCTTCGGCTTTTAACTCAATTTTCTGGCCATGCTCATCCGTACCGGTCTGGAAACGGACCTCATATCCCTGCTCTCTTTTATAGCGGGCGATGCTGTCTGCCAGCACGATCTCATACGTGTTGCCGATATGAGGCTTTCCCGACGTATATGCGATGGCCGTCGTGATATAATATGGTTTTTTGCAATCTCTGCACATGTTTTGTACCCTCCTGTTTTTCCTCTTTGTTAAAATCCGGTATTAGAGCGTTTTTTATTTCATAGGACGAACTTTCCTATAAAATAAAAAATCCCGCCTTTAAATTTCTTTAAAGACGAGATAAAATCCCGTGTTACCACTTTAATTGTCGGATACCTCGCGATATCTTCCTCTGCAACTGCCATATGGCAGTTTGGCACAATAACGGGTGCTCCCGTCGCCGCTTAACCCGGTTTCCCGGCTCAGCCGCGAAGCTCCAAGACCATGTTCGGCAGTTTCGTCTATTCCCCCTTTTCAGCTCCCGGGAGTCTCTGTCCATAGCTACATTGCCTACTCTTCTTTTCACAGCGCTTCTTCTATTCTTTTATAAAGTAATTTTAGTTTAATCGTTTCCAATCATTTTGTCAAGGGGACCTTTGACCGTTGCATTTCCGGCTCCGGCGCTGGTATCGGAAGGACGGACCGGCGTTATTTTCATGGATTATGGGCCGCGCGATTAAAAATTGTTATGTGTTGTATTCTATTTTAATATAAATTATAATAGGATAATGAAATGCTGAAAAAAGAGGATTGGAGAATATTTATGCAAACACGCAAACGCAGAATTTACTATATGATGATGGCCCTGCTCCTCACGCTTTGTCTGTTATCGGGCTGCATTACCCGCCCGCAGGCACCGGACGAACCGGACCCAACTGCAGAAACCACCGAAAAAGCTGAAAAATATGAGACTTATCAGGAAGACGCCCTGAAAGTTCAGGAAGAATTTGACCAGTTGACCGAAGATATTTTCCGGGACAATATCTCAGAAAGCCTGATTAACCTCCACTACACGGTGGCAGATCCGGCCAGCTTAGGGATTACGGATTACAGCACCGGATTCGGGGATTTTACCCTGGAAGCTATGAAAGAGGATCTGGATGACACAAAAGATATCCTGGATCAATTGGACGGTTATAATAAAGATCTTTTAAGGGATGACCAGAAGCTGACTTACGACATCCTGAAGAGTTCTCTGTCCACAGAGGTGCGTTCCGAGGGAATGGAACTCTATTACCAGCCGGTAGCGCCCACTATCGGAGTTCAGGCACAGCTTCCTATTTTGCTGGCTGAATATGCATTTTACAGTAAAAAGGATATCGATGAATATCTGATTCTCTTATCTCAGATTGACGAATATTATGCCCAGATTATAGAGTTTGAAAAGGCACAGTCTGCGGCGGGACTTTTTATGTGCGATTACATTTTAGATGAGGTTTTGGAGTCCTGTCAGGGATATCTGCTCTCTCCGGAGCACAGTTTTTTGACGGAAACATTTGCAGAAAGGCTGGATACCGTGGAAGGGGTGACCGATGAAGAGAAGGCCGCCTATATTGAAAAGAACCGGCAGATTCTGGAATCGGACTTCATTCCTGCCTATCAGATGCTGACGGAGGAACTGGAAAAACTACGGGGAACGGGAACTACGGAAGCCGGATTATGGAGTCTTCCAAAGGGATCTGACTACTACAAATATATGATCGCCTCCAATACAGGCACTTCCTATACCACTGTGGATGATCTTAGAAAAGCCATTGAAAATCAGATAGACAGCGATTTAATGTCCATGTCAAAGATTATCAGGGATAATCCTCAGGTTTTGGATCTGCTGGACAATTACTCTTTTAATAAGACGGAACCGAAAGAGATTCTGGAGGATCTTCAAAAGCAGCTTCCAAAGGATTTTCCTGATCTGCCGCCTTGCTCATATACCGTGAAATATGTGCCGAAAGCGTTGGAAGGTTCTTTAAGCCCTGCATTTTATCTGACCCCTCCTCTTGATAATTTTGAAAATAACGTGATCTACATCAATGGAAATGATAAGTACAGCAGCGAGGATCTCTATACCGTGCTGGCTCATGAAGGGTATCCGGGACACCTTTACCAGAATGTGTATTTCCTCAACCAGAACCCCTGCCATCTGCGCAGCTTAATGAGCTTTTCCAGCTACAGCGAGGGCTGGGCGACTTATGTGGAGAATTACAGCTATGGGCTGGATAACGGTTTAGACCCTATGCTGGCCGAAGTTCTGGCTTATAATAATTCATCTACATTGGGACTTCATGCATTATTGGATATTAATATTAATTATTATAAATGGACGAAGGAACAGGTGGCTGAATACCTGGGACAGTATTATAATATTGAAGGAACTGATATCGTGGATAATATGTATTATGCCATGATCGCCAATCCTACCAATTATCTGGAATATTATGTGGGATATCTGGAGATTATCCAGATGAGGGATAAGGCTCAGAAGACTTTGAAGGATGATTTTAATTTGAAGGAATTTAATAAATTTATGCTGGATATCGGGCCTGCGCCGTTTAATGTGATTACTACTTATTTTAAGGAATGGCTGTTGAATTATCATTTGCAGTAAACCGGGCGGGATTTATCCGGGGCGTGAAGGGATTTCCGAAAAAGCCTTGAGGGTTGATGTAAAAAAAGAGCGGCATTGAGTTTTTTAACTCTATCGCCGCTCTTTTTTACATCAACCCTCAAGGCTTTTTCAGAAATCCCTTCACGTTCTGGGTAAATCTTACTTCTTCATAGAATAATATTCCAGATAATCGTCATCACCATGTTCAAAATGTCCGCCGGAATAGTTCTCACCGTTCACAAGCAATTTCAGCTTATCCAGCTCAAAATTCTCAATAAATGTATTGCCCACAGCTCCCAGCATCAGATCGTCTCCGGTCGAACCGGAAGAAGGTACTTGTGACAGGTCTAAGGTTCCGATCTTTTCACTGGCTTCGGTGCTCGCTTCCTTCTCTGAACCAGGTCCTGCTTCTGCATCATCGCTGCCGCCGGTCACCTCAAAGCTCAGCACTTTTGTTCCGTCTTCCAGAACGCCTTCCTCGATCAGCTTGTCCACCAATGACTGTGCATCCAATTCCTTCACCTCAGTCATCGTTTTTTTCAAACCGGTTGCATCCTCGTTGCCCGAAAAAATGGAAACGACATCCACGGATTCCGCCGTAGGATCAGGAACTTTATCAAACGCTCCTCCCGGAGCTTGGGTTTCAACTTCTCCCATGTCCACCTTATCACCTGCAGTGTTTTGTTTTTTTGTAGTTGGTGTGCAGGCAGCCAATGATAACATCAGCGCAGCTCCTACAAAACACATCATAAATTTCTTCATCGTTGTGTAATGCCTCCTTGACTAATTCTTCTGTTGGCTGCGAAACCAAGTATCTAATTTCGTCAGCGCGTTCAATAAAGCTTTTCTCTCACTCTCATCCAGACTGTCCATAATGCTTCCTATCATCGCTCTATGGAAATCCTTATGATGCTGATAAGCGACTTTTCCTTTGTCAGAAAGAGAGATATAAACGACCCGCCGGTCCTCATTTCCCCGGCTTCGGATGACATAGCCTTTTTTCACCAGACTGTTCATCGCAATGGTCAATGTGCCCACGGTTACCGACAGTTCTCTGGCTATGGCAGACATGTTCTTAGGATCATCTATACCGATGGCATCGATTACATGCATATCATTATTCGTAATATCTTTGAACTCCTGGGTAATAATGGCCTGCTGCTCGATGTCCATCACATCACGGAACAGCTTTACCCACAACTCATTGAATGCTTCGTAATTATCCACTTTTTTCCCCTTCATCCTAGTTCGATCAAAGCTTCCAAATGATTATACATTATTTTGGCATTCAAAACAACTACCTAAAACTTAGGAAATTCTTACATATCCTGGAAATAATGCCGATTTCACATAATATTCACAACTGCTTTTCCACGTTTTATTACGATCAGCGCAGCAATTGTGCAGACCTGCTGCACAGTTACCACAACTCTATCCCATCATCATTCCCGCCAAAACCACGCTAGCGATCAGCCCCGTCATGGTGGTGAGAAGCGCGCCCGCAAGGGTATATCTTGTTTTCGTCACTTTAGCCGTCACGAAATAAACGCTCATAGTGTAGAAAATGGTTTCCGTACAGCTGAGCATCAAAGATGTAATTAAACCAAGACTGGAATCCGTTCCGTACTGCTTAAAAATATCCAGAGCCAGACCGGTGGCCGCGCTGGAAGAAAACATCTTCACAATGGCTACCGGAAGCAGCTGGGACGGAAACCCAAACCGGTCCGTCACTTTTCCGAGCACATCGGCCACCGCATCTAAAAATCCGGAAGCACGCAGCACTCCCACCGCCACCATAAGCCCTACCAGAGTAGGCATGATCTCGACTACCGTCTTTGCGCCTTTTTTCGCGCCTTTCACGAAATCGTCGTAAACCGGACGTTTCATCAAAACGGCAAATCCTACTATATAAAAGATTATAATAGGAATAATAAAATCTGAAAGAACTGTTAATAGCTTCATAGTATCACTTTCGAAAAGAATCTTACTACCATAATATTAATGCTTTTCATATTCCATAACCTGTTATATAAAAATTTCCACGCCGCCTTGGGTGAAAATCCGATTTGTTTTATTGATACAGAACCGCCGGCTTACTAACGTCCGCCATCTGCGGACACGGGATTTTAACTTAATTAAAAAAATTACACAGATCTATCCAGCTCTCAGTCAAGCTTGGAAGGATTGTTCTGTATTCTACAATAAATGTTTCCAAATCTTTCTTTTTTAGATAATGGATATTATCGCAATTATTTCTTTTATAATCTTCTGAAACTGAAAACAAGAAAATCCGGGCAGTAGGGTCGAGTTTAACCGCGTCCATATAATCGTCTGCGCTCAATGAAACGGCTCCGCTCTTCACCTGAGGAAATGCCCGTGTCCCATTCTCATTAACCATTACGCATTCATATTCTTTTGTTGTAAATTTCATCGTAGTAGAGTAAATATAGTATTTCTCTTTCACCTGAAGGTACAGCAGAACTAATTCTTCTATGCTTTCTGCGGAAAGGACATTCCAAATGTCCATTTTTTCACTTGTTCGTTCATATTTGTCCGTTTTACTATATTTGTTCCATAAGTAGGCCGTAATTTCTTCAACTCCGTTAATGCACTGCGCGGAAGCTGCCGGACGGAAACTGCTGACTACCTTACCCGGGACTAAATCTTCCGTACCGATTTTAAGCCACTCCACATTTACATAGTTAGATATATCCAGAGAATAATGCGTTTTGTCCGGCTTGCTGTCCTTCCATACCCCCGTAACACGGCATAAATAATAAATGCCTTCCAATCTTGTCCAAATCAGATCATCTAAGTTCATCTGTCTCATGGCGTTGACGGCTTTAAATCCGGCCGTAGCATTTGAATAGCTTTGAGCTTCTTTTTTAATCTCTGAAACAGAATCAGCTCTCGTTTTAATATCGTTCCATCCAACGCCGATCAGGTTATTCTGAAGGCAAAATTCAAGCAAATCTTTTCTGGTATAACCGTCTTCAACATCATTTTTAATATGTATTCTCCATACTTTCATAAATCTCCTCCGATTCCCAGCCTATTGCTGCCTTGTTTCAACAATTAAATGCCATTTTCCGGCTTATCCGGTTCTTCTTACATACTTCCTACATTATATCGGAGGGGCGTACATTACACAAGGTTTTGTATATGTCCGACTGGCAATAAAGTGGAAAATTACTGACGGACGTGATAGAATTAATGTGACTTTTACTTATATAATCGCAATAACAGGAGGCGGCAAAGAGTACGGAAAGCGAGCAAAATAAAATTGCGTGGGAATATCGCGCAATTCCGCTTTGCCGGGTCTAAAGCGTGATACCTTTCCCTTAACGGCGCTTCCTTCCGGTGGCTCTAATCAACGTATACCAACCTTCATGCCACGGCTATAATACTTGAATGTTAATGTGCGTTGCTTGTAGCAACGGGTATTTCCTCATACAATGGTGATAACCCGAAAAGAAAGGAGGGGTATCCCTAATGTTAAGCGAAAACATTAAAGCAATCAGAAAATCAAAAGGACTTTCGCAAGAGGAACTCGCTGTCAAGCTGAATGTGGTGCGGCAAACAATTTCTAAATGGGAGCAAGGATTGTCAGTTCCTGACTCTGATATGCTGATCACCATATCGGAAGCGCTTGAAACACCAGTAAGCACTTTGCTTGGAGAAACTGTTATTGAGACGAAAGTTGATGATTTAAAAGTGATTTCTGAAAAACTGGAAATTATAAATTTGCAGCTCGCACAAAGGAAAACTACGAGAAGAAATATGATTCATTGGCTGTTTATCTTAGTGAGTGTGGTCATAGTAATAATTTTTGCGGTCTTAGCGGCATTAAACAGCCCTTACTTAGGTTGGGATTCCAGCGACCTTGAAACTGCCGTTTTCGTAGCAGCTTTTCACGCATTTGAATGGCTGTTTGTCAGGTTTGCACCGATTATCCTTATAGGGGCAATCGTTGGCATTTTCTTGACACGGAAGAAAGTATAAAATTGCTCTACTTTTGGGAGTACAATCCAGGGCTTGTTTGATAAAAGAGAAATCGGAATATAACGGAGGAATAGCAAAATGTTTTCTTTAAATGAAATAGGTTTTTTCAACAAAGATTTTTGGATAGGTTTCCTGGCAACATCTTTTCCGAATTGCTTGTACGGGAAGTCATTATCAGATACAAATTTTTCCATTCAAAGATTTGTTGAATTTCACAGATGACAAACAGGTACTTCTTTTGTTATTACCTTTAGTGACGATTTACGATTCAGATATAGATACTGCAACAAAAGTCATCTCTAATATTTTGCAGGAAATTATTGATCTCCCCTTATGTAACCAATGTGCGGACAGCATTGTATATGGCTTAGTAAAGGAATAATCATATCCAGTTTATCAGGAAGCTGTGCTGTGCAAAAAGTGGAATTGTGCAACAGGCTCTGACATTTATGGAGGTGCTAAATGTGTGATAGTAATTTGGAAGATATTTCATTTAACATACGAAAAATTGAATATGGCTGGATCTTTGCTGAGATTAGTACACAAAAGGGAGAGATTGTACTTGTCAATTCTTATTTGGGCGGATTACAGATGTCGAAAACATTTCTCAGTATTTTAACGGAATTATTGCCGGAAACGGATACACAATCTAGATGGCTTTGCTGGCATGGGGAAAATAATTCCTATATCTGGCATTTTGAGACAGACGGTCAGACATTAATCCTACATATTTATGAAGGAGGCTGTTCCTTTGGATTGCCTTTGCAAGGCGATGACCTGCAAAAGCAATCGGAGTCTGCGGATTTGCTCCTTAAAGTAAAAACCTTACTTTATCCCTTTTCATTGTCTGTTTGTAATGCAATAAAAGAATACAGTTATGGAAAAGGATATGAGAAATGGCAAAATTCCCAATACAAGAATACGTTTCCCCGGGATGAATATCAAAAATTACGCCGAATACTGCGCAATGCGGGATATAAATGACTTCCTGCTTATGGAACGGTTAAACAGAGCGGAAAATTGGAAGTTTATAATTGAAAATGGGGGGACCGAATGAAAGAACTTCTTGAAGATAAGATATACACAACGCTTGCTCAAAAGTATGATGAACTTCTTCTCGACTATGTTCTGTTATCTTTTGACGAGGACTATTGTGGTACAGAATCACATAAAAAAGCGGTTATTGAAGCTATTTCTATACTCAATACAAGGGAAAGAGTTGGCAATTCTCTTCTTCACTCTCAATTCTTTGTGGATGAAGAAAAAATGCGCTGTATAAACTATAGCACGGAAGATTTCTTCTGCGATAATAACAGCAGTTGGATAACATCGGAAAATATTAGAGTCCGCCAAACTCCCTCTCACATAACATACTGGCAGGCTTTTTCTGATCCGCCATATGGCGTCCCGTATACCAAAGAAGATTTTCACAAAATCAATCATTCTCTTTTTCCGGTTCCATTCAGAAGCGATCTGGAGATTTACAGTTGGAATGATGATTTCTCAAATTATTTTGAGGATGGTAAGGAATGGTGGGGTACTGCTTTTTGGAGCATTTATGATAAATGGATGAAGCGTTTTGTAATTATCGGGGCTTCATTAACTGATTGATAAACTGATATTTTTCTGCACTAAATTCCCTTTTTACGGCGTGCCGAATACATCTGCAATGGCAGCATTTTCCGTCCAATGACGTCTGAAATAGCTATACAGGCAATAAAAAACAATATATACTAATCAAAGGATTATATTATTTGCTGAATCAGGAGGTTATAAAATGAACGTATTATTTTTAGAATATCCCAAATGCTCCACCTGCCAAAAGGCAAAAAAGTGGCTGGATGAACATCAGGTTTCCTATACAGACCGCCACATCAAAGATCAGAATCCCAATGCTTCCGAGCTGGAAGAATGGATCAAAAAAAGCGGACTTCCATCCAAAAAATTCTTTAACACCAGTGGATTATTATACAAATCCATGGCATTGAAGGACAAACTTCCGGACATGGATTTTAACGCCCAGATCCAGCTTCTTTCAACGGACGGAATGCTGGTAAAACGTCCGCTGATCATCGGCGACGATTTCGTATTAGTCGGCTTTAAACCTGAGGAATGGGAAAAAATTTTAACAGTTTAACGATTTAAATTGACAAATTCACACACCGTGATATACTTTGCATGAAAGGTATTGGGAAAAGGGTGCAGGCTTATTAGCCGCGCCCTTTTTTGTATAATCATTACACAAAGGAGGATATTTATGCAAGCGGACCACATACGAAATATCATTGCCGGATCATCCAATATCGTATGCCTGTTAGGGCTGAAGGTGAGTATGGACTGCGGATGTTTAAATTACCGGCAGGAGGACGGACTGTACGATTTGGAGCTCAAATACGGCTATACGCCGGATGAGATATTTTCAGCCTCCTTTTACAACACCAGGCCCCGCCAGTTTTTTGAATTTTATCAGAATGAATTTCTGAACCGCACAGGCGCTCCAAGCGCCTGTCATGAGACATTGGCACAGATGGAAAAGGACGGGATTTTGAAAACGGTAATTACGCGGGAGCTGTTCGGGCTGTCAAAACGGGCCGGCTGTAAACGGGTGATCGAGCTGCACGGAAACATTTACCATAACAGATGTCCCAGATGCGGCAAAGAATATGATATCGATTATATGAAAGCCGCCAATCCCATTCCGCTCTGCGAATCTTGCGGGATTCCGGTGCGTCCGGTTGTCTGTATGATGGGAGAAATGCTGAACAGCAAAACCATTGCCAAAGCTGCCGATGAGGTAGAGAAAGCCGATACTTTGCTGGTGCTCGGCTGCCATCTTCATTCTCCCCTGGCTGATAATTTCCTTCCTTATTATAAAGGAAAGAATCTGATCCTTATTAATGAAGAGAAACATTTTCTGGATAGCCGGGCGGATTATGTGATTAATGAGAAACCGGCGGATGTGCTGCCTTTGCTTTATGGGTGAAGGATTTTTTACACCGCACTTCAAGGGATTTCTGAAAAAGCCTTAGGGGTTGACAGTAAAAGGTGAAGGGATTTCACAAAATCGCCAAACGATTTTATTGAAATCCCTTCACCTTTTACTGTCAACCCTCAAGGCTTTTTCAGAAATCCCTTCACGATTGAAATAAATCAAGCGAAATCCCTACATCAACATCACAACCAGATTCGGAATCACCATAGCCATAAACACCGCATAAACCAAATCCAGCCAAACCATCGATCCCAGCGCCCCAAGATAAACCAGCCCAATCACCGGAGCGGTCACGACCTTCACCACCGGATTCACATTCTCATTCTTCAGAATGGCATTCACCATAACTTTCGCATCTCCGGTACTCGGAAACGCATGCATTAAGATCGAAACGCCCAGCCATCCCAGCAGAAGGGTCAGCGGATTCCTGTAAGTCTCAAACCGGAACAATTCAATGGCCGCCGGAAATACGATCAGCATTCCCAATATGGTATTCACAAAAAATGGCCCAGTTGAGATCAAAAATGACGCCAGCGGCCTTTCCGTCGGCTCATGGGCCACATATCCGGCCGGGTTTTTAAGCTGAAAATATACTACGTCGTAAACCGGAACTCTCATAATTCTGCAGAACAGCTGATGGGCGAATTCATGAACCATTACCCCAGGAAATGTAAGCAGTGAAATCAAAAAACCAGGTATAATAATCATCTCTTCTCCCCCCTATTCTTCATCTACATAATAATCGTGCAGAGTTATGCTTCCATCCAGATATCCTGCAAATTCCTCGTCAAAGACTTCGCCCTGTTCATCGAACTGCTTTTTCATGTTCCGGGCCTCTTCTGTCTGCCCGTTTTCCATCAGCGCAATAATCATCGTTTCCTTAATATATAACGCTTCCGGGGCCATCTCATAAGCATTCTGTACGTATTCCAGTCCCTGCTGTTTATCACCTTCCAGCAGATAAAGAATTCCCATGGTTCTCAGTGCAGAGGGGTCCGTTTTATCCTGTTTCAAAACATCCTGATACAGCTCTTTTGCCCCTTCAAAGTCACCGCTTCTTCGTTTCAGCGTTCCAAGTGCGGTGGCTGTCATCGTCAGTTTAGGATCTTCTTTTATTCCGGCTTCCAGATACTTCTGCGCCTCAGCGGAATCGGAAGACAGATTTCCCAGGTAATAATAGATTATAGCCGGATACTGCTCCGGGTCGTCCAGGCACGCCAGGAGTTCCTGTTTCAGCCATGCTAAAAGCTCTTCCTCCGACATATTAACGTCCACATTCTGATTGAGTTCTTCCAGCTTATCATAGGTATTATAATACCGGGTCAATTTATTGGAATACATGGTAAGCTTGGCATATGTACTGTCATTGACCTTTTTTCCCAACATATATTCATTGATCAGATAAGTGCCAAAATCATAATATCCATAATCCATAGCCAGCTCAATGGCCTGTTCCGCCGCAGGCACGGAATCCGGATAAGCCTCCAACACCTGCTGCATTCCTATCAGCGCTTTGTAAATTTCGCCCGTATGGGCTTCCACCTTGGCTGACTGGTAAATCTTATAACAGTTCAAGGTTTTCGGCACCTTTATTAATGCCACCACAAGAAGCAGCAGAATAATGACCGCCGCAGGTATCATCTTTTTCGGAAACGGATACCTGATCTGCTCTTCCCTGCACTCTCTGCATAAAATGGAATTGCTGTTTTCCGTCAGGTCAATCCTCCTGACATGACATTTTCTGCAAAGCTGCGCTTCCGGTATTGTGTAATACTCATTTTCTTCCATATCCCCCACCGCCTTTTCATCTCGATACCTAAAGTATACGGTGTCTTTTGGAGATTGTAAATAAATTTACGACAAAATATCCCTGATCAGATTTACCATCTCAATGGCCCCGGCCGCGCATTCAAATCCTTTATTCCCCGCCTTGGTTCCGGAACGTTCGATGGCCTGTTCAATGGTTTCTGTGGTCAGAACTCCGAACATCACCGGAATCTGGCTGTTCAGGGCCACACTCGTAATTCCCTTGGATACTTCGCTGCACACATACTCATAGTGGGAGGTATTTCCCCGGATCACCGCGCCCAGACAGATCACCGCATCATATTTTTGGCTCTGGGCCATCTTAGATGCGATAAGAGGTATTTCAAATGCTCCCGGCACCCAGGCCACCTCAATCTGATCCTCATCCACATTGTGCCGTTTCAGCCCGTCCAACGCTCCTGATAACAATTTTGAAGTGATAAATTCATTAAAACGGGATGCCACGATACCTATTCTGATTCCTTCCGATACAAAACTGCCTTCATAAATTCTCATAATTTCTGATCTCCTTTAATAATTTAAAATGTGTCCCATGCGGTTTTGTTTTGTCTTCAGATAGAAAAGATCGTATTCCGTAGGTTCCATCTGAATGGGAACCCGTTCTATGATCTCCATTCCGAAATCGGAAAGTCCGTATACCTTTTCCGGATTATTGGTCATAAGCCGCAGTGTTTTCGCTCCCAAATCCCTTAAAATCTGGGCTCCGATGTAGTATTCTCTCAAATCCCCGGCAAATCCCAGGGCCAGATTGGCTTCCAAGGTATCCATTCCACCGTCCTGAAGCTTATAGGCCTTCAGCTTGTTGATCAGCCCGATTCCACGCCCTTCCTGCCTCATATAGAGGAGAATTCCACGCCCCTCTTTTTCAATCTGCCTTAAAGCCGAAGCCAGCTGCTGACCGCAGTCACAGCGTTTTGAGCCAAATGTATCTCCGGTCAGGCATTCCGAATGAACCCGGCACAGCAGGTTCCTGCCGTCCCCGATCTCTCCTTTTACCAGGGCCACATGATGTTCCCCGTTTAGCAGATTTACATAACCATATGCCGTGAAATCCCCGTACCGGGTGGGCATCTGGGTCACCACGGCCTGTTCCACCAGATGATCCTTCTTTTTCCGGTAGTCTTGGAGATCTTTGATGGTAATCATATTAAGATTCCATTTTTCAGCCAGCCGGATCAATTCCCCGGTTCTCATCATGGTTCCGTCTTCCCTCATGATCTCGCAGCAAAGTCCGCACTCTTTTAAGCCTGCCAGCCGCATAAGATCCACGACGGCCTCCGTGTGGCCCGCCCTTTCCAGCACCCCATTTTTCCTGGATGCCAGTGGGAACATGTGGCCGGGACGCCTGAAATCTTCCGGCCGGGCTGAGTCGTCCACACATTTCATTGCAGTCAAGCTGCGCTCTTTGGCGGAAATTCCGGTGGCCGTATCCATGTGGTCTATGGAAACCGTAAATGCGGTGCTGTGGTTATCCGTGTTATCGGAAACCATCTGCGGGAGTTCCAGTTTTTCGCAAAGAGCCTGGCTCATGGGCATGCAGATCAGCCCTTTTCCATGTACTGCCATGAAATTTACATTCTCCGTCGTCGCAAATTCTGCTGCACAGATAAAATCCCCTTCATTTTCCCTGTTTTCATCATCTGTAACCAGTATTATCTTCCCTTTTTGAAGTTCTTTTAGCGCCTCTTCGATTTTGCTGTATTGAAACATAATTTACCGCCTTTCTAATAACCATATTTGGTTAAAAATTCTGCTGTAATTTTATTTTCTTTCCTGTCCCGGCATTTTATCAGGTGTTCAATGTATTTGCCCACGCAGTCATTTTCCAGATTCACCGGATCGCCGGGCCGTTTTGAGGACAGCGTGGTTTGGGACAGCGTGTGGGGAATCACGGATATGCGAAATGAATCCGTTCTCACATCTGCCACCGTCAGGCTGATTCCGTCCACCGCCACAGACCCTTTTTCTATGATATATCTCATAATTCTGTCTTCCGTTTTTATGGTATACCAGACCGCAATTCCATCCTTTTTTACATCAGTTATGGTTCCCGTTCCGTCGATATGGCCGGTTACGATGTGGCCGCCAAACCGGCCGTCCGCCGCCATCGCCCGCTCCAGATTCACCATATCTCCGGGCTTTAAACCGGCTAAGGCTGACCGTTTCATGGTTTCATGCATCACATCGGCCCTGAAACAGGTTCTATCCACCGCTGTCACTGTCAGACAAACACCGTTGACCGCAATGCTGTCCCCGATCCCGGTTCCTTCCAGAACTTTTGCGCACTCAATTGCAGCCACGCAAAAATCAGCACCCCGGCGTATCTCCTTGATTCGTCCCACTTCCTCTATGATTCCGGTAAACATGGCTTCACCTCTCCTTCGATCATCCAGTCGTCTTCAAACTGTCTGACGGACATCTGATCCAGAAAATATGCCTGATCCGGCAGCTGCACACCCACGCCGCCCACCGGCGTTTTCGCTCCTGCTCCGCCAAATATCTTAGGGGCGATATAGGCATGCACTTTATTTACGATCCCGCTTTCCAGAGCAGACCAGTTGAGTTCCGCCCCGCTTTCCATAAAAATGCTGTCCATTTCCATCTCTCCCAGCTGTTTCATCAGGTCACACAGGTCTACATGGGCATTTTTACGGGCCGTATGTATAATTTTTATGCCGTGGTTCCGATACGTCGCTTCTTTTTCCGGGTCTTGACGGCAGCACGCCAGAATCGTGGGAATTGTCTCTGCGCTGAGGACAATTTGCGAATTAAGCGGCGTTCTCAGATTGGTATCACAGATAATTCTCACGGGATTCCGGCTGTCCTGAATCCGGCAGTTCAGCATGGGATCATCGGCCAGAACTGTTCCGACGCCTGTCATAACCGCGCTGTAACGATGGCGGCACTCATGAACGTAATGCCTGGCTTCCTCACTGGTTATCCACTTGGAAGCGCCGGATACGGCGGCGGTCTTACCGTCCAGAGTCATGGCATATTTCATCACCACATATGGGGTTCGGGTTCTGATATAATGGTTAAAAACTTCATTCATCTTGTCGCAGCGCTCCTTTAAAATACCCGTCACAACTTCCACGCCGTGATCCCGCAGGGTTTTAATTCCCTTTCCCGACACCAATGGATTGGGGTCTGTGGAACCGATAAATACCCTGGCAATCTTGCTTTGCAGAATCGCTTCTGTGCAGGGAGGGGTTTTCCCATAGTGACAGCAAGGTTCCAAAGTCACATAGAGATCCGCTCCTCTGGGCGATTCCCTGCAGTCCGCCAGGGCATTCCGCTCTGCATGGGGCTGGCCGCAGGCTTTATGATAACCGGCGCCGATAATACGGCCGTCCTTAACAACCACGGCTCCAACCAAAGGATTTGGACTGACAAATCCGGCTCCTTTTTCCGCCAATTCCAGTGCCATTTCCATATACCTTTCTTCGTTCATCATTTCCTCCGTTCTAACGCGTTTTCGTGTCACAAAATACTTTTCCATCACGTTCCCTAACGCAAAAATACCCTGAATTAATCAATTCAGGGTATGGAGTAAACTGGGACCGGTATGGTTCTTATTGCCTGTATGATATCAGCATACTAGCGTTTGGTAATAAAAAATGCCCTGAAATGATAAACTCATTCCAGGACAAATAAACCATACGACACTGCGTTTTATATCGGTCACGCAATCTCAATCATCTTCTTTCATCCAGACTATACTGTCGGCCTCGGAATTACACCGAATCCTGCCTTGCGGCTCGTGGGCTATACCACCGGTAGGGAATTGCACCCTGCCCTGAAGATCTTATTCAATTGTGATAAATATAAAACAGTATTATGGATTTGTCAAATTATTTTTTTATTGACTGAAACCGAAAAAACGGCTTAAATCTTCTTTTGTGGAATTTGAATAAGTCGGGCACCACAAATTTTCTCAGCCCTGTCTATTTAATTCCCTCCACAATAACAGCCCTACTGTCGACACTATTAATGCGTTTTGACATTATAGCTTTATATTCGGGTGATGAGAAGCAGGCATCCAAATTTTCTTTGCTATCAAATTTAATCAGAATGACACGTTGAGGAGTTCTTCCGCCACAAAAACTACATACATTTTCCGTTCTTGCTAAATATTCTCCACCATAACTTTCTACAATCGGCTTTACATCATGAATATACTCATCGTATTCTCCACGCCCTTTTTGTTCATCAATATAAGTATCTACAATAAAATACCAAGGCATAACAATTCCTCCTTTTCCGCCAAATGCGACACACTCACTATTTTCTTAATCCTAATACTTCGCCCTATATCTGTCAAATATAACCGCACATGGTCTTAGAACTTTTTATAAAGTATACGTTTCACTTGGGCACCAAATAAGGCACCATTTTCACTTTTCGGTTCATAGCCCATTTCTCAAAACCCTAACCATCATGCGCATTTACAGCTGATTTTACCGTCTGGACCGGCTGGTAAAACACTACGACAATTGTCCTGTACTGCTAAATTTTCCAGTTTATCCTTGCAGCTCATCTCCCATATATCGTACTAAGCACAGAATCAAATTTTTCCCGATACAGTTCCCGGCTCTCTTCCGATAGTTTCTGATAGCTTCTCCTGCACCTGTTCGCAACAAAGTCAATTCCCTCCTGAATTGTAAGCCCTCGTTTCACATATGCAAGATAAAACAAGGCCTGCCATCTGTGCGCCGTATATATGGTGCTCTTCATCGTATTTATAATCGGTAATGGAAGCAATATCATGCAGCCATGCTGCTATTGTCACAATCTCTATGTCTCCTCCATATTTCTCAGCAAGAAACACGCTGTTCTTTACAACTGCTTCAACATGGTAATAAATCCCTTCACCAAAAAAGTTGTTTGGACTTTCACATCTCGCTTTCACTTCTGATTTCAATGACCGAATGATATCTTCCCTCATTTTCATCTCCCTTGTTTTTTCTCTTTAACGATGGACTATAATTGCCCTAATTATATAATGTCCGTTCTCATTTGAGAAGCAATAAATTCTCTGTTTATCATTGAATCAGCCGATGTCTTCGAAAAACAGTCTTAAATAAAAATATACCGGAGACCTGCGTTTGGTTTGGCTTCTCTCCGAAGCCAAACCAAATGCCAAAAGTCCCCGGTCAGTAATCGCTAACCTGAATTCCGTTATATCTCTTCCAGATATTTTAATCCATTAAGAACACTGATCTTCTGCATAATCTCCGCATGAGGTCTGGCCTGCAGCGTTTTCAGGGTAATAACCGCCGTCAGCTCATTTTTAGAATTTCCCTTCACTTTCGAAACCTGCATGTCAATCAGCTTAATTTCCATACTTTTACATGTTTCCATAAATTCATTGAGCGCGTCGCTGGATACAAAATTCAAATACAGGCGCATGAACCTGGAACGCTCCTGCATTTTATGATCCAATTTCTGAAAGACGGTCATGATCAGCAGAATCGCCATTCCGACCACAACCGCTCCTTCATAGAATCCGATGCCGAGGGCCAGGCCGATACATGCCTCAGACCACAAACCAGCCGCAGTTGTAAGTCCCCTGACCCTGTTGTTCTGCGTTACAATAATGGTTCCCGCGCCCAGAAATCCGATGCCGCTGATTACTTGGGCGCCCAGCCTGGAAGGGTCTCCTAACCCGAAGCGCTCGCTTATATGCTGGTTTGTCATCATGACCAGGGCTGCGCCCAGACAGACAAGCATATAGGTCCGAAATCCTGCCGGCTGGTTTTTGCTTCCCCGTTCCAGCCCAATACTGCCCCCAATCAACAACGCAAGCGCAACTCTGAGGAACAGGCTTGCAGAATTTAACTCTCTCCAGTTTTCCAATACATCCATCTGCCGTCTCTCCCCGCCATATAAGTTCTGCCATGTTTAAGGCTTGTCTATTCCTTCACTCCGCCTTCCATAATTCCTCCCAGAATATTTTTCTGGAATATTAAAACCATGATCAAAAGCGGCAGTACCGTTATCATCCCGGCCGCAGCCACAACCCCAAATGGTATCGTGTGCGAGGTCTGATACAGCGTAAGCCCTACAACCACTGTCCTGTACTGCTCATACTGGTTTAACACCTGCGACAAAAGAAAACGGTTCCACGCGCCGATAAACACAAGAATGCTGATAGAAAAAATGCTGGCTTTCAAAAGCGGAATAATAATATATACGAACAGCTGGAACATATTGGCCCCATCCAGCTTAGCGCTCTCTTCAAATGAAACCGGTATCCCCTTAAACACTGCCGTCAAAAACCAGATGGTCATCGGAAGATCCAATACCGATACGATTAACGCCAAACCGATATGGCTGTTCAAAAGGCCCAATTTACTGTACATCTTAAAAATAGGGCTGATCAATGTAATCGTTGGAAGCAGAGATATGGTCAGCACAAAGATCAAAAACACCTTTTTGAACCTGATATTGGTTCGTGTCAGCGCATAAGAAGCCATGCTTCCCGCCGTAATACAGATCACAACTGCAATAATGGTGATCACAAAACTGTTAAATACATACCTCAGTAAAGGCTGCTGCACAAATGCGGCTATATAATTCTTCATCGACCAGGCAGAGGGCAGAACTCTCGGCGGTATCTGGTTTAAATCAGCCTCAGACATAAAAGATGCTGAAATCATATAAAGCATAGGGGAGATCATTGCGAATAAAAATGCCGCTACAAACAGCAGATAAACGATTTTTTTCCATCCTGTCATATTCCGGCTCATTTAAACACTTCCCTTCGTCTTTAAGCTGTCCACAAAGAACAGGCTGATGCCCACGGATATAATCAGCATGAGAACTGACAAAGTCGCTCCATACCCCGTGTTGCCATATGTAAAATACGTGTTGACCGCATACATGGACACGGTTTCCGTCCTTCCTGCCGGCCCTCCCCCTGTCATGGCCACAATCAGGTCATAAACCCTCATGGCTGAAATGATGCGGAACAGCACAGTCACCGACATGGTGGACTTAATCAGCGGAAGGGTGATCTTCCAATACTGCTGCCATTTGCTCGCTCCGTCGATCTGGGCCGCTTCATAGTAATCTTTTGATATGGTCATAAGGCCGGATAAGAGAAGAAGCGACATATATGGCGTGTTCTTCCAGATATCCGCAATCAGAATCGAAAGCCTGGAAAGCCACTCATTGCCCAGCCAGTTGAGCGGAGCATTTATCACATTCATCACCCGCATCACGTAGTTGACCATCCCATTTTGGGAAAAGAACTGGGTCCACACAATACCTGATACAACCGTGGGAATGGCCCATGGAATCAGAATTGCCGTCCGTATCAGCCCCTGTCCCGGTATCTTCCGGTTCATCACCAGCGCCAGGCACATGCCGATTATCAATTCTATAAAGACGGATACCGCGGTGAACGCCAGCGTCCACCACAAGGTATCCCAAAAATGTTCATCCTGAAAAGCGCGGATATAATTTTTCACCCCAACAAATTTTGCCCCCAAAGCAGCCGTCTGCGTCCTGATCTCGAAAAAGCTCTGATAAATTGTATTTACTGCCGGATAAACAATCATAACAGCAATCAAAACCACGCTCGGCAGGAGCAGACAATATCCAATTCTGGTACTTTTTCGTTCCATCGGCCTCTCCCTTTCCTGAAAACTACTGGATTATCTGTTTCACCTGCTTCACGATCTTTTCCGCACTGTCCGCAGGTGTGCTCATTCCCGTGATCACGCTGTGGATCTCCAGCTGCATAATTCCTGATATCTCCGCATAGTAAGGAGACTGCGGCCGTGGTCTGGAATGGTCAAGCGCCTCTAAATATTCCGGCATCTCCGCTTTCTTAGCAAGAATCTCCGGGTCCTCATAAATCTTTTTCAGAGTCGGCTTAATGTCCACAAGGTCAAATGCCGTCATCTGGCTCTCATAATTGGCTCTGAACTTGGCAAATTCAACGGCTTCCGCTTTATGCTTGGAAAAGTTTGAAACCATAACGCCCCAGCCTCCCAGACATCCGTATCCAGGCAGAGGAGCCAGCCCCATATTGCCCGCAACTTTAGAAGTTTCCGCGTTGTTAAAAGGTCCGTATCCGCTGAGCCAGTCCCTTGCAAATACCGCGTCTCCCGCGCAAACCACGTCTCTGGCTTCTTTTGTTCCAAATGTTTCAATTCCGGCTGCGGTCAGCCCGTCATCCATCATCTTCTTCATATCCGTCAGCGTTTCTTCCAGAAGAGCCTGGTCTATGGCACTGGTTCCGTCGTCATTGATTACGCGGCCGCCCTTTTCCCAGTAGATCTCAAGCATGGAGCTGGTTAAGCTCTCGTTCTGTTTCCAGTAGGATACAAATCCCTTCAGATCAGGATTTCCCTCCTGATCCACGATCTCTTTTGCCGTCTGCATCAATTCCGCCCAGGTCTTCGGAACTTCCTTTCCGTGCTTTTCCAGAAGGTCTTTCCTGTAATATAACGCCCCGGCATCCGCCATAAACGGAAGTCCGTAGGTCTTGCCCTGCATCTCAAAAGCGCTGAGAGGGCCGGCCAGGTACTCGTTCAGTTCATTCGCTTCCAAATACTCGTCAAATGGAATCACCCATCCGGCGGAAGCAAAGATCGGAGGCCAGACCACATCACCTGCAAATACGTCGATAGACGCGTCGCCTGCCTGCAAAACGGTATTGATTGTTTTCAAACGGTCATTGGAAGAATCGGGAAGTTCCACATAATTGACCTTAATATCCGGATTGGCCGCTTCAAATGCGGACACAATCGTGGATTCCACCTGGTTCTCATCCGGTCTGCCATAATAGTTGATGGTAACGGGCCCGTTGCTTTTCGCTTCCGAAGACGGCGCTCCTGCTGCCCCCGAACCGCCTGCCTGCCCGCATCCGGCTGTCAACGCCACTGATACTAAAGTAAGTGCTGCAATCATTTTTCTCATGTTCATACGTTTCTCCAATCTGCCGTCCCCACGGCACAGTCATCTGTTTAAGCGTTTCTCTTCTCGATGTAATTCTTTAATAACAGCGGCCAATCCGTCTGAATGATGTCATATCCTTTGTCCAAAAGCCATCCCCAGGCTTCATCCATATCGGATAAAATCGCACTGTTGTCGTCGTGTCCAGCGGTCAGTTTAGTGGTATCGTTCAAAGTAATTGCATTAACCCAAAGTTTCTTTTGCTGTCTGTGCATCTCGTCTATGTATTCCGCAGATGTGAATATGCTGTCCTCTTTCTCAAATATCACTTCCGCCCCATACAGATTGACACGATGCTGTTTCACAAAATCCAGCTTTGCCGGATCTCTCAAAATGGGCAGATACATGATATCAGGTCCCGTCTCTTCCAAAATCTCAAGCTCCATCTTCTCCGGATGGCTCTTTAATATAATCTGGTCATTCATCTGATGCCTGTTCAGCACCTGAATAATGTCCTTCCAATAAAACCAGCTTCTGTCAATATTAATCAGACAGCGCCCTTTAAAATGTTCCAGCACATCGTCTAAGGCGTTCACCGGTTCCTCGACCCGCTCCTGCATTCCGTTAAAAAATCTCAGGCTCTTTACCTGTTCGGTTGTCATGGCTCTGATATCCTGGGTAGTCCCCACCAGCCCCGGCTCCTGTCCATTGTGGAATGTGAAAAAATCGCCGTCTCTCGTCTGAATCACATCCACCTCTATAATATCGGCCCCATGCAGCAATGCATTCTCATAAGCCCCTATAGTATTCTGTATAATGTTGGCGCCGGATGTGCCGCGGTGAGCCGCTATCAATACTTCTCTTTTCATGTAAACCCCTCCTCTGTTCTCTATATTGCATAGTATAATCCTTAAATTGGAACGTGTCAATAATATTTCAACAGATTTTTAAAATTTTCCTAACATTTTTCTTCGATACGACATAAATTTAACATAATCGCGGGTTTTTATTAATTGGTACGTTCTATTTTCTCGTGGTGATCGGACAAAAAGTGTTCTTTCTCCGGGATTAACCGGAAATACAGAAAAATAAATATCCACGAAAAATATAATTTTAAAAAATAAGAGCCTGCAAAAAACCGCGCCTTCATTAAAACGGTTTTTCTGCAGGCTCTTTGCCTGTTACACAACATGGTTATTTTCCGGAAAACGCTTGCTCACACCGCTGCTGGGCCGCATCTAAAGCTTCCTCCGGATTCATGATCCCTGATACAACGGCGCGGACCGCATTTCCCAGGATGTCTTCAAATTCAAACTCATTAAATCCCTCCGTGGAATGCCCGGCCGCACCACATTTTGAACCCAGGTGTTCAAAATCCCTTCTCCATCCGGTCGCAAAGGCTTTGTCCATATCTTCTAACCAGGGATAAAGCTCCAGCACGTCCAGATTTTCCTTAATCTTTTTATGATTGATGTAACCGCCCAGATATGTGATCAGAGCCGCTGTCTTTTCATCATAAATCCATTTTAAAAACTCTCTGCACGCTTCTTGTTTCTTTGTATCCTTGGAAATGCCCAGAACGCCTCCGCCCAGCATCGGGCAGTCTCCCGGAACCGGGGCAAAACCGATCTTTCCAAGCACTTCGGATTCCTTGCTGTGCAGCATGATGGAGGCATAGTTGGCAAAAACGATGTTCATGGCCACCCGGCCACCGGAAAAATCCTCCATCGCCTTGCGCCACCAGGAATTCGTCTCCCGGTCTGTGTAATCGAAGGCATTCCGGTAGGAAAGCAGCGTCTTTTTCACCGTTTCCGTATTCAGGCTGATATTTCCGCTTTCATCAAAAATCTTCCCTCCGCAGGCTTTCAGCCTCGGCAGATAATCGCAGGCCGCCACCACGGAACTGCCAAATACCAGCGAAGTTCCGTAGGATACCGGAGAATTTTTGTGATATCTTCTGGTAAAGAACCGGGCAATCTCGTCATATTCTTCAAATGTTTCAGGCACTTCAAGCTGCCTGCGGTATACCTCGTAAAACTCCCGGCGGATTCTGGCATCCTGGAACAGGTCTTTTCTGTAATAAAGCATCTGAACGCTGGGATCAAAGGGCAGCGTCAGGCATTTTTCTCCCACAATATAATAATCGTCGCTCAGATTCACTGAAAAATTACCGCGTATCTCTTTCAGCCACGGTTCCTCTGCCGGAAGCGGCAGGAACAGCTTTTCTCCCAATTCCGACATCCATGCCATATCCAGGCGGATCAGATCATACGGAGAGAATTGGGCGCAGGATTTTACCATGCGGTAAAGCTCATCATATCCGGCCTCCATCAGCTTCACTTTAATTCCGGTCTTCCGGGTGAATTGGGGAAGCAGCTGGTTGAGAGCCCGGCAGGTAGGGCCGGACAGCATGAGGATTTTTAATTCCGGAGGATTTTCAAATGATGTAACCGGGCATCTATGGAAGCCGTCATTGCTCAGATTTAAAAATCCATCGGGAACCGGCTCTTCCTGCTCCAGTTTTTCTATGTATTGACCGATCATTTTACCGCAGAGCCTGTAGTTTAGCTCGTATTTGACCGCGTCGCCTTCTGTGCGGACCTCCTTGGACGCCAGCGCATAGACGGGCGGAATCTCGCCCTGCTCGCGGTATTCGGAAACCGCCTTTAAATACTCTGAATTTTCCAGATCGGATGTGATCACGGCATCGAATTCATCTCCGTCGGTCAAAAGTTCAAACGCCATATGAACCCTCACCGTATCATCGGAAGAGAACACGCGGCAGGTGCATCCGCTTTCTGTCAGGGCGGTTTCAATCCCTTTCACGAATAAACCGTAATTGGTGTATTTGGTATTTCCCGTAAATACGGCTATATTTCTATGCCCATCCCTGATGCAGCGCTTTGCCATCTCTTTTCCGGCCAGTTCGTAATCAAATCCGCAAAAAACAGCCCCTTCCGGCATGTTTTCCATCTTTCTCTCCACCAATATCAGGCTGCTGTCTCCGCGCAGTATATTCACATCCTTCAAAAATGAGCTGACCATGACGATCGCCATCGGATTGGTCGTTTCAATCTTTTGAAGCACTTTTTCCTCATAATAGTTTAAATCATTGCTGTAATATAAATCCACTTCATATTCATGATCCCTGAGTTCCTGTTCAATTCCCAGAAACAGGTCCCTGTATTTTTTCAATTCAAACTGGGGAACCACCACGCCGACGCGCTTTGAACTGCCCTTTCTAAGCTGTCTGGCCTGGGCATTAATCGTATATCCAAGCTGTTTTGCAGCATTTTCAACCAATGTTATCTTTTCAACGCTGACGTTTCCTCTGCCGTTTAAAACATTGGAAACCGTTCCGTGCGAAACGCCCGCCAGGGACGCAATATCTTTTATCGTTGCCATTTTCCCCCTCCTTTTCTGTTATTGTAGACCAAAAATTGTATCGTTTCAATAGCTAGATAGAATTATTTTAAAAATGGGGGGTACGCACGGAAGCGGGATGCGGAACCGGGGTGAGAAGGCGTGAGGAACCATCCGGGCCGGGGGAGAGGAGAATGCAGCCAAAGGGGATTCGGGATTCGCCCCTAAGAGCTACTAAGGCCCGTAAGGGCAGAACGAGGCAGGCCAGCGCCATTCGCAGTGAACTCTTGATGACTTCGCTGCTCAGTGGCATCGAGTAGGAGGCTACCCATTATTTGGGTAGCCGACCTCTCACACCACCGTACGAACGGGTCTCGTATACGGCGGTTCTTTAGTTTTCACATACTTTGGAATAATAATAAGAAAA
>NZ_PKUU01000038.1 GCF_002899675.1 Clostridium sp. chh4-2 | reverse complement strand
GGCCTTAGTTGTTCTTAGGGGCGAATCCCGAATCCGATCTGGCTGCATCTTCCTTCCCCGGCCCGGACGGCCCCTCCGACCTTCGTCTCCCGGCTCCGAATCCCGATTCCGGGCGTACCCTTTCGCCACCCCCGTTAAATAACAATTCAGTGTGACTTTAATATTCTTCCTCCGGTGTCCCCGCATCGTCTTCCGTCCCGTATTTCTAAAACCCCATTCACCATCAAATACCGAATCCCTTCCGAAAACATGCACGGCCTTTCATAATTCCCAGCCGCTTTCAGCCCCTCGGGCCCAATCACAGCCAAGTCAGCCCAAAATCCTTCCTTCACAGCGCCCCGCTCCGCCAAACCAAACCGTTTCGCCGCAGCCTCCGTCGTCTTATGTATCAGCTGCTCCGCAGACATCAGTCCGCCGTTTACATACCGTTCCCACAAAACAGGGAAGCTTCCATAATACCTGGGATGGGGCATCTGTCGGATCAGAGGTTTTGTCCCTCCCATCGCCAGCCCGTCCGTCCCATATAAGCACCGCTCATGCGAGGCGATCCGGTTCATATCCTCTTCCGTCGTCAGGAACATGACCATCTCCCCACGACCATTTTCATCAACCATCAGCCTGCAGGCCGCCTCGGATGGGGAACAATTCCAATCACGGGCTATTTCGGAAATCCGTCTGCCGATACACTCTTTATGCACGGCAACGCTGGTAATCATCAGGTTTTCTCCCTGATGTTCTCCGATAAATGTGCTCCATCCGGCCGTTCCTTCCTCCATCTGCCTGATGATCTCATTCCTCTCTTGGGGATCATTCAGCCGTCTCACCAGTTCAGCCATCCCTCCCTCGTGAAATGCCGGAGGAAATAAAAGGCCGAGGTAGGAACTACCTGCCGTATAAGGATAGAGATCAAAGGACAGATCGACGCCTTCTTCCACCGCATCATCGATGATCTTCAGCAATTCCCCGCTTCTTCCCATATTGTGCACCCCGGCGCATTTGAGATGGGAGATGTGGACTTTCGCTTTGCTGTTTCTGCCGATAGAAATCACTTCCTCTACCGCCTTAAAAAGCGTCGCCCGCTCCCCCCTGATGTGAAATGTGAAAATGCGGCCATATTTCGCAATGACCTTCGCAAGAGCTGTAAGTTCCTCCTCATCCCCGTAGAAATCAGGCGGATAACCTAAACCGGTTGAGATTCCGGCCGCCCCCGCTTTCAAATGCTCCTCCAATATACCGCACATCTGCTCCAGCTGGGCGGCGGACGCCCTTTTATTGTCATATCCCATCACCACCGCCCGTATGCTGCCATGCCCCACCAAGGGAAGCAGATTCACATTTGGCCCGGCAGTTTCCATCTTTTCCTTATAAGCTCCGAAATCCGCCCAATCCCACGGTACCTGTTCTACATCGATAAACGCCAATGACGCCCTTCTCTGTTTTAACCACTCCGTTTCCTGAATCAATGGAAATGGGGAAAATCCGCAGTTTCCGATCACCTCAGTCGTAATCCCCTGAAATATCTTGCTGCCCGGATTATTCTCATATAATAAAGAAATATCGGAATGGGAATGCACATCGATAAACCCGGGGCACAATACATTCCCCTTCAGCGGAATTATCTCGACCGCATCCTCTTTAATCTCAGAAGCGATTTTAACGATCCGCCCGTCTTCAACCGCCACATCCGCGATTCTGCCCTTTTGTCCCGTACCGTCGATCACAAATGCCTGCTGAAACAAATATTGGTACATAGTTTCCTGCCTTTCCTTAATAATTCTTTCCTCTCGCGTCCACGTGGATCACCTTTTCAAATTCTCCATTGCGGAATGCAAAATAATCATCATGAAGGTTGCCGATCACACAGGCGTGATTGGGAATAACATCCACCTGCTGCCCCACCGTAAATTTCACCTTTTCCTCATCAAACCTCAGATATCCGTGCTCCTCATTTAATTTATAAAGCTCCACTTCCGGGAATCCGTCCAGATAGCCAAATCCCTGTCCCGGCTTCGTATCCGAAGAAAGGGATTTGCTGCCAGCATCGATGGTTGCCAGCCCGGGCTTTGGCGTGCTGACAACCGTAGCTCTGATCTTCAGCGCACAGTCCTTTAACTCCGCCATATGTAAGTTCACCGCATTCATATCGTTAAACACACAGCTGCCCGCCCTGGATTCCGTAATCACCCCATGGTGCCGGGCATAGATAGATGTGGCGCTGCTGCCGCCGGAGACAATCTCCACCTTGTATCCGTTATCCTCCAACACTTTTTTCTTATGAGCAAACAACTCCGCTTCTTCTATTGCAAACGCTTCTAATTTTCCCGGCCCCTTCAGATCCGGCCTCAGCCCCACATAAGTGAAAATTCCTTTGAAATCCATCCAGGGCAATTGAGTTAGTTTTTCGGCAAATTCGATCAATTTATCATCTTCGAATATCCCGCCCCTTTGGTTCTGGGCTCCGATCTCTATGAGAACCTTGATCTTTTTTCCCAGCTTTCCGCCCAGCTCATTTAACTGGGCGGCGCTGATTTCATTGTCGGCAGTTACCGTGACATCCGCTATGTCCATCAACTTCCCTAAGCGTTCCATCTTGTCCCGGCCCACCAGCGGGTATGCAACCAGGATGTCCTTGATTCCCGCTTTCGCCATAACGGCAGCTTCCGAAATCTTGGCGCAGGTGATTCCCTTTGCCCCCATGCTCAGCTGCAGCCTGGCCAACTCCACGGATTTATGGGTTTTGATGTGGGGACGGTAGCTGATATTTTCCTGCCTCAGCCCCTGGGCCATGCGTTCAATGTTTCGTTCCACAATGTCCATATCCAGCCATGGATATGGCGTCGATAAATTTATCATTTGCTTTCCTTCCGGTTTTTAACCACAAACATGACAATCGTAATCACCACTAATATAATAAAGAAGAGACTGATCGGTTTCTGGAAGAAGATCAGACAGCTTCCTTTGGATAAAGCCAGCGCCCTTCTGCAGTTCTGCTCCGCCATAGGCCCCAGCACGATCCCCAAAAGCAGAGGGGTAACCGGCAGTTTCAGCTTTCCCGCCACATAGGCCAGCGCGCCGAAAACAAGGATAATCTTCACGTCAAACATGGAGTTATTCGCCACAAACACTCCCACCACACACAGCACGAACAAGACCGGTATCATGGCCTGCATGGGAATCCGGTTCACTTGGGCAAATAGTTTAACAAAATACCGTCCCTGAATATACATGAAGATATTGATCACCAGCAAAGAGATCATAATGCCGTAAATGAGATCCATGTTGTTTTTAAACAGCGTAGGCCCCGGCGTCAGTCCCTGCATCAAAAACGCTCCTACCAGAATCGCAGTAACCATATCTCCGGGAACGCCCAGGGAAAGCAGCGGAATGAGCGTAGATCCTGTCACGCCGTTGTTGCCCGCTTCAGAAGCCGCAATCCCTTCAATTGAGCCGCTGCCAAATTCCTCCGGATGTTTGGAAACGCGTTTCGCTTCATTATAAGAGATGAAGGATGCGATGGCCGCCCCTGTTCCGGGAATCGCCCCGATGATCGTTCCGATTCCGCTGGATTTGAGAATTGTAGCCATACACCGTTTCATATCTGCCAGGGTCAGCCGGTCTTCCTTGGAAGAAAGATCGGCGTCCACATCAATTTTTTCAATCCCTTTGGCCTTGTTAAACATCTCTGAAAGGGCGAACAGTCCGATCAAAGCCGGTATCATATCAATACCGCCTGCCAGATACAGATTGCCGAAGGTCAGCCTTTGGATTCCATCCATAGGGTCCATGCCGATCATGATTACAAACATGCCCAGACAGCCCATCAAAAGCCCTTTAAAGATGCTCTTCCCGCTCACCCCGGAGATGATGGACAAGCCGAAAATCGCCAGTGAAAAATACTCCGCAGGCCCAAATTTCAGAGCAATCTTAGATAAAAGCGGCGAAACAAAGATCAGCGTAAATGTGCTGACAATTCCTCCGATGCAGGAAGCCGTCAAAGCCATCATAAGCGCCTTTCTGGGCCTTCCTTTTTTCGCCAAGGCGAAGCCGTCCATAGCCGTGGCTGCGGATGCGGCCGTACCGGGCGTATTGATGAGAATCGCAGTGACCGATCCCCCGTAAGTGCCGCCGCAGTACATTCCCAAAAGCCATGACAAACTCACAATCGGCTCTAAATAAAATGTAAATGGCATAAACAGAACAATGGCAACGCCGCCCGACAGCCCCGGCAAAGCTCCGAATATAATACCTATCGCCACCCCAAGATTCATGAACAGTATATTCTGGACTGAAAAGGAAACAGTCAGCGCTTGAATAAATTGTTCCATATCATACCTCCTAAAGTTTTAAAGTATACCGTCTCCTCCTCAAGGCAGATACACCTTCAAAAAGATTCTGAATCCATAATAAATTGCAGCCACCAAAGCGACGCACACAATATAATAAACCGGCTTTTTAGATTTGAAAAACACCAGGATTGCGCAGACAAATAATGTGGATGACAGCACAAATCCCAACGGTTCGATCAAAAATATGTATACGGTCATGATTAAAAACATAAGCCCGACCCGTTTTAGTTCAAACGCGTCCACTTCAAAATAATCCTTTTTCTGCTTTT
The DNA here is from genome assembly GCF_002899675.1 of Clostridium sp. chh4-2. Taxonomy (GTDB): domain Bacteria; phylum Bacillota; class Clostridia; order Lachnospirales; family Lachnospiraceae; genus CHH4-2. The sequence goes on along the minus strand of NZ_PKUU01000038.1, from coordinate 33,181 downwards.
TCCTGTTTCGCAGCCATTCCTCCGCCAAAACCCCCAGGCTGGAGAGGATCATAATCACGGAAACTATATAGGGAAACAGTCTGGGGCCATAATCATTATGCCCTGCAGGAATTTGCGCAGGGATGATGAATAGAGCAGCCGTTCCTAAAACCAGAAAGAGTATTCCGGTACACAAATTAGTATTTATCTTCATATTCTTCTCCATTTAGGCTAATTCTGGCTCAGCCCCAGTTCATCCAGCAGCTTGCCGGTCTGTTCAACGTTGTTCATCAGCTTTTCTTCCACGTCCTTCGGCGTGTTATGATCCATCATCTCCGATCCGCCCTCTTCCAGAAGATTTTTGACCTCCGGGTCAGAAAGAATCTTATTAAATCCGTCGTACAGATAATCGATGATCTCGTCCGGTGTATCCTTAGGAGCCGCTATGAATTTCCAAACCTCAAAATCGAAATTATATCCCATCTCCTTGGCCGTAGGCACATCGGGATACTGGGAAATGCGCTCGTTAGAGAATACCAGCAGCGGAACAAATGTATCCGCATCCTCATACGACATGATGTTAACCGGATGCAGGGAACCAAACTGAACATGATTTCCCATCATAGCCGCCAAAAGCTCGCCGCCGCCGGTATAATTGATCCCGTTCACATCCGCGCCTAACTCACCGAACAGCGCATAATTGGCCACCTGATGAAGAGAGCCTGTGCCTGTAAAACCAAAGTTAACGGTATTGTTCTTCGCATACTCTTCAAATTCTTCAAATGTCTTGATTCCTGTCTGGGTTGTGGTCACCAGCATAATCGGGTCCACTGTGGTTCCGATAATCGGCTTAAAATCCTCCGCCTTATACGTTACGCTGTTCATCTTAGGCTGAGTAGAAAATACCCCGATAGCTTCGAAAATAACGCTGTATCCGTCGCCCTTTTCTTTCAAAAATTCCGTAGTGGCGATGGTTCCGCCTGCTCCGCCCCGGTTTACAATATTGAGCGGCTGTCCTAAGTATTTTTCCGCTCCGGTTGCCATCGTTCTGACAAATACATCCGTACCGCCACCCGCATCCCACGGAACGATGATCTTAATCGGCTTTTTCGGATATCCGTCCGGCAGTGCCTTTTCTTCTTTTGCAGCTTCGCTCATCGCAGTTGTCTCTTCCTTTTTTGTCTGCTCTTCTTTTGTCTGCTCTTCTTTTGTCTGCTCTTCTTTTTTCTGTTCTGCTTTTGTTTCAGCAGGCGCAGGCGCCTGAGTTGGTGCCGGTGCCGGTTTCGAACCGCATCCTGATATTAAAACTGCCGATACCGCCAAAGCCATACATAACATACTTGATTTTTTCATCATTTTCCTCCTGCTTTTATTGAATAATTTCCATGTACTTTTCCTTTAATAACATACATTCATTTTCTGAAAGCACCGGGTCAAATCCGGCCGTATAGGGGCGGCAGAAGCCGAGCGCCGACAAAAGCCCCTTTAAATTCACATTAATTGACATATTCTTATAGGCAAACAGCCCGGTGATCTTGCTGATCCTGATCTGCAGATCTATGGCCTTTTGGACTTTTCCTTCCTTTAAATAGCGGTGGATGTCCAAATCCAGTTTTGGATCCAAATTGGGAATCGGTGACATGGAGCCCGCCGCTCCCATCTGCAGGGATGCGCAGATAAGCGGCGCCCTTCCCACAAATACGCTGAAATCATTTTCCTTCGTTTCATGAACCACTCGCTGAAATGTGATGTGATTGCCGCTGCTGTCCTTCAGCCCCACGATATTCTCATGGGCGCTCAAATCCGTCAGAGTCTGAACCCCAACGTTATTCTTGGTCACTGACGGGATATTATAGATCATCGTGGGCAGCTGGGAATATTCCGCCAGGCGCACAAAATAATCTTTCAGCGCTTCCTGTGTTTCATCAAAATACATGGGCGGAATGTTGAGCACGTAATCCGCATGATGTCTGCCGGCGGTTTTAATATTCTCCTTCACCGTCTGCACAGACGCGGCTCCGGTAGAGACAATTAAAATCCCCTTATCCAGTGTTTCATCCCTGGCAGTCTCCACCGCCTGTTCATAGGTTTTCCGGTCTACGACAACCCCTTCACCGCAGGACCCCAGAATCATCACTCCCCGGCAGCCCGAATCGAGTGCTCTTTTTATCAGTCCGCGAAAACTCCCTTCATCTAAAGAACCGTCTTCATTAAGCGGTGTTATCATAGCCGGAATACTTCCTCTTAATCGTTTATTCATCGATATGCCCATCCCCCTTTATCTCTGCAATCAGTTCCACTTCCACGCTTATATTGCCAGGAAGAACTGCCATTCCAAGGGCGCTGCGGCTGTGTTTCCCCGCCTCTCCGAATATCTCTTCCATCAGATCCGACGCCCCGTTGATCACGGCCGCCTGTTTTGTAAATTCAGGATCGCTGGCCACAAATCCCTTTAAATGAACGATCCGCTCCACCCGTTCCAATGTCCCCAGATAATTTCTGAGCTGGGCCAGCAGATTCAAACCGCAGATTCTCGCCGCCTGGTAGCCTTCCTCCTCCGACACCTCTTTCCCCAGCTTTCCAAGAAATCTGCGCTCTCCCTGATACATGGTCCCCTGGCCTGACAGAAACAACAGATTCCCCGTCCGCACACACGGAACATAGGACGCCGCCGGTACAGGCGCTTTTGGAAGCTCAATTCCCAACTCAGTCAGCCGTTCTTCCGCACTCATCTTACCCCTCCTTTTGTTCGAATAATCGAATTGCCATCAATTCGAATATCCGAACTTTTATTCTTATATACAAACTTTAATTTGATAATATCACACTTATTTTCCCTTGTCAATAAAATACATCATTGTTTTTTATCTGTTTTGCTCATGATTTCTTTTTATTATTTCTATTTTTTGTAGTTTTTTCACAATCTTCTTTCTCTGTATTTGACATCAAGGCAAAAACATGTTATGTTTTAATTGTTCGTTATTACGAACTTTTTTACAATTACAAATTGGCCGTAAAGGAGTTTTCATATGTTGGATAAAGAATTACATCGTCCTACCCTTCGTGTCTTAAAGATTTTGGAAGCCGTGGCTTATAATAAACAGGGATACACGTTAACTGAGATGGCAGATTTTATAGGCGCGCCCAAAAGCAGCATTTTTCCGGTGCTTCACACGTTAGTGGATCAGAAGTATCTGTATTACAACCGCCAGAGCATGCGTTATTTTATTGGAATGAAGGCTTATGAAGTGGGACAGACTTATGCCAAGCAGTCAGATGTGCTGAAAGACATTTCAGAAATTATTTTAAATATGGTTAATGTATGCGGAGAGACCTCTCATTTTGCCGTTTTGGACGGCGGGAATATCTTCTACCTGATCACCCATGATTCCCCTGAAAGAGTCAGGATCTTCACCACGGTAGGCGCGAGAATGCCGGCCTATGCCACCAGCCTGGGAAAAGCTCTCCTTCTCGATCACTCCTTAGATCAGCTGAAAAGCCTCTATCCCGACCAGCTTCCGCCGCTGACTTCACAGACGGTTTCTACTGTTCCCGAGTTATACCGCCAGCTTCAGGAATTTCAGGTCTCCCAAGTCACATTTGAGCAAGGGGAATCCAATGCAAACATCTCCTGTTTCGCAGTCCCCATACGCAAAAACGGCGCAATTATAGCGGCTCTGAGCATATCGGTCCTGCAGTCGCATTTTACGGATGAGAAGGCGGAATTGTTGAAAGCCCTTTTGAAAAATGCTAAGAATAAGATTGAAAATCTGGTTCGGAATGTGGATGTGAATTTTATCAAATAGACAGTTATGCACGTTCATAGATACCCGCCACAAAAGAAGGAACCAGGAAGTGCTGCCGCACTTCCTGGTTCCTTCTTTTGCGCGCATCCAAATGCCGCGCAAACCGCATATTTAAATATACTGGGTCACATCTTCCCGTTTTTCATAAGCGATCCGCAGTTCTCCTGCCTTCAGCTCTTTCTTCGCCTTATCATATACCGGCTCATTCTTCCTGCACCAGTCTTCAAACGCCTCCAAATCCGGGTAATCGCTCTTTCCCGCTCCGATACAGCAGTAAGCGATCTCATCCCCATAGCTTCTGTACTCACAGTCGAATACCTGATCCTGATGGACTTTCATCGGCTCACTGCACCAGAGAGCCAGATATCCGCCGTCCTTTTGTCCGAACAGCCAATGCTCCTTTGCTTCCGAACGGTCGAATTTCACGCCCGGCCAGAACGCATGGGTGAAATGGATCGGGTGTTCCTCAGGAATCACATAGATCGCTCCCAGCACGCCTTTTTCCTGGCGGATCGCCGGCATCACGCCGTTGCCGAACCAATATCCGGGGCGCATCTGGCTGGAATCGCAGGTACCGCCCGGATGGTTTGTAAACACCTGGGCCTGACCGTCTAAAGCCGCGCTCCACATATGCTGCTGATATCCATAGACGCCCGGTTCAAAGCAGGTGGTTCCGTGGAACCGTTCATTCAGGGATTTTGTATATTCATGGGTCTTTTTATCCACCGGTTCCGTCTCTTCGATTAAGGTCAGATTAGTCCACCTCTTAAATCCGTCGTCCAATCTTGGGGACTGTACGGAGGTCATGCAGAAATCATCATTCTTTTCCAGCCGTATCATGGCATTTCCAGTCTCATATTCCGTGGAAACGCCTTCTCTCATCTTTTCGATTAATCCGTCCGGAATCTTATATTTGCTTGTGGCGTAAAATGCCAGCCATCCCTCGCCGTAAGAATAAGGCACCTCTGGATTTACCAGATTCATAAGCGCCTGGGCTCCCTGAAGGAATGGATAGATAACCTGGCGGTACACCCGTCCCATAGGAGCGATGATAGAGCCTTTATAGGTATGCATTGCCAGCATGCCCAGCAGACGGTCCGTCACCTTTGCCGCTCTGGCGGAAATCCCTTCCGTGGTGTAATCGATGGCATTTAACAGACCTGCAAATGTGACGCACATATAGACCGTGCTCAAAAATTCCTCAAATCCGTGGGTTTCTACATCGTCCAGCCACTGTTCCACCCGTTTTTTACCGGTTTCATACAGTTCCTTACCGGTCATATGGGCGCGGGTGAAATATTCGTCCGGATAAAGTTCTCCCGCATTCATGGCCGATACGTAAAACATCAGAGAATGGTTTTCACTCCAGAAGCACATGGCGTCCGAGCCTTCCTGATCCATCCAGAAGCGGTAATGGAGCAGAACGTCCTTCACCCGCTCCTTTAATTCTTCGTCCAGCTCATAATTTTTCAGGTAGCGGACAAGGCCGCACACCAGGAAATCCGAGCAGTCAAAGCGCTTTTCAATCTGAGATAAGGTTTCCAAAAACAGCTCCCTGTCTTTTGGAGTTGTAAGCCCAGTCACCTTTCTTGCTAATATATTAGAGATGGAAAAACCGAACTTTCCGCCCCTGCTCAGCGATTCCACAGCGGCCGTCCGCTTAAAGATCACCTGCTTATTCTTTTCAAAATCCAGCTCCACCGGATTCTTAGGAAGTATCTGTCCGATATCCTCCATCTGGCGGCTCAGTTTCTGTCCGTTTACCGTACATTCCACGACGATATACGGACGGCCTTCCTCCAGTTTTTCGCTGGAAATGCCGCTGATGTCGTGACGGACCACCTTTGTCTTAACCTCTCCGAAATCAGGGCTTAACGAATCATAGCCCAAAGTGGTTCCCTTTGGAGCCGGGCCGTTAAAATGAACGCTTCCGTCCTTTATTACCGCAGAGGACAGCCAGTCCGCACAGGCATCCACGTCGTCCGTATGACCGGAATCCGGCAGAGAGACAGTGATGCGGTCTCTATTTTCCAGAATCTGAATGCCGAATAAGGTTCTGGTATCCCGGACGCCCAGGGTCTGAAGCCTGATATAGAGCTGGTTCACGCCCTTTTTCAGTTTCAGAGTCACCTCCTGCTTTCTGATTGGTTTATAAACAGGCGGCACCATGCTGCACACATGGGCGTCATTGCACCATATATCCACGGAAGAATAAGACCAAACCACCGCTTTTACGTCCATATCCTCCTGAGCTGTCAGCTGAGTACAGGCATCCATTGCCACTTTCGTTAAAACGGAATAAAATGTGCTCAAATCCACAAACCAGTTTTCATAATTATAATAATACTTCCACGGAAGCCCCAGACTGCTGTTTTCTCCCAGCTTAACATCTCCGTCCGGCTTCTTATCCTGTTTTTCCGTGATGATGGAACGAAGATATTTTTCATAGCGGAGCTGGTTGTCATCAACTGTATTATCCTTAAAATCTTCCTCTTTCAGACCTGAGATCAGGTACCTCATGATAAAACCTTCTGAATTTAATTGACTTGTCTTCATACATTCCTCTTATTCCGCCGCATCCGCGGCTTCTTAATTAATTATGGACGGCGCGCTTATTATCCCTTAACTGCTCCGGCTGTCATACCGCTCATAAACTGTTTGCTGGTAAAGATGTAGATTACAACAATCGGGATGATGGAAATGGTGGCTCCGGCGAACATCAGGTTCCAGGCCGCGGTTCCGTCTCCGCTGTTCTTTAACATGGTAACTCCGACGGTCAGAGGGCGCATCTTTTCATTGGACATGGTAAATACCAACGGCATGATGTACTCATTCCAGCCTGCGCGGAAGGATAACAGTCCGGTTGTTGCCAGTATCGGCTTTAACAGCGGCAGAATTACTTTATAATAGATCTGGAAAAATGTACAGCCGTCGATCTTGGCCGCATCATCCAGCTCTTTGGAAATCGTGTTCATAAATCCTCTTACCAGGAAGATATAGGTAGCCTGGCCGGTACCTGCCGCTATCAGGATAACGCTGATTAAGGAAGTGTTCATCTTCACCTTAACGGCCAGTTCGAACAGAGGTCTTAACGTAACGCTGCCCACATTGACAAACATAAATGCAACGAAAAGGCTGTAAAGAAGCTCTTTTCCCCTGAAATTCTTTCTGGCAAATACATAGCCCGCCATGCTGGTGGCGATCAATGTCACAACCATAACGCCCACACTGATCATTATACTGTTAAATGTATATCTTGCAAAGTTGGCTTTGTGCCATGCTTCTTTGTAGTTATCGAGAATAAATTTTTCAGGAAGCAGTTTCGTACCACCCCTGAGCAGTTCCGCATTTTCCTTAAACGATCCGAATACGATATAAATCAGCGGATACAAGGTGAGCGCCGCGATGAGGATCAGAAATAAAACCAGCAGCGCGCGGACAATTTTAGTTTGTGTTGAATATACGGTATGACTTTTTTCCATAACGCCCCTCCTAAATCACATCATCAAGTTTTCTGGCTACAAACATGTAAACGGCGGTAATAATACCAATTATCAATGCCGCCACGATACTCAGCATGGTCGCATATCCGATCTGCGGCGTGGTGCTGGAACCGAAGATCAATTTGTATATGTAAGAGAACATAACATGAGAACGGTTATTCGGTCCGCCGTCCGTCAATACCAGGATGGACTGATAATCTTTAAATGCATTGGTGATAGCAAGCATAAGAATTACTTTCAATACCGGGCTCAGCATCGGAAGAGTGATTCCGAAAAATGTCTGCACTCCGTTTGCTCCGTCAATCTTGCTGCTCTCATATATCTCCTCAGGAATACTTGTCATTCCTGAAATAAACAAAATCATATAGTTACCAAAACCGCCCCAGACGGCCACGATAACAATGGAAATCATAACTATGCTGGCGCTTCCAAGCCAGTCGATCGGAGCGCTGATCACGCCGATTTTTTGAAGGGAAGCATTTAAAACACCGTTGTAAACTGCAAAAATAAATCCAAAAATCAAGCTGTAGATGGCCGCACTGATAACAGTAGGCATAAAATAAATTCCACGGAAAATTCCGGTTCCCGTCAGTTTCTGGTTCAAAAGAACGGCCAGAAGCAGGGATAACGGAACAATAATAATCAATTTCATTCCCGCATACTCAAATGTATGAAGTACGCTTCTCCAGAACGTTTCATCGCTCAGCATACGCATAAAGTTTCTGGAACCTGTAAAATAGGCTTTAAATCCGTTGTAATCATAACATACATAACGGAACAGCCAGAAAAACGGATAAACGGACATCGTAATCAGCAGGAAGACGGAGGGAAGCATCATAAAGAATGCGGCAAAATCCCCTCTGTTCCTTGCCTTCGCAACCTTTTCCGAAAAACTGAGTTTACTTTTATTTTCCATACTTACCTCACAATCCGCCGCCGTTGCGGCAAAGTAAAGGTGCTGCAAGACTTATGCCAGTCAATTTGCAGCACCTCCTGCACTACTCACTTTTTATTACATTTACACCATTAATTATTCAGTGTATTCGATGGTTCCTTCACCGGGATGAAGAGGATCGAAATCTTTGATAACAACACGTTTGATCTTGCCTAATTTAATATCATTTTCAAGAGCGTCGTTATAGCGTTTGTTCAGATCTGCGATTGCATCGTCTGCGCTGATATCGCCCATGATTGCTCTCCAGATAACTGTGCCGTAGTCGTCGCCTTCCAGAGAAATTGCCGGAACTGCAGGATAAACGCTTTCATAATCGGTTAACTGGAAGTCAGCAAGACGTCCTGTTTTTGTTTTGTCGATTGTCTTGTCCATATAGGTAGAGATTGGAAGGTATAAACCTGCTTCCAGATATCCCTTTAAGAACTCTTCGCTGCTGAAGTATTTGATAACTTCCCAAGCTTTTTCTTTGTTTTTGCTGGAAGAGAACATCATATAGCCCTTCTGAGGCTGAATGGTCTGTGCGCCCTTTCTTGTTCCGTCAAGAGAAGGAACTTCTGCAACGCCCCACTCGAATTTGTCGATCGGGAACTGAGATGTAAATACGCCTGCTTCCTGAGATGCGTTGCCCCAAATACCGAAGGTTCCCTCTACGAACTGAGCTCTCATGGCATCTACGCCCTGTGTGGTTGAACCCGGGAATACGCTTCCGTTCTGGAAGAATTTGTTGGCTGTTTCGATAACCGGTTTGTAGCCATCAAAGTTAAATGTACCTGTCTTATAGTCATAACGGTAGATTCCGCTGGTTTCAGCAGTACCTTCCAGCCACCTGTTAAATGGAACAGCAGAAGTAAATCCTACGCCGTAAGAAACTCCGTTGCCGTCTTTTGTAATCTTGTCAGCCAGCTCCACAACGCCATCTAATGTATCTGGGAATTCTGTGTAGCCCGCTTTTTCAACTAACTCTTTATTGTATTCAATTCTGGTACCGCTTCTCATACCGGTCGGAATCCAGTAAACATTGCCGTCGATCATGTTGATTCCTTCGAACTGAAGGGTGCTGGCCTCTGTCACTTTCTCAAATTCCGGATCTGTTATGTAATCGTTTAACGGATCAATGATTCCCGCTTCCACGAATGTCTTTAAGTCGAAACCGCTTGTCGCTCCGCCGATTCCTGCGATATCAGGAGCAGTTCCTGAAGAATATGCAAGAGCCATCATGTTAGGATAGTCGTCTGTGATTACATTTAAAGAAATCTCGATTCCTTTATCGTTATTCGCATTGAATTCTTCAATCTTGGATTCCACATATTCAGAATCATGACGGTCCATTGTCCATACGGTGATCACTGTCTTTTCGCCGGACTCCTCTTTTTTAGCTTCTGTTGTCTGGGCCTTTTCCCCGCTTTGTTCAGCTCCTGTACTCCCCTGTGCCGGTGCTGCTGTTGTGGCTTTATCGGCTCCGCCGCCGCAGCCTGCCAATGAAACAGCCATAGCTCCTGCCAGCATCATACTTACAATTTTTTTCTTCATACCTTTCCTCCTTGTATTAAAGCTTTGTTTGCTTGATGAATTAACTTTACCATGATTTTTAGTAATAAATAATGACACTTTTCAATACAAATGTTGCATTTTCCATTAATATGCATAATTTCATCTAATCCAAACGCATACCAGTGGTATACTTTCACCAAATACCAAATCTGTCTTTTGATGACAGCGATAATGACGAACGCCAAAAAACAGGGACTTTCCGCCCTTTGGGGAAGAAAATTCCTGTTTTTATCAGATTCAAAGAGAGATCAGAAAAATTAATTCTTCATCCATTCTTCAATTCCGACGGATGGAATCCGGCAGCCGTGGGCTGCAGAGGATAAAAGCTGAAAGATAAAACCAGATCCTCCCTGTCTGGAACCCGTATCCGGAAAGAATTTTGTATACGGGCTGTAACAACGCTCATATTCTCCCGGGCAGCGCCCGGAAGCATGGCAAGAAATTGGCAGCTGCTGTATTGGGTATAGATATCGCTGGCACGCAGAGAGCCGCAAAGACTTTCCCTGAGTTTTTCCATCAAAAATTCCCGGTCATCCAGGGCAACAAACGTGCCGCACTGGTCGGTCAGGGACAGCAGAATCATATGAACCCTTAATCCGGTCCTCTCCAGTCCCCGTTCCAGAAAACGGTAAATAGCTATGAACGTATTGTAATCCTGGCAGTATGCTCCCTTTACAGGATTACTCTCCCTGATCTGACAGCCGATATAGTTAATATCGCTTGAAGCAGCCGGGTGAACTCTCCTGGACCCGCTGTCGGCGCCGCACGCCTTCATGTCGGGCTTATAGAAATGCAGAGACTTTCTCCAATCACTCTTTCCAAACCTCATAGCGGTGTCCGCCCGCTCGTACAGCGTATGAAAACTATCACCCTCCCGCAAAAATTCCGCGCCAACTGTAATGCGGATCTGGCCGCCAATCCCCAGCCGTCGGCCCATCTGGGCAAACCGGTCATTCAGATGCTCCACTTTGCTCTCCACCATGTTCTCATTATGCGCGCCCGGCAGAAACACCGCAAATTCGTCACCGCCCATGCGCCCAAGCAGGTCTTTCTTAAAAAAACACTGCTTCATGATATTGGCCAGCTCCATCAAAGTCCGGTCTCCGGCCAAATGGCCATACTTATCGTTTATGTACTTAAATTCGTCCACATCCATCATTAAGAACACTCCGGAATCATAATGTTTAAGCATCTCATCTACCTGAGTTTCAATAGCTCTCCTGTTCAATAATCCGGTTAAAGCGTCCTGCTGTGCCAATTTGTTCAGCCGCGCATTCTCTGACTTCAGTATTTTAATTTCTTCTATCGTTCCAGTTCCTTCTACCAGGCTCTTATTGCCGCATCTTTCCTGTTTTTCATCCATGAATAATTCCTCCTTTTTGATAATGCCGCACAAGCAAGCCTAAAGATGCAGCATCATCTAATCATTTCATGAAGAACTGCTGTTATTAACATTATTTTATCTCTTTTCCACCTGTAAAGCAATAAATATCGCAAACAGCAATTTTTATTCGCAAAAAGGAAAATGTTCAATTGCAGGACACCAGGATATCAGTTATAATGGAGTCATCAGTTTAGACAAACGGGGGAATATTATGAAATACCGCCATTATACAAACCAGGAGGTTCTGAAAAAAACCCGCGAGGCCATTCATATGTTCATACGCAAACAGATTCGTCCGTTCACAGAACTGCTGGATGATAATTTCGTATGGATCGGAGACTTTGAACCACTTTATATGCAGGGAATCCAGGCCTTTTTGGAAAGCGTAAAAGAGGAGATTCAGGAGCTGCCTGTGAACATAACCGAAGAAGAATATGCGCTTCTGTCTCACGAACACCATATGTGGGTCACTTACGGGCGCTTTACGGCAGACGCTTCCGGGCTGACTTCCAGGATACATTTTACATTCGTATGGAAGCAGACCGGCGACAATCTCCGCCTTCTCCATGCCAATGCCAACCACGCCAGGAAGATGCCTCCGGACACCGCCCAGTCCAAGATATTTGAACAGCCGCTCCTGGAGAACCAGCTTCCTTATCCGGAAGGAGCCAGGAAACTGGCGCTGCGTGATTTATCCGGCTGCATCCATTATCTGCTGACAGATGACGTTCTGTTCATAAAAGCCGATAACAAGATCTGCGGGATCACCACAAAAAACGGCGTTTTTTCCTGCCGCATGCCTTTAAGAGAACTGGCACGGCCGCCCTTCGTCCAAATCCATAAGAGTTATCTGGTAAACCCCGCGTACATCCGCCGGATATGCCGCTACCAGGCATCACTGCCAAACGGGATACTTCTGCCCATAGGGAAATACTGGTATATGGACTTAAAACAGCGCCTGACGGAAAGTGATAAGGCGCAATATCCACAATAAAGAGGAGGACATCACTATGAACAACGGACAATTGATCCGCGTCGTGATCGCAGATGACGAGTCTTCGATCAGAAACGGTTTGAATACGGCAGTTCCCTGGGAGACGTTAAACATGTCGGTCATTGGCATCGCAAAAGACGGAATGGAAGCCTGGGAATTGATTCATACATATAAACCGGCCATCGCCGTCACCGATATACGGATGCCCAGGCTCAGCGGTCTGGATCTGATTAAAAAATGCAGGGAAGAAAATCTTCCCACCAAATTCATCATTTTAAGCGGTTTTGACGATTTTTCCTATGCTCAGACGGCAATCCGCTACGGAGCCCGCGCTTACATCCTGAAACCCTTAAAGATCGATGAATTGACCGCGGAACTGGAAGGGTTAAGAGACGAGATTCTGGAAGAGAGAGACAACAGCTCCATGCTGGATCTGACGGATTACCAGTCGCTTCGAACTTCTTCCAAAAAACTGTTTTTAAACCAGCTGATACAAAACGAATTCCGCCACAGCAGCGACATCATCCAAAAACTGCAGGAGCTCCACCTGCCGCTGACGGATTCCCCCTATCAGATTCTGGTATTTTCCATTCAGCAGAGGGCGGAACAGGCAGTCCCTGATATCACTTCCGAAATCCAGGAGATCATCAGTGAAGACGCAGGAGCTTTACGGTATGCGGTTTGGGAGTTAAATCCCACCCAGGTCATCCTGTTCGTGCATACAGACGACGGTCCGGAACCGGACACAGTATCAAAACTGGCAGGCGCCTGCCTGGAACATTTCAAACGCTTAAACGGTTACCGGATCACCATCGGCATCGGTTCGAAAGAGAATGAGCTGATAAACGCCTACCGTTCCTACGGCAATGCGCTCACGGCTCTTTCCTATCAGATTTATGAAGGAGAACAGGATATTTACGACGAGTCGGTGATCTGCAACCTGCCGCCCACCATATCCACCAACAGCATTGACAACAGCGAGTTAATCAGCGCCATCCGCCGCAACGATACGGACAATATCCGGTCCTACTGCCGGAATTATTTTAATTCCCTGCTCTATGTGCCCATGCCGCCGCCCAGTTTTATCAGGGGAATGAGCATTTACCTGATAACGGATGTTCAGAATACCCTGCGCAAACAGGTGCAGAGCGATATCAATCTGTTTACGGAGCTTCCCTATGTAACCATCAACCAGATGTCCACCCTCCGCCAGATTGAACAGTGGACAACCGATCTGTTTTCCCAGTATTCGGAGCTGATCGGCCAATACCTTCAAGACCGGAAGGACAGCATAATCCTGGATGCCAAACAGTTCATTCAGGACAACATGGATAAAAAAATACAGGCGGAAGATGTGGCCGCCCATGTGAACCTGAGCACCTCTTACTTCACCATCTATTTCAAAGCGAAAACGGGAACGAATTTCAGGGACTACGTTCTCAACGTGAAGATGGAACATGCAAAATACCTTCTGGAATCAGGCCAGGCAAATATCAGCGAAATATCCTATGCGGTGGGATACGACGACTACCGTTCCTTTTACCGGGCATTTAAAAATCACACGGGAATGACGCCGTCCGAGTACCAGACCAAGCATTGAGATCGTTTAGGAGTTCAATATGAAACGGATAAAAACATACGTCGCAAATTTAAAGATTTCATCGAAAATATGGCTGTGCATGCTCACCATAGGGCTGGTTCTGGCTTTGTTTCTCGGCCTTTTGAGCAGCTGGTATTTCGCCAGGCTGTATCAGGAAGACACCTATAACCAGACTGCGGATTCCCTTCAGATCGGCAGCCAGTCCCTTACGGATTCCTTTAATATCCTGTTGGATAATGTGATCAATTTCGCGTCCACAGCCGATTTTTCCAATATTGTAGAGGATACCCGTACCGGCGACACCCAAAAATACGCGCGGAATACAGCCCTGATCCAGACGCCCATGTCCAACCTCACCCTTACCAATCCGATTCTGGACACCATAATCATCCTGGGTAAGAACGGCGAATTCTATTCCCTGTTCACAAACACATTAAAAAAAGAGGAAAATCCCTCCGGCCTGTTCGGCTGGGACCTTTCCTCTGTGGACGGCATTACCTGGCTTCCGATCCGGCGTAGCCCATTTATTAAGAATAACTACATTATTCCGGTGATCATCCCCATCTCACAATTGGCCGGCACCCGGTATCTCCATATCGCGGACAATTTTGACAACGCCGACGTATGCATTGTGCTGATGCTGGACAGCAAAAGCGTTGCGCAGCGTCTGGCGCTTTCCGATTCCTCTTATGCCAAGCGGACTCTGTACCTGGCGGACCGGAACGGTCAAAATATCAGTTTGGACGATTCTTCGCCCTATTACCAGCTGGCATCCTCCGAAGAAACCCAAATGCGCGTCAGCAAAGAGGGGGATGACGACGACGCCCAATTTTTATATGACAATAACGATTACAGTCTCTATGGAAAAGCCCTGGATTTCTGCGGTCTGAAGCTGGTCAGCATTCTGCCGAAAACCCTGCTGCACCAGAGGATCACCAAGATGAACGCATTCATACTCCTGATCGCATTTGCCGGACTGGCAATCGCAACCCTGCTGTCATTTATGCTGTCCCGCTTTGTCACAAAGCCTTTTAAGCAGTTGATTTCCAATGTGCAGGCCATCGAAAACAACAATTACAACACCCCGCACCAGATGAAATATCAGGACGAGATCGGCCACTTAAACCAGGCCATCAATTCCATGTACACCACCATCCAACAGCAGTTTCAGCGGATCAAACAGAGTGAACGGGCCAAATACCGTTCCGAAATCCAGCTTTTATCGGAACAGATCAACCCGCATTTTCTATACAATACGCTGGAATGCATCAATATGGAAATTCTGGGAGGGCATAAAGAGACCGCTTCTTCCATGATAACAAGCTTAGGGGATTTTTTGAGGATCGGCCTCAGCTACGGCAATGAAGTGATCCCCATAACCAAGGAATTCACCCATGTAAAGGCCTATATCGACATCATGAACCAGCGTTTTAACCGAAAAATCGATTTCAAATACACCATCGACCCGGAGCTCGAAAATCTCTACGTGCTGAAATCCATTCTACAGCCCCTGGTGGAAAATTCCATCCGCCACGGTTTTGACGTGGATGTCAGCTGCTATGAAAATATTCTGATGCCCGCCATCGAGATCGGCGTGCACAGGGAAGAGGATCAAATTATCTTGGAAGTTTCCGACAACGGAAGGGGAATTGATATAGAAAAAGCAAATTCCGCCCTGCACCCGGAACACCCGGAAAGCGGACGGAAACAACATGTTGGCCTGAATAATATCTACCAGCGCCTGAGCGCTTATTATGGAACGGTGGCCATCACCTTTGAAAGCATTCCGTATTTTAAAAATACGGTGCGGCTGACGATTCCACAAACTGCTA
Source organism: Clostridium sp. chh4-2 (assembly GCF_002899675.1). Lineage (GTDB taxonomy): Bacteria > Bacillota > Clostridia > Lachnospirales > Lachnospiraceae > CHH4-2. The sequence continues at coordinate 17,577 of NZ_PKUU01000038.1, read as the reverse complement.
AAACCTCTCAATAGTCAAAATCTTCAAAATTGCCAACCAGCGGCAAACTGCCGATATCACAATACTTCGTTGTAATCGTACCGCAGATTCCCCTGCTGAACATGGGACGCCGCTGGATTGACTTATTCCTGTTTTTCACCAGTCTTTTTTCTTTTAATATTTCACCTATGTACTTTCCATCGGCATTATAGATCTCATGACCGTAGAATTTCCCGATTATATGACCATTGTATGAAACCAAATAACCATTCTGGCAGACGCCCACATAGCGGCCGCTGCAGGTCCAGTAACCATTCATATGCTCCCTCCTTCCTACGATTGCAAGGGTATCACCTTAAATCTATTACATCTATAATACAATAGATCGGAAGAAGTTGCCAGGTTTTTTCATCTTTTTTTACTTGCCGGCCTGTCCATAATAGGCATTGGCACCGTGTTTCCGGCTGTAATGTTTATCCTGAAGCGCCTGGGGAGCCGGTTTTACATCCGGTTTTATCAGTTCACATCTGGCGGCCATTTTGGCCACTTCTTCCAGAACTACGGCATTGTGAACCGCCTCGGCGGCGTCTTTTCCCCAGGTAAACGGCCCATGGTTTTTGCACAGCACGGCCGGTACCGCTTTCACATCTTTGTCCTTAAAATAATCGGCGATCAAAAGTCCGGTATTCTTCTCATATGCGCCTTCAATCTCTTCCTGCGTCAGGCATCTGACGCAGGGCACCTCACCGTATATATAATCCGCATGGGTGGTGCCGTAGCAGGGAATGCTTCTTCCGGCCTGCGCCCAGCTGGTCGCCCAGGAGGAATGGGTGTGCACGATTCCCCCGATCTGGGGAAATGCTTTGTACAGTTCAAGATGGGTGGCCGTATCGGAAGAAGGGTTTAAACTGCCTTCCACCACGGTTCCGTTCAGATCCACTACCACCATATCTTCGGGGTCCATGGTCTTATATTCCACCCCGCTTGGTTTTATCACAACCAGCCCGGACTCCCGGTCTATCTGGCTGGCATTTCCCCAGGTAAAGGTGACCAGCCCGTATTCCGGCAGAAGCATATTGGCTTCGTATACCAGTTTTTTTAATTCTTCCAGCATCCTTTTATCTCTCCTTGTCTAAAATCCGCGCCATGCTGTCATGGGCGTACACCAGATCTTCTCTCCACCGTTCGCTGCCATGATACCAGAATTCGGTCACATACCGGCGCACCCCCAGATTCCATGCGGTATCGATGGCCTGCTGAAAATCCACATATCCGTCTCCATACATCATATCCCGGAATTTTCCCGGACACGTCTCTTTCAAATGCATGGCTACAAGATGGCCCGATCCGGTTCTCAAATCGTCAAATACATCCGTTTTATAGGTATAAGCCGCATTGGTGGTATTTCCGATATCAGGATATACCTGAAGATACGGGGATTTTATCTGTTTCACATGATCCATGGATTTTCCCACCGTGTTCATAAAATCAGTTTCCATGGTTTCGAACGCCAGAAGAATCCCCTGGCGGGCCGCCATTTTTACCGCTTTATCCAGATTTTCAGAAAAACGGGCCCTTGTCTCCTCGTCCGATTCCTCATAATACACGTCATATCCGGCCAGCATGATCATCCGTATACCCAGATCGTCGGCCAGCTGTATGGCTTTTTCCATGATTTCCATACTCTTTTTCACCGTTTCAGGATCTTTGCTGCCAAATGGATACTTACGGTGGCCGCTCAAACACATGGAACGGATGGGAATCCCTGTTTCATACATAGCCTTCACCATATCCAGCCGCTCTTCTTTTCCCATATCCAAACGGCTTAATTTTTCATCCGTTTCATCTATACTGATCTCTATAAAATCATAGCCGGCGTCTTTGGCCGCCTGAAGTTTTTCTTTCCAGCCAAGTTCCGGCGGCGCAGCCTTTTCATATAAGCCAAGGGTATATGCCTTCATTTTTGTCTCCATTCCCAAATGTCTCAGCTCCGTTCTATCTCATAAAAAGCGATTTCATTGATTTCCCTGTTGGCTGAAACCATGCATTCCACTCCGTCTCTCCGATAGCGCATCACGTTGGCAGAGCCCGCGTCTGTTTCCAATACGTCCGCATGATAACCATTTTCATATGTAAATGCCAGAATCTCCCGCTTTCCTTTCCTATAGCCGATAACAGCCGCAGGCTTATCATAGATGGTTCCTGCCCAGATGGCGTGGCCGAATTCGGCAGGCCGCTCATACCGGTATGTCTCCTGATACATTCCGTCTTCCAAATGATATATCTTGATCTCTTCCCCGTGAAACGGTGCGATGGTAATCAGCTCCGCCTCTCCGTCCCCGTCAAAATCTACAGCCGCCACATCGCTGGCCGGTTCCTTTGTCAGCTGCTCAATCCGCCAATGATCCTCCGGGCTGTCAGGCGGTGTTACGCGGAAGATTCCGTTATCCGCCGAGATAAGCCCATATCCGTCATCTGCGCCTCCGCATCTGCAGTAGCCGTGATTTTTAAGAAGACCATCTTTTATACAGGTAAATTCCAGCAGCCGTCCTTCCTCATAACCGCCGATCCCGTCAGGCAGACGGCAGCCCCAGATCTTTCCGGGGGACGACCAGTCGTCCTTATATTCATGGCCCGATTTCAGAGTGCAGGCGATCAGATAATGGATTCCATTTCTGGAAAGGATATCAAACCGGTGTACAAACGGCAGTTTAGCAATGGTCTGAACCTTCCAGTCATCCTTTCCCGCCGGGGAAACTAAAACGATCTCGGCCTCTTTGGAATCGTTGGGCGAATAGAATTTCTGGGTTGCCAGAAAACAGCCGTCGCTTCCGGGAACCTGCACCATGGACATGGTTCCTCCCGGCCCGTCCCAGATGGTTTCTTCCGGATTGCCGTACAGGTCAAAAAGGAGACATTTATTGATCTTTTCCGCCGCAACCAGAATATGCTGCTTTCCCTGATAGGAAAGGGGGGCGATCGAATAACATTTTTCTAATTCATAGGTATTGATTTTTTTCAGCTTCATAATTCCCTCTTATTCTCTGCCCTGTTTCCGCTTTTATAAAATGGAACGGAACGGGGTGTTCGGTTCATGATCAAAGCAGTCGTGAAAGCCTCTGTCATGGTGGTATGCCGTCTTATCCTTATCGGTCGGGTAAACATATTTTCCGCCCACTTCCCAGAAAAACGGATGGAATTTATAGTCCAGACGGTCTTTCTTCATCTCATACAGCACTTTGATCTCATTTAAATCCGCCATAAAGTTGGTCCATACGTCGTAATGAACCGGGATCACAACCTTGCATCTCAGCGCTTCCGCCATTCTTAAAATGTCCACGGAAGTCATCTTATCCGCCAGCCCTACCGGATTCTCGCCGTAAGATCCCAGCGCCACGTCAATATCATAGTCCTTGCCGTGTTTTGCAAAATAGATGGAATAATGGCTGTCGCCGCTGTGGTAAATATTGCCGCCGGGCGTTTTAATCAGGTAGTTAACCGCTTTTTCATCCATATCATCCGGACAGGTATGCCTGATGTCCTGATATCCGTCTGTGGTCACAAGGCAGGTCCGGTCAAAGGAATCCAGCACCACGATTTCCAAGTCTTTAATCTTGATGGTATCCCCAGGTTTTACGGTCACGCACCGGTCCTCAGGCACGCCCCATTTCAGCCAGGTCTCCACTGATTTTTTAGGTCCGATAAACGGAATCTTCTCTTCCACGTTCCGCAGAACTGCGGCCGCATAGTTAGGGTCCATATGATCCTGGTGGTAATGAGTTGCCAAAACAGCGTCCACTTTCTTAACCGCAAACGGGTCCATCACAAAAACGGAAGCGCGCAGATTCGGCTGAAGCTTTCTGCATCCACACATATTGGCCATCTGGTGTCCTGCCACCATATCTTTGACCTTCTTCGTCTGTTTTCCTTTTCCGCACCAGAAATCAATGCTGATGTTGCAGTCCCCGGGCGTTTTTACCCAAAGTCCCGTACATCCAAGCCACCACATCGCCACGGTTCCGGGCTTTACTTCTTCCTCTTCAATCTCTTCATTTAACCAGGTTCCCCATTCCGGAAACGTGCTCATAATCCATGATTCTCTTGTGATCTCATCAACTTTTGACATAATATTGTTCTCCTTTTATTGGTAATATACAGCCGCTTCCTTTTGCCTCATATTGCTGTATAAATGTTCGTATATCCCTGTGTTATTTTGATCCGGTTCATATCTCGTTTCTGAAGCTCCCGCCGAAGCGGCCTCATAAGCTTCCTTGTAAGATTCATACCAGCCGATCTCTTTGGCCGCCGATATCCAGGCTCCCAGGCCTGTCGCCTCATTATCAAAGGACCTTACCACCGGCATCTCATACATATCTGCCTGAATCTGGTTGTATAAGTCGTTGCGGGTCATGCCCCCGGCCACTTTCACCATATCATATGTTTTTCCGGTCAGCCGGGAAATGATCTGAATGCACTCCTTCATCTCCCCTGCGATTCCCTCCAGCAGAGCCCGGCCAAAATCCGCCTTTGTGTGCTCAAATCCGAGCCCCAGAATTATGCCTCTTTCCCCCGGATTCCAGGAAGGCGTTCCCTTCCCTGCCAGCAGCGGAAGAAATATCATTCCCCTGGCTCCGGCCGGAGATGTCCGGCACGCTTTCGTCATCTCTTCAAACGCCGTGTCCTGTCCATCAAACAGCAGGCGGTTCAGCCAGTTGACCGTCTTTCCCGCGCTCAGAACCGAACCTTCCACGATCCATTTCCCGGGAATTGCGGACAAATTGCAGTTTACCTGCATCTCATCATCGCTGACCGGCTCATCCGATACCGCGATCACATAGGACCCGGTGCCGGAATTGGCGGCAATCTTCCCATCCTCCACGCATCCCATTCCTAAAGATGCGCACTGCTGGTCTCCTCCGGCCGATAAAACAGGCACCGGATGATTCAGCCCCAGCAGGCGGGTGATTCCGTCTCTCGTATCCCCTGCCCGGTTTCCGGCCCGGATCAGCGGGCACAGCTTTTCTCTGTCCACATCAAATAGTTCAAGCAACTCCTCAGACCAATCCAGTTTTCTGATATCGAACAGGCAGGTCCGGCTGGCTATGGAATAATCCGTAGCAAACCGGCCGCTGAGCCTGCAGATCACATATTCCTGGAATCCGGTCAATTTATAGGCCTTTCTGTAAAGTTCCTCATTATGCTGCCGGATATACCGGATCTTTGGCGCTGAAAATACCGGCGACGGCCTCATGCCGCAGATTCTATAGATCCGGCTCTTTTCCTTCTCAAACCCTCTGCATATCTCTCCCGCCCTGGTATCCTGCCACATCATCGCTTTTGCCAGCGCATTGCCGTCCTGGTCCACTGGTATGACGGAAGAGCGCTGGGCGGTGACGGTGATGCAGGCCAGTTCCTCATTTTGCTCTTTCAGCCATGCACCCGCGTCTTCAAGCACGCTGGTCAGATGGCCGTCCAATATGGACAATTCCATTTCCACAGCCCCGTCTCCCGACGTCTCCAGCTCGTATTCCCTCTGGCTCTTAAAAACCGCTTTTCCTGCCCTGTCGAACAGAATCCCCCGCAGGCTGGATGTCCCCACATCCACAACTAATATCTTCTCATTCTCCATTATCTGATCCTCGCAAGCTTATTCAGAAAATAGAACACTTTTCCCTCCTGATCGGAATAGAACTTCTTAGCGATCTGTTCAAAATGTTTCCGTTCCACGCATTCGTCCCCGGATTCCTCCATGACTTTTTCAATTGAACTGAAATACTCATCCGTCTGGTTTTCAGCCAGCAGGGACAACATTCCGATAAATATGTTTTTCGCTTCTCCCAACCACCTATATTTCTTCGTGATCTCAAAGCTGTCAAATGTAACCGACCGTTGTCTGTCTTCCACGATCCGTTTTTCGTCATATACAACATCCGGATCGATTCCCAGCCGTTCAAACTGCTCTTTTGGCGCGTCGCTTTCCTTTAATTTGCGGATCAGCGCATTTACCATCACGGCCTCCATTGCAGGATCGTCCACAGGACTTAGCTGCTCCGGATCGCGTTTCAGATCGAACAGCATATTTCCGTATTGGAACGAGTTGCAGAAGGTAGCGTTGGCAAGGCGGCTCTGGTTTTTAATCTTCATCACCTTACATCCCCGTGTAAATGGCAGCGGCCCGCATATTTCCACCTCTTTTAATTCTTTCGGGCTGAAAAATCCCTGCTGGTGGGTTGGCATCAGCGTATATTCATTAAGCGGCTGGTTGGATACGGACGATGACGCCCTCATATACAAAAATTCGCCGTCCGTTATATTTACAAATGATCCGTGGAAGCCGAATATTGCGTAATCCCTGACCGGCTCATCCTCTTTCATCACCTGAACAAGCGGTTTTCCCATCATCTCATCCGGCCGCTTCACCCGGAAAAATTCCAGCAGAGACGCCGGGATATCGATGGTCTGGCACAGTGCCTTTCTCCGCTCTCCCTGAACTTTAACTCGCGGGTCCCACATAAAAAATGGAGTGTTTGCCAGTTCGTTATAACAAGGCATCACCGATTTTGCCCACCAGTCTTTCTCTCCCAGCATGAATCCGTGATCCGTATTGACGATCAGCATGGTGTCCTTCCACATATCATGTTCATCCATGAAATCCAGCACCCGTCCTAAATTGCCGTCGCACATCGTTAGCAGAGACGCATACCGTTTCCTGATGTGCTCTACCGCTTCCCGGCTTTCGCTCACCGGCGCATACGGCGGCCAGTCAAAATGATCCCCGCTGTAATCGTCCTCATAAAGCTGTGCAAATTCTTCCGGCACATCAAAGGGCTCATGGGGATCGAATGTCTCGATCTGTACAAACCAGTTATCCTGGTCCTTATTAGTCTCTAAAAATTCAAGCCCTTTATCGAAAACGAGATTCTGAGGCCATTCGTTCTTTTTATGTATGATCTCACGGTTGCACCAGTTATCCCTCCACCATTCCGGATGGGTAAACTCTCTCATGGTAGGCACATGTTTGGGAATCTCCGGCTCATCGGTTCTCCAAGACCACGGGTCCGCCTCCTGCCCTCTGACGCATTCCCAGCTGGAATACATCGTGTGATAGGTACACCCTCCGTCTTCCCAATAATGTCCATGATCGCTGATCAGACGGGTATAGATTCCATTCTCTTTCAGGATTCTCGGCATGGAGTTGTCAAAAGGTTCCAGCGGCCCCCAGCTCCTGTGCAGGAAACTGTACCGCCCCGTGTGAATATCCCTTCTGGCCGGCATACACGGAAGGCTGCCCACATAAAAATTGTCAAAAGCGGCTGTCTTTTCCGCTAACCTCTTAAAATTAGGTGTTTGAGTCCAATCACAACCATACGGTTCCAATAGCCTTCGGTTTAATGAATCAAACATTACCATTATCGCTCTCATAGACCTCTCCCTTTCTGTTTTATGATCGTTTATTAACTATTTGTATCTATTTTACGTTATTTCATTCGTATTGTCAATGCTTACGGCGTTTCTTTATTCATAAAACATTCATTTTTTTCTTATTTTTTCTGTTTTAACTTCATTCTTGCGTTTTTTACCGATTTATGTTATTATTTTTACGAATGATTCGTTAATAAATGTTTGTTTATTTAACTATCATGTTTATTTTACAAACTGTTAAGAATGGAGAGATCGCAAATGAAACAAAGCCAGGCCGAAGTGCATAAACGCCACCAGCGCCTGATGGAGCTGTTCAATACCCACGGCTCTCTTCAGGTCTCAGAGACGAGCACACTTTTAAACATGTCAGAGCTCACCATCCGGCGGGACTTTGACGCTCTGGAAAATAAGGGTTACATCGTGCGTTTCCACGGCGGCGCCAAACTGGCTTCTCCCAACATTGAAGCAACCCCGGTTTTCGAGAACAAAGGAACCATGAACCAGATTCAAAAGCAGAAGATCGCCCAAGTAGTCTCCCAATACATCCAGCCCAAGGACACCGTCTTTCTAAATGCCGGAACCACAACGCTGGAAGTGATCAAATGCATCCGTGATATGGACATCACCATCATCACCAGCAACGCCCTGGCCTGTACGGTCATCGGAGACGGGGCGGCCACCCTGATTTCCACCGGAGGGGAATATAATAACCACAACAAATCCTATACCGGAGCGCTGGCTACCAATCTGATCAACAAAGTGTTCGCTTCCATCTGTATTTTGGGAGTGAACGGAATCACGCACAGTGACGGGATCACCACCTCTGCTTATCTGGAGACGATGATTAATGAGGAACTTTTAAAGAGGTGTAAAGGGAAAAAGATCGTGGCTGCCGATGGGTCTAAAGTTGGGCGTACGTTCTGTTTCACCAGTGCGGCTATTACGGATATCGATATATTGGTGACGGATTCTTCGGCGGATTCTGAGGAATTGAAAAAGATGAGGGAAAAGGGAGTGCAGATTGTGATGGCAGATATGATATAGGAATTAAAGTAAAGCGTGAAGGCATTTTCGAAAATGCCTTCACGCTTTATGTAAAAATGGATACCCCATCCCCAAAAACAAATTAAAGCCGGGCGGAAGCTGATATACACTCCAGTTTCCGCCCGGCTATTTTTTTCTCACGAGCCTTACGCCCGCTCTCCAACCATATTATATTATCACTTCTGCGCAGTCACCCTATATTTCTTCGCATTCATAATTCCCGATACCACCGGTATAATCACCGCAATTGCAAAGAACAAAGTCCCCACTGATTTTATGGTAAGGCAGTTCTGAAATGATCCGTAATAGCTGATGGACCGCCTCAAGTTTTCCTCAACCGTTCCGCCCAGAATCATTCCCATGATCAGCGGAGCCACCGGATAATCATTCTTATCCAGCACATAGCCCAAGATTATGAATCCGATCGTGTAATACAGATCGAATACATTTGCATTCAGACAGAAAATACCGGTCACGCAGAATGCCACGATCAAAGGCATCAGATACATTTTAGGAATTTCAATCACCCGGGCCATAAACCGCAGGGTAGAGCCCTGGTATAAAAACATGAATATATTTGCAACAAATACCGCCATAATAATGGACCGGAAAAGCACCGGCTGGGTCAGGCTCAGGTTCGGCCCCACCACAATTCCCTGGATCGCAAATGCTCCCATGATAACTGCTGTGGAAGTATCTCCCGGTACAGAAAGGGAAAGCATAGGGATCAAAGCTCCGCCGGTTGTGGCGTTATTGGCGCTCTCTGACGCCGCGATTCCCTCATCGCATCCTTTTCCAAACATTTCAGGAGTCTTGGAAGTCTTTTTAGCCGCCGCATAAGCCATAAGACCTGCAGGGCCGCCGCCCAAACCGGGCAGAATTCCGATCACAGTACCGATAATGCTGGACCGCATGAAGTTTACAAAATGACGTTTAATATCTCTTAAAGGAAGCATGTGGAATACTTTTTTACGAATCCTTGTAACGCTTAACGTCTCCTTTAATTTCCCCGCATTGTTTATGATCTCAGGCAGTGCAAATACGCCGATAATCACCGCAATCAGGCTGAACCCATTTTCCAGGTTCACGTTGCCGAAGCTGAAACGGTAAGCCATGCCGTCGATGGGGCTCATGCCCACGCATTTTGCCAGCAGACCGATTCCGAGAGAGATAAAACCTTTTACCATCTTGCCCTGAATCAGCACGCAGACCATGCTAAGAGCCAATATTGTCGCTCCAAAATATTCCCACGGGCCAAATCCGATAGCCAGTTTAGAAAGAAGAGGAGCCAGCAAAAGCAGCATAATCGAGCTGAAAATACCTCCGAAAAAGGATGCAAACGCCCCCAGCGTCAAAGCCTCCGTCCCCTGCCCGTTCAAGGTCATGGGATAGCCGTCAAATGTAGTCGCTACCGCCGCCGCAGTTCCCGGTATCTTTAACAGAATTGCAGAAACCAGACCGCCGGACACGCCGCCCATATAGATGCCCATCAGAAGGCAGACCGTAGGAACCTGATCCATCGCCATCGTGAACGGAAGGCAGAGCGCAATCGCAATCGGAGTGTTCAGCCCCGGAATGCATCCGAATATATTTCCAATCACCACGCCCATGAGAATCAAAAACAAGCTTTGGGGACTGAATATATTTTGAAAGACTTGTACCATCATATCCATACATTCACCTCATATCATCTAAAATATTCTGGGCAGAAACCCTGACGGCAGCATGATGTGGAGAACCCGAACGAAAAAGTAGTTCATCACCAGAGTAAATACCACCAGCAAAACATTTCTCAGCACAATCGACCTTACCGGTCCCCAATTATCCTTTGTCTTGTAGTAAAACACGTTCACTGTTACCATTAAAAATACCGATGTGCAGACCAGATATCCCAAATGCTTGAGGGCCAGAATATAGCATATCAGCGAGGCGAAAAAGAACAGCCGCAATCCTGTAAAAAGTTCTTTAAATGCAAACGGTTTTTTCTGTTTTTCTCTTAAAACACTTATGATTCTGACTACTAAAAACACGGCCAGAAATACGATAACAAATCTGGGAAATACCGCGGCCCCGCCGGATTTATCCAGGATGCTAACTGCAAACCCGAATGTCAAAGTATAGAAATATATGCATATTACCATTAATATTCCTAAAAAGATTAATTCCCCCATACATCCTCCATCAGACATCCTGTCTTTGTTTAAAATCTATTACTGCAAAATACCCTGTACAGCTTTCTTTGTTCCTTCCAATACTTCTTCACAATTCTTCGCATAATCAGCCGGTGTATCCCATCTTGCGCCGTAGCCAAGTGCGTTCAGTTCTTCGATACATCCCGGATCTTCTGCCGCCTGTTTCACAAGATTTGCATAGTATTCAACCGCTGCCGGATCGGTTCCCTTAGGAGCCCACATACCAAATGACTGAAGCAGATAATCGAAATCCGTAAATCCTAAGCTCTCTGCGCTTGGAAGTCCGTCATATCCCGGAATCTTTGTATCTTCATGTGCAAATGCCATCAGACATTTGAAATCTCCGCTTTCCACGTACTGTTTAAACTGTCCCACACCGTCAATATAAGCGTCGATACGACTTCCCAACAGCTCCGTTGCCTTATTATTGGAACCGATATCCACCATATTAAATTCTACGCCTTCTTTATCCACAATTGCCAGAGTTGCAAGCTGTGGAAGTGTGCCCGAAACGGAACCTACTTTAATTGATCCCGGATTCTCTTTTGCCGCTGCGATAAATTCTTCATAAGTGCTGTAAGGCGCATCCGCTCTTACAACAAGTCCTACCCAGGAGTCGCACCACATGGTAACCGGATCAAAATCTTCATATGTAAAGTCCGCATTCCCCAATGCCGCCTGCATATAATAACCTACCGGAACATGAAGAAGAGTATAGCCGTCAGGTTCTGTGGATTTCACCTGGTTTGCAGCTACTCGTCCGCTGGAACCAACCACGTTGCTGACCGTAATATTAACCCCTGCATACTGGGACATATATTTCGCCACGATTCTTGCAGGAATATCAGCGGAACCGCCTGCGTCAAAGCCTACCACAAAGTTCACGTCCTTTGTCGGTTTAAATGCTCCCGCTCCGTCTGTCTTAGCCGCCTCTGTCTTGGCCTCGTCCGTTTTCGCTGCTTCCGTCTTCGCTTCCTCAGTTTTAGCCGCTTCCGTCTTTGCAGCTTCTGTTTTCGCAGCTGTTTCTGCCGGTTTGCTTCCCCCTGAACTGCATCCGGCCAGCGATACCATCATAAGCGTTCCCAGCATAAATAACAAACTTCTTTTCTTCATTTACTTTCCCTCCATAATTTTTCATTCACCCGCATAAGTTTTATGAATGTTTTGTTTTGTTTAATTGCTTGTTAATCGTATATTAACATTTTATTATCCTTTTGTCAAGGTTTTTATGTTCGTATGAACGGTTTTATTTTCATTTATTCGTACTTTCCATGATCTCTTCCAGCTTGGACAAACGCTCTTATATTTTCTTCAGAAGCATTTTCCGTAATCTCACATCCGCTACCCAGAATAAACCGTCTGCTGTCCTTGCAAAGCCCCATGATCCGGGCTGTTTCCTCATAAAGTTCCTCCGGCGTCCCATTGGAAAAAAGTGCAGGGTCCAGATTGCCCCTGATGATCTTTGTGGAGGACTGAAGGATCTTTACCGGGTCACAGAGATGATCGAAATCAATAATATCGCTTCCATTGGTGTCCACATCGGAAATGATAGGCTCGATATTTCCGCATATATGAGTGATCGCTTTTCCTCCTGCTTCATGAATTGCCTGAACCAGCCGGGTTTCATAAGGAAGCGCAAACTCCCTGTACCTGTCCCTGGAGATTACAGTACAGGAGGCCATGGCATGACCGAATGAAACTGCATCCGCTCCTGCTTCCACCAGCATTTTGGCATATCTCATCGAAAACTGCAGACACCGTTCCAAAAGTTCGTGAAGGGTGTCGGGATCATCAATCATTCCGATCAGAACTTCCTCAAGGGGAACCAGCTGGCTGGCAACATTTAACGGCCCGTTGCACCAGGACGTAATATAAATCTCATCGCCGATTTCCTTCTTCACCAGCTCGGTGGCCCGGATAATCGTTTTCGTGGGCTCTTTGGACATGGGGTCGGCCATGACAACCTTTTCGTAATCGTCGATGGTGTCCAGAAGATAGCGGACCATTTTTGACGGGCGGTCGGCAGGCCGTTCATAGATACTGCCCAAAGCCATCCCCTCGTTGGCAATGTCCGTAGTGATGCCCACCGCGTCATAACCGTATTTTCGGGCCGATGAGATGATGGCATTTGCCATATGCTCCGGACTTGTTGTATAATCATGAAAGTTCATTCCCGGCACTGATTTGATCGTTGCAAAACTGATTTTAGGAAAAATAGGAACCATATCCGGTTGTTTTCCATCTGTCAGTGCCTGCATTCTTTGTTTTGAGTTCATTTTTTGCTCCTTTCATTGAACATTCTTTCGTTTTCTATTTTAATATTATCGTTTTCAATCATATATGTCAATCAGTTATTGAATGTTTCATTCATAAAATAGTAAAATATAATTTTTTTGAATTTTAGTGCGCTAAAACAGGACGTTTGGAAACGCTGCTAAAAGGTATCAAAAAATGCCGGGGCAGGAAAGAACAAAAAAAGGACAGGCCAATACGGACTTCCTATCCGCGTTCGTCTGCCTTTTTTTGTTCTTTCCCGTCAAGTTATATTGTTCTTCCAACTAAAAATTAAAGTAAAGGGTGAAGGCATTTTCGAAAATGCCTTCACCCTTTACTTTAATTTTTAGTTGGAATTCCATTTGCAATTCTGCCGGTAAACTCTGCAAAGTTCATGGTCTGAAGATAAACCTTCCCCGGCCCCGTCAATTTGGTAAGGAATAATCCCTCCCCGCCAAACAGCATATTCTTAATCCCTTTTATCATCTCCACTTCATATCCGACTCCCTTTTCAAAGGCAAATACGTTCCCCGTATCCACCTTAAACACTTCTCCGGGCGCCAGGTTCTTCTCAATCACATCGCCGTCAACTTCCAGAAATGCGATCCCGTTTCCATCTAATTCCTGCAGGATAAATCCTTCCCCGCCGAAAAATCCTCCTGATATCTTCTTAGTGAAGGCAGTTTTCAATTCAACGCTGGTTTGCGCACACAAAAATGCTCCCTTCTGACAGATCAACTTATGCTCCGATACGTTAACAGCCAGAATTTTTCCGGGAACCGTAGTTGCAAACGCGATCTGAGAATCCGGCCTGGTTGCCGTATAGGTAGCCATAAACAAGGATTCTCCCGTCAGCATCCGGCCAAATCCTTTCATCAGCCCGCCTTTTACATTGGAATCCAACTGAAAACCATCGCTCATCCATGCCATGCCGCCCGACTGTGTGCAGACAGCCTCTCCCGGCTGCAGTTTTAATTCCACCGCCGGTAAAACTTCTCCAATTATTTTATATTCCATTTATATCTCCTTTCCTTATAACACAACAAATAAAATTATGCTGATAACCAATACGCCCACCGCGATGCCGGCAATCTTTCCCACCGCACTGATCTTCGATAAAAAAATGTCCTCGTTATCTATCTCATCGTCTTCATCTTCTTCCAAGTCCCAGCCTTCATTCCAGTCTGTTTCCACACGTTCCGCCGGTGCCTCGCCGCCGGCTTCCAACGGCTCCTCTCCCGGTTCAATCCGGCGCACCTGTTCGTTCAAAAGCGCCTTTGCCGTCTCCAAATCAGATTCTCTCACATACAGTTCGCTTCCATATACGGAAAATCCCATATAGATGTTCATGTAACCACCCGCCTCCAGATCTTTAATGTAGCAGGAGATTCCATTTTCCTCCAACAGAGTTCCAATCATTTCCGCTTCCAGTTTGGTTGCAACAGAGGTCAGTTTCACTGGATTATTCAGTTTTTCTTCTTCCATAGCTCCCCCCTTCTGCCGCCCCTGCGGCTCCTAACTCTCATGTTTTCATTATACAATAGAAAAATCCCGGTGTACACGACAACACCGGGATAAAGTCTTAATCTTTATTAACATTTTTCTTTATTTTCACACAAATGCTCACAATTCATCGAATTGGACCGATTCTTTACATCCACAAAGAAGGCAGGCGGACCGCGATATTGCGTCTGGCCTCTTCATCTTCCGGCTCAACCGGAAGGCTGTCATAGAGATCCAAAAGCTCCTGTCTTCCCAGCCTGCATCCCGCAAATACGAGGAACGAAGCTCTGGCAGGAAATGCGTCAAAATGCATCACGTCAGGAGGGTAAGGCCAGCTCGTCTTGTCCAAAATATACGGGGTGATAAAATCCAGCCCCTTCTGAATCCCTCTGCCGTCGGGAAGGGTAAATTCCCACAGGTCGTCATCCGGTTTCGAAAGCATCTGACAGATGGATACCATATTGTCCACCGCGAAAATAGAGTAGTTATACGGTTTAGTGCGTCCCAATTCCCGAGGGAACGAGCCGTCTGCCGCCATCTGCTTTAACAATCCATTTTTATAATATTCCCTGCAGTAATTCACAATCATCTCATTATCCGTAAACAATGCAAATGCCGCCGCCTGAACAAAGAAACATACCCCGTGATTGTTGGTGGCATTCATCTCTTTAATTCCATTGGCGCTGGTCAGCATCCATCCCAGATAGCTGGCAAACCATGTCTGAAGTTCTTTATACATCTCCTCCGTCACAGCGTCCAAATCCTTCAGTTTCTGAACCGCAAATACCACATCCACCAGGTGAAGAGTATCTATAATGCCGATCCCACGCCCGGCACAGATTCCAAGCAGAGCCTGTGCATAGTTCAGATGGGGATTCATCTTCGTCTCTTCATCCAGGAAAAACTCCTTCAGCATGCGGACTGCATGAGCTGAATATCTCTCATCTTTACTCAATTCATAAGCCGCCGTTAAAAACACCACGCTGGTGCGCATATGCCGCAGCATCACACGGTGTCCGTTAAAATTATCCGGATTGGTCTCTCCGTCTCTCTGTATGTAAGGAAGACCGTCAGGAGTATCCGGATTGGGCCACCAATAATCGCCGTTGGAGTAATAGTCGTGAGGGCCGCCCTCGCTCTTATCCGATACAATGTCCGTAATGTGAGGAACCGGTTCTTTTAATGCCTGATCTGCTTTTTCGAAAATCCATCCTTCATCCGCCTTGACCGGTTCAATCTTATAACTTTTGGGATACCAAATCATCTTAACCTCGATTCCGCATGTTATTTTCATGCATTCTGCGCTATTTTTATAGATTTATAGTAGCATATCAAGGCGTATTGCACAAATATATAATATTGATCAAATCATCACTTTATCTTATATACAGTTTTTCTTATCATTCAATCACTGCTCTTCACCTTCCGTATTGTCTTCAGCCTCAGGTTTATCCTCCAATTTTCCCGCCACAAAAATGCTGGTAGGTCCATCTTTTCCGCCAATAATGCTGACAGCAGAAGAATCCCCGTCTTTTGTCACAGACATCGAAGAATAAGCGCCAAAGCTTCCGTCTTCCACAGGTTTCTTAGGATTGGTCATGAGCGTAACCGCCGAAACCACCAGAATAACCGCCGCGCAGGTTTTCATCCAAACCGCAGGTTTTTTATAGGATAAAATGTTCCTGATCCGGATCTTCGTATTGCTCTCCCCAAATGCGGTCGGCAGAACCAGGCCGCTGTGTTTAAGCGAAACATTAAATAAAGTCATGCCGTACTGCCGGCGCTCCTCCAGTCCCAGATATTTTATAGCGGTTTCATCACAGGCCATCTCCATATCCCTGCACATCAGGGATACTCCGATCCATGCAAACGGATTGAACCAATGCAGGGTGATTACAAGAATCCCCAGCATCTTCACCAGGCCGTCTTTCCGCCTGATATGAACCCATTCGTGAGCAACGATGCATTTTTCTTCTGCTTTGCTAAGCCCATATGGGAGGTAAATTCTCGGATTAATAATGCCGATGGTAAAAGGGCTGCTGATCTTATCGGAAGCATAAACCCTCCGTTTCAGTTTAACCGCATCTTCCAGATTCCTTTTGAGCCTTAAATAAGAGATGAGATGGTAAGCCGTAAAACCGGCCACTCCTGCCGCCCAGACCACTTCCCATATAAACAGCGCCACCTGAATAGGGTTCGCGGACTGCACCGGATCAGCCGGCGACATCGTCGTCTTTAAAAGATGGTTTACAACATTATCGAGCCAGGCAATTCCCGAGTGCACCGACGGTATCTGCTCATAAACGATCCCGCTGCTGACCGGCTCCGGGCTGACCGGAAACAAACTGATCCCCGATTCCAGCGTTAACGGGCATAAAAACCGAAACATCACGATTCCCCACAGCGCGTAGGTATATATCTTAGGCAGACGCCGCATCAGCACCCGCAGCGCCATAACCAGCAGGCAGGCGCAGCCGGCCGTAAAACTCATATTGAGAAGCCGTATCATAAATCCATCCATGAATATCCTCCTTGCTAACCCTTCGTAGTCACAACTGCTTCTTCTATCATCTTCCTGATCTCTTCCGCTTCTTCCCGCGTCAATTTCTTATCTTTTAAAAAGGCGGTTAAAAATGCCGGGAGAGAGCCGTTAAAATTCTTCATCACGACTGATTCACTCTCGTATTTCTGAACCTCTTCCCTGCCGATCAGCGAGGTCACCACAGCTTCTTCATTCTTAATAAAATTTCTTTCAGAAAGCTTTTTCAAAACCGTATAGCAGGTAGACTTCTTCCATCCCAGTTCCGCATAACATGCCTTCGCCAGCTCTGTCGACCTCACAGGTTCCAATTCCCATACAAGGTTCATAAACCGGTATTCACTTTCGAATAACTTACACTCCTCCATACCCGCCTCCTGATTGGTCTATTACAATAGTCCTACATTACCATAAGTCTATCACAATAGACCACCCATGTCAAGCCTGGGCAGTCCACCTTCCTATATAAGTTACAAATCACGGCCCCGGGAACCTCTGCTGTCCGGTCTGGCTCCGGCGGTTTCTATGGCCTTTCCTGTTCCGGTTTCGGGCATAAGCACTTCTAAACGTGCAGAATTGCTAATGCCCTGCAAAGTCACAGGAAAGGCCATAGAAACCGCCGGA
>NZ_PKUU01000037.1 GCF_002899675.1 Clostridium sp. chh4-2 | reverse complement strand
GGGGACCTCTGCCGCCAGGCCAGATTCCGGCGGCAGAGGTCCCCGGGACTGTGAATAGTAACTATTTACACTCTCAGCAAACTTTGATATCATTATATTGAAGTATGTTTTTCAAAAACGCCTATTGGCAAAGGGGTGATTATATGGCTAGAAAAACAGTTTTAGTGACCGGCGCATCCAGAGGCATCGGCAAAGCCATCGCAGTGAAATTTGCGAAAAAGGGATACGATCTCGTGATCAACTGCGTGCGCAATGAAGAACGTCTGCTTCAGACAAAAAAAGAAGTGGAATCCTACCAGGCTTCCTGCCTGGCTTTTCTCGGCGATATGGGAGATATGGCTCAGTGCGAGCTTTTATTTTCCAAGGCGAAGAAACAGTTTGGAACCATCGATGTACTTGTTAACAACGCGGGTATCTCCTACATCGGGCTTCTGCAGGACATGACATCAAGCGATTGGGACCGGGTGATCCACACCAATCTGACCTCGGTTTTCAACTGCAGCAAGCTGGCGATTCCGGGAATGGTGGCGCAGAAATACGGCAAGATCATCAACATATCCTCCGTATGGGGCAATGTGGGCGCTTCCTGTGAAGTAGCTTATTCCGCCACAAAAGGAGGAATCAATGCATTTACAAAAGCCCTGGCAAAGGAACTGGCTCCCAGCAATATTCAGGTGAATGCCGTTGCCTGCGGCGCGATCGATACGGAAATGAATCAGTTTCTGGAAGAAGACGAGCTGATCTCACTCATAGAAGAAATCCCTACCGGAAGATTAGGGCGTGCCGACGAAGTGGCCGATCTGGTCTACCATCTGGGTTATAAAGATTCCTACCTGACCGGCCAGGTTATCGGA
Source organism: Clostridium sp. chh4-2 (assembly GCF_002899675.1). Classification (GTDB taxonomy): domain Bacteria; phylum Bacillota; class Clostridia; order Lachnospirales; family Lachnospiraceae; genus CHH4-2. Next base: position 45,012 of record NZ_PKUU01000037.1, on the reverse strand, counting down.
CTGGACGGCGGATGGATGTAAAAATTAGAAAATATAAAATATGGCGTATCCCGGCTGTATGTTCAGCCGGGATACGCCATATTTTTACGATTTGTTTAATATGAAGATGCTGCGATCATAGCAAAAATTGATCCATAGAATATAACTAAGAGTACAATACCCACAACCATCCAGATCAAAGATGCGCGGCAGAAGTTCTTACGGTTTTCATTACCGTTTCCGAACGCCCATACGAGTGTCATGATAAAACCAACACACGGAATCGCCATAATAAGGGTTGTGATAAACCACTGGCCCATTGTCATAACCTCTTTGTTCGGGTCATTATATGATGGTGCCTGCTGGTATACCGGTTGCTCTACGTAGTTGTTAACATCGCCTTCCATAATATTTCCTCCTGCTGTATATTTTCATGTGTCATTATATCATAGAGTTTCGTAAAAATACATAAAAATTTTATATTTTTTTAATATTAATAAAATATTTAATTTTTTGACAGTTTTATTACACTGATTTTACAAATCGCATGACATACAGCGCTTAATTCCTTCCGATGTTGTTAAAAATCCCAAGCCGAACGAGCGGATTTTTGCAATATTCATCCGTAAATTTCTATTTTTTTCTGCAAATGATTCCCGGTCCGCGGTTAAATCCGCCCCATTCACTCCCATCAGCTTCAAAATCAATTCAACTACCTGATAAGTGCTCAAATCATTTTCACTGCCGAAATTATAAACTCCCGCCGGTAAATGCAGAGCCGGTTCAAAATTTTCTACCACTTCCCAGACATTTGTTATGCTGCGGTAATCATAAACCGGGTACCTCAGCGTTTCTCCCAGCTTTAAAGACCGCTTCACATTGGCCATCAGATTGCCGTGTTCCACGTTCAAATCCGTATCCCTGTCATACATCCAGCTGAGCCTTAACGCCACCGTATCCGGATTCTGCTCCATACAGATCTGCTCCGCCTCCAGCTTCTGCCGCCCGTAGGCATGAGGAGGAAACAGGCTCTCCTCCTCACGGTGAGGAGAAGTCTCTTCGCTTCCCACATATACCTGATCGGAACTGCAGAAAACCAGCTTCGCCCCATATTCCCTGCATGCAGCCGCCACCAGGCCGCTTCCGGTTACGTTAACCAGATAGGAAGATTCCGGGTTATCCCCGCATTTTTTCGTATCGGAAACCGCACCGCAGTGAAATACTGCCTGGGGCTTTATCCTCTCAAAGGTCCGTTTAACCGCATCTTTATCCGTAAAATCCATCTGGCTGTGCGTTACTCCTGTCATATCATGACGTTCCCGGTAATATCGGATTATCCTCGAAGCCAGAAAACCATTCCCGCCAGTTACCAGTATTCTCATAAAAGCACATCCTTTTTAATCCAATGTATAATACCGTCACACAAACAGCTTTTCCACCAATTCATCGATCTCACGCTCCGTCGCGGCAATCCCCTCTTTATCTTCCGCCAAAAACAGTTCATGGGCCTTAGCCGAACAGCCGGACAATTGTACGTGAACCTCATTTTCCGGGTCAAATTCCGGAATCGCAATGTTGTTCAGGATATCCACGCCGCGCTGGGTATCGATGGTATATGCGTCTATAATGCTGATTATTCTGGGCGAATTGATAATTGCACAGATATAATGCGCCTCTCTCAGATCATCAGTTGCACAGGACAGCACCTTAGAATCCGTAACCATCACCTTTTCTCCCAAATACGGGTCATCCAGTGAACCGATCACACAGGCCGTCATGGATTTGCTCTGCTCCCTCCACACCACATGATAGTTTTGGAAGGTATAATCGCCAACATTGTCCAGCCTGTACCATGGAAACTGCGCCAAATCAAAGAATTTAGCGCTTCTGACACGGGTTTCAGTCAGCAGATCCTTAAAATAAAACAGCCAGTCATATGTTTTCGGATAGCTGACCTTCAGCGTTCCCTCATCCATGCCTCTGTAGATGCCCTCGCCTGAATTATTATGGGGAACCACCATATAGAGATGGGAATTCACTCCCCATTTGCTGATGTTGCGCCCGCCGATCATGGGATAGACCAGATCCTTTTCCACCATTCCGGGATGCACGCCCAGATCCTTGGCCTTTTGAAGCCTGGCACGTTCCACCAGATTCTCAATCAGCACACAATTTCCTCTGGCTTCCTTCACATCCACCAGATAGGTTCCTTTGGCACCGCAGGGTTCAATCCCTTTTCTGCCCTTATAGGCCGATTTGCCGCGGTATTTATCCGTTACCGTCAATTCCTTTTCTTCAAAGGTCAGCCACGGGCTTCTGTCATCCTCGGCGCTTATTGGTTTGGCGGACTGTTTCTCCATCCTGATCTTGCTCATAGCATCCGTAAATGTATCGTAATGATCCACAATTTCCTTAGGCTTAGCCGGAAGGCAGAGATAGTAATTGTGCATCGGATAGACCATCTTCTTGTTCTTCTTAAAGATCATCACAGACGCTTTATTGGTCGCAAACTTCCGGAAAGGTTTGATGGCGTCCATATCATAAACTTCTTCAATACAGAATGGAACCGACATTCCATCCCTGGTAATCACGAATTTCCGGAATCCCTCTCCGCCCTTAGGGGATTTGACAAATGTCTGCGGCAGCACAAATCCGATCTTTCCATTCTCTTTTACATAGTGATCCATGGAAACATAGACAACCGCCATGGCAAAATCGTCATGTGACGTGATCTTGTCATAAGCGCTCTTTTCAAATATATCATAGCTCATCCACACGTCCAGCGTCTGCTTTCTGTAGGTATCGGACATGGATTTCCAGCCGATCCAGGGCGGGTTTCCGATCACGATATCGAAACCGTCTTTGGCAAACAGCGGAGCAAAAGCATTTTTCAAAATAACGCCCCAGAACCCATTTTTACCGTTTTTATGCAGATCCAGAATCTTTTCATAAAACTTTTTAACCAGAGCCAGATCAATCCCGTCATAATCCAGCTGCTTTTCCCGGACCGTCAGATCGTAAAACTGATCATACGTATATTCCTTATAGATGCACTCATAAACCTTATTCAGCAGCAGATCACTCTGAGCCCTGTCCTTCATGACCGGAATCTCAAACGTGCCCACCACGGTTTTCACTTTAATGCAGTGATCGGCCTTATTCTGCTTGGCATACACGGTGGGAACCAGCACCGAATCACACATGTAAACGGGCAGGGAAATCGCCTTTTCATAAGTAGAGATGTCTCCCAATGACAGCAGATAATTGGTTTTTGCGGAGATCACGGCAATCGGATTGATATCATATCCTGCAATATTTTTCGTCGCCTCTTCAATAATCTGTTCATTGCTCAGTTCCGAACTGTTCTTTTGCCGGAACCTCTTAATCGCATGGGTGATAAATGATCCGCTTCCGCAGGTCGGGTCCAGAAGCGAAATCCCTCTCTGTCCCTCGTAATTCACCTTATTGAGCGTAAAATCCACCAGCCATCCGCAGGTATAATACTCTCCCATCAGATGACGCAGGTCCGTAGGGATCAGATTGGCATAAACGTCCCTCAGCACGTCCTCCACTACCTCGCTCTTAATAACCGAAGTGGTGGTTTCAAAATTATCCAGTTTGATCTCAATATCATTGATGAATTTCTCATCAAATGCTTCGTCAAACAGAAACCATTCAAAGAAATGCACCTCGAAGAAGTTATCGACTTCCACTCTGGAATAAGAATCCCCGGAAAACAGGGATATGATCTCCTTCATGCTCCCCATGGCCCTTGACTTTCTGGTCGGGTCGGTCAGGGATTCCAACAGCTTGAAAATCAAAAGCTTCAGCACAATATTATAATAAGTCTGGATGATAAACAACGTCTTCTGGGGATCAAGATTGGCCTTCATTCCATACATCTTAGCAAGGGACGCCCGGTACTGCGTAAAATCCGTCTCCTTCTTCCCATAGATATCTCCGAATATTCTAAGCCACTCCCGGTAAAGAGTGTTGATCCTGGTATTGGCCTTATATTCCCTTTCCAGCTCTCCATACAGGTATTGGATTGTCTCCCTGCATATCTCTGACCCAGGACCAAACTCCTTAATCAGGTTTTTGGAAGAAAGGCAGTAACGGTCCGTAGAACGCAGAAGCAGCACCATCTTCTTGAATGCCACTTCCAAATCATCTATAAATTCCACCACCAGCCTGAGAGGCAGCTTCTCTGAAAGCTGCTTTGGCAGTTTCTTGGTCTTTTTATCCGAAAAAATATCCTGCGGCGTCTCGTCGGGAACAAATCTGGCTATGATCATGGCCTCGCCGTCAAAACCAATCCCCACCTTATTCACAATCCGGCTGCAGAAAATGCTGTCATCTATAGCAGCGGCCGTATACTCATCCAATGTAAAATTGATGAGATAATGCTTCAGCCCCCGATCCTTGGCATCCCGGCCGTAAACAGCCTCATCCCGGCCCTTCTTGCTCTTAAACGTCCCTTTAATCTTATATTCAATGACAATATCGGAAAAAATACTGTCCGCACGCCCTCCATGTATGGAGGTGGTCTCATGGCTCTCTTCCAGCGAAGCGATCTCAAAATCCTGAATAAACTCTTTAATCAGCTCATTGGTGCCGATCCTGACTTCCTCTTCATTTGCAAATGTTTCCGCTTTCTTTTTATACTCATCAACATATACTGCTATGTTTTTCATCCATCATTTCCTTTCACGCTGTAAAAATACATACCCCTTATTATATCATCCAAATCCATATCTGTCAGTGTTTAAATTCCCGGCTTCCTGTATTTTGCAAAGATTTCCATCACCAAAGCCGCGGCGCCGAATACCGCCAGCGTGCATAGAAAAGGCAGTTTTGCATCCACCGAATAGATGAATCCGGCCGTCAGGGAACCCACCATTCCCCCTATATTTTTCGTAGCATTATAAAATCCCATCACCAGGTTCTGCTGCCCCTGTTCCGCCTGGTTCGCCACCAGATTCTGTATCAGAGGAACGCTGACAAAATTAGCCGCATACAAAAGAATGCTGAACCCGATCATCAGCGGAATCTTCACCGAAACAATGGCTCCCAAAGATCCCAGAGCGCATACAAGAATTACCAGAACCACAATCTGATTCACATGTTTCTTATTCATGATCCAGATACACAGCGTCATATTGGAGACAAAAGAAACCAGGCCCACAACCGCTTTAATCATTCCGTTGTAGGAAGAGGTCAGTCCCAGAACATCCTTCAGATAATAGTTAAACGCCTGGTCAAAGGATGTAAATCCGATGTTCATCAGAACATTCACCGCAAACAGCATCACAAACGCCGCACACATGAATTTGCGGCCGTCCAGAATCGCATTCAGCGGATTCGCCTCTTTTGCCAGCTGGGGCAGGGATATCTTTCTTAAATCCATATCCACATCCGGAACACAGATCAATAAAAACAGAATCCCGCAGCCCGATAAAACCGCGGCCTGGATCATAAACGTAACCATCACGGAAATCTCCCCTAAAAACCCGCCGATCATATACCCAAACGCGCTTGCCACGCTCTGTATCGTAGCGCAGATAGCCAGATGGCGCCCCCGGTCCTCATCGGACGACGTATTTACCACATAGGTTAAAAAGCTTGTAAATACCCCTCCCGTAAAAATACCTGCAAACAGCCTGGCAGCCAAAATCTGAGGTTCCGTAACGGAAACCGCAAAAAATACTTGTGCGGCCCCATAGCCGCAGCAGCAGACCAGCATGGAAACTTTAGAAGACACATACGTATTAATTTTCCCCCAAAACGGAGACAGCAAAAAATTGGTGAACAGCATAGCCGCCAGCGCCGCACCAAACATATAATCGTGAAGATTTAAATTTTTAATAAGAGTAGGGGTCACCGGATGAGCAAAATTGGCAGCCAGATTAAATAAGATAAGTATTAAAAAGAAACAGCGAAAACGGGTACGGTACTTCATACGAATACTTCCTTTACATTTTTTAACCGCCGGACTCCCTGAATGCCGGGACGCCTGTTTCCTCTCATTATATCCGATTGTTTCCCTTTAAACAAGGTTTTAATAAAAGGGCTTTTTACTTTATAAAAAAATTCCCTTATGGTATACGCAAAAAATGCAACTCCATTCTGCTGCATTTTACAAGTGAAAGTTTGAACTATAAAAACCCCGAAAATACGAAATTTTCGGGGTTTACTACTTTTTCTTTTTACCAATTCTGCCTGTCCGAATCTTGACAATTTCCAGCATTTTATCAGTTACGTGTTAATTGCTTACAGATTTTTATATATGCACAGACCATTTTCTTAGCATATATTATGCTATCTTTTCCTTTGCAATCGGTAGTTCATATAATGTATCCGGGTCAATATCCAAACACATAGTAGTATCCCGGTTTTTGCAGATATCCCATGCAAGAGTATCATTCATTACTGTACAGGTATCTATAAAAACATCGAGATCTTTTAATGGTCGGAATACTTCTTTTTCAACCATGACAGACATATCATAACAAACTATCTTTCCATCATCAAAATATACATATACTGAATAATCTTTCATTGGTATCACCTGTACTACTTTAGGAAACATATAACCACCTCCCATCACTATACTAAAGGATTTATTCTGTTTAATGGTTTGCCATCTTTGGATAGTTCCCAATTCTGCATCAATTCATCTTGATGTAAAACGCACCATGCTAAAATTAACTTTAATTGCTTTGACGGCAGGGCACCTTTTATTACTCTTACCCCATCTATTTCCACTATTGCTTTGTTTCCATTATACTCTGCATGAAAATGCGGTGGATTGTGATCATCATAATACATTGTCACCCTGATTCCATAAAATAACGATATTTCTGGCATTAAATATTCCTCCTCATTTCATTCTTTAATATATATTCTTAACAATACATATTGTTGACAATATAAGTATACCACAGTTATCTCTACAAAAAAACCCACAAACTTGATGTCTGTGGGTTTTCCATATAATAAATATATTCGGTTTCTTATCTCTTTGAGAACTGTGGTGCACGACGAGCAGCCTTTAAGCCGTATTTCTTTCTTTCTTTCATTCTTGGGTCTCTTGTTAAATAGCCGGCTTTTTTAAGGATCGGACGGAAATCTGTGTCTGCCTGTAATAAAGCTCTTGAGATACCATGTCTGATTGCACCAGCCTGTCCGGTGAATCCGCCACCGTGAACATTAACCAATACGTCGAATTTATCATTTGTCTCTGTAGCAACAAGCGGCTGACGAACTACAACCTTTAATGTTTCAAGACCAAGATATTCATCAATGTCTCTCTTATTGATTGTGATTTTGCCTGTACCTGGTACTAAATATACTCTAGCGATAGATTTTTTTCTTCTGCCTGTTCCGTAAAATTTTGAATTTGCCATGATTACTTCCTCCTTTCAGCACCTTTAATTAAAATTTGATTTCTAAAACTTCTGGTTTCTGAGCAGCCTGATCATGCTCTGGTCCTGCATAAACATGAAGTTTTGTGATCATACTTCTTCCTAAAGGTCCCTTTGGAAGCATACCCTTAACTGCTAATTCCATAACTTTTTCCGGCTTTTTAGCCATCATTTCACGTAAAGTAGTTTCTTTCATACCACCAACGTAATCTGAGTGATTGTAATAGATCTTCTGATCTAACTTCTTACCTGTAACTTTTACCTGATCTGCATTAACAACGATTACATAATCGCCGCAGTCCATGTGTGGTGTAAAGATCGGTTTATTCTTTCCTCTTAAAACCTTAGCTACTTCTGATGCCAAACGTCCTAATGTATATCCTGTAGCGTCAACTACGTACCATTTTCTTTCAATTGTTGCTGGACTAGCCATAAAACTCTTCATTGGTTAACCTCCTATAAAAATCAACTGTTATCTGCTAACTTTATATCTGAAAATGTCTTACACCGGGGCTTTGGCTATAGACACTTCAATCTAACGTCACAGTTTTATATTATATTACACTCTGCCCCGTGTGTCAACCCATTTCTGCCCTATTTTACGCACTTTTTCAGTTTTTTTGCTATGTTTTGCAGCCCCGGGCCACCGGCAGACCCGCCGCAAATTTCCGATATCTCATCCAGTTCCTCTGCCGTCAGCATGGATACCGGCTTCTGGCAGTCCTCAGGTTCCTCTATCGTATAAAAGCCGTAAACATCCCCTGCTTTCAGCCGGTCCTTCTCCAGATCCGCCACGTAGACTACTTCCGCCCCATTGCGGACCGCCTGATGGATATTCCTTCTTATAACTCCCGCAAAGTCTTCATCCACACATCTTTTTATCAGCAAAAATGCGGTCTTATCTTCCTTTATATGAGACTGCAGAGTGGCAAAACTCCAGAATTTATTCTCTCCACCCAGCCATTTGGGAAGCTCTGTCTCATATTCCAGGCTGACAAGAGTCAGGCCCTTTGCAGGCACTTTCGGCCCGGCCTTCTGGCGGTCCCTGGCATCGATAATGGTTTCCACATATTCCGGCGGATAAACGCCCATTCCCACCTTCATCAGGGTTCCCGCAATGATTCTTACCATATTATAGAGGAAACCGCTGCCGCTGATCCTTATGGTGATCATATCATCCCTCCGGTCCAGATCCAGGCTGTAGACCGTTCTCACCGTCTCCTCCGCCTGGGAGCGGACCGTGCAGAAACTTTTAAAATCATGCTCTCCGACGATGTACCCGGCCGCTTCCTTCATCTTCTCCACATCCAATGGAAAATAGCAGAAATGGGAATACAGACGGCTGACCGGCATATCGATCTTGCGGTTTAAAATCTTATATTCATAGGTTTTGGTACAGTTGCATTTTCTGGGGTGCCATTCTAACGGAACTTCTTCTGATTTCTGAATGCGGATGTCCTCAGGCAGACGCTGGTTCAGCGCAAAACAGATCTTATCCGCCGGCATCCGGTTCTCCGTATCGAATACGGCCACATTTCCCATGGCGTGCACACCGGAATCCGTCCTGCTGGCCCCGATTACGGTAATTTCTTCCCTTAAAAGCGCTGAGAGATGCTTATTCAGCACCTCCTCGATTGTTATTCCATTGGGCTGCAGCTGCCAGCCGCAGTAATTTGTCCCGTCATAGGACACAATAATTCTCACACGTTTCATAAAACCACCCTGCGCAGACCAATAAGCGCCGCCAGATATGCCGCATAGATCACATATGCAAAACGGTCGGCCCTGTTATAATGTAACGGCTTCATCTTCGTCCGCCCTTCGCCGCCCCGGTAGCACCTGGCTTCCATAGCCATAGCCAGATCGGTGGCACGGCGGAAAGCGGAGATAAACAGCGGCACCAGAAGCGGCACCATGTTCTTCGCCTTTTGTATCAGATTGCCGCTCTCGAAATCAGCTCCCCTCGCCATCTGGGCTTTCATAATCTTGTCCGTCTCCTCGATCAGAATCGGTATAAAACGAAGAGCGATGGACATCATCATGGATACCTCGTGCACCGGAACTTTAATCTTATTTAAAAATCCCAGACTCTTTTCCAGCCCGTCCGTCAGCTCATTAGGCGTCGTAGTCAGCGTCATCACCGAAGACCCGACTACCAAAAAGATCAGTCTCAGCCCCATAAATGCGGCGGTTCTGATCCCTTCCCAGGATATCTTAAAAATCCAGAACGAGACGATGGGTTCCCCGGGAGTCAAAAACAGGTTAAAGCTGACGCTGATGAGCAAAAGGAAGATCACCGCCTTTAATCCCCGCACCATAAACTTGAACGGCACGTTTGACAGTTTAATTGCAGATGCCATAAAGATAGCCGCTGCAGCGTAAGTGAATATATTATTTGCCAGAAAAAGGGATATGATAAATACCATCGTCCCAAACAGTTTGGTTCTGGGGTCCAGCCTGTGCAGCATCGAATCCACCGGATAGTATTGCCCTAATGTAATGTCTCTGATCATTGCTTTCTCCTACTTCCCAAGCAGACGAAGAATCGCCGCTTTTGCTTCTTCCACCGTAGTGATATCATTATCAATGGGCACCCCGTGGTCTTTCAGTTCATGTACAATATAAGTGATCTGAGGAGCCGCCAAACCTATGGCCTCCAGCTCTTTATAATGTTCAAAAACTTCCTTAGGGGTTCCGTCATAAACCTTCTCACCCTGATTCATCACCATGAGCCGGTCCGCATATCTGGCGATGTCCTCCATGCTGTGAGAAACCAGAATAATGGTCATTCCCTTTTTGTCATGGAGTTCCAGAATCTGATCCAGAATCTCATCCCGGCCCTTAGGGTCCAGCCCGGCCGTCGGTTCATCCAGGATCAGAACCTCAGGCTTCATGGCCATCACTCCCGCAATTGCCACACGCCGCTTCTGCCCTCCCGACAATTCAAATGGAGACTGCTTCCACAGGCTTTCATCCAGATTCACAAGCGTCAGCGCTTCCTTGGCCCGTTCCTCAATCTCTTCCTTGGGAAGTCCCAGATTCTTAGGCCCGTAGCACACATCAGAAAACACATCAACCTCAAACAGCTGATGCTCCGGGTACTGGAATACCAGCCCAACCTTGCTTCTGAGCAGTTTTAAGCTGTATCCCTCCTGATAAATATCCTGGCCGTTATAATAGATATGGCCGGAAGTGGGCTTTATCAGCCCGTTCAAATGCTGGATCAGGGTAGATTTTCCCGATCCCGTATGCCCTATAATTCCTACAAACTGGCCGTCGGGTATCTCAAAATTCACATCCTTCAGCGCATACTGTTCAAATGCCGTACCCTGGCCGTATATATAATTCAGATTTTCAACCTTTATTGCCATCGTTCTTCACTCCATCTTCCAGATGTACCTGATCCGGATACTTCTCTTTTATTATGGGAAGAAGGTACTTCATAAGTTCCCTGCGGCTTAAAATACCGTCGGGCAGATCGATTCCAGCCTCTTTCAGCTCATATGCCAATTCCGTCACCTGAGGAACGTCCAGGCGGTATGACTTTAACTCCCTGACACGTGAAAAGATTTCCTTAGGCGTTCCATCCATCACAATGCGGCCTTCATCCATCACGATCACCCGGTCCGCATGGATAACTTCTTCCATATAATGAGTGATCAGAAGAACTGTGATCTTCTCTCTCCTGTTCAGTTCCCGGACCGTTCGTATCACTTCTTTTCTGCCGTTGGGGTCCAGCATGGCTGTAGGCTCGTCTAAGACAATGCACTTAGGTTTCATGGCCATCACCCCTGCGATGGCAACGCGCTGTTTCTGTCCTCCCGACAGCTTGTTGGGTGATTTCAAACGGTATGCGGTCATGCCAACCGCTTCCAAGCTTTCATCCACCCGTTTCCAGATCTCTTCCGTGGGCACCCCGATATTTTCCGGGCCGAATCCCACATCTTCCTCCACGATATTTCCGATAATCTGATTGTCCGGGTTCTGGAATACCATTCCAGCCGTTTTTCTCACATCCCAGATGGAATTTTCGTCTGAGGTGTCCATGCCGGATACCCAGACCGTGCCATCGGTGGGAAGCAGAATGCCGTTGATCTGCTTGGCAAGGGTGGACTTTCCCGATCCATTGTGACCAAGAATCGCCACAAATGTGCCTTCTTCAATCTCCAGGTTCAGCTTGTCTATGGCCCGGTTAACTTCTTCTATATTTTCTTCTTCGTCCCTTCGGACATAATCGAATATCAATTTACTGGCTTTTATGATTCCCATTTTCATTCTCTTTTCTTAACATGAAGTTGCTCACCATTATGTTTCTCAATTTTAGTTGATATTAACACAACAGTCAAGCAAAAGAGAACGACTTTCGCCGTTCTCTCCTTAATTTTCCACTTATTCATTCAATTTTTCTTATGAAGGCATCCACAAGCCCGATACGTCCAACTGACATCCATCCACAGTCACATCTGAGGCCATGGTGCCGTCTTCCTGCATATAATACCATTTTCCGGGTTCAGGCTGAACCCAGCCCACGGACATGGCTCCGTCCTTCTGGAAATAATACCAATAACCGCCGATCTCCCTCCAGCCTTTTGTCATTCTGCCGTCTTCGGAAAGGAAATAGCGGCTGCCGCCGTCTTCCAGCCAGCCTGTTTTCGAATAGCCGTTTCCGTCAAAGTAATACCAGGAACCTGATATCAGCTTCCAGCCGTCAGACGCCAAAGAGCCGTCTTCCATCTGGTATTTATTGCCGTCTGCATAATTGCGCCATCTTCCGGACGTATCGCCGCGGTCCGACATATCCACTGTTTTTGAAGAAACCCATGGCCCGTCTTCTACATAGCTCTGTTCCGAATTCTTAGCCACAGCGCGGACTTCAAAATAATACTGGTATCCGTCCTGCATATAATCTTTAAAATCCGCCCGGTTTGTATTCACCGTAAGTTTTACAACCGAAACTTCATTCTCATACAGCCTTACCTGATACTGCTTCGCCTTTTTTACGGAAGTCCACGCCGCCGTGGTATCATCTTCCCACCACGTATTCTCAGCGCCTTCCAGCTGCACCGGCTCCGCCGAAAAAGCAGGAGCCGAAGCTAAAATTACCATCAACGCACTCAGTACAACCCCCCGAAGCAAATTTTGTACTCTCTGTCTCACGCGTTTAATCTCCTTATTTTATCTTATCCAAACGCCGTTGGCGTCCACATAAAAGGTATCGATTGTGGTGTTCACTGCTTTGCTGCCGTCGCCGGGATAGAAGTAATACCACTGTCCTGCGATCTCATACCAGCCTTCCACCATCACGCCATCGTTGTTCATATAATAAGTCTTGCCATTCTGCGTTACCCAGCTGTTTTTCACCATAGCGCCTTCAAAATCGCCCTGGTTCTGGTTAAAATAATACCACTTATTGCCGTCTTTAAACCATCCGGTAAACATATCGCCATTGCTGTTTAAGAAATAAGTCTGGTTGTTGCGGTTCTGCCATCCGGTCAGCATGCGGCCGCTGCTGTCAAACAGATACCACTTGTCATTGACCTTTAACCAGGAATTTTTCTGATAGGAACCGTCCGGATACCTGTAATACCAGGTTCCGCTCTGCTGAATCCAGCCAACCTGTGAAGTTCCGGCATTGGTAACTCCCTGGCCTCTTCCGTCCGAAACGTGTTCTTTGTTGATATACATGTCATCGGACTCTGTCCATTCGCTTTTCTTAGCGTATTTCTTATCACTCTCTGAACTGGGCACCGCCCTCACTTTAAAGGAATAAGTTCCTTCCTTCGTCATATACGGATAAAAATCATAAGAGGTTGCTTTAATTGATTCCAGCTTTGTAACAATGCTGCTGCCACGGTACAGATAGACGTCAAATGTATTGGAGCTCACGTCTCCGGCTTTCCATCTGGCCTTTCCATAACCGGAGTCTCTCCAGTAAGCGTCTTCCGGCGGATCATATGTGCCTTCAATGGCTGAGATCTTTAAGGTTACAACCAGATCCTCTCCGCTCTTCTTCGCGCTGACATAACTGCCGTTTTTAATGGAAATGTTGCTGGATGAATAGCTTCCCTTAAAATAATGATCATCGGAATCTGTCGGCCTGATATAAACCTTCATCTTAGGCTGTTCTCCCACATCTAAATCCCTGTTGGATGATGTGACCCATTCCGCATCCCGGATATAATATTTTGAATTGGATGTGCTCACCACGATATCACCGCTGTCGGCCGAACCGCCTCCACCGCCCGATCTGTCTTCTACCGTAATATCAGGCAGCCGGTCTCCCGGCTCAATATTATTGTCCACACGAATCGACACGGAGGTTATCGCAGAGCTTGCAAGTGCGCTAAAAGGCAATGCAGCCGCCAATAACGCCGCCGTAATAGTAATGCTGATAATCTTCTTTAATCCCTTCATGGTATCCCTCCCCCTGCTAACCATATATATAATACATACAGTTTCTCTCTTTCTACTATCATTATAGTCTCAGGATATGGTAAGCGTCAACTTACGATATTCTTTCAACTTTCTAACCGAATGGCAAACAGTGGTAAACAGTTGTCAGAAGCCCATAAAACGCCCTACAGCCCGTCCGGACCGCCATGCGCTGTATCTTGTACCGTAAATGCAAAAAGGAGCAGAGAATTGCTTCTCCGCCCCTAAAATCTTATACTAATTCAAGTAAAACTTCCATTGCTCCGTCGCCTTTACGCTGACCGATCTTAACGATTCTGGTATAACCACCGTTACGGGAAACGTATTTAGGTGCAACTTCATCAAACAGTTTTGCTGGGATATCAACAGCTTTTGTGTTTTTCTTTCTTCCGGCAGCTGCTGTAGGAACTTCTGTTACATCGTAAAGAACCTTTAACATCTGTCTTCTTGCATGAAGTCTGGAAGGATTGTCTTTTTTGATTTCTTTTTCTACTTCATCGTAAACGGTAACTTTCTTACCATTAACAACTTCTTTCACTCTCTTGCCGTCTTTGTCTTTGCGAGCTACTTTAGCGGTAACTTTAACGGTTTCGAAGTTATCTTTCTCTTTAACAGCTAATGCAATCAGGCCTTCTGCTACTTTGCGGATTTCTTTTGCTCTTGCTTCAGTTGTAACGATCTTTCCATGATATAACAGAGCGGTTACCTGACTTCTGATTAATGCTTTTCTCTGGCTTGAAGTTTTTCCAAGCTTTCTATATCCTGCCATTGTTTCTTTCCTCCATTTGTGGAACAGCCAGCCACGCTTCTTCGGTCTTACTGACTGGTTGCTGTAGATCCATAAATTAGTTACTCATCACTTGGGTTTAACTGCAGACCAAGTTCTTTCAACTTAGCCAATACTTCTTCTAAAGACTTACGGCCAAGATTTCTTACCTTCATCATATCCTCTGAAGTTCTGTTGCACAGTTCTTCAACCGTATTGATTCCGGCTCTCTTTAAACAGTTATATGAACGAACTGAAAGTTCCAGCTCATCAATATTCATTTCCAATACTTTTTCTTTTTCATTGTCTTCTTTCTCTACCATGATTTCTGCAGTCTTGGCATTCTCAGAAAGGTCAATGAATAAATTCAAGTGTTCGCTCAGAACTTTCGCAGCCAGACTGACTGCTTCGTCAGGAGCTAAAGTACCATTGGTATAAACATCGAGTGTCAGTTTATCGAAATCGGTAACCTGACCAACACGAGTGTTCTGAACTGTCATGTTGACGCGTTCAACAGGAGTATAGATAGAATCAACTGCGATCACTCCGATCGGGAGATCTTCGCTCTTGTTCTTGTCTGCGCTCACATATCCACGGCCTTTTGTGATGGTAAGTTCCATATAGAACTTGCTGTCAGCGCCGCCGCTTAACGTAGCGATCACCTGATCCGGGTTTAACACCTCAATATCAGGATCTGCCTGGATATCGGCACCTGTGATAACGCCTTCCCCTTCGAATTCGATATAAGCAACTTTCGCTTCGTTGGTATCGCTGGTATTTTTTATAGATAAGCTCTTGATGTTCATGATGATCTCAGTTACATCTTCCTTAACGCCCGGAATCGAACTGAATTCATGTAAAACGCCGTCGATTTTCACTTGACTGACAGCAGCACCCGGTAAAGAAGAAAGCATAATTCTCCTTAATGAATTACCTAAAGTAGTGCCGTAACCTCTTTCAAGTGGTTCAACAACAAACTTACCATATTTCTTATCTTCTGAAATCTCAACGATCTCAATGTTTGGTTTTTCAAAATCGAACACTAATAGCCCCTCCTTTTGGGTATTGTACCGCAGGGAAAATCCCTGCGGTCCATTGCAAGAAGCTTCGCTTCCTGAGCATATATGCCGGACTATCGTCAGGGATTATTTAGAGTACAACTCGACGATAAGCATTTCGTTAACTGGAACATCAATCTCATCTCTAGTTGGTAATTCTTTTACAGTACCGCGCATGTTTTCCTGATCTACATCGATCCATGCTGGTACCAGGCGTCCTGCTGTTACTTCTAAAATATCTTTATATCTCTGAGAAGATTTGCACTTTTCTTTGATTTCGATTACATCGCCAGCTTTTACTAAGTAAGATGGGATGTTTACGCACTTGCCGTTAACAAGAACGTGCTTGTGGTCTACAATCTGTCTGGTTTCTCTTCTTGTTCTGCCGAATCCCATACGGAAAACAACATTGTCAAGTCTTCTTTCCAGAAGGATCATCAGGTTCTGACCTACCATACCATCCATCTTGGATGCTTTTGCATAGTAGTTTCTAAAAGGTTTTTCTAACACACCATAGATGAATTTAGCTTTCTGTTTTTCTCTTAACTGAAGGCCGTACTCGCTCATCTTTCTGTTAGCTCTTTTTAATTCTCTGTTTGATTTTTTATCTATTCCTAAATAAATTGGATCTAAGCCAAGAGATCTACATCTTTTAAGAACAGGAACTCTATCAACTGCCACTGTTTAGTACCTCCTATTAAACTCTTCTACGTTTTGGTGGACGACATCCGTTATGTGGAACCGGAGTTACATCCTTAATACTAGTTACTTCTAAGCCGCATGCGGAAAGTGCACGGATCGCTGCTTCACGGCCTGAACCAGGTCCTTTAACCATAACGTCTACAGATTTTAAACCATGTACTAACGCTGCCTTGGTAGCAGTTTCAGCAGCCATCTGAGCTGCATATGGAGTAGATTTCCTTGAACCTCTAAATCCCAGACCACCAGCACTTGCCCATGATAATGCGTTACCCTGTGCATCTGTTAATGTAACAATTGTATTGTTAAAAGATGACTGGATATGTGCTTGTCCGCGTTCAACGTTTTTCTTTACACGCTTTTTTGTCACTTTTTTAGTAGTGGACATTTTTTTAGCCATTTTAAACTAACCTACTTTCTTCAAATCTTGAATCATACAGTTTCCTGTTTTTAAAACATGCAACGTGATTCTTAATTGTTTATTAGTGTCTTATTTCTTCTTATTCGCTACAGTCTTACGAGGACCTTTGCGGGTTCTTGCATTTGTCTTAGTCTTCTGACCACGGACTGGAAGGCTTTTTCTATGACGAATTCCACGATAGCATCCAATTTCCTGAAGTCTCTTGATGTTCATAGCGATTTCTCTACGTAAATCACCTTCCACCATCTGAGAGTCAGCAATGATTGATGCGATCTTCTTTACTTCGTCATCTGTTAAGTCCTTAACACGAGTGTCAGGATTAACGCCAGCTTCTGCAAGAATACGGTTTGAACTTGTTCTACCAATTCCGTAGATGTAAGTTAAGCCGATTTCAACACGTTTTTCTCTTGGTAAATCAACACCTGAAATACGAGCCATGTGTGTAGTACACCTCCTAAATTTTTTTCTGTTTCTTAACCTTGTCTCTGTTTGTGCTTAGGATTTTCACAGATTACTCTGATACTGCCTTTACGCTTGATGATTTTGCACTTTTCGCAAATCGGTTTTACTGATGATCTAACCTTCACAGTGATTCTCCTTTCCTAATATATACCTAAAATAATTAGATATATAGGTACAACCGGGCAAGATGCTTTTGGGCAAACTCCACCCAGTATTTCAACAAAGTCGCTAGAGCATTATAACACTATTTTCCTTATAATGCAAGTATTTTTTATACTTTGTTTTATTTATCTCTCCAGATGATTCTTCCTTTTGAAAGGTCATATGGGGACAGTTCAATTGTTACTTTATCGCCTGGTAATATCTTAATATAGTTCATACGAAGTTTACCACTGATATGTGCTAAAACCTGGTGTCCGTTTTCCAATTCTACCTGAAACATTGCATTCGGTAATTTTTCAACTACGACTCCTTCAATCTCTATAACATCTGCTTTTGACATATTGTTTTCCTCCTCTTGTAACATTTGATGAAATATTTGATTTCTTCATTTGTCACATGTTCTCCATCTATCAGCTTCTTATTTAAGGTTTCATCTTTTTCATGAATGGGCTGCAGGTGCTTTTTTTTCTTGCACTTGGGTTTTTCCAGGGTCCGGTATTTTCCGTCCACTAGATAAACATATTCTTTGCTCTCCTGTATTATGATAAAAAGTTCGTCTTTATCATGACCTGCCAGGGATCTTACCAGACTGCCTATCTCATAAGCCATCATCTTTTCACTCCTGTTTGTCGGATTCGAGCATGGATAAAATCTCGGGACCATCCTCAGTTATGAGGACTGTATTTTCATAATGAGCTGATAACGAACCGTCATCTGTCACAACTGTCCAATCATCATCCAGCCATGCCACATCATAACCGCCTGAGTTAATCATGGGTTCAATGGCCAGGGTCATACCAGCTTGAAGTTTTATGCCTTTTCGTCTCTGGGCAAAATTAGGAACTTCCGGGTCCTCATGAAGATGCTCTCCTATCCCATGACCTACCAGATCTCTGACTACGCCGTAGCCAAAACGTTCCGCGTAAGCCTGGATTGCGGAAGAAATATCATTTAAATGATTGCCAACTTTTGCATATTTAATCCCTTCAAAGAAACTTTGTCTCGTAACTTCGATTAATTTCTTTGCTTCCGGGCTGATTTCACCGACTCCATGGGTTCTTGCCGCGTCGGAATGGTAACCTTTATAGATTACACCTGCATCCAGACTGACAATATCCCCTTCCTGAATGATATGCTTCTTATTAGGAATACCATGGACCACTTCGTCGTTGACCGAAACGCAGATCGACGCCGGATAACCATTGTAATTCTTAAAGGAAGGAATACATCCGTAGCTTCGGATAATCTCTTCGCCCAGCCTGTCGACATCCATGGTGGACATCCCCGGTTTAAGGGCTTTGCGCAGTTCTTCATGAGTGATGGCAAGAATACGTCCTGCTTCCCTCATCAGTTCAATTTCTCTTGCAGATTTAATAGATACTGACATAATCAATCACCTAAAACGGACACAATATCCTGGAATACTTTTTCCATGTCCTGTGTGCCGTCAACATTAGCTAAAACACCTGCAGCATTGTAATATTCAATCAGCGGCTGGGTCTGATCATGATATACGCTTAAACGTTTCTGAACGGTTTCAGGCTTATCATCGTCTCTTAACACCAGTTTCTCGCCGCAAACATCACAGATGCCTTCCTGTTTCGGAGGGTTATACACGATATGGTATGTAGCTCCGCAGGATACACATGCTCTTCTGCCTGACATTCTGTTTACAATATTTTCATCCGGCACATCCACATTGACTGCAAAGTCAACAGATTCCCCACGCACTTTTAAAGCGCTTGTAAGGCTTTCTGCCTGTGGAATGGTTCTTGGAAATCCATCCAAAACATAGCCGTCCGCACAATCAGCTTCCTGAATACGGTCCATCAGCATGCCGATCGTAATCTCGTCCGGCACCAGCTGTCCCTGATCCATAAATGCTTTTGCCTTCATTCCCAGCTCCGTACCGCCTTTGATATTCGCTCTGAATATATCTCCGGTAGAGATGTGTGGAATGTGATACTTTTCTGCAATTTTCTTCGCCTGGGTACCCTTACCAGCTCCAGGAGCGCCTAACATGATAATTTTCATAAGGTTGTCCTCCTATTCTAATTCCCCGTGGGAAATCAATTCCCACCAAGGCAAATGAATCCGGCAAAAAGCCGGATTCCATGCTTAGTCATTTAAAAATCCCTTATAGTTGCGAACAAGCATCTGGGATTCGATTGCTTTTAATGTTTCCAGTACAACACCGACGATAATGATCAGTGATGTTCCGCCGAAGGATAAACGGCTTACGCTGAATATGCCGGATATCGCGATCGGTATAACACATACGATTGTTAAACCACATGCGCCGATAAAAACAATATAATTTAAAATCCGGTTCAAATAATCTGAGGTTGGCTTACCCGGACGAATACCAGGGATGAAACCCCCCTGCTTTTTCATGTTGTTAGCAACTTCCAGCGGATTGAACGTGATTGATGTGTAGAAATACGCAAAAACAACGATCAATGCAATGTAAATAACTAAACCAATGGAATTGGCAGGTGACTCAGCTTTAAACCAAGATGATGAATTCAGCATCACCAGAATCTTTCCTCCGAACGTTGTATAATCCGGGTGGAAAAACTGTGCGATAACTACCGGGAACGACATAATGGAAGATGCGAAGATTACCGGGATAACACCAGCGGTATTAACCTTTAACGGGATATGTGAGGACTGGCCTCCAACCATCTTTCTGCCAACCATCTTCTTCGAATACTGTACCGGTATTCTGCGTTCACCATCCTGAAGAATGATTACAAACACTACCATGGCTACAATCAGCGCCAATATAATGATTACAGTCAAAGCGATAACAGGCACTTTCTTTCCATTAAGGAAACGGTCATGAAGCATTACCGCATCATCAGGAAGGCTGGAAATGATATTAAATAAAAGCACGATTGAAATACCATTGCCGACTCCGTTTTCAGTAATTCTTTCACCGATCCACATGAGAAGTGCACTACCTGCTGTCATGGCAGCGACTGCTACAATAACCATACCGGCTTTTCCCAAACCGGTCTGCAGATTATAATCCACTAAAAGACCCTGTCCGCCGAAACCAATCGCCATAGCGACAGATTGGATTAAAGCGAGAGCAACAGTCAGATAACGGGTATACTCCGCAATCTTCTTTCTTCCATCTTCGCCGTCACGCTGCATCTCCTCTAATTTAGGAATTGCAATCGTCATCAGCTGCATGATGATGGAAGATGTGATATAAGGGGTAATGCTCAGCGCGAAGAGAGACATGGAGGTAAAGGAACCGCCAGTCATCGCATCAAAGAAGCTGAATGCGTCTCCACTCTGCTTTGCAAAAAAGTCTGCAAAATAAGTTGTGTTAACTCCAGGAATTGGCATCTGAGAGCCAAACCTTATTACAATAAGCATTAAAAATGTAAAGATCAGTTTCTTTCTGAGGTCTTTAATTTTCCATGCATTACGGAGCGTTTTTAACATTAGATCACCTCGCAGGTTCCACCAACAGCCTCAATTTTAGATTTTGCACCTTCACTGAATGCATCAACCTTTACAGTGAGCTTTTTGGTTAATTCTCCATTTCCAAGAATTTTAACTCCATCTCTTGGGTTTTTAACGATTCCGCTCTCAATTAAAGACTCTACAGTAACTACTGCGCCGTCTTCAAATTTCTCTAATGCTTCTACGTTAATACCTACGATAGTTTTTGTATTTCTATTCTTAAAGCCTCTCTTAGGAAGACGTCTGTATAATGGCATCTGACCACCTTCGAAGCCTGGTCTCGGAGCTCCGGAACGAGCTTTCTGGCCTTTGTGTCCTTTACCAGCTGTCTTACCATTACCTGAAGCGTGTCCGCGGCCTCTTCTGAAATTATCGCTGTGCTTGGAACCTTCAGCAGGTTGTAAATTTGATAAATCCATGACTGCACCTCCTTACTATTTTCTTTAGATCTCTTCTACTTTAACCAAATGTTTTACGTGCCAGATCATGCCTCTAACTGCGTCGTTATCAGGCAGTTCAACTGTTTTGTTCACTTTCTTTAAACCTAAAGCTTCAACAGTTGCTTTCTGTTTTGGAATCGCACCAATTGGGGATTTTACTAATGTAACTTTTAATTTCTCTGCCATTATTCTCTCCTCCTTAGCCCAAAATCTCTTCTACAGATTTGCCACGAAGTTTTGCAACTTCTTCCGGAGTTTTCAACTGACATAATCCTTCGATCGTAGCAAGAACTACGTTAGTCTTGTTGTTTGATCCTAAAGATTTTGTACGGATGTTTTTAATACCTGCAAGCTCCAATACGGAACGGGCAGGACCTCCTGCGATAACACCGGTACCTTCCGGAGCTCTCTTTAATAATACAGATGCGCTTCCGAATTTACCAACGAAATCATGTGGAATACTATTGTTTTCATCTACAGGAATTTCTACAAGATTCTTGGTAGCTGCCTCTTTTCCTTTACGGATTGCTTCAGGAACTTCACCAGCTTTGCCAAGGCCTGCGCCTACGTGTCCATTGCCATCGCCTACTACTACTAAAGCAGAGAATCTCATGGTACGTCCGCCTTTTACAGTTTTCGATACACGCTTAATAGCTACTACCTTGTCATTTAATTCTAACTGACTTGGGTCAATAATTGTACGTTTCATGCCGTTCTCCTCTCTACTAGAATTCCAGACCAGCCTCACGGGCTGCATCTGCTAATGCCTGAACTTTTCCCTGATAAATGAAGCCGCCTCTATCGAAAACTACATTTTTAATGCCTTTTTCTAATGCTCTCTTGGCGATCAAGGTACCTACGTATGCTGCAGCAGCCACATCATTAGTTTTCTCTAATTCTGCTTTTGCTTCTTTTTCAACTGTTGAAGCATAAACTAAAGTATTACCAACTGTATCGTCAATAATTTGAGCATACATATGATTATTACTTCTGAACACTGCTAAACGTGGTCTCTCTGCTGTACCAGCAAAACGATTACGTAATCTAGCGTGTTTTTTTGCGCGGATTTCGCTTCTTGACTGTTTACTAACCATTTTTACACTCTCCTTAATTATTTCTTACCAGTCTTACCAACTTTACGTCTGATAACTTCATCAGCATACTTAATACCTTTGCCCTTGTATGGTTCAGGTCTTCTCTTATCTCTGATTTCAGCAGCGTACTGGCCAACTTTTTCTTTATCAATACCCTTGATGGTGATTTTATTCTGTCCTTCCAGAACAGACTCTAAACCTTCCGGATCTTCCATCTCTACCGGATGAGAATATCCAAGAGAAAGGATTAATTTCTTACCCTGTTTTTGTGCTCTGTAACCAACACCATTAACTTCAAGTACTTTCTCATATCCTTCGGTAACACCGTGGATCATGTTAGCAACTAAAGTTCTGGTTAAACCATGTAAAGATTTCATCTTCTTTAAATCACTTGGTCTGGTTACTACAATATGACCATCTTCTTCTTTGATTGTCATCTCTATTGGCAACTCTCTTTCCAGAGTTCCCTTAGGACCTTTTACAGTCACTTTGTTATTCTCTGCGATTGTAACAGTTACTCCTGCCGGAACCGCGATAGGCATTCTTCCTATACGTGACATGCCATTTACCTCCTACTTAAATTCTCGGAAGAAACATCTGCGTCTCTTCTGTTTTCAGCTTCCTATAATTACCAAACAAATGCAAGAACTTCTCCGCCTACACCTAACTGACGTGCTTCTTTATCTGTAATAACGCCCTGGTTTGTAGAAAGAATAGCTGTACCTAAACCACCAAGTACTTTTGGTAACTCTTCTTTGTTTGCATAAACGCGAAGACCTGGTTTAGAAATTCTCTTAATACCGGAAATAATTTTTTCGTTTTTATCTTTACCGTATTTTAATGTGATGCGGATTACCTGGAATGCACCATCTTCTACGATATCATATTTCTCAACATAGCCCTCTTTTACAAGGATATCAGCGATAGCTAATTTCATCTTGGATGAAGGTACGTCTACTGTATCATGTTTAGCAGTATTTGCATTACGGATTCTTGTAAGCATATCTGCGATTGGATCACTCATTGTCATGGATATTGCCTCCTTCCTTAATCTTACCAGCTTGCTTTCTTAACACCTGGTATCTGTCCTTTGTATGCTAATTCACGGAAACAAATACGGCAGATTCCGTATTTTCTTAAATAAGCATGTGGACGGCCACAAATTCTGCAGCGGTTGTATTCTCTACTGGAGAATTTAGCCGGGCGCTGCTGCTTAATTTTCATTGAAGTCTTAGCCATGGAATACTCCTCCTAACTATTTTTGAAATGGCATATTGAATAATGTCAAAAGTTCACGGGCTTCTTCATCTGTCTTAGCAGTGGTTACGAAAATAACATCCATACCTCTTACTTTGTCAACTTTATCGTATTCAATCTCAGGGAAAATCAACTGCTCTTTAATTCCTAAAGCATAATTTCCTCTGCCGTCAAATGCGTTAGGGTTAACACCTCTGAAGTCACGTACACGAGGTAATGCGAGGTTGATCAGACGATCAGCGAATTCATACATTTTCTCGCCGCGTAATGTAACTTTACATCCGATTGGCATACCTTCTCTGATTTTGAAGTTAGCAACTGAATTCTTAGCTCTTGTTGTTACGGCTTTCTGTCCGGAAATGATTTCCATATCTCTAACAGCAGAGTCTAAAACTTTAGCGTTGTCTTTAGCTTCACCAACACCCATGTTGATAACAATCTTATCTAACTTAGGCACTTCCATGATGTTTTTATATCCGAATTTTTTGATCATAGCTTCTACGATCTCATTTTGATACATCTCTTTTAATCTAGCCAACTTGTGTTTCCTCCTCTCTGCTATTAGTCAATTACTTTGCCGGTAGCTTTCGCAACACGAACTTTTTTGCCGTCTTTTACTTCAAAACCGACTCTGGTTGCTTTGCCATCAACAACTAACATAATATTTGAAATATCGATAGGGCTTTCCTGATGGATGATTCCACCGTTTGGATTGCCTGCGCTTGGTTTTGCATGCTTTGTTACCATGTTGCATCCTTCAACCAGTACAGTGCCGTTTTTGGTATTTACGGTAATTACTTTACCGGTTTTATCTTTATCTTTACCTGCGATCACTTTTACTAAGTCATCTTTTTTGATTTTATGCACAGTGGACACCTCCTTATAATACTTCTGGTGCTAAAGAGACAATCTTCATGAACTGTTTCTCACGTAATTCTCTTGCTACCGGTCCAAAGATACGAGTTCCTCTTGGAGTCTTGTCATCTTTGATTATTACTGCTGCGTTCTCATCGAACTTAATATAGGAACCGTCTTTACGACGTGCGCCCTTAACGGTACGAACGACAACGGCTTTCACAACGTCACCTTTTTTTACAACACCACCTGGTGTTGCATCTTTAACAGAAGCAACGATTACATCACCAATATTAGCATATCTTCTTGTAGATCCACCTAAAACACGGATACAAAGGATCTCTTTTGCACCAGTATTATCGGCAACTCTCAATCTGGTTTCCTGCTGAATCATGCCTGATACTCCTTCCTTGTTTTCGCCTTGCAAAATAAACGTGAAACGCGAACTCCGCTTTACTTCGTTTGCGCAGCGCAAATTTGCTCAGCAAATTTACTTTATTTTGCTTTTTCGATAATCTCTACAAGTCTCCATCTTTTATCTTTAGATAAAGGTCTTGTTTCCATAACTTTTACTGTATCGCCAATCGCACATTCATTTTTTTCATCATGCGCTTTTAATTTAATAGATCTTTTCACGATCTTTCCGTATAAAGGATGTTTTACATGGTCTTCAATAGCAACGACGATTGTTTTATCCATCTTGTTGCTTACAACCTTACCGGTACGTGTTTTTCTTAAATTTCTTTCCACGACTACTGTTTCTCCTTTCAAATAGCGAATATTGACTATTCGCATCCGCTATAGAATCTATATTCCAATTATGCCAATTTCGCTTTTTCTGTAATAACAGTCTGAATTCTGGCAATGTTCTTACGAACTTCCTTAATTCTGCTGGTGTTATCTAATTGGTTAGTTGCATTCTGGAATCTCAAATTAAAAAGTTCTTTCTTAGCAGCTACTAATTCTTCATTCAACTCTGCAGCTGATTTCACCTTTAAATCTTCTACATATTTATTAGTCTTCACTGTTATCACCGCCTTCTAAATCTGCTTTAGAAGCAATTTTGCACTTGCAAGGCAATTTATGCATAGCAAGACGTAATGCTTCACGAGCTACATCCTCTGGTACACCAGCGATTTCAAACATAACACGGCCCGGTTTAACTACTGCTACCCAATATTCAAGAGCGCCTTTACCGGAACCCATACGGGTTTCTGCTGGTTTTGCTGTTACAGGTTTATCTGGGAATATTTTAATCCAAACTTTACCACCACGTTTGATATAACGAGTCATAGCAACACGGGCTGCTTCGATCTGATTGGATTTGATCCAACATGGTTCTGTAGCGACTAAACCGTATTCACCGTTAGAAATTGTATTACCTCTAAGTGCTTTTCCTGCCATGTTTCCACGGAACTGTTTACGACGCTTAACTCTCTTAGGCATTAACATTATTTATCGCTCCCTTCCTTGTTTCCTTTAGTAGGAAGAACTTCGCCTTTGTAGATCCAAACCTTAACGCCTAATTTGCCGTAGGTTGTATCTGCCTCTGCGAAACCATAGTCAATATCTGCTCTTAATGTCTGAAGCGGGATTGTTCCTTCGCTATAGAACTCAGTACGAGCCATATCAGCACCGCCAAGACGACCTGCAACTGCAGTCTTAATACCTTTAATTCCGGCTTTCATTGAACGTCCCATAGTAGACTTCATGGCACGTCTGAAAGATACACGGTTCTCCAGCTGCTGTGCGATAGATTCTGCTACTAACTGAGCATCCTTATCCGGTCTCTTGATTTCTTTGATATCAACGAATAATTTCTTATCTGTTAATTTCTGAACTTCTGCTTTTAATTTTTCAATTTCAGCTCCGCCCTTGCCGATAACAACGCCAGGTTTTGCTGTATAAATGATAACTTTAACTCTGTCAGATGCTCTTTCGATTTCGATTTTAGAAATTCCAGCGCTGTACAGTCTCTTCTTTAAAAATGTACGGATGTTGTAATCTTCTACTAAACAATCAGCGAAATCAGCTTCAGCATACCATTTGGAGTCCCAGTCTTTAATAACACCGACTCTTAAGCCGTGTGGATTAACTTTCTGTCCCATATTTGCCTCCTATCTTTCATTAAGCACGATTGTGATGTGGCTCATTCTCTTCTCGATTCTGTAAGCTCTGCCCTGTGCTCTCGGTTTTACTCTCTTCATTGTCGGTCCTTTATTTGCATAGCATTCCTCAACATAAAGGTTCTCAACGCTCATTCCGTTATTGTTTTCAGCATTAGCGATTGCTGATTTTAATAATTTTTCAATTAATGTAGAAGCATATCTTGGATTGTAAGTTACAATACCAAGTGCAGTAGTCACATCTTTGCCTCTAATGGCATCTAATACGAAACATGCTTTCTGAACAGATACTCTGGCGTAAGATAACTTAGCAGATGGTCTGGTATCTTTCTGCGCATTTCTTTCTCTCTTAATCTGGGATCTATGTCCTCTAGCCATTGGTGAAACCTCCTTTCAAATACTTGTATCCTAACGACGGGTCTTCTTCTCGTCTTTACCATGTCCTCTGTAAGTTCTGGTAGCTACGAATTCTCCAAGTTTATGTCCAACCATATCTTCGGTTACGTATACCGGAACGTGTTTTCTACCATCATGAACTGCAATTGTATGTCCAACCATCTGTGGGAAGATTGTAGAACGGCGTGACCAGGTCTTAATAACCTGCTTCTGTCCTGCTGCGTTCATAGCATCTACTTTTTTCAGCAAATGCGCATCTGCAAATGGTCCTTTTTTAAGTGAACGTGCCATAGGTTTTAATCCTCCTTCAATTATTTAATGGTCTTTCCATCTCTTCTTCTTACAATCAGTTTATTAGACTGTTTGTTTTTCTTTCTTGTCTTCAAGCCAAGTGCTGGTTTACCCCATGGTGTACATGGACCTGGGCGGCCGATACCGGTCTTACCTTCACCACCACCGTGTGGATGGTCGTTAGGGTTCATAACGGAACCACGAACTGTAGGTCTGATACCCATATGACGTTTTCTACCAGCTTTACCGATGTTAATCAGGGAGTGCTCTCCGTTACCAACAACACCGATTGTAGCTCTACAGATGATCGGAACCATTCTCATTTCACCTGAAGGAAGTCTTAATGTTGCATATTTGCCTTCTTTAGCCATTAACTGAGCTGCGTTTCCAGCAGAACGAACCAGCTGTCCGCCTTTGCCCGGATATAATTCAATGTTGTGAATCTGTGCACCAACAGGGATCTCGCTCAGTGGTAAACAGTTACCAACTTTTGCTTCAGCCTGTGGGCCGCTCATAACTTTCATTCCATCTGTAAGTCCTGCAGGAGCGAGGATGTAAGATTTTGTACCATCTTCATAACAGATAAGAGCGATGTTAGCTGTTCTGTTTGGATCGTATTCAATACCGATAACAGTTGCGGAAATTCCGTCTTTGCTGTTTCTCTTGAAATCGATCATTCTATATTTTCTTCTTGAGCCGCCTCCGCGGTGTCTTACTGTAATTTTACCCTGATTGTTACGTCCTGCGTTTTTGTTTAAGGAAGTAACTAAAGACTTTTCCGGGGTTGACTTTGTGATTTCACTGAAGTCAGATCCTGTCATGTGTCTTCTGGAAGGTGTATATGGGTTAAATGTTTTAATTCCCATTTTAAACTCTCCTTTCAATTCTCAACGCGTCCACGCGTTTCCTTTTATCACGGCATAAAAAATGCCGTATATTCAACTTGTTATAAATCTTACAGTCCCTGGAAGATCTCGATATCCTTGCTGTCAGCTGTCAGCTTAACAATCGCTTTTTTGGTTTTAGCAGTTTTACCAACTACTGCGCCTCTTCTGCGGTTTTTGCCTTCCAGATTCATAGTGTTAACACTGTCAACTTTTGTTCCTGGGAACATCTTTTCAACAGCTTCTTTAATCATAGCCTTGTTAGCTTCCGGATGAACTAAGAAAGTGTATTTTTTTTCTGCCATAGCATTCATACTCTTTTCAGTTACAACTGGTTTGAGGATTACATCGTAATATTGAACGTTTGCCATTATGCGTACACCTCCTCGATACTTGCAACAGCTGCCTTGGTAGCTACTACTGTGTTGTATTTCAAAATGTCGTAAACATTGATTGTATTAACATATGCTGTCTGGATAGAGGCAATGTTTCTTGCAGATAAAGCTGCTTTCTCGCTGCCTTCGCCCAGGATAACAAGTGCTTTCTTTACTTTCAGGTTGTTCATGATATTCTGGAAATTCTTTGTTTTAACTTCATCAAAGTTGATCTCATCAACAACGATGAACTTGTTCTCGTTAACTCTGCTTGTTAAAGCGGATTTAAGAGCTGCTCTTTTTTCTTTCTTGTTTAACTTGATTGTATAATCTCTTGGAGTTGGAGCAAATACTACTCCGCCGCCTGTCCACTGTGGGGATCTTGTTGAACCCTGTCTTGCATGACCGGTTCCTTTCTGCTTCCATGGCTTTCTTCCACCACCGGAAACTTCAGAACGAGTTTTAGCTTTCTGTGTTCCCTGACGTTTGTTTGCAAGCTGAGCTACAACTGCCATGTGTACAAGATGTTCGTTAACCTCAACACCGAATACAGCATCATTCAGTTCTAACGTTCCAACTTCATTACCTTCAATATTGTAAACAGATACGTTTGCCATCTGTGTGTTCCTCCTTTCCTATAAAAGCATTAGCGTGCTTTTACTGTTTCTTTCAGTGTTACTAAAGACTTCTTAGGTCCTGGTACAGCGCCTTTAACTAAGATCAAGTTGTTTTCAGTATCAACTTTAACGATCTCAAGGTTCTGGATGGTGATCTTCTTGTTACCCATGTGACCTGGCATCTTCTTGCCCTTGAATACCTTGCTTGGATCAGATGCAGAACCGTTTGAACCAGCATGACGATGGAATTTAGAACCATGAGCCATAGGTCCTCTGGACTGTCCGTGTCTCTTAATAGCACCCTGGAAACCTTTACCTTTGGAAATAGCAGTTGCGTCAATCTTGTCGCCAGCTGCGAAGATATCTGCTTTGATTTCGTCTTTTACTGAATATTCTTCAGCGTTCTCGAATTTGAATTCTCTTACGAATCTCTTGTAAGCAACTCCGGCCTTATCAAAGTGGCCTTTTACTGGTTTTGTGACTAATTTTGCTCTCTTGTCTACAAATCCAACCTGTACTGCTTTGTAACCATCATTCTCAACTGTCTTAACCTGTGTAACTACACATGGGCCAGCCTGAAGAACTGTTACCGGAGTCAAAGTTCCGTCTTCATTGAAGATTTGAGTCATTCCGACTTTAGTAGCTAAAATAGCTTTCTTCATAACTAATTACCTCCTGTTTGTTGATCTACAGCGGAACGCATTACGCGTTCATCCTAGAACAGTCAAATATACGTGGAACACTATAACTCCCATTGGGAGATGTTGATTCCTCTTCAGGAAAGAGTGTTGCTTCTATATATAACCCTTCAGGATATTACCTTGTCCATCGAAAACCTTATTTGGTTTTCATCTTGATATCAATGTACACACCAGCTGGCATCTCTAATCTTGATAATGCATCAACTGTTTTCTGGCTTGGTGTGATGATATCGATAAGTCTCTTGTGAGTTCTCTGTTCGAACTGCTCTCTTGAATCTTTGTACTTATGAACCGCTCTTAAAATTGTTACCACTTCTTTTTTAGTTGGTAACGGCACCGGTCCGCTCACCTGTGATCCTGTCTTTTTTACAGTCTCGATGATTTTTCCAGCTGACTGATCTACTAACTGATGATCGTAAGCTTTTAATGTGATTCTCATTACTTGACTTGCCATAAAAAAAGTCGCCTCCTTTTCGCACTTATTACTCGAAGTACGACAAGCGGTGACTGTACACGTTCCCGTGTGTGTCCTCACGAATCACACACAAAATTCCCACATATCTGCTAGAACCTTAGTAAATTGTACAGTGACTTGTCGCCAGTTTCCTAACTTGACATTCGCTCCACGGAACACCTACCACATCGGGCAGCAACCTCACGCTTCACCGCTATCATGCCACAGCTTTGTAAGCATATCACATTTTCCTTTTATTTGCAAGTATTTTTTTATTTATTTTATTATTTGGAGAAAACCTTGATAATATAAGGGATTTCAGGATTTTTTCTCAGTCATTGGCCAAGGCGTATCGAAAAACAAACAGAGCAGCATGGCCGGATAACCCGGGCGCATGCCGCTCTGAATCAATTCTGTTTCTTCCTATTAATAATGGCTGGACCAAACCGGTTCGGAAGGTTCGTTATAAGAGCTTGCAGGCTCTTCATCGTCCTCTTTTACCAGGATGCCCGTACTGTTTGTCTTATACTTAACTCCGTCTCCATTTTTCACGGTGGTGGATTTTGCAAGTTTTCCGGAAGTATTGACAACGTAATTCTTATTATCAATGGTGATTACCTGGTATTTCGTTCCGCTTTCCGCTTTCTGAAGTTTGCCCATATAATACAGATATCCGTCTTTTACTCCGTTATATCCTTTACCGGTATCTGCAAAGTAAAACTCGCTTACGTTACCATCGTCTTCTTCAACCTTGCGTTTGCCTTTCAGGACTGAACTGGTTGCCTTATCTCCAAAATAGTAGGCGGTATAGTTGCCGCTTTCCGCAAGCTCGATCTTCTGAAGTCCGTAAACAGGATTTCCCTTGTCATTAAACAGATAGGTGCGGCCGTTCAGCTTGAAGAAATCGCTGGTGCTGGCATCGCCTTCTTTCGGGCCTGACTTTGGTTTTCCCTGGTTGCTGAAATAGAACCACTCCACTTCATCCTCATAATTGCTGGCAATAGGCTCCGGAGGTTCGATGGACAGCCAGCCTGTCTTTACCTTGCCGTCCGTTCCATAATACCGGTAATCTTCAATGGAAGCGTTCTCATCCGCATCATCCCCTACATTCACCCAGCCTGTCTGCATCGCGCCGTCGCTGTCGAAACAATAGTATACGCCGTTAACCTTTTTCTCTTCATAATCTTTATTATTATCGGCGCAGTACTTTTTTCCTGAATTTGTGAAGTAGAACCAGTATTTTCCGTCCCCGTCCTCACTGGCCGGAGTCACCCGGTCCTGATCGTAATCGTCATCCGGCGGATAGAGCTTCTGCCAGCCGGTCTTCATAACGCCGTCATCGCCTGCATAATACATATCATCGTCAACCCAGCCGGTTTCCATCCTGCCTTCGTCGTCGAAATGATACCACTTGTTGTCCACCTTTTTCCATCCATCAACGGCCGCTTTGCCGTTCTGGGTAAAATAGTACCAGTAGGAATCGCCGCTTCCAGACTCGGCCAGCTTCATCCACTTGTTTGTAACCATGATACCGTTGGAATCCATATAATAAGTATCCTCTACCCAGCTGTTAAGCACCATCTCACCGTTGCTTCCCAAATAGCGCCACAGGTCGTCCGCGCCTTTTTTCCACGCGTTTGTCGTCTTATTGCCATTCGAATCATAATATACCCAATTGCCGTTAGACTGTGTCCATCCTTCTGCAGCATATGCAGAAAACGCCATAGTTCCTGCACACAATGCAGCGGCCAGCACAAGCACTGCCAATTTTCTTTTTTTCATACCATCGCTCCTTTAAGGTTCTTCCCGTAATATTCCTACATTACATTGTATCAAGTACTTTCCGATTATTCAACAAAAATAATCTTTCAATTCTATTACAATGTTGCAAAAACGGGAAAGCCATCTGCGGGCGGTCCGTGAATTGTAACATTACAATGTCCGGACTACTTGACGAGCTGTCCCTGCCCACGTTATAATCACGTTGAATGATTAAGGATATTAATAGGAAGAAAGGGCGGTAAAGCCATGTGGATAGCAGACGGTTGGAAAGATTATGAAGTAATAGATTGCTCTAAGGGCGAAAAATTAGAGCGTTGGGGGAATTATATATTGGTCCGTCCTGATCCCCAGGTCATCTGGGACACTCCAAAAGAGGACAAACGCTGGAGACATATGAACGGGCATTATCACAGAAGCGCAAAGGGCGGCGGAGAATGGGAGTTTTTCGATCTGCCGGAGCAGTGGACCATTCGTTATAAAGAGCTGACATTTAATCTGAAGCCATTCAGTTTTAAACACACAGGCCTCTTTCCGGAACAGGCTGCCAACTGGGACTGGTTTGGTTCTAAGATTAAGGCGGCCGGACGGCCTATCAAAGTTTTAAACCTGTTCGCCTATACGGGAGGCGCAACTTTGGCTTCCGCTAAAGCCGGAGCTCAGGTGACCCATGTGGACGCCTCAAAAGGCATGGTGGCCTGGGCAAAAGAAAATGCAAAATCCAGCGGTTTAGAAAACGCTCCGATCCGCTGGATTGTAGATGATTGTGTGAAATTTGTAGAACGGGAACTGCGTCGGGGACACCGCTATGATGCGGTTATCATGGACCCTCCGTCTTATGGAAGAGGGCCAAAGGGAGAGATCTGGAAGATCGAGGATGCAATTCATCCTCTGATCCAGCTGTGCACACAGCTTTTATCGGATGATCCTTTATTTTTCCTGGTAAATTCCTATACTACCGGACTTGCTCCTTCCGTTCTCACTTACATGCTGGCGACTGAAATCTGCCCCCGCTATAAAGGAACCGTAAGTTCCGAGGAAGTCGGCCTCCCGGTCACCAAAAACGGGTTAGTTCTTCCATGCGGAGCTTCCGGACGCTGGTCTTCCGGCAAATAGAGAAGGAACGCTTCGAAACCTCTCTTAGTTCCGGCCGCCGGTAAGAAGCCGCCATAAGGCAGTAAAATGCCGCTGGAGAAGCACTGCAATGGGATAGCTGATCATCAGTATAATTGCCGGCATCATCAGATAGAGCATGACCGGAACTGCCGGTATGCCGGGTATATACATGGCCGCCGCTTTGTTGATGAAGCGGACCAGCAGAAAATGAAGGGCATACAGGAAGAAATTGATCTTCATCCACTGTTTTGCTTCGAAAAGCCGGTTTTCATTAACCATGAACCACAGGGCAACCGGAACCAGAAAACGGTAGACGGCGATTCCCGACACGCTGTAAAAATGAATGGAATACCAATAAACGCCGCAAGCCGCTGCCAAAACAGCGGCGCCAGACAGAAACCGCTTCTTTGACCACGCGGCTTCTGTCATTTTTTTATGGTTCAGCGCAGCATCCGCAGCCACGGAATAAAAAAGAAGCGCATCCAGATTCAGCGGAGATAAACTGACGCCGGCCAGCAGACCGGCAAACAAACAAATCAGATAGATCCAACGCCGATACCGTCCGGATAAGAAAAAATAAATCACAGGCGCCAGCATTACCAGCATAATTAACTGGTATAAATACCAGAACACATAATTATACCGGTAGTGCAGTACTGCATCTACCAGAGCATTTAAATTCACCGGGATAATTCCTTTGTCCAGTATATCGCAAAGCCACGGGATACGGCTCCCTGCCGCATAGGCAGCATAGTAAATGGTGTTCCAGACCACAAAGGGAACAAGAACCGTTTTGATCCTGGAATTCCATTTGTTCCACAAACGGTCCATTGTGAAATTGCGGAAGAACAGATATCCGGATATGATAAAAAAGCCAGGTACGGCAACCTGGGCCACCACGTCGCCCAAAAGCCGCTCTGCCCGGTCCACCATGTCAGCAGTCCGTCCGGTTCCTAAAAATAACTTTGCATTATAAGAATGAACCCAGATCACGAGCATACTGAATACAAATATAAACCAGTAGATTTTATTTCTGAACTTTTCTTCTTTCACACGTTTCTCCTGACCGCATGGCACCTTCCGCTAAAGCCTGGTCCTACACCATGTTTACATTTATTCTATCATAACCACCATATACAGTAAATAAAAAAGAATGCTGCCAAACCGGCTTTTTGCCGGTCCAACAACATCCTCTCTTATATCTTTAACCTTCCACCAAACTGATCACCTTCACCGGCTTTCTATGCTGCCAATACGATACCTTAATTCCCGTCTTCTCTGTGGACGCATGAACGATCTTTTCATCTCCTATATAGAGAGCTACATGATTAATTCTGCCTGAACTGCTGGCATAAAAAATCAAATCGCCGGGTTTTATCTGGTTCAGGGATATCTCTTTTCCCTGAGATGCTTGTCCTGATGAACTTCTGTTTAAAGAAATGCCTGCCGCATGCTGCATCACATATCTGGTAAATCCGGAACAGTCAACTCCTGTATGGGGATCGTTTCCTCCGTATACATAGCGTCCGCCCACAAACTGCATGGCATAGTTTACAATCTCATTCCGCTTAACCGCTGAAGCATCCACCTTTTCTCTGGTGGTTTCCACCATGGTCGCATTGCCCGACAGGCGGATATATCCGCTCCCCGCTTCTGTGTTAATCTTTGCCCAGCCGTCTTTCTCTTCCAGTACCTGATAGGTCTCCCCCTGAGATACCCGTGTAAATACCGCGCCTTCGTTTGATGCTAAGATATGTACGTCAGCTTTAGGCGCATCCACTTTCACCACATAGGAAGTGGTCGTCTCAACTCCTGCACAATAAGCTTCCGCTGCCCTCGCCTCTTTGGGTGATGCCATTAAAATCCCAGCGGATATTCCCGCCAGCGCCAGCAGCCTGACTGCTTCTTTCACCATAAATTCTTCTCCTGACAATTACCTGTCTTAATTTTTACGATTTTCATACAATTGTTACACAAATGTTAAATATGTTACATATTGTAATATATCCATGACGTTTTGTCAAGATCAGAATCCATTTCATATGAAACCAATGTAACAATTCTGCCATCGGAAGGCTGAATTGTTACAAACCAAAAGCCGCTGCAGCCAAA
The DNA here is from genome assembly GCF_002899675.1 of Clostridium sp. chh4-2. Taxonomy (GTDB): domain Bacteria; phylum Bacillota; class Clostridia; order Lachnospirales; family Lachnospiraceae; genus CHH4-2. Next base: position 9,636 of record NZ_PKUU01000037.1, on the reverse strand, counting down.
TTGGTTCTTTCTTGTCTTTGGGTGCGGAGCTGCGCCGGAGGATTAATATCCCAGTGTACCGCCATCTGAATACTCGCCGTAAAAATGAACGTGACTGGCGAACACATGTATTTTGTGTCCGACAGTCACGTTCATTTTTATGGCGAGTAGGAAGCCCGGCGGACACGGGATATTAACCCTCCGGCGCAGCTCCGCACCCAAAGCCAAGAAAGAACCGCCAAATTGGCGCAAACGGCTTCTTACGGCATCCCTCAGGAAACAGACCTACCTTCGGGTAATGGATTTTATAAAATAGATAATACAGCAAACGAATAAAACCGGAAAAATCAGCGGTACAATCAATGAAAAAATTCCAGTTATCACTGCGATCACCAAAAAGAGTATTAAAACCACTGCAAGCCCGAATAAAAGCTTCCAATACCATTTATTAAGGTCGTAGTAATGAACTGTGCTCCTTCCGCCAAAAGGTTCCTGCTCATATGAAGAGCCGCTGCGGGTATCCGCTTCCTCATAGGCTCCTCTAAGCGGATCAACGGCGTCTTCCGAAGTGTCCTCAATGGTTTTTGCAATCAGCCTGGGATCACCGATCTCAGCGATTACATCTTCCTCGCTTGCTCCCTTTTTGATCTCTTCTGATATATAGTTATCGTAGTACCGTATATTCTCACGAATGACTGTAGAGGAAACATTCCCCTCCAGCGCCTGCCTCAATCTGTGCAGAAACTCTTCCCTATTCATAGAATTCCCCCTGTTTTTTCTTAGAAGTAATCCCAGTTATTGTAACACTATATCAAAGATTGGTAAATAAATCCGCCCTTAAATAATTCTAAAGTTTTTATGATCTTTAATTATACAATCTTCTCTTTTATAATGCCATCCCGGTAAGCGGCGACCAATTCCTTCAGATCCGAGATCCGGCAGGCCAGTTCTTTTCCCAAATCGGTATCGCCGACCATAACCCTGTTTTTCATCTTTTCTACAATATAAACTCTGGGCGTGCTCTCTGTTTCCGGATTAAACGGCTTATGTTCCGCTAAAGCAAGATGTCTGGAATTATAGATTAAAGTATACCCCGCAATTCCTGTTTTAGACTGATACGCTTTGGAAAGGCCGCCGTCAATGATAAACAGCTTGCCGTTTGCCTTAACCGGTTTCTCACCGTCTTTAATCTTGACCGGCACATGACCATTGATAATATGGGCTCCATTCATGGAAAGATGGAATTCTTCTATAATCTTATTGCAGTATTCTTCCTGTTCACAGAACTTATAATAAGGGTTCAAATTTTCCTTTTGAAGGGATTTATCCTCTATAAAATAATGTTCAAATGTGGTCATCTTATCTTTTCCAAATACAGGCGACTTGGCGCCGCACCACAGATACCACATGAAGTCCTTGGCATCTTCCTTCTCCTTGGTTCCCTCCGGAAGGAAATAAGCGTTCTGAATCCTCTGGTCGATATGATCCATCAGATCCTTTCCGGAACACGGCTCCCCGTTAAAGATCATATCGTCGAACGTTCCGTCCTGCTTCATAGGAATACAGCCGTGATAGAGCAGATTTCCATTGTAGCATTTATACATTCCTCCATGGGAATAGATAAATTTAATATGTTTATGGAGAAGGTCGCTGTGTTTAAATGATAACGCCAGGGTATTCAAAAGCTCTTCCTCTTCCGCCGTCAGTTTCAACGGATGACGTGGATCGATGGTCGGAAACTTTGTATCCAAAAGCGGGTACTCTTTCCCCTGGATGGAAACGGTTCCCTTTTTGTAATCCACTGCCTCTAAAAGAATTCTGTCGTCCATCAGATAGCCAGGATGGCGCTTGATGATCTGGCCTTCCACCTTGAACTGAATCACCGCAATTGCTTTATGCATCTTGGCCGCCAGCCCCGGGTCCACCGCATCATAGATGTTCTGATCCAAGATCTTAGGCACAAAACGCTCGCAAGGATCATCCCTGTATACATGTGCCGCAAACATGGAGAGCGGCCTTAAATTGATTCCATAACCGTCTTCCAGCACATCAAAGCTGTTATAGCTGATAGCGATTCTCAATACATTGCAGATACAGGCCAGATTGCCCGTAGCCGCCCCCATCCAGGAGATATCGTGATTTCCCCATTGGATATCCACATCATGAAACTGCATCAAAGCATTCATAATCAGATCGGCTCTCGGTCCCCGGTCAAAGATATCGCCGATTATATGGAGATTGTCAATGGTCAGGTTCTGAATCAGCTCGCACAGCGCAATGATAAATTTATCCGCCATATCGATATCGATAATGGAGCGTATGATCTCACTATAATATACCTTCTTATTGTCGTCGTTATAATCCACGTGAAGCAGCTCATCGATAATATAAGAAAATTCAGGCGGCATCTTTTTACGGACTTTCGATCTGGTGTATTTGGAAGATACCTCTTTGCAGATCTGAACCAGCCGGTAGATGGTGATCCGCTTCCAATCGTCAATATCCTTATCTGAAGTGATGATTTTGTTGAGCATCCGGTCCGGATAATAGACCAGATTGGCAAGCTCAACCTGCTCTTCCTCCGGGATAATATGCCCGAATGTCTCCTTTATCTTCTCACGGATAATACCGGAAGAGCTTTTCAGCAGATGAATAAATGCCTCATGTTCCCCATGAAGGTCGCTGAAAAAATATTCCGTTCCCTTGGGCAGTCCTGAAATCGCCATCAGATTGATGATCTCGCTGGACGCTGCCTTAATCGTAGGATACTCTCTTGCCAGGAGTTTTAAATAAGCCAAGTCTCGCACTACGCGCGCCTCCCCTCACAACAGCCCTGAAATTTATATTTTGCAGCTAATACGGCGCAGCAACTCAGGACCAGTTGCATTTATAATAAGTTTATAGTACCATAGAATCGGTTAAATTGAAAGTTTTTACAAGGGTACAAACTTCTCTGCGCCGGAATGATGGCGTCAGCAGGAAGACATAATTCTAAAGAATGGCCGATCGAAAGGAGAACTATCGGAATGGAACAATTATACGTGTTTGGAACAGGCAACGCCACTGTTACGCGCTGCTACAACACCTGTTTTGCAATCAAGGACGAGGAACAGTTTTTTATGGTTGACGCAGGAGGCGGCAATGGAATTCTGCGCATCCTGGAGGATATGGACATAAAAATGGAGCAGATTCACCATATTTTTGTGACCCACGAACACACCGATCATATCTTAGGCATGATCTGGATGATCCGCGTGATCGCCACCCACATGAAAAACGGCATTTATGAAGGGGATCTCAATATATACTGCCACGAAGACCTGACTTCTACCATCGACACCTTATGCAGGCTCACCGTCCAGGGAAAATTCTATAAAATGATCGGGGACAGAATCCATCTGATTCCTGTTCACGACGGAGAAACTCGGAAAATTCTGGATTATGATGTCACCTTCTTTGACATCCACTCCACAAAGGCCAAACAATACGGCTTTACAACCGTGTTAAAAAATGGGCAGAAGCTGACCTGCGCAGGGGATGAACCATATAATCCGGAATGTGAATCCTATGTGGCCGGAAGCAAATGGCTGCTGCATGAAGCGTTCTGTCTATATGAGGACAGGGAGCGTTTTAAACCTTACGAGAAACATCACAGCACGGTAAAGGACGCCTGCGAGCTGGCGGATAAGATGGGAATTGAGAACCTGATCCTGTGGCATACGGAAGATAAAACGATTCAAACCAGGAAGGAACGGTATCTCCAGGAAGGGCATTCCTGTTATCAGGGAAATCTGTTTGTACCGGATGATGGAGAAATTATCGATTTTATATAGAACGTGAAGGGATTTTTAAAAAAGCCTTGAGGCTTGGTGTAAAATGCAGCGCATTTAACATCAAGTCTCAAGGCTTTTTCGAAAATCCCTTCACGCTTCATGTAAAAATTATTACATGGCCCGTCTGTAGACTTCCAATATCTCTTCTTTTCCAAATTCCTTAATGCCAGGCAGTGTTCTGTCGCCGAAGAACGTGCACTTCTCAGCCATCTCTTCCAGCTTATCCTCTTCCACGCCCAGTTCACCGATAGTAACAGGCATTCCAATGCTCTTAAAGAAATTCTCAAATGCGTCAATTCCGGCAAGAGCCGTCTTCATCGGATCTTCAAAGTTCATATCCACACCCCAAACACGGACTGCCAGCTGTGCAAACCGGTTCACATTATAAGGGCATACATATCTGGCCCATGTGCTGAACAAAGCGGCCAAACCGGCTCCATGGGATATCTGCGGATACATTCCGGAAAGCTCATGTTCCATCTGATGTACCTGCATGAAGAAATCACGTCCTACTCCGGTCAGGTTATTATGGGAAAGGCTTCCGGCCCACATAAGGGTAGCTCTGGCTTCGTAGTTTTCAGGGTCCTGGTCTGCGATCTTTCCGGCTTCTGCAACCGTTTTTAACAGGCCTTCCGCGATACGGTCTGTTAAAGGAGTATCTTTATCCGCTCCAAGATAACGCTCCAAAGTATGCATCATGATGTCCACGCTGCCGCAGGCAGTCTGATATTTGCTGACCGTATATGTAAGTTCTGGGTTACAGATCGCAAACAGCGGGCGGTGCAGCTGAGAACTGAGCCCGCGTTTTAAGCCGCCGTCCTCATTGGTGATAACGCAGGAATTGCTCATCTCGCTTCCTGACGCGGAAAGGGTTAAAATATTGCCCTGTGGAAGAGCTTTTTTCAATTTCTCTTCCCTTGTGAAAAACTTCCATACATCAATATCCGGGTTAGCAACTCCGTCCGCAATACATTTGGCAGAATCGATAACGCTTCCTCCGCCGACGGCCAGAATGAAGTCCACTCCCTCTTCCAAGCAAAGTTTAATTCCTTCCTTTGCCAGGGAAAGAGTCGGATTGGGCTGAACGCCTCCCAATGTCACATATTCAATCCCCTCTTCCTTTAAAGAAGCGGTTACCTGGTCAAGCAGCCCGGAACGTATCACGCTGCCGCCGCCATAATGAATCAGAACCTTCTTAAACCCATATTTTCTGATCAGTTCCCCTGCCTTCTTCTGCGTATCCTTACCAAAAATCACTCTGGTAGGAGTACAAAATTCAAAATTTCTCATCGCAACCTCCTCATTCCCAATCATTTTTTAATGAAATTAAACCTATTATATCAAAAAAGATTCGAGAAATCCACAAAGCTTTATGCAGATCTGTCGAATCTTTTTATATTTTACTTTTCATAATGCTTCAGGTTTATTTTAACCGTATGATATGTTGACAATATACATAAACATTACGGATTTTCTTTGCCTGCTGGCCTTCATCTCCCAGTATAATAGGCTGTGTTCCCGAAGCAGTAACGTAGAACTTAATGGCAATGGCATCCTGCCCTACCAAAATCTCATGAGTCTCCTTATACGGAAATGCGGTTTCTTCCACTTTTACATAATTGCGCAAAGCCATATCGATCTCCGGATTGATGTAGCACCGCACCACATTCTCCAATCCATTCATCTCGATAATCGCCTTTGCTTCATCAAATTTCAGGTTTGTAAACCGAAACTCCCCATTCCCCAATACATAAGATAATGTCTGACTATCCAACAACAGTAACGGTACATTTGTGTTTTCACCCATAGAACGATCCTCCTTCTAAAAATTCGATTCTCCTCTATTTATCATTATATCATTTTTCTGATTTCAGTCAAGTAATTCCTTGTATATTCTGTATATTTATATTGTTGTTCGTTATTTATCAAACAACTTTGTTTTTTCTGTAACATTCTACATTTTTATGCATAACCCAGCTATTTCACGCATATTTTTTATGTAGGGGAAGTATCTATAAATTCAACAGAACGAAAGGCCGTACAACGGCAGAATGTGAGGTAAAAATGAACCGAAAAATCATTTACATAGAGTGTCTTCTGCTGCTCATGCTGACCGGTTCCCTGTTATGGCACCGTGTCGCCCCATTTCCTGCCGGCAGTACGGATACAGGCGCTAATAAGGCCACTTCCTCCGACGCTCCCAAATATATTAAATGGGTGGATTTCGACGTGACCTCGGATGCCATGAAGCAGGCGCTTCAGCTGGATATGAACAGTTATCAAAAAGAAGTGCATTTCGATTGGATTGATCTGCTGGCCTATCTGGGCGCCAAATACGGCGGAGATTTTTCTAAATACCGTTCACAGGATATGAAGGATTTAGCGGAAAAACTGCAAAATGGTGAAACTCTGGAGGCTCTGACCAAAGATATGAAATATTTTTCTTATTATAAAGAAGCCTACGGCGCAGTTTTAGGCGGTATGGTGGGGCTCTATGAGATCCAGGTTCCGCCCTCAGAAGTTCCCGCATCCATGCTGTCGGAATCCGGAGATGGAGAAACGGATGAGAATAAGGAAAATGTGTGGCTTACCAAATATGGGCTCAAAGCATTTTCCCCTATCGCCAAAAATTATCCTTACACCGACTTCGACGATTTCGGAACGTCCCGGTCCTACGGTTACCGCAGGCAGCATCTGGGCCATGATCTTATGGGGCAGGTGGGAACGCCTGTGATCGCCGTGGAATCCGGTTATGTGGAGGCGATCGGCTGGAACCAATACGGCGGATGGCGCTTAGGGATTCGCAGTTTTGATAAAAAACGGTACTATTATTACGCCCATCTGCGAAAGAACTATCCCTATCACAAAAGTCTGAAAGAGGGAAGTATCGTAAAGGCCGGCGATGTGATCGGGTATCTGGGCCGCACCGGGTACAGCCGGACGGAAAATACCAACAACATCGACGAACCCCACCTCCATTTCGGCCTCCAGCTGATTTTTGATGAATCACAAAAAGAGGGAAATAACGAAATATGGGTGGACTGTTATGAACTGGTCAAATTCCTTTCCATGAACCGCTCCGAAACCTTAAAAAATCAGGAAACAAAAGAATATAACAGGATCTATGAAATGAAAGACCCTGCCATACCTGAAAATGCTCAATAATTTAGTTGTTAACTGTTCAGAGGGCGGGAATATTGGAATAGAAATCCGAGTCAAGCTCGCTTGTAAGCGGATTTTTATTTCAATATTCACATCGGAGGAATCTACGATGCTTCTTGTATGGCCGTAGGCCATGCAAGAAGATACCCCCTCTCTGAATCGTTACTTAATTATTTGACTGCTGGCTTCCCAGCATGACCTCCACTTCACGTTCCTGGTACTTTCCATCTGCCAGAGACTGAACGGTCAGGGTCACTTTTGAACCTTTTTCATAATATGTCAGCATGTTCTGAAGCTGGCTCAATGTGGTTACAGACTGTCCGTCGAACTTGGTAATAATATCTTTCTCTCTCAAATCTGAGTTGGCCGCCGCCCCATCATCCAAAATCTTATATACAAAGATGCCCACAGGCATATCGTAAGCCTGGGATGCCTGCGCATCGATATTGGTTCCTTCGATTCCAAGCCAGCCGCGTTTCTCATCGTCCACTTTCACTCTTGTCTGTTTTGTCATCAGAGTATCCAAAATGTCCTTTGCTTTTGAAATCGGAATGGCATATCCCATGCCCTCCACTTCTGTGGAAGCCGTTTTCGCCGCATTGATGCCGATCAGGTTACCGTTTAAATCCAGTAGTGCGCCGCCGCTGTTTCCAGGATTGATGGCCGCATCTGTCTGTATAAATGTGTGTTCGGTTCCGTCTTCGCTCTTTATCTTGCGGTCCAGAGCGCTGACATATCCAACGGTTGCCGACTGGCCTTCGCCGAGAGCGTTGCCGATTGCCACAACCTGCTGTCCTACTTTCAGGCTGTCGGAATCACCGATATTTGCAATCTTAATCTTACTCATGGTATCGGAAGGAATCTTATCCAGCTGTACTGCTATAATCGCCAGATCAGTGGCCGCATCCGTACCTTTTACCGCCGCTTCCACAGAGGATTCATCGTCAAATGTCACCGTCATATTCTGTGCGCCGTCAACCACGTGATTATTGGTCGCTATCAAAAGTTCTGTATCATTTTTCCCGATAATAATGCCGGAACCGCTGCTCTCAGCTTCAAAGCTTTGAGGCCCGAAAAATGTCATCTGCTCTACGGTCATCTTGTCTGTAATCGCAACTACGGACGGCATGGCCTGCTCCACAATTCCTGAAACGTCGGTCACTCCCGCTGTCATAATCACTCCGCCGGATGTACTGGTGTTTTGTGCTTTTAAGGCCGGAGTCTCCTGAGGAACCGCCTTGCTTTCCTTCACTTCCAAAACCGAACTGCTCCATGCATTTAACCCTGCCATAACGCCGCCTGATACGGTACCAAATAAAAGTGCAGCAGCAGTGATTCCTGCTGTTTTTTTCGCTAAACTTTTCATTTTCATCATAATAATTACTCCTTTCTTTCATCTATCTATCATTCTGTCATATCCTCATAACCTCTTTACACTAAATAATATAGCCAGAATTTATGAAGGAATTGTGATGAAAAAAAGGAGTATTTGTGTCTTTAGGTTCTATCTTGGCTTTGGGTGTGGGGCTGTGCCGCTCCGGTTCTGACTCTGCACGCTGAATTCCCATGCTGATACAAAGCGCCCTGTCCATCCGGGCCATCCACAAATCGTTCAGATGTCCTATGTAGCCATGAAGCCGTTTCTGGTCAATCGTTCTCACCTGTTCCATGAGAACCGTGGAGTCGCAGGGCAGGCCGCTGGCCGTTTTGGGAAGGGTAACGTGTGTGGGAAGTTTTGCTTTGGTGCTCTTGCTGGTTAAGGCCGATACAATCACAGTCGGACTATGACGGTTTCCCATGTCATTTTGTATAACAAGAACCGGACGGACGCCGCCCTGTTCGGAACCTACGGTTGGGGACAGATCTGCATAATAGATATCGCCTCTGTAAATGCTGTTTTCCATATCAATAATCTCCTCTTTGTTTCTGATATTAAAATTATTGACAGGAAGACAGGCTTATAAACATAAAGTGGGGGAAATCTTTTTTTAGAAAGAAACGCCGGAAAGAAGGGGGAACCTGGGCGGGCGGCGGAAATCATAAGGAATAGGGAATTCGAGTTTCGACCCTAAGAGGTACTAAGGCCGCCAGAAACGGAAAAAGGCAGCGCGGTGCCCATTCGCGGTGAACTCCTGATGACTTCATCGCTCAGGGGGCACCTCAAATACTGATTCGGTATTCAGTATTTGTCTGCCTTTTTCCGTTTCTGCCGGCCAAGTACCTCTAAGGGTCTGCAAACGATCCCCTATTCCTTATGATTTCCGCCGCCCGCCCAGGTTCCCCCTTCTTTCCGGCTGTTGCTTGGCTAGCTAAGGATAAAAAAGATTTGGTGGATATAAGAGTAAATTTTTACATCAAGCGTGAAGTCTTTTTCAGAAATGCCTTCACCATTTAATGTAAAGGGTGAGGTCATTTTGCGAAATGCCTTGACGTTTAAAGTAAAACCCGAAGGCATTTCTGAAAATCCCTTAACGATCTGTGTAAATGTGATTCTACATAAATACCTACGCACCAATATTGTTTTTAACCAGGCCAGCGAAAAGCAGCCCGGAATCGGGAGGCAGAGCCGGGAGACGAAGGTCGGAGGGGCCGTCCGGGCCGGGGAAGGAAGATGCAGACAGATCGGATCGTATGGAACCCCTTTAGAACATCTTAGGCCCGT
>NZ_PKUU01000036.1 GCF_002899675.1 Clostridium sp. chh4-2 | reverse complement strand
TTTTCTTATTATTATTCCAAAGTATGTGAAAACTAAAGAACCGCCGTATACGAGACCCGTTCGTACGGTGGTGTGAGAGGTCGGCTACCCAAATAATGGGTAGCCTCCTACTCGATGCCCCTTGAGCAGTGAAGTCATCAGGAGTTCACTGCGAATGGGCGCCGCTCTGCCTTTTTCCGTTTCTGGCGGCCTTAGTACCTCTTAGGGTCGAAACTCGAATCCCCTATCTCTTATTATTCCCGCCGCCCGCCCAGGTTTCCCCTTCTTTCCGGCGTACCTTAGTTAACTAAAAAAGACTTCTCAATCCCCTACAGTTTGAAGCCGAAGTAGCGGACTGCATTGTTGTAAGAGATATCTTCAACCAGGCTCTTTAAGGACTTCATGTCAGCCGGATATTCTCCGTTTTCAACCCATGAACCGAAGATATCGCAAAGGATTCTTCTGAAATAGTCATGTCTTGTATAGGAGATGAAGCTTCTGGAGTCTGTCAGCATGCCGATGAAGTTTCCAAGGCATCCTAAGTTTGCGAGACTGGTGATCTGCTCTGTCATGCCGATCTTATGATCGTTGAACCACCATGCGGAGCCGTGCTGGATCTTGCCGGCCATGGTAGGGTCCTGGAAGCAGCCGATGATGGAGCCGATGGAAGCGTTGTCGTTTGGATTCAGGGAATATAAAACGGTCTTCGGCACTTCGTCGGATGCGCTGAGTGTATTTAAGAAATCAGCCATTTCTGAGGAAGGAGCGTAGTTGTTGATGCAGTCGAATCCTGTGTCGGCACCCAGTTTTTCAAACATTAAGGCGTTGTTGTCACGTTTGCAGCCGTAATGAAGCTGCATTACCCAGCCGCGTTTGTGGTATTCTTTTGCTACGAACAGCATGAAAGCAGTTTTGTATTTTAATTCTTCTGCGCGGGTAATCGCCTGTCCGGAGATTCCTTTTACGAAGATTTCATTTAATTCCTCTTCAGAAGCAGGAGCGTACATTACATACTCTAATGCGTGGTCGGAAACAAGGCAGCCGCGTTTTGCAAAGTAATCCATGCGGACCTGAAGGGCCTTTTTCATGGAATCCAGATCTTTGATCTCTACGCCGCTCACTTCTGATAATTTTGCGATGTAAGGAACGAAGGTTGGTTTTTCGATATTCATGGCCTTGTCCGGTCTCCATGCAGGAAGAACCTGAACGTCGAATGTGGAATCAGCTGCGATCTTATCATGCCATTCCAAGGTATCAACAGGATCATCGGTTGTACAGATCAGAGTAACATTGGACTGCTTGATGATATTGCGGACAGTCATGGAAGATTCCTGAAGTTTTGCGTTGCAGAGATTCCATACTTCTTCTGCGGTGTCACCATTTAAAAATCCGGTATAGCCGAAATATTTCTGTAATTCCAAGTGGCTCCAGTGATATAATGGGTTGCCGATCAGTTTTGGCATGGTTTCCGCCCATTTCTGGAATTTCTCTCTGTCGCTGGCATCTCCGGTGATATATTTTTCGTCAACTCCGTTGGAACGCATCTGGCGCCATTTATAATGATCTCCGCCCAGCCATACCTGGGTGATGTTGTCAAACTTTCTGTCTTCGTAAATTTCCTGTGGGTTGATGTGGCAGTGATAGTCTAAAACCGGCATCTTTGCTGCGTAATCATGATACAGGGTTTTGGCTGTATCGTTGGATAATAAAAAATCGTTGTCCATAAATGCTTTCATGTTTAAAATCCTCCTTGAATTAGAAATTGGTTGTATCTCTTTTTATTAAATCGGCCGCAACGGTTGTCTTGCTTGGTACGTTGCCGCCATTAAAAACGCCCATCAGCGTATTGATGGTAGTGGTGCAAAGCGCTTCGACCTTGTTGTCAACGGTTGTGATCTCAGGGTCGGTGCATAAGGAATAGATGGAGTTATTATAACCCACAATGCTGAGTTCATCAGGAATTTTCAGACCTTTTATATGGGCATATTTGACAGCTCCCACAGCCAGCTCGTCTGCAGCGGTGAGGACGGCATCAAAATGCAGGCCGGATTCGTGAAGCTCAATCAGCAGATTTTTGGCGGAAACCAGATCCTTGGGGCAGAGATGGATATAGGAATCCCGGATCTCCAGCTGGTTGTCCCGCAGCGCATTTTTATAGCCCTGAAGTTTATTGAGTCCGCTGAAGGAAGGGCTGTTATAAAGATAGAGAATATCCTTTTTGCCGGACCGGATTAAAAGGTCGGCGGCCTGATAGGTGGCGGTAACGTCATCACAAACCGTACAGTAGATATTCTCGCCTTCCAGAAAACCGTTTACCAGCATAACCGGAAGTTCTTTGGCAGCATCCAGAATGTAGGAATTGTCTTTTGCTTTTGCTTCTATGAATTGGGAGCCGGCGAGAATGATCGCGTCCACCCGTTTGGAACGAAGCAGGTCAAAATACTTTTTTTTAGTTTCCAGAAGATTGCCGGTACAGCAGAGAATGGAATCGTAGCCGTTGTTTCTCAATTCCCGTTCCAGATAGTAAATGGCGTTGGCCAGGTAGGGATCGGAAGAATCGGCGCACATAATACCGATCGTCTTCATGGTTCCGAGTCCGAGGCCGCGTGCGAATACATTGGGGGTGTAGCCGAGCTCATCCATAACGGCCAGAACCCGCTTGCGCGTCTTTTCACTGACATTGGGATTGCCGTTTAAAACTCTTGATACTGTAGCGATGGATACTTGGGCTTTTTCTGATACGTCGTAAATATTCAAATCATCACCTCTACATTCTGTAAGTACTTACAACATAAAATTATTATACATATTTACCATTAAAAATGCAAGAGCTTTGCATTTTTTTATTGACTTCTATTCCCGGATTTTGTAGAATATTTGTAAGGGCTTACATTATTTTTTAAATATTTATGAATAGAAGGCGGGAAAAAAGGATGCAGGATATTATCAGGATACACGAAGACGACAACGTGGCGGTTGCATTAAGACCCATCGCAAAGGGTGAAACGCTGGACGTTAACGGCATCTTAGTCACCACAATTGAAGAGATTTTGCAGGGACATAAGTTTGCGGTCAGACCGGTGAAGGCGGGAGAGGAAGTGGTAAAATACGGCTTTCGTATCGGCTATGCCAAAGAGGACATAGAGAGCGGTCAGTGGATTCACGTTCATAATTTAAAGACTGCGCTGGGAGATGTTCTGGATTACACTTATGAACCAAAGCCTTCGGCGCTGAAGGAAACGGAGCATGCGTATTTTGATGGATTCAGAAGGGCTGACGGAAAAGTTGGGGTGAGGAATGAAATCTGGATCGTCCCTACGGTGGGATGCGTGAACTCCATCGCTCAGGCGTTGGAGAAAGAGGCCAAAAAATTTGTAAAAGGAACTGTGGAGGATGTGATTTCCTTCCCTCATCCGTATGGATGTTCCCAAATGGGGGATGATCAGGAGAATACGAGAAAGGTTTTGGCCGATATGATCAATCACCCCAATGCGGCGGGCGTGCTGGTGCTGGGACTTGGCTGTGAAAACAGCAATATTCCCATTTTAAAGGAGTATATCGGAGAATACGACGAACAGCGGGTGAAATTCCTCCAGTGTCAGGATGTGGACGACGAGATGGAAGCGGCGATGGCACTTTTAGAAGAGCTGGCAGTTTATGCAGGAGCATTTTCCAGGGAAGCGATTGATGCAGCGGAATTGATCATCGGCATGAAATGCGGAGGCTCCGACGGTTTATCCGGAATTACGGCCAATCCAACGGTAGGAGCATTTTCCGATCTTCTGATCTCCAAAGGGGGAACAACGATTCTTACCGAGGTACCTGAGATGTTTGGAGCGGAGACGATTCTGATGAACCGCTGCGAAACTCCCGAGCTTTTTGAAAAAACAGTTTCACTAATTAACGATTTTAAGAATTATTTTACGAGTCACAACCAAACTATCTATGAGAACCCGTCACCAGGCAACAAAAAGGGCGGCATCTCCACATTGGAGGATAAATCCCTTGGATGTACCCAGAAATCAGGAAGCGCTCCTGTTAAAGGCGTACTGGCCTATGCACAACCGATAAAGGTAAAAGGGCTTAATCTGCTGAGCGCGCCGGGCAATGACTTAGTGGCTTCCACCGCATTGGCGGTTTCCGGCGCCCATATCGTATTGTTTACCACCGGGCGCGGCACTCCGTTTGCTTCTCCGGTGCCTACGGTGAAGATTTCCAGCAATTCCACCCTGGCAGGCCATAAAAACAACTGGATCGATTTCAATGCCGGACCGGTTGTGGAAGATTCTAATATTGAAGAGATGGCTCAGAAGTTATTTGATTATGTACTGGAAGTTGCTTCCGGCAAAAAAGTGAAGGCAGAAGAAGCCGGATTTCATGATATGGCCATCTTTAAACAGGGAGTGACATTATAATCCGGTTGCATGGTTCAGGAAACATGAGTATACTGAAAGAAGAGACTTATGAAAAGGGGACTTGAACATGAAACTGAACAGGACAACACAGAGAACCGTGGAGATCTTAAAGATGGTTTCCAAGAATCCGGAAGGAATTACATTGGATGAGATCTGTGAGAGAATGAAACTTCCCAAAACCAGCGCCTACGATATTGTGACAACGTTGGGCGAGATGGGGATGGTGAACGTTCTGCGCGGCCAGAAACAGAGATATACCATCGGCCTTACCGCATACCGGATCGGCATCAATTACACCAACAATCTGGATTTTATCGGAACCATAGAACCGCAGCTGCGCTCCTTTGCAAAGGAAGTGGGAAAAACCGTCTTTTTCGGTACGCGTTCAGGCCATGAGATTGTATATATTTGCAAAGCTGAACCGGAGAACCCGATTATCACGACTTCCACCGTGGGATCGAAAAATCCCATTTACTGCACTTCGTTGGGAAAGGCCATTCTGGCGTTTACGGAAGATGAGACGAGAGATGAGATTCTAGGCCAGGTGAAGTTCCAGAAGAAGACGGAGAACACCATTCTTTCGGCAGAAGCTCTTTTACAGGAACTTGAAAAGGTGCGCCAGCAGGGATATGCGCTGGATGCCAGAGAGGTGGAGGACCACATGGAATGTGTGGGTGCGCCCGTATTTGGACCGGACGGCAACGTGCTGGGAGCCATCAGCATTTCCAGTTTGTACAAGCCTACGGAGGATTATGAGGCTTTAGGACTGCTCGCCAAAGCAAAAGCGGATGAAGTTTCAAAATTATTAGGATTTCTTGGAAAAATATAGGGATTTGCTGTTGACAAATGGGTTGGTAACTATTAATATTTATATATAAAATCGTAATTATGAAAGTACTTCGTATATACGAATAAGAAAGAGAGAGGATTAATCATGAAAAAAGAACAAGTTATTTCAAAAATGAAAGAACAGTGTTTGGTTGCCGTTGTTCGTGCAAAGAATTTAGAGCAGGGCGAAAAAGTAGTTGACGCTATCATCAAAGGCGGCATCAATTTCATCGAAATTACTATGACTATGGATGAAGGAAACCCGGTTGAATTCATTCAGCTTATGTCTAACAAATATAGATCCAATCCGGACGTGGTAATCGGCGCAGGTACTGTACTGGACCCTGAAACTGCAAGAGCAGTCATCCTTGCAGGCGCTAACTATGTTGTAAGCCCAGGCTTAAACGTAGAAACCATCAAACTTTGCAACCGTTACAGAGTTCCTATGCTTCCGGGCGTTATGACACCAACCGAAGCGATTACCGCATTAGAAGCAGGATGCGACGTAATTAAAGTGTTCCCAGGCAACATCGTAGGACCGGCAGCCATCAGCTCCTTCAAAGGACCTCTTCCTCAGGGCGAATTCATGCCTTCAGGCGGCGTTGACGTAGACAACGTGGACAAATGGCTGAAAGCAGGCGCTTGTGCAGTAGGTACAGGAAGCAGCCTTACAAAGGGCGCTAAGACAGGCGACTTCGACGCAGTTACAGCAAAAGCTCAGGAATTCGTTGCAGCAGTAGCAGCGGCCCGCGCATAATCAGATCCGATAACAATATTATATTATATAAATAAGGAGATTTAAAAATGGCTAAGATCGTAACCATGGGCGAAATCATGTTAAGATTATCCACCCCAAATAATGAAAAATTTATTCAGGCAGACGAATTTGATATTAACTACGGCGGCGGAGAAGCTAACGTAGCAGTTTCTTTAGCAAATTACGGACATGATACACAGTTCGTAACAGCAGTTCCGGCTAACCCGATCGGTGAGTGCGCAGTTGCAGCTTTAAGAAAATACAATGTAGGAACAAAATACATCTCCAGAAGCGGTGAGAGACTTGGTATCTACTACTTAGAGACTGGTTCCGCAATGAGAGCTTCCAATGTTGTTTATGACAGAGCTCATTCTTCTATCTCCACAGCAACAGCAGCTGAATTTGATTTTGACGCAATCTTCTCTGACTGTGACTGGTTCCATTTTACAGGTATTACACCTGCAGTCAGCGATGCAGCAGCAGAACTGACAGAGATCGCTTTAAAGGCAGCTAAGGCTCACGGTGTAACCGTATCCGTAGACTTAAACTTCCGTAAGAAATTATGGTCTTCTGAAAAAGCTCAGAAGGTTATGACAAACTTAATGCAGTATGTTGATGTCTGCATCGGTAATGAAGAGGATGCTGAAAAGGTACTCGGCTTCAAACCTGGCAACACAGATGTTACTTCCGGAGAACTGGAATTAGCAGGTTATGTAGATATCTTCAACCAGATGGCTGACAAGTTCGGCTTCAAATACATCATCAGCTCTTTACGTGAAAGCTTCTCAGCTTCCAACAACGGCTGGTCAGCATGTATTATGGATGGTAAGACACGTGAGTTCTATCATTCCAGAAAATATTCCATCACACCGATCGTAGACCGTGTAGGCGGCGGAGATTCTTTCGCAGCTGGTTTAATCTGCGGTTTAGCTGATGGAAAAGATATGAAGGCAGCTCTGGAATTTGCAGTAGCAGCTTCTGCTCTGAAACACACCATTCCTGGAGACTTCAACCTGGTAACACGTGCAGACGTGGACAGCCTGGCTGGCGGCGACGGATCAGGCCGTGTACAGAGATAATTAACGGTACAAGACTGTAAGCAGATGATTAAAGGGACAGCTCTCTTGCTCATAGGAGCATAAGAACTGTCCCTTTCTTAAAAGAGCGAGGTAAACAGAGATGGAAAGTGAGAGAAATTTCGATTTATTGACATTGGGACAGCTGTTGCTGCGGTTATCTCCGCCTAACAATGAACGGCTTTCAAGAGGGGATACATTTGTAAAGCAGGTGGGCGGCGCGGAACTTAATGTGGCCGTAGGCGTGGCTTTATTAGGACTTCATACCGGAATTATTTCCAAGATCCCGGCTCATGATATGGGAAGCTTTATGAAGAGCAAGATCCGTTCTTATGGGGTGAGCGATGATTACTTCATGTATGACAATTCGCCATCTGCGAGAGTGGGAATCTATTACTATGAAAACGGGGCTTATCCAAGAAAGCCCAAGGTGATTTATGACCGGGCCAACAGCTCATTTTATTCATTAAATATTGACGAGATTCCAGAAGACGTATATACTGCAACCAGATGCTTCCATACAACGGGAATCACGCTGGCCCTCAGCCAGAAATCCAGAGAAACCACGCTGGAGATGATTAAGCGGTTTAAGGAAGCGGGAACATTAGTGTCGTTTGATGTGAATTTCCGTGCAAACCTCTGGACCGGAGAAGAGGCGAGGGAATGCATTGAAAAGATTCTGCCGTATGTGGATATCTTCTTCTGTTCGGAAGATACGGCCAGGCTGACCTTTAAAAAGACGGGAACGGCCAAGGAGATGATGAAGAGTTTTGCGGAGGAATATCCGATCTCTATCATCGCATCCACCCAGAGAATTGTTCACAGTCCAAAACGCCACACCTTTGGTTCCGTCATGTATGATGCCAAGAAAGACATGTATTATGAGGAAGAGCCATACCGCGATATCGAAGTGGTGGACAGAATCGGAAGCGGAGACGCCTATATCTCAGGCGCATTATACGGCCTTCTTACCAACAATTTTGACTGCTCAAAAGCAATCCAGTACGGCAACGCTACCAGTGCTGTGAAGAATACCATACCGGGAGACCTTCCGTCTTCTGATCTGGAAGAAATTGAAACAATAATCAAAGCTCACAATCAGAAAGGACCTCAAAGCGAGATGGCCCGTTAAAAAAAGGGGGAGATAGGATGAAGGTAACATTAGGCTCAACTGGAATCACCGTGGATAAAAATGGGTTCGGCGCCCTGCCGATTCAGCGAATTCCAAAATCAGAGGCGGTAAAACTGATAAGGAAAGCATTTGAACATGGAATCCGTTTTTTCGATACGGCCAGAAGTTACACGGACAGTGAAGAAAAGCTGGGAGAAGCCCTGGAGGGGATTCGGGAACAGGTGTTTATCGCCACAAAAACTCCGTCCAAGACAGTGGAAGGTTTTTGGAAAGATCTTGAAGAATCGCTGAGGCTTTTAAAAACGGATTATATTGATTTGTTCCAGTTCCACAATCCGACGTTTTGTCCGAAGCCGGGGGACGGCACCGGGCTTTATGAAGCCATGTTGGAGGCAAAAGCTCAGGGAAAGGTTCGTCATATAGGCATTACCAACCACAGGCTGAATGTGGCTAACGAGGCAATCGAGTCCGGACTTTATGAGACACTGCAGTTTCCGTTTTGTTATCTGGCAACGGAGAAAGATGTGGCGCTGGTGGAAAGCTGCAAAAAGGCCAACATGGGCTTTATCGCGATGAAAGCTCTGTCCGGCGGCCTGATTACCAATTCGGCGGCGGCTTATGCCTATCTGGCCCAATTTGACAACGTGCTTCCCATCTGGGGCGTTCAGAGAGAAAGAGAATTGGATGAATTTTTATCCTATGTGGATAACCCGCCGTCCATGACGGAGGAAATCAAACAGCTGATTGAACATGACAGAGAAGAACTTCTTGGAGAATTCTGCCGCGGCTGCGGATATTGTATGCCCTGTCCGGTGGGAATTGAGATTAATACGTGTGCCAGAATGTCTCTGTTAATCAGACGTTCGCCGTCGGAAAAGCAGCTGACGGAAGCGGCTCAGCAAAAGATGAAAAAGATTGAGGAGTGTCTCCACTGTAATCAGTGCATGAGCAAATGTCCTTATGGGCTCAACACTCCGGATCTTCTGGCTAAAAACTATCAGGACTATCAGGAGATTTTGGCGGGAAAGGCTTATTAGAAAGGCATAAAGATCATGAAAATAATTGATGCGCATCTTCATTTTTGTCTCAACGACCAGTATTTTGACGGAATAGCTCTGGCCGCAGGCCATAAAAACAATGCCGGCCATCTGTGGTCCCAATATAAAGAGCTGGGGATCGTGGGCGGCGTGGTGATGGGAAACAGGAGTCTGGAGCCCGAGCGCCACCAGTATCCTGAGTATCTGCGCTACTGTATCGGGCTGGACAGTCATTACATGGAAGTACACAAGATCGCAGATGCCATCGGCCAGGTGGAATACCACCTGCAGCAGGATCAGTGCGCAGGAGTGAAGCTATATCCGGGCTATAATCCGATCTATGTCACCGATCCTATGTATGAGCCGGTATATGAACTGGCAGCCCGCTACCATAAGCCGGTTGCCATTCATACGGGCGAAACCGCGGGGCCTAATGCATTGTTAAGATACAGCCATCCGCTGACTCTGGATGAAGCGGCGGTAAAACATCCCGATGTGCAGTTCGTAATGTGTCATTTTGGAAATCCGTGGCTGAACGACGCGGCCGCGGTGCTCAGTAAAAATCACAATGTGGCGGCTGATTTGTCCGGGCTTTTGGAGGGCAGAGTTCTGATTCCCGAATTTGTGAAAGAGAAAAAAGGATATATTGCCGCTTTGCAGACATGGCTGGAGTATTTAAGCTATGACAGAATCATGTTTGGAACGGATTGGCCGTTGGTAAATCTGAAGGATTATATCGAGTTTATCACTTATCTTGTGCCTGAGCGGTATCAGGAGCAGGTGTTTTACGAGAACGCAGCCAGGATTTATGGATTTTAATTCATAGATCCTGGCTGTATTTTTGTGCGGACGGGTGATTGGATAAGGGAAAAGCGGAGGAAAAAGCAGGTATAAAATTGCCGAAGAAAAGAATTCGTGGGATAGCAATATAGGTAAGAATACACATCTTTATTTAAAATAATATTAAAGTATGTAAATGAAAACTTAAAAAGTGACTATAAAAGGCTTTTTGAAAGATTAAAACATAAAACTTATTTACAAATATAAATAAAGTGTTATAATATACAATATGATAAACAATCGTATAACCCAATGTTTTTGAAAATATTGAATTGGATAGATAGGAGAAATTATGGCTGAGTATTCATTAGAGGAATTGTCACTGGAACAGATGACAGTGCTCCGTACCATTTTTGAAAGCGAAATAATATCCAGAGATGAGATCAGTGAAAAGACAGGATTTAAAAGCCCTACAACCAACCGCTTCCTGGAGAGCCTGAAGGATTACGGATTTGTGGTCGTTTGCGGGGAGGGGGATTCCACCGGAGGACGAAGACCCCTTCTTTATTCTCTGAATGAAGAAAAACGGATTTTCAGCGTCGGTCTCATGATCGGTCTATATCACATTGATGTGGCGGTTCTGCACTATTCCGGGCGGCTGGTGGATGTAAAGTCTAAAACGCTGAGCGGTGACTATACTCCGCAGGAGGGAATACTCATTATCGAAGAGCTGTACCGCAGTATCCTGACGGAGAACAATATCAGGCCGGAGGAAGTGAAGATGGCGGGCATGAGCACATTTTGTTCCGTTCAGAAGACGGAAGGGGCGGTGCTCAATGTGCTTCCGTCTATGCTGCCCAATAAGGAATGGGAGAACTTTCCGCTGAAACAGAAGGTTTCTCAAGTCTTTGGAACGGATGTGATCGTGGAAACGTCGGCCAATGGAGCCTGTATGGGAGAATATCTGCTGGGACAGGGCAGGCACTGTTCCAACCTCTGCTTTCTGCTCTGCGGAGGCGGAGGGATCAGAATCGGCAGCATTCAGAACGGAACCATCATCCGGCCCATCTATAATCAGGACGATGCGTTCAGCCATATGGTGATTGTGGCAGGGGGAGAGAAATGCGAATGCGGCAATTACGGATGTATCAACGCATACTCTTCGGCAAAGGCAATTGTAAAGCGTTTCGTTACCCTTTTGAAGATGGGAAGATCCAGCTGCCTTGAGAATATGGATATTGAAAGCATTACCGTTCAGGATATTTTAAGCGCGGCTGATGAAGATGATTTCCTGGCGAAAGAAGTGGTTACCCAGGCGGCAACCATGCTGTCCGTGGGAATTGCCAATTATATCAACATCATGAATCCCTCGATCTTTGTGTATGGAGGAATTATGATAGAAAACCACCGCCTTTACCGGGAAATCATACAGGAAAACGTACAGAATAAGGTTCCGTTTCTAAAAGAAAACCATACGCTGTTCCGATGCAGAAGCAATTACGGAAAGCCGGTGATCGGAAATGGGCTTTTAGCGATAGAAGCTCTGTTGGGAAGGAGGTATTAAGGAGGAGAAATTCAACAATGTGAATGAGTCTGCATGAGAAAGGAGGAAGCCGGGTGAAGCTGCAGTTTAACAAAAAAGTCTTTGGAGAAAAGGAATTCTTTATCGGCATTTTCGCAGTGGTTTTCGGCGGATTTTTGTTGATGGAAAAGGACAAGAATCCGGAGATTTATCAGATTTATCCCAGATTTGTTTTTACGGCACTGATGATGATCGGTATTATTATGGCAGGAAAAGCGGTGCTGCAGTCCGAAGCGAAGAATAAAAAAGGGACTGGAGTTACGGTGCTGGAGCTTATCATATTGGCGCTTTTGCTGGCAGTAAGGCCTGGAATGGAATTTCTGGGGATTTACAGCACATTGTTTCTTGTGTGCATGGCAATCGGGATTTTGCTGGAAAAGGAACGGACCATGAAAAACCTGGGAAAGCTGGCCTGCTATAATCTGGGGCTGACGGCGGTGTTATACGTGGCATTTACGGTACTGTTGAGGGTGAATATGCCGAAAGGACTTTTGTTCTGAGAGGCAGGCAATGAAAGTGGAGGGAATTTACATGAAAAAAACGATTGCGTTATTGTTGTCATCTGCAGTTATTTGCAGCCTTTTGAGTGGGTGTTCAGGCGGAGGTTCATCATCCCAAAGTACGGCGGCAGAACAGACCACCAAGGCTTTGGAAAGCAAAGCGGAGGAAAAGCCCGTACAGACGACGGAGGCTTCCGGAACGGAATGGCCGGAAAAGACAGTACAGATTACCGTTCCGTATAAAGCAGGAGGCGGTGTGGATAAGGCGGCGCGGCTGGTCTGCAGCGCGTTGGAAAAAGAAACGGGGAAATCATTTGTAATCACCAATAAACCGGAAGGCAATGGAATTGTGGCTACCAATGAACTTCTGAAGCAGGAACCGGACGGATATAATCTGGAGATCGTTTCTGTTAGAGATATCTTTGGACATATTGTAAACGGAATTGAAGGTGTGGAATATGACAAGGACAGCTTTACTTACATAGCTTCTCTGCTGGAACCGGCGGATGCAATTTATACTCAGGATGCAAAATATGCCTCGTTTGAAGATCTGGTTGCGGCGGCTAAGGCGAACCCGGGAGGATGTACCATCGCTATCGCCAATAATACGGGGCAGCAGGTGCTGGATATCATCGATGAACAGCTGGGGGTTGAATTTAACGGAATTGTATACAGCAGCGGATCAGAAGCATTTGCCGATCTGTTGGGCGGCCATGTGGACGCATGTATGGTAGCTACATCATTCTGCAGCCAGGCATTTGAAAACAAATGTGCTCCTGTTGTTACGATGACTTCTCAAAAATATGACATTCTGGACGGAGTTCCCTGTATTACGGATCTGGGGGTGAAGGATGCGGTCAGCCCGATGAACCGTCTGCTTCTGGGGCCTGCCGGTATGCCTCAGGAGCTGGTGGATGCGATTGTAGCCCAACTGGACGGGATCTATGTTCCGGATGGCGAGCTGATTCAGCAGATCAACAGCCAGTATGATATGCCTACATATCTGACAGGAGATGCGCTGAAGGCATTTATCGATGAAAACTTTGCATTCCGCCAGTCACAGGCCGGAAACCAATAACTGATCCGGATAATGGAGGGAGAGGGAGCAATTGAGCCAGATATTTAGTATATTTTTGAATACTTTTCAGCCGGTTATGCTGCTGTCCGGTTTTTTTGGAACCCTGTTCGGGGTGGTGTTAGGCGCTATACCAGGATTAAACGGCGGGATTGGAATCGCAGTCATGCTGCCGTTTACCTATACAATGCCCCCTGCGGTAGGGCTGCTGTTTTTAGGCGGAATCTACATGGGCTCCGGGTACGGCGGGGCAATTTCAGCCATCCTTCTCAATGTGCCGGGTACGGTAAATGCAGCCTGCACTGCCATCGAAGGCAGCTGCATGGCTAAGAAGGGGAAGGGAAAAGAGGCGTTGTATTATGCCGTGCTGGCCAGCTGTGTGGGAGGTTTTGTAGGCGTCGTTGCGTTGATTTTATGCACGCCGCTGCTGGCAAAGCTGTCGCTGCGTTTTGGCCCGCCTGAGATGTTTCTCGTGTCGCTCTGCGGTTTGGCCATTGTAGGAAGTATGTCCAGCGGAAAGGTGCTGAGGGGGATTATGTCCGCATTTTTAGGACTGTTTCTCAGCATGATCGGGATGCAGGCGTCCACGGGATTTACCAGATTTACATTCGGCAGCAAGCTGCTTTTATCAGGAATTGATACGATTCCTGCAATTATCGGACTGTTTGCCATCTCTGAAATGATCCATCAGGCATATGTGCTGAAAAACAGTGAAGAGCAGAAGATTAATTATCAAATAGAAAACAATATAAGAGCAGTCACGGCCATAAAAGGGATGATGACCACTTTTCGGTCAACTCTATTGAAATCCTCATTGATGGGAACCTTTATCGGTATTTTACCGGGAACCGGCGGGGCGATCGCTTCATTTTTAGCTTACAGTGAGGCGAAACGAATCTCTAAGGAACCGGAACAGTTTGGGAAGGGTGCGCCGGACGGAATTGTGGCAGTGGAAAGCGCCAACAATGCTGCTGTAGGCGGTTCCATGGTTCCTATGCTGGGACTGGGGATTCCGGGCTCCACCAATTCAGCCATCATGCTGGGGGCGCTGACCATTCATGGATTGATTCCGGGAAACCAGCTGTTTACGGAGACACCTGAGGTGGCATATGGATTTTTGTTCGGAATGCTTTTGACGGTTGTATTCATGGGAGTAATCGGAATATTTGGTATTCCTCTGTTTTCACAGATACTGAAAGTGAAGATGAAATACATTATCCCGGCTGTCATCATGTGCTGTCTGTTAGGGGCTTACAGTTCCAGAAATTCCATGGCAGATGTATTTTTTGCCTGTATATTTGCAGTGATCGGTTTTGTGTTCACTAAGCTGGATATACCCAGCGCACCCCTTCTCTTAGGCTTGATTCTCGGCGGCATTATCGAGAAGAATTTTGTAAAAACTCTGTCGCTGGCCAATGCCCATAATAACCCGATGGTGCTCTATATTATAAAGCGGCCTCTTTGCATAGGGATCTTGGCGGTTGTGCTTTATCTGATCTACAGCAATGCCAGGGATGGGGGAAAGGCGAAGAAGATCAAAAAAGAAATCAATTGACGGAGAGAGGGGTAGTTCATGAAACAGCCGAATATAATTATGATTTTGACAGATGAGCATAACGGCAAGGTGGTGCATTGCGGCGGCGATCCATGGGTGAGGACGCCAAACATGGATGAGCTTGCGAAAGAGGGTGCTCTGATGGAACACGCATACTGCAACTCGCCGCTCTGCGTTCCAAGCAGAAGCTCTATGCTGTCGGGGCTCATGCCTCATACAGTTGGAATCTTTAATAATGCTCAAAGCCTTCCGAGCGACAGGGCTACATTCGTGCACTGCCTGGGGGCGGCGGGGTATGAGACTGTGCTCTGCGGAAGAATGCATTTTGTAGGTCCGGACCAGCGCCACGGTTTTGAAAAAAGGCTGGTGGGAGATATTACGACTGCTGTGCTGGGGGTGTCCTTGGCAGAACGGCGGTACGGGTATTTTGCAAAATGTTCTATGCCCGGGAGAACCGGGATTGAGCGTTCCGGAAAGGGCGAAAGCGCCGTAATGGCTTATGATAAGGATGTAACGGACGCTGCTGTGGACTTTCTGGAGACAAGAGAAGAGGAACGGCCTCTGTTCTTAACAGTAGGTCTCTACGGCC
This sequence comes from Clostridium sp. chh4-2, assembly GCF_002899675.1. Lineage (GTDB taxonomy): Bacteria > Bacillota > Clostridia > Lachnospirales > Lachnospiraceae > CHH4-2. The sequence continues at coordinate 30,578 of NZ_PKUU01000036.1, read as the reverse complement.
CCCATTCGCCTTATGTGGCCCCTCAGGAGCTGTTTGACTACTATTACAGCATTCTGCCGGAACCGGCGGGGCTGAGCGAAGAGGATTGGAACTCCATGCATCCGTTTGAAAAACAGTTTCTTAATAACCGGGGCCTTGGAATGGAGACGCCGGAAGAGATAAAGCGGGTCAGGGCCGCTTATTACGGTATGGTTGAATATGAGGATTTTTTGTTAGGAAGAATTGTGGACGTGGTGAAGAGAACCGTAGGGCTGGAAAATACGATCCTTCTCTATACTTCGGACCATGGCGACGGAATCGGCTGTCACGGCTTATTCTGGAAGTCCAATATGAGAGAGGAATCTTTGAGGGTTCCGATGATTTTCTGCTGGAAGGATCATATTCCGGCGGGCAGTAAATTAGGCGGGCTGCCTAGTCTTCTGGACCTGTCACAGACGTTCATCGACGCGGCGGACGCTCCAAAACTTCCGGGAGCGGAAGGAACCAGCCTTATGCCCTATCTGCTGAATGGAGAAGACCTGCCCGAGAACCGCCCGGTCATCAGCGAAATCTGTGACATCAAGGGAGAAGACCCTGCGGCGATGATACGGAAAGGAAGGTATAAATACATATCCTATTATGGGTATGAAAAGGAATGTCTCTACGATCTGGATGAAGATCCTGACGAAAATTGTGATCTTGCGGAGGATGAAAAATACGGCCGGATTAAGGGGAAATTAAAAGCTGAGCTGGAGCAGGTTTGGGATGCAGAAAAAGTCTGCCGCCAAAGAGCTGAATTCCTCCCTCACATGATGCTCATGAGAACCTGGGCCAAGGAACAGAAGGTTAATTTATTGTACGACGAGTGGAATCAGGAAGGCGAGAGCCGGAATCAAAATTATCTGATTGTGGACGGGGAAAAGCTATTTTGAGAGACGGCAGCAGGATGGACAGGAGCGGCGGGTTATGGTAGAATACAGGTATCAATCATAGCCTCGGGCCCGGATGCCCGAAAGGGAAGTGGCTTGAAAGGACAGACTTTATGTGTGAGAAAAAAAGATGTTCCTGGGCGGGGGATCTCCCCATATACATCGATTATCATGATAATGAGTGGGGGCGGCCTGAACATGATGACAACAAGCTGTTTGAAATGCTGATATTAGAGGGGATGCAGGCAGGACTGAGCTGGATCACCGTGCTAAAAAAAAGGGAGGCGTTCCGGAAAGCCTTTGATGGTTTTGATCCGGCTAAAGTGGCTCTTTACGGTGAGGAAAAGATACAGGAGCTGCTGGCAAACGAAGGAATTATCAGAAACCGCCTAAAAGTGAACGCCGCCGTGACGAATGCCAAAGCATTTTTGGAGATTCAGGAAAGATACGGAAGCTTTGACAAATTTATATGGTCATATGTGGATGATACCCCGATAAAAAACCACTGGGAGAAGATGGAGGATATCCCGGCCTCAACACCGGTTTCAGATCGGATCAGCAAGGATTTAAAAAAGTTGGGATTTAAATTTGTAGGTTCCACAATCATCTATGCTTTTATGCAGGCGATAGGTATGGTAAATGACCATGTGACCGATTGCTTTATTTATCAGAATGAGAATGTGTAAATACATATTTGCCTGCCTTTAACCGGGCAGAGAACCAAATAAAAGAGGACTGCGGCATTTCCTGCTGCAGTCCTCTTTTGCATATCCGATATTTCAATTTTTAATTGCCGCATTCAATACTTATCTCGTTGAATTGATCCAGAATATCGTCAATTTGAACCTTCGCTTTTTCATCGCCGGCCTTGTCGATTATGGCGCGGCCCTGATGCATCATGATGAGGCGGTTCCCGTATTCAACGGCATATCTTAAATTGTGGGTGACCATAATGGTGGTCAGTTTTTTCTCTTTTACAACTTTATCGGTCAGCTGCATGATGATCTCCGCTGTTTTCGGGTCTAAAGCGGCGGTGTGCTCATCCAGAATCAGGAATTCAATGGGAGTCATGGTGGACATGAGAAGAGCCATAGCCTGACGCTGGCCGCCTGACAGAGACCCCACTTTAACGTGGAGTTTGTCTTCCAGGCCGAGTCCGAGAAAGCTTAACTGGTCACGGTAAAAATCGATCCGCTGTTTGTTGGTTCCGCGGCGGAGATTAAAGGATTTCCCTTTATTGTCGGCCAGGGACATATTTTCCAGGATGGTCATGCTGGGACAGGTTCCCATAGCCGGATTTTGATAAACGCGGCCGATGGTGCGCTGGCGTTTGTATTCCGGCATATTGGTAATATCAGTGGTGTTGATTATCACCTGGCCGCTGTCAACCGGTATGCTTCCGCAGATGATATTCAGCATGGAAGTCTTGCCGGAGCCGTTGCTTCCGACCACGGATACAAATTCATTGTCCCGGATTGTTAAATTAAAGTCTTCAAACAGGCACATTTCATTGACGGTGCCAGCATTGTAGTATTTATTGATATTTTGAAGTTTAAGCATGGCCGGCCACCTTCTTTCCTTTTTGATTGCTCAGCACCAGAATCACTAAGAAAAGGACGGAAGTGATGAGCTTTAAGTTGGAAGCGCCTAATCCCAAAGATATAGCGAAGGAAATGGCAATGGATACGCAGGCTTTGTAAATGATGGAGCCGATCACTACCGCGGTGGTGGCTTTTACAAAGCTGACGCGTTTCAAAAGCTTTGTACCGATAATCACGTTGGCAAGGCCGATTACAATGGTGCCGGTTCCCGTGCTGATCTCGAAAAATCCGTTCTGCTGGCAGTAGATACTTCCTGCAAGGGCCGCAAAGCCGTTTGCAATGGCTAAACCGATGATTTTTACCGTACCCTTGTCTTTTGCAAGAGAGGTTACGAGGACATCGTTGTCACCGGCGGCGCGCAGAAGATAACCGGAACGGGTTCTCATATAAAGATCCAGAAGGATTTTCACGAAAACAACGATGAGGAACAGGATGATAACCACTGAGTAAGGAGCCAGAGCAGGAGGAATAATGCTGTCTAAAAATGCATTTTCAAAGATCGTTTCCTTACTGAAGATCGGGACATTAGCCTTTCCTGCAATGGTTAAATTAATGGAATATAAGGCAGTCATGACAATGATACCGGACAGAAGGTCGCGGACTTTCAATTTTACGTGAATGATGCCGGTGACGGCCCCGGCGGCGGCTCCTGCTATAAATGCGAACAGGAGAGCGGTGGCCGGATTCATTCCGGACAGGATTAACGTAGCAGTGACAGCCGCTCCCAAAGGGAACGTGCCGTCAACTGAAAGATCCGGAAAATCCAGAATTTTATATGTGATGTAAACGCCTAATGCCATGATGGCATAGATAAAACCTTCTTGTAAAACGCCAAGTACGATTGACATGATTAAACCTCCGGTGTCATTTTCTATTAATGGGAGATGGTGTCAAACATCTCTTTGGCTGATGAGGTCAGGGATTCAGGCAGTGTGATTCCAAGATTCTCAGCAACCTCTGTGTTGCCGTAGAAGGATGCTTCCGCGATCACTTCAAAGTTGATTTCGCTGGCTTTTTTCTCGCCTTTTAAAACCTGGGCAGCCATTTTTCCTGTCTGCTTTCCTAAGTCGATGTAATCCAGACCTACGGTTGCCAGACAGCCGATCTTAACCTGCTCTACTTCGGAGCCGAATACAGGGATATTTTTCTTGCCCGCTTTATCCAGAATAACAGGGAGAGCGCTTACGACTGTGTTATCTGTTAAATTGTTCAGACAGTCCACTTTTTCAAGAAGGGAATCGGCTGCCAGAGGAATGTCTGCTGCGGCTGAAATACCGCTTTCTACGATTTCAAATCCATAGGCAGGAGCTGCCGCTTTATATTCTGCAATGGCGGATTCGGAATTCACTTCGCTGGTGCTGTACATGATTCCGATTTTTTTTGCGTCAGGTAAAATGGCGCGGATCATTTCCAACTGTTTTTCTACAGGAAGTTTATCGCTGGTGCCTGTAATATTGCCCACCGGTGTGCCGTCCGCGTTGGCAAGCTCAGCTAAAACAGGATCTGTAACGGCTGTGTAAATAACCGGAACGTCGGTCTTCTTTGTTGCGCTGTATGCGCTCTGAGCGATAGGAGTTGCGATAGCGCAGATCAGATCCGCTTTTTTGCTCATGAAATTGTCCATGATCTGACTTGCGGTTCCGCCGTCGGCCTGGGCATTTTCATAGTAGATAGTCAAATTCTTGCCTTCGATGATTCCCTCATCGGCCAGACCCTGTAAAAATCCTTCCCGGCAGTTGTCGAGAGAACCGTGTTCCGCAAACTGTCCGATGCCGATGGTATAGCTTTCTTCTGCGGAAGTTTCTTTTACATTCTCCGCCTGCTTCTCTGTAGTGCCTGCCGTTGCCGAATCGGTGGAAGCGGCAGCAGATGATGACGCGTCATTGGATGCAGGTTTGGAACAGCCTGATAAAAGGGAAGCAGCAGTTGCAGCTGCCAGCATTACTGATAAAATAGTTTTCTTCATAATCGTTTCCTCCATAATTTGAAATAATATTTTAATAAAATACCGTCCATGTTTTTGTGAGGTGTTGGGGATGAAATAAGAAAGAATCCCGCCCGGAGGGCTTTTTTTTGTCATAGGAGCATTTCTATGACATAAAAAAAGTCTCAAATATGTTAAATTAACATATTTGAGACGAATTAACATCCGCGGTGCCACTCAAATTGACCGAAGTCCACTTTTCCTCATATACAAACATATATGCCACATCAATAACGGTTGTGGTTGCCGTCGGTCCCTACTGATAAATTCAAGACCGCCCTCAAAAGTCCATTCAGCTAAAAACGCCATATCGCAATCCCACCACCTGCGACTCTCTGTAATCTTGTTTAGAAGCTTACTCCTCTTTCTCAACGGTTTATTTTATTAATCAGTATCATAATACTTTGAACAGTATTTGTCAACCGGGTTTTTAAAATTAATTATTGGTAATTAAACAGTTTTGAAAGCGGCTCGACGATATCGTGAAGGCTTTGGATGGACTTGTTCAGGCTGTCGATATCCAGGGCATTCAAACGGTCGGATGCCTGTTTGATGCTGTATTCGCTGGTGGAAACCAACTGGTCAATCCCGTCTATCATCTGGCCCAGGTTAGCTTTTGCCAGTTCGTTGGTTATGGTTTCCATATCGGACATGACCGTGTCGATGCTGGTAAACATGGTTTTTAAACGAGGCAGCGCAAACAGGCTGGCACTGATAACAAGGGCCAGTGCCGTCATGCTGGCGGCGGCCGTTATTTTAGACATCAGGTATTGTTTTTTGGCATATTCTTCTCTGCGCTCGCTTGATTTTTTTAATTGTGTGAGCAGTTCCAGCATTTCGTCCTGTTCCATAAATACTTCCTCCGGATTGTTTTCTATATTTTATAAGTATACTACAGCAGGCTTTTGTTTAAAATCAAAAATTAAAGATATTTCCTTTTTTCCGGACGCAAACTATGATAAAATATCTGATAACAGGATAACATTTGATGAAAAACAGTGAGGCAGAGGAAATGAAAAAATTATTGATTGTGGTGGATATGCAGAATGATTTTATTGACGGAACATTGGGCACTAAAGAGGCGGAAGCGATCGTTCCTGCTGTGATTAAGAAGATTGAGGAATATCAGGAGCGTTCGGACGAGGTGATTTTTACTCTGGATACGCATTTTGACGATTATCTGGAAACCATGGAAGGGAAAAAACTTCCCGTTTCCCACTGCATAAAAGGGACGCCGGGCTGGGAACTGCAAAAGGAGATCGGCCGTTATGACGGAAAACGGTTTGAAAAAATCACGTTCGGAAGCCTGGACTGCGCCGGGTACGTTGCGGCGGGCGGATATGAAAGCGTGGAACTTGCAGGACTTTGTACGGATATCTGCGTGATTTCCAATGCGCTGATTTTAAAGGCTGCGATGCCGTCTGTGCCAATTCTGGTGGACAGCAGCTGCTGTGCGGGGGTAACGCCTGAAAGTCATCAAAATGCATTAGAGGCGATGAAGATGTGCCAGATCGATGTGATATGATTCAAAAAAACGGAAAATAAAAAAGAGTAGGGCAGATGCATGGAAGGTATTCCGACATCTGCCTTCTTTTTGAAAAAATACATTCAATTTATGATAATTGCACTAAAATATAGAATGATAATCAGAAATATATAAAAATTATACAAAATATCGTTGATCTTGTATCAAGAGTCGGTTATAATATTTTTATCATAAGGATGTGATAATTGAGCGTTGAACAATTCCTTATATCGTAGTTTAGTGAGTTGTTCTTTTTGGCAAAATAAGCGAAAGCTTATGACGCAAAACTATAGGGACTGTAAAATGTCAGCCAGTTGCATTTATCGCGGGCATTGTAGAAAGAGATCTCTGCAATGTCTTTTTTGATGGGAGGAAAGAAACGGATAAAAAATATGAGATAGACAATAGATGTCCATGGGATTTTGTATAATAGGCTTTGTGGGAGGTGATTGCATGGTGATAAAACGGCAATTAGAGCAGGTCAGAACCTGGATATCTTTGAATGATCTGCTGCTTTATAAATATTAAATACATTAAAAATAAGGGGAAATGGTATCGGGTTTGTGAAAATAGAAATGATACGGGTTGAGGAGGCAAAAGATGGAGCAGCTGGAAAAATTAAAGAAATTAATAGAGCAGAAAGCGCAGTATTGGTACATGGTTGTGACCAGTTTTGCGCTGTTGGAAATTCTGAACTGTGGGATCTTGAAACATTTTATCCCATTTTGGGCTGTCACTTGCGTGACCGTTTTCTTATTGCTTTTGATGATGGGGTATGTTGGCGTTCTGTATTTACATGTCCGTCATAAATACAGGGAGTATTTGGAAAACAACAAAAACATTTTGCTTGAACGGGTCGGCCTGCTGGAACAGAATATGAATGAGATGAATGAGAAAAACACAGAATTGGAAAACCGGCTGGCAGATTTAATTCAAAGGCAGAATGAAGATCATACGGAAAAAATCTTGAATGTTATTGATAACGCATTAAAGACAGAACTGGATGCATTCAATAAAACATCCAACGAAACGATGGAAAAACTTTCAGGATTTGAAGAAAACTTTGATATAACAAGCAGCAGGATCAATGACAATCTGGATAAGCACGGAAACTTACTTCTGGATAAACTCATTGATAATCAAAAAGAGGAAAATGCCCTGTTTATAGAGCAGTCGTCCCTTCTTACGGATAAGCTGGAATCCATGGAATCCGGTTTTCAGGAAATCAGCGACCGGAATGCCTATGCCGCACAGGAACAGGCGGAAACTCTGCTGTCACAATGCATCACATTGGAAAAGAATTTGGACGGCCTGATCCATGAGAAAGCGGATATGTTAAGAGGACAGACTGACCTTCTAAACCGTGAGGCGGAAATTCTTTCGGAAAAACTGGATGATATGCAGCAGAAAGCAGATCAGTCTATGCAGGAATGCAGCGCTCAGATGACGGCGCATACACAGGCGGTTTTGGATAAAACAGAAGTCTCCGCAAAAGAGGCATCAAAGGCAGTTACTGATTATTTGAATCTCGTTCAGGAAACCATTCTTAATTCAAATGAGAAGAATGGGGCGGAGATGAAAGAACTGGCTGAAATACATATGCAGCAGAATGCTGCGGAGAATAAACAGCTGAATGAACTCATAGAGAAAAAGTCAGCCATGTTAACGGAGCAGAATACAGAACTGAATAAGGAAATCCTTGAATCCAATGAGCGGATGATGGAGAATGCCGGAATCAATACAGAAGGCATATTAACGCATATTGCGGAGGCAGCGAAAGCGGGAAGCACTCATCTGGAACAGAAGACAGAAGTTCTTACAGATCGATTGGATGCATTGCAGATGAAAGCGGACCAGTCCATGAGGGAATGCGGGGAACGGATGGAGCAGCACAAAGCGGCTGTTGTTGCAAGTGTGGAAGAATCCTCAAGAACCAATTCGGCTGAAATCAGGGCCAGCATTGAAGAGACATCAGGAAGAACGGATGGTTTGATGCGGGAAATGGCAGAATCAGCTGCCGGTCATTTGACTGATGTTCAGAAGTTGATTTCTAAATTGGCAGAGGACGAAAAAGGCTGGATTGACGAGCAGTCATTGGCTATTTTAGGAGAAATGAAGGAAGCTTCCGCTGTGGAAAATACCCTGATCCGGGAGAAGGCGGATGAGGCGCTGCGTACAATGGAGCTTTGTTCTGAGAAGACAGACAGATTAATAGCAGCTCAGGGAGTTATGATAGATGGTCTTATAAAAGACCAGGGGTTTAAGACAGGAGAATTGATCGAAGAGCGCGGCAATAAGACCGACGAACTGGTGAATGTTCAGGAAATCAAAATTAGTGAGTTGGTGAAAGCTCAGGGAATTAAGCTTAGTGAGCAGATGGAGACCCAGGGAGCTAAGACCGAAGAATTGATCGAAGCCCGTGGAAATAAGGCCGACGAACTAATGAGCGCTCAGGGAATCAGGATTAGTGAGTTGATAGAAGCGCGTGGAAATAAAACGGACGAACTGATGAGCAATCAGGGAGTCAAGATTAGTGAGTTGATAGAAGAACGTGGAAGTAAGACAGACGAATTGATGAAAGCTCAGAAATTCGAAATGAATGAGCTTATGAAGACCCAGGGAACCAAGGTAGGTGATCTGATAGAAAAACAGGGAATTGAGACGAATGATCTTATAAAAGCTCAGGAAATCAAGACAGAAGACCTTATAAAAGCTCAGGGAGCCATGATACACGGCCTCTTCCAGACCCAGGAAACCAAAACAGAAGAACTGATAAGCAGCCAGGGAACGATGACGAATAACCTCATAAAAGCCCAGGGCGATAGAGTCGATGGCCTTATAAAGGCCCATGGGGAACTGGCGGATAAGCAGCTAAATGCGCTGGGGAATAAAATTGACATATATGAAAACAAGACCAGGGTTCATTCGGAAAAACTGGCTGAACAGGTGGTGCGCATCACCAGAGAGTTGAACGAACATCAGGAACAAGCGCTTCATTTGTATGAAAAAGAAGTACAAGCGATTACCGTAGGACTTGAAGAACAGGTGATCCGGGTTCAGAATGGTCTTGAGAAGCGGATGGATCAGCTGTCAGTGGGTACATCCATGCTTCAGCAGAGCATAACAAAACTGTTGGTTCAAGTGCTGGATAACACGGATGAGAATGCGGAAAAGGCAGATAGGTCATATAATTATCTGTTTAAGCAGGTCAATGACTTTTCAAAGAATACAAAGAGCCAGATTGAACAACTGAAAAATGAACTGGAACGCAGAAAACAGGAAGAGGAGCAGGCTCATAAAACCCAGCTTCATGCGATTTATGAGGATACATCTCAGGTAAGCAGGCTAAATGATACAGTTACCAGCTATTCAAAAATAGTGGAAGTCTATCAGGCGGGCGTAAACGGTAAGCTGAACAATTTAGAGAGTCAGATTGCCAGCCTGAATTCTCTGGCCCAGATGTTAAAAAATGCTTCAGAGCAGAGGGAAAGCGTCGCACCGGCAGGCAAAAATCCAAACCGGGTGGAGGAGATTCATGACCAGGAAACCGGTATGACGATTTTCAACCATTATAAAGGGAATAAGCTGGTACTCAGTGAGATGAAGTCCGGCAAAAAGAAGATATATGAAATGGAATACGATAAGGACGGCCGTATCACAAGAAGCCGGAATTATGATAATGCCGGAAATGTGACCACAGAGATGCATTTCTATACCAATGGACAAGTGGAGGAACGGACAGAGCGGATTCTTGTGGATGGAAAAATAAGAATTGTTAAGACAAAATTTGATCCAAATGGAAAGAAAATCAATTAACGGAGGGGAGACAACATGTTTTTGAATCTACTGAATGAAAAAGAGCAAAAAAACTTTTTGGAACTGGCTGCAATTGCAATGAAAGTGAACGGCACAGTAAAAGCGAGCGAAGAGGCGGTATTCAATACCTATAAAATGGAGATGGGAATCGATGGCTACGTTGTTCAGAATAAGGAATTGAAGGAACTGGTCACCGCATTTCAGGCCAGCAATAAAAAGGTGAAACGTGCAATTATTATTGAGCTGGCCGGAGTTTTGGATGCGGATGAAGAGATTGACAGCAACGAAGAAAGCTGGATCATGAAACTGGGCAACGACTGGGGCTTCAGAGATTCCGAAATCAGAAAGATGGTTCGCTGGACCCAGGATTTCAACGATTTATTAGCAGAAGGATACGAATATATTAATAAATAGCAGAGGAGAAAGTGATGGGGATTTTCGGAGGATTTTTTGGAAAAATCACAAGTGCCATTAAAAGCGGATGCGAAAAGGTTGCATCAGGCGTAAAAAAAGCCGCAAATTATGTAAAGGAGAAAGTGACCGGGGCATGGAATAAGTTCACGGGAAAAAAGACATTTGAAGAAGCGGAAGCTCTTTATCAGCAAATTTCCGAACGGTACCAGAAAAAACGATCGCAGTTTGATTCGGAGGTTGACCGGTATACGGATTCCATCGAACAAAGGGTACAAAATATCAATAAATATAAGGAGAAAATCAAAACGGAGTTATTTGTCCAGATGGCGGCACAGATGGAAAAGATCAAAGATATATCCGTAAGCCGGGATTTTACGGTGGAGGAGTATAAGGCGGCCGTGCTGTCTTTTGATGGTGTGCGCTCCAGAAGTCAGCTGTATAAAATCGATTTTAATAAGCATAAATTTAAAACTACTCTTCAGGCTATTTTTACCGCCGGTTTTTATACCAGGAAAAAAGCCAAGGAAACCTTATATGCGGTGGAAGAAGAGGAGATGAAAGTCAATGCGGAGATTGCCAAAATGGACGCAGAGCTCACTAAATTAAAGGTAATCGATGAGTCTCTTGAAAACGTGGAGGAATATTTCAATTCTCTGATTGAGATTTATTCCAATCTGTTGGTAAGACTTGATAATTCCGTTAATTATCTCTACATCCGCTGCATCAGTTTTGCACATAAACTGGTGCATAAGGAGATGAGCATCAGAAGGCTGCCGGAAATGCAGCAAAAAGAGGTGGAAGCAATTATAACGGCCAGCAAAATTATGAAAGCGATGATCGACGCTCAGATTATGTCATTGGAAGACTCCGCCAGTGTTAAGAAATACAGTGATACAATGAGAATGCAGTACGAAAGCGTGGATGAAACATATCGGGTGGCCTAAGTGGGGTGAAAAGATGGATGAGCAAAAGAAACGTGCAATAGAGGAATTAAAAGAAGCATCACCGCTGGAAGTGACGAAGATTCTGGAGGAGCTTGAACTCTATGATGCGAAATCATCACAGGAGATCATTGATGAGGTATATAAACAATTTGAAACAGCAGAACATATGGAAGATGAAATTTTAAAACCTGTCTTTATGGCGGTCATAGATGGACTTTTGGAAGCCACAGCAGGCGGAAGAACGGCCAGAAAGAAGGGGTTAAATGCGTCCAGAGTTCTGCAGGAATGCGAATCATTTCACTATGACGGCATCCAAAAGAATACAACATCGGTGAATGCCTATACGGAATATAAAAATGCCAGGGAAAATGATGATGTAAACTCCAATATGACCCAGGAATATAACGCAGACAACAGGCGAAAGCTGTATGAAGACAAAGCGGCCATGGAGCGTTATAAGGAAGAACGGGTGGTTGGGGAGAAAACTCTGACCGATGAATATACGGGGAAGAGAAATCTATATTTAAAGCAGGATAACCCAAATCAGCATTATAATGACGATACCCACAGGAAACAGGCGCAGCCGGATCACATTGTACCTTTAAAACAAGTCCACGAAAAATTAAAAAGCAATTATGCCCTGGATGATTCCGACATCAAACGGATAGCCAATATCGATGACAATTTTGCGGTAACATCTGCAGAAATCAATCAGGTTAAAAAGGAAATGTCCAATTCGGAATACATCGAATGGATGGACGAACACGGCCGGCCGCTTGATGAACAGACAAAAGAGCGGATGCTGAACCTGCAGAAGAAGGCAGAGAAAGAGGTCGATTCTAAGGCAAATGAAGCGGTTGCCAAGAACCTTTTGGGTAAAGGTGAAGTCAATGAGAAAACCTACAAGGCGGCCATAGAGAAATACAAAGAGGAGCATGACGGAGAAGGCCCGTCCAAACAGGAACAGCAGGATATAGAAGCAGCCCTGCGCAAACAGAAAACCGGTGAAATTCACGGTACGGCTGTAAAAAATGCGGGCAAACAGGCAGCCGACTACGCAGTGGGTAACTTAATCCTTTTTATCGTAAAGCCCATCTATTACGAGATGTCCGATATCTTTAAAAATGGTATGGAAGCCGGTGTAAATGCAGGTTCTGTCGGTGAGGCCCTTAAAATAAGATTTGGACGTGTAAAAGAATATGTGATCACCCATGCGGCCGCATTTTTCGGAGACAACATTCTGGATTTTGTAAAAGGCTTTGTATCTTCTCTGGTTGAGGGAATTATCAGCCTGTTTGTCGGGATCTTTAAGCAGGTATTAAAAGTCATAAAAGAAGGAATCAAGATCTTTGTGCAGTCCGCAAAGGTTCTTTTTGGAAAAGAATCCAGCCAGATGACCCCGGCAGAAAAAGGAGACGCCATTGTCAAGATAATTGGAGGCAGTGTCATAGCCATATCCGGCATCGGAATTGAATTCTTACTGAACCGGATCGGAATCGGCGAACCATGGTCAGTGGTTTTATCCACAATGCTGTCAGGAATCGCATCCGCCTTATTTATGTATTTATTAGACAAAGTGGATTTGTTCAGCACCAAAGCGGAGAAACGCCGGGACAGGATTATCGAAATCTTCGAAGAACGGATTAAAGATATCAATGAGGCCACGGATACCTTGAACATTGTGGCCATAGAGACTCTTAAAAAGCAGAGGGAAGAGTTTGAAAAGATATCAGATGAGATCGGGCAGGGGCTGTCTTCAGACAATATCGATACCATAAATGACGGACTTTATAAAATGGCTGACTTTATGAAGGTCGATCTGTCCTACAGCAATACGGATGAATTCTGCGATTACATGGATTCCGAAGAAACCATCAATTTATAAGCTTTGCTGAAATGAGTATATCCCGAAGATGATGCGCTTTTACAAAGCATCTGATCTCGATAAATTGAAGAATAGGTTTAAAGAAAAGACAAGCATGAAGGATACCATCACAAGGTATCCTCTATGCTTGTCTTTATAGGTTAACGGTCTGGCCGGCAGTTATCCAATCACTGCATTAACCGTTCCAAATCCTTGTAAAATCCAGGATAAGAGATATCTACGCATTCCGCGCCCAGAATTTCCGTTTCTCCCTCTGCCATCAATCCGGTTACGGCAAATGTCATAGCGATCCGGTGGTCCAGTTTGCTGTCAATTACGGCACCGTGAAGCGGTCTGCCGCCGCGGATGATCATGCCGTCCTCTGTTTCTTCCACATCGGCTCCCATAGCGGTCAGATTGCGGACCATCACTTCGATCCGGTTGGATTCCTTCACCTTTAATTCTGCGGCGTCTTTGATGACGGTGGTGCCTTCCGCAAAACAGGCCATGGCGGCGATCATGGGAAGCTCGTCGATCAGGGTTGGGATAATTGCGCCTCCTATGGTGATTCCGTGAAGCTGGCTGGAAGAGATTAAGAGGTCTGCCGTCGGCTCGCCGGAACCGGAATTTTCATTAAGGAGGGTGATATCTCCGCCCATCTCCCTGCATACGTGGAGGATTCCGTCACGGGTGGGATTGATTCCCACATTCTTTATCAGAATCTGGGAATTTGGAACCATCAGTCCGGCCGCAAGGAAAAATGCCGCGGATGAAATGTCGCCGGGAACTTCAATTTTATTGCCGTACAGCTCCACTGCCGGCTGAATGACTGCCGTTGTTTCCAAAGTGGCCACATCAGCGCCAAAATAGGAGAGCATCAGTTCCGTATGATTCCTGGATACATAGGGCTCAGTCAGGCGTGTTTCGCCGTCCGCATACAGTCCGGCCAGCAAAACTGCGGATTTCACCTGGGCGGAAGCCACCTTTGAGGTGTAGTGGATTCCATGCAGCGGAGAACCTTTAATCTTTAACGGGGCGCATCCGTTGCCGTTAATGCTTTCGATGCTGGCGCCCATCATGCTGAGGGGCTCCATAATGCGCTTCATTGGGCGTTTTTGTATGGACTGGTCGCCGGTCAGCGTGACTTCGAAATTCTGAGCTGAAAGGATTCCGGAGATCAGTCGGGTGGTGGTTCCGCTGTTTCCGCAGTCCAGCACTCCGGAGGGAGCATTCAGGCCGCGGAGACCATTTCCCTTCACCAATACGGTTTCTCCTTTGTTTTCAATTTCAACACCCATTTTTTGAAAACAGGATATGGTGGACAGGCAGTCAGCACCCTGAAGATAATTATGTATTTCTGTGGTTCCCTTTGCGATGGAACCGAACATGACGCTGCGGTGGGAGATGGATTTATCACCCGGTACTGTGACTTCTCCTTTTAATCCCGTCACTTTTCTAAATTTCATAAGTTGAAACCTCACTCACATTTTATTAATTTGTAATTGTATTTTAACAGCTGCGTCCAGGCATTATTTCGGGATTCCTCATCGTAAAATACGATTTTTAAAGCGCCTTCGCCGTGTTCCCTGTTATGATTGATGCCGATGTTGCTGATGCTGATGCCGCGTGCGCTGAGGATTACGGATAAGGTGGAGATGGCACCCGGTTCGTCGGCCACATCTACGGTAAAGGAATATTCAGGAGCCACCGATCCTTTGGAGGATTCGGAAATGGAATTCCGGTAAGTTTTGGATGTATCGAATAATTGGTAAACGGCCTGCTTATCCTGAACTTTTAACCGGCCTAATATTTCCTGGAGAGAGCCGATATAGGCTTCCAGCATGGCAACGATATTTTCCGTATTGGTCATGCAGATCTGTTCCCACATCTCAGGAGATGCGGATGCGATTCGGGTGATATCCTTAAAACCGCCGGCAGCCAGACGTTTCATAAGCTCTTCCCGGTTATCGGAATCCTTTACCAGATTCACAAGGCTGGAAGCGACAATATGGGGAAGATGGCTGATGGCAGCCACAATCCGGTCATGTTCCCGGTAATCCAGAACGATGGGAATAGCTCCGATTAATTCCGCTATGGTTACCAGACGCCTGGTATCCTCTTCTTTGGATTGAGACGTTGGAGTGATGATGTAATAGGCATTTTCCAACAGGCGGTCCGTGGCATTTTCATAGCCTGTTTTTTCCGAGCCGGCCATGGGATGACCGCCGATAAAACAGGATTCCATGCCAAGAGAGGCGACTTCTCTGTGAATATCAGTTTTTGTGCTGCCCACATCTGTGATGACTGCTCCTGGTTTCAGATAGGGGCGGACAGCGGAGAGATACTGTGCATTATATTCTACCGGAGTGCACAAAAAGATGAGATCGCAGGAATTCAGAGTTTCATCGATTCCATCCAGAATAACATCCACAATCTTGTCCTGTTTTGCCTGTTCCAGTTTGGAACGGGTTCTCATATAGGCCATGATTTTGATCTCGGGACAGGCCCGTTTCAGCCCTTTGGCGATGGAACCGCCAATTAAACCGAAACCGATAAAACCAATGGTTAAATCAGTCATTTAAAACGCCTCCTTGAAAGATCAGCATAAGGTTTCAATTCTTCGGTAAGTTCTTCAAATGCCTCAAATGTCAGCGACTGAGGGCCATCCGACAGGGCGCATGCAGGATTTGGATGAACTTCAATCATTAATCCGTCGGCTCCTACTGCGATTGCGGCTTTAGCCAGCGGAGCCACATAAGCGCGCACGCCTGTGGCATGGCTTGGGTCCACGATGATCGGAAGATGGCTCTTGGTGCGGATGACCGGCACTGCGCTGATATCCAGCGTGTTCCGCGTTGCCGTCTCATAAGTACGGATTCCCCGTTCACACAGTACGACATTGGAGTTTCCTTCCGACATAATGTATTCAGCCGCATTTAACCACTCGTCGATGGTAGCGGAAAGGCCACGTTTCAGAAGAATCGGGATTCCCGATTTTCCGGCTTCCTTTAAAAGTTCGAAATTCTGCATATTTCTGGCTCCGATCTGCAGCATATCCACATAGTTGACTGCGGATTCGATAGCGCGCAGGCTGGTGACCTCACAGATAACGTTTAACCCGGTTGCTTCCCGCGCCTCTTTCATATATTTAAGTCCTTCTTCTTCAAGACCCTGGAAGGAGTAAGGGGAAGTTCTCGGTTTATATGCGCCGCCGCGGAGGAAGGTAGCACCCGCTTTTTTAACGGCAAATGCGGTTTCCATCAGCTGTTCCCGGCTTTCCACCGCACAAGGCCCGGCCATGATGGTCAGCGTGCCCGGCCCGATGGTAGTATTTCCAACCTGGATTACAGAGTCTTCCGGGTGGAATTTTTTGTTTGCCAGTTTGTAAGATTCCGTTACGGCAACAACTTTGTCGACACCTTCGGAAATCTCAATGTTGGAGCCCTGAAGCTTTGTTTTATCGCCTACAACACCTACGATTGTGACTTCGGCGCCCTTGGAAAGGTGAACCTGGAGTCCCTTGGCTTCGATCAGATTCGTGACTTTTTTAACTGCTTCGTCGGAAGCATTTGGCTTCATAATAATAATCATATTTTTTCCCTCATTTATGTTTTAATTGATTTATAGCTAGTATTCTAAACGATGTGGATGATAATGTCAACGCTTTATGCCGTTGAACTTTAAAGCGATAAAGCGGATGGGAGAAAGAAACGATGACAGGAGCAGCTGTTTTATGATATAGTAGATGAGTTAAAATGCTGTTATACATGAAAAGGAGCAGGAGAAATTGAATACAATCCAGGAATTAGAAGCGTGGCTGGTAAAAAATTGTTATTCTTTTCAGGAATTGACAATCGGACATCATTTTGCGCCGGAAGGCATTGTCATAGAAGAAGACGGAAACCGGTTTAACTGGTGTTACTCCGAGCGGGGCAATAAACGCATTTTAAAGTCTTTTGACAGCGAAAAAGAACTGGTCGATTATGCCATGGATCAATTAACTGCGGATAAGTGGTATAAGGCCCATATCATAGCGTTCACATTTGATGAGGAGAAGATCAAAGAATTGGAAGCATACCTGTCAGAAAGAAAAATCGGATATGAGCGGAACGATATTCCAAACTATACCAAGGGAAGGCCCGCTTACCGGATTTTCGTATTTGGATGTGATATTAAAAAAACAGAACATCTGAAAGCCCGGTATATGTATGCATGAAAATGCTCCCTTTATGTAACAGTTCAGCATTCCAATACCTGCGCCTGCTTTGGCAGTTTCCATGGCCGTTCCTATTCCAGTTTCGGGCATAAGCGATTCTAAATGTGCAGAATTTTTCTAAAAGCCAAGTAAAAATGTCCAAACTCGCTGCACTCAAACAAGCGGACATTTTCCTTGAACGAAAAATTTTGCGCATTAAGAATCGCTAATACCCTGCAAAGTCATAGGAACAGCCATGGAAACTGCCAAAGCAGGCGCAGGTATCGGAAGGCTGAACTGTTACCTCTTTATAGAAAACAATAGAATGAAGCCGTAAGAAACGGCGGAATCGAGGATAGGATGTCAGAGAAAAAATTAGTGATTATAGACGGCTCGTCCATGCTGTCAACCTGCTATTATGCAGTTCTTCCGAGGGAAATCATGTTTGCCAAAACGGAAGAAGAAAAACAGAAGCATTACAATAAGATCCTGCAGTCGGAGGACGGCGTTTACACCAATGCAGTTTTCGGTATGCTGAAAATGGTGGTATCTTTGCTCAAAAAGCAGCAGCCGGACCATATTGCTTTCGTATTTGATAAAACGCGGGATACGTTTCGCAGAGAGCTTTACCCGGACTATAAAGGAACCCGTTCCGTGACCCCGGCCCCGTTAAAAGAGCAGTTCATATTAATGGAACAGATTCTGGAAAATGTGGGCTTTAAGGTTTTATACAGTGACCGCTACGAAGCGGACGACTATGCCGGAAGCCTGGTGATGAAATTCCGGGACAGGATTTCCGTCGTTGTGATGACAAAAGATCACGATTACCTCCAGCTGGTAGATGATGAGCACAATGTGAGGGCATGGATGGTTCAGGCCAAACAGGAAAAAGCGGACGAACTGTATGAAAAATATTATTCCGTCTACGGAATGACAAAAAAAGACGTTAATCTTCCGGAAAAAGTTTTCGAGTTTACTGCAGAACATGTCTATGCGGAAGAGGGAGTCCGGCCGGAACAGATTGTAGATCTGAAAGGGATTCAGGGCGATACATCGGATAACATACCGGGGGTAAAGGGCGTGAGTAGCGCAGCTCCACTTCTTTTAAATGAATACAAAACCGTTGAGGAGATCTATTCCGTCATTCATGAGGCGGAAGCGGATAAAAAAGCGCTGAAGGATCTTCAGGATTTCTGGAAAAATGGTTTGGGCATTGGCCGTTCTCCCTATAAATCTTTAGTTAAAACCGGAGAAGACGGGGATTTGTGCGGAGAGGAAGCAGCCCTTTTATCAAAGCGGCTGGCAACAATCAAAACGGATATACCGCTGGAGTATGAATTGGAGGATTTTTCTACAGAGCTTTATGAAGAAGAGCGGCTGAGGAGCTGGTGTGAGAAATTGAATATACAGATTAAGTCGGTATTTGGGAAATAGACGGATTTGACGGTTCTGGTTCGCAGCTTTTTTTAAATGATTAAATGAGGGGAACGTGTATAATGAACTCAGATATCATCATAGGTTAAAGGAGGGAGCAGCTTGTTTTGGAACTATTTGAATAATCAAAAGAAAGAAAACTGTTATGAGGTATCTCTGCTTCATGCGATCGAACATCTGGAAGAGGGCGATGTATCATTTCTTCCCGCCGCTTACTGCGCATTCGCTTTTCCTGACAGCCATTTGACAGCCAGAAGCGGAAGGGCAATCCGCACGCTGCTGGCATCTTACACGATACAGCAGATGATCCGGCTCAGCGAGAGATTCCGCCAGTATACATCGTTGGAATGGAGCATTGACTGGCAGAAGGTCAGAATAAAGGACAGAAAGGATCAGTTTGAGTCGGAAGAAGACTACAAATATGCATTAATCGTGGGCAGCTTTCATCCTAACGGCTATTTCAGGGAACAGTGTGTCTGCGAACTGGCCGGATATCCCGAAACTTTGATCTATCTGGTTTTGCGGATGAATGACTGGGTTGCTGACATCCGAATCCGTGCTGTAGAGACCATAAAAAACCGTCTGGATCAATGCAGCCTGGAAGAAATCTATCCGGCTTTTCAGGCCCTTGAAAAAGTGAAGGGATCGGAACGCCGTGAAGACCGCGACCTGGTTTCCATTGAGGAACGGATGAGAAAAAGGATGGAACAGGATATGGGCGGAACGCCTGTTTACCTGATTCTGAAGCATGATTTCAGCGTCAGAAAAAGCGTATACCGCTATTTGTTTTCCGGTAAGATTTTAGAGAGGGAGAAGGAGGAGTATTTACTTGCAAAGGAAAAACACAGCTTCTGCCAGTCGGTGATCATATCCGGTATTCTGGCATATTATGATTGTTCACAGGAACAGATTGACGGATATCTTTTACATAAAAGCGCCTGTGTCAGGCGAAAGGCTATGGAGAAAAAATATGAGCTTTTAAAAGATGCATGGCCCGGCCTTTCGGAGCTTCTGCTGGATAAAAACAGAGGTATCCGTGAGCTTGCTGTATTTATATTGGATCATCACCGCGGGTTTGATGTGCCCGGTTTTTATATCAGCCATCTGAAGGATGAAAAGCCGGAGATTGCGATTATCGGCCTTTCTGAAAGCGGGAGCAGGGAGATGGCAGAACAGATTCGGCCGTTTTTGACACATGGTTCCGAGGCCGTTGTGAGAGCAGCTGTCAGAGCGCTTGGAAAACTGATGGAAGAGGATGGGGAAGAACTGTACTGGAAATATTTATTTGATGACAGAATTTCCGTATCAAAAGCTGCTTACCGGGCAATACACAGCAGCCGGATTCATTATGGGGCGGATAAGCTGTATGAAAGCTTTTGCAGTTGTGATTCTGCTCACGTGAAACGGTATCTGTTCCGCCTCATACTGCAGGAAAATTCCTGGAGCTGCCTTCCGTATTTAATCCTGATGTATCAGGAACCGGATATGGAGGAGGTGAAGAGCCGGATACTGGCCGCAATGCGCTGCCGGAGCCTTTATACAGTCATTGCTAAAGAACAAGGGCAGAGAATTGAAAAACTTTTGGAGGGATTTGGAGACAAACTGCCCGGACATCTGGAAGAAGAGATTCGTTTTGACCTTAAATTCGTCGTTAAAGGATAAGTAATCCGCAAAACAAGCCAAAAACCTCCCATAATTGCTGGTTTGCAGGGTAATTATAAAATTTTTGTATAAATTGCACATTATGCTTGTAAAATTCAGAAAAATTTAGTAGAATATCATCATAAGACTAAACTTGAAGCAAACCATCAGGTTTGCGCGAACAGGAGGAATGTTTATGAACGTATATGGAACGAAACAAATCCGTAACGTTGTATTACTTGGACATGGTGGTGCGGGTAAGACAACTGTTGCAGAGGCTATGGCATTGCTTACCGGTGTTACAAAGAGAATGGGGTCCGTTACGGACGGTAACACGATCAGTGATTATGACAAGGAAGAGATCAAGAGGCAGTTTTCCATTTCCACAACGTTAATTCCACTGGAGTATGAAGGCGAAGATGGTCCGATTAAGATTAATTTACTGGACACTCCCGGATATTTTGATTTTGTTGGCGAAGTAGAAGAAGCGATCAGCGTTGCTGATGCTGCGATCATTGTTGTAAACTGCAAGGCAGGTATTGAAGTAGGAACACAAAAAGCATGGGAGATGTGTGAAAAGTATAAACTCCCGAGAATTATTTTCGTAACGAACATGGATGATGACCATGCCAGTTACCGTGAACTCGTTTTGAAGCTGGAGAAGGAATTCGGAAGAAAGATCGCGCCGTTCCAGCTGCCAATCCGTGAAAATGAGAAATTTGTGGGCTTTGTCAATGTAGTTAAGATGGCAGGCCGCCGCTATACGAATTTAAGCGATTATGAAGAATGTGAGATTCCCGAATATTCCCAGAAGAATTTAGGCATTGCCAGAGAAGCTTTGATGGAAGCGGTTGCCGAAACCAGTGAGGAATATATGGAGCGCTATTTCTCAGGAGAAGAATTCACTCAGGAAGAGATCTCCACAGCACTCAGGGAACATGTTATAGACGGAAGCATCGTACCGGTTATGATGGGTTCCGGAATCAACTGCCAGGGCTTCCGTGTTCTGCTGCAGGCGATTGATAAGTATTTCCCGGCTCCGGATAAGTTTGAATGTATCGGTGTTGACGTATCTACCGGAGAGCGTTTCACAGCGAAGTATAATGACAACGTATCCTTATCGGCAAGAGTATTTAAGACGATCGTAGATCCGTTTATTGGGAAATACTCCCTGATGAAGATCTGTACCGGTATTTTAAAACCGGATTCCACGATCTATAATGTAAACAAGGATACAGAAGAAAAAGTTGCCAAGTTATACATACTGAGAGGAAAAGATGCCATTGAGGTTACAGAGCTGAGAGCAGGCGATATCGGTGCTGTAGCGAAATTAACCATTACCCAGACCGGAGATACAATCGCACTGCGCACGGCTCCGATCGTATATCACAAACCTGAGATTTCCACCCCTTATACTTATATGAGATATAAGACGGTTACCAAGGGCGACGAGGATAAAGTATCCAGCGCACTTTCCAAACTGATGGAAGAAGACTTTACCTTAAAGGCTGTGAATGATACGGAAAACCGCCAGTCACTTCTTTACGGTATCGGCGACCAGCAGCTCGATGTAGTTGTCAGCAAACTGAAAACACGTTACAAAGTGGATATTGAACTCAGCAAACCGAAATTTGCTTTCCGTGAGACAATCCGCAAAAAAGTGGAAGTTCAGGGAAAATATAAAAAACAGTCCGGCGGACATGGCCAGTACGGCGATGTTAAGATGGAATTTGAACCATCCGGCAATCTGGAAGAACCTTATGTATTCGAAGAGAGAGTATTCGGCGGCGCCGTACCGAGAAACTATTTCCCGGCAGTTGAAAAAGGCATTCAGGAATGCGTATTGAAGGGACCTTTAGCAGCTTATCCTGTAGTTGGAATAAAAGCTACTTTAGTAGACGGTTCTTATCACCCGGTAGATTCTTCCGAGATGGCATTCAAGATGGCTGCCACCATGGCATTTAAGAAGGGCTTTTTGGATGCCAATCCGGTTCTCTTAGAGCCGATCGTATCCTTAAAGGTTACTGTTCCGGATAAATTCACCGGTGATGTAATGGGTGATTTAAACAGGAGAAGAGGCCGCGTGCTGGGAATGAATTCCAATCACGGCGGAAAACAGGTAATTGAAGCAGACGTTCCGATGTCTGAACTGTTTGGATATAATACGGATCTGCGCTCCATGACCGGCGGCATGGGAGTTTTCGAATATGAATTCTCACGCTATGAGCAGGCACCTGGAGACGTACAGAAAAAAGAAGTAGAAGCCAGAGCATCCAAAGTAGACCGCACAGAGTCCTAGTCACCAAATAAATTGTTATTTAACGGATTCGTGAAAGATACGCCCGGAATCGAGATGCGAGGAAGGGAGAGGCGGTCTTTACGGGAACCCGGGCGGGGGAGAATGAAAAAAGGCCACTTGGGATTCGGGATTCGCCCCTAAGTGATACTAAGACCCGCAAGTACAGAAAGAGACAGGATAGCGCCCATTCGCAGTGAACTCCTTATGACTTCACTGCTCAAGGGGCGCTTAGAAACTGATTCGGAATTCAGTTTCTACCTGTCTCTTTCTGTACTTGCGTGTCTAAGAATCACTAAAGGGGTTCCATACGATCCCAATTGTCCTTTTTTCATTCTCCCCCCGCCCGGGTTCCCGTAAAGACCGCCTCTCCCTTCCTCACATCCCGATTCCGGGCTGGTTTTCGCTAGCCGGGTTAAAAACAATAGATGTGCTTAGGTAGTTGTATAGAACCGTATTTACATAGATCTTCAAGGGATTTTCAGAAATGCCTTCACGGTTGATGTAAAAACTTACTCACTACTCCACCAAATCTTTTTTATCCTTAGCCAGCCAAGCAACAGCCGGAAAGAAGGGGAAACCCAGGTGGGCGGGGGAAGTATGAAGATCAATGGGATCGTATGGAACCCCTTAGATGTACTTAGATCCGCGAGGACAAAAAGAGACAGGTAGAAACTGAATTCCGAATCAGGTTCTAAGCGCTCTTTGAGCGATACGCCCACTTGAGCAGTGAAGTCATAAGGAGTTCACTGCGAATGGGCGCGGTTCTGTCTCTTTTTGTCCTTGCGGGTCTTAGTACATCTTAGGGGCGAATCCCGAATCCCATTGATCTTCATACTTCCCCCGCCCACCTGGGCTTCCCCTTCTTTCCGGCGTATCTTTCTAAACTAAATAAAGATTTTTAAGAAAGAATTATTTGACAATACTGGGAATAGTCGATAAAGTATATGGTATTACAAAAGAATGGAGGTATGCTGTATAAGTGAGTGACAGAAAAAGATTTTCCAGAATTGGCCTCAATTATTTTGTGTATTTTGGAGTGAGCATTTTGCTGCAGCTGCTGATCGGTTTGTTGATCCGGGTGACTGATTTTAGACTGCCGGAGAATTTGAGATGGATGTCATTATTTCTTTCCGTGGCGCCGATGTATTTGATTGCGATGCCCCTTACCGCATGGCTGTTTGGAAAGATACCTGCGGCGGAAAAAAGGCCGGAGCAGAAATTGGGAGCGGAGAAGTTCTGGGTGATCTTTATTATTGGAATTTCGGCTATGGAAATCGGTAATTTGATTGGACAGGGTTTTATGCTGGCGGTGAAATACTTTACTGGAATTGAGGCGGATTTTAAACTGCAGGAGATTATCATGAGTACGGATATCTGGGTGGTATTTGTGGTGGTGGTGCTGATCGGGCCTGCGATTGAGGAATTTTTATTCCGGCGTCTGCTGATAGACAGGATCAGGATGTATGGGGAAGGGACGGCAGTTTTGGTATCCGGCCTCATATTCGGCGTTGCCCATGGGAACTTTTACCAATTCTTTTACGCATTTGCGTTAGGAGCGATTCTGGCATATGTTTACTGCAAGACATCCCGGTTGAGATATACGGTTATCATGCATATGATGATTAATTCGAGCAGTGTAATTTTACTGATCCTGATGAAATTTCCGGGTATCAGCCAGATCATGAATTCAGAGATTATTACGGAACGTCAGGTGCTGGCTGCTTTGCCGGGGACGATATTGATTTTATTATATGAATTGGCTGCATTGGGGATGACAATTACGGGAATCGTATTGTTTATCTGCTGTTTTAAGAAAATTACTTTTGAAAAAGGAGAAATCGCTCTTTCCGGTTTTCGAAGGATTCAAACAGCTTTTTTCAATATAGGTATGATTTTACTGCTGGCCATCAGCATTGTGGGAGCATTTTTATAAAAATGTAAGACATGAAATGTGGTCTGCCGTCGGAAATGAAAACTTTTTCAGCGGCAGACTGCGGGCTGGACAGATGTTTACAAGAACAGGGAGATACGTCTTTTGTTGACTTTTATGATGCCGTCGTCTTTCATTTTTTTTAGTTCCCTGGTCATGGCACTGCGGTCTACGGATAGATAATCAGCCAGATCCGACATTGTGAAGGGCAGATCAAAGGTATGGGCTTTCTGCCTGGAGGACTGCTGGATAAAGTAACAAAGCAGTTTTTCGCGAATGGTGCGTTTGGAAAGCAATTCCACCCGTTCGCTCAGCTGCAGGTTTTTTTGGGAGATGATCATCAGCATATTTTGGATCAGCTGATGATGGCAGCGGCATGCTTTTGCACATGGGCTGATGATATGGGAATAGTCGATGAACAGGACCGTACAGTTTGTTTCACAGATGACGCTTACGTGTTCGTATACGGAATTGAGGGCCGCCAGCGTGGCTCCGAAGATATCCTGCTCGTTCAGATGTTCTAAAATGGTTCTGGACCCGTTGTGCTCATAACGGACGATGACAGCAAAACCCTGCTGGATGATTCCGACCGCCTGGGAGTCTTTTTCAAATGTGTATATGGTTTCGCCTGCTTCAAAGGTACGCTCTCTGGCAGAAAGACAGAGTTTCATCGAGCGGTATTCTTCAGGGGAAATATTGAAAAAAAGATTTGTCTGTAAATTTTCCATATTCTGTATCCTTTCACCGTGTAATTTTGTTAAAATTTTAGCACAAAAATGGTGCATTTGCAACAGACGAGAACAGGTAAAATTGGTATTATTATGGCATAATAAAGACATAATATAAAAAGAGTGAAAATGAACGTATTGTTCAGCAGGTCTGCTCGTTTACTGTGCTGACCGTAATAAAGCGTGGAAAAGCAGGTAAAATCCCATTGCTGCATACGGTTTAGCATGGATTTTTGCTTGTAATTGTGAGCGGGCTGAACAACGGCAAACAAATGATAATGAATTGCTGACAGAGCAATAGAGATGGAGGAAAAATGATGAAAGCAAAAGAGATTGCAGAGGGAATTTACTGGGTAGGTGCGATTGACTGGTCGGTAAGGAGCTTTCACGGCTATACCACCAACAGAGGCGCAACATATAACGCATATTTGATTATTGATGAAAAGGTTACGCTGATTGATACGGTTAAGGGACCATTTGCGAAAGAACTTTTGGAACGGGTTTCCAGCGTGATTGATCCGGCAAAGATCGACTATATTGTAGCAAATCATGTGGAGATGGACCACTCCGGAGCTATTCCGGTAGTGATGGAAGCATGCCCCAATGCGCAGATCATCACCTGCGCCCCAAGCGGCGTGAAAGGCCTGACTGCTCATTATGGAGATTATCCATACATTGCGGTAAAGGGCGGAGACAGCATAAGCCTCGGTAAGAGATCGTTATCCTTTGTTATGACGCCTATGCTTCACTGGCCGGATAACATGGTTACTTATTGTCCGGAGGAACAGATTCTGTTTTCCAATGACGCATTCGGACAGCACTATGCATCCCCGGAACGGTTTGATGAAGAAAGCGATCTGAGCGTAATCATGCAGGAAGCTAAGAAATATTATGGAAATATCATCATGTGCTATGGAAAACAGGCGCAGACCGCATGGTCAATTGTGCACGGCCTTCAGCTTAAAATGATTGCTCCAAGCCACGGCGTGATCTGGAAAAAGAATATAAAAGAGATTCTGGACGCTTACCAGTTATGGAGTGCCAATGAACCTGAAACCGGCGCAATTGTGGTATTTGACAGCATGTGGCATTCCACAGAAGCCATGGCGAAAACGATTGTGGAATCCTTTATCGAGCGGGGCATTCCTGCAAAGCTTTATGACCTGAAAGAAAACCATATTTCCGATATTATTCCGGAATTGCTGACAACGAAATATCTGGCCGTAGGATCACCGACTCTGAACAATCAGATGCTTCCAACTGTTGCGGCATTTCTCTGCTACCTGAAAGGTCTGTCGCCAAAGCACAGGAAAGCATTTGCTTTCGGCTCTTATGGCTGGGGTGGACAGAGCATCAAACAGGTGGAAGAGGAGTTAAAAGCCTGCGGATTCGAGATCTGCATGGATGCGTACCGCGTACAGTATATTCCGCATAATGACCAGCTGAAAGAATTATCTGAACTGGTAAAACAAATTGACTAATTTTTTGTGAAATGGCGGAAGATCAGATGCACCAGATATCCGCCAAGGCAGATGGCCAGCAGATATGCAAGGTTTCCGGCCATTATGCCAAAATGTCCGGCAATTTGATGAAAGACGATCTGTGATGACGGATAGTAAGGGGAGATGTAGAACATATCCGCTTCTCCCTTTACCGGCGTGCAGATATTGATGGCGGATGCCGCCAGACAGCAGATTCCGAACAGAGGAATGGTTTTTAAATACCCTTTCGTGCTGCTGTCCGCCTGGCCGGAAAATCCGATGAGCAGTCCGATAAAGACCAGCATGCTGTGCCACAGAAAGCCATGCATGGTGAGCGTCCAGTAAGGATGGAGAAAACCTTCCGGATAAGCCAGAGCCATGGTTCCGCCTAACAGATTGAAATCCTGCATAAAGGTGAGAAAGACCCTGCGCAGCTTCACCGTCCGCAGAAATGGCAGTAAGAGGCAGAAGTACATGGGAATGCTGCAGAGCTGGAATGGAAAATACCACCAGTCATATCTTCGGCCGTTAACCACATAATATAAAAAGCATTGTTTGTAGAGTTCACTGGCGCCCAAGATGATACCGCAGCCAACCAGTATCCGGAAAAATACGGACTCTGAACAGTGCTTTAATTTTTTTGCCGCAAAAAATGCGAGGAGAATACCTGAAATTGCCGTAATCAGGTGAAATGGGGAGAAAAGCCCCGGCGTATTCATGGTCCACGCTGTTTTTCTTAATAATTGTTCCATAGATACCTCCTGTTTCATTAAGCGGCTAATGTCTGTCAAAAAGTTTCTTTTGGCCGTTCAATGATAAGTGCTCCTTTCATTATAGCGAAATGGATGGAAATGACAATAAAATTATTGACACAAATTTTTAAGTGTGATACATTATCATATAGCGTAAATACAGTGATGAGGAATAGTAAGCTGCCAGAGATAGACAGAGAGCCGCCGGTTGGTGCAAGACGGTTATGGATGTCAGCTGAACTCGCCTTGGAGTAGCTTGCTGAAGAAGGCATAAGCCTTTGTGTAGGTAAAGACGGAAGCCGGCCGTTACAGCGGATGGATATGGAAGTATCCGATAAGTGTATGCTTTTTAGGAAGCATAAAGCAGAGTGGTACCGCGCAAGTTTGTCCTGCGTCTCTTGCATATAGAGATGTCGGGGCTTTTTTATTTTAATTAAGGAGGAAATCATGGCAGCTTATAATCATAGTGCGATTGAAAAAAAGTGGCGTGAGAATTGGGAAAAACACCCGATTAATGTAAATGACGGCAAGAAGCCGAAATACTATTGTCTGGATATGTTTCCATATCCGTCAGGAAGCGGACTTCATGTAGGACATTGGAGAGGATATGTAATCTCTGATGTATGGAGCCGTTATCAGATTTTAAAAGGCCATTATGTAATTCATCCGATGGGATGGGATGCATTCGGCCTCCCGGCAGAAAACTATGCGATCAAGATGGGCGTTCACCCTGCGAAGTCAACTGCTGAGAATGTGGCCAATATTAAGAAACAGATTAATGAAATCGCAGCCGTTTATGACTGGGATATGGAAGTGAATACAACTGATCCTGAATTTTACAAATGGACCCAGTGGATATTTGTAAAAATGTTCAAAGAAGGTCTTGCATATGAGAAGGAATTCCCGATCAACTGGTGTCCTTCCTGTAAAACAGGACTGGCCAATGAAGAGGTGGTAAACGGATGCTGCGAACGCTGCGGCGCAACGGTTACCAAGAAGAACTTGAGACAGTGGATGTTAAAGATCACCGCTTATGCGGAACGTCTGCTCAACGATTTGGATAAACTGGACTGGCCGGAAAAAGTAAAGAAGATGCAGTCCGACTGGATCGGTAAATCCTATGGCGCGGAAGTTGATTTTAAAGTGGATGGAAAAGATGAGAAGATCACCGTTTACACCACAAGACCGGACACCTTATATGGTGCGACTTTCATGGTTCTGGCTCCTGAGCATGCTTTGGCGGCCGGCCTTGCGACACCGGAGAACAAAGCAGCAGTGGATCAGTATATCTACGATGCGTCCATGAAGTCCAATGTAGACCGTCTTCAGGACAAAGAAAAAACAGGCGTATTTACAGGAAGCTATGCGATCAATCCATTAAACGGAGCTAAAGTTCCGATCTGGCTTTCCGATTATGTACTGGCTGATTATGGTACCGGAGCAATCATGTGCGTTCCGGCTCACGATGACCGTGACTTTGAATTCGCAACAAAATTCAACATTCCGATCATCCAGGTTATCGCCAAAGACGGCAAAGAAATCGAAAATATGACAGAAGCTTACACAGAAGCAAGCGGCATCATGATCAATTCCGGAGAGTGGAACGGCATGGAATCCGCAGTTCTGAAAAAAGAGGCTCCTGCCATGATCGAAGCGCGGGGTCTCGGCAAGAAGACTGTAAACTATAAACTCCGTGACTGGGTATTCTCCAGGCAGCGTTATTGGGGCGAGCCGATTCCGATCATCCATTGCCCTCACTGCGGCAATGTAGCGGTTCCGGAAGACCAGCTTCCATTAAGACTTCCTGAAGTGGAGAGCTACCAGCCGACAGGAACCGGAGAATCACCTCTTGCGGGCATTGACGAATGGGTGAACACAACCTGTCCTCAGTGCGGCGCACCGGCAAAGAGAGAGACCAACACCATGCCACAGTGGGCAGGTTCATCCTGGTACTTCCTCCGTTATGTGGACAACCACAATGACAAAGAACTGGTATCCAAAGAGAAAGCGGACAAATATCTTCCTGTGGATATGTATATCGGCGGCGTAGAACATGCAGTTCTTCATTTGCTCTACTCCAGATTCTATACCAAATTCCTTCATGATATCGGAGCGATTGATTTTGATGAACCGTTCAAAAAACTGTTCAATCAGGGTATGATCAACGGCAAAAACGGCATCAAGATGAGTAAATCAAAAGGCAATGTGGTATCACCGGACGATTTAGTAAGAGACTATGGCTGTGATGCGCTCAGAATGTATGAATTATTCGTAGGACCGCCGGAATTGGATGCTGAATGGGATGACAGAGGAATCGAAGGCGTTGCCAGATTCCTGAACCGTTTCTGGAATCTCGTAACAGACAGCAAAGATAAAAATGTGGCTGAAACAAAAGAGATGGTGAAACTCCGTCATAAACTGGTATTCGATATCGAACAGAGATTTAACCAGTTTAATCTGAACACAGTCATTTCCGGTTTCATGGAGTACAACAACAAATTGATCGAACTGTCTAAGAAAACAGGCGGTATTGATATAGAAACATTAAAGACATTCGTAATTCTTCTGGCTCCGTTTGCCCCTCATATCGGTGAGGAATTATGGCAGCAGTTAGGCGGAACCGACACCGTATTCCACGCACAGTGGCCGGAATGCGACGAAGAAGCCATGAAAGACGACGAGATCGAAATCGCAGTCCAGGTCAACGGAAAGACAAGAGCCGTTGTCAACATACCAGCTGACGCATCGAAAGAAGATGCCATCGCCGCCGGTAAAACAGCACTGGGAGACAAACTTTCCGGAACCATCCTAAAAGAAATCTATGTCCCAGGCAAAATCGTAAACATCGTTGCAAAATAAATAAGTTGCAAATCTTTATTTAACTGGCTAAGGTACGCCGGAAAGAAGGGGAAACCTGGGCGGGCGGCGGAACTAGAGAAAGGCAGGGGATTCGGGTTACGACCCTAAGTGATACTAGGCCGCCAAGAGCGGAAAAAGGCAGCGCGGCGCCATTCACGATGAACTCTTTATGACTTCATCGTTCAAGGGCGCCTCAAATACTG
>NZ_PKUU01000035.1 GCF_002899675.1 Clostridium sp. chh4-2 | reverse complement strand
CGGCTTCCTTCAGATTCCACCTCGCGGTGGACACCCTTGCCCTTGGCTGTGTGCTTGGCGCTAATCAACCCGCACTCGGGACTTTCACCCGTTAGAACCTGCCCATGCCAGGCGCACGCCTCAAATACTGATTCGGTATTCAGTATTTGTCTGCCTTTTTCCATTTCTGCCGACCAAGTACCTCTAAGGGTCTGCAAACGATCCCCTATCTCTTATTATTCCCGCCGCCCGCCCAGGTTTCCCCTTCTTTCCGGCTGTTGCTTGGCTAGCTGAGGATAAAAAAGATTTGGTGGATCAATAAGTAAATTTTACATTAAATGGTGAAGGCATTTTCAGAAATGCCTTCACCATTTAATGTAAAGGGTGAGGTCTTTTCGCGAAATGCTTTGACGTTTAAAGTAAAACCTGAAGGCTTTTCTGAAAATGCCTTCACGATCTATGTAAATTTGGATTTACGTAAATAATAATGCAATAACATTGTTTTTAACCAGGCTAGCGAAAACCAGCACAGAACCAGGAGCCAGAGCCGGAAGAAAACAATCGGAGGGGTGAACCGGACCAGGGAAGAAAGATACGGACGAATGGGATCGTATGGAACCCCTTTAGAACTACTTAGACCCGTAAGGGCAGAACGAGGCAGGTAAAAACTGATTTCCGTCTCAGTTTTTAAAGCGCTTATTAAGCGATACGCCGCTGAGCAGCGAAGTCATCAAGAGTTCACTGCGAATGGCGCTGGCCTGTCTCGTTCTGTCCTTACGGGTCTTAGTAGTTCTTAGGGGCGAATCCCGAATCCCATTCGTCCGTATCTTTCTTCCCTGGTCCGGTTCCCCCCTCCGATTGTTTTCTTCCGGCTCTGGCTCCTGGTTCTGTGCGTACCTTTCCCAAATCCGTTAAATAACAATTTAGTTCAGCAATATTTTTATTCGTCCCAGTTATGGTAGGTGGCCTGGACGTCATCTTCTTCGTCTAAAAGGTCCAGAATACGGTTCATTTTCTTGATGGAATCTTCATCCGTAAGTTCTGTCCAGGTCTGGGGAATCATGGTTACTTCTGCTTCTACCATAGGAATTCCGGCAGATTCCAGTTCTTCACGTACCTTGCTGAAATCATCCGGATCGGTGATCACTTCGTAGCTGTCCTCTTCTTCGGAGAAGTCCTCTGCACCTGCGTCAAGAGCCAGCATCATGAGTTCATCCGGGTCCATATCACATTCCTCTTTATCGATGATGATCTGACCTTTTTTATCAAACATATAGGATACACAGCCGGGTGTGCCTACATTGCCGCCGCCTTTTGTAAATGCGTTTCTTACATTGGCCGCTGTTCGGTTCTTATTATCTGTAAGGGTATCAACGATAATGGCCACACCATTAGGGCCGTAACCTTCATAAGTAATCGTTTCATAATTTACCGCATTCGCATCTCCGGCCGCTTTCTTAATACCGCGGTCGATGGTATCGTTTGGCATGTTGTTAGCCTTTGCTTTTGCAATTACATCACGAAGTCTGCTGTTATTGGCAGGATCAGCTCCGCCTTCTTTTACTGCTACGGCGATCTCTCGTCCGATTACGGTAAATATCTTACCTTTTGCAGCGTCATTTCTCTCTTTTTTGTGTTTTATGTTGGCAAACTTTGAATGTCCGGACATTGTTTAACACTCCTTTTCTTTCTTCAAAACGTAAACATCTTTTCTATTCTAACACCATTTTCTTTGAATATCAAGTATGTATTTCCCTTAACATTTACCTTAGCCTTTACGGCTTTCCGGCCGCCCTGGGGTTTTTATCCTCTGGTTTTTGACTGAGAACCGGAGTTTTAAGTATTTCCGCTTCCTATACTTCTCAGGTAAGATTGCGAAGCCATTTTTTCTGACGGTAGCGGATGTAGCCCACGATCGCTTTGTATACTTCCTCCAGAAGAACCATAGCATATACGATGTAAATCGGCTGTTTTAAAACCAGGCCGCCTAAGAATGCCAGGGGGATTCCAATCAGCCATACACCGCTGGTATCGATAATCAGACACATCCTGGTATCGCCGCCGCTTCTTAATACGCCTACCACGTTCACATAGTTGAACATCTTAAACGGCATAAACAGGGCGAATACGATCAGACAGCGGCTGATGTCATTGGCCACCTCTGCTGGGAGATGCCCATACATTCCGATTACCTGCCATCTTGTTCCCACACAGAATACGGCCCCGATGACGGTTACGATAAACTGGAGAATGAAAAAATTGGTCGCGTATTTTTCCGCCGTTTTTAGACGGCCTGCTCCCAGTTCATTTCCCAAGATGACTGCTGTGGCGGCGCTGAGCCCCTGAAACAGCACGACTACGATATCCTGAATGGTTGTGGCCACTGTAATGGCGGCTACGGCATTGTCGCCCATTCTTCCATATGCCATGGAATAGATCGTCGTTCCCAGGCCCCAGATGAACTCATTGGCGATTACAGGAGACGCGGTAATAAAATATTTCTGCAGAAAGCTTTTTGAATATCCGAATAACTCTCTCACGTGGCAGGCCAGCGGGGTCTTTGTTCCATAGACCACGCTCAGAATCAGGACGGACTCCAAAACTCTGGCTATTAAGGTTGCCAGCGCCGCTCCCACAGCTCCCATGGCCGGAGCGCCGAAATTGCCGAATATGAAAATATAGTTAAAGAAAATATTCGTTATAATTGCCACGCAGCTGATGATTACAGGAGCCTTAACCCGGTTAACCGCCCTCAGCATGGCAACGTATGTATTGGTAACCGCGATAAACGGATAGGAAACTGCCGCAACCAGAAGATAAGACGCCCCCATATCAATGCTGCTCTGGCTGGTGGTAAATATCTTCATAACCGCTTTCGGATTGGCACGGACCGGAATTAAAAAGGCAACGGCCGCACAAACGGATATCATAAGTCCCATTCCAAGCACCTTGCGAATGCTTTTTACATCGCCGTTCCCCCAATACTGAGCGGCCAGAATTCCCGATCCGCTGGCAACGCCGAACACCAATAGCGAGAACACAAAAAACACCTTATTGGCCAGTCCCACCGAAGCGATGGCGGTAGGGCCCAGGCTTCCGATCATCAGATTGTCCACAAGGTTTACCACCGTATTCAGCATTCCCTGCATCGCCACAGGAAGGGCGATCATAGCCGCCTTGCGCAAAAATACCCGGTCGCCCAGCATCTCTTTTGTATTCATCAGTAAATGTCTCATAACCTTTCACATACTCCCTCTTCCAGTAAAATTAACGCCCGCTGTTAAAATTCCGTCACTAATATAAAAGGAACGCCTGGCATCGTCAGGCGTTTCTGTCATTATCATCCGACTGCATCCCTATGCTCCGGCTTTCCTCCTCAGAGGAAACTTTAGAAGCTTTTACGGAATGAATCATCTTATTCTCAACTTTCAAAATCTTAAACAGATAACCGCTGTAGGAAATTTCCGAATCCTCATCCTCCTGTGGTATCCGGTCCAGCTTGGATATCAGGAAACCGTTCAGCGTATCATACGTATCGTAATCCTCTTCTCCGAACTCGATTGACAGCGCTTCCGCCACATCCTCTAACGGAGTCATACCGCTCAGTTCATAAGAACCGTCTTCCAGCGGCGTGATAAACGTCTCGTCCACATCGTATTCATCCATGATATTTCCCACAATCTCTTCCAGAATATCTTCCATGGTGACAATTCCGGCCGTCTGTCCGTACTCGTCCACCACGATCTCCATATGGGTCTTCTGGGACTGCATCTCTTTAAACAGGGAATTGATGTTACGGGTTTCCGGTATGAAATGGGCCTCTCTCAGAAGTCCGTCAATCTTTCCGATCTCCTGCCCGTCCACATCGTGATTCTCCGCATAAATCAAAGCATCTTTCATATGTAAAATGCCGATTACATCATCAATATCCTTCTCATATACAGGATATCTGGAGTTATTGCCCTCTTTCAGGATAAAACCAACCGCATCCTTCAAAGTCATGGATGCATCCAATGCCACAATATTCTTTCTATGGGTCATAATATCGGAAGCTTCTTTGTCGTCGAATTCGAAGATATTGGTAATCATCTCCGCTTCGCTGGCTTCCAAAACTCCGTGCTCATGCCCCTCATTAACCATGGACATGATATCTTCTTCTGTCACATTATCATCTGCACTGTTTAAATCAATTCCCATCAGCTTTAAAACCAGATAGGAAATTCCGGTCACAATCCAGATAAAAGGCATCATCGGAAGAACCACAACGCGGACAATGGATATCATCTGATATCCCCACTTTTCCGGGTTCTTGGCCGCCAGGCGTTTGGGAATAATGATGCCGAAGCTGATTAAAATCACCAGAAGCACAATTCCCGCAGCGACCATATTCAGGCCTAATCTAAAATACCGCAAAATCCAGGCTCCCATCACCATACTTGTGAGATTGGTCAGGATCTGAACCGCATTAATAAATTTTGCCGGCTGCTCCGCAATTTTAAGCAGCATCACCGCTTTTTTATTGCCGTCTTCCTTATCCTTTTCCAGATTTGAGATATTAATATTCTGAATTGCGGAACCAAATCCGTAAAATACCGCATCCAATAAAATAAATAGAAAAAATATGATTACGCAGTATAGCGAATAACCATCGTCCATGAAATGTTATGACTCCTTTTTTATCGTTAACGTACTCTGACATTAGCAAATATAACAGATTCCGGGCCTTTCGTCAATGGTGAAACTATGTATCCAGTTCCAAGCTCACCATTAATGCATGATTTACCTTGTTTTGCAGCTCTTCATCGATATGGCAGATCTTTTCTTTCAGCCTCTGCTTGTCAATGGTCCTCAGCTGTTCTAAAAGAATGACGGAATCCTTTATCATGTCGCACCGCTTTGTATCCAGTTCCACATGAGTAGGCAGTTTGGCCTTGTTCATCTTAGAAGTAATTGCAGCGCAGATTACCGTTGGGCTGTGTTTATTACCGATATCATTTTGAATGATCAGCACCGGGCGGATGCCGCCCTGCTCCGAGCCCACAACCGGTCTTAAATCTGCATAATATATATCTCCGCGTCTAATTATCATATTATCATTCACTCCATTTTAAGAACTTCTGCCTATAGTATTGCCATGCTTTAAGCAGTATATTCCTAATATAATATGATCGGAACGCTTATTTCGTTTCTCTACAGCTCTTCAAAACCTTCATATCTGTCGTCAAAATAATCTTTTGTGCCAACAGTAAGCCCATTTTTCTTATAAACCCTGGGAACCCGCTTTCCAATATCGCACACGATTTCGTAATGAAAACCGCCGCAGGTTCCGGCGATCTCTTCCACGCTGATCCGCTCATCGCCATCCGCGCCGATTAAAGTCACTTCGTCATCCTCGCGTGCTTCCGGTATCTGAGTAACATCCACCATCATCTGATCCATGCAGATCCGGCCCAAAATTGGCGCCCTCTTTCCATGAATCAAAACACAGCCTTTGTTGGACAGATTTCTCGGATAGCCATCTCCGTAACCGATCGGAATGGTGGCTATTTTCATCATTTTTTCAGCCGTAAATGTGCCTCCATAGCTGACCGAAGTCCCCGGTTCGATGGACTTTATGAGCACAATCCGGCTCTTTAAGGATAATACCGGATACAGCGGGACCAGGCGTTTCTGCACGTCTTCCGACGGATACATCCCGTAGATGGAGATCCCTGCCCTCACCGCATCCATTTGCGCTTCCTTTAAATCAATAATTCCCGCGCTGTTGGAACAATGCTTCATCGGTATCTTTATTCTCATCTCATTCAGCATCTCCACCATCTGCTCATAGGCGCACAGCTGGCGCCTTGCGGACGCTTTATCCTTCTCATCCGCCTTTGCAAAATGGGTGAACATGCCCTCAATCCGGATTCCAGGAAAACAGCTGATGGCAGCAATCATTTCCGCTGATTCCCGGTTTACCGGAAAGCCGATCCTGCTCATACCCGTATCCAGCGCAATGTGTATTCCTGCCGTTTTTCCCATGGACACGGCTATTTCTGACAGCTGCTCGCCCTTTTCCATCTGGAATACCGACAAAGACAGCTCATATTTAATCAGATCTTCAAACTGGCTTTCGTGAACAGAGCCCAATATTAATATCATCTTTTTGATTCCGTGACGCCTCAAAAGAATTCCTTCTTCAATGGTGGCAACCGCATATCCGGTCACATAGGGATCGATCACTTTAGCCACCGGAACGCTTCCATGCCCGTATCCGTCGGTTTTCACCACCCCAATCATAGCTGTATCAGGATCCAGATTGGCTTTCATGGATTCCATATTCTTTATAACCGCATCTAAATCAATTTCTGCATATACTCTGCTGTATGTTTTCATATTAACCTCGATTCTGCCGTCAGATATCATGCCGCCGACGCTTTGGCTTAAAGCGCTATTCCCTGACGGACCGCCTCCACTAAATCTCTTGCCAGCAGGCCGTGCTGGCCTCTTTCTTTGAAAACCCGATCCCCTGCGCAGCCGTGAAGATAGACGCCTAATGCCGCAGCCTCCGATTCTTCCATCCCAAGGCCCAGCAGGCCTGCGATCAGGCCCGTCAGCACATCCCCGGAACCGGCTTTTGCCATGGCGCTGTTTCCGCTGCTGTTATAGTATACTCTTCCACCCTTCATTCCGATGACTGTAACCGCATCTTTTAACACACAGGTAATTCCATACCGGCCGCTGTATTCCAACGCCGTCTCGTGGAGATTTTCCCGTATTTCCTCAACACGTTTACCGGTCAGCCTGGACATTTCGCCTAAATGAGGGGTAATGATGATATTTTCAGTAAAATATCCGGTCAGCTCCTGGTGTTTTGCCACCGCATTTAAACCGTCCGCATCCAGAACAATGGGAACATAGGCGTGGGTGAGCACAAATTTCACCAGCGGCGGCACATATTCTCCCTGGCCGATTCCCGGCCCCAGCACCACCAAGTCCGCCCACTCCAACGCTTTTCCTGCCTGCTCTTCAAAACCTGCTTTCTCTTTAAAAACAGCTTCCGGATCATAACATTCAATAATGGCCTCCGGCAGCTGCTGCTGAAGAACCACCCTGTTTTCCTCCACAGTAAATACCTTAACAAGGCCCGCTCCCATGGCATAGGCGGCAGATGCGCTTAAATACGCGGCTCCTGACATTCCGGCGCTTCCTGCAATAATGAGCACTTTTCCAAAACTCCCTTTATTGGAATAGGCCGGGCGCCTGGGAATCCGTCCCCAGTCCGCTTCTTCATACGTAAATGCCTGAGGCGAAACCTGTTCTAAGCTTTTCTTCGGAAATCCGATATCGTCAATTACCACGGTTCCTGAATATTCTTTTCCCGGATACAGACAGGTCCCCAGCTTCTGCCAGCCAAATGTTACCGTCACATCCGCTTTAACCGCAATTCCCATCACCTTTCCTGAATCGGAATGAATGCCGGAAGGAATATCCACCGCCACGGTAAACCGGGGTGCACGGCCGTTTAAAAGCTCTAACAGCTCCCGGTATTCCCCTCCGATCTCACGGTCTAATCCCACACCGAATACAGCGTCCACCAGCACATCACAGCGCCCCGGAATGAAATCTTTAAACTCAGCCATATTCATTCCCAGCTCCTGAGCGATCTTCATCTGCTGATGATATTCAGCCGTTCCATGCTCCGGATTCCCGGCCAAAAGCACAAGCACGTCATATCCTTTTAAAAACATCATTCTGGCCGCCGCTATCCCGTCCGCACCATTGTTCCCGGTTCCGCAGGCCACCCAGATATGTTCCTTTTTTTCGGCGTGTTTCATCGTCTCTTCCGCCACCGCTAAAGCGGCACGCTCCATCAGCACCAGAGAAGGAATGCCGATCTGTTCGATTGTATAACGGTCCACCTGCTTCATCTGTTTTCCGGTTAATAAATATCTCATACATCCTCCCGTTCCGCCACCGCAAATGCCGCTGCGTGCATCTGGGTATTGCTTATGGATACATGAATCGTCCTGATTCCTGATTCTTCCGCCAGTTTCTTAGCTCCCCGGTATAAAACCACATACGGTTTTCCCAAATCATCCCGCAGCACCTCAATATCGATGGGCATAAATGACCGAAATCCCGTGCCAAAGGATTTGGCAACCGCTTCCTTTACAGCAAAATTGCCAGCGAGCACAGAGGCTTTCCCCTTCGCTTGCCGGCATTCGCGTTCCGTATAGGTACGAGTCAAGAAAGCCTCTTTTTGACAGGCCTTCTCAACACGTTCAATTTCAATTAAATCGGTACCTATTCCAAATATCATTATCTCTTTTCTTCCTTTGCTTCCCTCTCCTGATTGTCCTGCATGCTGCAGACTCTGTAAGAAAGTCTCATAAGGCTCTCCGATAAATGCACATTCTCAACCACCACATCATCCGGAACCACCAGATCGGTATGCGCAAAATTCCAAATCGCTTTAATACCCGCTTTCACCAGGCGGTCCGCGATCTCCGGAGCTTTTGTCTTAGGAATGGTAAGGGCAGCGATCTGAACATCATTTTCCACAATGAAATTCTCCAAATCGTCCACACCACGGATCTCAATGCCTCTGACTACCAGGCCGATCAGCCTTGGATTGATATCAAACATTCCTTTGATGATAAATCCACGCTTTTCAAAGTTCGCGTAATTGGCAATCGCCTGTCCCAAATTACCGGCACCGATGATAATTAAATTATGCTGTCTGTCTATTCCGAGGATTTTTCCGATTTCTGTATATAAGTATTTTACATTATATCCATATCCCTGCTGTCCAAAACCTCCAAAATTATTCAGATCCTGTCTGATCTGAGATGCCGTCACTTTCATCCGGACACTTAAATCGTTAGAGGAAATCCTCTCAACGCCGGCCTCAAGCAATTCTCCCAGATAACGGTAGTATCTCGGAAGCCTTGAAATGACTGCCTTTGATATTTCTTTCTGTTCCACGATGTACCCACCTTCCTTGATTTAGTCCACTATCTATGATTATACCTGTGTGTGAAAACAATGTCAAACATTTTGCTCAAATCCCTGATATAATGTAACTTAGGGCTTTTAAATGTTGAAAATTTTCCTATCCTATATTATACTAATACGAATGGACATTGTACATTTCAGGAGGAATTTTATGATTTTATCATGCAGCAACGTTACCAAGGCTTTTGGTACCGACGTTATAATCGAACATGTATCCTTTCATATAGAAGAACACGAAAAAGCAGCCATCGTCGGCATCAACGGAGCAGGTAAATCTACCTTATTAAAGGTGATTATCGGCGAACTTCCGGCCGACGAAGGTGATGTTGTAGTTTCCCGGGGCAAATCAATCGGATATCTGGCGCAGCATCAGGATTTGAGCAGCCAGCGCACAATTTTTGAGGAGCTGCTGGAAGTAAAACGCCCACTCATCGAAATGGAGGAACGAATCCGCAGCTTAGAGATCGAGATGAAGCACGCATCCGGTAAGGAGCTGGACGACATGCTCTCCGTCTACAGCCGCTTAAACCATGAATTTGAACTTCAGAACGGCTACGCTTATCAAAGCGAGATCACCGGTGTCTTAAAGGGACTTGGGTTCCCGGAAGAAGAATTTACAAAGCAGATCACCACCCTGTCCGGCGGACAGAAAACCCGCGTTTCCCTTGGTAAACTCCTGCTCTCCAAGCCGGATATCATTCTGCTGGACGAGCCGACCAACCACCTGGACATGGAATCTATCGCCTGGCTGGAAACTTATCTTCTAAACTATAACGGCGCCGTTGTCATCGTAGCCCATGACCGCTATTTCCTGGACCGTGTGGTCACCAAAATTGTGGAACTGGACAACGGCCACGCTACGGTTTTCCAGGGCAATTACAGCGCTTACAGCGAGAAAAAAGCGATGCTGAGGGACGCTCAGATCAAGGCTTATATGAACCAGCAGCAGGAAATCAAACACCAGGAAGAAGTCATCGCCAAATTAAAATCCTTTAACCGGGAAAAATCCATCAAACGCGCGGAAAGCCGTGAAAAAATGCTTTCCAAAATCGAAGTGCTGGATAAACCGGTAGAAGTAAACGACGAGATGGGCATCCGCTTAGAGCCCAATACCATCAGCGGTAATGATGTGCTGACCATACGTGGACTGAGCAAATCATTTGATAATCTTTCGCTCTTCAAGGATGTGGACATCGATATTAAGCGGGGGGAACGGGTTGCCGTCATCGGCAACAACGGTACCGGAAAAACCACCCTTTTAAAGATTATCAACGACATGCTTCCCGCCGACAGCGGAGAAATCCATCTGGGTTCCAAAGTCCATATCGGCTATTATGACCAGGAACACCAGGTTCTTCACATGGAAAAAACCTTATTTGATGAGCTTCAGGACACCTATCCGAACATGACCAACACTCAGGTCCGGAATATTTTAGCTGCCTTTCTCTTCACCGGAGACGATGTTTTTAAACGGATTAAAGACATAAGCGGCGGCGAACGGG
Source organism: Clostridium sp. chh4-2 (assembly GCF_002899675.1). GTDB lineage: Bacteria > Bacillota > Clostridia > Lachnospirales > Lachnospiraceae > CHH4-2. The sequence continues at coordinate 35,733 of NZ_PKUU01000035.1, read as the reverse complement.
GCCGTGTTTCCCTGGCAAAATTAATGCTCTCGGAAGCAAACTTTTTAATCCTGGACGAGCCCACCAACCATTTGGACATCACTTCAAAAGAGATCCTTGAGAACGCTTTGAATCACTATACCGGAACCGTGCTGTATGTGTCCCACGACCGTTATTTCGTCAACAAGACAGCAACCAGGATTCTGGAATTATCTCAGGAGACATTTATTAACTATATTGGAAATTACGATTATTATCTGGAGAAAAAAGACTTATTAAACAGCCTTCACGCCTTAGAATCCGGCGCCGATTCCGCTTCTGCCCCTGCCAGTGAATCCGGGGTCAAACAGGACTGGAAAGCTCAAAAAGAGGAACAGGCCCGCATCAGGAAAAGACAAAACGACTTAAAAAAGGTTGAGGATGAGATCCACAGCAAGGAAACAAGAGATGCTGAAATCGACCTGCTTTTAACTCAGGAAGAGGTTTACTCCAATGTTTCTAAGTTAATGGAGCTGAATAAAGAAAAAGAAGCCATCAATTCCAGATTGGAAGAATTATATGAAATGTGGGAGGAATTGGCAGAATAACCGCCGTTTTTCCGTTTAGAAAGAAGGTTGAACGTTTGAAATTGCAGAGAATACTGGCGATTGTGGGGATTATACTTCTTGTTGGACTGTATGTTTCCACTCTCGTATTCGCCCTCATGAAGAGCCCCAATGCCCAAAGCCTGCTGACCCTTTCCATCTACTGCACGGTAGCGGTTCCGGTCTTTTTATACGCATTTGGGCTGGTGACAAAGTATTTAAAAAACAGAGATTAAAGTAAAGGGTGAAGGCATTTTCGAAAATGCCTTCACCCTTTACTTTAATCTCTGCTTATCTATAAATAATATCGTCTCTATTCGGCCCATTGGATACCATGGTCACCGGCACTTCCAGCTCTTTTTCGATGAACTCAATATACTTTCTGCAATTCTCCGGCAGTTCTTCATATTTCTTAATTCCGCGGATATCGCATTTCCAGCCCGGCAGCACCTCGTAAACAGGTTTTGCTTTTTCAAGCTGTACTGTGGTCGGAAAATCTCTGGTTATCTTACCGTCGATCTCGTATCCCACGCATACCGGAAGTTCATCCAGGTATCCCAGCACATCCAATACGGTGAGCACGGCTTCCGTTGTACCCTGAATACGGCATCCATAGCGGGAAGCTACGGCATCAAACCAGCCCATACGTCTCGGGCGGCCTGTGGTGGCTCCGAATTCTCCGCCGTCTCCGCCGCGGCGTCTCAGTTCATCCGCTTCCTCACCGAAGATTTCACTGACAAATGCTCCTGCGCCCACTGCGCTGGAGTAAGCCTTTACCACGGTAGTGATCTGTTTGATCTCATACGGAGGTATTCCGGCTCCGATAGCGCCGTAAGCTGCCAGCGTGGAGGAGGAAGTTACCATCGGGTAAATTCCGTGATCCGGATCTTTTAAAGAGCCTAACTGGCCTTCCAAAAGGATTGCTTTTCCTTCTTTAATCGCTTCATGGAGATAGGCGGAAACATCACATACATATGGTGCGATCATATCGCGGTATTCCAGTAATGTGGCGTATAACTCGTCCGGATTCAGCGGCGGCTGATGGTATAAATGCTCAAACAGAACATTTTTCAGTTCACAGACACGTTCCACTTTTTCCTTTAAGGTCTCCTCGTCAAACAATTCGCTGACCTGGAAACCTATTTTTGCATATTTATCTGAGTAAAATGGCGCAATACCTGACTTCGTAGAACCAAATGACTTACCGGCAAGACGGGCTTCCTCATATGTGTCGAGAAGCACATGGTAAGGCATCAAAATCTGTGCGCGGTCAGACACAAGGATCTTTGGCTTTGGAACGCCTCTCTCTACCAGTGAATTAATCTCATTGATTAAATATGGTATGTTCAGCGCTACCCCATTACCGATAATGCTTGTGGTGTGATTGTAAAAAACACCGGATGGCAGCAGATGCAGCGCAAATTTTCCATAGTTATTAATAATGGTATGTCCTGCATTACTTCCCCCCTGGAATCTGATGATAATATCGGATTCTCTGGCAAGCATATCCGTAATCTTACCTTTTCCTTCGTCTCCCCAGTTGGCTCCAACGATCGCTCTAACCATTCATTTGTCCTCCTACAAGATACTAAATTTTAACAACAGAATACAGTATATATGAATCAGTCTCTAAAATCAATAAAAATATTTATAAAATAGAAAAAAACGTGACAGTTAAGCCATCCGATGTCTGCGTCAGGTCCGGCAGTTTCCATGGCCTTTCCTGTTCCGGTTTCGGGCATAAGCACTTCTAAACGTGCAGAATTTTTCTAAAAACCAAGGGAAATGCCCAAACTCGCATACGCTCAAACAGGTGGACATTTCCCTTGAACGAAAAATACTGCGCGTTAAGAATTGCTAATACCCTGCAAAGTCACAGGAAAGGCCATGGAAACTGCCGGACCTGACGCAGACATCGGATGGCTTAACTGTAACAAAAAAACAGGAACCACGTCAGAAGCAGCTCTCCTTATCTGAGCCGGTTCTTCTGCCGTAATTCCTATTTATTAAGCGTCAAAATTTAATTATTTATACATTAATCTCTGCTGTCATTCCTAAAATTGCTTTGTTCTCGTCCAGAATCGGGCGGATCACTTCATTCAGGAATTCGTCCACCTGCTGCGGAGCGCGGCCCACATACTTGGATGGGTCCATGGTCTGTTTCAGTTCTTCCAGAGATAAGCCGAACGCAGGGTCTGCTGCGATCAGTTCCAAAAGGTTGTTGTCCAGGCCTTTTTCCTTCACATTTTTGCCCGCTTCCATGGATAAGGTGCGGATCTTCTCATGAAGTTCCTGACGGTCTCCGCCTGCTTTTACCGCATCCATCATGATGTTTTCGGTCGCCATAAACGGAAGCTCTGCCATCAGACGCTTTTCAATTACTTTCGGATAGACCACAAGGCCGTCCACAACATTTAAATAAAGATCTAAAATACCGTCAATAGCCAGGAAACCTTCCGGAACGCTGAGACGTTTGTTGGCGGAATCATCCAGGGTTCTCTCAAACCACTGGGTAGAAGATACCAGCATTGGGTTCATCACATCGGCCATCACATAATTGGACAGGGAGGCGATTCTCTCACTTCTCATAGGGTTTCTCTTATATGCCATCGCCGAAGAACCGATCTGGTTCTTTTCAAATGGTTCTTCCACTTCTTTCAGATGCTGAAGAAGGCGGATATCGTTGGAGAATTTATGGGCGCTCTGGGCAATTCCTGCCAGCACGTTCAATACTCTGGTATCCACTTTTCTGGAATAAGTCTGTCCGGAAACAGGATAACAGCTGTCAAATCCCATCTTCTCTGCGATCAGCTGGTCTGCCTTGCGGCACAATTCGTGGTTTCCGTCAAACAGTTCCAAAAAGCTGGCCTGTGTGCCGGTGGTACCTTTTGACCCCAGCAGCTTCATGGTGCTGAGCACATGATCCAGATCCTCTAAATCCAGGTTCAGTTCCTGAAGCCAGAGCGTCGCCCTCTTACCAACCGTAGTTGGCTGGGCCGGCTGAAAATGGGTGAACGCCAGAGTCGGAAGATTCTTATAGCTGTCTGCGAATTTAGCCAGCTCCGCCATAACATTGATCAGCTTATTGCGGACCAGCTTCAGGGCCTCTGTCATGATAATGATGTCCGTATTGTCGCCTACGTAGCAGGAAGTTGCTCCCAGATGAATGATTCCCTTTGCCTTGGGACACTGCTGTCCATAGGCGTATACATGAGACATTACATCATGGCGGACCAGTTTTTCCCGTTCCTTTGCCACATCGTAATTGATCTCTTCCGCATGGGCTTTTAATTCTTCAATCTGCTCTTGTGTAATATTCAGTCCCAGTTCCTTTTCAGTCTCAGCCAGGGCAATCCACAGCTTTCTCCAGGTTTTAAATTTCTTGTCCGGAGAAAAGATATACTGCATCTCTTTGCTGGCATAGCGTTCAGATAACGGACTTTGGTATTTATCGTACATTCAAAATCTCCTCATTCTTCTATAAACTATTCTGCAAATTCCCCACGGATATCTTCCGTAGGCGGTGCGATCGGATAATCACCGCTGAAGCAGGCCGTACAGATCGGCAGCCCCTCAGCCATCTCCGCCAGACGTTCCATGCGCAGATAGGATAAAGAATCTGCAGTCAGGATACGGCGGATATCTTCAATACTTTTATTATGTGCAATGAGCTGGTCTTCCGAAGGAATATCAGTTCCAAAATAACAAGGATGTAAAAATGGAGGCGCGCTGATTCTCACGTGTACCTCTTTGGCTCCCGCTTCCCTAAGCATGTTTACAATCAGGGCGCTGGTGGTACCGCGGACGATGGAATCATCGATCATGACCACACGTTTGCCGGCCACTGCCTCTTTCAGCACATTCAGCTTTACCTTAACGCTGGAAACTCTGCTGCTCTGCTTCGGCTTAATAAAGGTTCTTCCCACATAGGAGTTCTTTACAAAAGCGGTTCCATAAGGAATGCCTGACTCCATGGAATATCCTAAAGCGGCCGCATTGCCCGATTCCGGAACGCCTACAACCAGATCGGCCTCCACAGGAGAATCGATGGCTAAGCAGCGTCCTGCGTGAATTCTGGAATGGTAAATGCTGACTCCGTCAAATACGCTGTCCGGTCTTGCAAAATAGATATATTCAAAAATACATCTCGCCTCTTTGCTCTTATCTTTCAGGCACATGGAAGTGTCCGATTTGATTCCGTCTTTGGTAATCGATACGATCTCTCCCGGAAGCACGTCCCGGACAAATTCAGCGTCAATCGTATCGAGAGCGCAGCTTTCAGACACCAGAATATAGGCGTTGTCCTTTTTTCCGATGCATAAAGGCTTGAATCCAAAAGGATCACGGGCACCGATTAATTTTCTCGGGCTCATGATGACTAAGGCGTAAGCGCCCTTTATCTTCTTCATCGCATTGGCGACGGCTGTTTCAACATTCGGCGTATTGATACGCTCACGAGCGATATGGTATGCAATTACTTCCGAATCGATGGTGGTCTGGAAAATAGCTCCTGTATATTCCAGTTCCCGTCTGAGTTCAGGCGCATTGACAAGATTACCATTATGGGCCAGTGCCAGCGTTCCCTTTACATAGTTAAGTACCAGCGGCTGTGCATTTTCACGGGTGCTGCTCCCCGCTGTGGAGTAGCGCACATGTCCGACACCGATGTTGCCATGAAGCCCTTCTAATATCTCCGGAGTAAACACTTCGTTGCAAAGCCCCATCCCCTTATGGGTATAGACTTTTCCCTTAGGTCCTTCCGTATCGCTGACTGCAATACCACAGCTTTCCTGTCCTCTGTGCTGGAGGGCAAACAGGCCGTAATAAATTTCTGAGGCCACTTCATTGCCGTCAAAATCATACATGCCAAAGACGCCGCACTCCTCATGCACTTCATCCGGATTTATATATTCTACATAGTCGTTCATGAATGCATATACCTTTCTCTGATTACTGAATGCCTAAACGTCTGAATACTTCCTGATAAGCATCCTCTACATTGCCAAGGTCACGTCTGAAACGGTCCTTATCAAGTTTTTCGTGGGTTTCTTTATCCCAAAGTCTGCAGGTATCCGGTGAAACTTCATCTGCGAGGATGATCTGTCCGTGATATCTGCCGAATTCGATCTTAAAGTCGATTAAATCGATTCCAAGGCTTCCGAAATATTCCTGCATCACTTCATTTACCGTAAATGCATATTTGCAGATAACGTCAATCTCTTCCTGGGTAGCCAGTCCCAGCGCAAGAGCGTAGTAATCGTTGATAAATGGATCGTGCAGATCATCATTTTTATAGCTGAATTCCAGTGTCGGCTGTAATAATTTAATTCCCTCTTCCATGCCCAGCTTCTTAGCAAAGCTTCCTGCGGAAAAGTTTCTGATTATAACTTCAAGAGGAACAATCTCCACTTTCTTAACGGCTGTTTCTCTGTCATTTAACTCTTCAACCAAATGGGTAGGTACACCTTTTTCCTCCAATTTTTTGAAGATGTGGTTTGTCATACGGTTGTTAATAGCGCCTTTTCCTACGATCGTTCCTTTTTTCAGCCCGTCAAATGCTGTAGCGTCATCTTTATATGATACGATTAAAACGTCCGGATCTTCCGTAGTATAAACTTTTTTTGCTTTTCCTTCGTACAGTAACTCTTTCTTTTCCATGAGTAAGCACCTATCCTTTTCTTTTTAATTTATAAGTTTTAGATATAAAAGAACACTATTTCAGTAGAAATTATAATACATCAGCAATCCAATTGCAATAGCTTCTTTTATTAGATTATTTAATGAGTGTCCGGTAAAAGCGGATTTCGCCTTCCTTAATCAGAATCTGTATACCATACACTGTTTTTTCCTCTCCCGCATCGAACTCTTTTGTCACCTGTTCGATCAGCACCTGTTCTTCCGTCTTTGTGACTGATATAGGAAACTGTTTCAAATGTCCGGCCAATACAGCCGACTCCAGAATCAGAATACAGATACAGCATTTTCTAAGGATCTTTTTATCAGGTCCTGAAATCATCCTCCGTCTCCAGGATTTCCTGCGCCAAAAGCTCCCTATGCGGTATGTCACCCCATGCAACCCTCTCCTTATGTAATTTTATTAATAGGAATGAAATCAGAATGAAAAGAACTTAGAAATAGAACTGGGACTGACGTTTTTTCTGCAGTCCCAGTTTAAGAAACCTTAACGTGCGGTTGTAGATTCTGTGGTAGGGCCTGTACCCGTACCGTCTCCAACCATATCATCAACACCATTCTCCACATCATTAATCAATCCATCGATTACGCCTGTGCTCTCGTCTACGGAAGAAGAAGATTCCATTCTTCCCTCTTCTGTTGTCATGGATTCGGTGGTTCCTGCTGAAGTGTTTCCCGTCGATTCGGTAGCTGCCTGTGAGGATTGGTTCGTAGAATCATTTTTACCGTTACTGCAGGCAGTCAGCGCGAACATTAAAGTAAATAACGCTAAAACTAAATATAATCTGGTTTTTTTCATAATCGCATTCTCCTTTCTCTTTCTGTACTTATTATGTGTCTGAGGAGAATGTTTTATAGTGGAACATATTGCCATTTTAAATTAAAAATATGGTAAATCCGGCCATCTATCAGCCGATCACATCGGCCATATCATAAAGCCCCGGTTCTTTTCCCGCCAGGTATTTGGCCGCTTCTACAGCTCCTTTGGCAAATATGGCTTTCGAATATGCGGTATGGCTGAAAGTAACCACCTCGTCCTGGCCTGCAAATATAATGTCATGTTCACCCACAATGGAACCGCCGCGGACAGAGGTAATGCCGATTTCCTTTTTATCCCTTTTTACGCGTTCTGCGCTTCTGTCATACTTATAAGTAAACACATGATCCATCTCTTCATTAATAGAGTCCGCCAAAGCGATGGCTGTGCCGCTTGGCGCATCCACCTTCTGATTATGGTGTTTCTCCACAATCTCGATGTCAAATCCTGCCGTGCTCAGCGTTCTGGCCGCCTCTTTAACCATTTTAAGAAGCATGTTCACTCCCAACGACATATTGGCCGACCGCAGCACCGCCACAGTCTCAGAAACGCGTTTCACCCGCTCCAGCTGTTCCGGGGATAATCCTGTGGTACACAGGACAACCGGCGTTTTTGTTCTCTCACAATAGTCCAGAAGAGCGTCCACCGCCTTTGCGTTGGCAAAATCCACGATCACGTCGGCTTTTTCCGTACATTCGTCAAGACTTTTAAAAACCGGGTAAGTATTCTGTACCGTATCATTTAAATCAATTCCTGCGGCAATGGTGAGCTCAGATTCTGATTCCACAAGGCCGGTAATCACCTGCCCCATCTTCCCATTGCAGCCATGCATTATCATCTTTATCATTCCGCAAGCCTCCAGTTTTTATGCTAAAATACCGTAATCCTTCATAGCCTTTGCAAGTTTTTCCTGATTCTGAGCTTCCATCTCTGTCAGAGGAAGTCTCAAGGAACCAACTTCTTTGCCCATCAGGTTCATAGCAGCTTTTACCGGAATTGGATTTACTTCGCGAAATAATTCGTTCACCAAAGGAATTGCTTCCAGCTGCATCTCCATGCTCTTCTTTACATCGCCTGCAAAGAAAGATGCGCAGATATCATGAGTCTGTCTTGGAGCCACATTGGATAATACGGAAATAACTCCCTTGCCGCCCAGCGCTAAAAGAGGAACGATCTGATCATCATTGCCGGAATATACATCCACACATCCGTCGGCCAGGTTCATCATAGTTGCGATGGCTGAAAAGTTTCCGCTGGCTTCCTTAACTCCCACGATGTTCTCAACATCCCTGCACAAGGTAACTATGGTCTGGGGAGTCATGGTAACGCCGGTTCTTCCTGGAATATGGTACAGAATAATCGGTATTGTAACTGCATTGGCAATCGCTGTATAATGAGCGATCAGACCGTTCTGCGTTGCCTTATTATAATAAGGAGTCACGATCAAAAGTCCGTCAGCGCCTGCCTTTTCCGCTTCTTTCGACATATAAATCGCCTCGGCCGTGGAATTGGAGCCAGTTCCTGCAACTACCGGTATTCTTTTATTAACCTTGTCGCATATGAAACGGATTACATTTAAATGCTCCTCATGTGTCATGGTGGAGGATTCGCCTGTGGTTCCGCAGGCAATAATGCTGTCTGTTCCGCCCGCAATCTGTTCCTCAATGAGTTCTTCCAGTTTCTCGTAATTTACTTCTCCAGTTTGTGTAAAGGGTGTAATAAGCGCTACACCTGCTCCTTCAAATATTGCCATTATTTTTTCCTCCTTGTAAAAAAAGAGCCGGCCAATGGGCCAGCTCTAAGTTTGAATGTTCGCAATAATTCATCCTTCAGTAGCTCCCCATCCTCTCGGATGACAGTCATATGATTCTTCATCACATGCCCAGAAGGATATGCTCAGACATCATATCTTCCTTCGGCGTCGCACCCTTTTGCCTGTCTTCTCATGCGGCCTGACGCATCGGACAGGTTACTGATGATTAACGCAACCTCTACTTCATTTATATATGATTCATACTAACATTATTAACGCTGATTGTCAACTTTAACATTGCTAATCTGTGAAATCAAATCAACGTACGGTTTTAAATCATCCGGAAACACCTTTCCGGTCAAAATTAAATCCATCTCTTCGTCCCGCGTGGTTAAAAGCGTTTTCACTTCTTCTTCCGTTATAATCTTCTGATCCAATGCTCCCAACACTTCATCTAATATAAGCAGATCACATTCCCCGGTCATCAACACCTTTTTAGCAAAATTAAGGCCGTTGCGGATGTTCATCCTCTCTTCCGCTTTTTCTTCTTCGGAAAGATTTTCAAAAAAAGTGGATGATTTTTCAAACCGGAATATCTTCATATCAGGCTCCAACTGCTTTAATGTCTCCAATCCCTCGGCTTCCTGGTTGCCTTTCAGGAATTGAATCATAATAACTGTTTTCTGTCGGATTAATGCGCCGATTCCCTTGCCTACGGCCAGAGAAGTCTTTCCTATGCCTTCGCCGCAAATAACCTGAACCATACCTTTATCCATACCCTTAGTACCTCACAAAAGTGTTTTCGACAAGTTACCTTAGAACCTGCTTATATTACCACAGTTTTACTTGATTTGCAAGTTCTACTGAATCCGGGATCCTGGGACAATCAATTTCTCTTTATTCCACACATTCCAGCTTGCTCACTGAAACCTCGTAGGCGATACGCTTTTCGCATTCAACTTCATTAATTTTTTTCGTATATTCGCGGCTCTGAACTCTTCCCCAGACACGGACTCTGGTTCCTACCTCAAATGCAGAAGCATATCTGGCGTTTCGTCCCCATGCAATACACGGTATGTAATCTGATTTTCCATACGGCCGGTTTACTGCCAGCAAAAGATCTGCAATCTCCCGTCCAAGCGGTGTTTTTCTATATACAGGAACTTTACAGATATAACCGTCCAACAGGATCTGATTTGTTTTCGTATAATCTGTAAATTCTTCCAGAAAATTTATTTCTCTCACAAAGATTGATAAAACCAGGCGGTTCTTCACTCCTTCATGACGGTTATAGGACCGGAACTGTCCAATGGCCTCAATGGTACATCCTTCATAATTCTCATGCACATCGATCAAACGTTCTGAAATCATAAGCGGTATTACATCTGCCTGCTCACTGAGCCGGTTCACCGCTACGTCCACCAGATAGAACCCTTCTCCAAATACTTCGTGGCTAAATGTAAATCCTGAGATAATCTCTCCAATTACGCTTACTTTGTTGTTTTCAATCGTTTTTTCTGACATAGTATTTCTCTCCTCTTACTTTCCCTTATTTGCGTTATCGCTAATAATATGTTTATGCCCCATATTCTTTTTATATACTAAAAAGAGGTCGACAAATATCTGTCCATTTCGCTACCGGAGAGGATTTAGCTAAATTGTTATTTAACAGATTTGGCGAAAGGTACGCCCGGAATCGGGAGTTGGAGCCGGAAGACGAAGGTCGGAGGAGCTGTCCAGGCCGGGGAAGGAAGATGCAGCCAAATGGGATTCGGGATTCGCCCCTAAGAGCTACTAAGACCCGTAAGAACAGAACGAGGCAGGCCAGCGCCATTCGCAGTGAACTCTTGATGACTTCGCTGCTCAGAGGCGCTTTAGAACCTGATTCGGAATTCAGTTTCTACCTGCCTCGTTCTGTCCTTGCGGACCTAAGTAGCTCTACAGGGGTTCCATACGATCCCATTTGGCTGCATCTTCCTTCCCCGGCCTGGACAGCTCCTCCGACCTTCGTCTTCCGGCTCCGCCTCCCGATTCCGTGCTGGTTTTCGCTAGCCTGGTTAAAAACAATATTGGTGCATAGGTATTTATGTGGCATCACATTTACATTAATCTTCAAGGGATTTTCAGAAATACCTTCGGGTTTTACTTTAAACGTTAAGGCATTTCGCAAAATGACCTCACCCTTTACATTAAATGGTGAAGGCATTTCTGAAAAAGCCTTCACCCTTGATGTAAAACTTACTACTCCATACACCAAATCTTTTTTATCCTCAGCTAGCCAATCAACAGCCGGAAAGAAGGGGAAACCTGGGCAGGCGGCGGAACTGATAAGAGATAGGGGATCGTTTGCAGACCCTTAGAGGTACTTGGCCGTCAGAAAGGGAAAAAGGCAGACAAATACTGAATTCCGAATCAGTATTTGAGGCGCCCTTGAGCGATGAAGTCATAAAGAGTTCATCGCGAATGGCGCCGTGCTGCCTTTTTCCGTTTCTGACGGCCTTAGTACCTCTTAGGGTCGAAACTCGAATCCCCTATCTCTTATCAGTTCCGCCGCCTGCCCAGGTTTCCCCTTCTTTCCGGCGTTTCTTAGTTAACTAAATAAAGATTTAAAATTTATTTTTTGAAGGAAGAGCGTTTTCTCATTGTTGGGTCCAAAATTTTCTTTCGGATTCGGAGACTGCTTGGGGTGATCTCTAAAAGTTCATCTGTGTCGATGAATTCCAAGCACTGCTCTAAGCTCATTTCCTTAGGGCTGGTGAGTTTTAATGCCTCATCGGCGCTGGAGGAGCGTGTATTGGTCAGTTTCTTTGTTTTGCAGACGTTTACTTCGATATCCTCGGCCTTAGGATTCTGGCCTACGATCATGCCGGAGTATACTTTCTGGCCGGCTCCGATAAACAGGATTCCACGTTCCTGTGCATTGAACAAACCGTAGGTAATGGATTCTCCGCTTTCATAAGCGATCAAAGAGCCTGTTTTTCTGTAGTTTAAATCACCTTTATATGGGCCGTATCCGTCGAAAATTGTGTTCATGATACCGTTTCCTTTGGTATCAGTCATAAACTCGCCGCGGTATCCGATCAGGCCTCTTGCAGGAATGGAGAATTCCAATCTGGTGTAGCCGCCGTTGGCTGGGCTCATACCCTGAAGTTCGCCTTTACGGCTGGTCAGCTTCTGGATTACGGAACCTGTAAATTCTTCCGGCACATCAATATAAGCCAGTTCCATCGGCTCTAATTTCTGGTTTCTGTCGTTGTAATGATAGAGGACTTCTGCTTTGCTTACCGCAAATTCAAAACCTTCTCTTCTCATATTTTCAATCAATACGGACAAATGCAGCTCGCCGCGGCCCGATACTTTAAAGCAGTCAGGAGACTCGGTCTCTTCCACTCTCAAGCTGACATCTGTATTCAGCTCGCGGAATAAACGTTCTCTGATATGTCTGGATGTAATATATTTACCTTCCTGGCCTGCTAACGGGCTGTCGTTTACCATGAAGTTCATAGCAATAGTCGGTTCAGAGATCTTCTGGAACGGAATCGCTTCCGGGCTTTCCGGGGAACAAAGGGTATCTCCGATATGGATATCTGTAATACCTGAGATAGCCACGATAGCGCCGATTGTGGCTTCTTTTACTTCTACCTTGTTGAGGCCGTCAAATTCATAGAGTTTTCCGATCTTTACCTTGCGTAATTTGTCAGGATCATGATGGTTTACCAAAGCGCATTCCTGGTTTACCTTGATCGTTCCATTATCCACTTTACCTACGCCGATACGTCCAACATATTCGTTATAATCGATGGTGCTGATTAAGACCTGGGTGTTTGCGTCAGGATCTCCTTCCGGAGCGGGAATATAGTCTACAATTGTTTCGAACAGTGCGCTCATATCCACATTGTCGTCATCCAGTTCTTTCTTTGCATATCCTGATTTTGCAGATGCGTAAATGAACGGGCAGTCCAACTGCTCGTCGGATGCGTCAAGATCCATAAACAGTTCCAGGATCTCATCAATAACTTCCGTCGGTCTCGCTTCCGGACGGTCGATTTTGTTGATGCACACGATGACAGGCAGATCCAGTTCCAGGGCTTTTCTCAGAACGAATTTTGTCTGAGGCATAGCGCCCTCATAAGCGTCTACTACAAGAATTACACCATTTACCATTTTAAGGACACGTTCCACTTCTCCGCCAAAATCCGCATGTCCTGGAGTATCGATAATATTGATCTTCGTATTTTTATAAAATACGGCCGTATTCTTAGATAAAATAGTAATACCGCGTTCTCTTTCAATATCGTTGGAGTCCATAACACGTTCTGCAACTTCCTGGTTTTCACGGAAAACTCCGCTCTGCTTCAGCAATTCATCAACCAGAGTTGTCTTGCCATGGTCTACATGGGCGATAATTGCAACGTTTCTTACATCTTCTCTCTTCATCTTCATATAAAATCTTCTCTTCTTTCTCAAAAATGTTCATACAATTCCATTTTAACAATTAGTCAGTATAACATCATAAAGGAAGTAATGCAACAAATAATTTAAAAAATTGAGTTTTTTCGATGAACTTCTTCTATTTACAGCGGCCATAACATGAAAAAAGCTTGAAATCTCATATAAAATATGATTTCAAGCTTTTGGTCGGAATACAGTTATACCGTAAAATAGTTCTCAAAACTCATGAAAATTATCACAATTCGGCCTTTCAACAATTTTATCACTACATAATACCGTATTCCTCAAATGTTTCTGCTGCAGTTTTTCCAGCCATAATTTCCTTCAAAACCAGCTTTTCCCCTACCGCTTTTTGATATGCCCTTTCCGTCACCTTTGATTCAATTTCTTTCGGTATCACCACCACTCCGTCAATGTCTCCAAAAATGATATCTCCGGGGCTGACGGTAACATCACCGAACAGAACCGGGACGTTATAATCGATTACCTTTCCTCTGGGCGCCTGATCCTGGGCATAGCTTCCACAGGAAAATACAGGGTAGTCCAGCTTTAAAATTCCATTGGTATCCCTGATATAGCCGTTGACAACCGCCCCGGCAGATTTCAGCTGGTGTGCTCTGGCAGCCATGATCTCTCCTACCAGGGCATATGACCGACTGGAACCGCTGCATATATAAACATCGTGTTCTTTTAAACTGTCGAGCGCTTCCAGCATCAGACCAAATTTTCCCGACAGCACCGGGTTGTGTCCCTTCAGCTCTTTTGTCACGTCCGCTTCCAGTACTGGCATAGCCCGGCCGGCCAAAACAAATGCCGGATCCAGGGGCCGGATATCGGGAGGAAGAAATTGGTGTATATATCCCATTTCATCCATAATGTCACCGACCACAGCCGTATATAAAACCTCTTTCATCATATCAAACAGCTCACCGTCATTTTTCCATACAGCCATCGCAGCTCCTCCTGTTCTGCGCATTCTGAAACAGAAGCGCATGATCTTGTCCATTTTTCTCCGGGCAGGTAAGCGCTCCGCTCATAGTCCGGGCAATCAGGTCCAGAATCTGTGCCGTCGTTTCCTGAGACGGATCGATAAACCAATCCACATCTTCCCGCATTCTCTCTTTTGTATTTCTATTTCCCGTCATAATGAGAGTGGGCGTTACCACACTGCTTACCGGAGTCCCTCTGCCGGTAAGCATCAGATTCAGAACCGCACCATTTCCCGCATACTGCATCAGTTCCCCCGCCACACCGCCGTTTAAAGGACCTTTCATCACACCATAATCCTGGAGAGCATCAGAAAACCAGATACCAGGGCCCTGCGGAATCTGCGCCAACTTCACGCATCCGGCTAAATATTTCATCAAATATGCCTCTACAGCCGTTTTCTTTTCTTTAAAGAAACCGGACAAGTGAGGTGTAAAGCAGCGTTCAACTTTCATTTTTAATTCTGCCGCATCCGGGCTGTTTTTTTCCGCTTCATCCAGATGCAGACCGCATAAATAATGGTCCGCCAGCAGAATGGCAGCACCTTGGGACATCAGACTGGTTAATACCGCTTCCAATAAAGGCAGACAGCTAAAAACTGTTTCGTCACAGGCTGATATGGAAAGGCCGATGGCCATACCGTTTAAACTGACGACTTCTTTTTGCACCTTCTTCAGCTTTCCTGCCAGCTCATAGCCTAGTTTCACTCCATTTTCAATGCCTTCGCGGGTTCCCAACTGCTGTCCATAAATCATTTCCGCTTCCCGTCCGTGATGTTTTGCAAACTCCGCTATTTTATCCGCCTGAATGAACTCGCATCCATGCCCAACCACCAGAACAGCTCCTACATTGGGATGGATGGAAAGACGGAGCAACTGGTCCACCATGGACTGATTGTCATAGCAGCTTTCATTTCCCGCTACATCCACATCCAGCCCGGCCTGACGCAGCTTCCTGCCAATCGATTGGGCAATAAACGCGCTGCAGTTCACCGTATACAAAACCAGCAGTTTATTTCTTATCCCTGCCGCTTTACTGTTTCTTCGATATCCGTTTATCATGAATTTGCATCTCCCGATTAAAACTGTACCTCATAATTCAGTACTCCCTCGCTGTGCCCATTTAGTTCTCCTCTGCATCTTTTTCCGCCGGCGGTTTCCACTATCAGTTTTAAAAAATCTTCCAATACCTCAGGCCTGCTTTTTTCTCCGGTCAAAAGAACTCCCGCGTTAAAATCAATATCCTCCTTCAGCCTTTCATATGTATCCGGATTGCCGGTCAGTTTGATTACCGGTCCGACCGGATTGCTGATCACATGACCGCGCCCTGTGGTCAGAAGAGTCATATGGGCTCCGCTGAGCAAAAACATCAAAGTGCTGCTGGCATCGTTTGAGATAGAAAAACCGCAGTTTAATTCCGAGTCCGCCATACAGTCCAGATGCCAAAGGCCAGGGTGGGCAGGCTGCTGGGTTATTTTCAGAACTCCCTCAATGGGGACGGTGCCGCTTTTTGCCACCGCTCCCATGCTTTTTTCTTCAATGGTTGTGAGCCCGCCCCTGATATTGCCGGGTGAGATGGAAAACTGGTCCGTTTCCATTGCATGACGGTAAAACTTATCATAAGTGGCAGCTATCTGCTGCCTGACCTTATCGGAAGCACAGCGGCCGGTCAAAAGGGATTTTAGTCCCATAGCTTCATACATTTCCTCAAAGATTACGGTTCCTCCATGCCCGGTGATATAATCCGTAAATTCTCCTACCAGCCGGTTGGCAGCCAGTCCGCTGGTAAAATCAGAGCCTCCGCATTCTATGCCAAAAACCAGCTCAGACAGATCAACAGGCGCTGTGGGCGTATGTTTCAATTCCTGTATAAAGCGGCTGACAATGAGCCTTCCTGCCTCTGTAGCTCTCCTGCTTCCATATTCCTGAATCAAAATCCTTTCAGCCAGACGACCGCTGTCCGCTGCTGCTTTTACGATTTCGGCTCCATCCGTTTCCTCACAGCCATTTTGAACAACTAAAACTGCTCCCACATTGGGATGGACAGCAAATCCCGTCAATTTTTTTCTCATCAAATCATTTGTGCGGCATCCTTCGCTTCCGAGCACGTCAATGTTATCATTTTTCTCAAAACAGGCCCTTATCCCTCTGGCTGTGGGCGCCGCACAACTGACCGTATAGAGAATCAGGACTTTATTTCGGATTCCTTTTCTGCCGTCTTTTCTCATAAATCCCCGGATTTCACAAGTTTTTTCCATGTTCCCGCACCTTCCGCTTACCGCAAGCAGTATTCAATATCTTTAGGAACCGCCGTATTTGTGTCAAAACCTCCGCTCCTTACATCATACAGACTTGCCAGATTATGACTGTGAACCAGTGTCCCTTTTTCAATACTGGTTTTTGCTTTTCCGATACAGACTCCGTACTTATATATTTTTTCGTCTTTTTCTATATCGCGTAAAGCTATCTTAAACCCGCACCCTATCGTTTCTTTTATCTCTATTTTCATGGAACACGCGCCGAATACGTCTCCTGAACCGTTCTCCATATCTCCCAGTGCGGTTGCGACATCGTCTCCTTTATCCACCGCATAAAACCCTTTCCTTATCATAAACGGCCGCTTTCTTCTATTTAATAATGTTCCAGCCGATGTTCGTCGGAGAGACATTGATTTCGTGAATTGATATATTGGAAGATGAAGCTGCTACATACAAAGCGGCATCAGCTATATCCTGGGCCTGTATCCATTCCGGATGCTGTCCCACGGCGTCAGGCCTGAATTTTGTGTCTGTATTTCCCGGATTCAGCAGAGTCACCCGGATATCATAATCCATCAGCTCAAATGCCATACAGCGGTGAAGCCCCATCAGCGCCCATTTGGATGCAAAATATAATGCGCTGTTATTAGCCGCGTCCTTTACAGCGGCCATGGAGCCAATGCTGATAATCTGTCCCTGCCGCTGTTCTTTCATTTTGACAGCTATTTTCTGAGTCATGAGAAACAGGGCTCTCACATTCAGATCCATCGTCGTATTGTATTCATCCACGGAATATTCTCCAAATGAATGGAAGATTCCAAGACCCGCGCAGTTTACCAGAATATCCACCTTATCAAATGTTTTAAGCGCAAACTCCGCCGCCGCGTCCACCTCTTGCGGATTTAAAAGATCGGCCGCATAGTATACAGACTGTATCCCCTGCTTTTCCAGCTCTTCACAAAGAGTTTTAAGCCGGTCTTTGCTTCTGGCGATCAGGCACAGATTTGCGCCTTCTTTCGCATAAGTTCTGGCTATTGCCTCTCCCATGCCGCTGCTCGCTCCTGTGATTACTACGTTTTTATTAGCTAATTTACCTGTACTGTTCATTCTTCTATTCCTCTACCCTTTATATTTTTTTGCGGTTTCATAAATTGCAATAATTTTTTCCGGCGGCACATCGTACTGGATATTGTGGATTTGGGTGAATATAAATCCTCCGTCCTTTGAAAACGCTTTAATCAGACCGTCCACATGTTCCCGCACAGCCTCCAAATCATCAGTCTTCTGCACAAAATCCTGCATATCCGCTCCCCCGCCCCAGAATATGATCCGGTCTCCATATGCTTCTTTTAGCCGATCCGGGTCCATTCCCACTGCGCTGACCTGTACCGGATTGAGCAGGTCCACCCCTGCCTCTATCAGCGATGGGATCAGGTCAAAAATTCCTCCGCAGCAATGAAGAAGTACCTTTACCTCGGGACATATATCATGAATGTAGGAATACATCTCTTTATGATACGGCATAATCATTTCCCGATAGGTGTCCACGGAGATCTGAAGCCCGCTTTGGGCTCCCAAATCGTCAAAAAACTGGACTGCCTGAATTTTATCTCCCACAAGAGGAAGCAGGTTCTTTAGATTCTGCAGATAGGAATCTGTCAGTTTCCGGAAATATGCATGCATTATTTCCTTATTAACTATTAGATTGCAGTAAAAATTCTCATAATTAAAATCTCTCTGTCCCTGTTCAAACACGCTGCCGCCAAGGCGGAATACGATGGACTTATCCGTATTGCAGTAGAGTTCTTCAATCTCTTCCCTAATAAATTCAATTTCATCTTCTTCCATCAGGGGAGGAGGATAACCTTCCAGATCTGAAACCTCTTCCGCATCCTCCAGCAAATGAGCGGTCTGGTCATAATAAAATCCATGCGCCGGCATACACGCATAGGGAATCCCGTTTACATAGATATACTTGTTACCCTTCTCATCCGTAACCGGATTCAGTTCAGACGGCACCAGACAAGGCGTTCCATCCGTCATTACGGATTCCTTCCATGATTTAGAACTGATGCCAAAGCGCAGGCGCATGGGCAGGGCCTGTACAAAATCCCCTCCCAGCGCCTCGATTACATCCAGGTCCGGCTGAGCGGTCTGCTGAAAAATATCGTTTATCTTTATCATACGTTCAGGAAGTCCCAGCGCCTTTACCAGCTTTGCATAAGCAACCGCACTGATTCCGCTGGACGACATTCCTCCAAAGTCGATGGCTATGCCGTCCGTTATTTCCCTATTTAACAGCTTTTTCACCTTTTCCCTTGAATTCATTCCTTCCTCCGTTCTGCCGGACGGTCTTCCGGTTCCTTTATAAGCGGTTTTACAGTTCCCCGGATCACCAATTTCACAGGCATTACAATTTTTACTCCCATATGGTTCTGCACAAGAGCATTTTTGTAGGCCAGCTCTGTGATAACTTTTGCAAAATGCGAGGTATTGCCGTCAATTGTGGTTAAATCCGGCTCTAAAAACTGCAGCTGTTCCATATTATTCATTCCTATAATGCTCACGTCTTCCGGAACCGACATCCCTAAATCCCGGAGCGCCTGAATCGCTCCGATAGCCATAATGTCATTACAGGCAAAAACTGCGGTCGGCTTCTTAGGACAGCTTGTGAATAATTCTTTTGTCCTGTTATAGCCGCTCTGCATCGTCCAGTCGCCTTCGACGATCCAGTCCCTATACAGCTTCATCTTGAGCCGTATGATAGAGTCGTGAATTCCTGCAAGCTCATCTCTTGTCGCCAGATAGCCGTCCGGCCCCCGTAAAACGGCAATCCGCCGGTGTCCGTTTTCATAGAGGTATTCCATAGCCATACTAGCTGAGGAAAAATAATCATGCTGAATGGTTGAAAAGTTTTCATATAACTCGTTTACCAAAAGAACCGGAATATTGCAGGCGGCAGCGCGCCGGATCATATTTTTAGGAACCTTTGTGACAAAAACAGCAGTCAGAAAATTATTTCTTCTGATGATGTCCTCGATATTGGTATTTTCATGGATCGGATAAGAGACCAGCTGCAGTCCCCTCTCACAGCATTCCTGGGCGAGGTAATAAAACAGATCGGAATAATAAGGTTCTGTAATTCTTTTATCACTTCCGATTTTTTCCACCATAAATATGCCGATGGAATCCCCTCCTGTGCTGATAATCCTGGAAGTTTCCCGGTTTTTGCTGTATATCACTTTACTTCCCATCCCGGGATATTTCTCCACCATCCGGTCCTTCACAAGGAAATCAAGCGCTCTTCTGACCGTGGTTCTCTCCACGGAAAAACGTTGGCATAGTTCTCGTTCCGTGGGAAGAAAGCATCCAGTTTCATAGGTTCCGCTCACAATTTCCTGCTTTAAATTGTTGTAAATATTCTGATATAGATACTTATATTCCATATTGCCTCTCGGTTCTGCTATTTTCTTCACACCCCATCTGAATTATCAATCCCGGTGTTAATCAGATATCCATCCTGGTCAAATATCAGCTCATGCGGACCGCGGACCAGTTCAATATCCTTCCTGTCCTTTATCAAACGGTACAATTCCTCTGAAACCTCAATCTCATGAAGTTCGGACGTGTTTCTGATATGGGCCATCCGTATCTTTGAAAAATCCACACCGCTGCAGCTTCTGATTGCCAGTAAAACAGCATCTCTGTCGCAGTCAGCGTACATGGGCATCTTACATCCCTGAATCTCAGTGGAGGTGATGAGGTTTGTCCACACTTGCGCCCAGTCAATCCCCCTCATACAGCGAAGAGTCGTAACATCTGCTTCCGCAATTCCCGAACCATTGTGATGGCTCTGCTCCGTCACCCCCAAAATAACCATTTTGTTAAGCTCTAAAATGTGACGGAAGGATTCGTCCGATCCATTGGCCCGCCCCGTCACATTGGGGTCCTGTCCGTAACCGCTGATATTTTTGCCGATTTCATCAATAACAAGCACATCCAAACTGTCAAATTTAAAGGTTGCCAGCCGCTGTTTTGCCAACGCCAGCAGCTCTTTATCCATTTCCATAATTTTTTCCGGTTCTGCCGCTTCAATTGCGCAGATTT
Organism: Clostridium sp. chh4-2; assembly: GCF_002899675.1. Lineage (GTDB taxonomy): Bacteria > Bacillota > Clostridia > Lachnospirales > Lachnospiraceae > CHH4-2. Next base: position 15,103 of record NZ_PKUU01000035.1, on the reverse strand, counting down.
CATCGTATGCGTTTTGAACCAGGCCGATACCAAATGCTACCGGAGCCTTTTTAAGAAATATTTCGGCCGCTTCGGGAACCCGTTTTGAAAATTCACTGAATCCCTGCAGGTGAAATGCGGATGCTCCGATATGTTTTGCCAAGCCGATAGCAATCATTTTTGCCAGGCCGCTTTCATGTTCCCCCCTGAAATCCGTATGGGGTTTTACTTTGTTCAGAATCACAATACCATCCGATTCAAATGCCAGTTTGTCGCAGTATAAAGGTGTGCCATTGGACAGTTCCCCATATTGGACCACTTCCATGGAGGCCATAACCGGAACTCCCATGCTCTCTTTTGTGATGCCGTAGCCTGCTAAAATCCCGCTTTGTCCCTCTGCGGTTCCCCCGCCATGGCTTCCCATGGCGGGAATCAGAAACGGTTTGGCATCCCACGCCTTCAGCTGGTTACAGACCGTCTTTACAATTACATCCAGATGAGGTATTCCCCTGCTGCCCACAGTAACGCAGATTCTTTTCCCTGCAAACCATTCCGGATTTTTAAGTTCCCACTTCATACGGCTGCGAATGTGTTCCGGTATATCCCCGATCGCAGAGCTGTCGTAAATCTGCCGGATGGTAACCATTCTTGGAATCCGTACCTGGTCCATTCCCTGTACGATTACACCGCTTACTTTCGGAAAATCGATCAGCATACGGCATCCCCCCGGCTCTTGAATGCGTTCTCATATATCCCGGCCGCATCTCTGATTTTATGTATCATGTTTTCATATTCATCATCTGTAAGAATTACAGGAGGCTGCGGATTCATCTGGAAGATTCCGCCCCAATCCGGCCCATCCGGATACTTGGGAGTGATATGGCAGTGAAGATGGCTCATTTTATCCGCATACATTCCGATATTCACCTGCCCCGGGCGAAATACTTCCGTCATCAGGGCAGCAGTTTTTTGAACTGCATGAAAGAAATCACTACATTTTTTCTCTTCCATTTCGGCAATTTTACCTATATGCTCATCACAGGCCAGCACAACTCTCCCATAATATGTTTGGTTTTTCATAAGATAAAGCGGAAATCCTTCTATCTCGCAGACCGGCAGCATTATCTGCCTGAGTTCCTCACCTTTATCACAATACATGCAGTTCTTGTCCATTCTATTCGAGCCCTTTGTCCTTTCTAAATATTTATCTGTTTTATTAATAAGCCGGAGGATACTCGCCGGCATTATCAACGGTGATCACCGGCAGTTCCATGGATATGCTCTTTTCTGAAGGCACCTTTTGATTAATCACAATGTCATTAACGATTTTCATCGCTCCGTCTGACTCTAAAATCGGAGACTGATAGATGGTGCCCAGATAATTCTTTCCTTCTTTGATCGCATTCAGATTAGCTTCCTGCCCTCCGACAGATATAATCTGCACCTTTTCGTTTTCTCCTGATAAATCTTCCTGCACTGCCTGCAGAGCTCCATATCCAACTGCATCGTCGATGGCCCATACCGCGTCAATCTGCCCAGAAAATTTTGTTAAAAATGCCGCCATATAGGTCTTTCCGTTTTCAGCGGACCAATTGCAGGATGGAGATACTCCAAGGCATTCAAACTTATAGTCTTTTTCAGCTGCCTGATCTTCAAATCCGGCCAAACGCAGACGCCCGACTTCATCCGACGTATCCTGCCCTAAATGAACATAGTTACATCCGTCCGGATATTTTTCATGAAGCAGGTCGGCAGCAAGCTGGCCTTCCAGATAGCAGTCCGGCCCAAAATAACAGGTATAGTACGGTTCGCCTTCCTCGGTCAGTTTTTTATTGCAGATGACCAGAGGAATTTCCGCCTCCGATATCTTTTTAGCGGCGGCAATCAGAGCCGTTCCATCAATGGGCTGCATCATAATACAGGCAGCTCCCATGGCGATGGCTTCCTCTGCCTGCTGGGCCTGAAGTGTTGGATCGTTTTGGGCATCAAAAGCGATCCATTCCACATCCGGATACTCCACCGCTTTTTCCTTAAAGTTGGAAAAATAGGCTCCGCTGTATGCAGAGGTGGTCTTGCTCATCAGAAGGCATACGATCGGACGTTCTGCTGCCGGCGTCTGTGACGCATCCGCTGCTTCCGTCGTTTTTTCCTCAGATGAAGCTGCCGTTTGAACTTCTGTAGTCTTTTCGGCTGCCGTCTGTTCGGCTTTTCCCCCATTGGTGCCACAACCGGCTAATGCTGCTGTCAAACAAAATACCATAAATAAAGCTGCTGCTCTTTTTCTCATATCTCTCCTCTTTTCTGCGCTGTTTTTTCTCCATGTGTTTAGGGAACAGCGCGGCCGCAAACACATATATCTTTTTAATCTTTTTTCTTTTCAATGGATGCCTTATTGAAAAGAAGGAACATTACCAATATAATTCCGATAATACCAATCTGAAGGTTTGCCAGCGATGCATCCACCTGATACAATACCTTCTGGATCAGCTGCATCGCGCATACTCCGAGAAATGCGCGGAAAGCGTTGCCATATCCGCCTGTCATCGCCAGTCCGCCCAGCACACAGGCCGCTACCGTCTGCAACGAATACCGTTCCCCAACAGCCCCATTCCCGGCTGAATTGAGCGCTATTATAAACAGTGATGTTATCGCCCCACATAAGCCCGATATAATATAGCAGATAACCGTCACCCTGGTCGTATTGATACCGGACAGCGCAGCCGCCTCTTTATTGCCTCCAACCACATAAACGCTCTGCCCGAATTTCGTGTATTTAAGCAGTATGCTGGCTGCTGCCAAAACGATAATCAGGGCCGCGAATGGAAGGGTAATTGTAATAAATCCCAGGTTCAATAATTCCATATCATAAAGGCCTGCCAGGGTTTTATTATAGCTGAATACCGGCTGCCCGCCGCTGACGACAAGGCCAACACCTTTAAAAACCATTTGGCTTCCCAATGTTGCTATAAATGGGTTCATTCCCAGCTTTCCTACAATTATCCCGTTGAAAATTCCGGCCAGAACGCCGCCTGCCACTACGAATATAACGGCCGGAATCAGACCGATCTTATTGGATGTAATCACTCCAATCACGGTAAGCATGGACACGATCATTCCGATTGACAGATCATTGCAGCCCAAAAGCATGACAAAGGAAACTCCAATGGCCATGAGCCCCCATACAGACACATTTTTACTCAAAGTCGTCAAAGACGCTGCGGAAAGATAAGTCTTTGAAAAGAAACCGGGTATGATCAGCAACAGAATGCAGATAATATAAACACAATTCCTCATCAAAAAATTACCGGATTCTTTTAAGGAGAGTTCTTTTTGCTTCATGATTTCTTCCCTCCCTGCTTTCTGTCAATTAATCCGTTCATCAGAATAACCCCAAGCATCAGCGCGCCTCTGATTACCCACTGCACATTGATATTGACATTAAACTGCACATAGAACAATGCCAGAACTCCCAAAAACAAAGAGCCCAAAACCGTTCCTATCATGCCTCCCGCTCCACCGGTCAGCAGTGCGCCTCCTAAAACAACCGCCACAATCGCATCAAATTCTTTTCCCACTCCCATCAGCATATCCCCTGATTCCGTATAGGAAGCGATAAATACACCTGCTACCCCGGACATCATTCCTGAAATCATATATACAAACACAATCATACGTTTGGAATCTATGCCGGAAAAACGTGAGGCAGTAGGATTGCCGCCTACCGCATACACCTTTCTTCCAATAGTCGTTTTATGCAGGATGAATCCGAGAATTAAAAATACAAGCGTAATAAATACGATTGGAAATGGTATGATCCCTGCTATCCTCCCTTTTCCGATAAAACGGAATATCGCAAGGCTTTTCGGGTAAACGGTTCCTCCACCGTTATATAAAACATGGATGGACTGGATAATATAAGCCATTCCCAAGGTACATACAAAGGCATTCAGCCCGCATACACCCACTAAAATTCCGTTTATCATCCCCAAAACCATGCATACCGCCACCGGAGTGAGGATGGAAATCACGGAAACCGTATTTTCACCGAACAAGTCAAAATACTTATTTCCTACCACACATGCGATAGATGCCGCGAACTGCATCATACATCCGGTTGACAGATCGTTATTTCCACTGATAATTACAAAGGTCACTCCGCTGGCAATCAGCGCCGTGCTTCCCACCGCCAGAATAATTTTTATCAAATAATTATAGGCGGAAGCTCCGCTCTTTAAAATTGCCGGGCTGTGAATACATTGGGCTGCCAAAAGCAGAATAATTCCTCCTAACAGCACAATCAATCGGATATTTTTCGCCCAGTCAATTTTTTCAAGTCCTTTCCTGTTCATGCTTTCTACCTCCCAGCGCGGCTTCCATTACGGTCTGGCTGCTGCATTTGTCAATTTCCATATCTCCGGTCATGCGTCCCTCTGACATGGTAATAATCCGGTCACTTAGACCCAATGCCTCCGGAAGCTCTGAAGAGATGACGATGACCGCCACCCCTTTTGCAGCCAGTTCATTGATCAGACGATAGATTTCCGTCTTCGCTCCCACGTCTATGCCTCTTGTCGGCTCGTCCAAAATCAGAATCTTAGGGCTCATCATCAGCCATTTTGCAATTACAACCTTTTGCTGATTGCCGCCGGACAACTCGCCGACCGTTTTTCCCAGATTCGGAGTTTTTATATTGAGATATTCCCTGTACTCATTGGCTATCCTGTTTTCCTCCTGCATTCTTGTAATTCCAAACCTGGCAATTTCATTCATTTTTATAATCATCGCGTTAAATCGAACGCTGAGCCGCAAAATCAGCCCCTGCTGCCTCCTGTCTTCCGGCACAAAACCGATGCCGGCGCCAATTGCTTGCGCAGGAGAATTCAGCTTTCTTCTTTTTCCGTCAATATAAACCTCTCCGGCGTCTGTTTTTTCTATTCCCATCAACGCTGTCATGACTTCTGAGCGCCCTGCTCCCACCAGTCCAAAAAATCCTAACACCTCCCCCCTTTTCACCTGAAAGCTGATGTCTTCAAATACGCCTTTTCTCGTCAGCCCTTTTACCTCCAGAGCGACCTCTCCCTTTTCCACCTTCTGCTTGTTATAGTAGTTTTCAATTTTTCTTCCTATCATGTGGCCGATTATCATATCCTGACTCACATTTTTGTCATTTGGAAAGGTTATAATCTTTTTCCCGTCCCGGAATACGGATATTCTGTCGGATATCTGTATAATTTCTTCCAGCTTATGAGATATGTAGAAAATACCGATTCCTTTCTCCTTCAGGGAACGGATCACACGGAATAAAACCGCAGTTTCATTGCCGGTAAGGGAGGATGTGGGCTCGTCCATGATTATCACCTTCGCTTTTCTGGAAACCGCCCGCCCAATTTCAATCATCTGATGCTGAGCAACAGAAAGGTCTTTGGCAATCGTTTTGGGAGACAAATCCATTCCCAAAAGATCCAAAACCTCCTGGGCATCCCGATACAGCTTCTTATAATCCACAAATCCATACTGATTCACCGGCAAATTACCTAAAAATAAATTTTTCGCTACATCCAGCATGGGAACTATGGTCAATTCCTGATAAATACAGCTGATCCCTAGTTCAATGGATTGATGTATATTTTGAAACACAGCCGGTTTTCCTTCAAAATAATACTCCCCTTCATCCCGCTTATACACTCCGGTGAGAACCTTCATAAGCGTGGATTTGCCTGCGCCGTTTTCACCCACAATTGAATGAACCTCTCCCTTTTTTATATCCAGGTCTACGCCTCCTAATGCCTGGACACCCGGAAAATATTTACTGACGCCTCTGACCTCTAAAATCACATTCTGGTCCAAAAAGAATACTCCTTTCTCTTGTAAAATAAATCCATTTTCAATTGACTACCTATATGCAACATGTATCTTATCCCTGCTTTTATGATAGTTTAGCGGTATTTAGAAATCAATATTTTTTGAAATATTCGTCATATTACAGGTATTTTTTTGTCTTTTCTTGTATGTTTTGCATAATTAATGATATAAAAATAAGTTCTTTGGTTCTTTTTGGTTTTTTTCGAAAAGATGGAAATTTCCATATTTTTCCAATATTAACTTTAGGGATTGTAGTTTTTAGAAAACCGTGGTAGAGTATAAACAAATCCATTTAAATCTAGCAGTCAATTGACACCGATTCTTATATCCTATCCCTATTGATTTAAATTTTTATTCCAATTCCCTAAATGATCCATAACTTATATGCAGTCTTATCCTTTTTGTTTTCTGCCTGTCTGCAGTCACTAAAAAAGAAAGGATGTAATTGTTAGCGTACTGAGCAATTACGAAAGGACTATAAATATGCAGTATGAAAACCTATTAAAAATACAGGAAGACGATAATGTGGCCATCGCTCTTACCGATCTTTTGCCAAACCATGTATACAAAATTGCCGGCCAGGACATAACCGTGACTTCCGAGATACCAAAAGCCCACAAGGTAGCCGTCTCCCTGATAAAAGAAGGAGAATCCGTAATAAAATACAAAACTCCCATCGGCCGGGCCACAGAAACGATTCACCCTGGTGATCATGTGCACTCTCATAATATGAGCACCGGATTAAATGGGATCACCGAATACCAATATCATCCCGTAACCCCTGCATCAGAGATGCCGTCCGTTCTTACCGACACCTTTGAAGGATACCTCAGGCCGGATAAACGAGCCGGTACCCGCAATGAGGTATGGATCATTCCCACGGTGGGCTGTGTGAACCGGACAGTCCGAATCCTGGAAGAAAAGGCCCGGTTATTGTATGGAAGCCGTGTGGACGGAATCTTCTCATTTCCTCACAATTCCGGCTGCAGCCAGTTAGGGGAGGACCATCTTATCACACAAAAACTTCTGCGCGGCCTGATCAATCATCCTAATGCCGGCGGGGTCTTAGTTGTCAGCCTGGGGTGTGAGAATAATAATCTGGATGACTTTTTGCCGGTTCTTGGAACTTATAATCCGGAACGGGTGAAGTTCTTAGTTACTCAAAATTGCGAGGACGAGTATGAGGAAGGTTTAAGGCTTTTAGATGAACTAACGCATTACGCCTCCCATGCCAAACGCATTCCTCTCCCTTTAGAGAAACTGCAGATCGGCTTTAAATGCGGCAGTTCTGATGCATTTTCCGGAGTTTCCGCTAATCCTCTATGCGGCAAAATAGCGGATCTGGTCATTCAAAAAGGCGGTACCTGTCTCTTAACTGAGGTGCCTGAAATGTTCGGTGCGGAGCAGGAACTGATGAACCGAGCGGCTTCTGAAGAAATTTTTCATAAAACCGTGTCGTTAATCAATGATTTTAAACTCTACTTTATGCGCTATAACCAGCCTATTTATGAAAATCCCTGCCCGGGCAATAAAAAAGGAGGTATCACCACGCTGGAAGAAAAATCTTTAGGATGCATCCAGAAAGGCGGAACTTCTTTGGTTACAGATATACTCTCTTACGGAGACTATCCTATACACAGCGGATTAAACCTTTTAAATGGTTCCGGTAACGACGCCGTATCCTGCACGAATCTGACCGCAAGCGGATGCACCCTGATCTTGTTTACCACAGGAAATGGCAACCCTTTCGGCGCTCCGGCACCTACCATTAAAATCTCCTCTAATACAGGGCTCGCCCTTCATAAGAAAGGCTGGATCGATTTTAACGCAGGTTTCCTTTTGGAAGGCTCTTCCTTCGATGCGGAAAGGAAACGGCTTTTTTCCTATGTTATTAAAACAGCGTCCGGGCAGATCAGAACAAAAAATGAACTGTCAGGTTACCGAGACATCTCCATCTTCAAAGATGGAATCCTGATGTAGGAGGTGAATTTATGACCGAGATTGTAGCCCTTGGTGAAACTATGGTTTCTTTCGTCCCAGCTTCTTCCGGCCCTCTCCGTTATATACGCCGCTTCGAAAGCCGTATAGCCGGTGCGGAAAGCAATGTTGCCATAGGCGCGGCTAAGCTTGGACATTCTGCCGCCTGGATCAGCGCATTAGGCGAAGATGAATTCGGGCATTACATAGAAAACAGTATCCGGGCAGAAGGCGTAGACACCAGTCATATACATTATGATAAGAATTTCAAAACCGGTATCATGTTCAAACAGATGAGAACGGCTGATGAAACTTCCGTTTTCTATTATAGGGAAAACTCTGCGGCCAGCCACATAAACGAACAGATCATACACCCGGAACTCATCGCTTCTGCAGAAATTTTTCACACCACGGGAATTACCCCTGTGCTGAGCAAAAGCTGCGAAGACGCTGTAAAGGCCTGTGTTTCCATAGCAATAGAAAATGGCACTCTGTTCAGTTTTGACCCTAACATCCGAAAAAAGCTATGGCTGGGCAAGGATTATACCCGTATGGTCACAGAACTTCTTCTCCGTGCCGATATTGTGCTGATGGGACTGGATGAAGCGGAAATGCTGTTCCAAACAGCACAGCATGCACGCCTGTTCGATCTTCTCTTTACCAATGGCCGTGCAAGTTATGTCGCTGTTAAAGACGGAAAAAACGGTGCTGTCATCGCGAACAGAAAGGAACAAGTTCAGGTTTTACCGCATCCATGCTGCTGTATCGATCCCATTGGCGCCGGAGATGCGTTTGATTCCGCATTTCTCTGCGGCATACTGGAAGGTAAAGATCTGGCCACATGCGGACGGATGGGGGCAATTGCTGGCGCGCTGGCCACAGAGACCTATGGGGATACGGAAGGGTATCCCACGCTGAGGATAATGAATTCCGTACTGAATAACCAGTCTGACATTTTTCGATGAAAGGAATATAGAATATGAACATAGTAGATATGATAAATAAGAACCCGGTCTGCGCAATTTTAAGAAAAATTCCGGATAATATCCTTGAAGATTATACCAATGCCGCCTATCTTGGAGGAATCCGTCTGTTTGAAGTGGCTATGAATACGGAAAATGCAGCCAAACAGATTGATTTTCTGCAAAGAAAACTTCCAAAAGACGCAGTAATCGGAGCAGGAACTGTTCTCACCCTCACCGACTGTCATAATGCTCTCTTAGCTGGTGCCCAGTTTTTTTTAACTCCTTCCGTATCCGAAGAAACACTGAATTACTGCAGTCAACTGTCTGTTCCTTTGATTCCGGGCGTTATGACCCCATCTGATGTGGCACTCTGTATGAGATATGGATTTCATTTGATGAAGCTCTTTCCTGCCGGCTGTATGCCGTCTAACTATCTGAAAAGTTTGAAAGGGCCTTTTAGCGGTACCGAATATATTGCAGTCGGCGGGGTCAGCCCGTCAAATATGCAGGAATTTTTCCACCAAGGCTATATTGGGGTCGGGATCGGCAGCAATTTGATTCCAAAACAATATGTGGATGATAAAAAATGGGCTTTGGCCGCAGATTATCTAAAAAAAGCTCTGACAGGCAGTGAAGAGTCACAGCGGCTGTGTGCCCGTTAGAAAAACATCTGTATTTTTGCTGATCTTCTCCTTACCCGGCTATATAACGAAAAAAAGCTTGAAATCCTATTTTACATAAGATTTCAAGCTTTTTTCTTTTCAGATAATATGTGGATTATCTCACATCATAAGTATCTTTTTCAGCATCATTTTCACCCGCTACTTTAAACTTTACGTTTTTCCAGACAATATTTTCCACCACAGCAATGCGGCCAAATTCCGTTACATCCAGATCGACATCTTCAAAGAGGATATTCTCCATCGGCTTCTCCGGATAGGCATTTATGTCAAATGCACGGGATCCGTCTCGATAATCAGGCTTCATCGTGGCTTTTACATTGCGGACAGTGATGTTGCGCACTTTTGGAATTCCCTTTTCATAAGACACTTTCTCCAGCAGCTTCTTCCAATGATCAGGTATCTCCCCCTCATATCCTTCCGGCAGCTCGCAATAGCTGTATTTTGGATGCCAGTTCAGATTCCAGCTGAATGGGTAGCGCACATTTATCATCGTAAGGTTCTCCACTCTGATATCTTCCAGAATTCCTCCCCTTGTCATGGCAGATTTCATGCGGAAGCCACAGTCCGTATTCAGAAATTCATTATCGTGAATGAAAACATTGCGGATTCCTCCGGAAGTTTCACTGCCTAAAGTGACGCCTGCGCCCACCAGCAGACGGCAGTTTTTGATCTCGATTTCTTCCGAAGGGCAGTTAACTCTCAGCCCGTCCGCATCCCGGCCGGATTTGATGCAGATGTTGTCGTCATTGCAGGCAACGGTACAGTTTTCCACCAACACATATCTGCTGGAATCAATGTCAATGCCATCTGTGCTCGGGCCTTCATTTTCTTTTACTGTAATTCCATCCACATGGACCTGCTCGCTGTAGCAGATATGAACATTCCAAAATGCAGATTTTTTGCTGGTAAAATTCTGTAGAACGATATTCTTAGAGCGGAAAACAAGAAGATTTCTGGGTCTGGTGCAGTCATAGTCCGCCACCCAGCGAAGGTCTTTGGCATCGTAGATCCTCCGCATACCGCCGGTTCTGTCCGGCCCCCAGTATTTATCCCACCAAAATTCTCCCTGGCCGTTTATCGTTCCGAATCCCGTGACCTTCACATCTTCCAATTCGTAAAGATTGAGGATTGCGGCCGGCCATTCCATCTCAATTCCGGCAACTCTGGAAAAGATAAACGGATAGGCGGATTCATCCAAAGTACCTAAAAGCACAACTCCTTCTTCCATATGAAACTCCATGTGGCTTCTCAAAAATAGTGAACCGGTCAAGTAAGTGCCTGCCGGAACATGAACCGTTCCTTTACATTCCCCCGCTTTATCAATAGCGGTCTGAATCGCTTTCGTATCCAGCGTTTTTCCGTCTCCTGCCGCGCCGTAATCTTTTGGGTTAAATATTTGATTCATATGATGTTCTTCCCTTCTAAACTTAAAATAATATTATCTCTTTTTCCAGCAAACCGTAATATAAGGGATCGGATTCCTTAATTTTCGCTTTGCCGTTTGTCGCTTCCGTTACCGCAGTTTTAAACTCTTCCACCTGCCCTGACGGAACAAGATATTCTGCGGTGACCGTGTCCGTATAGGAGGTGTCCAAGGCAGCCAGGCCTCTCTGTGCTGCCAGATATTGAAGTTTTCCGATGCCATTATAATCGGTTCCGATCTCTATTTTTCTGGCCAGCTTTTTCTCAACTATGCTGCTGTTTTTAATCCCTTCCTGAACGGATTTGGAATAAGCCCGCACCAGGCCGCCGGTTCCCAAAAGAGTTCCGCCGAAATAGCGGGTTACCACAACACAGGCATTGTGAATGTCTTCGCCTAAAAGCACGTCCAGCATAGGCTTTCCGGCTGTCTGCGACGGCTCCCCGTCATCGCTGCAGCGTTTGATCTGATGGAGTTCCCCTATCACATAAGCGAAACAGTTGTGGTTGGCATTCCAATATTTTTTTCTCATCTCTTCTATAAATAATGTGGCCTCTTCTTCGGATTCCACAGGCCTGGTGGTGGCGATAAAACGGGATTTTTTCTCCACCAGCTCCCCTTCTCCGCCTTCGTATAAGATTTTATAACTTTCGGTCATAGATTCATTCTCCTGAAATTCATAAATATACCATTTTTAACTCATACTAATATATCATAGATACACCGGTCTAACCAGCACTTTACAAAACTTTTAATTCGAAGAGGCCTGGTTGAATTGTTGGAACATATTTGTTATAATGATCCGGTATAGAGGAGGACTCCTATGAATTACGGAAAAATACAAACCGAACGTAAGATACGTTCAGCCAATTCCAAAGCTAAGAAATATGCGTCCAAATTATTTCTCGGTTTTTTTAAAGCCTGCTTTGTCATGTGTATCTTCGCTGTAGTCATGATCGGCAGTATTGGATTTGGTATGATGAAAGGAATTATTGACAATTCTCCTGACGTAGACGTAGAAAGCATCGTCCCCATCGGCTATGCGACCACCGTTTATGACAGCAAGGGAAATGTCACGGACACCCTCGTAACTGCAGGATCCAACCGCCAGGAGGCAACTTATGATGAACTCCCACCGGATCTTATCAACGCCTTTGTAGCGATAGAAGATTCCCGTTTCTGGGAACATAACGGAATTGACATCCGTTCCATTATGCGTGCTGCTACCGGAGTTCTTATGGGTAAGAACAAAGGCGGCGGAAGTACCCTGACCCAGCAGCTGATTAAAAACAATGTTTTCGGCGGCGGTAATGAAACAAGCTTCGGAGCCAAACTGGAACGTAAATTCCAGGAACAGTATCTGGCCCTCCAGCTTGAAAAAACCATGGATAAAAAACTGATCATTACCAATTATTTGAATACCATCAACTTAGGCAACAATACCCTTGGCGTCAAGGTTGCCGCAAGGCGGTATTTTGACAAAGATGTTTCCGATCTCACACTTTCGGAAGCCACCGTCATCGCAGGAATTACGCAAAACCCGGCCCATATGAATCCGATCACCGGAAGGGAACGGAATGAAGAACGGCGTAAAATCATTCTTCAGTACATGTTTGAGCAAGGCTATATTTCCAAAGAACAGCAGGAAGAAGCCCTGGCCGATGACGTATATTCCAGAATACAGAACGTGGATCTAATCACAAAGGAAATGACCACTCCTTACAGCTATTTCACCGATGAACTGACCGCCCAGGTAAAAGAAACGCTAAAAGAAAAATTAGGTTATACGGAAACTCAGGCCCACAATCTTCTCTACAGCGGCGGCCTTGAGATTTACACCACTCAGGACCCGGATATTCAGGCGATCGTGGACGAAGAGATCAACAATCCGGAAAACTACACAGCAGCCAGATATTCCATCGAATACAGGCTCTCCGTCACCCATGGAGACGGTACCACACAGCACTATTCGGAAGAAGGTCTGAAGACCTGGAAAAAGACTGTGGTCGGTGATACTTCTTATGACGGTTTATATGACAGCGAAGAACAGATACAGACAGAAATCGAAAATTATAAAGCTTATGTCCTTAAAACCGACGACACCGTAATTGGTGAGAAGCTGACAAAAACGCTTCAGCCCCAGGCTTCTTTTGTTATCATGGATCAGGCAACCGGACAGGTAAAAGCGATCTGCGGAGGCCGAGGCGAAAAAACTGCCAGCCTGACATTAAACCGGGCCAGCAATACAAAGCGGCAGCCGGGTTCCACTTTTAAGATTATCACTGCATTTGCACCCGCTTTAGATGCCTGCGGCGCTACGCTGGGTACCGTATATTACGATTCGGTTTATACCGTAGGCACAAAAACATTTTCCAACTGGTACAGTCAGGGTTATCTGGGATATTCCAGCATTCGTGACGGCATCATTTATTCCATGAATATTGTGGCCGTGCGCTGTATGATGGAAACAGTCACCCCGCAGCTCGGCGTGGAATATGCAAAGAACCTGGGCATCACCACTCTGACTTCCAACGATTTGAATGCGGCTACCGCATTGGGCGGAATTACAGACGGTGTTACAAACCTGGAATTAACCGCCGCTTATGCTGCGATTGCCAACCACGGTGTTTATACAAAACCCATTTTCTTCACGAAGATTCTGGACCGCAACGGCAAAGTGTTAATCAACAATGAACCGGAGACACATCAGGCATTGAAGGATTCCACAGCATTCCTGCTCACCGACGCCATGGCAGATTCCATGGTAAGCAACCGAAAGTTTGCCCGCTCCGGAACCAATGTTTCTTCCACCAGTACCAGAGCAAACATTCCGGGCATGTCAAATGCAGGTAAAAGTGGTACAACCAGCAGCAATAATGATATCTGGTTCGTAGGCTTTACACCATATTATACGGCAGGTATCTGGGCCGGATGTGACAGCAACCAAAAACTAACTTCAAAAAACGGAGGGACATCTTTCCACAAAGACATCTGGCGCAAGATTATGACCCGTGTCCACGAAGGTATGGATGATCCGGGATTCCCGGTTCCAGACAGCATAGAAACAGCACAGATATGCCGGAAATCAGGCAAGTTAGCTATATCAGGCGTATGTGACGCAGATCCCAGAGGAAACGCGGTATATACCGAGTATTTCGCCAAAGGAACGGTTCCTACCGAAGTATGCAACAACCATATACGTGCTACGGTATGTTCAGAGTCCAGACGGCTTCCAACCGAATTCTGTCCGGAACGCATTTCCGCCACATTTATGTCGGTTCCGCCGGATTCAGGCCAGACAGACGATTCTGTATTTGCAATGCCCGGCTACTGTGATATTCACACCGGAGCCGCAATTGTAGTAGATCCGAACCAACCATCTGAACCTGAAAGTTCTGGCAGCGATATCTCTCAGATCGGCCCCGGATATGTATCACCGTCCACACCCCCGGCAGCCCCGGATGGAGGACCAGGAAATTAGTTTTAACCAAAGGGCGACGCAGTAAGTTGTTTTTTAACGTAGTTGGCGAAAGGTTCGCAAAGAACCAGGAGGCGGAGCCGGAAGGAAACGATCGGAGGGAGAGCCGGACCGGGGAAGAACAATACGGACAAATGGGATCGTATGGAACCCCTTTAGAACTACTTAGACCCGTAAGGGCAGAACGAGGCAGGCCAGCGCCATTCGCAGTGAACTCTTGATGACTTCGCTGCTCAACGGCGCTTTAAAAACTGAGACGGAAATCAGTTTTTACCTGCCTCGTTCTGTCCTTACGGGTCTAAGTAGTTCTAAAGGGGTTCCATACGATCCCATTTGTCCGTATTGTTCTTCCCCGGTCCGGCTCTCCCTCCGATCGTTTCCTTCCGGCTCCGCCTCCTGGTTCTTTGCTGGTTTTCGCTAGCCTGGTTAAAAACAATGTTATTGCATTGGTATTTATGTAAATCCAAATTTGCATAGATCATGAAGGGATTTTCAGAAATGCCTTCAGGTTTTACTTTAATCGTCAAGGCATTTTGCGAAAAGACCTCACCCTTTACATTAAATGGTGAAGGGATTTCTGAAAAAGCCTTCACGCTTGATATAAAAATTTACTCTACCATCCACCAAATCTTTTTTATCCTCAGCTAGCCAAGCAACAGCCGGAAAGAAGGGGGAACCTGGGCGGGCGGCGGACATGATAAGAGATAGGGGCTGCAAACGATCCCCTATCTCTTATCAT
>NZ_PKUU01000034.1 GCF_002899675.1 Clostridium sp. chh4-2 | reverse complement strand
TTCCTTCAGATTCCACCTCGCGGTGGACACCCTTGCCCTTGGCTGTGTGCTTGGCGCTAATCAACCCGCACTCGGGACTTTCACCCGTTAGAACCTGCCCATGCCAGGCGCACGCTTTAGAACCTGATTCGGAATTCAGTTTCTACCTGCCTCGTTCTGTCCTTACGGGCCTAAGTAGCACTACAGGGGTTCCATACGATCCCATTTGGCTGCAGCTTCCTTCCCCGGCCCGGACAGCCCTTCCGACCTTTGTCTTCCGGCTCCGCCTCCCGATTCCGTGCTGGTTTTCGCTAGCCTGGTTAAAAACAATGTTATGCATTAGTATTTACATAAAGCAAAATTTATATAGATCATGAAGGGATTTTTAGAAATGACTTCAGGTTTTACTTTAAACGTCAAGGCATTTCGCAAAATGACCTCACCCTTTACATTAAATCCTCAAGGCTTTTCCGGAAATGCCTTCACCCTTGATGTAAAACTTACTCTTCCATCCACTAAATCTTTTTTTACTTAGCTAGCCAAACAACAGCCGGAAAGAAGGGGAAACCTGGGCGGGCGGCGGAACTAGAGAAAGACAGAGGATCGTGTGCAGACCCTTAGTGATACTTGGTCGGCAAGAGCGGAAAAAGGCAGACAAATACTGAATTCCGAATCAGTATTTGAGGCGCCCTTGAGCGATGAAGTCATCAGGAGTTCATCGCGAATGGCGCCGCGCTGCCTTTTTCCGCTCTTGGCGGCCTAGTATTACTTAGGGTCGTAACCCGAATCCTCTGTCTTTCTCTAGTTCCGCCGCCCGCCCAGGTTTCCCCTTCTTTCCGGCGTTTCTTCCGAAACTAAATAAAAGATTTAAATCTAAATTTTAGATGCCTTTTATAAATTTTGTAGGTGATTTCAATGTGTATTTTTTGAATACGGCGCAAAAGTATTTATAGTCTGTAAATCCGGTGGCTTCCGATATCTCGCTGATCCGGTACTGTCTGGTGTTCAGCATGGCTACTGCCTGCTGCACCCGGTATTTATTGAGGAAATCGAGAAACGTCTGGCCTGTGACCTCTTTGAATTTGCGGCTCAGGTAGCTGGCGCTGATTCCTAACTCTTCCGATATGGTTTCCACGCTCAGTTTTTCCGCGTAATGGGAACGGATTTCTTCAATTGCCTTGGATATGTACCGATTTTCCGAAACGTCCAATTGCATATAATAGTCTAAATTAAGCGTACCGCCCTCCATTTCGGCCTGTTCCATCACATATTCCATCTGTTTGCTGCTTGTGATCTCTTCGTTCAGCCGTTTCATGGTTTCGGCCAGCTTTTCTTCGTCTACGGGTTTTAGCAGATATTCGCAGACTCTGGCGTCTATGGCCCTTCTGGCATATTCGAAATCCGCATAGCTGGTCAGTAAAATCCCTTTGAACTTAACCGTTTCGGACGCTTTTTTTATCATTTCTATTCCGTCCAGAAACGGCATGCAGATGTCGGCTATGACCACATCGGGCCGGACTTCTAAAATCTTTTCAAGACCTTCCTGTCCGTTGGCCGCTTCCGCAACCACCACGCAGTCCATGGCCAGCCAGTCCACCGTATAGACCAGACCTTTTCTGATAATATCCTCGTCTTCCGCTATCAACACTTTCAGCATTCCATTTCCTCCATATGTGCCGGAACCGTCACAATCAGCGTGGTTCCGTGGCCTTCCGTACTTCGGATCTCCACCCCATAGGGATGTCCGTACAATAATTCGATTCTGCGGTGTATGTTATAAAGTCCTGAGTGCCTGCTCTTATTTTCCTTCTGTCCCATAAGAGCGTTGAGCTCACTCAGAATTCCGGGAGGGATTCCCACTCCGTCATCCCGGCAGATCATGATCAGTTTTCCATCGTAGAGATAGGCTTTCAGTTCCGCTTTCAGCGTTTCCTGATTTCCAAAGCCATATTTAACAGAGTTTTCAATCATGGGCTGAAGCACCAGTTTTGGGATTCTGCATTTCAATGCCCTGGGCTCCACATCGATTTCATAGGAAAATCTGCGGTTAAACCGGTATTTTAAAATGGTCAGGTAATTTTCCAGATGCTCCATATCCTCCTGAAGCGTTACCTCCATCTTGCTGTTGTCCAGGCTGTAGCGCAGAAGGTTGGAAAGGCTTAATATCATCCTGGCCGCCGTTTCCGGTTCAATTCTGCACATGTAGCGGATATTTTCCAGCGTATTATAGAGGAAATGGGGGTTAAACTGGGATTCCAGCTGCCGGTTCTGGGCGACTGCCACCAGCTCCGCCATCTTTTTATTGTTTTCCATCTGCAGTTTCAATCCGGTGATCGTCTCATTATACGTGTCCGCGATGATGCGGAATTCATTGTCGCTTTTGATTTGAATTGTTCCGCTTAAATCACCGTTCCGGTTCTTTTCCATCACATCCAGAATGCGGTAAAAATCCTCTGTTTTTTTCTCCGTAACTTTTTTGGATTTTATCAAAACCCATATGGTCATCAACGCCAGTGCGGTGATAATGAGCGCGCCGCCTAAGGTTAAGGAAACCACGATATTCTGGATATCTGAAACTGCATAGACTAAAAACAGTCCCCGGTAGACCGGCTTTGACGCCACCAGATACATATGATTGTCAAATACCATATATCTGGCGGCATTTTTCAAATTCTTAATGATCTGGCTGCTGCCGTCCTGGAAATTATAATTATTGCTCAGATAAACCCATCCGAAACGATCTGCAACAATCGTCTGAGCGTCCGACCGGTCTAATACCGGCTGAAACTGGCTGCTGTTGATGGTGAACACCAGATACCCCAGCAGACCGCCGTCATCGTAAACCGCCCGCCCTACGGCGATATCCTTATTCCCGCTCTTCCACCCTTCCATCAGTCGCACCGCAGTTTCTCCCTTTTTCCTGTCCATGGAGCCGAAAATCCCCCAGTCCAGGCCGTCTTTCACCTGAAAATAAGACGGAATCCCCGGACGTCCCGCAAGCACCGGGTTCCGTTCCCTGTCGAACAGATAGAGGTCCGCCTCATAGCCGAGATTATTGGAAATCCGGTAAAATTCCTCGAAAACGGAAGTGCGCCTTTGGCTGTCCATCTCTTTTGAAAAATGTTCCGGGCAAAGTTCCAGCTCCTGCAGCCCCGCTTCATAGCCGGACAGCACCCGTTCCAGCTCCATTGCCGCATAGTTATTGTGCTCAATGGTGCTGCTGTTTCTTCCATATAAAAGAATCCCGATAAATGCCAGGCCGCAGATCAGAGTGAACAACACCGCAGGCACAATGGCGTAACCGATAAACAGTTTTCTCAGCTCGTCCCTGAAATACCGCTCTCTTTTCATTTACAGCCACCTCCGTTCCCATCACTCCGCTGCATCATTGGACACCTCATTAAAAATCCGGGAAAAATGGGAAAGCCATTGACTCTTATTATCCCTCACCACATTTTTATCATCATAAATAATATGGATCTCTTTCTTATCCGGCAGATAGACCGGCTGGCTGACATCCGTCCTCACCGACCTCCGGTCCAGCGTCGTGGCGATCATCGTCTGGGCATCCTTTCCCGTCACAAAATCGACGAAAGCCTCTGCCGCCTCCTTATGCTCCGTTCCCTTCATAATGCAGACCACATCGGGCTTTGACACCACGCCCTCTTTCATATAAACAAGTTTTACCGGCCAGTCCGCCACATAATGAGAGGCCGCCTCCTCAAAGGTGAGCCCCACCGCAAAACGGCCTTCCGCCACCCCCTGATATACATCTGAGGAACCCTTTAAAAGGATTCCATCCAGGTTGCGGCAAAATGCCTCCGTATAATCCCAGCCCTGTTCCGGCTCCCCTTTTCCCATGGCATAGATCATATTGATCAGATGTTCATAAGCTGAGGAGGAAGTGGCCGGATCGCACATGGCGATCTTTCCTTTTAATTCCGGCTTTAACAGATCCTCATATCCTTCCACCGAAAGGTCTCCCGTCAGATTGGTATTTATCATCAGAACGCTGGGAAGATCGGTAAATCTGGTCATATTTCCCTCTTCATTTTTAAATTCGTCCTGAATCATGTCCTCATTGACGCTGGTATAAGGCTCGAAAAGATCTTTTTTCGGCAAAGATGTGGACAGGGAACCGCCCCACAGAATGTCGCACTTTGGCTCCGCTCCGTCCTCGGCCATCTGTAACAACTGGCCGGTTCCACCCGTCTGAACCTGCACCCGGATGCCTGTCCTTTCTTCAAATTCCGATACCAGCGGATTGATAAACTCCAACGGATGAGGGCAGTATACCACCAGCACCTCATCCGCATCTGTTTTCCATTCGGTATTCTCTTTGTTTTTTTGGCATCCTGTCAGGCCGGATATAAGAAAAATCGCCGTTAACCCTATTATCCATCTCTTTTTCATAGGTACTCTAACCCCGCAGTGTTTTCTTACTGACCATTCTAACAATCAGGCTACAGAATGTAAACCCCTCTCGGATCGAAATTGAGGAACGCCTTCTCTCCGACTTCATAAATCCGCCTGTTGACCGGATTATAATCGGTGATCTGAATCTCCATATCTCCCACCATCATCTGATAATACTGGTAAGATCCCATAAATGTGGACAGCACCACCTTGCCTTCCAAAATCCCCTCTTCGGACAGCGTAGCTCCCTCAGGACGGATCACCAATGTGGCGTCGTCACCCTGCTTTGCCATGGCAAAATTGTTGACCTCAAACCGCCGTCCCACCACATCGATCATGGCTTTGTCTCCGCTCGCGGATACCACATGGGCTTTCAGGAAGTTGGCTTCGCCGATGAAATCCGCCACGAATTTGGACGACGGATGATAGTAAATCTCTCTCGGCGTCCCGATCTGCTCCACTTTTCCCTTGCTCATAATGATGATTTTATCGGAAATGCTCATGGCCTCCGACTGGTCATGGGTAACGTAAATGGCTGTAATTCCCACCTTTTGCTGGATTTTCCTGATCTCCGTTCTCATAGTAACACGAAGTTTTGCATCCAGGTTGCTTAAAGGTTCGTCGAACAGCAGAACGCTCGGCTCGATAACAAGAGCCCGGGCCAGGGCCACACGCTGCTGCTGCCCTCCGGAAAGCTGGTTGGTCATACGGGATTCCATTCCATCCATTTCCACCAGTTTTAAGATGTTCATAACGCGCTCTTTGATCTCGTCCTGCGGCAGTTTGCGGATCTTTAAACCGTAAGCCACGTTGTCAAACACGTTGTAATGGGGAAGGAGGGCGTAGCTCTGAAATACCATGGCCGTATCCCTCTTATTGGGGGTCAGCGCATTAATCGCCTCATCTCCCAGATAGATTTCCCCTTCGTCCGGGCTCTCAAAACCTGCGATCATGCGCAGCGTGGTTGTTTTTCCGCATCCGGAAGGGCCTAACAGCGTGACAAATGTTCCCGGTTCGATATCCAGCGTAGTATCCTGAACCGCATAAAATTCCTTTCCCGTCTTAGGATCGGTATATATCTTGGAAATGTGTTCCAGACGAACACCTTTTTTCTGTTTATCCATCAGTTCTCCTCCTTAATCTTTCTGCTGACTCCGAAATATTTAATCAGGGTATTCATAATCAGTACGGCGCCGTATGTGATGATGATCAGCACGGTGGCATAAGCGCAGGCCACGCCGTAATTTCCTTTTTCCGCCTGTTCATTGATCTGGCAGGTGATCAGCAGGAAATCAGGTGTTACCAACAGGATGATGGCTGAAATCGCCGTAATGCTTCTTACAAAGGAAGTGACCAGACCGCTGAAAAATGAATCCTTAATTAAAGGCAGTGTCACGGTCATAAATACCTTGGCCGAGTTGGCCCCCATATCATAAGCCGATTCCTCAATGGATTTGTCAATCTGGCGCAGGGCGGAAATACCGCTTCTGGTGCCGGTTGGAAGGCTTCTTACAATAAATACAATGATTAAAATCAGCCCTGTTCCATATAATCCGCTCATAATTCCGGTGCGGAACAGGCCGTTGGCATAACCTCTGATATATCCGATACCCAAAACGGTTCCGGGCACAGCCATGGCCAGCATGGATACGAACTCGATAAATCCCTTGGAACGGAATTTCTTTTTCACAACCAGATAAGAGATAACCATGGATAAAAACGCAGTCAGCGGAGCCGCAATCAGGGACAGCACAAAGGAGTCCTTAAATGCTTTTAACCCGCTTGTTTTAAACATATACTGGAACCATTTCAGGCTCAGGCTGTAATCTCTGCCCCAGAGCGTAAACAATGCTCCAAACGGCACCATGATATACATCAGAAGAACAAATGCCGCAACCAGGCCGCAGAATAACGTCAGCGGAACGGTAACGCTCTTATCTTCGATCAGCATCCTCATTCTGGACGCTTTACCCGTTAAGGTGGCGGCCGTCTTCTTCTCCAGATAATATTTCTGGATCAAGAAGAGAACCACGGTCAAAAGCAGGAGAACTACGGACATGGCCGCCGCTCCCGTGGAGTCATAAGCGCCCGTAACCTGCAGGTAAATGGTGGTTGCCAGCGTATCGTAGGAACCTCCGATCAGCATGGGGTTGGCAAAATCCGCCACAGATTCGATGAATGTAACTAAGAATGCATTGCCAAGGCCGGGAAGCAGAAGCGGGAACGTCACGCTGGTGAACACTTTCCATCTGCTCGCTCCCATATCTCTGGTCGCTTCCTCCAGGGACGGATCGATATTTTTAAGCAGTCCCTTTAACATCAGATAGCAGACCGGGAAAAATGTAAGCGTCTGTACGATTGCAATCCCTTTCAGGCCGTAAACATTGGAATCATATATTTTAAGCAGGGAGCGGGTGATAATTCCGCTTCTTCCAAACAACATAATCATGGATAAGGACAAAACAAATGGCGGAGATACTACGGGAAGCATGGACACCAGTGCGAACAGCTTCTCCAGCACTCTTCTCTTGAGTTTTACATAGACTTCTACATAAGCGAACAGTAAGCCGATGGCGGTGGACGCCAGGCCGGAGATAAATCCTAAAACTAACGTATTTTTAAATGCGGTACGGAAACGTTCCAGACTCAGAACCCGTTTAAATATATCCAGCGTAACTTTTCCTTCTGTAACAAAGCTGTCTACCAACAGCATCAGAAGGGGATAAAGAATGAATAAAGCCAAAAAAATCAGCAAAACTGCGATCATACTGACCAATATGGGGTCTGAAAAAAATTTCTTGCGCTCCAGACGGGCGCTTTGGTTTTTGGCCATGAAAAGCCCCCCTTTCTTATCTTTAAGGGCAAAAGGTGCTGCGAAATGTTTTCGTTGCGCATTTCCCAGCACCTTCTGTCACTCATTCAGGCGATTCTCACTGTAAACGAACCTTTATATTTCCTGATTATTCTGTTTTGAAACGGTCATCATTAGAGCTTCCCAATGCGTTGAAGAAATCTTCTACATACTTAGCGATGTTATTCTTAGCATCTTCAAAGTCATAGTCGATGGTATTGTTCATATCCAGGCCGAACTGGGTTGCTTCTTCCGGCTGGGTTGCATTCTTTAATACCAGGAACTGATAGGAGCCGTTTTCTTTGGCATGATCCACGCAGTCAGGAGATAATGCATATTCGATCCAAAGTTTTGCTGCGTTTGGATGTGTGCATCCCTTAAAGATTGCGGTTGCGCCGACTTCGAAGGAAGTTCCGTCTTCCGGAACGATCAGTTCGATATTGTCATATCCCTGAAGGATCTGATAGATGCCGTCATGCAGGAAGCCGATACCGATTACACATTCGCCAGGGCCTACCATCTTGGATGGGCCGGAACCTGATTTTGTATACTGTGCGATATTCTGATCCAGTTTCTTGAAGTATTCCATAGCTTCGTCATGGCCTTTCATCTGAACCATGGTGTTGATAACCAATTTTGCCGTTCCTGCCGTATTCGGGTTGGACAGCATGATTAAGCCTTTATATTCCTCTTTTAACAGGTCATCCCATGTCTTAGGAGCTTCTAATCCTAAACGGTCGAGCTCTTCGGTGTTCACCATAAAGCCCAGGATTCCTTTATAAATTCCATACCAGCAGTTTGTGGCATCTTTATACTGGTCGCCAATCAGGTTAACCGCATTCACCGCTTCGTACGGCTCTAACAAATCTTTTGCAACTGCTTCATTATAAGGATCTGTGGTGCCGCCGAACCATACGTCAGCTGACGGTTTTCCGGCTTCTTCTGAAATCTTGGTATAAACTTCGGAAGTGGAAAGTCTCTGATATTTCGTCTTAATGCCGTAAAGGGTTTCAAAGTTCTTGCAGGCTGCGGAAAGATATTCTTCCTCGCAGGAACCGTATACGGTTAACTCCCCTTCCGCTTTGGCCGCTTCAATCAGGGCGTCTAAATCGCCTGAGGCCGCTTCGCTCTTTGCCTCTTCTGCTTTTGTTTCCTCCGCTTTGGTCTCCTCTTTTTTTGCTTCCTCTGTTTTTGCCTCTGCCTTAGTTTCCGCTGCCGTTGTCGCAGCTGTGGTTGGAGCTTCTGTCTTGCCGCCGCAGGCGGTGAGGCCCATTACCATGGAACACGCTAAGAGTAGTGCCAGTTTTTTCTTCATAATCTATTCCCTCCGTTCGATTTGTGATGAGGTAATTATAACAGAGACAAAAGGATAGAAATACCTAATTTTCGGTAATATTGTCTGTTTTTCTGAACTTATATTTATTTTTTTATCTATTTTGCATAATTTTATTGAATAGTAACGGCAAGGGAAGCGGCGTTACAGTTCACGGGTCCGGTGGTCTCTGCCGTCTGGGCCGTCTTTGGCGGTTTATACTCTGTTTTTTGTGACTTTGCAGGATATTAGCAGTTCTTAACGCGCAGAATTTTTCGTTCAGGGGAAATCTCCACCTGTTTGAGTGCAGCGAGTTTGGGGATTTCCCCTGGTTTTTAGAAAAATCCTGCACGTTTAGTACTGCTTATATCCGAAACTGGAACAAGAAACGGAGTATAAACTGCCGAAGACGGGCCGGATGGCAGAGACCACCGGACCCGTGAATTGTAACGAAGCGTCTGCGGCCGGATTCATGCAATCGTGGATTCTATTGCATTCAGTCGAAAAATGACATAAAATATCAGAAAGAGCCTGTTATCAGCAGTCGGCTGTTACTGGCAAAATTATATGGGGAGGATGAATGAGATGGCTGGATGGGAGGAGTTTTTCGAAAAGAAAACGCTGACGAAAGAAGAACGGAAGCTGGCCTGCAACAGGCATATTACCACCGAATTTCATATGGAACAGCTGATCCTGAAATATTTTTCCGATGAGGATTTTTCAAAGGTATGGGAACGGAAAATAGGAGGCGGAGTCATCGGCGGCAAGGCCTGCGGCCTTTTGGTGGCCCGGAAGCTGATTGCGTTAAATATGCCGGAATACGCGCTGTTTATGGAGCCTCACAATTCCTTTTTCATCGGCACGGACGTATTCTATCAGTACCTGGTGCTGAACCGCTGTGCGGAGTTAAAGGCCAGACACCGTCTGGAAAAGGAACATTTTCAGGAAACGGAAGAACTGACCCGCCGTTTAAGAAATGGGGTTTTGCCGGATGACATCCGGACAGAGCTTGGAAAGATGCTGGATCACTACGGAACCGTTCCTCTGATCGTGCGCTCCAGCAGCATTATGGAAGACGGATACGGTAATGCATTTTCCGGAAAATATGAATCCGTATTCTGCCTTAACCAAGGCACCAAAGAAGAGCGTATGGCTGAACTGGAAGACGCCATCCGGCGCGTCTATTCCAGCGTAATGAACGATTCTGCCATCGAATACCGCAGAAAATTTCATCTGCTGGATGCGGATGAACAGATGGCCCTACTGATTCAGCAGGTGGCCGGTCAGGAATATGACGGAATCTATTTCCCTGCTGCCGCAGGAATGGGCTGTTCTTACAATCCATATAAATGGATGGAACACTTAAATCCCGAGGCCGGAATGCTGCGCATGGTCCTGGGTCTGGGCACCAGAGCAGTGGAGAGGACTCCCGGCGACTATCCCCGCCTGGTGGGCTTAGACAGAGCCAAGGCAAATCTGCGGACCACAATCGCGGAGCGCCATAAATTTTCCCAGCGCAAAGTGGACGTTCTGGATTTCAATAAAAAGCAGCTATGCACCAAAACCCTGGAGGAGATCATCGAACGCCTGCCGCTGTGGCAGAAAAAGATGGTGTTGAGCAGGGATACGGAGGCAGAGGATCTTTTAGCCGAACGGCAGATCTACCGGAAGGTCTATTTCGCGGATTGTCAGGGACTGGTGGAAAACCGGGATTTCATCCTCATGATGCGCACGCTGTTAAAAATGCTGGAAGCCGTTTATGAGCGCCCGGTGGATGTGGAATTCGCGGTCACAAGCCCAAAAGAAGGCGCCTGGAAGCTGAATCTGCTTCAGTGCCGCCCTCTTCCGTCCGCCAAATCCGAACAGGTGAAAATCCCTACGGATGTGGATGAAGAACTGCTGTTTGACGTGAGCCGCACCTCCATGCGCCGTTCGAAAGAAGAACGGATCGACTATATCGTTTGGGTTGACCCGAAAAACTACTATGAATATCCCTATTCCAAAAAACCGGACGTAGCCCGTCTGATCAGCCAGATCAACCAGCATTTTGAAGAAACGGATAAAAAACTGATGCTTTTGGTTCCCGGCCGGATCGGCACCTCCTCGCCGGAACTGGGCATTCCCGTGGTATATGCGGAGATCAGCCAGTTCAGCGCAATCTGCGAAGTTGCTTACGGAGAGGCCGGCTATCACCCCGAGTTATCCTATGGCAGCCACATGTTTCAGGATATGGTGGAAGCCGACGTTTATTACGGTGCCATCAATGACAACAGCAAAACGCGGCTTTACCAGCCGGAACTGCTGAAAAAATGTCCGGAAATCCTGAAAACGCTGTGGCCGGAAGAGGAAGAACTGGCGGATATTATTAAGCTTTATGATGTGAGCCGGTGCAGGGCCAGTTTGATACTGGATGCCAGGGAAGGACGGGCGGCTTGCAGGATACGCGGCGGGGAGTGAATTAAAGAAGTCAGAATACACAGTAAGCGCCATAAAAATCTACGTATTAGCAAAGAAACTGGAATATGAAAAACAATCCCGTGCTGGATTTTTCCCTGCACGGGATTATTATCAGTTAGCGTTTCTTTATGCTTCTCCTAAAGTCTCTGGCAGAATTCAATTCTTTCTTTGTTCGGCCCTTCAATAATAAAAAATTTCACTCCATTCTCCCAAAAATCAAGACTTTCAATGGCATTGCTTAAAACAGTATAGCCATCCCGCACCGCTTCATCATAAACTGCCTAAAGCCATCGCGTCCACCTTCCATATCAAAGATTTTTTTCACAAGTCAATCGGTATGATCTCGGTTTTGGTGTCCCAAGCCTGGCATCAAACGGAGTTTCATCCATATAGCAGACCGCCTCCTGCCCTGCTTCAAAGAAGAAACGGTATCTTCCATGATGTGCTGTAGTCAAAAAACGGATATCCGCCTGAAAGGTATTCTGATCCACCCACTTTCCTTTGGCACAGACAGGGAAATCGGCATAACTGCTTTTTAACAGAGAAAACTCTCCGTCTTCTGCGCACCCCAAGGGGATTGTGTTTACCAGACCGGATTCTAAAAAGCTCAGACTGCAGGCCTTTCCCTCAAATTTCAGTTCGCACCAACCGATTCCGTCCATTTCGCTGTCTGTGTAAACTGGCTTTGGTTTTTGTGTTCTTCTCCATACCGGAACCATGGAATCATCATTTTGCGGGAAATACCACCTGATCCCGTTTACCGCCTCTTCTCTCTCATTTTCGCCAACCGGCATCATTCCAATCTCATTATACCATTCCATCTTTAATCCGGCAGCTTTTTTTAACAGCTCTTTCCAGCCTTTTTCATCGTCACTTGGTTTGATAGCAGGGAGCAGATAGTTCCAACAAAGGGATAGTATTCGTTCCGGCATGGGTTCAGAGGCCGTCGTAATGATAACTGCTTCTTTTTCAGGTATTACAATTCCAAACTGACCGAATGATCCGTCAAAACGGTAAACTCCAGGAACGCTGCAGTGCCAGAAGAAGAAACCATATCCGCACTTCCAGTCTTCTTTATCAGGAAACATATGGTCGTAGGAATCCTTAAACTGAATAGAAACTGCTTCTTTAATCCACCAGGAAGGTATGAGCTGCCTGCCTTCCCAGCGCCCCTCCATCAGATAAAGCTGAGCGATCTTTGCCATATCCTCCGTACGAAGATAAGCTCCTCCTCCTCCATTTTCTACGCCCATGGGACACTGGTCACAAGTTACATCATAGATTCCCAGAGGAAGGAACAGGCGCGGGCGCAGATACTGGGTCAGGTTTTGTCCCGTCATCTTCTTTAAAATGGCTGTCAGCATATAGGTTCCCATGGAATTATAATAAAAATGGGTTCCCGGTTCATATGGTACCGGCCAGTTCAAAAAACTTCTGATATAATCTCCCACATTATAGCGTGGTGGTTCCTGTCCGTGGCCACAGGTCATAGTGAGCAGATGCCTTATATTCATCTGACGTAAATTTTCGGATACGAGTTCAGGTAAACGTTCGGGAAAGAAGGAAATAACCTTATCCTCGAGCGATACCCTCCCCTCCTCTACCAAAAATCCAATCGCTGTGGAGGTTAAGCCTTTCGTAAAGGAATGCATGGAATGTGGTATTTCCGGCCCATAAGGCGCGTACCATGTTTCAAATACCACTTCTCCCTTAATCAGAACCATCAGGCTGTTTAATTCAATTCCTTCCCGTTCTGCCCCATCCAGAAATCCGCGGATGCCCGCGCTTTCCATCTGTCGGAAAGCGCAGGTACTTCTTTTTAATGGTTTATTCATTATCATGTTATCACCCAATCTTTATTTTGCCGCTTCCATCCACAGCTTATTAAAACCGGTTAAGCATTCGGATCTGTCAATCATGCCTGCTATATATTTCTGGAAAAGTGCTCCTGTGTCTGTGTAGGTTTCATCCGGTATATATGGCCCGAGGTAAACGGCCGCCATATCTTCGTCTATATACTCCTTCACATCCTCAGCAAGCAGTCCCAAAACAGCCGGATCCACGGTTACGGATTTAGCAGCCGGCATATTGGCAACCTCTTTCATCATGAAATCCAAACATTCCGGATCACTTACAAACCAGGAGATGAATTTCTTCGCTTCTTCTGCATGTTTGCTGGTAGCGGAAATGCAAAGATTGGTTGCGAAAATAGATAATTGATTACGTTCCGGCTCATTTGTCAACGGTATTGCCCCCTGAGCCACATATCCGGCCAGCTCCTGGTTCGTGCTGTTAATCGACGGTGTCATCCAGGAACCCTCATCAGTGATCATAGCCGCCTGTTCGCTGAAAAAGATATTCTGTGCCGTGTTGCTGTCCACATTGATTGCATCCTGATTTCCGTACTTCATGGTAAGATCCAGGAAATCCATATATTTGTTATAATACTCATTTTCGGGAAGATTCATATCCTTGCCTGCCAGCATCTCATCTAAAAACGCCCTGCTGTCATCCATATACAGCGCCGGAAGCATGGAAAAATGCTTTACAAAGGTCAGGTTCGTTTCCTTATAGTGGTTGACAAACGGCTGGATACCGGCTTTCTCAAGCATTTCGCATGCGGTTACCAATTCATCCCATGTTTTTGGCACCTCCTCGACTCCGGCCGAATTTAAAAGCTTCATGTTATAAGCGATGCCGAACCCCTCGATACCCATGGGAACCAGATACTGTGTGCCATCAATATTCCCATCCTTTACACTGTTTTCATTCAGTTCGTCCAAGACATCCATGTCATCCAACGCCAGAAGATGCAAAGACCAGTCTCTCAGCACATTTCCCGGGTTCATCTGAATAATGTCAGGCATATCCTCAGATGCCAGCTTTCCCTTTAAATTATCCCAATAGTTGCCGCTGTGCACAATTTCAAACTCGATGTCCTTAATCTGCGGGTTTTCCGACAGATACATGGCTTTCACCTGATCCATAGCGTCAATCCACTGGGTTTTCATCAGGTATACCCTAAGCACGGTATCTCCGGCTGCCTGTTGTGAACTTTCCTCAGACGAAGCTTCACCTGAAGCGTTCCCGGCTGCCTCTGTTTTTGCCGACTCCATTTTAGCTGCCTCTGTCTGTACGGCACCGCCTCCGGAACACCCTGTAAGGCTTCCCGCCGCCAATACTGCCGCCAACCCCATTGCTGCTAATTCTCTTACTTTCATAATGCCACCTTCCCTTTTTTATTATTTATCCTTTCACCGCTCCCGCGGTTACTCCTGCTACTACATTTTTCTGCATGACGATAAAAAAAATCGTCATCGGTATAATGGACAATATCAGGGCTGCCAGCCCCAAGTCCCATTGATAGATCGATTCGTTAAACAGTGTCCTGATTGCCTGCTGGATCACCCGGTGGGATTTGGAGGTTAAGATCAGCTGACTCATCAGATAATCATTCCAGTACCAGAAGGTATTAATTACAGTAAATGTCAGCACCGTAGGCCGGATCAGGGGAAATACAATTTTCCAGAACATAAGGAAGCTGGAACATCCGTCTATATAGGCTGATTCCTCTATCTCCATCGGCACACTTTTCACCGCCCCGAAACTCATAAACACACAGATTGGTACACTGAGCCCCCAATAGCACATCACAATTCCAAAAATGCTGTCATTAAATCCCATAAACTTCGTCACTCTCATAAGAGAAATCATGATTGCCTGGAACGGAATTGCCATGGAGGAAATAATCAATGAATAGAGAATTTTTGTCATACGGTTCGGATTTCGGCAGATCCAATATCCCGCCATCGTCCCGAATACAATTCCTCCAACATTGGAAAACAGGGTGATCAGGAACGTATTTTTGAAAGCCGATATGAAGTTCAACTGTTTCCAGGCTTTCCCATAATTTTCAAAATGAAGCCGTACCGGAAGGCTGACCGCGCTTTTTGCGATTTCCGGCAGCGTCTTTAATGAGTTTACCACCACAAAGTACAGAGGGGAAAGCACCAGAAGCATTCCGCAAAACATGACCGCCGTAATGATAAGCTTTTGCTTTTTATTCACATGTTCCACTACATCTGCACCTCGCTTTTCGATGTCACATAGACCTGAATCTGCGTAACAACTACAATAAATATGACAAGAATCAAAGCTTTTGCCGATCCCAGCCCCATCTGGTTTTCAAAAAATGCTGTTTGGTAAACGTTCATCGTTATGGCTTCCGAAGAGCGGAACGGACCGCCGGCAGTCAGCGCCAGATTCACATCATATACCTTAAAGGTATTTAAAATACTCAGAAACAAACACTGAGTAATAGACGGCATCAAGAGCGGAAAAATGATACGGCGCAGCACCTGGCGCCCGTTCGCCCCATCAATGGTCGCAGCCTCGATATACTCTTTTCCCAGAGTGGTAAGCCCCGCGATATAGATTAACATCAAATAACCCGACAGTTTCCATACTTCTACAATCGCCAGACCCCAAAAAGCAGTTCCGGGCGTTCCCAGCCACATCATTTGAAAGAAACCGAGTCCTGTCGTATCTCCTATACTTTTAAACACGTTCAGATAGATAAACTGCCAGATAAAACCTAATACAATTCCCCCGATTACATTAGGAAGATAAAAACCGGAACGCATCACATTCCTGCATGGAATATTTTTCGAAAGAAAATATGCCAGTGTAAAGCCTGCCAGATTGGAAAGTACCACGGTCACCAGGCTGTATTTAATCGTAAACCACATGGACAGCCAAAATTGCGAATCATTGGTAAATATTTTCCGGAAGTTTGCGAATCCGCTAAAATTGATTTCTTTTGAGATCCCATTCCAATCCGTCATGGAATATCCGATTCCCAGCAAAAACGGTGTCAGCTTTATTACAAAAAAATAGAGAAGCGCCGGCCCGAGAAACAACAGGTAATTGCAGCCAAGCGCAAATTTTTTTCTATTCCGAAGCCCTGAAACTCTTTCCTTCATCTGCTTTCCCCCTATCAGTTTTGATAGTTCTATCATGCCGAAAAACAGCCAAAAAGTACACCTACAAAACCGGGATCATGGTGTACTTTTTTGTGATTTTGATCGATAATAACTGTTTTTACAGTTTATCCTATACATTTTAACCAAAATTGACATTTGAAAGGGAATCGTGTATCATAACAGATAAATTACCAAATAACAAAAAAAGTCAGTTAGGAGGATACAATTTTATGAGATGGTTAAGAAGCAATATCAGAGTCAGACTGATCTTGATTCTGTGTATTGTCATCGTACTTCCTACAATTCTGGCAGCCCTTTTCTCCTCTCTTTATATCCAGAAAAATAATCGTGAAAAATTTATCGTTCAGAACTCTGACCTGCTTTATACTAGCAGTCAAAATGTTCTGACTTATATGGATACCTTGAACTTTTCCTTGAGAAATGTGTATTTAAACCGGGACACCGCCCGTATTCTCTCCGGTGATTCCCTTTCCTATCAGGATGAGGCATCTATGCTGTCCTTTCTTGGAAGCATTCTGTCCACCAGCAAAGGTGCGCGGCAGATTTATTTAAATTCTTATCGTTTAAAAACCAGCTTTCTGGTCAACTCCGTGGAACAGCTGACCGCTCCCTACAGTGGTTCCGGCATAAAAAATTCCGAACTTCCCCAAAATATAAAACCTTACAGCGCCTATTTGGAACCGCCCCATCCTCCCCATACCTACGGTGTTTCCGCCAGAAGTCATCCGGATGAGGAGCCTGTTGTTACCTTTCACTGGACTATTTACCAGCCTCCGTCCGTCGACCGGCTGCTCGGAGAGATTTCCTTAGATATCCCCGTTCATGTATTTGAACGAATGTGCAGTTCGCTATATTCCCAAGAGGAGGATTTCTACATTGTGGACAAAGACCGGTGGATCATCTATTCCTCCAATCAGGATGAGATCGGAACCCTTCTTGCGAACGGCCCGGATTTCCCCGCAGAAGCGGCGGCATTCAGCTTTAAACAGGGAATTTTATTTTCTCTTCCCATGCAGACAAAATACATGGATTGGTATCTGATCAAATACTCACCGGATTCTTATATTAACGCAGATACAAAGCTTCTGCAAATCAACTTTCTCCTGTTCAGTGTCTGTACCTTAATCATGGTGGCATTTGTCATACTGGCTGTCCTTCAGATTATGACCCCGCTGAAAAAGCTGACAAAATACGCTCAGGCCGTAGACAAAGAGGGCCTCGATATCCCTATGGACAGCTATATTAACTATAAAAATCCGGATGAAATCGGCATTCTTGTATCCAGCATTCATAACATGGTAGACCGGATTAATCACATGATTCTTCAGCAGTATAAAATAGAAATTACCAATAAAACGAATGAACTGAAGGCGCTGCAGGCCCAAATCAACCCACATTTTCTCTACAACACACTGCAGTGTATCGCAACCTCCGCCCTGGAAGCAGACGCTCCTCAGGTGTATGACGAAATCGCCATGCTTGGGCAGATGATGCAGTACAGTATGACAACGGGTGTCACACTGGTTCCCTTTCGCAGCGAGATGAATCACACGGACAGCTACTTGAGGCTTCAGCAGATCCGTTTTGAGGGTTCCGGAAAGCTTCATATCAGCTACCATGTTACGCCGGAAGCGCTGGATATAAAAGTGCCAAAAATGATTCTGCAGCCCATCATTGAAAATTGTTTTAAACATGGAGCTATTCTTTCTATGGCAGAGGCATTTATTCATATTGAAGTATTCATAAAGGAAAAACAACTGACAATTTTGGTAGATGACAGCGGAAAGGGGATTACAGAAAAAAAGCTTGAAGAAATACGTAGGAACCTGCAATGCTGCAAGGAAACGCCGCCGGGCAGTGACACCATCGGGCTGGTTAATGTACTGTCCCGTGTCCATCTGTATTACAATGGCGGAGGCAGTCTTAAAATCGGCCTCAGTCCCCTGGGCGGGGTCCAGGTTCAACTGGTAATTCCTTATCTTGATCTATGACAGGGAGGTGAACAGACAGATGAAACTCTTAATCATTGACGACGAGGCACATGTACGGAAAGCACTTCATCTCATTATAGAAAAGGCAGATCTTGGCATCACGCAGCTTTACGAAGCTGCAGATGCCGGACGTGCTTTGGAGCTGATTGAACGGGAAGACCCACAGATCATCATTTCTGATGTGGTTATGCCGGAAATGACTGGAATTCAGCTCATTGAACAGTTAAAAGCCTCGCATCCGTATACGAAAACAATCATTGTATCCGGCCATAACGATTTTCACTATGTACGCAGCGCTTTAAGAGCGGGCAGTATCGATTATCTGTTAAAACCTTTGGGACGGGAACAGATTGCGGCTGCAGTAACAAAGGCAGTGCGCACATGGAACGAAGAGGCAAAGATGCGAGAACAGGTAATTGCTAATACTCGCGAAGTCGATCAGCTGTCTGCTGTCTACCAAAGAGTTTTACTTTCCCGTATGCTCTATGGTTCGGTCAGACAGGAAGAACTGGAAAAACTGATGCGTGGAGCGGAAATGGTTTCGTTTAAAAACGGATGCCAGCTCCTTCTCCTCTCCTTTTCGCACCTGCAGCATCAGACCGGACAGATTCCTCTTCTGACCCAGACTTCTGTGGAAGAAGTGATCCGTGAACTGTTAAAAAGCCAAGAAGTGCAGGGAATCACCTACGCTAATCAAAAAGCATTCACCGAATGCGTAATTTTGCTGCCATTTCATTTTAATGCCGCCCACCTGTGCGAATCAATCCGTGAGCAGCTCATTCAAGAGATCGGCTGCTGCCTGCCCTTTGCCCTCTTCCCCTGCCCGGATTTTCCAACAGGGCTGCCATCTGCCTACGAACAGGCGGTTCAATTTCTGCATATGACCCCTCTTACTGCACTCACGGAAGGAATCGCGTTCAAAGCCGGCCAGGCCAGATGGACGAAAAGTACTAAAAGAGCAGAGTTAAAAATTCCGGCATCCTTTCGCCAAGAAATGTTTTCGGCCATTCTTTCAGGCAGCACTCATATGATACAGGAGCATGCCTGCAAATGGACCGCTCTTTTGTCCGAAGAAGCATGTGTACTGTCTGATATTACGCTGCTGCTCAGACGTTACGAGGCGATAAAACTCTCGGTTTTAAATGACATCCGAAGCGATTTTTCCAGAAACCTTCAAAATCATTGGAAAAGCACAGATAAAATTACGCTTCCATTCAATTCATACGGATGGTTTAAGCCCGAGCTTCTATCTCAGCTTCTGGAGGATGACCTGACGGATTTAGCGAACCAGTTCCAGCTAAATCAAAGAAAAGAAGCATCAGTTATACAAGAAATCATTCTGTATATCAGGGAACATTATAAGGAAGAAATCAACCAGTCCCTGCTGGCAGACCGTTTTTTTATCAGCAAGGATTATCTTTCACATAAATTCAAAGAAGAAACCGGCATGGGAATGATTCATTACTTAAACCTTCTGCGAATAGAAAAAGCCAAACAGCTTCTGATGCTCCCCAATGCGAAAATAAATGAGGTGGCAGCGGCTATTGGCTATAACGACGAAAAATACTTTTGTAAAGTATTTAAAAAATATGAGCTGATATCTCCAAGCCAGTACCGGGAAAACCTCCGCTCCCCGCCTTTTAGACTCTAAGAATCGGATTCTTATTTTTAGTGAGCGGATCGTACAAGGAGAAATTCGGATTCTGGTGTGCTGCCGGGCTCTGGATGAAGGTTTTGATGTTCCATCCGCCAACATTGGCATCGTCATGTCCTCCGCGTCTACCAGCGGCCAGCGCCTTGGCCGCATCCTCCGCCAGGCAGGCAAAGACATTTCCTGCCTTTATTACCTTTATATAAACGGCACAACGGAAGACACTTCCTATTTCCCGGATTCAAAATAATAGGATTCAATCTCTCTGGGATTAAAATCCAGCTTTAAATATGCTTTTGTGAAGCTGTCGGCAGCGATCTCCGCTGCCGGCAGCATTCTGCGCTTTGCCGGAATCCAGCCGAACAGTTTTACCGTCCTGACAAACAGATCGGCGGTTTTTCCCCAGCGCGAAATCTCCAGACAGTGATACAGTTCGTGACATAGGATGATGTCTTTTGCCAAACCCGGCTTCATCTTTTTATCCAGCTCTCTGACCACATCTTCATTCAGATGGATCTCGCCGGATTTGGCGTAGAATTCGGCAAACTTGACGTAGTCGGAATTTATCTTCTTTCCGGCCTGTTCTCTGATAATCCTGACGCCCATCCGAGCCAGAATCTCTTCCGGCCCTTTACCGCCAAATTCATTTTCGATCTCTTTTGCCCGTTTTCTGCCAAGTAGAATAGCCTCTTCCGTGATTTTTTCCTTTTCCTCTTTTGTCAGCCTGTTGTCGAATACAAACTGCCGGAAGAGTTCTATTCCTGCTTCCATTTCCGTTCTGTTCTCTGCCATAAGCGTTCCCTACCTTTTTTTAATCACTGCCAGATATGAATCCTGTTCCCCCAACCGTTTTAATTCCAGCTCTGCCAGCGAGGAGATCTGTTCCAGACTGTCCAAACCGGATAAATCGGCGATCTTTCCATTGACCAGAAGATAGATCATGGGAGCCGTCTTTCCCGATTCATCAAATTTCATATGTTCTTCAATCCGCTGCTCTAAAAGATCTTTCTCTCTTCCTAAAAACTCATAGCTGTCGGCTCCGTCCACGCTCAGTTTAATCACTCCATTGCTGTCCACCACGCAGATCAGGCTTATTTTCTTTTTTAAAAATGGGATCTTTGATTTTTTACCGGCTTCCACATGATAGGCGTGAAGCACGCTGGAATCAAATACCGGTTCAATACGGCAGCTTTCATACTGGCTGAACGCATCTTTTACCACCTGCTTTAGCTGTTCTCCTGTCATCTCTTCGCCTATGGAGGTTTTAGCACTGAGATCAGTGGCGCCTACCGCCACGGCTCTTACAATGTTTTTCGCCGTGTCAATATCAATGGTTACCTCAATGGTGGCCGGGGAAGCGCCCGCCCGGATGACGGCCAGTTCTGCTTCATTTCTGATCTCTAAGATATCCTCCTGGGTGGGGTTTACAATCGTCCGTTCCACCGAGTCCCGAACCATGGCTAGTGCAGCGCCGATGGTGGCGATTACGGGGGCATTTTTAGCAATCCTGAATTTTAGGTTCATCTTTTCCGCCACGGCCGGAACCACACTGCTGGCGCCTCCGCCTCCGCCTGTCAGGCTGAGATAATTCTGTGACAGGTTATATTCCTTGATGAATTCATCCACCGCAGGCGCCACTTTGCTGACTGCGATATCCACAATGTTCCGGGCAATGGTTTTTGCCGGCTTTCCAAATTCTTGTTCCAATGCTTCGAATGCGATTCTGACACTGTCCTGATTTCCTCTCGCATAATCCCCTTCCGGCATATAGCCCAGGCAATTGGCCGCGCAGGTCAGAGTGACGGCATACCTGGTTCCGCACGGAGTTTCTAAGGCCAGAAAGTCCGCCGTCTTATCCTTAGGCGTTGTCACACTGACCACTTTTGACCCTTTTAACTCTTCCGGGTCTGCAAAACACGCATATCCCAGCCCGGCGATATGAGAGCTTCTCGGGCCCACATCGATAATGTTCCTGTTTTTGAACCGGACCATGCTTCCGCCGCCGATCCCTATGGTATGGATATCCAGAGAACTGACATAAGTATTATGGCCGCCGATTTTCGAGTATTTGGTGATTACCTTTCCATTTTGGACTGCGGAAATGTCGGTGCTTGTCCCTCCAACCTCCAGGAAAATGCCGTCCGATATCTTCTCATACATCAGCGCTCCCGCCACCCCGGCAGCCGGACCGGAAAGAACGGTCAGAATCGGCCGTTTCTTCACTTCATCCACCTGCATCACGCCGCCGTCGCTCCTCATGATCATAAGAGGTGCCCGGACTCTGGCATCTTTCACCGCCTGTTCCGTCATAGACGCGGTCTGCATCATCTTAGGCAGAATAGATGCATTGATCACCGCAGTTTTCGTTCTGGCGCGCAGCCCGTAGAGTTTGGAAAGTTCATGGGTGGCGGTTGTGATAAAATTCCGGTCGGACGCAGTCTTCACAACTGCTTTTTCATTTGCCGGATCATCCACCGAAAATGCCTCGCTGACCACAATCACACGCTTTCCCTCTGCATCAAATTCATCCAATATCCGGTTCACGTTTTCCTCATGCACTCCGTCCGCAGTATTTAAAAAGCGATAGGAGGTTTTGATCGCTTTTCCATCTTCTAAGGAAACGTCTCCCACATCCGTGTCCGCTTTAATCTTGGCCGTTCCTATCCCGCTTCCCATGCCGATCACACCAATATCCGCCACATCGCCTTCCAATAATGCATTGGTAGCCTGTGTGGTGCCGTGGGCGATAAACACCACATCGTCAGCATCGCATTTGATCTCCTCCAGCAAAAGATTTAAGATATCGATAACTCCCCGGGTCACCCCTTCTTTTGCCTCATGAGTGGTATGCACTTTTTTCGTTCCGATTATTTCGTATGTGTCATTATCCAGTGCGATGGCATCGGTAAAGGTTCCGCCCACATCAATTCCAATCCTTATTTTTCCTGCCATTTTAACCTCAATTCCGCCGTATAAACGGCATTTTTTAACTCTTTTTAAATATTCCAAAACCCGTTAAATCATAAAAAATACTACGGCCATAATCACGCCCACCAGAACGTACAGCGCATCGATAAGGAATGTGCCTCTCGTATATTTGCCTACGCTGATCTGAAGATATCCGCAAGCCCATGTGACCTGAGAAGCGGTAGGATCGTTGACAGCAACATAATAGTCATACAGCCATGCCAAGGTTACGATCAGTCCCAGCGGAAGGCTGGTTGTGAGCAAAATTCCAATCAGCGCCGCACCCAAGCCCCATGGGTTTAACGGTCCGCGGTACATGGTCAAAAACGGTCCCACAACTCCGAACAGCAGAATAACCGGAAGAGGCGAAACGGGGACAATGCCCATGAGAAGGGCCTTAATCGGTTCCAGCAGGGCTTCCTGCTTTGCAGCCGCCAAAACCATACCGATTCCCATCATCAAAACTACGGTTACTGAAACATTAGCAAAGCCGTCATAAGCGGATTTATTCACCAAATCCAGAACGCCGCGGAACTTATTCTTCCACTGTGTGCTTAAAACCGCATAAATGATGCCGATTATCAGAGCTGCATTTACATTCCATTTAAAGCATAACACCAGAAGCAAAGGGATAACCGGAGCTAAAATGGCATACAGCGGCACGTCATTTGCCTTTGCCGTATGTTCCCGTTTAGCTGCCCAGGAAAATACTGGTCCCTTCACCTTAATGCCGATTACTATCAGAATAATACTGATGATAACTGCGGGTATGATCACCATAATCGCCGTATTTTTCACCAGTGGATCGGTCGCTTCCAAACCTACCAGGCTGCCGATAAAAGTCCATCGTGCCACATTCATGAAATATCCTACGGAAGTTCCGGCCAGCATAACAAATGCGGCGATTACCTTGGGCACTCCCACGGAAAGCATAATTGGAAATACAATCAGTCCCAGCATAATTTTAGAACCGACTCCGCTTAAACCGATGAAACAGAAGGCGCAGGCCAAAAAACAGATGACCGCCATGATATACGGATTATCTCCCCCCAGCTCCGCAGCGCTTCGGATCAGTTTTTCTGCGATTCCCGTCTTTCTGATCACTTCACCTAAGATAGCCGCTATTAAAGTGGAAAAAATCGCCCCCGAAAGTCCCGAAATACCGCCTCCAACCACGTCGTTCATGATTGTCTTAACAGGAATTCTTACAATAATACACAAGACTACCGCCATCAGCGGCAATGCTGCAACTGCGTTAATCTTGTCGCTTACCATTAAACCGACGATTATTATAAATGCCGCTATAATTAAAATTGTTGTCAGATTCATACCCATTCTCCTATTCTTCTTATTGTGCTGGTTTTCTTTTTCTGTTTTTTTACTATTTACTGTTTTTTATTTAATGTTTTTCTATTATTTTTTCCTATTATATTACTTTACTGCTATATTATTTTGCTGCTATATTATTTTGATGCTATATTATTTTGATGCTATATTGCTTTTCTATTATATTAACCTGCTATTATCCTGTTTTTCCTATAAGTCTATGCACTGGCCCTGCTTTCTTAAAGTCTCCTGTAATTCTTCCATATCTACAGTGTCCGGTTTCCATCCGTTCTGTATGCAAAGCGCCGCAGCTGTTCCGGCCGCCTGGGCCATGGCAAATACCGGAGGCATCACACGAATCGCTCCTAATGCCTCATGAGTGGCGGAAACACATCTTCCTGCGACCAGAAGATTATCCACATTCTGCGGCACAAGGATGCGGTAAGGGATGGGATAAACCTCAGCCACATTGGTCATTTCTTTCTTATGGCTGGTTCCTGTGAGAGCGCCTTTGGCCGGATGCAGATCTACCGGATAACTGCAAAGAGCGATGGCGTCTTCAAATCTGGTGCATTCGACTAAATCCTGTTCGGTCAGCGTATAAATACCTTTGATTCTCCTGGACTCCCTGATTCCCACGCAGGCTCCGCTCTGTGCAATCCGAGCATTCTCTAGGCCCGGCAGTGTTTTAAAAAAGTCCATCAGGAATTCCACCTGCTTTAATCCCTCCACATAAGCACGGCTCATATCAGTTTCCTCGACCGGACTGAGTCCCTGGATTCTGGTGGTATTCAGCCGCCATTCACCTTCATTTACCATGTGATAAAGGCCGATTTTGTTACGGTTTACCGGAAATTCCCCTCTTTTTCTGGCTTCTTCGATCAGAGTATGGTAGGGAAGGTACTGATTTTCCGGATCCTGGCTTAAATACTCCTCAATCTTCTTGTCATCTGCATTATAAATCCAGAAAAACAGGGTCATGGGCTGCAATGCTTCATCAGGATCCTCCATATCGCATGGAACTCCAGCCTTCATACTGACAAATGCATCTCCGGTACAGTCGATTATAACCGCTCCGTCAAACTGCACCAGCTGATTTCCGTCAAATGCGATGATAGAGCGAATCGAATTCCCCTCTTTCACAACATCCAGAATACTGATTCCCAGATGGACCTCAACCCCAGCCTCCAAGAGCATCTCCATCATCACCATTTTAAGCGTCTCCGGATGAAATGGCGTCAGATTATTGTGACGCAGCCTGATATAACAGCCATAGGAACTGACCTGACCTGTTTTAGACGGATGAATGGCACCCCCTTTTTCTTCCATCCGCCGAATCATCTCGTCAAAAATTCCTTTTACAATCTGGCGCTCTCCTTTTGGATCGAAACAACTCATGAATGGCCCCACAAGACCGTTGGTCGCCGTTCCTCCCACAATTGAGGTCTTCTCCAGCAAAATGGTTCTTGCGCCGTTGCGGCTGCTGGCGATAGCGGCCGTAACCCCTGCAACTCCTCCGCCGCAGATGACAACATCGGCCTGGCTGACCTTTTTAATTTCTCCTGAATAAATAGCCATCTCCTTCTCCTTTCGTGTTTTGAACTTTTTTCGGAACTTAGTTTCGTATTACGAAACTCTATATTCTCAGGATACAATACTGCACAAATAATGTCAATAGTATTTTTATATATTGTGGAGTTTTTACAATAATGAGGAGAAAGTGAGGGATGGAAGGAAGAGATATTGGATATTTATAGGATGATGGAGGAGCCGTTAAACAGTCATACAGAGAGTATCGGTTCAGTCTTCCGATACCTGCGCCTGCTCCGGCAGTTTCCATGAATGTTCCTATGACATTGCTGGGTATTAGCGTTTTTTAATGCGCAGAATTTTTCGTTTAAGGAAAATGTCTACTTGTTTGAGTATAACGAGTTTGGACATTTTCCTTGGTTTTTAGAAAAATCCTGCACATTCAGAATCGCTTATGCCCGAAACCGGAATAGGAACACCCATGGAAACTGCCGGAGCAGGCGCAGGTATCGGAAGGCAGAACTGATACTCTGGAGTCTGTCCGCCTCCTATTTAGCAGTTGCAATAATAAAGCGTCTAGGGTATGATTAAAGATATTATGGAATAAATGCAGGTGAAAAAGGTGGCCAATAGATTTGAAGATAAAGTCGCTTCTGTCAGCAAAGCGCTTACAATTTTAGAAGAGTTAAGTAAAGAGCCCAATGGAATGGGATTAATTGATATCAGCAGCCAGGTTGGAATGAATAAGACAACTGTATACCGCATGTTGACCTCTTTGATGGAAAAAGAATTTGTGGAACAGGATGATGCTTCCGGCAAATATTCGCTGGGCTTAAAGATCCTGAGCATTGCCAGCGCACTGTATGAAAAGCTGGATATACGGGCAATTGTGCGCAAATATGTTTCCGAACTGCTGGAAAATTTTGAGGGAACTATTTTAGTGACTAAAGAATTGGATCAGGAATACATGATTGTGGATCGGATCTGCATGGGACAGGCTCATGGGCCGGCTATGCACGAGGGTGAGATTTTATCAGAAGGGCAGATTATTCAAAAAACTTTTTTGGCAAACGCCGCGCTGTGGCAGCAAGGGCGAAATATGCTCTATGCGAATTCATTCAGGGAAGATGCTGCGCTCAGGCATGAGATGAAGCAGATTGCGTTGCAGGGGTATGCGGAAAGCAGTGAGGATTTAGATGGGCTGCCGGCTATCGCAGCTCCGGTGTTTAATTTTTCTAAGAATGTGGTTTATGTGGTCAGTCTGCATTCGCAAAGGCTTAGCGACAGGAAGGTACAGGCGGAATGGATGCTTCGGCTTATGGAGTTGGTGAAGAGGATTTCTGGGGATTTGGGGTTTGTGAATTATATTTAGATTGGGTGGCTTTTTAATTAGTAAGTGATATGCTCCCTTCTAGGTAGACAAGTAAAATAATACAAACTTGCTACTTGGAAGGGGGCATATTTTATGTCTAAAAGAAATATATCCGCACAAGATAAGATAGTTGCAGTAAAAAGGTATCTGGATGGTCTGACAAGTCAGCGGATACTTGCAAATGAGTTTGGCATATCATAAACTTCCGTTCAACAATGGATTACTAATTATGAAAGTATGGGCGAAGACGCTTTCTTGATGGTTTGTTATAAAAGTTATCCTGCTGATTTTAAAATGCAGGCGATTTTGGATTATCTGTCGGACAAAGGCTCTCAGATTGATATCTACAAAAAGTATGGCATCCGTTCAAAAAGTAAGCTACAAAAGTAGATAAAGAAGTATAATGGTCATGAGGAACTGAAATCTTCTGTAGCAGGAGGGCATATCATCATGACCAAGGGAAAGAAAACTACTTTTGAAGAAAGAGTAGAGATCGTACAGGATTGTATTGCAAATGACTGCAATTATACGCAGGCATCTGTAAAATATAAGGTGTCTTATCAACAGGCATGGAATTATACCATCAAATATAGGGCCGGTAGAGTGGATGCTTTAAGGGACAAGCGTGGGAAACGAAAGGCCCCCGATGAGATGAGTGAACTGGTGAAATTTCGTGCCGAAGTGAAAATTTTAAGGGCAGAAAAAGAACATGCTGAAATGGAGGCATCTTTATCCTGTCAGTGCATTTTGCAGTCTTGGAGGTGTTTCAAGGGCTGCATACTATAAATAGCTGAACAGGGAGATTCCGGAAAATGAACGCAGGAATAAGAAAATCGCGGAAAAGATTGAGCGGATCCATGCCTCTTCCCCCGACAAGGGGTACCGCCGTATCAGGGACGAGCTGGAACGTTATCACGGAATGGATGTAAATGATAAAAGAGTGCTGCGCCTGTGCCGTAAGTTAAATATTA
Source organism: Clostridium sp. chh4-2 (assembly GCF_002899675.1). Classification (GTDB taxonomy): domain Bacteria; phylum Bacillota; class Clostridia; order Lachnospirales; family Lachnospiraceae; genus CHH4-2. The sequence continues at coordinate 24,765 of NZ_PKUU01000034.1, read as the reverse complement.
AATCAACGATTAAATATGCGAATAACGGATGTACGAGGCAGTCTGCCAATCCGCAGTATATAGCTAAAAATATCCTCAACCGTGAATTCATCGCCGGTACCCCCAATAAGAAGTGGCTAACAGATGTAACCGAGTTCCATTATTATGCGGGAATTGAAAAACACAAGATTTCTATGAGTGCCATACTGGATTTATATGACAGAAGGATTGTATCCTATGTCATTCGTGACCATAACAACAATGCCCTGGTATTTGACACCTTCGATGCAGCATTAGAAGCGAGTCCCAATGCACATCTGATTTTTCATAGTGACAGGGGATTCCAATATACGAACCGAGTTTTTCGTGCTAAGCTTGAAGCAACCGGAATGACACAAAGCATGTCCAAAGTGGCAAAATGCATCGATAATGGTCCAATGGAAGGGTTGTGGGGAATCATCAAGCGTGAATGGTACTATGGAAAACGGTTTACCAGCAGGGAAGCTATTGTTGAAATGATAGAGAATTATATAGAGTATTATAATAAGCAAAGACTGCAAAGAAATCTTGGAGTATTTGCGCCTATAGAAAAAAACACGAACTATATTTACAAGCAGCATAAAAACTGCCAGTGGAATTCCCCGCTGGCAAAAAAACTTAATATTCTTTCAATTGTCTACTTGACGGGGAACGGTTCAAGCATGCCCGGCTCCAACATAGTAAACTCTCATAAATCTGTCATAGCAGACTCTGTGCCATATTTCTTGATGGGCAGAATATCCGTCATATCCTGACAAATTACATCGTATTAATGGTTTTTCTGTTTCTTTAATAAATTATATGTAAATTTCTGATACTATGAATATTCGTACTTGCCGGAAGATGGCAATACTATTCATATAGGCAAACGTCGTATTTTGAAAAAATTGTCATGCTAACATAACTAAAAACAAGTCATAAAATGTCGAAAAACGGAACTGGATACATACCACGCTACGACAATACACAGTTATATAGATGGTCTCGTTTTATTGTGGATGCTTTAAAAATTCCAAAGCAAATACAATACACTTCTTACATAGTACAACAAAACTTTTCCTATATACTATTATGATACCAATTACACAAATTCCTGTGAATAAATACGATCCAAAGTATATATCTATTATTGCTTCAGCAAAAAGTATCAACCACGAAAATATTACATAAGGATATTCTACTGAGATAATTACCTCCCCTATAGATCGTCTTCTTGATACATATATAATTACGCTTGAAATCACAGTAGCAATTGTTGCCCCTTGAATTCCAATCAAATAAACCAGAAATACATTCAGCACAATATTACATACGGCACCGATTAACGCAGACTTTCCTAATGATTTGGAATCTTTCTTAGCTATTAGTATAGCACCAATATGTCCTGCGGAAGAGTTAATGACGCTGCTAACTAATAGAAAGGGAACATATTGCCACGCTTCAAAAAAGCCTTTGGCAAACAGAAAATGGGCTATCATTCTGTTCCCAAGAATCAGCAAACTGCATACTCCGCACATAATAGCATTCAGATAAATAAAAGTTTTCTGATAGAACTTGTCTGAATCCTTGCTATCCATTTCTTTTATCGCTGATAACTGCCATGCCTGAATAAATATTTGATGTAAAGTATTTATTATTTGAGGAATCTTATATGCAACAGAAAGCAATCCACTGGATGCCACACCGCAAATTAACGCAACCACATACTTATCTGAACCACTATTCACCCACCATCCTAAATAGGTGGCGATTAACGGCACAGCATACACAACCATTTTATGCTGAGTTTCTTTGCTTACCGTAAACGAGATGTTTTTCCAGACCCGCGTTACTATTGCTAAATAGATTGTTGGAATCATTTGTCCAATAGTGTAGGCAAGAAAAAAACCGGGCAGCTCAAAATCAAACACTAATAAAAAAAGAACATTAAAGACAATCGTTGCAATAGTTCCAACTACCCCGGCAATTCCCATCTGCTTAACTTTTTCTAATCCTTTTGCAAGTTGAACAGTAAACTGGTTAAATACATAGGACACATAATATAAAAATATAAATATCTCATAGTTTAATATGTCCCGCCAAAGTCCCAGATAATGGTTTCCAAGGAGTAACAACCCCATGACAGCAGAACCGCATACAATAATTTTGAAAGAACAGCTTACTATACTTTCCTTATCTTCCCCTTTGTCCATTGCAAAGCGCATAGTTGCATCGCAGATATTCAATGTCAATACCGGAAACAGAAGATGAATCGTTGCAATTACAAGTTCATATATCCCATAATCTTCCGTAGACAATACGCTCGTATATAACGGCACCAAAAGAAATATCAGAATTTTGGAAGAAAAATTCGTTACGGTCAATATGCCTGTGTTTTTCATCAGATACTTTGTTTTTTCACTACTTGCCATAATATTTCAACCCCTACATCCCACTAGCCGAATGCATAATCTTTCAAAAAACAGATTAAACATTTATTTTCCTATGACACGCTTTAACGTGCGAACCAATCTCTTTCTCTTTTTCTCCGGTATGATTCTCTTTACCCGCTCTTTCATTTTAATTCTGTTAGTTACCTTACCCAAACACCTTTGTGCAAGTAAACTAATGTCTTCATTACTTGAATAAATAAAATCACGTTCTTTGGGCCTAACCGATGGCCTTGTCAATTGGCTATTCGCTGCAATCTCTATATCTTTGTTAACTGTTAGGAAATCAAAACTAACCTTTATCTCCTCCCAAACTTTTTTCCCTCTATCAGTAATGGGATAAACCGTTGACAATGTACGATAAGGTAATCGCTCTATGTATATTTCTGAATTTCCACAGTCCCCTATAGTAATATCACCGATACGCATAGAACAAGCATATTTACAGGAGTAGCACGCCTCTCTAAAGATGTAATTATTAATGAAAAGGCGAAAATAGGGATCTATATTGCCGGAAATTAACATTTTTTCTTTCGTCCCCTGTGACAAAACCAAATTAAAGCCATATCTGTCATACTTGTCTTTGGTTCTAAACGTAACATTATAACCCCCTTCTGACTTTGTCAATTTTTTAATATGGTTCTGCAGCATTTGAGGGCTTGGAACTCCGTGGCAAACTATATCAACGCATAACAGGTTGCAATAGCTTTCCTTTAAAAAATCTTTTAGAGCGGCTATCTGGCATGGTGTTCCAGAAAACAAGACATGCTTTCCGAATTTTAACAGTTCCTTAATTTCAGGAAACACCTTGTCTGTTCTACTTTGGACATATTTCGAGCCTTGAATTTTATTAAGTTCTTCCTCCTTGTCAATCAGAATATGTTCCACCATATAGTCGCTAGTCCATGCCGCACCGCATATCACAGCACTATACTTCCGGAGAAAATAAATGGCAATTTCTGCAAAGACTCCCCCCGATGTGCTAGACTCATATACTTTGTCATTCTTCGTGACGGCAACATATGCTTCAGATATTTCATAACACTCATTTCTATTCACAGCCGGACATTCCTTCAAGCAGATGCCACATTCAACACATTTATTCTTATCAACTGTCGGATATAAAAAACCATCTTTAAAAACCATATTTATTGCTTGTTTTGGGCAACTGCATGCGCAAGCACCACAGCCAATACAATGTTCCGAAACGTCATCCATAATATTCATCTTCTTATGCTCCTCTTTCGTCGCTCTTACTTCAGCAATATCCCAAAGAGAGATTCAGCAATCCTAAAAGTCATCATATTGTCATATTTGCTTTAGTGGAAATCTGATCCATTATCCACTGCAAACTCCCATGTCTTTTTCTTTTCAAGCTTAAATTTGCAAAAGTAAAATCAATGTTTTCCAATAATTCCTTGCATTGACGTGCATCAAACTTGTCCACTAGCCTATTTAACAGACCGGTAACGTCCAGCAACTCCTCAACTCTTTTAGGATTGCTTGTTTGCAGCGCAATGAATTTTGTATTCAAATTAATAGAAAATGCCACCCCATGAAACGAACTGGTTATAACCAAATCTGCATTGTTTATCAACTGTATGAGATCATATGGAGTTGCACACGTAATATTTCTGTCACAACCATAAAATATAAACATCGAATTAAAGGAAATTGCATAAGCCTTTAAGCCAAGTTTTTCCTTGCAGTATTTAACAATGTGTGCATACCGCCTTTTATATTCCTTATATGGAACATTTATCATATACACTAGAATATAATGCTCTCGCAGGTTGGATGCTGAGCAACCAACTTTACCAAATTCACTTATCCATTCATCTTTTGAAAGGAGTAATGTTGGATCCAGAACCTTCATGATTCTCTTCTCTGGAAATCTTTTCTGCAATTGCCCACGCAAAAAGTCTTCCCGTGTACTTATAGCATCATATCTTTCCAATAAAGGCAAAATCTTTCCCCACTCTTCTTCACTGTAGACATGGCTTCCACAACTGGCCGCATATGCCATCCTAAGTCCCGCATGGCCAAAATTTAAAAAATATGCTGTATCGATTTCTCCAAAAATAGCAGGATTCCACAACTGATCACTCCCAGATACCATCACATCATACTCTAATTCTGACATTTCATTTATATTCGTATAGGGTCTTGTCTTAACAAGGGTTTCATGGAAATCATCAAATGCTCTCTTCCGATTCCTTAACTGCCCCATAAAAATATTTTCGATAGTGTATATAATATTTTTTATCGGGCTTATATCCGAACGCCTTGATATCAGATGATTTTGATTTTGCTCATGACAATTCACATAATTCACAAATGTTACATCACATCCCAACCGCTTATACACCTCGTATGTTGCAAGTGCTTGCAGACTTGCACCGTAACTATATGAATTCTGTAACGTTATTAGCCCAACCTTCATGCCTTATATCCCTCCATAGTTCTTCTTATCGCTCCTATATTAGCACCAAAAGCTAATACAAAAAGATAATAATTTCTAACTCCATCTATCGTATCCACTAAGAGCATAATCCCCATTACAAATACTGCAAAAGCAATCACCTTGGCCGGAAAAAAATCCTTCTCTCTGGCAAGCAACAAATACACCACACAGATCATCAGTAAAAAAATTACAAATCCAATGTATCCAGTAGTCAACATCACCTGGAGTAAATGATTATGGCAATGAACAAAGCCCAACATATTTTGCATTGCTGTATTATCAAAAATACCGCACCCCCACCACGGACTGCTTTCAATTGCCTCGATTGCATACCTCCAAATCAAAGTTCTGGAGCTTAAAGTCATATCCTTATGCAAATAATTCTCAATCAATACAGCAAAGTACTCCTGAACAGAAAAAAACGTAAGACCAAAAAATCCCACCACTTGTATCACAAAATACACAATATTATTAAATATTTTTTTAATACGATTAAAAAAGAAGAATGGGATAAAGAGCAGCATCGCCAATGTCGCTCCTACTGCCCACTTTATAATCAACGTAATGACACATATACAGTAAGGTATAATCGTTCTTTTCTGAATCTTTCCATACACTTTTACATCCTCTATAAAGCAGAGCAACACACAGGGTACATAAAAATATGCAAATCTCGTACTTTGCCCAAGAAACCAAACCGGCGCCATACTGCGCCCAGTCGTCGTTATTCCACCCGTGAAGAAGACCATGCTGAGTATATTAATAATCAAAAAGATTAGAAACATCTTTCTAACAAAAGCACATGTAAAATCCAACTCATATCTGGCAATGTGGTTTACAAACAAAACTGTCAGAATGCCAATACCTACATACATTAGCATTCGTGTGAGCGATGCACCGTTCCAAATGGTTGAATAGCACATGATTGTATAAAAGGCAATCGACAGGAAAGTGAATTTGCCTCTGTTTTTTTGAATTTTTATGGAAGCAAACGAAAAAAGAGAGACATATGTAAATGACGCAACAAGCATCAGATTGAATAGTAAATTTGTTATGCTATATTTTTCAAAAATTGGCGGTCTGAAAAAAGACAGCAATCCTATGGCAATCATAAGCTCAATAACTGTTATTTTATATGTCAAGGATTTTCTCATTCGTATTCCTCCAAGCATTCCAAACTCCCATCTCACAAAAATATTCATCTAATATTTCGGTGCTACCCTACAATTTATTGGCAAGTCAGGCAGCTATACTTTAGCTTCTCCCAGATGCCCCCTCATATGTATCAAACCCAGGTCAAAATCTTTAAGATATATCCATCGGTATACTCTACCACCGACCTTAGGGACACAACAGAATTCAGCTTTGGTACTTAACCTAATTCCGTAATATCTGTTCCAATCTGTGTGCCTCAACATTTATATTAAAATTCGATTCCGCTGCCATCTTAGATATAGCTAATCTGTCATAATCTGTGCTGTGTTTCTCCGCAAACGCTTCTGTCCAGTTTTCTGCATTTGGCTCTAATTTTAAAAAATGGACAGTACCAGTATAATCAACCTCTCTTGTTACATTTTCTGACACCAAACATCTTAAACCTGCTGCCTGAGCTTCGACAACAACATAAGGAAGTCCCTCATGAAAAGATGGAAGAAGGAGAACATCCATGGCTTGCATTAAACAATTGACATCATCTCTTTTCCCAAGAAACTCGACACATTCTTGCAAATGTTCTTTATCAACTTCCTCCTCAAGTGCTTTCTTCAAATCACCTTCACCAACAATAATCATTTTAACCTTCTCTCCCTGTTTGGAGATAGCCTTTATTATTTTCAGAAGATAGCTCGGATTTTTTTCACCCTGGATTCTTCCAACAAATCCCAACAAAGCAACATTCTCATCAGCATTAAGAAGTTTTCGATAGTATACCCTTTTTTCTTCATTGTAGATAAATCGCTCCATATCAACCGCATTATAAATCATTTGCACTTTATCACAAGTTCGATAAAGAAATTCCGAACAGGGTTTTGAGCATGTCAATCGTTGAATCTGATAATTTCCAAGTCGATATTTATTGATATAGTTCACAATTCGATAAGCTAATGTTGAATTTTGTGAAATAAACTGTGAATTGTGTGCATGTACATACACCCTGTATTTTTCTGATAAAGCCAATCTAATCGGTTCAATCCAACTTAACGACGATAAATTGAAATATATTGCATCCGTTGTTCCCCTCAATTTTTTCAGAAGCTTCTTATTGTCAGAAATGTTTTTGATTGGATTTTTGGCACGAGCCATTATATAATAAATATTACCACCACGTGCTCGTATTTCTTTCTCATGAATACAATGGTCTTCTTCAATCACATAATCGAATATCGTTTCTTTACTCATATATGCGTTCATGTTTAAGAGAAAGGATTCAATTCCGCCTCTTTGAGAACCTACCATTCCATATACTAAAATTCTCATATACTTCCTCCACCCCTTTCCTTCTTGAATTTACACACTCACATTAAGAAGATATCATGTCTCCAACAGTTCTTGTTTCCCCATCATTACACTCTCCGCTTTCCAAATCTCGGAAAGCAGAATCATCCGAATGCCTACAACAGTTTCATCCTCCGTAACAACATCCGTCTAAAAAAAGAACTTACATATATCAATCATTGGGCATCTTTTTCTTATCGTTGCATCCATTTTAAATATACTTCCTATTTCTTTCTGTCCTCTTATTTATACACACTGTTTACTTATACTCCAGCGCATCAAACTGCTCTCTGAAGTTGACTTCCTTCTTCTTGGTCGCAGCAATTGCACTTCTCGGGTGGTTATCCGTAAGCCCAGTGAGCATATAAGATGTGTTATACCCCCAGACCGTCTGCTTATTAAGGTCAAGCATATGTTTCTCAACTAAATCAAGCAGTGGCCCTATATGGTACTTCCTGCCATTGAAATAACCTACCAATGCCTCCATATGGGCATTGCCAGCGCCTCGACCCATGCCATAGGCTGTGGCATCCAGAAGTTTTGCCCCATTGTTGTATGCCTCCAGCGTGTTGGCAAAGCCACACTGCTGGTTGTTATGAGCGTGAATACCCACGAGTTTCCCAGCGGGAGTCAGCATATCGTAAAACAATGTAGTCAGACGTCTTATCTGCTCGGGATAAAGTGCGCCATAACTGTCTACCACATACACACCCATTGCAGGAGAAGCGGCAAGCATATCTAGTGCCTTAACCAACTGTGAAGTGCTGCACTTGGAGACCGCCATCAGGTTACAGGTAGCCTCATACCCCTGCTTTACTGCAAACTCGATCATTTCAATACACTCGGAGATTGTGTCAATATAGGTTGCCACACGAATTAAATCCACGGGGCTTTCGTTCTTTTTATGAAAGTCGTTCTTATAGTCACAGCGTCCCACATCACACATAATTGAGATTTTCATCCGTGTATTGTTTTCGTCTACGATAGAACGTATATCCTCATCTGTCGTAAACTTCCACTTTCCAAATTCGTTTACATCGAACATCTTCTTATCTGCCCGATATCCAAACTCCATATAGTCAATGCCCGTCGCGACATTTGCTTCGTAGATTGCCCGAGCGCATTCATCCGTGAAATAGAAATCGTTTACAATCCCTCCATCTCGGAGGGTCGCATCTATAAGGCGAATCCCGTCAATGTTTCTCATATCGTGTTCCTCTCTAAATTTAAGTATTTACAGTTCAACAATATGTCCCACCTCAGCGGACATATATGCCGCATAAATGACCTTTGCAGTAAGATATGCCATATCAAAACCGGATTTCGGTTCACGATCGTACTGGATGCATTCCATAAAATCCTTAATCTCGTCCGTGTAGCCACGCATAATCTCATCCATAAGGAAAGGTTTATTCCATCCTGTCTTGCTGGGCAACATTTCGGAAATATAAACATCATCCAATCCATGCTCATCCAGAAAATATGTCTCCATCATATCCGCCATCGTCAGGGTACAGTTGATGGCAGTATCATTGCAATAAAGCTCTACATAATTTTTACTGCCACCAAGAAGTGTATCATTGGCCATAATAACTGCCTTGGATTTGTCCGAAAATGTAAGTATAACAGTCCCTAAATCTTCAACATCTCGCGGTCTAGCGGCAATGTGTCTGTGTTCGTAATCGGTTAGAGTAGGCGTCACACGCCCCATATCTGCAAGGACAGAAGTAACCCGGATTTTCTTGCCGAAAGCCTCTGCTTCCTGCTGCTTCAGCCAAAGGATCGCACTCAACGGATGTGCACCGGTACGGATAAATGTGCCGCCGCCTGTTTTGCACCACTCACCTGCAACTGGAGAACTTGAACCCTTTAGGCTCTCTTCACCTTTGGCAAATAGTATCCTGCTCTTTTTCGCCTTGATAATCTCTGCTGCTTTTACAATCGCTGGAGCGTAAATAAAGTTCTCGGCATACATAAATTTCTTTCCAGATTCGTTCACAATGGTACGCAGACGTTCCAGGGATTTCAGAATATTCTCATACATAAACGCTTTGGAAACCATATCCCCAATTGGTGCAACATCCCCCGGCATACCGAAATAACCGGTCAGCGGCTTCTCGCAGATAACATGCTTACCCGCCTTCAGTGCTTTTTCAATCATTTCCTCATGCACATACGGCGGCGTGCAGATGTCAATCACATCAATCTCTTCATCATTCAAAAGGTCTTCAAAATCTGTAGAGCTGATTTCAAAGCCATAACGTTTTCTCATCGCCTCTACCTGTTCTTCACGCCTTGCGATGATTCTCTTATAACGCACCGGAAATTCACTAAACCGCAGCAGCGCATTCATATGTAATTCTGTTGCTCTTCCAGCACCTGTCATGCCGATACAAATCTCTCCTTCCATATCTCGCCTCCTTTACTCTCCTGAACTATTTACTGTTTTGATTCCATGATTTTGATAAGACCACCAACGGTTTTCAATTCGGGGTTCTGCAAATCCTCATCTGTAAATTCAATGTTATACTCATCTTCAATGGTTGCAATAAACTGAATCAGCCCAAAAGAATCCACATAGCCGGATTCAATGTAGTTAAAAGTGTCCAACTCAATCCCATCAGGAAGGGTGTATTCTCTTTGTAAATAGTCAATAATAAATTCTCTCATCAGCTCGTATGCTCCTATCATTTGATTTCAATTCTCAGTATTTGAAATGCTATCAGTTATCCAAACCTAAAGCACCGATATGCTCAAGGATATTCATTCGCAGGAGCTTACCTAATGCATTCTTCGGCAGGGCGTCCACGATAAAAATTTTGTGAGGCTGTTGGAAATCGGCTAAATGTCTTGCGCAGTATGCTTTTACACTTCTGATTCTGACCTCTTCCTGCTCCTTTGGCACAATAGCCAATGCAACGATTTCACCCAGCTTGTCATCCGGATATGGGAATGCGGCGCACTCCTCGATCTCAGGAATACGGCGGACTATCTCGTCAATATCGTTCGGATAAACATTAACCGCACCTGTGATGATGAGTTCCTTCTTACGGCCAGCAAAGTACAAATAACCGTCCTCATCCATGTAACCAAGATCTCCAGTTCTGAAATATCCGTCATAGATAGAAGCCGCAAACAGAGCCTCCTGCTTATAATATCCCTTGCAGGCCAATGTGGACTTGCAAAGAATCTCTCCTACCACTCCCGGTATGCAGTCCCTCGCATCATCCTCATCCCAGATACGGACAGATGCCTCATCAAAAGGAAGTCCCACGGACTTCTGCTTGTTCGCAGTCTTCTGGAAGCAAATATTGGTGATTGTTGATGTCTCGGATGTTCCATACATCTCGTGGAACTCACAGTTGAGTTTCTCAATCAATTTATACTTCACACTCTCCTCGAGCAGAGCCGAAGAGGATACGATGCAGTGAAAATTATCAATGGAAGGAGCATCCGGCTTGGAAAGCGCATCCAGAATCTGTGCCAGTTGTGCAGACACAGCAATGGTAAATGTAGCCTTCTGCTCCTTGGCACAGTTCAGCCAAAGAGCCGGTGTAAATCGAGGCAACAAAATGGATGTAGCACCTAGAACCATCGGCAAAATCACCAGGCGCTCTGCCAAAGAATGGTAAAGTGGCGTGGCGGCAAGGATACGGTCATCCTTTGTAATTCCGTACACACGGATATGCGCCATCGCCCGGTCGTACTTATTGTTCTGGCTAATATCAATCGGCTTCGGCTTACCCGTAGATCCAGATGTCATAGTCAGGATGAGGCTCTCGTCACCTGTGATTTTCTCACAGGCGGGACGGCTATCCGGCATTGTTTCAATCTGCGCAAAGGGAACCGTGTCCCCATATTCACCATCCAGGCAAACGGATACACCTTCCACCTGAATGCCGCCCTTCTTGTCGCATTCTACAAAAAAGGCTTTTCTTGCAATCAGATGCTTCATATCACCTGAACGCATAGCCGAAACAATTGCCTCCAGAGGAAGCGTAGGATTCAGCGGCACAAGGCATACTCCAAGATCTGCTGCGGAAAAGAGCAGTGCCACCGACTCTATGCTGTTGTTCATAGGAATGGCAATATGATCACCATATACTACGCCATTCTTCAGAAGAAGATTGGAATAGCGGCTCACAAGGTTTGCCATCTCTGCATATGTCATAGATTCACCATCGCACCAAATCGCCATCTTTTCCGGCATCTTTGCGGCATTCTTATAAAAGGCTTCTGCCAGTTTACTTCTCATTAATATACCTCCCACATAATTCTTTCATCGGTTAGGTTTGTATTTTTCTTTGTATTGATTCTTTATTTTTACAGCCAGCTACACAAAGACCGTGTGTATGAGTGACTGATTATACACTTCTTATTCACAGCTATGTTTCTGCTTTTTTCTGCTTTTTTCTACTATCAACTAATTCGATTTCTGCGGCAATACCCTTGCCGGATTTCCGAACATGGTCGCTCCCGGATCAACATCCCTCAAAATCACGGCACCAAGTCCAAGGTAGGCACCGTCACCGATTTTTACATCCTGTGCGATACAGACACCGGCCGCCAAGAATACATCGTTACCGATATGCACGTTTCTGACAATGTTACAACCACCGCTAATTACCGTATAATCCCCCACATAAGTGTCATGTCCAATCGGTGTGGCAAGAATGGTCACGAAATCACCAACCTCTGAATTGACTGAAAGCTTTGAATAAGGAAACATGATCAGTCCTTCACCATATTTACTGAAAGGGGTTAGAATTGCCGTAGGATGAATCACAGTGGCGAATTTTGCACCTTTCGCTTTAAAATCGCTTACAATCTTTCTCTTCAATTCAGGAGAGCCTAATGCAAGAGCAAACTCTTCATCCTCTTTCGGCTGCCAATCCTCAATTGTTCCGATAATCGGATAATCAATCTCCACGCCATCTAGGGCACTGGTATTATCATCGATAAAACCGGAAATTTCCCATGTAGGTTTTTCTTCATTGATGTCCTTAATCCACTGTAAAAGCTCACGGCCAAAGCCACCCGCTCCTACAATAATTATTTTTTTCATTTCATACTCCTAATTGTCTATTTTTCCTAGTTATCTATTCTTATAAAACTGCTCCCAGAAGTTCTCTGCCAATTTCTCAGGTACTGTCTGGTTCTCTATTTTCATTCCTTTTTTGATACTCAGAAGACTTGGAAATTCATCACTGGAACTCCTCCTCAGGAAATTGCCAAGTTTCGTAATACGCTCGCCATCCGGAAGGCAAACACCATTCTCACCACATTTGTTATTCATAGAGCAGAACTTTAGTAGCGAAAATTCCTTGTTATTAAATGCTATCCTCTTCTGCTTGAACAACACAGGAGAACCAACATCTATCAATACAGGCAAGTCTATGATAAGAAGTGGGATAGCAAGCACAATCCGTACAAAAGAGGTAGGAGTGCAAGCTACTGCCGTCAATTTTCCTGATGTTTTGGGTTAGGAAGTCCCCACCGACTCAGATCTCTATATTCTCTCACCAATGCAAATGCCTCTGCAGCTTTAAATCCTGCAGTAGAACCTCGTAGTTTGGCCAAGCTTTCCACGGCCTCCAAAGACCGTGGGTTCGGGAAGTCACTAAGCTGAGACTTGAAACATCCCATTGCGCCTAACTTCTTTCCGAGATAATCGCTTATTTCCACAAAGGTATTTGGTATAAACGCATTTTTGCTGTGTGGAATGTTCCACTCCGTTTCAGATAGTGTCTCATACGCATACACAACCCGAACCATGTGCTTGCCTCTTGGACGAACCGCCACCATAACCGCCTCGGCAGCTACTTCATGATCTTTCTGCATATCGCCGAAATGCGGTATATAAACTGTGTCGGGATGTACCTCGTTGATTACATCCACGATACTTTTATTCAATTCGTAACGAGGCACCGTTTCTAACATCACTACAGGGTGTTGCAGATAAAAGGTCTTTGTGACACCAATTGCCTCGTGTGCAGCTTTAATTTCATAATATAAACTATGAGGTAGTTTTTTTGTCTCCTCGTCCTCAATATATAAAGGGGCTTTCCCTCTGGTGATAATACAAACATATACCTTATTTCCTGCTGCAACTTCTCTTGCCATTGTTCCACCAACGCCCAAAATCTCATCATCCGGGTGTGGTGCAAAAACTAATATATTCATACGCTTTACCTCGCTACGCTATTGTATCGAACTGCATTCTCCACTTCATTTTTACTTCTTGTCTCATCTAGGTTAGTGCCATCGAAAGGTACTCTTGTATCTGCTGCTCTATATTCGTCGTGGGCAAAAATTTCTTGTATTACTGCTAAAAAGACTTTTAAATCATAAAGAAAACTTACATGCTCTACATAATAAATATCCGACTCAAACTGCTCTCGCCATGTTCCTGTATGCACATGTGGCTCACCCTTTTTAAATACCTTTGGACAAGCTAAGCCCGGTCTTACAGCATGACGCATCATGTGGCGCGGTGAATATAAATCCAAATATTCAACCAACAACGGTCTGGGTCCAATAATGCTCATATCGCCCTTGATGATAGAAATCAACTCCGGCAATTCATCTATCGATAATTTTCTGAGGTAATAACCAAATCTGGTCAGCCTTTGCTCTTCCGGCAATAAAAGACCATCTTCTCCCTTCTTGTTTGTCATACTCCTAAATTTAAATAATTTTATGATCTTCCCGTTTAGACCTGGTCTTTTGGTAACATAAAAAATGGGTCTACCATGACAAATAAGCTCTAATACACTCACGAAAAGAAGCAACGGACTCAGTGCAACCAAGGCCAATGTACAGAGAAAAATATCAAAAAATCTTTTCACAAAGCGCGTGTAAAAACTAACCCGAGGCTTAACCGTTGTTTTAGTAGTACTCATTACTTCTCCTTTTCACGTCAAAACGGCATCTAACTATGTATGACTTCCAGTACAAGTGTACTTAACCGGATTACCTTCTTTGTCACAGAAGGTTTCAAGGTAATACCGTTTTATCTTTGTACCATACCTAATATCTACAGGTGGCAATTTCTCACCTAATAACTGCTTTATTCTAAAATATGGCAAGTTGAGTCCACCGGCAGCTGGAAGTGCAATTGTTGCTGTAATACGCGGGTTAATATCCGTAATAACAGGAATTCCCTGTTCATCCTTCATAAAGTCAATGCCCATATTGCCATCGTACTTCAAAAGAGCTATCAGTTTTTCAGCAACATCATATGCGATATCATCCTTTAACAAGATGCTTTCCTGAGCAATACTCATCAAGCTCTTGACATTATCTCTTCCAACCATGTAAAGCACTTTTCCGTTTTCAGCCAACAAATCCACGGTATATTCATTGCCCGGCAGATACGGCATTAACATCATGGGAGCAATGGTCTCCACACTGTTCAAAACACGCAACATGTCCTCGTATGAGGTAAAAAAGGTATTCGGCTTACTATTCGCAAAAATATCATATCTTGACTTCTTATTATCGATAATCCGTACACCACGGCTACCGCTTCCGCTAACAATTTTCAAACATACCGCCTTGTCAGGAAAGCCTAGCACTTTACAACCTTCGGCAAAATCCGCAACACAGTTCACAGCGTAAAATTCAGGAACAGCTATACCTGCCTTTTGGAGTGTCTGATACGTGCGCAACTTATCGTTCCCAATTTCAATGGAATCCAAATTTGAAATGGAAACCTTTACACCAATGGTCTCAAATTTATCTTTATATATCTTCATTGCTCCAACTTCGGCTGAAATATTTGGAAAATAAATATCCACATTTTCCTTCTTGCATATATTTAGGATAATGTCGAAATAATCAGGACTTGTCACAGGTGGCACTTTATAAAAACCATCAAGCATGTGTCTTGCCGTCGGTTCATCTACCATGTCAACACCAATGACTCTTATTAATCGCTCTCCATTATTTCTGAAGCACGATAATCCTCCTGGCATCGTTGGAGAACCGCAAGCCGACATCAAAATCGTTATATCTCTCATAGAACCCCCTTCTTTAAACTCGCATCTTTAAATTTATGTAATTTGCAAATTCTATCATCACCATCGACTAGTGCGCATGGTTGCTTTCTATATTTGTTGATATAGCATCCACCTTGATCTTTACCTGCCAGCACTATCCTTCTGGTAATTTCCACTATATTAGCCTCGCATCTCCCTCTCCTCGGTATCTTTCACAAATAAAATATAGACCAATAACAATATCATCTTTCGTAGCAAAGGAGTAATGCCCTCCCTCCATGTGATACAACTCACGCCCCCACAATCTCATTTGAGACCGTAAGATAGTACACAGTATATCACTTCAATCGCTCAGTCTGAAACTGAACCCTTTTTTAGCATGAGGGGTTCTAAGTTCTGATAAAACAACTTCGTGTTTGTTGAAAGAAACTTAAAAACCTTATATTCTCTGTCCTCGTAAATCGGTTGATCAAAATTGTTTGTCCAGTTATTTCTCATCATCACTCAAAACACCCCCTAACAATCTCAATAGCCTTCTCCTGTTCTTCGACGGTCATCTTATTATCCGATGGCAGACATACTCCTCTTTCAAAGATGTCCATGCCTATATCAAGACCTTTTCCAGTTATATATGCATCCGTCTTCCCGCGCCCATTACCCTCCCTAGTAACAAACCCATTCATCCGATAGATCGGCTGCATGTGCATCGGCTTCCAAATCGGACGCCCTTCCGCATTGTACTTTGCAAGCGTCTCCAAAATCTCTGTCGGGCAAGACTTACCGTGTTCTCCAATATACAAGGCTTCGTTCTCTGACCTTGCCTGCTTACACATCGCATCCTCATCGATAATCAAACAACTTAGCCAGTAATTGGCAACTCCATCTTTGTTCAGCGGATTCATCTTAACCGGCAGACCTTTGAAGCCCTCACAATACCGCTCGTAGATTGCTTTTTTCTGAGCAATATGTTCTTCCAAATACGGCAATTGGCCACGGACGACACCTGCAATTACATTACTCATGCGGTAGTTGTAGCCAAGTTCCTCGTGCTGATACCAAGGTGCATTCTCACGGCTCTGTGTGGACCACTTGCGCACTTTATTAGCTGTTTCTAAATCATCCGTCAGCAGTATTCCACCGGACGATCCAGTAATCACTTTATTTCCATTGAACGAAATTATACTGTATTTTCCGAACGTTCCGGTCTGTCTTCCTTTATATGTAGCACCGAAGGATTCCGCAGCGTCCTCGACGATCACAGCACCATATTTATCACAGATTGCTCCGATCTCATCAATCTTACCGGGTGTACCATAGAGGTGCGCCACCACCACGACTTTCACATCGGGATAGATTTCAAATGCCTTTTCCAGTGCAACGGGATCCATATTCCAGGTGTCGTACTCTGTATCAATAAACACAGGAACGCCGCCCTCATACACAACCGGATTAACAGTTGCAGCAAACGTCATATCAGAACAGAATACTTTATCGCCCTGTTTGATGCCTACCAGCTTCATGGCAAGATGTAGCGCAGCTGTTCCGCAAGAGAGAGCCACTGCATATTTACGACCGATTTTTTCTGCTGTAATCTGTTCCACTTCTTTAATGTTTTTGCCGACTGTGGACATCCAGTTCGTCTCAAAAGCTTCTGTCATATATTTCATTTCATCCCCGTGCATAGTGGGTGAACTGAGCCATACTTTATTTTGAAACGCTGTAAACTCTTTCGTGATCATTGTCTGTTCCTCTCCCTGATATATCCTAAATTTGAACCACAGTTGCTTCCTATAAATATGTGTGGATGCTGCACTGTTGTTAATCAATATGTTTTCTAAAATGCCGTAATGTTTACATCACCGTAAGTGGTTCGATTAAAACTTTACTGAAACGTCGGTGTGCAACCGAATTCATATTCCAAGTGATGTATTGGATGCCTCCCTCATATAAAACCTGCCACCCTCCTCTGTTCTGTTTTCTAACATTCTCGCTCCCGATGGATGAAACGTTGTCACAATCTGCGCAACCATTTCAACTATATTTTCAGAGTTTCCATAACTTGCCTGTGCCAATTCTTCTAACTGTTTGAGAAATACCTCTGTATCAAATGGTATTGGCTTGCCAATATGAATCAGCTTGTTATCTGTTTTCTTCATACCTTCCTCAAGCATAAGTTTTTCCTCAAAAAGCTTTTCACCTGGCCGTAGCCCCGTATATTCGATTTTAATATCCACATCAGGTTTATAACCGGACAACTTGATCAGATTTCTCGCCAATGTATCGATTTTGACCGGTTCACCCATATCAAAGACAAAGATTTCCCCACCCCGGGCATATGTCCCTGCCTGCAGTACCAAGCTGACCGCCTCAGGTATCGTCATAAAATAACGGATGATATCCGGATGGGTGACTGTAACCGGCCCGCCCGCTTCAATCTGTTTTCTAAACAAAGGAACAACCGAACCATTGCTTCCCAACACATTGCCAAAACGTACTGCAACAAACTGTGTCCTTTTCCGTTCCCTGTTTTTCACGCTCTCAATCTGGATACTTTTTTCTTCTTTTCCTGTTCCCTCTACCGACATGTGATCCACCGGATCAAATACCGCCTGGCCGTCTATCGTTTTATCCATATGTGCATGGAGGAAAGGAAGTAAATCCATTCTGCCTTCCCTGCTAATGGCATCCATGCTTTGAATCACCATCTCACAAAGCCGCTTGCTGGCTCCCATAATATTTGTAGGATTAACTGCTTTATCCGTACTAATGAGAACAAATCGTTTTGTTCCATATTTCAATGCGGCATATGCAGTCTTATAGGTGCCCACAACATTGTTTTTAATTGCTTCATTCGGGCTTGTTTCCATCAGCGGCACATGTTTATGGGCGGCTGCATGGTACACGATATCCGGTTTATAATGTTCAAATACCCAGTTAATTCTCCTGCTGTCCCTGACTGACCCGATCAATACCACTAAATTCAAATCCGGATAATTTCTTTTCAGTTCCTGTTCTATATCATAGGCATTATTCTCATAAATGTCGAAAATAATAAGCTGCTTGGGTTCGTGCCGGGCAATCTGTCTGCAAAGCTCACTGCCAATAGACCCGCCTCCCCCGGTTACCAGAATTGACTTTCCTCTTAATTGCTGAAAGATTTCTTCCATGTTGACTTTAATAGTCTCCCTGCCAAGCAAATCTTCTAAATCGACAGGTCTCATTTTGCTTAGAGACACTTCCCCATTGGCAAGCTGATAGATTCCCGGAACACTCGTCAGGTCGCAATTCGCCTCCTTGCAGATGTTCAGAATCTCCCTTTTTGCTTCTGCGGAAGCTGTCGGGATAGCAAACATAATCTGATCAATATTATATTTCCTCACCGCTTCCAGAATGCTCTCCCTGCCCCCCACAATCGGGATGCCCTCCATCATTCTTCCCCATTTGTTTGAGTTGTCATCTATGACACACATCGGTCTTGCAGTTGATTCTTTAGAATTTTTCAATTCCTTTAGAATTATCTGTCCCGCAGAACCGGCGCCAATCACCATTGCATTATGTATCCCTTGAAGATTTCTTTCCCTCCGTGACCTCAGCAGCGTAATATAGCGATAAGCAAATCTCACGGCAGTAACCAGGCAGAATTGTGCAATTGCACCGAAAATATAATAGGAAACCGGCATTCTCCGCACAAATACCGTAATGCCCGCAATTTGAAACAATGTAGCCAAAACTGATGCCCACAATATACGGTTTAATTCATTAAAACTTGCAAATCTCCATATACTGTTATACAAACGAAATGCGAAAAACACTGCGACCGTGAACACCGTATAAAACGGTGCAAATTTAAGGAATGCATATAAATACACTCGTGGAATACTTGAAAAATGTAAATCAAATCGTAACCATAGTCCAAGAAAATATGATGCATTTACTGCGGCCACATCAAAGATAAACAAATAACATGCAATTATTTTCCAATGCTCCACTCCCTTTTTTCCAGGAGCTTTCCTGCTGTTTTCCGCGGCTGCTTTTAAATCATTTTCTTTTCTTTCATCCGCATTCATCGCTTTTAGCCTCTCCCCCCTAAAAAATCAAGTTAAACCTTCTTATCAGATTTTTATATCTTTTATTGGGGCAACCAACAAAAATCTCATAAAAGGATTCAACTCCATATACTTCTATATCAGCCAGAGGGGGCTATTTCACTGTCTCCTCCTCTGGCCTCTTCAAACTATTTCTTGCTTACATTCCGGTTCTTATCTGCTTCACTCCAGAATTACTTCTTATAAACAACGCTGAATGATCCTGATCCACTGATATTCACAGTAATCTTCTTGTTTGCAGCATCCACATTGGCCGGATTAATCAGCTTCCACAATCCTGTCGAATTGTCATAGAACAGCACCTGAACATTGTTCAGACCCTGAATCAGGTTTGGCACGTACAAAGATACTGTTACTTCACCAGTTTTTGCCTGGTTCGTGTTAACATCCTTTGTAACAATCGCCTGCACGGATGTCAGTGCGGAATATCCGCTCAGATCCACATCCTTAACCACATCTGCCAACGTGTTCCCTGCATTGATCGCATTGATCACCGCTACGGTCTGTTCCGGAAGTCCTGCCGTTGCAGCTGCTCCGGTTGCAAAGCCTACCTGGGTATCCCCGACCGTTGCAGTTCCTGATGCGGATGCACCTTCTACGGACACTGAGTTTGCCGATGTAGTTCCGGCTGTGCTGACTGTGTTCGTGTTGGCTGCCGCACTGTTCCCAGTTGTTGTACTGCCGGACTTGGAATCATCATAGTAACCGTTACTGTCGCTTCCGCTAATGCTGACATTCGTACTTGGGCTCTGGGCCGCAAATGCGCTTGCCGGCTGGGCTGCCACCAGGGCTGCTGTCAGAAGAATACCGATCCATCTCTTTTTCATGTTACATCACCTATCCTTTCTTTTCTTTTTTATCAATAAACAGCTGGTTTGCTGATTATTGCCCTCATCTTAGTGCTTTTCCACATAAAACAGGTCCAGCACCATAGGCATCAATGCCTCCCGATCCACATGGTATTCATCATACAGATCCGTCTCCACCGCCTCTCCCGGAACCGTTAAAATATCCCCGTCCCCAAGGCTGTCCTGGCTGTTCAGCACCGATAACGCCATATCCAGGTATTGATCCTTCGCCATATTTGTCACCATATAGCTCTGTAACTGGTTCATCAGATCCGGAATCAGGCGGTCGTCCTTCGCTGCCGCCGCTTTTGTCGCCTGCATATATCCCTGCATATACTGTTTCTGTCTCTCCATACGGCCGATTGCCGTCTGGGATTTTGTAATGTCACGGTATCGGATAAAGGTCTCCGCCTGGGTTCCACAAAGGGTAACCGTTTCCCCCATCTTTAACGCCGGATCCCGCTTTTCCAATCCTTCATCCCGGACTGTCACGGTTACTCCTCCCACCGCATCATTCAAAATCGGGATTGCGCTGATATTGACTGCCGCATACCCATCTATCTTTAAGTTCCCAAGTAAATTGGAAACCGCCTCTGTCATCAGTTCACAGCTTTTCTCTTTTCCGTCCCCGTAAGCATAAGCCAGTGTTAAATGCTGGACGTCCTTTCCCAACTCATTGCCGGACAGGTCAAACAACGTGATCTCCGTCATGCTGTCCCTTGGGATCATCAGGATCTTTACCCGGTCCCTGGCCGCGTCCTGGGCAACCAGGAACACTCCATCCGCCTGCCCTCCCTGGCCGGATACCGTATGGAATTCCATCTTTCCCTTGGTATCCACGCCGATTAAGAGGATGGCACGCATCGCCGTATTCCTCCGGTAGTTTTTTCCCTGGTAACGGATCTCCCCGTTTCTGTTATCCCGGCCTTCTTCTCCCGCCAGTGCCGTATCAGCCCCTCCAACCTCACTTTGTTCCTGATGTGCCAACAGCTTTTGTTTTGCCTCTCTGCTGACCTGATAGGATCGGTAGCTGAAGCTCCCAAACCAGTACAGTAGCCCAATTGCTGCCACAGCCGCTATCACGATTAAGGTGATCCTATGTTTCTTCTGTCTTTTCGTTTTCTCATGGCCGTTTTCTATTCTCATGCTGTTTCTTTTCCCTTTTATATCGGCTTATTCACGTTTATTTCTCCCGGGCTTTTCATTTTATACCTGATCTGCACAGGTACATTTATCCTTTTCAAGTTTCCTTCACATATTCATACTGCTTCCCATACTTCCCATATCTTCCATATTTCCCGTAATACCGGTAATACCCGCTGTGGTCCACCGTCACCTTATTCAGCACCGTTCCCAAGATACGGCAGCCGCTCTTCTCCAGCTGGGCTTTCACCTTCTGAAGCAGACGGAAGCTGATGGCGCCGCTCTCGATCACCAGTACGGCCCCATCACATTGACGTGCAACAATCGCTCCATCGATCAGGTTCCCCATCGGAGGCGTATCAATCACCACGTAATCGTAAGATTCCCGGGCCCATTTGATCAGCTTTGTGAACATGTCCTCTTCCAAAAGCTCTGCCGGATTCGGGGAATACGGGCCTGCAAACATTACTTCCAGTCCATTGACATTGGTCTCATAGATTGCTTCTTCCTTGGATACCTGGCTGCTCAGGTACTGGGACAAACCGTTAACTTCCTTATCTAACTGGTATCTGGACACGGTCACCGATTTCCGGATGTCCGCATCAATCAGCAGCACATTTTTTCCAAGCTGTGCCAATGACGCTGCCAGCTGGAAGGACGTTTCACTCTTCCCTTCATTGGGGATCGAACTGGTAAACATGATAACTTTGATATTGCTTCCGGAAAACTGGAGATTGGTCCGCAGTGTCTTGATCGCTTCCACATAGTTATAATCTGCCACCTCATACTGGGAGAGACGGATTTTATTTTCCATTGGAACTACCTGCCTTTCTTCTTGAAGTTTTTCTCTTCTTCTGTCCCTGGACCTCCCCACTGTCGCTGACGGATTCCTTGGATGGGATCACTGCCAGCACAGGAAGCTCCAGATATTTCCTGATATCGTCTTCGGTCTTCACCGTATCATTCAGCACCACGCTCAGCGTAATGGCCGCACACACCAGAAACAGGGCCGCCAGGCCGCCGATCGCCGCATTCTTCTTCACGCTGGGGCTGGTCTTTTCCAGTGCCACCACGCCGTCCTCAATCAGTTTCGGCGGAACCATTTCCATGATCTCCCCAATGTAATCAGAAGCTTCTGCGGAAACATTGTCCACGATCTCCTTTGCCAGATAAGGGTCCGGATCTTGTACCGAGATGGTGAGGATTCGTGTATTGTTCGGATTATCGATGTTGATTTTCTCACGCAGTTCCTTATAATTCATGTCCAGGTTCATTTTGCTGATCACACTCTGAAGTACCGGGCGGCTGTTGATCATTACCTTATAATCCTGGGTCAGCTGGCTCCCGATCTGCAGGTCTGCCAAAGAAGTCAGGGTGGTTTCCTTCGACAGCACATATAAGCTGGCACTGGACGTGTACTGGGGCGTTATCACAAAATAGCTGTAAGCGCCCACAAGACCTCCGCCCAGCACAAGCGCCGCCAGAAGCGCCCACCACTTCCGCCGGAATTCAAACAACAGTTCCCGTAAATCAATTTCAATCTCATCCTGACCTTCGTCAAATCTCTTTTCCATAAGTGATCCAGTTCCTTTACTTAATTTCTATCGTTCTGTATTTTAAACGTTTCTTTACCTAACGTTCTGTATTCAGTACCAGTTAATCTATATTCCAGCTCAGGTATCCAGCCTTTGTCTTTATGTCTTTATCTTTGTACCTGTATCTTTGTGCCTTTATCTCCAGCCTTCACCTCTATGCTTTGTTCGCAGCCTTCATTTCTATACTTTGTTCCCAACCTTCATTCCTGCCCGCCGTCTTTATTCTTCCGTGATTCATTCCAACGCATCCTTTCCATTCCTTCCCCTGAAAAACCCTTTAATTAGTACCGGTAGGATTCGTTCCCTTTAACGTTTTCACCGATCTCAAATATTTCTCTTCCCATATTCCGCTTTACGTATTCTGGCTTTCATCAACCCGTCCCAGCCATTTCCCCAATCAGAATCCCCATCGGATTCCCATACATCATCCGCTCCGCCTGTTCCTCCCCGCACTTCCTATTCATCCATTCCACAGCCTTCTTAATCTCCGGCGGCCGGAAGTTCACCCGGTGCATATCCGTCCCAAAAAACTGGATCTTCCCCTCCTGCACCATCTTCCTGCACCAAAGGCTTTCCTTCACCTTCTGCACCTGCAGGCTTCCCGCGCACAGGCTGCTGAAATTCATCTGCATATAAGCCCCGGACTTCTTTAACTCCTCAATTCTCCCAGGCGCCCTCAGGCACGGATAGCGTTCAATATGAGCCAGCACCGGCCGGTAACGCATCAGTGCCATCTGGCGGACCGCCAGATAGATGATTTCATAGGTCACGTCCGGCTGAAATTCCATCAGCAGGCAGTCAGAGCCGGCCAGCGGCACCGTCTTTCCCGCAGCTACCGCATCAAATATCCCGTGATAGTAAATAAGCTCCTGCCCCGCATAGATCTTCATATCCGGAAACAGCCTGTCCGCCTCCGCCTGCACCTTCCCCGCCAGTTCCAGAATTCCGTCCGGGTCCATATAATGCTTTCCTCTGTGGTAATGCGGAGTCGCTATCACCCCGCGGATTCCCTGGCTATATGCCTGCTTCAGTAATTCCCTTGTCTCCCACATACGCCTCGACCCGTCATCGATGCCGGGCAGGATATGGGAATGGACATCGATAATTTCTCCCATATTCCGTTTTCCCATATTCCTTTCCCTCCAAACTCTTTGTTCCAGATATTCCAGGCCGGACACAAACGGAACAGTCACGTATAATCATCCATGCCAACCCTCTCACAGTGCACCGCGACACATTTTATCTGCCATTCCTTTTCCTTACACTCAGCGCCGGAAACACGCGACCTTCTGAACAACGACCTTCCGAACAGCGACCTTCTGAACAACTAAAAATTCCCACGCAAAAAGAGAAGCAGGCTCTAAACCAGTTCTTCCACTTCGATCCCCAGCTCCTTTGCGATCAGTTCCATGGTCCTGCTGCTGCAGTTCCTTCCAAAGATCACATCGCTGATAGTGGAATTGGAATATCCCAGCTTCTTTGCCAGCTCCTTATTTGACATGTTCCGCTCGATCAGAGCGATTTTGACCCTTACCCCGAAACTCGTGCATTTCTTTAAATCTGCCATCCCCTGAACCCCCATTTTTCTGTATCCGCATTTGCCCCGGCCGGTCCATCACAAAATTACGGGGCCTGCGGCACAAAAATAACCACATAATCTAAATTATGT
>NZ_PKUU01000033.1 GCF_002899675.1 Clostridium sp. chh4-2 | reverse complement strand
GCCTCAAATACTGATTCGGAATTCAGTATTTGTCTGCCTTTTTCCGCTCTTGCCGACCAAGTATCACTAAGGGTCTGCACACGATCCCCTGTCTTTCTCTAGTTCCGCCGCCCGCCCAGTTTTCCCCTTCTTTCCGGCTGTTGCTTGGCTGGCTGAGGAAAAAAGATTTGGTGGATGGAAGAGTAAGTTTTTACATCAAGGGTGAAGGCATTTTCGGAAAAGCCTTGAGGATTTAATGTAAAGGGTGAGGTCTTTTTGCGAAAATCTTTGACGTTTAAAGTAAAACATGAAGGCATTTTTGAAAAGCCTTTGACGATCTATATAAATGTGGCTCTACGTAAGTACCTAAGCACAAATATTGTTTTTAACCAGGCTAGCGGAAACCAGCAGGGAATGGGGAGGCGGGGCCGAAAGGAAACGGTCTGAGAGGGAATCCGGGCCGGGGAAGGAAGATACAGCCAATTGGGATCGTATGGAACCCCTTTAGAACTACTTAGGCCCGTAAGGACAGAACGAGGCAGGTAAAAACTGATTTCCGTCTCAGTTTTTAAAGCGCCGCTGAGCAGCGAAGTCATCAAGAGTTCACTGCGAATGGCGCTGGCCTGCCTCGATCTGTCCTTACGGGCCTTAGTAGTTCTTAGGGGCGAATCCCGAATCCCAATTGGCTGTATCTTCCTTCCCCGGCCCGGATTCCCTCTCAGACCGTTTCCTTTCGGCCCCGCCTCCCCATTCCCTGCGTACCTCTCGCAACCCCGTTAAATAACAATTTTGGAGCAGGAGATTCGCCTTTGGTTTACTTTAGGTTATCCTTATGTTAGAATACAAACAAAAGGAGAAAGGTATCGGTGAGGGAACTATGAGAGATACAAACGGATTAAAGGCGAGAATACAGGCGGCTGCCGGGGCTTCAAAACCGCAGCTTGTGCTGAAGAATGCCAAAGTGCTGAATGTATTTACGAATGAATTGGAACATGCGGATGTGGCGGTCACGGATGGTTATATAGTTGGAGTGGGGGAATATGAAGGAGTGGAGGAGAAAGATCTTTCCGGTTGTGTGATTTGTCCCGGGTTTATTGACGGGCATATTCATCTGGAAAGCTCCATGATCCCGCCTTCGGAATTTGAAAAGGCGGTTGTGCCCCATGGAACTACAACCGTGGTTACTGATCCCCATGAAATCGCCAATGTGGCGGGGACTCAGGGAATTGAGTATATGCTGGCGGCTACGGAAAAACTGAAGCTGTCGGTTTACTTTATGCTTCCTTCTTGTGTGCCGTCTACCGAGCTGGATGAATCAGGCGCCGTGCTGCTGGCGGAGCAGCTGCGTCCTTATTATAATGAAGAACGGGTGCTTGGGCTGGCGGAACTGATGAATTCGTTCGGTACGGTTCAGGCAGATCCGGATATTCTGGATAAGCTGTATGATGTGGAAAATTTTGGGAAGCTGACGGACGGCCATGCGCCCGGGCTGAACGGAAAAGAACTGAATGCTTATGTGACGGCAGGAGTGATGTCGGACCATGAGTGTTCCGATGCTTCGGAAGCGGTTGAAAAGCTGCGCCGCGGCCAGTGGATAATGATCCGGGAAGGTACGGCTGCTAAGAATCTGGAAGCTTTGATGCCTTTGTTTAATGATCCTTATTATCAGAGGTGTATGCTGGCTACGGATGATAAGCATCCGGGGGATTTAATTCAGGGAGGCCACATTGATTATATTATTCGTAAAGCGGTGAAACTGGGGGCAGATCCGGTGAAGGCGGTCAGGATGGGAACGCTCCATGCCGCCCAATACTTTGGGCTTAAAAAGCTGGGGGCGGTTGCGCCGGGATACCAGGCGGACCTCACCGTCCTTTCCGATTTGGAACAGGTTCAGGTTAAATGTGTTTATAAAAAAGGCAAATTGGTGGCTGACAATGGCAAATTCCTTGGTGAATCGGAGGACAGTCCAAAGGTCTTTCGGGAAGTCCATGACCGGGTGCTGCATTCCTTCCAGCTGGATGAAGTGAAAGAAAGCGATTTTCAGTTGAAAGAGCACGGAAGCCTTCAACGCGTGTTTACTTTGGTTCCGGGAGAAATACTCACCACAGAGCAGATCGTGCCGTGGAAGGAGATGGAAGGCGTTGCGCCGGGAGTGGATCTGGAACACGATATTGTAAAGATGGCAGTATTGGAGCGCCATCTCCATACCGGTCACATTGGAATCGGATTTATCGGGGGATATGGGCTGAAAAAAGGAGCTGTGGCAACCAGCGTGGCACATGATTCCCATAACCTTCTGGTTGCGGGAACCAATGACAGGGATATGGTGATTGCAGCCAATGCGGTCAGGGCCAATGAAGGCGGTCTGGCGATTGCAGCGGACGGGAAACTGATCGGCGAGCTGAAGCTTCCGATTGCCGGGCTTATGAGTCTGGATTCCGCAGAAGAGGTGGAAGAAAAGCTGGAAGAATTAAAAGCCTGTGCGAGAGACTTGGGAATCCCGGAAACGATTGATCCGTTTATGACGCTTGCCTTTACAAGCCTGCCGGTAATTCCAAAACTCAGGCTCAATACATATGGATTAATCGACACCGATATGCAGAAAGTGGTTCCTGTTTTGTGGAACCCGTCAGAAGACTAATATGATTTAGAAAACAGGAGAATTACATCAGATGAGAAAGAGAATTTTGACAGCCGTACTTGCTGTGGCAATCAGCCTTGGAAGTTTTGCAGGAACAGCCTTTGCAGATGAAATGCCGGACCCGGTGGTAGCTGTGTCCGAGGTTGGAAAACTGAAAGCTGCTGAGAATACGGATCAGTTGATCCTGGTGGAGGCAACCGGACTTGACAAGGTGAAGGTGAGCTATTATAAGAAGGCTGCCGCTGAAAAAGGGCCGGGGATGAAAAAAGACTGGGATGAAGTATTTACAACAGCCGGTGTTTACGGAAAAAACGGCGGTACTGCGGATAAAAAAGAAGGGGACGGCAAGACTCCTTTGGGCGTTTACCAGTTTACGATGGCATTTGGCCTGAAAGAAAATCCGGGCAGTATTTTAGATTATCATGAGATAAAAAAAGGGGATTACTGGGTGGATGATTCCCAAAGCCCATATTATAATCAGCTGGTTAATACCGATGTGACAAAAAAATCATGGAACTCCGCAGAGGATATGTCTGCGGCAGCCCCATTTTACAACTATGGTTTGGTATTGAATTATAATACGGAGTGTGTTCCCGGCAAAGGTTCCGCCATTTTCATGCACTGCACGCAGTCAGCCTCAGATACCGGTTCCGCCGGATGCATCAGGGTTCCGGAAGAGCTGATGAAACAGCTGGTTCAGTCTGTTGATGAAAAAACAGCGATTGTTATTGTTTCGGATTTGTCACAATTAGAATATTGAGTATTCCAAAATTCATTGGTAAAAGAGCTGGCTGAACTAACTGCTTCGTTTAGCCAGCTTTTTTGAAAGCATTTTTAAGGTGTCAAGTTTGTTGCGGTCAGCCTGGCTCATATTTGCGCTTAAAATACTGACTAGGAGATCGGTTTCCTGGTCGGTGAACTGAATGCCTTTTTTCCCGGCTTCCATGTTGATTGTCATGAATTTCATGAGAAGCTGGTCTTTTGGAGTGGTCTCCAGCTGCTGCGTGAGTTCGGTCAGAAATCTGATCTTCTCCGGATTCATCATTTTTACTTTTGGATCTTGTTTCCATGAATCGTTCATAGGTTCCTCCATTTTTATGAAATAAATTAATTAAGTAAATTGCTGCATGGTCTGCATCACCATCTGCATGGTTTCCATCCGGGATTGCTGTTCCGGGCTTAACAGGGACTTTAACTGTTCCCACGGCGGTTTTGGCGGCATGGAAGCGCCTGGGGTATCCGGCGGCACATCGCTTTTCTGCGCGGTTTCCTGATAGGAACGGTATAGGCGGAAGCCCTGCATAACGTTGACG
The DNA here is from genome assembly GCF_002899675.1 of Clostridium sp. chh4-2. Lineage (GTDB taxonomy): Bacteria > Bacillota > Clostridia > Lachnospirales > Lachnospiraceae > CHH4-2. The sequence continues at coordinate 48,976 of NZ_PKUU01000033.1, read as the reverse complement.
ATCACATCGATAAAATCCTGTTCATACGTGGAGCCATATGGCTTTATGGTGTTGAGCAGTTCTACCGGTGAGAGCGGTTTTTCCTCCGGCGGTTTTAATCCCATAGCGCTCATTTCCCCGCTGTTAAACAGCTGCATGGTGCGCTGCAGTTCATTTACCTTTACCATAAGGGATAAGAACTTTTGTTCCGGTACGTTCATATATGGCAAGGCGGCCTTTACCATCTGAGAGTGGGGATTTCCGATCAGATAGTCCAGTTCAGTCAACTTAATATCTTGTTTTTGTATCATGTGAGATGTCCTGTTTGGTAGTCTTGTTTGAATATATGCAGGATTCAATGGAATCATGTCTGTTGCATATATTACTATTAGAAAAGAATTTAAGGAGATACTCATGATTTATACCAGACTTGTAATTGAAGGAAATGCGGTTTATGAAATAGATGACGAATGTTTGAAAAAAAGAGAAGAGAGGAACCGGGGAAAGAGTTCGGAAAAGGGGAACCGTCCCTCCAGGCCTTCTAAAGGAAAATAAACGGCAGGAAAAAAGGGCATCTTCGAAAAGATGCCCTTGCCTGTTTTAGCAGAAGCTGTTGCCGCCGCCACAGCAGCAAAGAAGAATGATGATCCAAAGCCAGTCGCATCCGCCGCTGCCGCCGCATCCACAGCTGTTATGTTCACAGCATCCGCCGCCGAATCCGCCGCCGCCGCAGCATAAAAGGATCAAAATTAACCAGATACAGTTAAATCCGCTTCCTCCGCTTTCACATCCGCATCCACAACCACAATTTGTTGCTGCTAAATCACTCATTTTAAATCCTCCGAAATATTTTCTTTACACTCCATCATATGAGGCCCTGCTTGCCACAGTTTCCAACTATTTCAAAAAAAATTAAAATTATTTTGATTGAAGTTACACAAGACTTGTGTATAATCTAAATAATAGAATGATTCATGCGTTCAGATTACCAGGAAAGAAGAGAAAAGATGGAAAAATTATATTACAGTACACCCTATGTCAAACAATTTGAAGGAACGGTTCAGCGATGTTCGGAAGGAAAAAACGGGCAGTTCGAAGTGGTGCTGGATAAAACTGCGTTCTATCCGGAAGGCGGAGGCCAGCCTTCTGACATGGGAACGCTGGTAGAAGCCAATGTTTTGTCGGTGCATGAAAAAGGAGGAGAGATTGTTCATTATACGGACCGCCCTCTGAAAGAAGGTCAGGCTGTAACCGGCATTTTGGATTGGGACAGGCGTTACCGCAATATGCAGCTTCATTCCGGAGAACACATTCTGTCCGGATTAGTAAACCGGAAATATGGGTACGATAATGTGGGCTTTCACATGGGAAGCGAAGAGGTGACCGTGGACTTTAACGGCGTATTAAGTGAAGAGCAGCTAAGAGAGATTGAACTGGAGGCCAATCAGGTGGTATATGACAATGTCCCCGTTCATGTCACTTATCCTGATGCGGAAGCGTTACATAAGCTGGAATACCGGAGCAAAAAAGAGCTGAACGGACAAGTCCGGATTGTGGAGATTCCGGGAGGCGATGTCTGCGCCTGCTGCGGAACCCATGTGGAGCGCACCGGGGAGATCGGGATTATCAAGACTACGGGAATGATAAATTATAAGGGCGGAGTGAGAATTTCCATGCTGTGCGGAAAAGACGCCCTGTTAGATTATGAAAGACGGCTTCAGCAGATTCGCAGCATTTCCCATCTGCTTTCTGCAAAACCGGATTCGCTGGCAGAAGCTGTGGAAAGGCTGAAAAAAGACAGTGAGAGAAAAGACGGACTGCTGATGCAGGTTTATCAACAGCTGTTTTCAGCCAAGACGGCAGCTTTTCCGGCATCAGACCAGCCGCTTTTGGTAGTTGAGCAAAATCTTATGCCGGTTCAGCTGCGCCAGCTCTGCACCATGCTCTATGAGCAGGGAAAGGGAAGTGTTGTGGCAGTATGCTCCGAAGGGGATGGAAAATGGCAGTATGCGATTGGAAGTTCCTGTATGGATATGAGAAAAGCGAGCAAATGGCTGAATCAGAGGTTAAATGGCCGGGGCGGCGGAAGCAGCCTGATGGCACAAGGCACGTGGTCAGCGTCAAAACAAGAGATATTGGAAACATTTAAACAGATAAAAGGCGGAGAATGTGAATGGAATTAAACCAGGAAAATGTTAGAAAAATAAAGGGAATTATCATATTTACAGTTGCAGCCGTGGTGGTTGGCGTCAACTACAGGGGAGTGCTGGGACTGCTGGCGGGACTTATGAAAATGGCGCTGCCGTTTTTGATCGGCATGGTGATTGCATTTATTTTAAATGTACCGATGAGAAAAATTGAAAGCTTTATCTGCCCGGGAAAAGAGAAGAGATGGAAAAGGCCTTTAAGCCTGACTTTATCCATCTTAGGGGTGCTTGGCATTATGCTGATCGTTCTGTTGGTGGTTGTACCGGAACTGTTTCAAACGCTTGTTACACTGCAGGAAAGCGTTCCGGTTTTTCTGGAAGAAGTGCAGAGACAGGCGCAGGAGATATTTGCCACTTACCCGGAAATCGTGAATTATATCAGCCAGATTGAAGTGGATTGGAGACAGACACTGGAAGGAATTTTAAGTTTTCTTGGAAATGGCGCCGGAACCGTACTGTCCACCACATTTTCAGCGGCGATGAGCATCGTCAGCGGGATTGCCACATTTGGCATCGGCTTTATCTTTGCCGTTTACATTTTGCTGCAGAAAGAGACTTTAGCGCGTCAGATTAAAAAGTTTTTACGTGCATTTTTGAAAGATAAGGCTGCCAACAGGATATTTGAAATTGCTGCATTGACGGAAAAGACATTTTCCAATTTCCTGACCGGACAATGCTTGGAAGCTGTTATTTTGGGACTTATGTTTTTTGTGACGCTCAGCATATTCCGGATGCCATATGCGGTGCTGATCGGCGTACTGATCGCATTTACCGCGTTGATTCCTATGTTTGGGGCATTTATCGGGCTGGCTGTGGGGGCGTTTCTCATGCTGATTGTCAATCCGGTACAGGCATTTATCTTCATTATTATGTTTTTTGTGCTGCAGCAGATTGAGGGGAATCTGATCTATCCTCATGTGGTGGGTAATTCCGTAGGTCTTCCATCCATATGGGTGTTGGTGGCGGTTACTGTGGGCGGAAGCGCTATGGGGATTGTAGGTATGCTGATCTTTATTCCTTTGTGTTCCGTCGGATATTCGCTTCTGAGAGAGGAAGTAAATAAAAGAACCAGATTGAAAAATACAAGAGTAAAAAAGGAAGCCCCCCATCCGTCAAATGGTCAGAGGAAGCGATCCTGAATTCCCTGGCGATGGCTCAAACTGTGAGCGGATACCAGGGAACTGTGAGATACAGCCTTACGGATTTGTATTTAAAAGATTTAGATCAGCTTTGATGTCATCTAAGAGCAGGGAAGAAATTCTAAGCCCGCCCCGTCCGCTGCCCAGATCGATATCCGGTTTATTGGTACCGTGAAAATCAGAACCGCCGGTGGGGCGCAGCTGGTACTTGGTACAGATATCTTTCAGCTTCCCGCTTTCATATTGGGTGTTGGAAGAATGATAAACTTCCACGCCGCGAAGCCCCAGAGATTTTAGAAGAAGTATCAGCTCTTCCGTCTTTTCATAGCCCAGTTTATACTGGATGGGATGTGCAAGAACCGGAAACGCATGGCTTAAAGAAAGAATGGACATGGCCTTTTCCGGCGAGATCTTATCCTTTCTAAGACAGTATGGCCCACCGTACTGAAGGTATTTTTTAAAGGCCTGATCCATGGAAGAAGCATAACCTTTATCGAGAAGTACTTTGGCAAAATGGGCCCGGGTGATGACTGTTTCCGGGTGGCCATTTCTTAAATCTTCATAAGAAATCTGAATGCCTCCGTCATTGAAACGCCTTATCATCTCAAAATTGCGCTCCTCGCGTATCGTGCGTATTTTTTCTAACTCTTCCAAAAAAGACGTTTGCGTCCGGTCCAGATAGAGGCCTAAAATATGGATTTCCACTTCCTGATAAACGCAGGACAATTCGATGCCGGGGATGACTTCTATGGGATATTTTTCGGCGGCGGACAGAGCTTCGCCGATTCCGTCTATGGTGTCATGGTCGGTAAGCGCAATCGCCGTTAAATGTTTGGAAGCGGCGTATGTTACAACCTGGGTTGGCGTAAAGGTGCCGTCGGAGGCGGTAGAGTGTACATGAAGGTCAATGAGGTTCATATAAAAATCTCCTTTTCAAAATGAAATTGTGCAATTAGTAATAGTTTGGTAACACTATGGTAACACGATTTATCAATTATGTAAAATGCGAAAAAAACGTCGAAAATTTTTATATAATTTAATAAATATGTAATTCCATTTTCCACAAATTATGGTATACTACCATTTGTAACGCTACATTATAATGTGAATATAGGTGAAACAGATGAGTGCAAACAGCTACAACAGAAAGAATTCAAGCAGAAGAAAAACATCAGGATCCGGCAGGAGCTATTCGTCGAGAGGATCGGCAGGATCATCCAGAAGGGGCGGCAGAAGAAGAAAACCTGCTTATGACTATACAAAGATTGCAATTGGCGGTGTGCTGTTAATTATTGTTATTTTATGTGTGGTATTGGTTGCCAAGACGATGGGGAAGAAGAAGGCGGAAGAGACTTCAGAAACCACGACAACCGTCATAGCCGAAACAGAGCTTCAGAAAGACGTGATAGTGGATGGAATTACGATCACAGGAATGTCCATTAACGAAGCTAAGGATAAGATTCTGAAACAATATCCATGGAATATGAAAGTGATCTATGAAGGAAAAGAGCCGTATGAGGTAAAAGACCTGATGGCTGAAAAGGTGGATATCCTTTTGAACGAGATCTATCACGGAGAACCTAAGGAAACATATACTTTGGACACGACCGGACTGGAAGATGCGGTAAAAGAAGAAGCGAAAGCGGCTGCCAAGGTATTTGATGTACCCGCTAAGAACGGTTCCATCTCCGGTTTCGATAAAGATACGGCCAAGTTCATCTATTCCGGCGAACAGAACGGTCTGGCCATCGATCAGGAAAAGCTGGCTTCCGATATACAGGCTGCTTTGGATAAAAAGGATTTCAGCGCGACGATCAAGGCAGACGGCAAGGTGACAATCCCTGAGATCACAGAAGCTCAGGCCAAAGAGATGTATAAGGTGATCGGCACCTTTACAACAACGACCACATCGAACAAGGACAGAAATACGAATATCAGAATTGCTTGTGAGGCATTAAACGGTTTGATTATTCAGCCGGGTGAGGAATTCTCTTTCAACAATACTACCGGAAACCGTACCACAGATAAAGGCTACCGTCCGGCGGGCGCTTATTCAAATGGTATCCTGGTAGAAGAGCCGGGCGGCGGCGTATGCCAGGTGTCCTCTACCTTATACAATGCGGTTGTATTTTCAGGACTTACCACAACGGAGCGCCATGCCCACAGCTATGAGCCTTCTTATGTAACACCGGGTGAAGACGCGATGGTCAGCTATGACGGTTATGCGGGTCCGGATATGAAGTTCGTTAATAATTCTCCAAGCGCGGTGGCGATCAGAACGAAGTTTGAAAGCCAGAAACTGACGATTTCCATTGTCGGCATTCCAATTCTGGAAGAGGGAGTCGTGCTGTCCATGCATTCTGAAAAGACAGCTGAATTAGATCCTCCGGCTCCTGTTTATGAAGAGGACCAGACGCTTCAGCCTGGTGTAGAAGTGGAAGCGAAGAAGGCGACCAACGGAAGCCGTTGGATTACCAACTTAATTGTCAAGCGAAACGGTGTGGTGGAAAGCGACGAATTTTTCCACAGCAGTACTTATAAAGGCAAGTCGGCAACCATAAAGAGGAATACGTCAGGCGTTGTTATTCCGGCAGAAACCTCGGAAGGCAGTTCTGAATCAGGTTCCAGCGTCCAGTCCAGCGAAAGCGGAACGGCTGAGACCAGTGAAGGAGTTCAGCAGGCGCCGGGAGAACCGGATACACAGCCGTCAACTACGGCTCCTCATGAGACTGCGGCTCCGTCAACCAGCCCGGCAGGTCCGGGACCTGGAACAGAAACGAACAGCCCGTCATCTCCTGTTATAGATCCCAATCCTATGACTCCGGGATCGTCACCATCAGGCCCGGGTGTCTGATTAATTTATAAAATATACGGCGATTATTGCAGTGCAATGCAATAATCGCTGTTTTTTTACGGATTGTTCGTAAAATAATACGTTATTTTGGCGTTTTATCGTTTGCAAATTAGCGAAAAATTGGTATAATGAAATACAGGTCAGTCTTCCCTTGGAAGGCTCAACAAATCCGGTGATGTAATTCATTTCCGGATCATGCAATATTCACATTTGTAGGAGGAAAATCAAATGGCAAGAAAAATGAAAACCATGGATGGTAACCATGCAGCAGCTCATGCTTCATATGCGTTTACTGATGTAGCGGCTATTTATCCAATTACCCCATCTTCACCAATGGCAGAAGCTACTGATGAATGGGCAACAGACGGAAGAACTAATATCTTCGGACAGAAAGTACAGATTACAGAAATGCAGTCTGAAGCCGGTGCAGCAGGTGCTGTACATGGTTCCTTAGCAGCTGGTGCGTTAACAACCACTTATACAGCTTCTCAGGGTCTGTTACTGATGATTCCAAACTTATACAAAATTGCCGGTGAACAGCTTCCAGGCGTGTTCAACGTTTCCGCACGTGCTTTAGCAAGCCATGCATTATCTATTTTCGGAGATCATTCCGACGTATACGCATGCCGTCAGACTGGCTGCGCTATGATGTGTGAATCCAGTGTACAGGAAGTTATGGACTTAACTCCGGTTGCTCATATGGCAGCTCTTGAAGGAAAAGTTCCTTTCATCAACTTCTTTGACGGTTTCCGTACTTCTCATGAGATCCAGAAGATCGAAACATGGGATTATGAAGATTTAAAAGAGATGGTAGATATGGATTCCGTAGATGCTTTCCGTAAGCATGCATTAAATCCAAATCATCCATGCCAGAGAGGTTCTGCACAGAACCCGGATATTTTCTTCCAGGCTAGAGAAGCATGTAACCCATATTACGATGCACTTCCTGCAATCGTACAGAAATATATGGACAAGGTTAATGCTAAGATCGGTACCGATTATAAATTATTCAACTACTACGGTGCAGCTGATGCTGAGCATGTAATCATCTCCATGGGTTCTGTTAATGATACCATTGAAGAGACAATCGACTACATGATCAAGAATTCAGGCGCTAAAGTTGGTGTTGTTAAAGTTCGTCTTTACAGACCATTCAGCGCAGAAGCTCTGATCAATGCTATTCCGGAAACTGTTAAACAGATCTCCGTATTAGACAGAACAAAAGAACCAGGTTCCTTAGGCGAGCCGTTATACTTAGACGTTGTTGCTGCATTAAAGGGAAGCAAATTCAATGACACACCTGTATTCACAGGACGTTATGGTTTAGGTTCCAAAGATACAACTCCGGCTCAGATCGTAGCTGTATTCGGCAACAAAGAAAAACAGAAATTCACAGTTGGTATCGTTGATGATGTTACAAACTTATCTCTTGAACTGGGCGCTCCTCTTGTTACAACACCAGAAGGAACTACAAACTGTAAGTTCTGGGGTCTTGGTGCCGACGGTACTGTAGGTGCTAACAAGAACTCCATCAAGATCATCGGTGACAACACAGATATGTATGCTCAGGCTTACTTTGATTATGACTCAAAGAAATCCGGCGGTGTTACAATGTCCCACTTACGTTTCGGACATACACCAATTAAGTCAACATACTTAATCCGCAGAGCTGACTTCGTGGCTTGCCACAATCCTGCATATGTTCGTAAATACAACATGGCTCAGGAATTAGTTGACGGCGGTACATTCTTATTGAACTGCCCATGGGATATGGATGGACTGAACAAACATCTTCCGGGACAGGTAAAGAAATACATCGCTGATCACAACATTAACCTGTATACAATTGATGGTGTTAAGATCGGTATTGAAACCGGTATGGGACCAACACGTATCAACACAATTCTTCAGTCAGCATTCTTTGAATTAACAGGAATCATTCCTGCTGAAAAAGCAAACGAACTGATGAAAGCAGCAGCAAAAGCTACTTACGGACGTAAGGGTGAAGATGTTGTTATGAAGAACTGGGCAGCTATTGATGCCGGTGCTAAGGGAGTTGTTAAAGTAGAAGTTCCGGAAGACTGGAAGAACTGCGAAGACGAAGGCCTTGACTATAAGACAGTAACTGAGGGAAGAAAAGACGTTGTTGATTTCGTTAACAACATTCAGACCAAAGTAAGCGCTCAGGAAGGTGATTCCTTACCAGTATCCGCATTTACAGAGTATGTAGACGGTTCCACACCATCAGGATCTTCCGCATATGAGAAACGTGGTATCGCTGTTAAAGTTCCTGTATGGAACCCAGACAACTGTATCCAGTGTAACTTCTGTTCATACGTATGTCCTCATGCAGTTATTCGTCCGGTAGCTATGACAGCTGACGAAGCAGCTAATGCACCTGCAGATATGAAGACTCTTGATATGACAGGAATGCCGGGCTACAAGTTCTCCATGACTGTTTCAGCTCTTGACTGTACAGGCTGCGGTTCTTGTGCTAACGTATGTCCTGGAAAGAAGGGCGAGAAAGCTCTTACTATGGGCGGCTTAGAAGAGAACTTAGGCGAGCAGGAAGTATTTGCTTATGGACAGTCTCTGCCATTCAAGACAGAAGTTGTTGCTAAGTTCAAAGAAAACACAGTTAAGGGAAGCCAGTTCAAACAGCCTCTTCTTGAGTTCTCAGGAGCTTGTGCAGGCTGCGGTGAAACACCTTACGCTAAATTAATCACACAGTTATTCGGTGACAGAATGTACATCGCTAACGCTACAGGATGTTCTTCTATCTGGGGTAACTCTTCACCATCCACACCATACACTGTAAATGCAAAAGGACAGGGTCCTGCATGGGATAACTCCTTATTCGAGGATAACGCAGAGTTTGGTTATGGTATGCTTCTTGCTCAGAACGCAATCAGAGACGGCCTGAAAGCTAAAGTTGAAACTGTATTAGCTTCCGATCAGTCTTCCGATGAAATCAAAGCAGCTTGCCAGGAATGGTTAGATACATTCGGATGCGGCGCTACCAACGGTACAGCTACAGATAAACTTGTTGCTGCATTAGAAGGTATTGACTGCGACGTTTGCAAAGATATCGTTAAGAATAAAGACTTCCTTTCCAAGAAATCCCAGTGGATCTTCGGTGGTGACGGATGGGCTTATGATATCGGTTTCGGCGGTGTAGACCACGTATTAGCAAGCGGAAAAGATATCAACATCATGGTATATGATACAGAAGTTTACTCCAACACAGGCGGACAGGCTTCTAAGGCTACCAAGACAGGTGCTGTTGCTCAGTTCGCTGCCGGCGGTAAAGATGTTAAGAAGAAAGACCTTGCAAGCATCGCTATGAGCTATGGTTATGTTTACGTAGCACAGATCGCTATGGGTGCTGATTATGCTCAGACTGTTAAAGCAATTGCAGAAGCAGAAGCTTATCCGGGACCATCATTAATCATCGCTTATGCTCCATGTATCAACCATGGTATTAAGAAAGGTATGGACAAGGCTCAGACAGAAGAGAAACTGGCAGTTGAGACAGGTTACTGGAACAACTTCAGATACAACCCGGCTGCTGAGAACAAGTTCTCCTTAGACAGCAAAGCTCCTAAGTTAGAGGGATATCAGGACTTCTTAAAGGGTGAAGTACGTTACGCATCCTTAGCTATGAAGAATCCTGAAAGAGCAGCTGAATTGTTCGCAAGAAACGAAGCAGATGCGAAAGAAAGATATGAATATCTTCAGAAACTTGTTACATTATACGGTAACAACTAATTCAATATAATAAGTAATTTGTGTCCAAACGGTTGAAAGGCGCCAGGGAGTTTTCCCTGGCGCTTTTTGTATCCCTTCTATGGGATTCTTTGTTGAAAACAGTGGACTTTTCTACATGGCGGGCTTATAATTCCATTAGACCTATTGAGAGAGGAGAAGTGTCACTTTATGACTTATCAGGAAATTTCAGCTCTGGTTTTAGAGGAAAGCAATGACATTGTGTATATTGCGGATCCGGACACTTATGAGATGCTCTATTTAAATCGGGCAGCAAGAGAGGTGCTGGGTAATCCGGTGCCTGAAGACTGGCTGAAAAAGCCCTGTTATAAGGTTCTCCAAAATCAGGAATTGCCGTGTGCATTCTGTACCAATCATCAGATTAAGGAGCAGGATTTTTTTAACTGGACTCATTATAATCAGATGTTGGGGCGATGCTTTTCCATTAAAGACCGATTGATTCATTTTAACGGGAAAAAACTTCGTTTAGAGCTGGCTGTTGATATGACGGAAAAGGAAAATGCAGTCGCTCAATTGAAAAAGAAGCTTCATACGGAAGAAACTTTGGTGGCCTGTATTCAGACCCTAAATCAGAATATTGATATAAAGCAGGCAATTAATCAACTGTTGAAATTAATCGGTGATTACCACTGTGCTGACCGTTCGTATATTTTCGAAATTGATTTTGATGAAAAGGTTGTAAGTAATACTTATGAATGGTGCAAAGAGGGAATAACGCCTCAAATTGATAAACTTCAGGGGGTATCCTTCCGGCTAATGCAGAGCTGGTTTGAGCAATTTGAAAGAACTGGAGAATTTTACATAGATTCTTTGGATAAAAATGCGGTAAAAACTTTGGCAGAATATGAAGTTTTAGAAGCACAGGGAATCCAAAGCCTGATGGCTGCTCCTCTTAGATGGGAAGGGAAGATCGTCGGTTTTTTAGGAGTTGACAATCCTTCTGAAAATACGGATGCCATGACATTGATGCGCTCTGTCGCATCTTTTATTATCAATGATATTAACAAACGGAAACTGATGAATCAACTGACTTATTTAAGCTATACAGACGGCTTAACAGGGTTGGAAAACCGGCATAAATATATGCAGATGGTCAACAGTTTTGAACAGAATCCTCCGGACACGCTGGGCATTGTATTTGTGGATATTAATGGACTGAAAACAGCAAACGATACTCATGGACATCAGTATGGGGATTACTTAATCGTTCACGTGGCGGACTGTCTGAAGCGGCTGTTCCGGGGAAACATCTACAGGATCGGCGGAGACGAGTTTGTTGTGCTGTGCCCTGACGCAGACCAAAAGGAATTTGAGGAACAGGTGCACAGGCTGAGAATGCTGGCAAAAAGCGATGAGGAACTGTGTATTTCAATCGGTGTGAACTGGGGCGGCTGCAATGTGGACGTATCAAAACAGATCACTCATGCCGATGAATTGATGTATATTGATAAGCAGACTTATTACGGAATACAGATAAGTGAAATCAGCAACTATCACGCCAATCTTTCCAAGGAATTGATTCGCGAGATCTCAGAAGGATGTTTTGTGGTTTATCTTCAGCCCAAGATTGAGCTGAAAACCGGAAAGATTACAGGAGCAGAGGCATTGGTGCGCCGGAGAGACGTGTCAGGAAATCTGGTTCCTCCGTCGCGTTTTATTGCGAGATATGAAGCGGAGGGAATTATCCGGCATGTGGACTTTTTTGTGCTGGAAACCGTATGCAAGCTGTTGTCCAGTTGGAGATGTGAAAGGGGTATAGGCCTGAAAATAGGAGTTAACTTATCTCGTGTCACCCTTATGGAACATGATATCGTGGAAAAACTGGTCAATGTCTGCCAACGGTACCAAGTGGAAACAAAATGGATTGATATAGAAGTGACGGAAAGTATAGGAACCATGCAGCAAAGCGAGCTGTTCCATTTGATTCAGGAATTGAAGGGGGTAGGATTTTCCATCTCACTGGATGATTTTGGTTCCGAGTATTCAAATCTGGCCATATTAACTTCTATGGATTTTAATGAAATTAAATTGGATAAGAGTTTAATCGATCATCTGGAAAGCAATAAAAGATCCAGGGTTGTTACAGAGCATGCAATTAAGATGTGTAAAGATCTGAATTTGGATCATTCTGTGGCGGAAGGGATAGAAACGCTTGAGCAGAGAGATCTGTTGGAACAATATCAATGCGACATTGGGCAGGGATATTATTTCGACAGGCCGTTATCGATCGAACACTTCACAAATAAGTATATAAAAGGCGGAGTGGAATAGGATGGATGTGTATGCAAAGCTTCTCAAGCTGACATACAAAATTGAAAATAATAGTATTATTGCTTCGATCAGACGTGGTTTTATCCTGCTGATTCCTATCTTTCTGATCGGAGCATTTTCGGTATTAATCAAGAATTTTCCAATACCGGAATTTCAGAATTGGACTGCGGTCTGGGCAGGTGGAATCATTACCGAGCTTTTAGACTTTCTTTTTGATGCCACTGTGGGATTTATGTCCGTTTATCTGGTTATGAGCATCAGCTATTATTATTCCGGAACAATGAAAATAAAAGACTATTTTTTAAAGGTAATAGCCATGGTGATTTCGATGGCTTGCTTTATGATCCTGTTCCGAGGACCGGACGGCACCATAGAATTTGCCAATTTTGGTTCAATAGGAGTATTTACGGCCATATTTGCAGCCGTTGCGGCTACAAAGCTGTTCTATTATCTGTATTCCGTAATTTCAGAAGGATTCCGCTTTCATGCGAGGGGATCAGACCTGGACTACAGAAATTCCTTTTCAACCATTATACCGTTGTTTCTTTGTATGATCGCTTTTATTGTTTTGAATCTGTTCATTAATAAAGTGTTCCATCAAGACAACCTGAATGAATTGATCACAAATTCTATCGTCAGAGTATTTAACCATTTATCCGGTGAATTACCGGTAGGAGCTCTTTATATTTTTGTTTTAAATTTGCTTTGGGTATTCGGAATTCATGGCGGAAATGCGATGGATACCGTTGCTCAGGCATATTTGGTGCCGGCCGATGCGTCAGCGGCCATCATATCTAAATCATTTTTAGATAATTTTTCATTGATCGGAGGGTGCGGAACCTCTATTTGTCTGGTTTTTGCATTGCTGTTGTTCACAAAGGGGAAAGGAAACAGACAGCTGGCATGTTCGGCCGCACCGGCTATCTTTTTTAACATCAATGAAATTCTGGTTTACGGACTTCCGGTTGTATTGAACCCGGTTATGGTAATCCCCTTTATTTTAACCCCTCTTTGTGCGCTGTTTATCGCATATGGAGCGACCGTGTTGGGGATTATTCCTGTTGTGATGAAAACCGTGACGTGGACGACTCCCGTTTTCTTCAGCGGTTATCTGGCTACCGGCACCATAAACGGTGTTTTGGTGCAGCTGATGATTATCGCTGTAGGGACTGTGATCTATGCGCCGTTTGTGAAGATTTCAGATCAGATACGCCGGAATCAGGCCAAGGTTATTCTGGATGAATTGACCGATGAAGTGAAGGCAAAATTACAGAACGGGGAACCTCTTGATCTGTTGGACCGCCATGACAGTTTAGGTGTGCTGGCAAAAAATCTGGTGGCCCAATTACGAATTGACGTGGAAGAGGAAAAGGTACCGTTAGGATATCAGCCCCAATATTATTATGGAAAAGGCATGGCAGGAGCAGAAGCTTTGATGCGGTGGAAATATATGGACCAAAATGTATACCCGCCCCTGGTTGTAGCCCTGGCTCAGGAAGACGGTTTTTATGACCGCTTAACCTGGTGCATTATGAAAAAAGCCATGGAAGATTGTTCCACCCTTATCCAAGACGGAAAAGCGATAAATATCTCAGTCAATGTCACCGCAGAGCAGCTGAATGATATTCATTTCATCGATATGACCATAAAGATGGCCGCAGATGCAGGTGTTCAGGGGTATTTCTGTCTCGAAGTTACGGAAGAAACATCCATCGACTCCATGATGACCATTACTGCCAATATCAGCCGGTTAAAGAAGAACGGAATTATAGCTGCAGTCGATGATTTCAGCATGGGAAAGACTTCCTTAAAGTATTTAAAAGACAATAGCTTCGACATCGTTAAATTAGACGGAGAACTTGTCAGACAAATTACTGAAAACGAGCGAATCCGGGGAATCATAGCATCCATCATCAATCTGGGGCAAAAACTGGATTTCGAAATCATAGCAGAATTTGTAGAAAATGAAAAAATCCGTGACCAGCTTCACCTTCTTGGCTGCGATCTATACCAAGGCTATCTTTACAGTCCAGCAGTCCCCTTTGAACAATTACGTAAAATGCAGTAAATTGTTATTTAACGGGGGTGGCGGAAGGTACGCCCGGAATCGGGATTCGGAGCCGGAAGACGAAGGTCGGAGGGGCCGTCCGGGCCGGGGAAGGAAGATGCAGACAGATCGGATTCGGGATTCGCCCCTAAGAACAACTAAGGCCCGTAAGGACAGAACAAGGCAGGCCGGCGCCATTCGCAGTGAACTCTTTATGACTTCGCTGCTCAAGGGCGCCTTAGAAACTGACACGGAAATCAGTTTCTACCTGCCTCATTCTGCCCTTACGGGCCTAAGTTGTTCTAAAGGGGTTCCATACGATCCGATCTGTCTGCATCTTCCTTCCCCGGCCCGGACGGCCCCTCCGACCTTCGTCTTCCGGCTCCGAATCCCGATTCCGGGCTGATTTTCGCTGGCCTGGTTAAAAACAATATTGGTGTGTAGGTATTTATATAGCACTACATTTACGTAGATCGTGAAGGGATTTTCTGAAATGCTTTCATGTTTTACTTTAAACGTCAAGGCATTTAGCGTAAAGACCTCACCCTTTACATTAAATCCTCAAGGCATTTCTGAAAATTCCTTCACGGTTGATGTAAAAAACTACTCCATCCACCAAATCTTTTTATCCTTAGCCAGCCAAGCAACAGCCGGAAAGAAGGGGAAGCCCAGGCGGGCGGCGGAAGTAATCAGCGAAATGGGATCGTATGGAACCCCTTAGATGTACTTAGATCCGTAAGGACAAAAAGAGACAGGTAGAAACTGAATTCCGAATCAGGTTCTAAGCGCCCCTTGAGCAGTGAAGTCATAAGGAGTTCACTGCGAATGGGCGCGGTCCTGTCTCTTTTTGTCCTTGCGGGTCTTAGTACATCTTAGGGGCGAATCCCGAATCCCATTTCGCTGATTACTTCCGCCGCCCGCCTGGGCTTCCCCTTCTTTCCGGCGTACCTTAGTTAACTAAATAAAGATTTGCAGTCTAAGGCTGGTGCGGGGGAGAATATTAAGAAATACGTAAGCTGGTGATAATTGACAAGTGGGGTTTGATTTCCTATACTTTGTGTATTAAGAGTATTAATACAGTTGGAAGGAAGATGGGAATGGTTATATTAGATTATAAAGACCGGCGTCCGATATATGAGCAGGTGGTGGAAAAACTGCAGGAATTAATAGTTTGCGGAGTGTTTGAACAGAATACCCAGCTTCCGTCCGTGCGGAGTCTGGCGACTGAGCTGTCCATTAATCCGAACACGATTCAGAGAGCATATGCACAGTTGGAGAGAGACGGGTACATATATCCGGTTAAAGGCAAAGGGAGTTTTGTAGCCGATCAGACTGTAATCCGTGAAAAGAAGCTGATGGAAATCGACAAACAGTTTAAAACGGCTGTACAGAATGCATGTCAGGCAGGAATCACCTGTGAAGAACTGCATAGGAAAGTGGATGAATACTGGTGCGTGGGAGGAATGAAGGATGATAGAAGCGATAAACCTAACCAAGCGGTTTGATGATATTGTGGCTGTGGATAATATCAATGCGACGATTAAGGATGGAAGCGTTCTCGGACTGATCGGGACGAATGGGGCGGGAAAGAGTACATTTTTAAGAATGGCCAGCGGAGTGCTCAAACCGGACGGCGGCCAGATTATGATTGATGGAGTTCCTGTGTATGAAAATGAAGCGGTAAAGGCACGGTTTTTTTACATATCGGATGAACAGTATTTTTTTAACAATTCAACGCCGAAAGATATGATGATTTACTACAGAAACGTATATCCCAAATTTGACGAGATACGGTTTCACAATCTTATGGCGAGTTTTGGATTGGATGAAAAGAGAAAGATTAATACATTTTCAAAGGGAATGAAAAAGCAGGTTTCCGTGATTTGCGGAGTATGCGCCAATACGGACTACCTTTTCTGTGATGAAACATTTGATGGTCTGGATCCGGTAATGCGCCAGGCGGTAAAGAGCATATTTGCAAATGATATGGAGGAACGGAATCTGACGCCGATTATAGCCTCCCATAACCTGAGGGAATTGGAAGATATTTGTGATCATGTGGGGCTTTTGCATAAAGGCGGAATCCTTTTGTCAAAGGATTTGGATGATATGAAAACCAGTATTCATAAGGTACAGTGTGTGCTGCCGGAAGGGATGGAACCGGAAGATTTAATCGCTCTTCATGTGATTAAGATTGAAAAACGGGGGCGTTTGTGCACGTTGACCGTAAGAGGAGCGGCTTTCGAAGTGGAGAATGTTATGGAAGCGGTTAATCCGGTATTTTATGAGATGATCCCACTATCATTGGAGGAAATTTTTATCAGTGAAACGGAGGTAGTCGGATATGACATCAAAAAACTTATTTTTTAAGTTATCTTATGAAGATTTGAAGGGCCGTTTATG
The DNA here is from genome assembly GCF_002899675.1 of Clostridium sp. chh4-2. Taxonomy (GTDB): domain Bacteria; phylum Bacillota; class Clostridia; order Lachnospirales; family Lachnospiraceae; genus CHH4-2. The sequence continues at coordinate 32,290 of NZ_PKUU01000033.1, read as the reverse complement.
GACGTTAGCGCTGGTGATTTTATTTTTCCTTTTTACATTTCCTGTCGCAACGGTATATCTGGTGGGAGAGAATAAAGAATTTTATGATGGGGCGGAGTGGGTCTTAAAGTATCAGGCGGATATTGTTAATTTGATAAGTGCAAAAAATGGTTTTTTGGCTTTTATGACCATAGTTATGGCTATGGTTTGCGGTATGACCAGCTTTTCTTATTTGAATTTTAAAAATAAGGTGGATTTTTATCACAGCATTCCGGTGAAAAGAGAAAAACTTTATTTTGCCAATTATATTAATGGGATTTGGCTTGTAGCTTTGCCCTATGCAGTGTTTTTAGTTGCAGGAATTGGGATAGCGGTTTCCAACGGTGCGGATTTCCTCACGCTGTTTTCAGAAGGAACAAAGGGATATGCCATGCATATGACCTATTATCTTTTGATATACAGCACAGTCGTTGTTGTGATGATGATGACCGGAAACCGGGTGGTAGGATTTATGGGGAGTTTAATATTTTTTTCTGTTGTCCCATTTTTCGTATCGGTTATGGAAAGTTGTTTTTATACCTGGTTTTGGACCTATTCCAGATCAGAAAACTTTCTGAGGGATTTTCTTATTGAGTTTTCTCCGGTTTCCGCATATTTAAATTCCGTAGCAGGATATGAATATTATGGAATTCAGCTCGGACGTATTGCAGCGGCTTTGGGGGCATTTGCAGTGCTGATGGCACTGGGGCTGTTTCTTTATAAAAAGAGGCCGTCGGAAGCGGCGGGGAAGGCCATGGCATTTCCTGTCACAAAGCCTGTAATCCGCATTATTCTTGTAATGCTCTGTTCCATTTTTATGGAAGTATTTGGATGGGGGTTAAGAAATAATCTGGGATGGGCCATATTCTGTATGCTTTGTGGATGTATTATTTCCCATTGCGTAATTGAGATCATCTATAATTTTGATTTTAAGCAGTTGTTTGGACATAAGATTCAGTTATTGGGCTGTATAGCGGCTTCCCTTTTAATATTGCTGGTATTCCGCTTTGATTTATTTGGATATGATAAATATGTTCCTGAGGCGGATAAGGTTTCCAATGTTACGGTGAAATTTTCTAGGCTTAACAGTTGGGTAGATTATGGGAGCATTATTCCCAATGAGGACGGGAGCTATCGTTGGAGTTCTGAGAATTCTAATAGTTACAAAGAGGAACATATGAGAATTACAGATCCGTCGGCGGCGCTCAAACTGGCTCAGGCAGGAATTGAACGGAACAATGAGATAAGAGCGAAGGGCGGCATATCTGTGTACGATATGGACGACGAGAATGAAAGAGACCGCATCTATACGGATGTTTCGATTAAATACTATCTGAAGGGAAACAGGGCGGCAAGCCGTAATTATCATATTTCGTTTGATAAGGCGGAAGAGAGCATTAAAGCGCTCTGCATGTCAGAGGGATATCAAAAAGGAACTTTTCCGGTTTTAAACCAAACAGGGGAAGAAACCGCTTATATTGTATACAGAAAAAATAAAAATATGGGAAAGGAATCCAGACTGCATCAGGATTCACCTGAACTGGTGTCTGAGATATTAAAAACCTATCAGGAGGAGTGGATGAATCGGAGCTGGGAAGAGCTCACGTCGGAGAACCCTGTGGGTGTCATACGTTTTGTAAAAAAAGAAGAAGTACCTGCGCTTGAGTGGGCCCAAAGAGAGCAGATCAGTGATTACCGGTATTATTATGGCTTAATCGGCGACGTGGAGTATTATCCGGTTTATCCGTCTTTTGAAAAGACGCTTGAGCTTTTGACGGAAAATGGAGTGGATACAAAAGATAGTTTAGACGGCTTCCTTGCAGAAAGCATATCGGTGAGGAGCAGAAGGTCCGGGAATGATCCGGTTATTTTCCGTGATCCAAAACAGATAGAAGAAATAATGAAACACGTTGTTTTGGCAGAATATTCGGATTATAATTCGTTTCAGGAGCTGGACTATGACACGGATATGAGCATCCGGTTTGAAAAAAAGGGAATCACCCGGGAATATGAATATTATTTTAAAGCAGGACAGATACCAGAATTTGTGAAGCAGAGAATTGGGGAATAGAGATGGAAGAGATCAAGAAGACAGAAGAATTTGACAAAGAATTAGAACGGTTAATGGAGCCGGGAACAAGTGAGAAAAAGAAGAAAACCAGAAAAAAATGGAGCCGTAAACGAAAAATTCTGACCGGTGCGGCTGCGGTCGTTATTGTGCTGTTTATCGTGATAAAATCCATGAGCAAAGGGCCGGCTGCGCAGGCTTTTGTAAGCACCGTTCCTTTGAGCCGCGGCGATATTGAGGAACAATTGCAGGTAAATGGTCCTGTAGAGGGAACGGACAGTGTGGATGTTGTATCAAACCTGCATGCGGAAATTGTGGAGATGCCGGTAAAAGAGGGAGACAAAGTAAAAGAGGGGCAGATTTTAGCAATTTTAGATCGTACCGATATTCAGAAGGAAGTGGATATTGCGCAGAACTCCTATGATTTGGCTGTGGCAAATTATAACGAACAGCAGATTCTGGCGGAAAATGGTTATGCCAATGCCCTTCAGGCTTTAAAAGATGCCAGAGATAATTATACGCGGTCAGCAGCTCTGTTCCAAAGCGGCGGAGTGTCACAGGTGGATCTGGATGCGGCAAAAGCGGCGATGGAAGAGAGTGAACGGCAGATCCGTACTTACAACTTAAAAGACGGAAAACCGGTTGCAGACGATTCCTATGCGCTTCAGATAAAGAATGCGGAATTTGAACTGGACAGGAAAAAGAAAAACTTGGAAGACACGGAGATTAAGAGTCCCATCGATGGAACCGTTGTCCGCGTGAATACCAAGGTAGGACGTTTTGCGGATACGACGGAAGATGATAAACCGATTTTTATCATCGAAAACCTGGAAGTTCTGGAGATGAAAATTAATATCAGCGAATATTCCATCGGCAAGGTTCAGATCGGGCAGCCGGTTGAGATCAGCGCAGATATTTTGAACGGGGAAAGTGTGCCGGGAGAAGTGGTTAAGATATCGCCTACCGGAGAAGAAAAGGGCGGCGGATCGACGGAGCGGGTGATTCCAACGACCGTGAGAATTAACGATAACAATTCCAGACTGATAGCCGGAATTACGGCGAAAGCCCAGATTTTAATAAATGAATCAAAAGACACCTGGGTCGTTCCTGTTACATCATTGATTCAGAAAGAGGACGGTACTTACATATCGGCTGTAAAAAATGGAATTATACAGATGATTCCGGTGGAAACAGGCGTAGAAAGTGATATTCAGGTAGAGGTGATACCAAAGGATGAAGCTTCACTGGAAGAGAACATGATGATCGTGACCAATCCGAGCGGAAACTTTGAAGACGGTATGGCTGTGGCTGTAATGCCGGGATAAGGAGGGCGTAATGTTTGGCAGTAAGAAAAAACGGATCGCACAGCCTGAAGAAACATCAGAAGAACTGATTAAATTGGAAAATCTGGTAAAGATATATGATACTGGAGCGATAAAGGTATTAGGACTTAAAAAGATCAATCTCACCATAAAGCGGGGAGAATTTGTGGCAATTATGGGTCAGTCCGGTTCCGGAAAATCTACGTTGATGAATATTCTGGGATGTTTGGACCGTCCTACACTCGGTCATTATTATCTGGACGGCATTGATACCGCCTGTATGAATCCGGATGAATTGTCTGAGATCAGGAATAAGAAAATCGGGTTTGTTTTCCAGTCCTTTAACCTGATTTCACGTACGTCGGCTCTGAAAAATGTGGAGCTGCCTATGACTTATGCGAGAAAATCCAGAAAAGAACGGCGGGAACGGGCATTCGAACTTTTGGAACAAGTGGGCTTGGGAAAACGCTGTATGCATATGCCCAATGAACTTTCCGGAGGCCAGAGACAAAGGGTGGCAATCGCCAGGGCATTGGCTAACGAACCGCCTCTAATTCTGGCGGATGAGCCGACCGGTAACTTAGACACCGCATCTTCGGTTGAAATCATGCAGCTGTTCAGCAAACTTCATCAAGCCGGAGCCACTGTAGTCGTGGTAACCCATGAAGAGGATATCGCAGCATTTACGGACCGGATTATACGGTTCCGGGACGGCGAAGTTTTAAGTGATATATTGAATGTTCACGAGGAGGTGACGGAATGATCTTAGAAAATATGAGCATGGCATTTCATGCCATTAAAGCCAATAAGATGCGGTCCTTCCTCACCATGCTGGGAATTATTATCGGCATTGGTTCTGTTATTTCCATCGTTTCCATTGGAGACAGCATGAGGGCTATGTTTGCGGATCTTTATAAAGATGTGGGAATAACAAGGGCTCTCGTCTATGTCAGCTGGTATGTGGATGATTTCAGGCAGACGGATTATTTTACCTTGGATGATTTGGAACGGGTAAAAGAGGTATTTGCAGATGATTTGGATTATGTGGACAGCAACGCTTTTGTGAGTACGGATGCGATAAACGGAAGAAAAAAATTGAAATATGATTTTCAGGGAATTGATTATAATTACCCGGATGTGATGGAAGTGAATATCGTCGCGGGAAGGAACTTAAACAAGTCGGATATTCTGGGACGAAAAAATAATGTGGTGCTGGAGGAAAAGGGTGCCCAGGAATTGTTCGGAATGGAAAATCCGGTGGGACAGAGTTTTCGGGCCACCATCTACGGCAATACTTCGGAATACACGGTCGTGGGTATCTACCGGATTAAACAGACGCCGATTCAGGCCATGATGATGGGAAGCGGAGACACGAAATCAGGTTATATTCCATATACGATTTTAACCTGGCCTAATGATTATTTTTCACAGCTGAACTTCTTTGCAAAAGAAGGAACCAATATGAAGATACTGGAACAGAAGATGAAGGACTATGTGGCTAAACAGAAGGGACGCCCCACCAGTGAGATAACGTTCTATTCTGCCCAGGATGAATTGGGAAACTGGGATAGCATGATGGGAGGTTTGTCCATTGCGGTAGGTGGCATAGCGGCTATTTCCCTGTTGGTAGGCGGTATCGGCATCATGAACATCATGTTGGTGTCTGTTACAGAGCGTACCAGAGAGATCGGTATACGAAAAGCTTTGGGAGCCAGAACAAGGGATGTGCTGATCCAATTCCTGACTGAATCGGCGATTCTGTCAGCTTGCGGTGGAATCATAGGCACGATGATCGGCGTGGGATTGGTGTCCATTGGCGGAGCGGCTCTGCAGGTCAGGGTCGTGATTAAACCATCCGTGGTTTTAATGGCAGTATCTTTTTCTGCCATCGTAGGAATCTTCTTTGGAATATATCCGGCATCAAAGGCAGCTAAGGCGGACCCGATTGATGCGCTGAGATATGAATAAGTATTTTGTTTTAAGATGAAAAAAGGAAGGGAAAACCGGGGCCGTCTGCCGCAGTTTTCCCTTCCTTTTCCTGTATATCATTCTAACTAAAGCGGATAGATATTCAACCGTTTAATTTTACCCTCATCGTCAGTTTCTGTAAGGAAAGCGGTGACCGGGATTACGTGATCCTGATAGGTGATGAAATACCATACCACGTCATCGCCTGTGTATTTGACGCTGCGGATTTTAAATGGGCCGCCGTTGAAACCGAATTTGTGATGAAACATCATTTCCACCGCCATTTTTCCTTCCAGGTGGATGGTGTCCATACCGGCTTTTGTGACGGAGGAATCGTGAAGCACTCCGTATTCGTTGAACAGATCGGCCAGAGCTACCTCGTCGCCTTTTTGCATACAATCAATATATTGCTCTAAAATCGTCATAGAATTGTCCTCCATTTCCTTCTGATTATACCTGCTCGGAGCGGAGCAGTGCATCGATACCGCCGTCTACGAACAGAATGATTCCATTAATGCCGCTTGCGAGAGGGGATGCCAGGAATACGATACCGTTGGCAATTTCTTCCGCATCCAGAAACTCTTTACGTCCATAACGGGTGGGAATCGGAATCAAAAGAGCTTTATCCATCTGAGCTTCTGTCATTCCCTGGGTCATTGGGGTTGTGGTATTGCCGGGGGCTACTGCATTGATGCGCAGGCCGTCCACAGCCCAGGATGGGGAGATACGCCGTACCCAGCGGGCCAAAGCGCGCTTGGAAGAACTGTAGCAGGAAGGCGTCTGTTCCCTTGGTATATCCTGCGCATATTCCAGAACGCGTTCTTCATCCATAACGTTAGAGAGCATATCCACTAAATCCATGCGGACAGTCATATTGGTGATGGAGTTGGAAGAAGTTACAACGCAGTTTCCGTGTTTCTTCTTCAGCAGAGGGCGCAGACCTTCTGCGATTTGAACGCTGGCAAAAAAGTTCAGCGCAAATATAGCTTTTGGTGGCGCTGTAGGGCCGACTCCGGCATTGCAGATTAAAACGTCGATTCCGTCAGGATAACGGCGGAAAACTTCATCAATCGCACCCTGGCGGCCTTCCGGAGTGGAGAGATCCGCCAGATAATCTCCGCCTTTATAATCAATATTAAAAACTTCATGTCCCTGGTCCTGTAAAATCTTTCGGGCGGCCGCGCCAATTCCGGTAGTTCCACCGGTAATTACGTATGTACTCAATGTAATACCTCCTTTTAAAAGTCTGTTTAATAAATAACAGTAATTGTTATTAATGTATGAAAAAATAATAGCATCTATTAAAATGTTTGTCAATTTAAATAAAATATTCACAATCTGCTGGCAGATTAGTAAACCCATGGTAACAGTTTGTCCGTTCCGTGTCTGTGCCGGATATTATAGATTGACTTTCTTTTTCCGAACAAGTAAAATAAACGGTGTGAGGAAAAGGAGGTGCTGAAATGACATTTTTTGAAGAGTTAGGAAAAACGATCGTAGACAAAAGCAAAGTAGTTGTGGATAAAGCAAAAGATATGACTGAAGTAATGCAGTTAAAATCACAGATTTCCTCTGAAAGGTCCATTATTGAAGAAACGTATGCCAAGATTGGAAAAGCATATTATGAGGCACATAAAAATCTGACAGAAGATCCATACATGGAAGAATTCGGCCAGATCAAGAGCCGTATGAAAAAGATTGAATCTTTAGAAGAGATGATCTCGAAGCTGGACGGAACCCGCGTCTGCGCTGAATGCGGCGCAAAAGTCGATAAGGATGCGGTTTTCTGCGGAAAATGCGGAGCCCGTCTGGAAGATGCGGATGCAGAGGAAACAACGGAAGAGCCGGAAGTTATGGCAATTGAAGTGAAAGTGGAAGAAGAAGATCCGGAATAAACCGGATGTTTGAATACTGCAAATGAAAAACACGGACAAGGATGGTAAAACCATCGGTTGTCCGTGTTTTTTATATCATAGGATTAATGTTTTTCGCCTAATGCATATGTGATTACAGCTCCGGCAGCGGCTAACACAAGTCCGCCGATGATTACAAGAATGGAAAGTCCGGAAAGCTGTGCAAATAATCCGGTGTTGTAAAAAATAGCGAATGGTGAAGCCGCGATCAAACCGAGGATTGCACAATAGGTCTGAACGCCATAGCGTTCAAATAAAAATGTGATCAGCTTTGCGATCAGGAAGATGCCCAGAAGTACTCCGATTCCAAATGGAAAGAGAATCAGAAAACCGTTGGTTAAAGCGGGCATGTCCCATGCTTTTAATGCTTCTAAAAAGGATTTGATGGAATCCAGAATTCCGTAATAATAACCGAGTATCATGAGCACCAAAGATCCGCTGACTCCGGGGATTACCATGGTTGCAGAAGCGATGATGCCGACGATAAACAGGATAATCATCGTTGATGGCGTGGCAGTCAGAGATTTTAAAGTCTCGTTTTCAGGATTCAGAAGGGGAAGGCAGACGGAAACCGCAAACAAAAGCAGAAAAGCGATGGTTCCGCTTATACCGATTCGGGAAGAGGTTTCGGACATCTTTGTTTTTAAAGCCCTTACGAGAACCGGAATACCGCCCAGAATTAATCCGACGAAAGTCATACAGGTGAGATACGTATGTTCGCTCAGAAGATAGCCGATTGCATAGGTGAAGCCCAATATGCCGATTCCGCATCCCACTATAATAGGGAGAAGAGTGAAAAGGCTCTTTTTCCAGTCCTTCAGCAGGTTGGAGATGGAGGAAATCAGTTTATCATAAATTCCCAGAGAAACTGCCATTGTACCACCGCTGACGCCGGGAATAACGTTGGCAATGCCGATAAAAATTCCTTTAATCGTATCCATTATAAAAGTCATAATATAAGTCCTTTCTTTGTGAAATTACACAGGGATAATTATATGGTTACGGGGAGAGAAAGTCAAGTTAAGAGTTTGAAAAGATCTTTTTGTAAAAATCAGAAAAAAGATATATAAAATTTAAGAAAAATGTGGTAGACTAAAGCGGATTTAAAATGAAAAATGATTGAGCCCGCAGCCGTAACGAAATTGGATTCAGAATCGGTTTTGGCAAGGGAATGAGAGGAACTATGAAGACAATAGCGAAAGGATATGCAAAATTATTTTTGTTATCCGCCGTAATTAACTTTTTGATTGAATGGTTCAGCCGCAAAAGCATTATGGAGACGCTTTATTATGTGATGGGCAGTCCGGAAGTATTTTTCCTGAATACTCTGATTATTATGGTTCCGTTTACGCTCGTATGGCTGGTAAAGCATAAGATTGCATTGATGGCTTTGGTAAGCATAATGTGGCTGGGGCTTGGTGTGATAAACGGTTTTCTTTTAATTTTCAGGACAACGCCGTTTACGGCCACCGATTTCCGGCTGGCGAAGTATGGACTGAATATGCTCACCGCTTACATGAGCGTGCCGATGATTATTGCGGCAGTTTTGGGAATTGGGGCGGCAGTGGGGCTGTGTGTATTTTTATGGAAAAAAGCTCCGGTATATAAGAAGAAAATTCCGTATGCCAGAGCCTTTGTGATCGCCTTTGGGGGAGCGGCAGTGATCTTGGGGATTACAAAGGTATATATGTGCCAGGGCTGGGTTTCCGTTAAGTTTGGAAATATTGGCCAGGCATATCAGGATTACGGATTTCCCTATTGCTTTACCAATTCGATTTTTAATATAGGAATACCGAAACCGGATGATTACAGCGAGGAGATTGTGGCCACCATTGAACAGAAGGAATTGATACCAACTCATACCTACGGAATTGCGGAGAATAAGACTCCCAATGTGATCATGATCCAGCTGGAATCCTTTTTTGACCCGATGGATTGGGAAAAAAGTCTGGTAAAAGAAGATCCGATTCCATATTTCAGGTATTTGAGAACAAAATTCCCCAGCGGTTATTTAAAGGTTCCTTCAGTAGGCGCGGGAACGGCCAATACGGAATTTGAATGCATTACAGGTATGAATCTGGACTTTTTTGGGCCGGGAGAATATCCTTATAAAACAATTCTTAAAAAAACGGTTTGCGAAAGCACTGCTTTTGATCTGAAGGAACTGGGATATTCCACCCATGCCATTCACAACAACGAAGGCACATTTTATGACCGCAATATGGTGTTTGCACAGTTGGGATTTGATACTTTTACGCCAATCGAGTATATGTATAATATTGAACGCAACCCTACGGGCTGGTGTAAAGATAGGATATTGGTGGGCGAGATCGTGAAAGCGCTGGACTCAACGCCGAATCAGGATTTTATCTATACAATTTCCGTACAGGGCCATGGGGCTTATCCTGATTTTGAATATTACTGCAGCCAGATTCATGAGATGGATCTGTTTATCAGGGAGCTCCTATTGACCTTGAGCATCCGTCCGGAACCCACTGTGGTTGTGATGTACGGAGACCATCTGCCCGGATTTGAATGGGATGAGGATGAAATGAGGAATAAAACTCTGTTTGAAACGCCTTATGTCGTTTGGAATAATATGAATCTTCCTGTGGAAAAGAGAAATGTGGAATCTTACCAGCTGTCCTCTTATGTGCTGAATATGGTCGGTATCCACGAAGGCACCATGATCCGGTACCATCAGAATTTCCTGAGCAAAAAGAATATGGATGAAGAGAAATATTTAACCGATATGCAGGTGCTGGAATACGATATGCTCTATGGCGATCGTGAGATCTATGATAAGGAACTGCCCTATGAGGCAACGGACCTGCAGATGGGAATTGATCCGATTGTGGTGGAAAAGATCATCTATAATAAGCCCAATCTTTTGGTATATGGGAAAAACTTTAACCAGTATTCCAAAGTGTGCATGAATGGAAAAGCGGTGGATACCATGTATGTGTGGCCGGAGCTGATCATAGCCAGGGATCTGCCGGAAAAGAAGGCGGAGGATGATGAAGTGGAGCTGACAGTCATGCAGATAGGAAGAGATAAGGTGGCATTGGGAGAAGCGGAAATGTTGCCGTAACAGAGATGATTTTAAGCCCACCCATTGATTTTTCCCCTTAGTTTGTGATAGACTAATTCAATATGATTGACAAAAGATTTTTTACATAACAGGAGGAAGTAAGGATGAACCAGGAACGTTCAAGAGAAACCATATGTATACAGGGCGGATGGCAGCCTAAGAATGGGGAGCCGAGAGTTCTGCCAATTTATCAGAGCACCACGTTTAAATATGAGACAAGTGAGCAGATGGGCCGTCTGTTCGATTTAGAGGAAAACGGTTATTTTTATACACGTCTTGCCAATCCAACCAATGATGCGGTTGCCAGCAAGATCTGTGAGTTGGAAGGCGGAACAGCGGCTATGCTTACTTCTTCCGGTCAGGCAGCCAATCTGTTTGCAATTATCAATATCTGTTCAGAAGGGGATCATGTGGTGAGCTCCGCAACGATTTACGGCGGCTCTTCCAACCTGTTTACCGTGACATTAAAGCGTTTTGGCATTGATTTTACCCTGGTGGATCCGGATGCTTCCGAAGAAGAGCTGGAAAAGGCGTTCCGGCCGAATACAAAGGCCGTATTTGCTGAAACCATTGCAAACCCGGCTCTTGTTGTGCTGGATATCGAGAAGTTTGCCCGCCTTGCCCATAGCCATGGCGTACCGCTGATTGTGGATAATACCTTTGCCACACCGATCAACTGCAGGCCATTTGAGTGGGGAGCGGATATCGTAACACATTCCACCACAAAATACATGGACGGCCATGCGCTGACGGTTGGAGGCTGTATTGTGGATAGCGGCAATTTTGATTGGGAAGCTCATTCAGAGAAATACCCGGGGCTGACCACACCGGATGAATCCTATCATGGAATCGTTTATACAGAACGTTTTGGAAAATTAGCTTATATTCAAAAGGCGACGGCACAGCTGATGCGTGATTTAGGCTCCATCCAGTCACCGCAGAATGCATTTTTGCTCAACGTAGGACTGGAAACCCTTCATCTTCGCATGCCATGTCATTGCAGCAATGCACAGAAGGTGGCGGAATATTTAAAGAGCAGAGAAGATGTGGCCTGGGTTAACTATCCGGGATTAAAAGGGGATAAGTACTATGATCTGGCACAGAAATATATGCCGGGCGGAACCTGCGGCGTGATCTCTTTCGGTTTGACTGGCGGAAGACAGGCGGCCGGAGAATTTATGGATAAACTGAAGCTGGCGGCGATTGTTACCCATGTGGCCGATGCACGTACTTCCGTGCTTCATCCGGCCAGCCATACGCACAGGCAGCTCAATGACCAGCAGCTGGCAGAAGCTGGAGTCGATCCGTCTCTGATCCGTTTGAGTGTTGGTATTGAAAATGTGGATGATATCATTGCCGATATTGAACAGGCATTGAAATAATTCATTATCGAGAATCCGGGAGGGATTGATTTGGTTAAAAAACTTAGAAAACTGCTTCGGATTATATTTGGAAGAACTACGTTGCTTGTTATCTTCCTGTTGATTCAAATTGGTATTCTGTTTTCCTGTTTCCGGTGGCTGAGACAATATATGTTCTACATCTACGGCAGTTTTACTCTTTTGAGTGCTGCCGTAGTTATTTATATATTGAATAAGAAAGAGAATCCAAGCTACAAGATGTCATGGATAATTCCGATTTTGGTGGTTCCCGTATTCGGATCGCTGTTTTATCTGTTTGTGGAGCTGCAGATCGGCATTAAAGTGATTAACAGGCGTTTAAATGAAGCCATACGTGATACCAGGCCTTATTTGACACAGAATACGGATGTGCTGGAACAGATTGAAGCGGGCAGCCCCAGAGAAGCGACTTTTATCAGATATTTTAATGATTTTGGCAAATATCCTGCTTATACGAATACAAATATTAAATATTATCCATATGGGGAAGATGCGTTTCCCGATATGCTGGAGCAGTTAAAATGCGCCAGACATTTCATCTTCATGGAATACTTTATTGTGGAGCATGGTCTGATGTGGAACAGCATTCTGGAGATTTTAAAAGAGAAAGTAAAAGAAGGGGTGGAAGTGCGGTTTATGTATGACGGCATGTGTTCCATCGCTTTGCTCCCGTATAATTATCCCAAGCAACTGGAAAGCTTCGGTATCCGGTGCAAGCAGTTCGCGCCAATAAAACCGGCTCTGTCCAGTTACCAGAATAACCGGGATCATAGAAAGATTACAGTGATTGACGGTGTGACGGCATTTACAGGCGGCATCAATCTGGCAGATGAATATATCAACCAGAAAGTGAGATTTGGCAGATGGAAGGATACTTCCATTATGGTAAGGGGGGAAGCGGTGGACAGCTTTTCCATGATGTTTCTGCAGATGTGGAGCATCAGCGAGCGGGAAAAAGACGATTATGCGCGTTATCTAAAACCTAAAAATTATCAATATCCGCCTGAGTTAAACTGGGATGGATTCGTGGTTCCCTATGCGGACAGCCCTACAGACCAGGAACCGTTAGGCGCCAATGTGTATAAGGATATACTGGCCCGGGCGACCAGATATGTCCATATTATGACCCCGTATCTGATTCTGGACGACGAGATGGTATCAGCCCTCACCTATGCGGCTAAGAGAGGTGTGGAGACTGTGATTATCATGCCTCATATACCGGATAAGATGTATGCTTATCTGCTGGCCAGGTCTTATTATCAGGAATTGATTGAGGATGGCGTTCAGATTTTTGAATATACGCCCGGATTCGTGCATGCCAAGGTATTTACCAGCGATGACGAAAAGGCTGTGGTGGGAACGATCAATCTGGATTTCAGAAGCTTATATCTGCATTTTGAATGCGGTACTTATATGTATAAAAATGCGGCCGTTATGGCGGTGGAAGAGGATTTCCAGGCTACGCTGAAGATGTGCCAGCCAATTAGTCTGGAGGACTGCAAAAAATATCCGCTGGTTAAGAAAGTGGCGGGAAGCACGCTGAGGTTATTTGCACCGTTAATGTAAAATTAAAACGAGGCAGGCAGAAACTGAGATAAATCAGTTTCCGCCTGCCTCGTTTTGGCGTCTTATTTACCATGGCATGCGTTTCGCAGCCAAACGTCAACGAAACCGCAAGTCTGCATCCGGAAAGACCAGTTTTTCATATTGATCTACGGGCAAAGGCTTTGAGAAATAGTAGCCCTGAATATAATCACAGCCAAGATCCTTTAAAAGCAGATATTGGGCTTCTGTTTCCACTCCTTCTGCAACGATCCGGATATTCAGCTCGTGAGAAAGGTGTATGATATTGCGTATAATGGAGATGCCTTTTTCACTGCTTTCAAAATCGTCGATTAAACCTTTGTCAATCTTTAATATGTCGATCGGTACATCCTTCAGCATCAGAACCGAAGTGTAGCCGGAACCAAAATCATCCATCAATATCTTAATGCCCTTTGCATGCAGGCAGTTCAGAAGTTCCAGCATGATCTCTTTATTTTCAAAAAGCGTAGTTTCCGTCAGTTCCAGCTGAATCAGTTCCGTAGGAATATTATATTGCTCCATGGTGATCAGATACTGGTCAATGAAATCCGTTTGATACAGATGGAGCCTGGAAAGATTGACGGAAACAGGGGTTACCGGCAGGCCTGCATCCAGCCACTGCCGGATCTTTATGCACACTTCTTTAAAAATGTAGAGATCCAATTCCAGGATCGCTCCGTTGCGTTCAAAGACAGGAATGAATTCAGCTGGAGAAATCATTCCCAAGTCCGGAAAATACCATCTTACAAGGGCTTCTGAACCGTCAAAACACTGGCGTTTAATATTGTACTTGGGCTGATACCATACGATAAATTCATGGTTTCTAATTGCCTTTTCAAAACGGTTTTCCAGTGTTTTGAAACGATTCTGCTCCATGCGGAGCTGTTCATTATAAAAGGCGTAGTCATGAAATACGTCGTGTTTAATGCTGTTAAGCGCCAGCTTAGCCAGATCGGCCATAAAATCCACACTTTTATTCTCTGTAATTTCATAGATGCCAAAGTTGGGCTTTAACACATAATATTTTCCCTGAAAATCTTTGTGCTCTGCCAACATTTTTAATATCTCATCCAGCCGCTCACAGATTGCCTGATTGTCCTTTCCGCAAAGAAGCAGAATAAAGTGGTCGGCAGTCTGGCGGGTGAGCAGTTCCTGGTTCTTTAAGGATGCATTCAGGGTATTCCAGATATACTGGAGAGCGCGGTCGCCTTCATCATATCCATACTGGGCATTGATATCCCGGAAACGTTCAATGTTCAAACATACAAGGTAATATCCTTCCGTTCCCGAAGAAAGAAGGGACTGAGTATCCATCTTAAACTTATCGTAAGTGGAGCCGCCGGTAAGAGGGTCCACAAAAGCAATCTGTTCCAATGCTTTACGGCTGACTTCGCGGGTTTTGATCAGCTGGTACAAAAGAAAGAGGAATGCAATGACACATAGAATCGTAAATACATAGGAAAGGGCCAAAGTCCCGTTTAAATCTCTCTGTATTACGGAAACAGGGACAACAGTCAGAAGATACCAGTCATTAATGGACAGGGGCTGGTAGTACAGATATTTTTCTTCTGTATTCCGATAGATCATGCTTCCGCTTCTTCCGTTTGCCATATTTTTTTTCAGCTGAGTGAGGGCCTCTTCCGGGCAGGAATGTTCCTGCGATAATTTGACAAACAGATTATCCAAAGCTTTTAAGCCGCTTGCATGGGGGGAATCCACGATACAGGTGCCATCCGCTTTCACCACATAGGAATATCCATTGCCGTTGAACGTGCTGGTGGAGAGGGCTTTTTCATACCAAAGGGTAGAGTAAGTCGCAAATAAAACGCCCTTTATCTCCTCCTTAAAATATAAAGGAGAGCTGTAAACCGTGATAAACTGATCATCCGCCTTATCATACAGGGTATCGGATACGGCTGAGATACCGGAAAGGGACTCAGAAAAATAGGCTCTGCCGCTTAAATCCATGCTGACCGAGTCGGTAGTGCATGCGGTACCATCAGGAAGGATGATTCCCATGCGCTTGAACGAATTCTTCTGGTTTACATAGGATAAACGAGCGATAATTTTCTCGATGTTAAATTCGTCTCCCTGGCTGATATAGCTGGAAAGATTGGTTAAAATTTTCTGTTCCTTATCCACTTCCTTTTGAAGGACTAATACGCTTTGATTCGAAAGTTCCGATAGTGTATTCAGGACCTTTTGCTGGGAATAATGGTTCATCATTCGGGTAAAAAGAATGGAACAGGAGAGGACGAGAACAAGAGTTGCTGCTATTCTAAAAGAAAAAAAGGTCTTTTTGCCAGATCGCATATGTTACCTCGGTATTGTTTGATGTAATATAGAAAGAATACCATAAATCCGGAGGCAAGTAAATTAAATTATTGTTTTTCATAAGCTTTTGGGTTATAGTATGTAATTATTGGAAAAAATGAATACGATAGTGTTTTTGCCGCTCAGGGCGGCAGATTGTGAGGGAAAGATGACAGAAGGTGCATTAGTTTTAGAAGGCGGCTCACTGCGGTGTCTGTTCACTTCGGGAGTGTTGGACGTGCTGGTGGAACAGGGCATTGAACTGTCTTATGTGAACGGTGTTTCAGCCGGCTCCATGTGCGGAATGAATTACATCAGCAAGCAGGTGGGAAGAACGCTGAAAATCAACACACAATTCGTACACGATAAGCGGTATTTGAGCTTTCGGAATATGCTGAAAAACAGGGCTATATTTAATTTCGATTTTTTGTTTGGAGAGTTGAGCACTGAACTGGTTCCGTTTGACTATGAGACATTTTATAAGTCCGCACAGAGGTATGTGGCGGTTGCCACCAGATGTAAAACCGGCAAGCCGGAATACTTTGAAAAAGGAGTCTGCAAAGACCTGATTGCAGCGATCCAGGCATCCAGCAGCATGCCGGTTCTATCCAGAATGATCCTGGTAGACGGAAAAAATTATCTGGACGGAGGCGTATCCATGCCCATCGCTTATCAGAAGGCGCTGGACGAAGGCTATGAAAAAGTTGTGCTGGTTCTCACCAGAGAACACGGATACAGAAAAAAGGAGCCCGGAAGATGGATGAGACGAGGATATGACCGGTATTTCGGCCCGCTGCCTGAACTTAGGGCCGCTTTGGAAGAAATTCCGGAACGCTACAACCGCATGCAGGAAGAGATCGACCGCCTTGAAGAGGCAGGCCGCATCTTTGTAATCCGGCCAAAACATAAAGTCACAGTCTCCAGAGTGGAACAGGATGTGAAAAAACTGGAGGCGCTTTACTCTGAGGGCAGGGAATTAATGAAAGAAACCCTGCCCCATCTAAAGCAATACCTGGAAATCTAATACGTTAAACTTGTTATTTAACGGGGTTGGCGAAAGGGGGACGCCCGGAATCAGGAGGCGGAGCCGGAAGACGAAGGTCGGAGGGGCCGTTCGGGCCGGGGAAGGAAAATGCAGCCGGATCGGATTCGGGATTCGCCCCTAAGAACTACTAAGACCCGTAAGAACAGAACGAGGCAGGCCAGCGCCATTCGCAGTGAACTCTTTATGACTTCGCTGCTCAGCGGCGCTTTAGAACCTGACACCGAAATCAGGTTCTACCTGCCTCGTTCTGTTCTTACGGGCCTAAGTAGTTCTAAAGGGGTTCCATACGATCCGATCTGTCTGCATCTTCCTTCCCCGGCCCGGACGGCCCCTCCGACCTTCGTCTTCCGGCTCCGCCTCCCGATTCCGGGCTGGTTTTCGCTAGCCTGGTTAAAAACAATAGATGTGCCTAGGTAGTTGTATAGAACCGCATTTACATAGATCTTCAAGGGATTTTCAGAAATGCCTTCACGGTTGATGTAAAAACTTACTCACTACTCCACCAAATCTTTTTTACCCTCAGCTAGCCAAGTAACAGCCGGAAAGAAGGGGAAGCCCAGGCGGGCGGAGGAAATGATCGGCGAAATGGGATCGTATGGAACCCCTTAGATGTTCTTAGATCCGCAAGGATAAAAAGAGACAGGTAGAAACTGAATTCCGAATCAGGTTCTAAGCGCCCCTTGAGCAGTGAAGTCATAAGGAGTTCACTGCGAATGGGCGCGGTCCTGTCTCTTTTTGTCCTTGTGGGTCTTAGTACATCTTAGGGGCGAATCCCGAATCCCATTTCGCCGATCACTTCCGCCGTCCGCCTGGGCTTCCCCTTCTTTCCGGCGTACCTTAGCCAGTTAAATAAAGATTTGAAAGAAACCTTAAAGGATTTTCAGGTTTAATACACAAAATGAACACATTCGGTTGATAGAGTAAAATAAAGAAAATAGATGATTATGAGAGGAGCAAAATGATGTACAAACGAGGTATGGCAGCTGTATTGACAATTGTTACAGCCGCAACTGCGGTATTTCCAATAACAGCAGAAGCTTCATCTGATTTTGATATGAGAAAAAAAGTGATTGGCATCGCCGGTATTATGAATGTGACTAATGTCAGCGAACAGGTAACAAGAGGCGAGTTCGCATATATGCTGGTCAATGCCACAACATATAAAAGTACTGTATCCCAAATGAGCAATGTTGCAGTATTTGCTGATGTTCCTAGGGATCACCGTTATGCGGCGCAGATCAGGATTGCGGCGGAGCAGGGATGGATGAACGGATATTTGGGCGGGTTATTTAAACCGGACAGTTACATAACCATGCAGGAGGCGGCAAAAGGGCTTCTTGCTCTTTTGGGATATACCAATGAAGATTTTACAGGGGATCAGTTAAACTCCAGACTTTCCAAGTTTTACTATTTGGAGATGAATGAAAATGTGGAACGCGACAGCAATGAAATACTAAATAAGTCGGACTGCATTAATCTGTTTTATAATCTGCTGAAGACAGACACAAAGAATGGGACTTTTTATGGAAAAGTGCTGGATTTGGAGCTCAACTCCGATGGAGAGATTAATCCTTTGGCACTAGCAGATAACAATTTAAAGGGCCCTAAATTGGTCAGAAGAAGCTATGATCTGGAAGATTGGGTGCCTTTCAGCCTGAGTGAAGCCAATTTATTCTTAAACGGTGCGGGCAGTTCCATTGCTGAAATTAAAAGCAAGATGTCTGAATACGGTTATGTGGTTATCTATTATAGTACGGCAACTAAGAGCGTATGGGCTTACAGTGAGGATAACGAAGATGCCAGCCACACGGTTGTCAGGGGCGAGGTTACCAATATCTATTATAATGCGGCCGATGTTATGACTCCTAATTCCATTACTTTGGATACTTATGGAGATGATGAAAAATTCAATCTGGAATCCTCACAGGTTCAGTTTGCATTTTCTATGTATGGGACAGTTGGAATTGGGGATGATGTGGCTCTGATTTGTGAGACTACTGAAAAATCAGACGGCACGAAGGTCTATACGGTAATCGACTATATCGAATATTAATGGAAGCCAGGAGCTATGAGAATGAAAATAGGATTAAAAAAAGAAGATGCGCTGTCAAAGGAAGAGAAAAAGGAAGGCCTTTCAGCATCAGAAGGCCCCGGCGGTACCAATAAGAAACAGGAAAAGAAAACTGGTTTTCTGAAAAAAAGTAATAAAAGGGATGGTAAAAGACGTAATGGGGGCAGTAAAAAGGCCGTTATTATTATTTTGGTAATTTTGGCTGCTGCAGCTGTGTTTGGAGTTCCCAAGATTCTTGCAAAATCGAAAAAGGCCAGTGCTAAAACAACTGCCGTTAGGACGGCAACTGTGACAAAGGGAGATATCACTTCAGAACTTTCCTCTTCCGGAACCATTTCTCCAAAGGATACTTACGAGATCACTTCTTTAGTGGAGGGGGAGATTATTTCGGCTGATTTTGAAGAAGGCGATCAGGTGGAAAAGGGCCAGATTCTGTATCAGATTGACGTTTCATCCATGGAGACGGACTTGAAGTCAGCGGTGAATTCCTTGGAACGCGCCCAGACTAATTATGAAATTGCGGTGGATGACTATAACGAGGCGTTGGAAAAATACAGTGGTAACACATATAAATCGACCCGGAGCGGATTTATCACGAAGCTGAATATTCAGGAAGGGGATAAAGTGGGTTCCGATAAGGAGATTGCGTCCATTTACAATGATCAGACCATGAAACTGAAGGTACCGTTTCTCTCTACAGAAGCCGTTTTAATCCCAGTCGGAAGCCAGGGGATCGTCACATTGACCGATACCATGGAACAGCTGGCCGGTGTGGTGACATCGGTCAGCAATATGGATGAGACTCTGACCGGCGGCCGTTTGGTACGGTATGTGACGGTGGAAGTGGCCAATCCTGGCGGTTTATCTTCAGAATATTCGGCAACTTTGGCGGTGGGAGATTTTTTGAGCGCGGCCGAAGGCAAGTTTGAAGCGGTTTTGGATACCAGTTTAAAAAGCGACCTTTCTTCCAGTGTGGAAGTGGAAGCGCTGCTGGTTCATGAGGGGGATTATGTCACTGTGGGGACACCTATTTTCCGCATTGCATCCAAGGATGCGGATAAACTGATCAGAAGTTATAAGGATACCATGGATAAAGCGGAAGAGACGTTGGAGTCTTCCCAAAGCAAGCTGGATGCAACCCAGAATTCTTATGAAGATTACACGATTACGGCGCCGATTTCCGGACAGGTAATTACTAAGACCAGCAAGGTGGGCGACAATATCAGCAGAAGCAGCAGTAACTCCACTGTTATGGCCGTTATTTATGATTTGTCGGAAGTGACGTTTGAGATGTCCATTGATGAACTGGATGTGCAGAAAGTGAAGGTGGGACAAAAGGTAGAAGTCACTGCGGATGCTATTGAAAATAAAACATTTACAGGCACAGTTACTAATGTCAGCCTGCAAAGCTCTTACTCCAATGGAGTAACCAATTATCCGGTCACAGTCACCTTGGATGAGGTGGGAAATCTCCTGCCGGGAATGAATGTGGACGGCCGGATTATTTTGGAAGAAGCATCCGATGTGCTGCTGATTCCTGTGGGAGCCTTAATGCGCGGAAACCGGGTCTATATAAAGGACGATTCGGTTACAGAAGCACAAGGCACTGTTCCGGCGGGATTCCGTTCCATAGAAGTGGAGACTGGTTTGGTTAATGATGATTATGTGCAGGTTATAAGCGGAATCTCAGAAGGAGATACGGTTTATATGTCTGAGTCTTCCGGCAGTTCCACCAGCTTTATGATGCCTGCAATGCAGGGAGGAATGCCCCAGGGCGGAGGAGGCCAGCGCCGGGACAATTACCAGCGACAGGGCGGCAGCCAGCGTCAAGGCAGCGGAAGATAATAAAGGAGAGTTCTAAATGGCGGAAACACTAATTGAACTTAGAGAGATCTATAAAGTTTATCAGATGGGATCAGAAGAGGTACGTGCCAATGACGGCATCGATTTAACCATAAACCGAGGCGAATTTGTGGCCATCGTAGGAAAATCAGGAAGCGGAAAATCAACGCTCATGAATATCATAGGAGCGCTTGATGTGCCGTCGTCGGGGCGCTATCTGCTGGGCGGCGAGGATGTGGATCAGATGAGTGATAACCAGCTGGCCCGGATCAGAAACCGTATGATCGGCTTTATCTTTCAGCAGTACAATCTGCTGCCCAAACTGAATCTTTTAGAAAATGTGGAGCTTCCCCTGCTTTATGCAAAAGTAGGAAGGGAGGAGCGCCGTGAGCGGGCTATGCGCTCTTTGGAACGGGTCGGTTTGGCAGAAAAATGGAAAAATCTGCCCAACCAGCTGTCCGGCGGCCAGCAGCAGAGAGTGTCGATCGCACGGGCGCTTGCAGGGGACCCGTCTTTGATCTTAGCGGACGAACCCACAGGCGCTCTGGATTCCAGAACCAGCCGTGATGTGCTGGACTTTTTGAAGCAGCTGAACGATGAGGGCAATACGATCGTCATGATCACTCATGACAGCTCCATTGCGATGGAAGCGAGACGGGTGGTCCGGATTCACGATGGGAAAATTAATTTTGATGGAGATGTGAATAAATATGCTGCAATCATTTAAACTGGCATTAAAGAGCATATGGAGCAATAAAATGCGGTCCTTTCTGACCATGCTGGGAATAATTATCGGCGTTGCCTCTGTTATCATATTGGTCAGCTTAGTAAATGCCTATATGTCCTATATGACGGAAAGCTTTGCAAGCATGGGTACAAACCAGATTTCGGTGAGGGTGACCAATCTGTCCTCCCGGTCCGTTTCCGAGGATGATATGTATTCATTTTTTGAGAAAAATACAGACGTATTTGATCACATGACCCCTATGGTTTCCGTATCTACCACAATCAAACACGGCAGCGATTCCCTTACTTCCACCAGCATAAGCGGTGTGAGTGAGGAGTATTTGGATATTAAAGACTATGAGCTGAACTTGGGACGAAATATACAGTATTCCGATATCCTTTCCCGTCAAAAGGTGTGTGTAATCGGTTATTATACGGCCAGTGAGCTCTATGGAAGTCCTGAGAAAGCATTGGATCAGACGTTAAAAATCGGCGGTTATGCATACCGGATTATTGGAATCATAGAACGTCAGGATGAGGACAGTTTAAAAGAGGGCGGTACGGATGACTTTGTATGGATGCCTTACAGCTGTGCGGTAAAACTGAGCCGGAATGCGGTGATCAATAATTATACTTTTACAATTGCGGAGATTAAAGACGCGGATACAGCGAAAAAAAAGCTGGAAGATTATCTTTATGAAGTATTTAAAGATGATGACTTATATACCGTAACCGCCATGAGTGAGCTTTTGGATTCGTTAAATTCCATGATAGCCATGGTTTCAGCGGGACTTGGCGGGATTGCAGGAATTTCTCTTTTAGTGGCCGGCGTGGGGGTAATGAACATTATGCTTGTATCCGTAACAGAACGGACCAGGGAAATCGGCATACGAAAGGCCCTTGGGGCTGAAACGGGCGTGATTATGCAGCAATTTGTTATAGAAGCGGCGGTGACCAGTTCCATCGGTGGACTGATCGGCATTGTGTTAGGCAGCATAGCGACCACGGCCGTGGGGGCGGCAGCCGGGTTAAATGCGACGCCTACCACATCGGCTGTACTGGTATCGTTCAGCGTGTCGGTGGGGATCGGGCTTTTGTTCGGGTATATGCCGGCGAAGAGGGCGGCCAGGTTGAATCCGATTGATGCATTGAGAAGTGAATAAAGATGGAAAGATAATAAGGGATTTCTGGCTTTTTCAGAAATCCCTTCATGTTTCATATAAATCAGTCATTTTCCTGTTTATCAAGAGCGGATACAAAGAGGAACTTACGGATCAGGAACAAAACGGCGATAGCGATGATGCCGATCAAAGTTTCCAAAATCGGCATATGCTCAATTATAATGCTTCGGGCCACTGCGAAGAGCAAAACCTCCACTACGGAATCCAAGTCATGACGGCAAAGCATTTTCAGCAGCTCAATTCCAATGATAATGTTAAATGTCATTTTCAGGAAATCGTTAAAACCGCCGCTTATGTAGAGATTCAGCATTTCGCGAGGCACGGTGGTCAGCGTGATAATAAGCCCGATAATCACAATAAATGCGATTAAAATCTCAAAATATTGAGCTGTCTGAAATATGAGCTGATGCAGTTTGTAGATTTTGCCATCTTGTGAAGGTTTCATAGTATCCTCTCATTCCGCCGCCTAAAACGGCCGTTTATTCATATTGCTCCAGCAGCCATAAGAAAATGGTAACAGCTAAAAGATCCGCGCAGCCGCCGGGGCTTATATTCCTTGTTATAAAATCCTGGTTTAATTCTCTGATCTCAGAAATCCCATCCGGTGTAAATGCACCGCCAATTTCCAGTATGCGGACCGCTTCCCGTTTCACATAAGAAAGCGTTTCAGGATTCGACCGGGTCAGAATATTGGTGTCCTCCACTTGTGACATCAGGGTTAAAAGAACCTGGATATACACCAGATTGGAGTCATTTTCAGCGGCCATCCATCTGCGGATACAGGGAAGTCCAATGGTTCTCAGCGATGGAAAGCCCTCTTGTGCTTCACCACGAATTCCTTTGCAGCCATAACGGATGTACAGCTTTTCTCCATGGGTTTTCGGATTATCCGGATCAATGCGGACGAAATCCTGCTCCAAAGCCGCATAGGTCATATCCCGGCAGGAGAGCAGAATCGCTTCTGAATCGAATCGTTTGTGCTGGCTGTAATAAAACCCGGCCGCCGCCGCTATGATGCCGAGAGAAAAGATAATTCCCTTATGGGTGTTAATGCCTCCGGTGGCCGAAAACATAGCCTGTTCCGCCTCTATCCCAATGGAGCGGATCTCCTGAAAGAGGCCGGGAAGGGAACCCTCCCACATCAGACCGGCCTGGGCCATGGCGGTGAGATAAGGGACCACGGCCTGAGTGCTGAGTTCAAATGTATGATAGCACATATCTTTGTGGGCTCCGTTATCAAAACGGTCCACCAATCCCGGCTTTGGCGTAGTTCCGACTTCGCCCATAAGGGCCTGTTTTGCGATGGCATCAATATAAGTGAGGACGGGCTTCATAGGTCACAGCCTTTCATTTAAGATTTTTTGGATCTGTTTTGTCAATTCAGGCACTGAGTGTGCACGGCTCCGGCTGCATTCATGAGCGGGACGGTCACAGATCAGGCAGAGACGCGGTGTCAGTCCAAATTCTTCTCTGGACAGTTTCCTTCCGTCCGTATCCAGCACATCGATATCAAAAAGACGGCCCAGCCGGTCCTGGTCTTCAATGGTTACCATTGCTTTTTTTAGGTCGGAGGCCGAAGCATTTACGGAAAAAAATGCTTCATAGCCTGTTTTATCTTTGGTCTCAATAAAGTCAATGACAGGGAACTTCTGTTGAGTCAACAGGAAATGGATGCGTCTGCATCCTTCATCATAGGCGTCCGGAATTTGAGAAAATACCTTTACCGGTCCCGGGATGTTAAGGGTAAGACAGATGATCGGCAACTTGTGCTGCTTCAGAAGATGGGTTTGTATGGACACCCTCCGCTCTCTGGCATCCAGCATTTCGGTCAGGGTTACTTCTTCCATAAGCGTTCTCCTCATTCCGGAATGAAACATAAACTGCTATCCGGTATAAAATTAATTAATTGGCAGTAAATTAGATTTATTGATGATAGCAGTTCTTGTTCATTCACAATATAAATAATTGTTTTACATAGGTTATTATAGTGCGGAATTACAGAATTTACAAATACAATATAGGTTATATCCTATATAGACTCCATCTTATTGTCAACGCAAATTGGTGATTTTGCAGCAGTGTATCACATAAAAAACACTTTATTGCGTTGATTTTATGGGAATTTAAAGTAATAAAATTGACTGTGATAAACTTTTGTAGTATGATACCAATTAGTTCGGTAAATAAGAACGAATTTGTATTAAAGAGGAGAGCTGTATTATGAGAAAAACATCAAAAGTATTATCAATTGTACTTGCAGGTGCCCTGGCCCTTTCCCTGACAGCATGCGGCGGTAATAAGCCGGCTGACAGCACCAAAGCGGCAGCAGAAACATCAGCGGAAACCACGGAAGCAAAAGCGGAAGAGTCCAAAGAAGAGACAAAAGCAGAAGAAACAAAGGCAGAGGAGACAAAAGCAGGAGAAGCAGCAGCCAGCGACAAAACATTTAAGATCGGCGTGCTTCAGTTAACACAGCATGCGGCGCTCGATTCGGCTAACGAGGGATTTTTTGCAGCGCTTGACGAGGCTGGCGTGAAGTATACGGCAGATCAGCAGAATGCTTCCGGCGAACAGTCCAACTGCCAGACAATTGCAGAAAAGCTTGTTAACGACGGCAGCGACCTGATCCTTGCAATTGCAACACCGGCAGCACAGACCGTAGCAGGTTTAACTTCCGATATTCCGGTTATCTTAACCGCAGTTACTGATCCGGCCGAATCCGGTTTGGTAGCAGACAATGCGGCGCCGGGCGGCAATGTTACCGGTACTTCTGATTTAACACCTGTAAAAGAGCAGATCGATCTGCTTCAGCAGCTGATTCCGGATGTTAAGACCGTCGGCATCTTATTCTGTTCCGCAGAGTCTAACTCAGAGATTCAGGCACAGATGGCAAGAGAGGCTTTGGACAAGGCAGGAATCGCACATAAAGATTACACGGTTTCTAATTCCAATGAAATTCAGACCGTTGTAGAATCCATGATCGGTAAAGTGGATGCAGTTTATGCTCCTACCGACAACGTAATTGCAGCAGGTATGGCTACTGTAGGAATGGTTGCCAATGACAATAACATCCCTGTAATCTGCGGTGAAGGCGGTATGGTAGAAGCAGGCGGTTTAGCTACATATGGTATTGATTACTATCAGTTAGGATATCTTGCAGGCCAGCAGGCAATTCAGATCCTGGTTGACGGCGTTTCACCTGCGGAGATTCCGATCGGTTATCTTCCGGCTGATAAATGCGAGTTAAAGATTAACGACGAAACAGCAAATGCATTAGGCATTGATACTTCTGCTGTAAAATAAACAGAGATTTGATCTGATCATTCAGATGGATGTCCCGTTAAGGGGCATTCATCTGGTTTTTTAGATGTTTTACATAAGGGATGGCGGAACGTTCATCCCTTATGTAAGACATTTACAATGGAAAATGGAGGAAGTTTTTATGAGCGGTTTAATGCTGGCGCTTCAGGGCGCCGTAGCACAAGGGGTTTTATGGGGAATTATGGTATTAGGTGTTTATATCACCTATCGCCTTTTGGACATTGCCGATCTTACTGTAGATGGAAGTTTCGCATTGGGCGGATGCGTATGCGCGGTCATGATATTGAATCACAATGTGGACCCGGCTGTTGCGCTGCTGTTTGCGACCATAGCCGGCGCACTGGCAGGAGCGGTGACAGGAGCTTTACATACGGTGTTTGAGATCCCTGCAATTTTGGCCGGAATTTTAACCCAGATTGCTCTTTGGTCCGTGAATTTAAGGGTTATGGGCGGAAAAAGCAATATGCCTCTGTTAAAGACCAACACTGTGATCAGCAGAATGGTGGATATGACAGGTTTGAGCCAGTCCCAGGCATCTTTAGCCGTTGGCATTGTGGTGGCACTCATCATGGTGGCGCTTTTATATTGGTTTTTCGGCACAGAGATCGGAAGTGCACTCCGAGCTACGGGCAATAATGAAGATATGATACGCGCTCTCGGCGTGAATACCAAGATGACTAAAATGATCGCCCTGATGCTGAGCAACGCACTGGTTGGTTTAGCAGGCGGATTAGTCTGCCAAAGCCAGAAATATGCGGATATCAATATGGGTACGGGAGCGATTGTTATCGGTTTGGCGGCCATCGTAATCGGAGAAGTTTTAATGGGCCGTTTCCATTGGTTTGCAAGCCGTCTGGCTTCTGCCGTGGTAGGCGCAGTTGTTTATTTCCTGATCCGCGCCATTGTTCTTCAGCTTGGCATGAATGCCAATGATATGAAACTTCTGTCAGCTGTTATCGTGGCCCTGGCTCTCTGCTTCCCGGTTGCCGCAGGAAAATGGCGGATCAGAAAATCTTATTCTGAAGACGGAGGGGATGAATAATGCTGACCATAACAAATGTGAGAAAAACATTTAATAAAGGAACTGTAAATGAGAAAAAAGCGCTGAACGGAATTAATCTTCATCTGAAACCAGGCGATTTCTGTACGATTATCGGAGGAAATGGAGCCGGTAAATCGACCATGCTCAACATGATAGCCGGCGTTTATCCGATCGATTCCGGCAAGATTGAAATCGACGGTGTCAACATATCCAGAGATCCGGAGTATAAACGGGCAAAATATATCGGCCGTGTGTTCCAGGATCCTATGCGCGGAACCGCAGCCGGAATGGAGATCCAGGAAAATCTGGCTCTGGCCCTTAGAAGAGGCCAGAAGAGAGGTCTTGGATGGGGAATCAAAGCCAATGAAAAAGATTTTTACCACGATTCCCTGACTCGTTTGGGCTTAGGACTTCAAAGCCGCATGTCCAGCAAGGTAGGACTTCTTTCAGGCGGCCAGAGACAGGCGTTAACGCTTTTGATGGCGACTCTTGAAAAGCCGAAACTGCTTCTTTTAGATGAACATACGGCGGCTCTGGACCCTAAAACAGCAAAAAAGGTTCTGGAACTGACGGAAGAGATCGTATCGGAACAGAAATTAACCGCTCTTATGGTAACCCATAATATGAAAGACGCGATCCAGATGGGCAACCGTCTGATCATGATGCACGAAGGGCGCATCATCTATGACGTGGAAGGCGAAGTGAAGAAAAAGCTGCAGGTAGAAGACCTGCTCCGCAAGTTCGAAGAGGCCAGCGGAGAAGAGTTTGCAAATGACCGTATGATGCTGGCAAAATAGTCATTGTTATGTTATAATGAAGGCGTGGTAAGGACGATATATTTTTAACAGGAGGGCGCACCATTATGGCTAATAACAATCTGGTAATTACGATAGAAAGACAATACGGCAGCGGCGGACGAATTGTGGGAAAGAAGCTGGCCGAAGACCTGGGCATTCATTTTTATGACGAAGAGATTTTAAAGATGACTTCGGAAGTGAGCGCTATCGGAGAACAGTATTTCCGTCTGGCCGATGAAAAGGCGGGCAATAAGCTTCTTTATAAGATCGTAGGCGGTTTGAAGAACAGTTTGGCAGAGCCGAAGCTGGGAGACAACATCACATCACCGGACAATCTGTTCCGTTTCCAGTCATCCGTCATTCGTAAGCTGGCGTTGGAGGAACCGTGTGTTATCATGGGACGCTGTGCGGATTATGTGCTGGAATCAGAAGGGCTGGAAAAGCTGGTTTCGATCTTTGTCTGTGCGGATATGCCGACCAGAATCCGCCGCGTTATGGAAGTAGACGGGGTGGATACAAAAGAAGCGTTGAAACGCATTTCCCGTATTAATAAAGAGCGGACGGAATACCATAAGTATTTCAGCAACCGTGAATGGGAAGATTTGAATAATTACGACCTTACGATCAATGCCAGCAAGCTGGAATATGACGAGGTTGTTCAGATGATTAAAGAATATTTAAAAATTAAAGGCTTTTAATTATAGCCCTTGAACAATCGGCTGAAGTCGGTTTCGTAAGATTTTGGTACCTGATGTGGGGATAGTACCTTGTAGTATGTTTTTGGGATTTGGTTGACCTTCTTTCGATTTCGTATTATGATTGATAAAATACGAACCTAAGAAGGTCTTTTCTATGAAATGCCGCGGATGCGGAGGAATGTGAGGAGCTAATGAAGAATGACTTATTGACGATCGGTCCTCTTACCATACACGGATATGGACTGATGATTGCAATTGGATTTTTTGCCGCATATGTGGCGGCAGAACAGAGAGCGAAGAAGATGGGGATGAATCCCGACCAACTTTTCAATCTGACCATCTATACCATGGTGTTCGGGCTTTTAAGCGCAAAACTGCTGTACTATATCACGATTATAAAAGACATTATCGCCAATCCCAGGCTGCTGTTAAACGTCGCTGACGGGTTTGTGGTATACGGCGGAATTATAGGCGGAATTTTGGCGGGATATGTATTCGCCCGGGTGAAAAAGATGGATTTTTGGAAATATTTTGATCTGGTTGTGCCGTCCATCGCGTTAGCCCAGGGATTTGGCCGGATTGGTTGTTTTCTGGCCGGCTGCTGTTATGGAACGGAGACCACATCTCCCATAGGGATTGTATTCCACGAGTCGCAGTTTGCGCCGAACGGGGTTCCTTTGGTGCCGACCCAGACCATTTCCAGCATTTTGAATTTTCTTCACTTTTTTGTGCTGATTATCTTTGCAAAGCATAAAAAGGCGGACGGACAGGTGGCTGCGTTGTATCTGATCTTATACAGCATCGGCCGGTTTATTCTTGAATTTTACCGGGGAGATTTGATTCGCGGGACAGTAGGACAGTTATCCACTTCCCAGTTCATTTCGATCTTTGTATGCATTGCCGGGGTGATTTTATTCATTATCTCAGGCAAACGAAATCCGATAATAAAAGAAACAAAAGAAACGGACAGCGGCAATTAAGCCGGCTGCCCGTTTTTCGCTTTTATGGCAAAATGAATGAACTCAAATTATTTTTCTACATTGGTTACAGCGATTACTTTTGCTGTCAAAGGACCTGCGTAGGTGATGAGAACGGTATCACCTTTGTTAAAGGAAGATAAATCAACGCCTTCCTCGGCAGTACAGCTGAAGTAATTGCCATCAGCAGTTTCAGCGGTGAAATCATTGCCGGTTAACTGATCGATGGTTCCTTTAAATGCATTGATCTTGGCATCTTCGGAATCGAAAGAATCTTCAGTTACGACTTTGATTGCCATAGGAATCGGATCGGTATCTTCTAAATCGCCTAAATAAGTGATTTCAGCATTAACGCCTGCTTTCATTCCGTCTTTACTCACCACATAGGAATTAGCTGTAGAGAATGTATAAGTTTCGCCATCCTCTGTTTTCAGAGATAAGGTATCATTTTCTGATTTCTCGATGGAACCGGAAACCTTAGGATCGGAGTTTTCTTCGATTACAGAAGTATAAACTTCCAGGCTGATTGCGGAAATTACATCTCCGGCAGAACCTTCTGCGAAAGTAACTTCAACTTCATCGCCTACGCTTAATTCGTAATCACCGATAACTTCCGCTTTGCTGATATCATAGGAAGCTTCTGTGTCGTCTTCAGAATTTTTAATCGTTACCACATCTGCTTCAATTTTTGTGATCACACCATCTACAGAAACCTCTTCCACTTCTTCTTCACTGGTTTCCGTCTCGGCAGCTGTCGTTGTTTCAGCAGCAGCTGAAGTAGTAGTTTCTGCCGGCGTAGTTTCCGCAGGAGCTTTTGGTGAACATGCGGATAAGCCAAGTGCCATAATAAGTAAAGATGTTGCTAACATTTGTTTTTTCATAATTTACCCTCTTTTCTGTTACTGAACTTTTGCCATACCAAAGTGTACTATATTATGCGGAGAAATACCATATCTTTTTTATTAAATTAAGTTAATTTCTTATGAAGAATTGGAGAAAAAATCACTATGCGCGCAGGAGGTATTAGGAAAAATATCCTGAAATTGGGAGAATTGGCGGGGAAATTAATAAATTTTTAATGATTCCATTCTCGCAATTCCCTATAACATATGGTATAATATGGTGCGATATTGTTTAGAGCCGGACTTCTCCGGCGAATAGGAGTTATGATGAATTGGAGAATAATATGTTAGATGATAAAGACTATCTTGCACGCCTTAACAGGGCAAAAAAGAAACGCAATAAGGATGACAACCAAAAGTATCTGGTGATAGCGGCTGTTGTTCTTTTAATTTTGACTGTTACAGTTTCCATTGCTGCAGTGGTGAAAAACCACAAGGCCGGAACGGCAGGGGGACCGGGATCAGAACTTGAAAATGCAACCTCTTCCGATGCCGGAATAGCTACCGCATCCAATGCAGATGAAGAGGCGAAAAAGATTGAAGCAGAGAAGAGAAGCGTAGTGGATTCCTTCAATAATATGGGCCTTGTAACGGTGGAAGGATATTTGAACGTAAGAAAGGCCCCGAGTACGGACGGAGATATTATCGGAAAGATGCTGGGAGGCAGCGCCTGCGAGATCATATCGGAAGAAGGCGGCTGGTACCAGATTAAGTCCGGAGAAGTGGAAGGATATATCAGCGGAGAATTCGTGCTCACCGGAGCGGAAGCCAAGGAAGAGGCGGTTGCTTACGTAAAAGAGATGGCAATTGTAAAGACCGATAACCTGAACATCAGAAAAGAACCGGTTCTGGACTCTTCCAATATAGTGGGACAAGCTCTGACCAATGAACGGTATGAAGTGTTAGGTGTTACCGACGGCTGGGTTCAGATTAAAGAAGGTTATATGTCTTCTGAATATGTGGATATAAAATATGCCTTGGATGAAGCCAGAAAGATGGATTTGAAGTCAATGGCAGTAAACCAGTACAGAAATCTGGTTATTTCCAAAGTGAAAAACTATCTGAATGTCCGCAGCTCGCCTGAGGATAAAGGAACCAGCAATGTAATCGGTAAATTCCCCGGTAACGCGGCCGGAGAGATTCTGGAAACCGTTGATGGCTGGTATAAGATCCAGTCAGGCAATATAACCGGATATGTAACGACAGACCCGCAATACACTGCCATCGGACAGGAAGCAAAAGATCTGGCAATGTCATCCGCATCTCTGATGGCCATTGTTAGAACGGACCGGCTGAACGTAAGAAACCAGCCGACTACAGAAGGAAAGCTTTGGACCCAGATTTCCAAAGAAGAACGCTATCCGGTTGTGACACAGTTGGACGGCTGGGTTCAGATTGAACTGGATTCCGGTGAAGAAAATGCCGATGCGGCTTATATCTCCACACGCGACAACAATGTGGAAGTAAGATATGCGCTTCCGGAAGCGATTAAATTCTCACCGCTGGAAGAAAAAGAAAACCAGCAGGCATCCAGAAGAACCCAGATTGTAAATTATGCCCTTCAGTTTGTGGGCAACCCATACGTATGGGGAGGCACCAGCCTTACAAAAGGAGCTGACTGTTCCGGTTTCGTTATGTCGGTTCTGGGCCATTTCGGCATCAGTCTTCCTCATTATTCCGGTTCACAGGCACAGATGGGACGCAAGATCAGTTCCAGCGAGATGAAACCGGGCGATTTGATCTTCTATGCAAACAGCTCCGGAACGATCAACCACGTAGCCATGTATATCGGAAACGGCCAGATCGTACACGCAGCCAGCCGCCGAAGCGGCATCAAAATCTCCACCTGGAACTACCGCACACCAAAGACAATCAGAAATGTAATTGATTAATAAATTGTTATTTAACGGGGGTGGCGGAAGGTACGCCCGGAATCGGGATTCGGAGCCGGAAGACGAAGGTCGGAGGGGCCGTCCGGGCCGGGGAAGGAAGATGCAGACAGATCGGATTC
>NZ_PKUU01000032.1 GCF_002899675.1 Clostridium sp. chh4-2 | reverse complement strand
GCCTGCCTTGTTCTGTCCTTACGGGCCTTAGTTGTTCTTAGGGGCGAATCCCGAATCCGATCTGGCTGCATCTTCCTTCCCCGGCCCGGACGGCCCCTCCGACCTTCGTCTCCCGGCTCTGCCTCCCGATTCCGGGCGTACCTTTCCGTCACCCCCGTTAAATAACAATTTGATTGATTTTTATTTATATTTTTTTTGAATCGTGAAGCCTCTTCCCTTTACTTCGCTGACCTGATTGATGATCATAAACGCCTGATCGTCGATCTTCATCACCAGCTCGTTCAGCTTTGATAATTCACGGCCGGACACCACCGCTAAAACCGCATAGGATTCATTTCTGGAATATCCGCCTTCAATCTCGAACAGCGTGGTTCCACGGTCCATTTTCTGCTGGATCTGCCTGCTGATCTCTTCGAACTGCTTGCTGATGATCTTCACCTGCATTTGGTTTCCGCCGATTAACAGCACCTTGTCCAGAACTACCGTATAGATCAGCACCAGAAGCAGTCCGTAAAGGATCTGTTCTTTATCCGCAAACAGCATCTGAAACAGCAGAATCAGACAGTCAAATGCATACATGCCCACGGATACGGGCAGCCGGAACTTTTTATTAAGAACCAGCGGCGGAATGTCCATACCTCCGGT
Organism: Clostridium sp. chh4-2; assembly: GCF_002899675.1. Classification (GTDB taxonomy): domain Bacteria; phylum Bacillota; class Clostridia; order Lachnospirales; family Lachnospiraceae; genus CHH4-2. Next base: position 52,728 of record NZ_PKUU01000032.1, on the reverse strand, counting down.
AGATGCTCCCGACCGGATTACAAGGCCGATGCCTCCGCCGATCAGAAGACCGGCAAATATGGTGGCCAGCATCTTATCCTCTGTGATCACAAAATCACCGATCATTCTCTGAAGCTGCCCTAAAACCAGCGGATAGTAAAAGCTGCTGATTAAAGTGGTCACCGCAAACGCCTTTCCAAGAATAAAAAGCCCTAATAAAAACATCAGCAGGTTAAACACCGCCACGAAACCTGCAATCGGTATCCCGGCATGATAGTTGGCTACTAAAGCGAGTCCGGTAGTCCCTCCGGTAATCAGATGGCCGGGCAGCACAAAAAGTGCGACAGCCAGAGCATACAAGGTGTTTCCCGCTAAAATAAATAAAATCTTTTTCATCTGTTTTCCCTCTCCATAATGATCTTACCCTCACAGCCTGAAACGCCCGGCATAGGAGGTGACGGGTATGATTATCCCACATTTAAATAAATCCTGCAACCCTTACTGATGACACGGAGAACCATAAGAAGGTTATTTGAAAAATTATGATTATTTCATCTGCCCGAACTGAATTTTTTTATGCGTGCCATACTGTTGTCATGGTGATATGATATAATTTACTCATTCACACAGCAGGAGGATGGTATATGAAAACATTTCTTGCTCCTAACGGGGAGTATATCACTGTACCGGATGGCAGAGTGACGACATTCGGACTAAGCGAAGAACAGAATAAATTGGTGGAAAACGCGTTGCCTGCAAAGGGCTATGAGTTGTTTGACACCGATGCACCAACCGATTTGATTGCTATTTCTGCCACCGCTCTCATAATAAATGCAGCGGCTTTGGATGCAGACAGCAGAGAAATGGTTCTTGATTATTATACCGAAGCCGGCGGCTGTACGGATGAAACCGTGTTCTGGCTCGGTTATCCCAAGCCCCCACACAACTTGCAGGCAAAGTTCATGTGCTATGAAAATTTTGAAGAACTTGCTTCCACTTTAAAATACCGCCTTTTATCCGCACACAGTAAATCCAAAAAGGCGAAGAACTTCAGCAAACAGCTCATGGACTGCCTGCGGATTCTGTCACTCATCCGTTCCCGCCCCGGCATAAGAACACAGGAGCTGGTAAATGAATTGGAGTTATCAACAAGAACGGTTCAACGGTATATTTCCACATTGCAGGCGGCAGGCGAATGGATCGCATATGACCACTCGAAGAAAGGCTGGTATTTACAAGATGGTGTGTCCGTATTTTTCGGAGATTATTGATAGAAAGGATCTGCGTAATGAGCAAATGGAAAAATTCACAGCTATTCAAGGATAGGATCACAGTATCAAATTATGATATGCTGATAAGAGAACTCACTGCTGCAATTGACAGTGGTACATCTGATTTGACAGCTCTTCTCTTTGGCACACAAACGCCTGATTTATATTCTAATCATGGTACATACAAGCTCGGACACCATAATTATTGTGCGGGACTAAGCAGTGAGCGTTATACCGAAAAACGGCTGTGTAAATGTATGTACTATCGAAACAGCACATACTCCAAACGCTGCGGCAAGTGTGCGTTGCAAGAGCATTTTGATCTTATCGGTGATTATAAAATTACCGATTATGAAGTTCCCGCTTTTTATTATGGAGACGGCATCGGTAAAATTGATCTGATTATCAGCATGGACACTGTTCACTATGCAACAGAGGTCAAGCCCTACAAAGGCAACTCTGAATCCCTGCTGCGCATGATCGCAGAGATTATGACCTACACCGAGGGCTACCCGCCGGGAACCTATAAAAAAGCAATAGCATTTTTTGAAAAAAATCAAGATAATGGGGAAAAAACTGCACAGCAAAAGGAGTTTGAAACTGTTAATCCAGCTTTATTAACTTTGCTAGAAAAGGCGGATATTACCATATTCTGCTTTAAAGAAATAAACGGAAGCGCGTATCAGATATGCAAATTATAATCCATCGTGGAACACACCAAATCGGCGGCGCTGCAACCGAAATCCGCACAGCTGCAACCCGAATACTGATCGATTTGGGCGATGAGTTGAGCATAAATGAAAATTTCACATCCGCCCCCTTATCCATTCCAGGTGTTACAGATACAAATGGCAGCTGTGCTGCTGCCCTATTTACCCATAATCATATGGATCATATCGGACAATTAAAAAATATCCGTGATGGGATTCCACTGTATATGGGCCCTTTTGCAAAGGCCGTTTTGCTTGCCGCCTTGCCGAAATCTGATACCGCTTTGAAATCACGGGTTGAACAGGCAATGATATTTACGCAGGGAGAGCGTTTTCCAATCGGAGATATGTTCATCACACCCTTTTCTGTTGACCACTCTGCCTGCGACAGCTATATGTTTCTGGTTGAGGCCGGCGGAAAGAAAATTCTGCATACAGGTGATTTTCGTCTGCATGGTTTCCGCGGCAAAGCAATGCCGAAAATTCTTAATAAATTGATCGGTAATGTGGATGCGCTGATTATTGAGGGAACAGCCTTTTCCCGTACTGATGCAAAGCTAATGACCGAGCGGGAATTGCAGCAAAAGGCCAGAGCATATATGGAGCAGTACAACTATGTTTTTGTTCTCTGCGCATCCACAAATCTGGAACGAATATGTGCGCTTTCAAAAGCTGTGCCACAGGGTAAATATTTTATCTGTGACGAATATCAGAATCGGTTGCTCGACTTGATACAGCAGTATTGGGGCAATTACTCACCGCTCTATCGGAATATAAAAAAAATAATATACGGCGAAAATCTGCTGTCCCGATTCCATAAAAATGGATTTCTGATGATGGTGCGGGACAACCGCAATTTCAGAGAAATTATCCGCAGCTTTCCCGCAAAACAGAGCATTATACTTTATTCCATGTGGAACGGATATCTTACCAGACCGGGCAGCACAATCCCTGATTTTCTAAATCTGGCAGAACAATGGGAACCGCTGCATACCAGCGGTCATGCTTCACAGAAAGATATTCAAACGGTAATTGAAAAAGTAAATCCAAATATGATCATCCCCATTCATACCGACATGCCCGATATGCTAAAAATGCTTTGCCCGAACAGACACATTGTCATTTTGAACGATAGAGATCAGATCGATGTATGATTAAAAATGGCTTATTACACCTTGTTTAAACCGTATCCAGAGGCCGGCCACCTCCGCTCCGGTTTCCGTCCATACCATTTGCTTTTCCGGCGTACCTTTTGAGCTTAGAAATTCAAGCCAAAACCAAGTTCGTAATAATTGCCAAGTTCATCCCGGTAAGCATAGGCTTTTCCATTTTCATCTTTCATATCATCGGGCATATAGCGGTCTTTATCGTATCCCGGCACATCGTTTGGTGAAATGCATACTCCGCTTTTATCCACTGCGATCACGGAATCTTCTTTCGGCAGCGTGATGGGCATCTTTCCGGTTGGGTTATATGTACCGGTCACCACATCCAGAACCGCATCCGTATACGTATCGAATCCGGCTAACAGAGCGTCTGCATATGGCTCCACATTGCCCACCATCCAGGCCAGAGTGAAATTGATATTGGAGATAACTGCGCCGCCGTTTTCATGCACAGTTTCATAAATTTTTTTGATCCTGTCCACACCGGACAGGGTAGTTTCTTCGTGGAAAGTTTCCGCCGGACAGCCATTGCCGTCCACATCAGCCACTTGTTTTTTATCACAGATATCCAGCTCCAGATATCCCTTTGTCGCATTGAAATACTCGCCTGAACTGGGGTTTATTAATAAAAATGCATAGCCGGCATCCTCGTAAGAATCGGTCAGCACAAGGCCATGTTTACCGGCAATGGATTCTCTCAGCTTTTCCGTCTCCTGAACCGCAGCTTCTCCGTCCTTTTTAAAGCATTCCACATATACCTTTTTGCCGGACAGCTTCTCAGAATTAAGGGGAAGTACCCCGTCTTTATTCTTTAAAAGGACTACAGACTGCTGATGCACCCGGTAAGCGTCCTTCCAGTGTTTTTCTGTGGCAATCACTTCTGCGGCCGTTTCGGGATCGCGGTAAGGGTTTTCAAACAGCCCCAGTTCGAACTGTTCTTTTAATGTGCGGGCTGCTGCCCTGTTTAATGCTTCTTCCGATAAAGTCAGCTGCTCGGCCGTATACCCCGCAGGAACCGGATGTCCCTGGGTTGTATAATATCCGTTTTTCCATCTTTCGTAAGCTTCTTGTGCCGAAAATACGTCTAAAGAACCGCTGATCATATCCACGCCCGAATTGACTGCGAGAGCGATTCTGGACGGCACATCCAGTTCTTCCACGCCCCATGCCATCTTATTGGTGATGCCGGAATCGCTGTTTATGTATCCTTTAAATCCCATCTGTTCTCTTAAAAGAGTTTCCGTAAAGAACCGGTTAAATGCAAAGCCAAGTGGTTTCATCTCTATCTCATTGCCCAGCATATCATACTGTTTTTGGCTCTTTTGTGCCGCAGGTTTCGCATAATAGGGCATGATCGAAGACGCATGACGGTCCACCGCAGTTTGGAATGCGGGAATATGGTATTTTTGAAGGCTGTTTTCCGTTTGGTACACATTCCACTGTCCCTGCTCATAATGAGGATCGAAACCATTTTCCCTGGCTCCTCCTCCCGGGAAATGTTTGACTGTCACGGCTACTCCGTCCGTGGTTACCCCTTCCCCGCTTCCCTGGATGCCCGGAATCAGGCGATCCATAATTTGAGAAACCAATTGGGGATCTTCTCCAAACGTACCGTAACTTCTCTGCCATCTGGGATCAGTGACCACATCAGCCATGTACATATAGCCCTTTTTCATGCCCACTGCGTCCCATTCTCTGCGGATGCATTCTGCAAAGTCTTCAATCAGTTCCGGGCCGTTCCCCTTCACAGCCGCGCCGATACCCATAGTGCCCGGCCATGTGGCAAATACGCCCGCCGCGTCGTTCATTCCGAAAACCATCTCCCCATTTTCATTGCGGGAATTGGATGTGATCAGCATGGGAACCGCGTGTTCTCCTTCTTCGGCCAACAGGTTTAACTGGTTAATCCAGTCTGCCAGTTCTTCCGGTTTTGGATTCTGGCGGAAAATCAGATGGCGGATTCCCATCTCTTTCACCGTGTATGTAGTTCCATATGATTTTTCCACGTTAAATATGGACTCGTCTTTTTCAATAATCTCTTCATTCAAAAGACCGGTCGCGTCCACTTTTTCCTTGTCCTCCTGAAACAGGCCCATCTTCCAGGTATTCAGAAAGAGAAGTCCGAATTTCTCTTTCGGGGATAATTCCTCTGCCAGAGCTTTTGCCCTTTCTTCAGGCGTTTTTCTCCAATCCTTATAGACTGCCAGTTTGCCGTCTCCGTTTAAATCTTTGAAATACAGACCGTCCTGTTCGATCACGGGCTTTACGGTCACCCCGATTACAGGACCATTTTCATTGTTGTAATAGCGTATGCGTGAGGTTGCTTTTTCCATCGTTTTCCCATCCTTCTATCCTTTGCCGGCCAGCATATTTTATGGTTTTATTTTACCATAAGAGATTTTTTATAGTTAGGATTTTATTCTATTATTTAGGATTATTTCATAATTTGATGCGTTAAAAACCGCATACCCCTAAGTTAACATTAGCGCCTTTTTTCTCAGACCGAACCTACCCATATAATAAAAAGAGGCTTCACCACAGCCTGCGCCATAATGAAACCTCTCATATCCAATTCTTTTATCTATGCAACCAAATATTTTTCAATGTCTTTTTCCAGAGTACCGCATTCTTCATTATATACAATCAATTCTGAAATATTTCCCATACCAAGACCGATAACACCTAAAATTGACTTTGCATCAATGAGGATATGGCCTCTTTTCATATCCATATCGAACGGATATTTGGTCACGCAGTTCACAAATTCCAGAACTTCTTTTGGATCTTTGAAGCTTACTTTCATCTGTTTCATATTGCATCTCCTCTTTCTTTTCTCTTCTTTATTATGTTACCCATAATAATCGATTCGAAACAATAAAAACAGGGTAAATTTTTTAAAAAGGAGTAAATTTCTAAGCAAATTCGAGTTAAATTTCCCTTTTTCGATATTCTGCGGGCAGAACTCCCACCTCATCCCGGAACACCTTGCTCATGTATTTAGGATCGGAATATCCGGTCATGGCCGCAATCTGAGCCAGTTTTAAATCGGATTCCAGCAGCAGCTTTTTAATTTTTTCAATCCGGTAGGCGCGGATCGTTTCCGTAAATGACTTTCCCGTCTCTTTTTTAAACTGGGTGCTGAGATATTCATCTGAAACGTGCAGCTTTCTGGCCGTTTCCTCCAAGGTGATCCCCTGGCTGTAATATTCCTGGATCAGAAGCCGGGCTTTTTGCACCAAAGGGCTTACCTCATCCGCTTCACCGCTCTTTTCCTGATCCGTTAAAAAATTCAGTTCAAAAAATTCAGTTAAAGTATCTGCGATTTCCTTCCAGGTATTCGAAGCCGACAGGCGCATGAGCAGCTTTTGTGAAAAACCGCCCTCTCCCTGTCCGCCGTACTCCTTTGCCGCATGGGCCAATGTCATGAAAAAGCGGATAAATCCATCTTTAATATCTTTCGGCTCATATACCTCTCTGGTGCAGGCGCTGTTTAAAACCGCCAGACATTGTTTGTACTCCTCCATATCCCTGTTGGCCGCCGCACGGCGTATCTTATTTTCCAGATCCATGGGAAATTTAAACGGCACAGGAGACAGCCCATCGATCAAATTCCGGCTGATCAGAGTTCCGGCAGGAAGAAGCAGATTCCATTCCAACTCCTCCATCATCTCTTTTAACAGATCCCGCAGACCGCCCAGACCTTCACATTCTCCCCAAACGCCAACGATCCTGCTGCCCAGATTGGAGACCAGCATAGGAAAAACCGACTGCCGGAAATAATTTTCCAGCCCGTCATCCGTCCTTTTCTTATAGATGATCACAGCCACAGCCTTCTTGTCCTCTAGCGTCATCACCACACTGTCGAATTTCTGCGTATTGCTTCCCACATTTTCCAACAAATGCACAGCCGCCTGGCAGGACTCTTCATATATCCCGTCCAGCCACACAAGAAGCATTTCCACAGGATCGGCGGCATTAAAACCGTATTTATCCTTGAGTATCTCTTCCAGTATATCATCCTCCGCCAAAGCCCCTGTCAGACTGCTCTTAAATACATACTCCAAAGAATAGATCTGTTCCTGAAACCGCTCCTTATCCAGAGATTCTTCCACCTGATGAAGCGCCTTTTTCAGTTCCGCAATCTTGATAGGTTTCAGCAGATAATTCTCAATCCCCAACTCTATGGCCTTCTTCGCATAATTAAAATCGGAATAGGCGGTGAGAACGATCACCTTGCAGTCAATCTTCTCTTCCCTCACCTTTTCGAGCATGGTGAGACCGTCCATATCCGGCATCTGAATATCCATAATCACTAAGTCCGGCTTTATCTCCTTTATCAGCTTCAGCCCTTCCACTCCGTCGGCGGCTTTTCCGGCCACCTGGTATGTGCTGTCAATTCTATGAAGAATGTTGGCTAATCCTTCCCGAATCGGCTTTGCATCCTCTACCACCACGATATTCATATCGCTTACACCTCCTCTGCGGGTATGAAAAGATGAACCCTGGTATAGCTTCCCTGACAGCTTTCAAAATGAAGCGATGCCTTGCCCGAATAATAAAGCCGCAGCCTTCTGCGCACATTGACGATGCCCAGATGTTCTCCCATAACGGCGTTCTTATCGTTCAGCTGTCCGAGAAGACCTTCGCTGATTCCCTTTCCATTGTCTTCAATGATGATGTGAAGCTGATGATCTTCCACGCTCATTGATATTTTGAGGACGCAGTCCCCTTCTTTTTTGTACAATCCATGTTTGATCGCATTTTCCACAAATGGCTGCATCAAAAGCTTATGAATCCGGCAGTTCCATGCCTCATCGGTAATGTCGATCTGAAGATCCAGCTCTCTTCCCAGCCTGGCGCTTTGTAGGAGAATATACTGTTCCAGCCAGCTGATTTCCTGGCGGATCGTAGTTCTGGCCCCTGCATTTCTCACCGCATACCTGAGAATATCGGCCAGCGCGCCCACCATCTCGCTGATCTCATACTGTTCGTTTTCAATGGCTTTCCAGTTGATCGTGTCCAGGGTATTATATAAAAAATGAGGATCGATCTGGGCTTCCAACGCGGACAGCTCCGCATTCTTCTGCTCCAATACCGCCTGTTTGATCTGTTTTAAAAGCTCATCCAGCTGTCCCACCATCTCATTAAAACGGGAGGCAATTCTCTGCACTTCAATTGACATCGTTTCCTGTATGGGAATTCTAACCGAAAAATCTCCGCTTTCAGCCGTGTTCATGGCCTCCACCACCGTATCCACAGATTTCAGAATCGGCCTTGTGATATAATCCACCAGAATTACCATGATCCCGATAATCCCCACCGCGATCAGCAGATAGTAACCCGCCTGTCCCCATATGGCTTTCCTGTATTCGCTGAGCTCATAAAGGCTGACGATCTCCCAGCCGGATCTTTCATTCATCTTGGAAACCATCTGCATTCCGGGCTGAAATACCAGTTCTTTCTCCTCTCCGATCAGTATTTTTTCAGGAGCGCTGACAATGGAATCCCCATCTAACAGAAACACCTGGTTTTTACCGCCAAAATCCACCGCGTCCCTTAACTCGTTCTCATTGATGCTTATCACAACCGTTCCGATCGGTTTATGAATATCCCTGTAGTCCACCAGCCTTCTGGCTATCTGGAACATATAAATCTCTTCGTCGCCTAAAAGAACAGGTTCCCGTTTCCATCTGTAAGCCACACCTTTTTCCACGATTGGAACCGGAATCTGGGTAGTCCAGCTGCTCTTTGACGACGAGGATGAGAGGGAATCATAAAAGAAGCGTTTCTGATTGATCGTGTCCACAACAATCCCCTCCACGCTTACATTGCTGTTGCAGATATGGCTCAGCCTCCTGCGGAGCATACTGCCGTTTACATCCAGATCGTCTTCATTTATATTGATATTTTCCACGATTTCAATAATCTGATCGTCGGTACACAGTTCATAAAGAAGTGTCTCATACTTATCCAAAACCAAATCCAGACACTGATCGGACTTTTCCATGCTGTTTTGAACTTCCCGTTCCATGCTGCCCTTGATACTGCTCCAAAGCCTGTACTGGGAAATCAGGGCAAAAAGGCCGATGGTAAATACAGATGAAAAAAAGATGGCCGGAATCAGCATTCCTCTCAGGCTCTTCGCTTTTTTCATTGGTTCTCCTTCCTGATTTCCGAGATATTAAAAGCAGCTTCTTCTAAAATATCATCCAGAGTACCCTCTCCGATAATCACCTGGCTCAATGTATCCGTGACAACCAATGAAATCTTCGGCCACATTTTTGTAAATTCTCTGGATCTGGCCGATTTATAGTAATCGATAAATTTCCTCTGCATCTCATCCGTTGGATACTGCCGGCTCTGCACCTCCTCAATCGGAGCCAAAAGTCCGAAATTATCCATATATCCGGCCATTCTGTCCTTATCTGCAAGAAACTTTAAAAATTCTATGGCTTCTTTCTCATGATCACCGGAAGTAACTCCAAATATCTCACCGCCTGAAACCGTAACTTCCTCCTCGCCGGAAGGCACGGAAACCACTCCAAATTCCAGATCCGGTCTATGCTCTCTTATCGGCCCGATCGCCATTGAAGTATTGAACATCATAGCGATATTGCCTGCCTCAAACTGCTTCATCAAATCGCTGAGCGTAAGGCTGATGCACTGCTTTCTTAAAATGCCGCTGTCCCTAAGGTTTACAAGCAGCTGAAACGCCTGCCTTCCTTCCGGTGAATTAAGCGTATCCACATCCGCTCCCATGGACCACAAAAGCGGCAGAAAACTGAACATAGCCTCCTCGCTTTGAAGCGCCGACATGGCAAATCCGTCCACGCCTTCTTTCGTCATCTTCACCGCCGCATCATAAAACTCCTCCCAGTTCTCCGGCGGCAAACATCCTGCTTCTTCCATCATATTTTTATTGTAATAGAGGGCCAGACAGTTCACACCAAACGGCATCCCATAAATTCTGTCTTCAACCGTACACGGTTCAACCGCCTGGGGAAAATATTCCTGAAGCTGAGGAATCTCATCTGTCAAATCCACAAATGCCTTCATTCCATGCATATATTTAAAATCCGAAGAATCCATCAACGCCAGATCCGGCATTTTATCATCCGCCGCGCTGAGAGCAAGTCTCTTTTTAAACGATTCATCCGGTATATACTGGGCCCTCACTATAATCCGGTCCTGGGATTCATTAAATTCATCGATCAGATTGGCCAGCTCTCTCTGTATTTTCCCGATATCCCAATAATACCACAGCACCACTTCGGTTTTTTCCGGCTCCTTTGGCACACTCTCCTTCGCGCATCCGGTTATACACAGAAGAAAAACCAGGATTCCCGCCGCCAGCAGCCTTCCCGCCTTAAAATGTCCGTATGTCTCTGCCAAAGCATCGCCCTCCTGTCATCTGATAATACCATGATTATATCACTTTGTATTTCCCTTCGACACTGTCAATTTTCTTATTTTTCCCATTATCCTGAATTTACCAGCTGCCCAAACGCCCCGGCAAACGCAAAAAGCCGCGCTCTTTTGTATATCCGGCTTCTCGTCCGTAATACAAAAGAGGGCAGCTTCTGCTGTTTTTTATCAGTTTTACCTACAGTTTCGAATAACCAAAACTATTGACCAGCGCATCCAGCTTTATCCCCTTTTTACAGTATGGGCATTCCCTGAAATCGTATGCTTCATAATCCGGAAGATCACGTTTCCCGAATATTGCATTAATATGTAATCCCTCGATCTCATCCAACGCGCTGAAAATCGCCGATACCCCCTGAAGAGCGCCTCCATAGTACTGAATACATTCGATTCCCTTACTGATCGTCTTTCCCGTTGTCACCGACGCCATCAATAAAATGATGTTCTTTCCGGTAATCATCGGCTGTATATTCTCCCTGAAAATCATCTGGCTGTTGCTGTTATACTCCGGTGTAACAATATAAATGGTCTGATGTGCATTTCTGGACATAAAACCGGCCTGAGTTAATTCTTCCGCCAAATAGGCTCCGATAATCTGAGTCCCGTCCAGACATACAATCGTGTCCACCACCGTATCATACACATACATCCCCACCAGCGCCTTCGCAGCCTGCTGCGCTTCACTCTGCCTCGCCTTCAATGTAGTCATATCAAGATAATAATTAATATGGGAATGATTGGTAGCGAAATGGCCCGGCGTAACCTTTAAAGGCACGTTATTGGCTGTTGACATGATCTTGTAAGTTCTGCTGTCCATAAATACCCCCTGTCCGCAGTTTTCTTTTATGCCAAAGAAACTGCTTTTCTTTTATTATACCAAAATTAACATAAAGGGTGAAGGCTTTTCTGAAAATGCCTTCACCCTTTATGTAAAAACTTACTTACTATTCCGCAAAATCTTTCTTACTCAGCTAGCCAAGCACCAGCCGGAAAGAAGGGGAAACCTGGGCGGGCGGCGGAACTAGAGAAAGACAGGGGATTGTGTGCAGACCCTTAGTGATACTTGGGCGGCAAGAGCGGAAAAAGGCAGACAAATACTGAATTCCGAAGAGGCTGCTGAAAAAGTGTTTTGCTTAAAATTCATTCCCCATTTTATGTCAAAAATCCGGGGTTTTTAATTATGTTTTCACCACTTCATATCAAATTATTGTGTATAAAATGGGATGACATTTTTGAATTTACAAAATCTGGGACTTTTTCAGCAGCCTCATTCCGAATCAGTATTTGAGGCGCCCTTGAGCGATGAAGTCATAAAGAGTTCACCGCGAATGGCGCCGCGCTGCCTTTTTCCGCTCTTGCCGGCCTAGTATCACTTAGGGTCGTAACCCGAATCCCCTGTCTTTCTCTAGTTCCGCCGCCCGCCCAGGTTTCCCCTTCTTTCCGGCGTACCTCAGCCAGCTAAATAAAGATTTACCCCATATTTTAATCCCACCAGAAAAACCAAAAGGGGCTTCCTTTGATACTTGCCTTTAGATAGTCTAAATCTCCCACTCCCTGAAAGACAATATCCGCACAGTAAATCATCATCTCTTCCGACAGTTTTTCCACTGCCTCCCTGTCTGTGACCGGTTCCTCCAGATAATACTGCAGCGTGTCATATCCAACTGCACATGGAACAGCGCCATACAGCTCATACCACCTCTTTGCAACCGCTATGTGTTCCTCCGGAAGCGGACATTCATTGTAACCGCCAAAGGGCACATAAGCTAAAACCTCATACGGCTCTTTTGCCGGAACCTTCAGGATCAGATACGTGCCTCCGTACCCGGGCAGATAAAGGTCACTTTGGATATCCGGATCATCTTCCCAGGAATAATCAGGATCAGTAGCCTCTTCCTCCGCCCATTCCATCCACAACTCATAATTTTCCCGGTTTTCCTCAAAGAATTGGCCTGCGTCCACCTGTTTTGCCTTTTCCAGCATTTCTTTTGCATAATTTTCCATAGAACCGTACTCCATTACTGCTCTGGAAACACTGTCCTCCATCACCCCAAACTCATCTTTCTGAACGATCAAAGGAATGTATCCCTCTCCCTTCCACTCTTCCAGCTTTTCCAAATATAAGGTCTGTATGTAATAGGAATCCGTTCCGGCCTCAATGCATTCCAGCCCCAAATACCCGCTCTGGTAAGAAGCCGCCTGTTCTCCCGGCAGCTGCACATATCCGGTAAAAAACGGCATCATCATCACAAATGCCATAATCAAAAAGCGCACCATATCCATCCCCCAGCTTTCCCTGCTATTTAATGACCAACCCCAGCCTTTTTGCCAGTTCCGCAGCCTGATACAAGTCCACCACAGCTCCCTTTAATTCCGAACAGTCGTCGGAAATGGAAATGCCCGCAATGTCACATGTTGTAAAATCCATTTTCTGCATGGAGGTCTTAAAAAAGCTTGCTTCCGACAGCCGTACCCGGCTCCAATACACCATTTTGCATCTGCATTGGGACAAACCGGCTCCCCTTAATTCCGAATCCTCAAACCGTATTTTCTCCAGCTTGGAAGAATCAAAATTGGCATAGCTGAAATTACAGTCCTTTACCGTCAGATTCTGTATGCTGTTTCCACAGAATTTGGCTCCCATTCCTTTGGAACCGATAAACCGGCACCGGTTAAAATAGCTGTCGCTGAAATCACAGTTAGAAAAATTACAGGACTGAAAAATCACATCCGTAAACTCTCCTTTTTTAAACGAACAGTCCAGAAAGAGACAGTTTTCAAACTTCACCTTTGATATGCAGATAGTATCAAATACCTCTCCCTGAACATCCAGTTTGGTTAACAGCTTCTCTTCCAGCCGCTCTTCCCTTTCACAGCAGCCCTGCATCAGTTCAAAGCCGTCGACCACCGTTTCCAGCACCGGCGGCATCCATGGATCAATCATCTTTGTCATACTAAAATCCCCACCTTTAGTTTTCTCTTATATTTCTCTTATACGTCCTGGCAATTCCTGTCTTTCCAGAATTCCCGGATCTCGTGTTCATCCAATTCCTCTACAAATTCCTTTTTCATAGCCAAAAACTGCTCTAATTCCATCAGAATCTGAAACAAAACAGCCCTGTTTTCAAATTCCAGCCGTTCTGTGGGAAGCGGCTGCTCCCTCATATCCATTTTAACAGCTTCCAGCTCTTCCAGCAAATCGACCGCATTGTTATATTCATGAAAACTTTCACTGATATGTCCCATCACACAGGCGATCTGTTCCGCCTGGGGCGGCAGCATCGCAAGCCTGCAAAGCTGCTTTTCGATTCTTGTAAGCACCAGCGCCTGACCTTTTCTCATGTTCATATAGCGCAGATAATATCTGGTTTCTGAAAGCAGGCTGTTCTCCATATCTTCATAGGCCCGTCTTTCACCCAAATCCAGCTCTTTTTCCAGACAAAGCAGCGGTTCTGACTGGCCGCATCTTCTCTCCCTGCCCAAAAGAGCGGCAGACATGCTACCCAAAATCTCTTTCATCCGGTCTTCAATCTGTTTCTGGCTCATCTTAATCTGTTTTTTCTTGCCCGGAATGTAGAGGTTTAAAATCACCCCGATTCCGGCTCCCACCAAAAGCAGCAGAACCTCATTTAAAATATCCCCCGCTCCCATGGACCGTTCTGCCAGAAAATGAGTCATCAACACCGTATTGACCGAGATCCCCTCCTGCATATGAAATGTCATACAAGCCCATGCAAAAAACAGCAGGAACACAGCAACCGCCAAGGCTCCATAACCAAACAGCCGGAAACATACAGCCGACAAAAGAAGCGCCAGCACAAAAGAGGCCAGACGCCTTCCAACCACACGAATCGTTTCCTTTTTTGTGTCCTGAATGCTGAGCAGTGTAATCACACCGGCGGAAGCGCTGTATCTCAGCCCTAAAACTTCCGCAATAATAATAGAAATCCCTGTACCCGCCGCTATCTTTAGTATTTTCAGATAATCCGGTTTTCTTTTCACTCAGCCTTTACCTCACATCAAATGATACGCCAAACGTCCCTTTACGGGCGTATAGCGTTAATTGCCATTATCCAAAACAGGCATAAAATCAAATACGCCAAAACCCGCATTCCGGTTAAGCGCACCTTCCTGAATTTTAAATTCAGAAAGCAGATCACAACGCCTAGGGCCGCCCAAATCCCATAAACCCAAACCGGCCAGCCAAATATCCTGGAATGATCCGTTTTTAAATACATACCCAGGATTCCCAAATATCCGGTCCAGTTATGAAATGAATTGCAGATGCCAAAAAAATCATCAGGAAAATCGAGAACCAATTCCGGCAGAACCAACAGTTTGATTCCCACCGAAAGCACCAGCACAATTCTGAGAACTGTCTGCAAATCTTCCGGCAGCATCCAAATCCCCCCGGACACAGCTACTGCAAACAAAAGCGGAAGGATCAAACATCCAGCCGGCGCCAGAGATCCAAACAAATCCCCCGGTGAAAAATGTGAGGAATTCAAACTCCCCAGCTCATTTAAAAACTTCTCATCCGGGCTTCTGTAATATCTGACACTTTTTCTCTTCTTCATACCTTATCTCTACTTCCTTGGTTAAATTTTGTAAATAAATCCGTTTGTTTCCTCAAATATATCTAGCAGCATCATAAATATCTGATCAGAACTGCCATAAAAAAATTCCAGGCTGCCTGTTCATAACAGCCTGGAATCTCATGTTCAAAGTTCCTAATTATGAGTCAATCTTCAGCCAAAATATCTTTGAAAACATTTTTATTATACTACTATGATTTCAAAAACACAATGTCCGAACATTTCCAACTACCATTTTCAATTTATCAATTTATCGAAATGCGCCCCGCCCGATCCGAAGACACCTTAATCACAACCCTGTCAACGTCATCATAAGAATAGGTATAAATAGTCCTGTTCTTTATGCTTTCCAAAATTTCATCTTTCACTTGAAAGAATTCCGATACACCGTCAGAGGAATCATAACCGGTATAGCCCAGCACAAAAACTGACTTTTTAGGAACTTCCGTCCCGGCCTCCTCCTCAGAATCTTCCTGTTCATCCATAAAAGGCTTAATGTTATCTGTATTGCAGGTCACCTCAACAGTAATCTCATCCTTAGCCAGAGAACTGTCTTCCACAACCTGAATCCTGTCCAAACGGTATCCATACGGCCAGATTATAATCTCTTCTGCATCCTCCGGCACGGTCTGCTGCAGCTTTACCGTCGCCATCTCTCCTCCCAACTGAATATTCCCGCCGTAACGGAAGGAAGAAAATTCTGCGAAAGCAATTCCGCCGCCTATTCCCATCATCAAAAATCCAATGATAAAGACAATGATCAACCTTTTTCTCACCTTCACTCCTCTTTCCCCACTTTCTTTGAAAATAAAAAGCTGCCCACAAACCAAACAAAAGCAAAACCGCTGAGCAATCCGCCCAATGATATGACGGTCACTCCAACCAAAGGATATCCCAGGGCTACCAAAACGATCAATGTCCCGAATGCGATAACCAGAAACAGCAGCATCAACAGCACAGGAGTGAGACAGCATACGATAATCCCCTTAACCAACAAGGAAATGCAGGCCTTAATTACGTTGCAGACCAACTTTACAAATCGCTTTATGCCTTTCCCGCCGGAAGCAGGTTCTTTTCCGGAAAATCCCGGCAGCGTGAATAAATTCTTCATCCATTTTGCCGCGCCGCCAAGCCGTCTGCCCGCCTTCTTAACGGCCGGTACATGTCTGCGTTCTTCTTCAGCCCCGTCCTCTTCCCTATCCACTGCAATTTCCTCTTCCCCATTCTCTTCCGGCTGCCCGGCATCCCGCCTGTGCCTGTGTGAAGAAATATATGTATACAAAACTGAAACCGAAAAGAACAAATAAAAGAGATGAAAAACAATAATCACCGCTCCTGACAGCAGATAATCAAACGGTCTGCCGCATATGGAATAGAGAACATCCCCAAACCAAATGTCCAATGCGGCAAGCGGCAGGTAAACGGCGAATAGGGCGGTAAAAATCAGGCAGCACCTTATCACTAATTTAAAATTTCCCACGGAATTGTCCTTAAAGATATTTCCTGCCGCCTGGGAACATCTGTGAAATAGTCCGCCCACTTTATGCCCCGCTTTCGTCATCCTCTTACCGATTTTTCTCCCGTCTATCTGAATGATCCTTTTATCATAGTCGGGATTAACGTTGTAGGCATCCAGAATCTCAGCCGCCAATTCCTCTAAATCTCCGAAATCGTGAATGGCATCCTCCTCGCTAAGCCCGCTCTCCATCTTCAGTTCTATATGCTGTGCGTATTCGCTTAAAATATCATCCCGTTCCTTTTGGTTCAAAACCTGAAGTTTCTTCTCCAAATATTCCAAAAATTCCGACTTAGTCATCCCTGTCACTCTCCTTTATAAACTGATTCACTTTCCTGTTAAAATCAACCCACTCCGCCTTTAAACTATCTTTATAAAGCAGACCTGCCGCAGTCAGATGATAATATTTTCTGGGAGGCCCTTCCGTAGATTCTTTTAAATATGTCTCAAAATAATGTTCATTGGTCAGCCGTTTCAGCAAGGGATAAATGGTTCCTTCATTCACATCTATCACTTTTGACACCTCGCTGACCAGTTCATATCCATACATATCCTTTTTAGTCACTGACAGCAAAACAACCAGTTCCAGGACGCCTTTTTTAAACTGTGCATTCATTTTTGCTCCATTCCGAATCGGTTCAACCTTTTCATCTGCTTTAGTATTATATTATAGCTAGTACTATGTAATGTCAAGTACTATATTTTTATTAATAGCAGATGACAGTTCTTATCCGCACCTGACGCTGAGATACCAACTCACTTTGACATCAAAAAAGGCTCAAAAGTCATGACCTGACTTAGAGCCTTTCCGGTTCGTCTTGAACACAATTCATTCTGATCCCCATTTTCATCCCGTTTTTCACTTTTTCCCGCAAGAAATTCCTCTCGCCTTTCCTCCTGCATCCGCCGTCCTTCCGGTCCTCATGTTCCGCTTCATCCTGACAGAAAATAATAGTTTCCCCAGCCCACCGCTTTATAACGCTTCGCGATACCCCCAACTGGACGGCCAGAAGATGATCCACTCTAAGTTTCGTGGGAAAAGGCACTTCTAATTCCACTTCGCGGATTCCTTTCTCCTCATTTTCACCGCATCCCCAGTCCTGAAGGATTTCCACTCTGTAATCCTGATCACGCAGAACGATTTCCGCTCTGTTTCTGGCAAATACACCGGGATCTCTTCCATATTTTTCTGCTAAATAAGCGTCATTTCTTAAAAATCCAAGATATTCTTCCTGATTTAAAGCATCCGCCGCCTTTCGCTCATAGACCGTCATATTCCAGGCGGTGCCGCAGGTTTCGCACCTGAAAATCAGCCAAACATCGATTACCCTTCCATTGGCATTCACCCGGAACTTTTCGCTGTTTATAAATTCCCGTTTTCCATTGCACTTTGAACAATTTCTCTTACCCCGCGGAAATGATACCGGACTGATTCTCCATACCTCTTTCTTAACACACATATTCATTCCTCCACAGCCACTCTATCATGTCTGCGGAGCACAGAATACCTCGTTCTCCCCTCTGCAAAAAAGACGGGAACCGTATCGCCGTAAAAAGCGGCATGCCGATCCTGCGATCGGCATACCGCCTGTTGTCATATCTCATTTTCTTGTCGTTTTAACAGAAGGATTCTGTGAATGCTTTTTTCCGACAGATAATACATCCCGGCCAGCTGTCTCACGGAAAACCCTTCCTGATATTTCTGATAAATCTCTTCATTTCTGGAATCCAGCTCTTCTTTAATCGAAGTTCCTTCTCCCCAATTTTTCTTATTTTCCTGTTTTCTGGGGATATAAACATATCCTCCGTCTATGTATTTCTGGATCAGTTCCACCAATTCACACGGCAAAACCTCCGTTGCTTTCTGATAGCGCATCGCTGCCTCCCAAACTTTTTTTCTGTCCGGAATAGCAAAGGCTATACAATTACTCTATCTTTTATTTCACTGCATAAGCCTGTTGCTATGCAGTCATAACCTCTTTACTCATATAAAGCTGCCCTCCTTTTTGAACCAATGTTCCTATTATGACATGTTTTCTCAAAACTGCACGGACAATTATGCGGCACATCTTTGGTGGAAAACAAGTTTCAAACTGATTCCAGTATAACCGATAATTAAGCCCAAGAAAACCTTATTTTTTTACCAGAAATAACCTTGGGAATTTCCGTTTTTGAACTGGATAAACTTCCCCTGTACCTACGGTTATATCCTCCACTTCTTCATCCCGTCTTCCGTTTCCAGCTTCACCACTCTGCGGATTTTTCCCGGATCTTCCACTTCCACCACCGCCATGGTAACCGGCTGGTGAAACCGCCTGGGGCCGCAGCTTCCCGGATTCAGCCAAATTCTCTCCCCATCATTTTTCTCCTCGTACTTGTGGGAATGGCCATAAATGACCAGATCGTAATCTTTCAAATCCTCAGCGATTTCTTTTTTATTGTGGATCATAAATATCCGCAGCCCATACAGCCGGAGGCTCAAATGCTCCGGCAGATATTCAGCCCACTCTTTATCATTATTGCCCCTCACCGCATAGACCTCTGCAATTGTTTTAAGCTTGTCTAAAATCTCCTGGCGGTTGATGTCCCCGCCGTGCAGAATCACATCGCATGCGGCCAGCGCTTCCTTAACCTCGTCCCTGATAAGCCCGTGAGTATCTGAAATCACCCCGATCCTATAAATTTTATCCGGCATAGTTTTATTCCTCTTTTAACTCTTCTATCATAGTTTCACTTCATCTATCATTAATTACAATCATTATTTCCAGATAACATTCCCCGGTTTCCTAGGCGCCGTCCTTTGGTAAACCACGTCGGGATAGCCGACCAAAAGACAACAGCAGATATTCTTATCAGACAGCCCCAGCCATTCGACGGCTTCCGGATTCTTTTTAATTGCCCGCACCAAAAAGCCGTTATAGAGCACACCAAGACCTTCTGCCACAGCCATCATCTCAATATTTTGAGCCGCAAGCCCTCCATCCCAGGAGTTATTGGTGGCAATCACTAAAAGCGCCGGAGCGTTGAAAAACAGACGGTCCTGTTCCGGATCTTTCCGGTATGTCTCATAGAATTTATAAATGGAAGATTTCATATCCGCCTGCTCCGGCAAAAGCGCATCCGCAAAAGCCAGCCATCCGTTCCATGCATACGGTTTAAATTCCTCCAGCTTTTCCTGCACCACCACATAGCTGACGCTTTGGGTATTAACCGCTGTTGCCGTATATCTGCCGGCTTCAATCAGCCTCTGAAACACATCCCGTTCTACCTGGCGCTTTTTGTAACTTCTGATGCTTCTGCGGAATTTGACCGCATTTAAAAAATGTTCCGGCGAGAGGGTAAAGCTGCTTTCTTCATACTCCACCACATCCTCCATGTCATATTCCGGTATCGCCACCGCTTTCACAGGGCATATGGCCACACAGTGACCGCATTGAATACAGCTTCCCTGCAGCTCTGCTTTCCCCTGGTCTATATGTAATACTCCCGATACACAATCCTTTACACATTTTCCACATCCGATACATAATGCCTGGTCAATCACTACCATACGCTGTTCTCCTTTTCTTATTCTTTTGATATTAAAATCTTCCAAAATGTTTATCAGAAATTGATAACCGGCTCTCCTTTGGTCTACCGGTAAAAACGGATTGTCACCGCAAAAACCTGCTCATAGTCATAATCCTGGTATACTTCAGGAGTGTAAAAATATTGAACCAGATAGTAATTAACAGGATTTCCAGACGTAACAACCTGAAGAATCAATGGCTTTTCCTCATCATAGCCGATTTTCTCATGACCGCTGAGCACTCCTGCTGCCCAGCCCATATCTCCACAGTCTGCAACAGCATCCGTGGTATATGAGCTGACCACTCCTGTCTCAGAATCTTGCAGGGCCACCCTGATACCATCTCCGATATTGTCAAATCCCAGCGCAATTCTTCCCCTTTTATTCATTACCTGCCTGTTTTCCCTGGAAATCACGCTCCAACTCCCGTCTTCCAATTGATATGTGCTGATCTCCACACCAACAGGCGCATTCTTCACTTTAAAATCATAGATACGACGCCGTTCACTGGTATTAAAGAGCTCCGCAGCATGGTTTTCTTCCTCTGACAGCATAGCTTCTTCTATATACATGGACGATATTTCGGGCAGCGTTTTAAGATCAGCAGGGGACACTATAAAAAAGAAAGCCACTATGCTCAATATCAATTTTTCCATGCTTCAGCTCCTTTTGGCAATCAAGCCCTACTATTCTTGTATTATAAGCGATCCGGATGGGTTTTTAAATACAAAAATCTTTTTTATAGGCTTGAATGCAAGGAAGATATCACACCGGCCGCCTCAGCTTCAGAAATGTTATCGTTGTCTGAACTTCTGTAACCGTAGCAATACTGTTATAGGTCAATGAAAACCTGGTTTCGGAAGGGGCGTAGATGATGAAGTTTGCGGAGCCGCTGCCGCTGAACCGTCCTCCACCGCTCCAGTTCCCTATCATAAAGTAGATACCGTTGATGATAAACGGGGCATTATTGTAAAATGGAGTGATTTGAAAATAGCCCGGATTTTCAAAAAGGCCGGATACCTGGTAAGATACCAGATAATATCCTGCTGCAAGGGTAACCCGCTCCCCATCGGCGCTGGTTATCTGCCCGGTTGGATCTTCAACAGCCGTATTCATGGGAAGGAGAGTGCCGTCCTTAGGCGCTAATGCGTAGTTGTTGAATGAAGCGAAGACATCATCCGGTATGGCCGGCAATGGATTTATAGGACAGTTACAGCAGTGTCCGGCACCACAGCCGCATCCTCCGCCACAGCAATTCTTTAACTTACAATCAAGGTCATTATTTGTCATAACTTAACACCTCTTGCTCTCAATTTAATGGTGAGCAATATATATTACTCACTACCATTGTATGAGAAGGACAAGAAATGGTGCCGTTTCCGTTTACGGGCTGTTTTACAGCTTTATTAAATCTAATAAAAAACTGACTACTGATTTTTAATCAATAGCCAGTTTTTTATGTTAATAAATATGATCACAGTTCCTAACTCAGATAAACGAGTTTTCTAATAATCCATTCTAGCAGTAAAACTTTATATCATCTACAACAAAGAATTTTTTCCATTCAGCACAAATTAAAAAGAACTGGGCAGAGACAAACTCCATTAACTCATTTAGCTCCTTTTGAGGAATATGACTTCCATTATTGGCTACAATACAGCCTCCTGATTTCGTCAGCCATAATTTCGTCCCATTAGGACTTGGTCTGCCTTTTGCTATGTGTACATGAATTGGCTCGCCATTTTCATTTGACCAGAAATAAACTTTATATCCACTTACTGTAAATAAATTAGGCAATCTGTATTCCTCCACTTATAGCATATTTATACAGCAAATGAGCATTACTTCTTAAAAGCTGTTCAAACATTGCTATTTCCTCATCTGAGTAACCATCTCTCAATATCCATTTATAATCAGGCAATTCACATCTGGCTGAATCAAATCCATCTTCTGTGGGCCTTTCAAAATGTACAATCACTTTCTGTTTTCCATTTTCTTCAATCAACTGAGAATGTACAATCTCTGTTTCATCCGCCAATGTCATATATGGATACATCATAGCTGTCCACCTCCTCGTTACTCTCTTATTAAATTATAAGATATTCCGTCCCCCAAATCAAGGCTGCTTCTAAAACTCCTGTCTCTCATACTTCTCTCTGTTACTTATGATACGGTTCCTTCTTTATAATCCTCCAACTCCGGTAAATCTGCTCCAGCAGAATCACCCGCATCAGCTGATGAGGAAATGTCATTTTTGAAAAGCTGAGCAGATAATCCGCCCGGGCCAGCACATGTTTTGACAGGCCCAAAGATCCGCCGATCACAAATACAATCTGGCTCACTCCGGACACGCCCAGGCCGTCGATCTTTTCCGCCAGTTTTTCCGAAGTGAGCATCTGGCCCTCGATAGCAAGGGCGATTACATAGGAACCGTCCCTGATCTGAGCCAGAATCCGCTCTCCTTCCTTGTCTTTGATCTGGGTTTCAACCGTTTCGCTGGCATTATCCGGCGTTTTTTCGTCCGCCACCTGAATGATCTCCAGTTTGCAGTACCGGCTCAACCGTTTGCTGTATTCATCAATGGCGTCTGCGAAAAATTTTTCTTTGATTTTACCAACTGTTACAAGTGTAATTTTCATTCCGTACCCCTTGCCTATTTAATTACCGTAACCGATTCACTGAGAACCTGATAATTTGAAATCGGATCTCCTGTGCAGTTGACGGTTTCCAGCTTATTAAGGAGTTCCAGAGGTTTTAAGTCGGTTATGTAATTATCGCTGATATCAAGGGTTTTCAATTCCGGTAGAGATGCCGCAAAATTAATCTGCGTCAGCTTATTTCCGGTTATGCTGACGGTTTCCAGGCCGGTATATGCAGCGATAAAGTCCGTATGCTCGTCTAAAGTCACTTTATCGTAATCCACGTAAGTGATTCCGCCGCCGCCGCTAATTTTAACATTTTTATACAGTTTAACTCCGTTTAATTCCAGACGTTTTAACGCCGGGTTGGCAGCCAGCTTATCAAAGTTAATTTCACACTCCATGCCATTTAAGATGAGGGTATCCAGCGTTGGAATCCCAAACAGTCCCGACACGTCTTCATAGGTAGACATTCCGGTCAAATCCAGTTTTGTAAGAGCCGGCAGCTGAGACGCAAATTTCCATCCAGCCGTATCCCCGTACACACGTGAACATTTCAGCTCTTTCAGATTGACAAGGCCTGCAAATGCACCCGGATCATCAATTCCACAGCCCTCCAATGACAGCTGCTCCAACGCTCCAAAATTCCTGATAAATGAAGTCGAATCAAATCCTCCCAACGTAAGCGACTTTAGATTTACAAGACCGCTCATATCCGGTTTTTCACACCCGTAAGGAATATCCAGTGAAAGCTGCTCCAGATTGACAAGCCCAGAGATACTGCTGCAGTCTTTCATCTCATAACACCGCTCTACCACCAGGGAAGTCAGGCTCTCCTTACCGTTCAGCCCATTGAGGTTTAATACATTGGTATGGGAAATTGTTAATTTTGTTAAATTTGCCATCCCCTCCACAAATCCGATATCCCGGATTCCCTCTGACTGGATATATAAATCCTCCAGCTGGGTCATAACCGAAAGGAAAGAGAAATCCGTTACGTCGTCACAGTTTTCCAGCTTCAGGGCTTTTAAGTTTTTCAGTTTTACAAGCTCGGTCAGATCCGTCAGGTGGCTTCCGTAAAGGCTGAGACCTTCCAGATCCGTGAAAGAATCGATTCCCTCCAGGCTCTTGATAACGCCGTTTATCTCCAGTTCCTTTAATTTTCCGGGATCTTTTAATAATGCTGCCGCCTGAGTTAAGTCCTCGCTGTAACATCCAAGCCCTTCCAATTCAAGGCCTGCAAAATCCGATTTAGAAACGTAATTATTGATTTTCAGCTTCTTCACTCCCGTAAAACGGACAAACTGTGAGGTTTCCACCTTTTTTCCTTCTCCCGGGAAGGAGATCCAGGTTAATTCTGCCCCCTCTTTTTTGTATGGATTGTCAAAACTGTAGCCGATTCTAGTTTCATCCAGCGTGCTCTTTACTTCTAACCAGCCGATTTTCGCAAGTTCTTCTTCCGTAACCTGATCCGCCGGTTTTCCAAATACTTCTGCAGCAAAAGCCGCCAGCCCGCCGGTCAGTTCCACCTTTACAATCTCTTCTTTTTCCGTTTCCTTTACGCTGCTTCCCGTTTTGGTAACAGCTTCCGTCTGGGCCTTTGCTTTGGCCTCCCGGTTCATCTCCATTCTTCTCATGATGCCTTTACCGTTCATCAGCAGCACGCATACGATAAACGCCACTGCAAGGGCCACGCCCCGTTTCCAGCCGTATGGTTCCCAGCCGGTCTTTTTCACTTCACTCTTAGGCTGAGGTTCCCGCGGCTGATACCAGGTCTGCTCCGGCCCCCTCATGGTCACATTATCATTTTCTTCCTGCTCTATGATGTATCTGGATTTACAGTATTCGCAAACTGCGATATTTGGATTCTCCTCATCAATCTTCAGCGGTCCGTTACAGGAACTGCATCTTAATTCTGTTATCTTCATCGTATTTTCCTCACTCTGTCATACTCCCGACCCTTATTTTATTACGTACCCTCTTAACCACTTTTCCGTTGGGCTTTCTCTTGATCTGATAGATAATCTGTATAAACTGCCCCACTTCCGACCAGGCCTCCCGGCTCTCCGGAAAAAGCCCAAGACTCATCTGAAATACATGAAACATTCCTTCATAAACGGAAAGCCTGCGCTTTACTCCCGCCTTTTTTGCAAGATCGGCGCAGGTCAGCGTATCACTTAAAAGCATCTCATAGCTGCCCACCTGAAACAGCATGGGCGGAAATCCCTTAAAATCACCGAACACCGGCGAAAGATAGGGGCTTTTCGGATCAGCGTTCCCGATATAGGAGGAATTGTACAGCATGCTCTCCCTGGAATTTCCAAACAAAGGATCCAGTTCATAGTTTGTATCATAGCTTTCCCCACTGCATGTCACATCCGCCCATGGCGACATCAGAATCACTCCCCCCGGAAGGGCGATCCCGTGATCCCTCAGATAGAATAAAAGCGCCATAGACAATCCGCCTCCGGCAGAATCACCCGCTACAATCACCTGTTTCGGATGATATCCCTTTTCATGGATCAGCCACTTATATGCGTCATACGCGTCTTCCAATGCGGCCGGATAAGGATGCTCCGGCGCAACCCGGTAATCCACGGTGAGCACATCCCCTCCAAAACTCAGCTTTGAATACTGAACCGCAAACTTTCTGTAAATGTTCTTCATCGGCCCGATATATCCGCCTCCATGAAGCTGCAGAATCACACGGCCCGTATATACATTGGCCGGCCTTAAATACTCCATTTTAAAATTCTTTGTCTCTATGATCTCGTACTCATATCCGGCCGGACAGATCCAGGCCGGTTCTACCGGATTTTTACGAAACTCTCCTGTCTGAATTGGTCTTTTGAGTGAAGTTTCCATCACATCGTGAATCATATCCCGCATCAGATTCCCGCGTACACTCACACGCTTGTCTCTCATCTTCGCTCCCATCTGCGTGCCTTGCACGCATTCACCTCTTATTTGTAATTGTTCAGTAACAGTTACTTTTATATCTCCTATGATTCGGGTGTCAAAAGGTCTTGCCCCTGTAAATTGTCTGAATTGTTTGTCAGGGGCAAGACCTTTTGACACCCGAATCCTCTTATAAGTGAAATCTTCTGATCAATTCATTTTTAAAGCTTCTGTCTCCAAGCAGGATCGTGAGCGCAAGGATCAGCACGGAAAGGATCACCGTGATAATGGCCATCACCGGATTGGTCACAAGGCCTGCCGCCCACAATATAATTGGAACAAAACTGAATATGGTGATCGCAATCTGATACATAAAATAGCTCTGCCAGTTCAGTTGATTCACCAATATTAAAAATACTACCGCAATATCTGCGAATAGAATGGTGCTGGGGATCGCATAATTCACCGACCATCCCTGATACCCTAAAACCCAGTCAATCATAAAAAGCAGAGCCTGAAGTCCCAAAGTCTGTATCATCACCGACTTGCCCAGATTGGCATGTTTTAAAATGGAATACCGGAACGTAAGGCCCGCATACAGAATTCCCGGTATGGCGATTCCAGACCACCATAAACCGGAAAACGTAACATAATTAACCACTCCCACGATCACGGCCGCAGTGAGCAAAACCGCGTAGAACAGATTGATCAGCTTTTTCCATTTTTTCCGGTTGTACTCAATCTGGGGATACATTCCCTTATCGCACTCTTTTTTCGCAATTCCGTTGCTCTCCACCTGGACGCCGATTCCGTCTTCCTTCAGTTTGTCAAAGAAACGGTCCTCCAAACGGCTGTCTTCAAATACGCTGGTAAAGGAAATCATCACATCCTGCCCATAAGCGCAGACGCCGCATTTGGCGTTCTGCCGTTTGGATACGCCGATGATGAGATGAAACTGTTCGATCTCGTCCCGGTATTCTTCATCCACGGTTATAGGGCCGATATTGGACAAGGTAATCGTATGGGCTCTGTCATTTCTCCTGAATATAAAGCCCAGAGCCAGCCACTTGATAAACAGCGGAATAACCCTCACATACCACTTCTTTTCATTGGAAACATTATAGGAAATGGTTTCCTCCAGCTTTTCTTTTACAATCTTATCATCCATCTGTCCGCTGACCTCTTCCAGGATGCGGTCAAACGGCTCGTGCTCCTCTTCCGGATGAAAATCGATGGCTGTCACAGCAAAAAAATTGGAAGTGGTGGTGGACCCAAAAAACGCCCTCAGATTGATGGGAAGATTCACCCCTATATGCTGTTTTCCCGGCTGTCCTCCCAGATATTCTTCATAGATGGACCAGATCAGACAGGCCGCCAGATATTTGGTAATGCTGACCCCTTTTTCCTTGCAGACCTTTTTCAATTCGTCCAGCTTCACACAGCCGTGTATGATGTTCTCCGCTCCCTGGGCCAGATACTCCCCCTCCAGGTGATATGCCGCCCTGGAACTGTACCTCTTTTTGGGCATCTTTTTATAGTTTTTCAGATAGCTGTCTTCCACATCTGTAATGCAGGCGTCGCTGGGCTTTCCGCCTTCCATATTGACGCCCCGTTTCAGCTGAAGATAACGGTAAGTAAGCTCCCTTAAAAAGTTTACCGCCCCCATACCGTCCGTTATTGCATGAAAAACTTCCAGATTAATCCGTCTTTCATAATAGCTGACCCGGAATAAAAACAGATTATTGCTTTTAGGTGCAATATACCGGCAGGGATAAGTGCTCTCCCGTTCAATATACGGCGTTCTCTTATTATGCTCAAAATAATACCAGAAAAAACCGCGTTTCAGCTTAACCTGAAATCCCTCAAACCACGGCAGCACCTCATTCAGCGCCTGCTGCAGGAGATCAGGGTTCACCTCTTCCTTCAATGTGACCGAGATGCGGAACACATTGCTCAGATTCTCATTTGCTATAAGGGGAAATATCTTTCCCGTGTTGTCCAGTTTGTGCCATCGCCTTCCCTGGGGATTTCGTTTCATAGGCCTACCTTCTCCCTGATTATCCGATTTAAAATTCCAGAATCATGTCATACCAGACCGCTCCGCCATGAGTTGAACCGGAAATACCCATATTCTTATAGCCAAACTTTTCATAATAATGAATCAGCCGGTCTTTGCAGGTGAGAATCAATCCCTTTCTGCCCCGTTTCCTGGCATCCTGGATCAAATATTCCATAAGCCCTGCCGCAATTCCCTGCTTCCTGTACTCCGGCAGCACATCCAGGCCGAAAATGCTCTGATACGCGCCCTTGGGATCGTGATATCCGCTGTCCGCAAACATCTCATCGCAGATCACCTTCTGATCCGTCACGCAGCCGTTGATAAACCCGATAATCCGTCCTTCCTCTTCCGCTACGAAAAAGCTGTCCGGAAATGTTTCGATTCTCTGTTTAAAAGAAGACCGGTCCGCCGCTTCCGCAGCCGGAAAACAAGCCGCCTCCACAGCGGTCACTTCCTCCAAATCAGTCTCCTTAACGGTTCTGATCATATAATCCATCTGATTTCCTCCTTTGTGTCCACAAAAAGGAGTTGTCGCAATCCGGAAACTCCCGGCGCGACAACTCGATCAATTATTTAATTCTGAAATAATACCCCACACCCCATTTGGTATGAACGTACTTGGGATCGCTTGGGCTGGGCTCGATCTTCTCCCTCAGCCTTCTGACATGAACATCCACGGTTCTCACATCTCCGGATTCCATGGCTTTATTCCCCCATACAGAAGAAAGCAGTGCCTCACGGCTGTACACCTTATTCGGATTGCACACCAAAAGCTCCAGCAGGTCAAATTCCTTGGCAGTCAGATTGATCTCTTTCTCGCCGATAAATACTCTCCTGCCTTCCACATCCAGCTTTAAGTCGCCTGCGGTAACCACTTTGCGCTCCTGCTGCGCATCTCTTCTGCTCTTCTTGGAGTTTCTGCGCATAATAGCCTTAATCCGTGCCTTAACCTCTAATATGTTAAATGGTTTCGTGATATAATCATCTGCTCCATACTCCAGTCCCAAAATCTTATCCATGTCGTTACCCTTTGCGGTAAGCATGATAATTGGCATTTCAGAAAATTCGCGGATCGCCTGGCACACCTGATAACCATCGTATTGGGGAAGCATCACATCCAATAAAACCATATCATATTCCGTTTTCTTCGCCAGGTTAATCGCCTCTTCGCCGTCATAGGCACAGTCAACTTCCATCCCATCCTGTTCCAAACTAAAACGGATTCCCTTCACAATTAATTTCTCATCATCTACCACCAATACTTTTGCCATAATCCACCTCTTCTTTACCTATACAACTATGTCATCCTTTATCTTTTGAAATGCGGCATCCTTAATACCGGGAACCTTCATGATGTCTTCCACTGACTGAAACTCACCATGTTTGTCCCTGTAACTGATAATATCAGCCGCTCTGGCTTCACCTATCCCTTTCAAAGTCATCAGTTCTTCCTTTGTAGCAGTGTTCAGATTTACCTTTTTGTCATAGCTCCCGCCAAATGGCTCAAGCTCTGCTTCTTCGCCAACCGCAGGCACGATTAATTTCATCCCGTCTTTTACTGTTTCCGCCATATTCAGATAATCGGAAGCGGCCCGGTCCGTATAACCGCCTGCCAGCTCCACCACCTCGAAAATACGGCTTCCTTCCAAAACTTCATACACCCCCGGAGCGTTCACCTCTCCGCAGATATGTACATAGCAGCAGTCAGGCGGTGCAGTTTCTCCCGCCGTCTCCGAAAAAACGGACGTTTCCAAAACTGCTGTCCCTAAAAACGCCTCTTCACGGCCGCTTTTCCCACTGCAGCTATAGCATATGCCTGCCGCCAGCATGCATATGACAACCAGTACTGTCTTTCTGTTCATTTGTTCCATGGTATCCCTCCTTAAATTGAATTGGATACCACTTTCAGCCATATTATTATTCTACCTAAATACCCCATCAAATACAAGCACATTTTCTCTTAAAATATTACCGTTTAAAGATAATGATTCCGGCGATTGCCACCGCCGCTCCCAGCAGTTTTTTCCACTCAAATCCTGCTTTATCCACGCCGAATAAACCGAACACTTCGATGGCATAGGCGACAATAATCTGGGCCACCACTATAATCAGGGCAGCCTGCGCCGGTCCCAAGGTTCCCATACTTTTAATTACGGTATAGGTGATCAGCGCACCCATAATGCCTCCGGCCAGCATGTACCATGGCCTCACCGCAAAGATCCCGGCAATCGGTTCTCTGCCCGAAAAGAACCACATCACAATACACATAATAAAAGCGGTCACCTGAA
The DNA here is from genome assembly GCF_002899675.1 of Clostridium sp. chh4-2. Lineage (GTDB taxonomy): Bacteria > Bacillota > Clostridia > Lachnospirales > Lachnospiraceae > CHH4-2. The sequence continues at coordinate 22,614 of NZ_PKUU01000032.1, read as the reverse complement.
CCCATCCGGCGGACACCCAGATGCTTGTCTGTTTTGTCACTTCCGTATTGAATACGCCCTGAAGGCTCATAAGCGCGCCTGATATCAGCGCGATAATTATTCCCCACATATTAAAAAACCTCCTGTACAAGTTTGCTCTTAGTTTCTCTTGTACAGAAGGTTTTATACATTTTTTAAAGATTCAGTTCATCAAGCGCTAATTTTAAAGCTCCCATAATGCCCTGATTGTCATCCAGACTCGGCAGCACGATATAGGATTCCAAATCCTCCAGCTCTTTTGTCCGGATATAAGCATTCAGCTGTTCCTTCACCTGCTGGCGGACCAGAGGCATCATCTGTTCCTGATGCATAACGCCTCCGCCCAATACGATTCTCTGCGGTGAAAGGATTACGATATAATCCACAAGCGCCTGGGCGATGTAGTAAGCCTCCATCTCCCAAACTTCTTTTTTATCAGCCAATTCCACGCCCTTCTTACCCCAGCGCGCTTCAATCGCCGGGCCTGCGGCCAGACCTTCCAGACATGTTTTATGATATGGGCATTTTCCCTCATACGTATCATCCGGATGTTTTCTCAAAAGAACATGTCCAGCCTCCGGGTGAAGCATGCCGTGAAGCAGTTTGCCGTTAGAGATAACGCCTGCTCCGATTCCCGTTCCGATGGTGATATACATGCTGTTTTCCAGCCCTCTTGTAATTCCCCAGGTGGCTTCGCCGAGAGCCGATCCATTTACATCCGTATCGAAACCGACCGGAATATGAAGAGCGTCTTTTAACGCACCCACGATATTATAATTGGCCCAAGCCAGCTTAGGCGTTGTGGTAATATAGCCATATGTTTCCGAACTTCTGTTTAAATCAATCGGTCCGAAACAGCCCACTCCCAGCGCTTCGATCTCCTTGTCCTTAAAATAATCGATGATCTTAGGCATTGTAATATCCGGCGTTTCTGTTGGAATAGAAATACGCTCGAATATCTCCCCGTTTTCATTGCCTACCGCACAGACCATCTTGGTTCCGCCTGCTTCTAATGCTCCTAATTTCATAGTTCATAATTCCTTTCCCTTAAAAATTATTTATATGTAATCGCCGCCTGACTCCAAGGCCAAAACGGCAATCGCTCCTAATGTTCTGCCGCCGCGGCTCTAACCAGATGTTTTGCTAAAACGGCAGTGGTCACAGCTCCAACCCCTCCGGGAACCGGTGTCGCCATGGACGCTTTTTCCTGAATCGTATCAAAATCCACGTCCCCGCACAGCCTTCCGTCTTCGTCCACATTGATGCCGACATCGATCACCACCGCATCCTGGCCTACGAAGCTTCCGTCCAGCATTCTGGCTTTTCCTGCCGCAGCCACCAGAATCTCCGCATTCCGGCAGGTTCCCGGAAGATCCTTTGTCCTTGTATGGCAGACGGTGATTGTGGCGTTCTCCTTTAGCATCAGCATGGCCAGGGGTTTTCCAACCACCATGCTCCTGCCCACAATCGTCACCCGTTTCCCCGAAACCGGTACCTCATAAGCTTTCAACACCTCGATCACGGCTTCGGCCGTACACGGCGCAAATCCGCTGGTATCGCCCGCAAACACCTTGGCGATATTCACCGGTGAAATGCCGTCCAAATCCTTTTTCGGATCGATCATCTTTTCAATATCCTCTTCTTTGATCTGCTTTGGAAGAGGTCTTAACAGAAGAATTCCGTCTATATCCGGATCTTCATTGATCTTTGCAAACTCTGTCTTAAACTGGCTGTCGCTGATGCCGCCGTCAAATACAAAGGACTGAACTCTAAGACCAAATGAGTCCATCTTCTTCATTGCTCCCCGTTCATACGACATATCATCCGGGTTCTCCCCAACCCTGACAATGGCTAACTTAGGCACATATCCGCCTAATTCTCTTAACTGTTCCTGTACCTCTTCCTTAATCCCGGCAGAAACCTGCGCACCCTTTAAAACCTGCATGGCGGCCAACCTCCTAAGATATTTTTCTAACAAACGTAATCATATCATCCTTCGAATTAAAAAGAAATAGCTGAATTGGCTCTATTCCTTATATTTTTCTAACATTTCATTCCTAAACGCTGTATCCGTTTCCAAACGGTCAAACTCCGCCTGTCCCATTCCGTCTTTCATCATGGATTTCAGTAACCGCAGCATGAGACGTTGTCCTTCCTCAATTCCTTCTGCAATTCCTTCTTCCCGGCCCTTACCCGTATAATAATTCCTTATGGTAGTCTCATCCGACAGAGCCATCTCCTTTTTAAGATACAGGTATCTTAAACTTTCATCTGAATTGATCTTCTCCATCTCTTCCACAGTCGCCTTCATATACTCATTATTCTCTGCCATCTCTGTCAACACCTTCCAATCTTTGGCCGATATCAGTTTGGCCCACTTATAAACCTCTTGCTCCGATTCCTCTTTTGAGGCATGTTCCAGTTGGTTTAAGTATAACATACGCAGCCCCAGCTTGTCACTATACACGGTATGGGTTTTCTCATCCATCAGCCGGATCGTGGAATAAAAATGATCCGCATCAGTAAATCAAATCCTAAAATGCTGATATGAATGCATTCCTCTAATTCTTCATAACTCCGGCCTTTAGAAAAACCGTCCGTATACATCAAGTGATAATAAAAGCATTGACAACCGTTGCCTGCAGTGGTATATTAAAGTTCTTTCTCACCACGGAATCTCCGGTTCTTTCGCCGGGGAAAGATACCGCTCACGGTATCTCACCGCTTGGCAAGATATGTAAAAATATTACTACCAGGAGGAAATTATGATTCAAGTGGAACACATCCAAAAGACCTTTAAGGTCTATCGCAGAAGCGCAGGCTTCTCTCAAGCCGTCAAAGCATTATTTCACAGACAGGCAGACACCATTCACGCATTGAACGACATCTCATTTACGATTCAGGAAGGGGAGATGGTAGGCTATATCGGGCCAAACGGCGCCGGAAAAAGCTCTACGATCAAGATTCTCAGCGGGATTCTGACCCCTGATTCCGGGACTTGCCTCATCAACGGACGGGTTCCATGGAAGGAACGCAGAGAGCATGTAAAAGACATTGGAGTTGTCTTCGGACAGAGATCACAGCTCTGGTGGGACGTGCCCATCATCGACTCGTTCTGCCTTCTAAAGGATATCTACCAGGTTCCGGACAGCAGTTTTAAACACACTCTGGACGAACTGACAGAACTGCTCTCCCTGGAAACCCTCATCAAAACTCCGGCCAGAATGCTGTCTTTAGGACAGAGGATGCGCTGCGAGATCGCCGCTTCTTTGCTTCATACCCCCAAAATCCTGTTTTTAGACGAACCCACCATCGGGCTGGACGCCGTATCCAAACTGGCTGTACGGGAATTTATCATCCGCCTAAACAAAGAACACAATACCACCGTGCTTTTAACCACCCATGATATGCAGGATATTGAGGCCCTTGCCAAACGGGTGCTTCTGATCGGAAAAGGACAGCTTCTGCTGGACGGAAACCTGGAGGATCTGAAATCCCACAGCCCCTATGAACATGCCGGACTCGACGAAATTGCGGCCGCACTATACCGCGATTACGATATTTAGGCGGGAGGTGCAGTTTTGAAAAAATACTTATCATTTTTCCGAATCCGTTTTATTAACGGCCTTCAATACCGGGCCGCCGCCGCCGCCGGAGTGGCAACCCAGTTCACCTGGGGATTTATGGAGATCCTGCTTTTCAGAGCCTTTTATCAAAGCGGAAGCCGGGATTTTCCCATGACATTTCCCGCTTTGGTCAGTTATATCTGGCTTCAGCAGGCATTTCTCGCACTTTTTATGACCTGGTTCTGGGAATCGGAATTATTTGATTCCATCACCACGGGCAATGTGGCCTATGAGCTTTGCCGGCCTGTCCGGCTGTACCATATGTGGTTCGTCCGGGGACTTGCGGTCCGTTTGTCAAAAGCGGTGCTGCGGTGTTTTCCGGTGCTGTTTTTTTCCCTGTTGATGCCAAAACCATTTCGTTTGATTCTTCCGGCCAGCCTTTCAACTACACTGCTGTTCTTTTTATCCATGGCGCTGGGGACCCTGGTTGTGGTCGCTTTTGGAATGCTGGTTTATATGTCCGTTTTTTACACGATTTCATCGCAGGGAATTAAGCTTATGGTAACTTCCCTGTCTGAATTTTTAAGCGGTGCCGTGATTCCCCTTCCCTTTCTGCCGGACGGAATCAGGCAGGCGGTGGAACTGCTTCCATTCGCCTCCATGCAGAATGTGCCGTTTCGGATCTACAGCGGGGATCTTGCCGGTGGAGCTATGATAAAAAGCCTGTGCCTTCAGGTTTTCTGGCTGGCCGTTCTGGTTCTTGCCGGCAGTTTTCTGGAATCCAAGGCTTTAAAACGTGTGATAATACAGGGAGGCTGAGCATATGATAAAATCCGTAAAATTATATTTTCATTTTCTGGTCATACATGTGGAAAGCATGATGCAGCATAAAGCGTCTTTTTTCCTGACCACATTGGGACAGTTTTTAATCTCTTTCAACGTATTCCTGGGCGTCTATTTTATGATGGCAAGGTTTCATCAGGTGGAGGGATTTTCCTATTCACAGGTGCTTTTATGCTTTTCCGTCTCCCTGATGGCGTTTACTCTGGCCGAAACATTTTTCCGGGGATTCGATACCTTTCATACCATGATTGGAAACGGCGAATTTGACCGCATTCTGCTCCGGCCCCATGGAACCGTTTTTCTGGTTTTGTGCAATAAAATAGAGCTGACCCGGATGGGCCGGCTCCTGCAGGCAGTTGTGATGCTCTTGTTTGGAATCCGTAAAAGCCAGGTGGACTGGACTCTTTTCAGAATGTTCACCATACTCCTGATGATTGTGAGCGGCACTTTAGTGTTTGCCTGCATCTTCATCATCTACGCCTCCATCTGCTTTTTTACGCTGGAAGGACTGGAGTTTATGAATATTTTCACAGACGGAGCCAGGGAATACGGCAAATATCCGGTCAGCATCTACGGAAAAACGGTGCTGACCATCTGCACTTATCTGATTCCCTTCGCCCTGTTTCAGTATTATCCGTTTCTATACGTGATCGGACGAACTCAGAATATCCGCTATGCGCTTCTGCCGTTCCTGGCCCTTTTGTTCTTTATTCCGTCCTTCCTCCTTTGGAAAACGGGGCTCCGCCACTATCAGTCTACCGGTTCGTAAGTGTTTTCGTCACCCCTTCGTAGATCTTATCTGCCTCTGCCGTACCGGCTTTTACCAGCTGTGCGGCATGGGCGTTCAATTCCTCTGCCTTTTCCCTGTTTTTCATGGATTTCGTATTGATATACACATTCATCACAGCGCCCAAAAGTGCTGCTCTGGCAAACTGAACAGCCACGCCCACATCGGACACTGCCATCCGGCTCCCCTTTTCGGCCAGAATTTTCAATATCTCCATGATCTCCACCGATTTTTCCATGATCTCAAGAGGAACCAGGCTGGCCGCCAGAAGGTTCTTTTCCAGCACAATCTCTTTTTCAGCCTTTTGCTCTGGCGTCTCGGAAGGCAGTCCGTAGGAAGCAGCCAACGGGGCGAACACTTCCGCATCCCGGTCTGCCAATATCATCATGTCTTTTCCTAAGGCTTCCAGCTGCTTTAAGAGGTCCTGAACCTCTTCTTCCACATCCGCATATCGTTTTTTCCCGACCGTAAGATTTCCAACCATGCTGCCAAGAGCTGCACCAAGGGCTCCTCCAAGGGCAGAGGCGCCGCCGCCGCCGGGGACCGGGGCTTTGGACGAAAGCACTTCATAAAACTCGGATATCTTCATCTCTTTTATCATATATTTCCTCACTTTCCTTTGTACCAGGGGTTGTCTGTTGGGTTTATTATAGACCGCAGAGGGTTTTCACGTCAATGTGCAGTAATTTTTTTCTCTGAGCGGGAGGGGGGAAGTTCCCAGCCCCGGCCTGCTGTGCGGCCTGTTTCCGGGCTTGGGGTTCATGAAATTGTCCGCCCAATATTCCGGATTCGGGCATAAGAGGAAGTAAGCGTGCGGGATTTTTCTAAAAGCCTTTGGGAAAGACCGCAACTCGCTTCGCTCAAACAAGCGGCTCTTTCCCGCAGAACGAAAAATTCCGCGCGCTAACATCCTCTAATGCCCTGCATAGTCATATTGTGTGGACAATTTCATGAACCCCAAGCCCGGAAACAGGCCGCACAGCAGGCCGGGGCTGGGAACTTTGGCGGCTCTGGAGGTATGTGAAGAATAATTACTGTGTGGGTATTAAATTAGGAAATTTGATTGGGCGGATTAAGGGGCCGAGATCTAAAGGAGAATTGTCTTTGGTATTTATAGGGGATAAAGGTTCTTGGATGATTTGGCTGTTGGTATAGGATTTGGCGTAGTATTCTGGGGTGGAGAGGTTTAGGAAGGCGGTGTATTGAGTGTAGTCTGCGGTGTTTTCCGGCGTTATGACGGGGCCTTTGGGGATTGTGACGCTTTCTAAGATGTGAAAGCAGGCGGTTATGGCGGCGTCTTTGTCGTCGGGGATGGTTGTGTGGCTTTTTAGGAAGGCGGTGCGGACGAAGCGGGAGGGAGGGGTGTAATCTCCGGGGAGGCCAAGGCTGCCGGCTCCCTGGCCGAAGGGGGTGAGGGGGACATTGTCCCACTGCGTTTCTTTTTGTTGGCTGGTGGTAAGGTTCATGTAATTTCTCAGGTTGGTCATGTGCCATTGAAAGCCGGGGCTGTTTGACAGGACGCCGATGGGATTATCAAGGATTTGGAGGCCGGCTTCGGTCGGTTCCACGGTTATACAGGCGCCGGTTTTATCTGCGATGATCCAGTGGAGGGGAGCTATGGAATTGGTGATGGAATCTTTGGCTCCCGTGATTCTGACGGTGGGAAGCAGCGTGGCGGCGTCATGGACGGAGGAACACATTCCCAGCAGAAAATTTACCAGTTCGACGGCAGCTACGGAGACTTGTTGGTTTCCTTCCAGTTCCGGTGTGTTATGGTACCGGGCGTATCCGGGGAAATATAAAACGGCTGCGGCCAGACCGGCTTCATTAACACCGTCGGCAAAGATGATCTTTGAGATGTCCTGGCCGGTTCCTATGTAGCCGTACCGGTTTTTGAGCCGGAAGGTTCCGGGTGTGTTGATCCATTCATAATTGGGAGGCATTTTGTATACGTGGGGAGCTAAGGGGTAGGAAAAATCCATGGTTCTTCCAAAGAAGACATCTCCCCGGCTGTTTTTTATCATTGCTGCAGTGCACATAGGCGGTTCTCATTTCCGGATTGTAAAATCCTGATTTCATGTTCTTTACACAGTATATCGGATGAATAGAGAAAATATTAGTAAGAATTATCCTTCCGGCAGCTTTGCAAACCGTCTGCGAGGCAGACAAAAAGCTGCGGAAATGATAATAAAATAAACTTTATTACCGCGTTCCGCAGCTTTTATGTACATAACAGCAGGGTTGCCGCTTTACAGCTTGCAAACGGCCTGTTACTGCTGTTTAAATTCTTCGATTGCCTTTAATGTGTCTTTGAGAATCTTATCTCCGCGCATCATACCGTAATCACGGGTATCGATTGCGAGAACCGGGATCTTGTTCTCCACTTTTTCTTTTACTTCGTCCAGCGCATAGCGGATCTGAGGTCCTAACAGGACTGCGTCGGCCCCTTCTTTATGATCGTCCAGATCGCTGACCGGAACGGCGACTGCTTCCAGTTCGATCTGCTGGGCGGATGCCGCGGCTTTCATCTTATTCATCACCATGCTGGTGGACATTCCGGCATAACATACTAAAACTATCTTCATTCACTGATACCTTCCTGTTCTTCTTTGTATACTTTATTATCATACACCTTAAAGAAAGGATAGTAAATAACTGCATCCATGATTATTAATAAAACCACCAGAATAACCGCCTTAAAATCCATCGTAGCTAAAAATGCTCCGATCGGTGCAAACAGGTTCCATCCCGGCTCCACAAAGCATCTAGATATAATTCCGCTGGACATGCAGATATAAGTGATGATCGCGTTTAATGTCTGAGCCACGATAAATGGGAACAGCATCAGCGGATTCAATACGATCGGAAGTCCGAACAGCACCGGCTCATTGATATTGAAAAGCGCGGGTACAATGCCGATTTTTCCCACGGTTTTTAGCTGAGTTGACTTGCTGGTGAGCAAAAGCGCCGCAAGTGCAAAGGTAGCTCCTGCTCCGCCGATGGTAACGAATACCCACCAGTATGGGGAACAGAATACGAAAGGCAGATCCTTTGCGGAAGTTCCCGCAGCATAAGCCGCTGCATTCATAGCGAAGTTGGAATCCCTGATTGGGGAAAGCACTGCGCCGATGGCCGTATCGTGGATACCAAACCACCACAGAACCTGCTGGAGAACGGAAACGATGGTTACTCCAAACACGTTGTCAATGAATTTGATCAGCGGTGTGATCAGGCTTAAAACCAGCTCAGGCAGTATGACACCGCTCACATTTTTCACCAAAGTGGTGAAGAAGGTTGCAACTAAAGAAATAATTGCGATTGGCACCAGCGCCTCAAAGGAAGCAGCCAGAGCCGGGGGCACGCTGTCAGGCATCTTTATGGAGCCCACCTTGTGCTGAATCAGGAAACGGTAAAATTCAACCGTAATAATTGCCACGATCATGGCTGAAAACAGTCCGGTGCCGCCGAAATAGCTGTTGGAAAAACCGCCTTCCACGTAATCGGTGTTGAACAGTAAAAATGTGATCAATGTGGTGATGGTCGGCGTATAAGGCTGTATCTTATAATGAACCGATAAAAAGTATCCGATTCCGAGAGCCACATAGATGGCCAGCGAACCCAGCGTTACGTCAAACAAAAAGTTCAGCGGACCTCCTACAGCCGCAGCCAGCCCGGCCCAGCCTTTGAAAAATCCATAGAGCAGGCTTCCCGCCTCCATCGTGGTGTAATCCATAGGCGGTTCCGCGATAATCAGCGCAAAGCTGCCGATCATCATTAACGGCATCGCCGATAAAAATGAACTCTGAATCGATTTTAAATACTTATTCCTTGCGATTTTGTTTGCCAAAGGCAGAATGTGTTTCTCAATCCATTTAGTGATTCCTTTGTTTTCCATCTCATCTTTCCCTTCCCATTTGTTATTGTTATGATCCTTTATGCCGTTATGAGCGCATTTTGCTTATTTTTCAGCGGCCGCCCGATTCCTGGTTCTCATTCCGGATGAAATCCCGGTACCAGTAATAGCTTTTCTTAGGAGTCCGTCTGCAATTATCATCAAAATCCACTCTGACTAAGCCATAGCGTTTTTCATAACCGTTAATCCAGCTGTACAAATCAAATGTAGACCACACATAATAGCCCTTCAGGTTAAATCCATCCCGGATGGCCCTCCGCATCTCTTCCATATGCCTGCTCAGGAAATCAATCCGTCCGTCGTCTTCCACCATGCCGCTTTCCGCCGGTTTTTCATACATGCCGACTCCATTTTCCGTGATGTAGACAGGCACATCGCCATATTTTTTCCTGATGTCCGCCAATTCGTCATAGATTCCTTTGGGATAGATCTCGCAGTCCCATGCCGTGTATTCGCTGTCAGGATCTTTGGCCTGTTCAAACCAGCCCTTGATGATTAACTCCGCCCTGTCGTCCCCTTTTTTGCCGGTATTATTGGCCTTTAATATGGTTTCTCCCGACGTGTATGGCTTGATTAACGCGCGGCTGTAGTAATTGATTCCGATGAAATCCACGATGCCGTTTTTAAGGATTTCCTCGTGCTCCGGCTTCATGAAAGACAGGTCAAATCCCTCCTCCACCAGTTTTTCAAGCAGATCCTGAGGAAAATGTCCCAGCATCGGCGGGTCCAGCACCCAATTGTTAAAATAATTATCCGCCAAGCGTCCGGCCTTTTGGCACGCTTCGCTTTCCTCATAAAGATCCACATTGGCGCTGGCATGTACGATTCCGATCTGCCCCTTTGCCTTGGACTCCCTGAACGCTTTTACCCCAAGGGCGCTGGCCAGCATCACATGATAGGCCGCATGGATCATCCGCTGGAAATCCTTCACATTAGGAGGATAATTTCCGATGGCATATCCGGAAGTGATAAAATAGCTTGGTTCATTGATGGTCACCCACAGATTCACCTGATCTCCGAATGCATCAAAACATACTTTCGCATATTCGGCAAATGCATACGCAGTTTCTACATTCTCCCATCCGCCCTTTTGAGCCAGAGAATTGGGAAGATCCCAGTGGTATAAGGTAACATTAGGTTCCACCCCGTATTTAAAGCAGGTGTCGATCACCTTCCGGTAATATTCGATTCCTTTCTGGTTCACCTTTCCGGTTCCGTCCGGCATAATTCTGGGCCATGCCAGGGAAAAACGGTAGGTGTTCTGTCCTCCCTCCGCCATCATCTTAATGTCCTCTTCAAATCTGTGATAATGGTCGGAAGCCACATCCCCGGTAGTATAGGTGATGCAGTTTTTGTCGCTGTGGCAGAATTCATCCCACATTCCCAGCCCTTTTCCGTCTTCATCCCAGGCCCCTTCGCACTGGTAGGAAGCGGTGGCCGATCCCCATAAAAATTCTTTTGGGAACTTTACATCCATGTTTACTCCCCCTTTTTCTGAATCATCTGATACATCTGAATCATCTCTTTTGCCAGTTCAAGCACGGTCATGGCAGTCATCACATGATCCTGCGCATGCACCATTAAAAGACTCATAGGAAATGGCTCTCCGCCCGCTTCCTTTGAGATAATATCAATCTGGGACCGGTGAGCGTTCTGGATGGCCTGCTCCGACTGTTTTACCAGCTGACCGGCTTTTTCAAAATCTCCGGTTCTGGCCGCCTTTAAGGCCTCCATCGCAAAGCTCCGGCCCTCTCCCGCATTTACCACCAATTCCATTACGATTAATTCCTGATTCGTATCCACAAGATTACCTCCTTGGCTCTATTTATTCTGCCTGTTCCAATTCCTTTTTTATTATTTTTAATATGCTTTTTGCATCCATCATTCCATATAAGACGGTGTCCAGGGCGATCACCTTTTTCTCAGGGTATTTGTCCCTGAATTCCTCCAGCCGGTGTCTTACCTGAGGCCCGAGGACGATGAGATCCGGTTTTTTTTGAAATTCATCCACATCGAATGCGGAACAGGCGTCGATTTCACACTCATATCCCTCTGCCGCAGCCTGCTTTTCCAGCTTTCTCACCAGAAGGCTGGTGGACATTCCCATGGCGCATAATAATAAGATCTGTTTCACAATTTTCCTCATTTCTATGGGGTATCTATTCAGCAATCCTTACATTATCTGAATAAAAATACAGTCTGATGATTATAGAATACCTGTTTTTCGTCTTTGTTGCCATACAGGATTTTACCGGATTGTATGTGGTAATTTTTAATCATATAATACTTTGCAGAAATCGCTTCTCTATGATGAGAAAAAGAGCCGCTGCTGCCGTTTTGACATCAGTGACTCTTCTATAAATAATTTTTATTTCCAGCCCTCTTTTTCAGAGGTCTTTGGTCTTATCCGAAATACACCTGGCTGTAAACCACATTTCCGCCTTTTATGGTCATCTGTGGCACAATCATCTCATGCCCTTTCAGTTCATTGATTCCATCCGTCCAATCGCGGTATGTGATCTCCCGCTCTTCCACTTTAAAAATCACCAGATCCGCTTCTGTTCCCGGTTTTAGGGAAGCCAGATCTTCCCGTCCGATCAGTCTGGCGGGCATGAGCACCGCAGCATCCAGAATGCGTTCCAGAGACATGCCAAATGTCAGATATTTGGACAGCACCCGGGGAAGGCTGTGGAGTACGCCCTGATAATAGGAAACCGTATTGACGTCCGAGCTGATGATATCCGGATAAAATCCCTGTTCGATGGCGGTCTGGGCCACTTTTAAATCAAAGTTATTTTTTCCGTTGCAGGCGTCGAAAAGCACGCCCCGCTCTCTGGCTCTTAAAATTCCTTCCCTCACATTTTTATTCCGGTCCAGAATCGTTTCCTTTCCTTTATTCTGGTATGCATGGCAGATCACATCACCCTTTCTCAGAATCGAAGCCATCTTTTCCAAATTCATGGCGGGGTCCGTAATATGTACCACCAGATTGCATCCCAGTTCTTCTCCCAGCTCCACCGCCTTTTTAAGGGAGGCTTTTGCTGTTTCAGGAGACGCGATATTCGCTGAAAGTCTGATTTTTAATCCGGTTAAGGTATTGGGATATGTGCAAAACAATTCTTTTATCCGCTTTACATCCATGAGTTCGGGATCCAGATTTTCCGTATACCGGCTGGTTAGCTGGCCTCCGGAGGCCACCAGAAGCTGAGCCAGAAGCCGCACATCCGACCGGTCAATCACTGCCTTCTGAAAAATCTCATAAGAAGACGCGCCGCAGGTGCCCGCATCCACCGCAGTTGTCACGCCGCAGGGAAACGAGGCCGCATCCGCATTGACTCCATTTTCGGCTCCTCCTTTAAAATAGTGCACATGATAATCGATAAAACCAGGAGCAACATAACATCCTTTTGCATCGATCACCTGACATTCCGGTCCGGGAAAGCTCTCTTTTAACCGCCCATTTTCAATATAAATATCCCGGTTCTCCATGAACCCTTTTAACGGGTCATAAACCCTGCCGTTTTTAATCACATAATTATACATCTGTCTTCTGCCTCTCTACTCAGCATCTTTTACCGCCTGCAGCGCTTCATCCGTAAGTTCATCTCCAAGATTTTTACGAACCATGTCATATACCACTCCGGCTTTTTCCTGAAGCTCTTCCAAAACCGGGGCATCCAGCGTGATAATCTCACAGCCTGCGTCAATACATGTCTGCAGACCTTTCCTGCTTTAAGGAAGATTCATTTTCCCTTATCTTCCCAGAATCCACCATGCGCGCAGTGATCGACCCGCTGTTTCACAACGCCGGATTCAAACCCAAAATACTGTTTGAAACTTCCATGAATCATGCTTTGTGCAAGATGGTCAGCCGCGGATTATGCTGTACGATTCTGCCTCAATTTTATGCGGTCCAGTATCATGATATCGCCTGGTTCCGCCTAAACGGCAATTCTCAGTGGAAATGGTGCATCGTATATCCCAATGGAATTCAGCTGAATGCCGCCGCACAGTATCTGATCGAACTTGCCCGCGGTTACGGCGCAAAAGAAGAGCAAAAATTAAGAGAATGGAGAGGTTTTATCTGATCCGGCGGATATGCCTTTGATCCGTTCTCCATTCCCTTTTTTGCAGCTTTGCATTGACCGGCAGGCTGCCTGCTTATAAAATTTATTTTTCCCTCAGCAAATCCATAAAAACCGCAAATTCCGGATGGCTGATCAACTGCCGGATGGCCTCTTCTTTTAAGAGCAGCTCAGTTGTCACCTTATAAAATTCCTGTATCCGCGAATGTTTCCCCTCTGCCAGTGAAACAAGCAGAACCACCTGCACCTGGTTCTGTACCCAGTAAATCGGTTTTTGCAGGATTCCCACCGCCACAAATGTGGTGTCCGTCATCATTTTATACGGATGCGGCAAGGCCACCAGATTGCCGTAATCCGTATGAGCCAGGTCCTCCCTTTTCAGCACGGAATCGTAAAATTCCTCCGGAAGCGTCCGAAACCGGCTGATCTTTTCACACATGGAGGCGATCACCTCTTCTTTGCTGTTTCCCTCCAAATCAGGGAAAAACAATTCCCCGCTGTAGTAACCGTTCAAAAAATCCATCTCATTTTCCTGAAGTTTTTCCCGGATTTTTAAGATCTCGCCGTCACTTAAAAAAGTCTGTATTTCCATAATCGGCCGCGGAATTTTGGATTTTACGGGCACTGTGGTCAAGACATAGTCGATATCGGAAAAATCCATGTCCTCAATCTGATAAACCGTGCAGATTTTGATTTCTTCGATATACTTACCGAATTCTTCCATATATTTATATTTTAAAAGCTGGGCGCTGCCCTGTCCCGATGAGCATACCATCAGGATCCTCTTCTTCTGAATCCCCTTTTTATCCCGCTCCATGGCCAGCGCAAATTGCAGGGCTATATAACCGGTCTCTTCATCCGAGATGCTGCTATGGTAATATTCCATCAAAGGGATCACCGCCTGGCCAGCTGCCGTGTAGGGAAACATATAATTCTTCTTGATTTCGTCCAGCATGGGATTTTGGATTTTCAGCTGATATCTGAGCCGGATATCCATGGGCACCATATGGTAGTTAAGGGCCATCCTCAATTCCAGATTGCGCCGATAATCCAGCCCGAACGTCTCATAAACCGTATTCACCATCCGGTCCACCAGTTCATCCAGATACTGAGGAATCACATAATTGGTATCTTCCCACCCGGCGGCGGCAAACGTCCGGTTTCCCGCCATCAGCACCGCCAGATACAAGGTCTCACATTCCGGAATCACGATGGATTTTACCTCTCCCAATTCCTCCGCAAGCACAGACGCAGCTTGAAACTCCGTCCGCTCTTTCATAAATTCCGCCTCTTCCGGCATGCGGACAAAAAATCCCTGTTCCATCCTCTTTACACTGATCTTTACATACAGATACAGCTCTCTTAAAGCCGCCTCCGTGATCTCCAAATGGAATTGTTTTAACACGTTTAAAATCAGCTGCAGCGTCTTATCTCCGCTTTCAGCCTCATATTTCTTTGATAAATGCTCTGAAATACATCTCCGCATTCCCAGTTCCTGCCCCAGAACCTTCATTCCATATCTGGATTTCTTCTCGACAATCAGCCCATAGCCGTCCAAAATGGACTCGGCCTTTCTGAGATCGTTCACCAGAGTCTGTCTGGATATGTACATCTTTTCCGCCAAATCATCCATTTTCACATAGGTCTGAGCGCTCAAAAGCTCATTCAGCAGATATTTTACCCGATGCTCCGGCGTAGTCAGCCCCATCCTGCCCTCAGGCTGCCTGCATTCTTCCAAAAACTTTTGAAAACGGCCTTGATCTTCAATTTCCAGGCAGTATCCATAACGCTGTTTGGAACGAAGAACGGCACCATTTGCAATGCATATGGTGCCCAGCTCTTTGATTCTGGTTCTGACTGATTTTTCACTGAGATTTATCTTTTCCGCCAGCTGCCTGGCCGTTTTGTATTCACAGCCAAGCAGCTCCGACAGAAGCATTTCCAATCGTTCATCTAACACGTATCAATCCTCAACTTTTACTG
Organism: Clostridium sp. chh4-2; assembly: GCF_002899675.1. Classification (GTDB taxonomy): domain Bacteria; phylum Bacillota; class Clostridia; order Lachnospirales; family Lachnospiraceae; genus CHH4-2. The sequence goes on along the minus strand of NZ_PKUU01000032.1, from coordinate 7,419 downwards.
TAAAGACGATTCAATCGCTTTTTCAAGCCTGATTATCATCTCATCAACGTCTGATTTTTCAATCACAAGCGGCGGCACGAACCGGATAATGTTGCTGCCGGCGCTGATTAAAACAAGTTTTTGCTCTATCAGAGCATTTTTCACAATTGGGGCCACCGGAATGGAAAGTTCCAGGCCCTGAATCAGCCCTTTTCCGCGGCTTTCCACCACAGCATCGTACTTATCCACCAAACCGGCCGTTTTTTCTGCCAGATATGCACCGATTTCCTTCACATGATCCACCAGTTTTTTCTCTTCAAACAGGTCTAACACCTTGCTGGCCGCCGCACATACCAATGGATTTCCGCCATAAGTAGTTCCATGGTCTCCCGGAACCATGGCTGTCGCCGCCTTTCCGCACGCCAGAAATGCTCCAACCGGCACGCCGTTTCCAAGAGCTTTTGCCACCGTCATCACATCCGGCTTCACGCCGTATCCCTGCCATGCAAACATATCCCCGCTCCGGCCCATGCCGCATTGGATTTCATCCAGCATGAGAAGCATATCATGGTCATCGCAGAGCTTGCGGACGCCTTTTATAAATTCATCATCAGCCGGATAGATCCCGCCTTCTCCCTGAATGGTTTCCATCAGGACGGCACATGTTTTTTCATTAACGAGTTCTTTCACACTGTCCAGATTGTTGAACTCAGCAAACTTAATATTGGGAATCAAAGGGTAAAACGGCTCCTGGTAATGGTCATTTCCGGTAACGGACAAAGCCCCAAGGCTTCTTCCATGGAATGAATGCTTCATGGCGATGATTTCATAATCAGGCGCCATTCCTTTATTATACGCATACCGTTTCGCGATCTTTAACGCGCCCTCGACTGCTTCCGTACCGCTGTTGGTGAAAAACACCCGGTCCATCTGAGAGACTTTAAGCAGCTTTTCTCCTGCCTCGATGGACGGCTGGTTATAAAACAGGTTGGATGTATGAAGCAGCTTATCCACCTGATCCTTTACCGCCTTGCTGAAATCGGGATCATTGTATCCCAACGCCATAACAGCGATTCCCGCCCCGAAATCCAGATATTCCTGCCCTTCGGAATCGTAGAGATTTACGCCCTGACCGTGGTCAAATATCACCGGAAAACGGTTATATGTCTTATAAAATGACTGTTCTGCCTTATTTATATATTCTTCTTTATTTATCATCATTTTCACCTCTTATTTTCCGTCTGCGCCGCATTTAATCGTGGAAAAACCGCTCCTCTTTGGTATTTAAAATCGCGGTTCCAATACCTTTATTGGTGAATATCTCCAGCAGCAGACAGTGAGGAATGCGTCCGTCCAGAATATGTACCCGTGAAACGCCCTCATGAATGGCGTCAATACAGTTCTGAAGCTTCGGAAGCATACCGCCTCCCAGCATGCCGCTGGAAACAAATTCCTGCGCCTCATCCACCGTCATTTCTGAAATCAGGGAATCTTTATCTTCAAAATCCTTATATACCCCTTCCACATCCGTCAGAAATGCCAATTTTTCAGCATTGACGGCACGGGCGATGGCACAGGCGGCATCGTCGGCGTTCACATTGTAGCTCAGATAATTATCATCATAACCGATGGGACAGATAATTGGAAGGAAATCTTTTTCTAAAAGATCGTAGATGATCTTAGGGTTCACCTCTTTGATCTCGCCTACATAGCCAATATCCTCTCCCTTGGAGTATTTCTTATCGCATTTTAATAGCATGCCGTCTTTTCCGCTGATTCCAACCGCCTGAATCCCCAGTTCGTTGACTAACTGAACCAGGCTCTTATTCACCTTGTTGAGAACCATTTCCGCAATCTCCATGGTGGGCTCGTCGGTTACGCGCAGACCGTTGACAAATTTGGGCTCCATGCCTATCTTATTTACCCATTTGCTGATCTCTTTGCCGCCGCCATGGACGATAATGGGTTTGAATCCTACCAGTTTTAACAGCACGACATCCTGGATGACGTGCTTTTTCAGTTCTTCATCCACCATGGCGCTGCCTCCGTATTTGACTACGATGATTTTGCGGTTGAAACGCTGGATATAGGGTAATGCTTCGATTAAGACTTCTGCTTTCTGCATGATATTCTGATCTAATTCCATAATACTCTCCTTTTTTACACTAAGCGTGAAGGCATTTTGCGAAAAGCCTTCACCTTTTACTTTAAACGTGAAGGCTTTTCGCAAAATGCCTTCACGTTTCATGTTAAATCTTACGAGCGGTAATCCGCATTAATCTTCACATAATCAAATGTAAGGTCGCATCCCCAAGCCGTCGCACAGGCATCTCCCATCTTCACGTCCGCAATGGCTGTCACCTCAGGCTCAGACAATATCTTAGTCGCCTCTTCCTCACTATAATCCAGCGCAACTCCATTCTCAATAATCTGCATCTTTCCGGCCGCACTTTCAAAAAACAGATCCACCTTTTCCGGATCAAACTGTGCACCGGAGTAGCCCATCGCACACAGAATACGTCCCCAGTTGGCGTCATGGCCGAAGATCGCCGCCTTAGTCAGGCTGGAAGTAATGATTGACTTAGACAGAATCACCGCCTGTTCCTTACTCTCCGCGCCGATCACCTTAACTTCAAAAAGAGCCGTACAGCCTTCCCCGTCTCCCGCCATCTTCTTAGCCAGAGTTTCATTGATATAATTTAAGGCCTGTTTAAACGCATCATAGTCAGCTCCCGCCTCCTTAATTTCCGGATTCCCGGCCATGCCGTTTGCCAGCAAAAGAACCGTATCATTGGTAGAGGTATCGCCGTCCACGGAAATCATGTTGTATGTATCTTTAATATCCTCGCTCAGCGCCTGCTGAAGCATCTCTTTGGAAATGGCCGCGTCCGTTGTAACAAATGCCAGCATCGTGCACATATTCGGATGAATCATGCCGGAACCTTTGCACATTCCTCCGATAGTAACCGTCTGTCCGCCGATTTCAACCTGTACCGCCACTTCCTTTTTTACGGTATCCGTAGTCATTATCGCCTTAGCCGCCGAAGTTCCGCTTTCCAGGCTGCTGTCTAAAAGAGGCGCCATCGCTTTCACTCCGGCCGCTAATTTATCCATGGGAAGCTGTTTTCCAATCACTCCCGTGGACGCAACTAATACGGCATTTTCCGGAACCCCCAGCGCTTCTGCTGCCGCTGCCGCCGTATCTTTGCAGTATCCAAATCCCTCTGCGCCCGTACATGCATTGGCAATTCCCGCATTTACCACAACTGCCTGGGCATATAAGGAGTTTTTCACTATGTCCTGATCCCATTTCACAGGGGCCGCCTTCACCACATTCGTTGTAAATGTTCCGGCCGCTTTACACGGTGCTTCGCTGTAGATCATAGCCATATCGGTCCTGTCCTTATATTTAATTCCTGCTGCTGTTGAAGCTGCTTTAAATCCTTTTGCTGCGGTAACACCGCCTTCTATCTTTTTCATTCTATCCTCCGTCCTGCCAGATGAATGGCAATTTCGTTTTGAGCAATACATTTTATCTGCTGTGTTACGGTCTGTGAATCTTAACCGCCGTGCTGTTTCCTACAAATTCCGTGATATTCATTTCATTTAACGTATAATCGTAATAATTTATATCATTCCGGAAGGTCCATCCAAGTTCCTGCCAGAACTTATTTCCCAATTCATTATCCTTAAATGCAACCAGGCTGACTTTATTAATGCCTTCTTCTTTCAGCGCTTTCGCCGCAATTGACGCCATCTGCTGTCCGATTCCCATCTTCCGGTAATCCTCCGCCACGCATACGTGATAGAAACATCCGCGGCGCCCGTCATGTCCGCAAAGGATCGCACCAATAATCTTTCCCTCATCCTCGGCCACAACGCTGGTGGTGGGGTTTCTTCTTATAAAACGCTCTACGCCTTCCCTTGAGTCATCCATACTTCTGATCCCAAAACCGGCTATACCCGACCATAATTCATAAACCTGATCGTAATCCTCTGTTGTCATCACACGAATATTCATAATCTCCTCACCCTCTTTTTTTACCTGAAGGGTGAAGGCATTTTCGAAAATGCCTTCACCCTTTAACTTAAAACCTCAAGGCATTTCTGAAAATGCCTTCACCCTTTCGTTTAAAATTCCCTTTACGGAAACATAGGAACCAGCTTCAATCCCTTATTCTCTTCCAATCCAAACATCAAATTCATATTCTGAACTGCCTGCCCCGCAGCTCCCTTCACCAGATTATCCATAGCGCCCATCATAATAATCCTTTTCGTTCTGGGGTCAATCTTAAAATTCACATCCACAAAGTTGCTGCCCTTCACCCATCTGGTCTGCGGCGTCACATCTTTATTCAAAACCCGTACAAAATACTCATCCGCATAATATTTATCATAAACCGCCTTAACTTCCTCATAAGAAACGTCTTTCACCAGATTCGCATAAGCGGTAATCAAAATGCCTCTGTCCATAGGCACCAAATGAGGTGTGAAATTAATCACCACCGGTTCGCCCGCCGCATAGGAAAGCTGCTCTTCGATTTCCGGCGTATGTCTGTGAGATGCCACTCCATATGCCTTTATGCTCTCATTCACCTCACAGTAAAGGTTATCCACCTTGGCTCCACGGCCTGCGCCGGAGGTGCCTGACTTGGCGTCGATGATGATGGAATTGGGATCGATCAACCCTTCCTTTACCAATGGGTAAATGGATAAGAAGGAACAGGTTGGATAGCAGCCCGGATTTGCAATCAATCTGGCTTTTTTAATATCTTCCCGGTTGATCTCGGGAAGGCCGTATACGGCTTCTTTTATGTATTCCGGCGTCGGATGTTTGATTTTGTACCATGCTTCATATGTATCCACATCTTTGATTCTGAAATCCGCGCTCAAATCAATAATTTTTACTTTCGAAAGAATCTCTTCATTAACAAGGGATGCGCACAGGCCCTGTGGAGTTGCGGTAAATATTACGTCCACTTTGTCCGCCAGTTCTTCCATATTATCGTCCATACATTTCGCATCCACGATCTCGAACATGTTCTGGTATATGGATGCGTATTCCTGTCCTACATAGCTTTTAGAGCCGTACCAGACGATCTCCACGTCGTCTCTCTGCATCAGAAGGCGAACCAGTTCTCCCCCTGCATATCCGGTTGATCCTATAATTCCAGCTTTAATCATATTCATTTTCCTCTCATAAACATACATATTATTTTACAGCCATTATCTTTATTCTCCTATTATAATGACTTTTTTCCTATAAAGAAAGTACCATTGACAATTCTTTCCAAGAGGCGTCAAAATGCTGCACCGCTTTGATGATTCATAATTATACATTATCAATGCATAATATGCAAGTTCTTTTTAAAAAAATGATTTTGCTATTGCATTTTCATAAAATATGTTGTATATTTATGAAAGTTCGAAAAAGCAATTCGAAAATAAACAAACATGGTTTACTACATATAAACATTGAAGGAGGAAATGATTATGAAAGAGAAAGTTGTATTAGCTTATTCCGGCGGTCTTGATACCACTGCTATTATCCCTTGGTTAAAGGAACATTTTGATTATGAGGTTATTTGCTGCTGCATCGACTGCGGACAGGGAAATGAATTGGACGGTTTAGACGAAAGAGCTAAATTATCAGGCGCTTCCAAATTATATATCGAAGATCTGGTTGATGATTTCTGCGATAACTACATCGTGCCTTGCGTTCAGGCCAACGCTGTTTATGAAAACAAATATTTACTGGGAACTTCCATGGCCCGCCCTGCAATCGCTAAAAGGCTGGTTGAAATTGCACGTAAAGAAGGCGCTTCCGCAATCTGCCACGGAGCTACTGGAAAGGGAAATGACCAGATCCGTTTTGAGCTTGGCATCAAAGCCCTGGCTCCTGATTTAAAGATCATCGCTCCATGGCGGATGACGGATGTATGGACCATGCAGTCCCGTGATGACGAAATCGAATACTGCAAGCAGCACGGAATCAACCTTCCGTTCTCCGCTGACTCCAGCTACAGCCGCGACCGCAACTTATGGCACATCAGCCATGAGGGCCTGGAACTGGAAGATCCGGCAAATGAACCGAATTACGATCATTTATTAGTTCTTGGCGTATCTCCTGAGAAAGCTCCTAATGAAGGCGAATACGTTACCATGACATTTGAAAAAGGGATTCCGGTAAGCGTAAACGGAGAAAAGATGAAGGTTTCCGACATCATCAAGAAATTAAATGAATTAGGCGGAAAACACGGCATCGGCATCGTGGATATCGTTGAAAACCGCGTTGTAGGCATGAAATCCCGCGGCGTTTATGAGACTCCGGGAGGAACCATCCTGATGGAAGCTCATCAGCAGCTGGAAGAACTGGTATTAGACCGCGCTACCATGGAAACCAAGAAAGAAATGGGCAATAAATTCGCTCAGATCGTTTACGAAGGAAAATGGTTCACTCCTCTTCGCGAGGCAGTTCAGGCATTTGTGGAATCCACTCAGGAATATGTGACCGGAGAAGTAAAATTCAAACTTTACAAAGGCAATATCATCAAAGCCGGAACCACATCTCCGTATTCCCTGTACAGCGAGTCATTGGCATCCTTTACAACCGGCGATCTGTATGACCATCACGACGCCGATGGATTCATCACATTGTTCGGTCTTCCGCTGAAGGTACGCGCTATGAAGATGCAGGAAGTTGAGAAAAACAAAAAATAGAGTAAATCTTTATTTAGTTTAGAAAGGTACGCCGGAAAGAAGGGGACACCTGGGCGGGCGGCGGAACTAATAAGGAATAGGGGATTCGAGTTTCGACCCTAAGAGGTACTAAGGCCGCCAGAAACGGAAAAAGGCAGAGCGGCGCCCATTCGCAGTGAACTCCTGATGACTTCACTGCTCAAGGGGCGCCTCAAATACTGATTCGGTATTCAGTATTTGTCTGCCTTTTTCCGTTTCTGCCAGCCAAGTACCTCTAAGGGTCTGCAAACGATCCCCTATTCCTTATTAGTTCCGCCGCCCGCCCAGGTGTCCCCTTCTTTCCGGCTGTTGCTTGGCTAGCTAAGAGAAAAAAAGATTTGGTGGATGGGAAAGTAGATTTTTACATCAACCGTGAGGTCTTTTTCAGAAATACCTTCACGATTTAATGTAAAGGGTGAAGTCTTTTCGTGAAATGCCTTGACGTTTAAAGTAAAACCTGAAGGCATTTCCGAAAATCCCTCAACGATCTATGTAAATGTGATTCTACATAAATACCTACTCACCAATATTGTTTTTAACCAAGCCAGCGAAAACCAGCCCGGAATCGGGAGGCGGAGCCGGAAGACGAAGGTCGGAGGGGCCGTCCGGGCCGGGGAAGGAAGATGCAGACAGATCGGATCGTATGGAACCCCTTTAGAACATCTTAGGCCCGTAAGGGCAGAACGAGGCAGGTAGAAACTG
>NZ_PKUU01000031.1 GCF_002899675.1 Clostridium sp. chh4-2 | reverse complement strand
GTGAAGTCATAAGGAGTTCACTGCGAATGGGCGCGGTCCTGTCTCTTTTTGTCCTTGCGGGTCTTAGTACATCTTAGGGGCGAATCCCGAATCCCATTTCGCCGATTACTTCCGCCGCCTGCCTGGGTTTCCCCTTCTTTCCGGCGTACCTTAGCCAGTTAAATAAAGATTTTGCGACAGAATACAGTAAAATGCATTTTGACTATAATGGATACGACTAAAATAGTATTTTACCTATGAATAAAAAGAATATATAATTTAAATAAAGAAGCAAATCGGAAAGTATTTTGAAGGAGGAGTAAGGATGAACAGCGTTGATGTGGCAAAGGAAAAATTTGGGGAATTAATTCAGTCGGAGTTTGAGCGGATCGAGAGAATGAAAGCGGATAATACGATAAAAGATTTTTCGAAATCAGACCGGATTGTGGTGGGCGTGATGCCTGGAGATGGGATTGGGCCGTTGATTATGAAGCAGGCGCTTCGGGTGATGGAAGTGCTGATGAAGCCGGAACTGGAAAGCGGAAAAATAGAGGTTCGCCAGATTGAAGGGATGACCATTGAAAACAGGGCGGCTTTGACGCAGAGTCTGCCGGAAGATGTTTTTGAGGAAGTGAAGCAGTGCGACGTATTGTTAAAGGGTCCTATGGTGACGCCGAGAGCAGGAGATCCGTGGCCGAATCTGGTAAGCGCCAACAGTCTGCTGAGAAGAGGACTGGAATTATTTGCGGCGGTGCGCCCTATCCGAATTCCTGATAAAGGCATTGACTGGACATTTTTCCGTGAAAATATTGAAGGAGAGTATATCTGGGGCAATAAAGGAATCCAGGTCAATGAAGATCTGGCTGTGGATTTTAAAGTGCAGACAAAGCAGGGCAGTGAACGGATCGCCCGCGCGGCTTTTGACTTCGCAAGAAAAAATGGAAAAAAGAATGTGACCATCGTTACAAAGGCCAATATTGTGAAACTGGCGGATGGAAACTTTATCAAAGCGGTCAGGGAAGTTGGAAAAGAATATCCGGAAATTGAGATACAGGAACGCCTGGTGGACGCCATGTGCGCAAAAATGCTGGATCCCGATTTCAATGCCGGAATCGAAGTGATCGTGCTTCCAAATCTGTATGGTGATATCGTAACCGACGTGGCGGCTGAGCACCAGGGAGGCCTTGGCACCGCTTCTTCTTCCAATATCGGAAACAGATATGCAATGTTTGAAGCCATTCACGGCACAGCTCCCTATTTGATGAGCCATGGACGGGGCGAGTATGCAGATCCATGCAGTCTGATCCGCGCGGTAGGCATGATGCTTGCCCATGTGGGATATGGAGACAGAAAAAAGGTGTTGGATGAAGCGCTGGATATCTGCACGATTTCGGAGAGAAAGGTAGTTTTAACTACATTTACAGAAGATGCCAGCACAGAGGAATTCACGAACTATTTAATCGATACAATTCTGAACATGCAGTCAGCCTAATTGACGGTGTAAGGGAATCTTATAGAAAAAAAGTAACTGTTCGGCGGGGACTGCGCATTTATTGTGCTGACCGCAATAAGACGTGGAAGAGCAGGCGAAAAACTAGGGCAGGAACTGTGAAATGATTATATATTGACATAATCATTTTGCAGTTCCTTTTTCTTTTTGAGTTCCAGTTTCTGATATAATAGGGTGTAAGCGTATAAAATTATATTTTATGCTATTTCTCTATTGAAAAATGTACCGCTATTATTTATAATAAAGAAAAAAGAACGTATGTTCGTAGGCGGTGAAGATATGGTAATTTGGAATCCCTGGCATGGCTGTACGAAGATCAGCCCCGGCTGTTTCAATTGTTATGTATACCGGCGTGATGCGGAATTTGGAAAAGACAGCAGAATTGTATCCAAAACAACCAGTTTTTCTCTTCCTGTAAAGAGAAGCAGAGGCGGTGAATATAAGATTCCCGGCGGGGAACGGGTATATGCCTGTATGACCTCTGATTTTTTTCTGGAAGAGGCTGATTCCTGGCGGGCAGAAGTCTGGGCGATGATAAAGGAACGTCAGGATTTGGAGTTCTGCATCATCACCAAGCGGATACACCGTTTTATGGCAAAGCTGCCGTCTGACTGGGAGAGCGGCTATGAGAATGTGACAATCTGCTGCACCGTTGAGAACCAAAACAGGGCGGATTACCGCCTTCCCATTTTTCTGGAACTTCCGATCCGCCACCGCACCATCATTCATGAGCCCATGCTGGAGGAAATCCACATAGAGCCATATCTGGCGTCCGGAAAGATTGAAGGGGTAACCTGCGGCGGCGAATCCGGGCCGGAGGCCAGACTCTGTGACTTTTCCTGGGTTCTGGAAACCATGAGACAGTGTATGGAAGCCGATGTTCCCTTCTATTTTAAGCAGACCGGAGCGAATTTCAAAAAGGGAAACAGGATTTACCGGATTGAGAGAAAAGACCAGATGATTCAGGCCGGAAAAGCCGGAATTAACTACAAGTGCTGAGTAAGATATTGTTAAGAAATATTAAGTTGACTTAAAGCAGGGGTAAAGTAGTAAACTGTAGATGAGTAAAACAGGAACTCGGTCACAGCAGTCTGCGGCCGAATAAAGGTTCAGAAAAGATTATGCCGTATTCGAACGGTAGAAATGAGGACAATATGAAAAAGATATCAGTATTAGCTGCGTCTGCGCTCATTACGGCCATATGCGCAGTGACGCCTCTGACAGCTTTTGGGGCGGAGCCATGGACCATGGAAAACGGACAGTATGTGGACGCATCAGGCGCGCCCATAGAAGGGGCGGTGGCTAAAGGAATAACGGTTACCAAATACCAGAACAGAGCCAATAAAGACACCGGAATTGACTGGGCAAAGGTCAGAGAGGACGGAGTCTCTTTTGCGATGGTACGTTTAGGCTATCTGAATGATCAGGACCCTTATTTTGGAATCAACATGCAGGAGGCGTCCGCCAACGGCCTGAAAACCGGAGTATTTTTCTATACCCAGGCCCTTGATGTGGCCACTGCGGAAGCGGAGGCCAGATACGTTTTGGAAGTGATCAAAGAGTATCCTGTTTCCTATCCTGTGGCATATGATGTGGAATCCCAGATTCTTCTGGATAATAATCTTACTAAGGAACAGATTGCGGATCAGATTAATGCATTTTGCAGGATTATCTCAGATGCCGGTTACCAGCCGGTTGTCTATGCCAATAATCTGTGGCTGACCCAGTATATCGACGCATCCCGTGTTCCTTATGAGATTTGGTATGCACGCTACGGCACCAATTATGCATATCCGAACCGCACCATCTGGCAGACTACAGATAAGGGGGAAGTAGACGGGATCGCCGGAGATGTGACCATCGAGCTGGCTTTCAAAGATTACGGCGCCGTCCTTCCTGCCGACGGCTGGAAGAACATTAACGGCAGATGGTATTACATGAAAAACTATGTAAAACAGACCGGATGGATTCAGGATCAGGATAAACAATATTACCTGGATTCCAACGGAACCATGATTCACGATACAACGATGGATGTTGACGGCGTATCCTATACTTTTGGTTCAGACGGTTCGGTACAATAGACCGGATAACGTGAGCAGGATACAGCAGTTGCGAATAGAATGCCAGAAAACAGCGGAGGCGGAATGAAGAGAAGAACGATTGTAATTTCCCTTATGTTCCTGTTGGGAATGCAGATAACGGCATGTGCAAACCGGCCGGGGCCGGCGGCAGAAATGGCTGCGGTTTTGGCAGATGGGCCAACAGCTGTCTGCCGGGCGGAATCTTATGGGCTCCTTGATGCCGGGCCACAAGAGTATTTCTACCGGATACAGGGCGCTTCTACCAATGATGCCTTATCCGGAGATCAATGGGCCCTGTCCAACGACGGCAGTTTTCGGATTGATGAAAGCGATGAGCGGTTTCCTGTGTTGTCGGTTCCTTTTGGCCAGGCAGAACCGGAATCCCGACCACAGAATGACGTGATTGCGGCGGCGGGCAGCGGATCAGCGTCTCAGATAATGGCAGCGGTAGGAATTGATATCAATATTGAAACCGCATGGAACCTTTTTGGTTCCGGCGGACGTGATGTTGTGGTTGCCCTGATCGACACGGGAGTGGACTACAGCCATGAAGACCTGGCCGGGGCGATATGGGTTAATCCGGGTGAGATACCGGGCAATGGAATTGATGATGACGGCAATGGCTATATTGACGATGTATTTGGCTGGAATTTCTACGATAATAATAATAACGTGCTGCCGGATGCCGAAGACGGGCACGGAACACACGGAGCAGGAACCATAGGTGCCGTTTCCAATAACGGTATCGGCATATCCGGCATAGTGCCGGGCGGCCGTGTTAAGATTATGGTGCTGAAAGCTTTGGGCGGATCGGAGGGCGGAGGAAAAAGTACAGGGCTTGTGGAGGCCATCCGGTATGCAGAAGCGAACGGAGCGGTGATCTGCAATCTGAGCCTGTCTTCTGATGAGTCAGACCCGGCGGTCTATCAGGCGATCGGTAATTCCGATATGCTGTTCGTCGTATCCGCAGGCAATGGGAGCGATCAGATCAACCCGGGCCGGGATATTGATATCCAGCCAAGTTATCCGGCGTCTTATTCTTTGGATAACATTATTTCAGTGGCTAATTTGAGATTTGACGGCAATCTTTATCCGGGTTCCAATTATGGGGCTTCGGGAGTGGATTTAGCTGCGCCGGGAACTTTTATCCTCAGCACCATACCGGGCAACAGCTACGGATATATGACCGGGACTTCTATGGCTGCTCCTATGGTGACTGCAGCGGCGGCCATGGTGTACTCTCATTATCCGGATATCACTTTGGCGGATGTGAAGGAGATTCTGCTTTCTACCGCACGTCCGCTGAACAGCCTGGCGGGCCGGACGCTGACCGGAGGAATGCTGGATGCGGGTGCGGCATTGTCTTTTGATACAGGAAGGCTGTCCGGAATGAGATGGTCACGGATCGGATATGCCCCGGAGATGGAGATCCATTTGGATAACCAGGGAAGCGGGTCTTATCTGGTTGTATAACGGCAGAACAGTTCTCAGGCGGAAGCGGAGGAACATCCCTCAGCCCGGATGAGAATGGGATGATATGGCTTCCGGTCCCCGGAACGGGCAGTTTTACATTCTATGCCAGAGATTACGCAGGCAATGAATCTGTAAAAACGGTGACCCTATATGATTCAGCAAACTGAGCGGGGATTCCCCCGCCTCTAGTAGGTGGAGGCATGAATCGCCAAAAACAAACTTAGAGGTACTTGGTCGGCAGAAACAGAAAAAGGCAGACAAATACTGAATTTCGAATCAGTATTTACCTGCCTTTTTCCGTTTCTGCCGGCCTTAGTACCTCTTAGGGTCGAAACTCGAATCCCTGATCTCTTATCATGTCCGCCGCCCGCCCGGGTTTCCCCTTCTTTCCGGCCTGCCTCAGTTAACTAAAAAGATATTGCCCATATGTTCGTAAATGGGTTATACTAAGGCCATATGTGAAAGGCAGAGCGGAATTGTCTGCGGTGGGGGAACGAATGAAAAAGGTTCAGTCAGTCAGGTCATTTAAGGAAAATTTGAAGAGGATGCTGCTTTTGTATTCTTTGGCGCCTGTGTTTCAGCTGATGGTGCTGTGTATTGCCATTGTTTTATGCGTGGGAAGTTTTTTTATTATCAGTAAAAGCAGAAATACGAATCAGGAAATCGTGCAAACGGTGGATTATACATTGGTATCTTATGATAAGCTGCTTCAGGATCTGGCTCAGACGCCGGATATTGTTGATCCGAAAACATCTACAACGAAAAGGCAGAAGATCATGCGCAAGCTTTATACCGTTTCCGTGGATACCGGGTATGAGGCGGAGCTATATGTGCTGGATGAGAATCACCGGATCTGTCTGAGGACGGGAGAGGAGGACCCTGACCGTTTAGAGAACGAGATCAATAAAAAATGGAAGGTATTGGACATTCTCGAAGAGGACCCGGATCAGACTGCAATTTACATAGCCGCTATGGGCAACGATAAAAAGATATATTTGGGACGAACTGTGAAGGAAGGACAGAGTACCCGGGGGTATGTGATTATCAGCATATCGAGGCCTGAATTTACGGCCCTGCTTTCCGGTTCTTTGCAGAAGAATATTCTTGTGGATAATACGGGCTGGGTTTTTGCCACCAGCAGCTACAGCTTTGTGGATGAAGTGGGAAGGCTGGCGAAGGATTTAAAAGGGAAAAAGGGCTTTTTTACCTATCGGGGAGGAAGTTATTATACGACGGTTAATGAGCTGTGGGGCGGAGCGCTGTCCGTCTATACGATTACGGATAATACGGATATCGTGGGTGTGCTGGTTGCGGTGCTGATTACCGGGTTCTTTGTGCTGTTTCTTGTGTTTTTTATCACATTTTCCAGCGCGGAGCGGATGGCGGTTAAGAGTACGGCCGACATCCGGGAGATCGACAAGGCATTTCAGAGCGTGACGGAAGGAAATCTGGACGCTTATCTGGATATTCGGAGCAGTACGGAATTTGAAAATATCGGAAAATGTTATAATGAGATGCTGGACAGCTTAAAGCGGCAGATTGAAGCCAACAGGGAATTGGCGGAGACGGTGGCCTATGCCCATGTAAAACAGCTGGAATCCCAGTTTAATTCCCATTTTCTGTTCAATACACTGGATAATATCCGGTTTATGTGTAAAATCGATGCGGATTTAGCGGAGTTCATGACGGTATCCCTGTCGGAACTGCTGCGCTATAATACCAGCAATGCCAATGAAAAGGTGACTGTTGAAGAAGACCTGAAATATATCAGGATCTATCTGGAGATTATGAAAGTGCGTTTTTGTGAGAGGTTTGATTATCAGATCCGGATGGAAGAAGGGGTGGAGGAGTGCCTGATGCCCAAGCTTTTGCTCCAGCCTTTGATCGAAAATGCCATAAAGTATGGTTTTGGGACGAGAGAACATCTGAATGTGGAGGTTACGGCGGTTAAAAAGGACGGTATGGTGGTATTTGTCTGCCGGGATGACGGTGTGGGAATTGTTCCGGAGCTGTTGGAAAAACTGCGCCATAATCTGACCCTGTCCCAAAACGAAAGCTCCCATCTGGGAATGTATAACGTCCATAGGAGGATTCAGCTGATGTATGGGGAAGAGTACGGTATCTTGGTGGAGAGCGAAGACGGGGTTACCATTACGGTGAATTTGCCTTTCGAAGGCGGAATGAGTGAGGAAAAGGAGCAGCTATGATCAGGGTTGTGGTGGTAGAAGACGAATATTATGTGAGAAAGGGAATTATCCAGACATTTGACTGGAAGAGCCTGGACTGTGAGATCGTGGGGGAAGCATCCAATGGGAACCAGGGAGTTGAGGTCGTGGAGGAGATGAAGCCGGATCTGGTGATTGCGGATATTGAGATGCCGGTGGTCAACGGGATTGAGATGGTAAAGATGCTGAGGAGCAAACAGTGTAAGGCGGAATTTATATTTTTGACGGCTCACCAGAAGTTTACCTATGTTCACAGCGCCCTGAAGCTGGAAGCGGTGGACTACCTTTTAAAGCCGTTTCATTACAAGGATCTGGAAGAATGTATCAGGAAAGTGAAAATACGGCTTCATAAGGTCGACGAGGAAACGTCAAAAACCGTACTTCTTACGGATGAGGAAATACAGGCCGAAAATATCTATATAAAAAAGGCCATTGCTTATGTGAGAGAGCATTATGCCAAAGAAGTCATGGTTACTGACGTGGCGGAATATCTAAAGATCAGCGAAGCGTATTTTTGCAGGCTGTTTAAAAAGGAGACAGGGTATACGTTCGGACAGTATTTAACAAACTACCGGGTTCATGTGGCGGCGGGACTTCTGGTCAACTTTCCGATGAAGGTGAGCGAGGCTGCGGAACAGGTGGGATTTACGGACAGCAATTATTTCAGCACCATTTTTAAGAAAATCATGGAAATGTCGCCCAGTGAATACCAGGAGATCAAAAAAGTCTATTAAATAATGTCAAATATTTCAAGATGAATGTCAAAATACTCTATTAGCAGATATCATGAACTCCGCTATAATTAGAACTATCAAAGGGGTAATTAAAATAAGAGGAGGGGTTTTATGAAAACAGGTAAAAGAGTTTTGGCATGTGTTATGGCAGCGGCAATGATGTCTTCGATGGCAGCATGTGGTTCAAAGGATACGGGCGCAGGAACGGCGAAAGAGCCGGAAAAGACTACGGCTGCAGAGACCACAGAGGCAGCGAAAACGGAAACTTCCGCACAGGAGACAGAGGCGGCAAAAGGTGACGATATGACGCTGGAAGAGCTCATCGAGGCAGCACAGAATGAAGCGACTGCGGACGGAGCCGGAACCTTCATGGTATACGCGCCTACAAGCCGTATTTCCAAAGCGCTGGCTGCATTTACGGAAGAGTATGGCATTCAGGGCGAGTACTATAACGAAAGCGGCCAGGACCTGTATACAAAACTTACAACAGAGCTGGAAGCCAATACAAAGGACACCGCCGATGTGGTGCTCATGCAGGATTCTTACTTATTCCAGACTCAGCTTGTGGATTATGATTATGTGACAAATTATGTGCCGCCGTATTTGAAAGACAGCATCATAGCGGAAGACCAGGCGCCGCTGATCTGCTATTACTACAATAAACTGTTCATCTACAACAATACGGACGGATCAAAAGGAATTTCTAATATCTGGGAACTGACCGAAGATTCCTTTAAAGGAAAACTGTTTATGAAGGATATCAGCAAGGAATCCGTTAATAAAAACTTCCTTGCAATGCTCACCAGCGACGACTGGTCTGCAAAGATCGAAACCGCTTATAAAGACTTCTATGGCAAAGAGATTGAACTCGACGAGGACTGCCCGAATGCAGGCTATCAGTTCATCAAACAGATGCTTGCAAATGTAAAATTCGGTTCCGGCGACGGCGATATCGCAACAGAGCTGGCCGATGGTCTGGGCGGAAATATGGGACTGTTCGTATATTCCAAACTTCGTGATGACAGCGTAGCACAGGATAATCTTTCTGTAGCCGCTTATGCGGAGAAACAGCCGGAAGGCTTTTCAGGCTTCATGTATCCGATGTATCTGCAGATGGTTACAAACACAGACCGTCCTTACACATCAAAACTGTTTATCTATTTCTTAATGACAGAAGATGGCTTTAAGTCCGCATTCCAGACAAAAGATTCTGATATTGGTACTTATTCCACCAATGCCACAATCAAACCGTTAGAGGGCGACAAGGAACTGGTATTCTGGAAAGACTGTCTGGTAATTGAAGATCCTACCTATCTGCCTAAGGCTTATGCAGACGGTATTCTGGATTTCATCACTTACTGCACGCAGTAGACGGGCGGCAGAAAACATAGATTCAAGATGTAGGTGGAGGGCGCTGTAAAATCTTAATTTGGATGTGATTTTGCAGCGCTCTTTTTCTGACCAAACATCGGATAGGAGAGGGATATGAACAAGGTTTCGAATCGGGTAAAAGCATTTTTTTCAAAACCAGCCAACATCATATTAGTCCTTTTTTCCGTCATTCTGGTCTTGCTGACCTTGTATCCGCTGTGCGAACTGCTTCACCACACATTTATCGTACACGCCACGGATGCCACGGTTCTGCCCGGACTGAAAAAAGGGGAACTGACGCTTCAAAGCTGGAAAAAGTTACTGACCACCAGCACTCATAAATACAGCTATATCAATTTCTATAAACCGATGATGAACTCCATTCTGCTGGCATCGTTGTCCGCCATATTTGCACTGGTATTCGGCGGCACCGTAGCCTGGCTTGTGACAAGATCCAACTTAAAGGCAAAACGGTTCATCTCGACGGTTTTCATCTTTCCATATATAATGCCGTCCTGGACGCTGGCCCTTTTCTGGCTCAATATGTTTAAGAATCCGGGAATCGGAACCGGATCACCGGGATTTATCTACTCGCTGACAGGAATCTGCGCGCCGGAGTGGTTTGTCTATGGGCTTCTTCCCATGGTGATCGTGTCGGGTCTTCATTATGCGCCGTTCGCTTATATATTTATCGGTGGTATTCTGAGGAATATGGACGCCAATCTGGAAGAGGCGGCCACGATATTGAAGACGCCGAGAAGGAGAATCCTTTTAAGGATCACCCTTCCCATCGTAAAACCTGCGATTTTATCCACATTTCTGCTGGCATTTGCAAGCGTTATGGGATCTTATGCGGTTCCGATCTATTTGGGATCGCCGGTTAACTTTTATGTGCTGACCACCAAGATGAAGACATTGCAGAGCACGGCCATCGGCCAGGCGTATATTGTGGCATTGTTCATGGTAATTCTGGGCGCGTGCATCATGCTGGCAAACAGCGCGTTTACCGGTTCCAGAAAATCCTATACCACCATTACGGGGAAATCCTCACAGATCTCATTGGTGGATTTAAAAGCTGGAAAATATGTGATTTCAGGCGTTCTCTGTGCAATTTTGTTTTTCGTGTGCATCATGCCGCTGATTTCATTTGCATTGGAGTCCCTTATCATTAAATCAGGCGATTACAGCATGGCCAACATGACGCTGAATTATTGGATCGGAAAATCCGGGTCCGTGTCCACCACGGTGGGGGACAGCGGTATTTTACAAGATCCGTCCATCTGGTCTGCGATTAAGACATCGCTGAAGCTGTCTGTTATCTGCGCGCTGATCGCCGGTTCCTGCGGCGTTATTATCGGATACGCGGTTGTCAGAAGAAGAGGAAGCAAGCTGTCCAAATGGGTGAGCGGATTATCATTTTTCCCATATTTGATTCCTGCTATGGCATTTGGCGCCATTTATCTGGCAATTGCGTCCAACTTCTCCTTCCTTGCCAATTCCTTCACGATTCTGGTATTGGTTGGTTCTGTTAAGTATCTGCCGTTTGCGACAAAAGCCGGAACTAATTCCATGCTCCAATTGTCTGCGGAGATTGAGGAAGCGGCTACCATATTCGGTGTTTCCTGGTGGAAACGGATGACTAAGATCATCATTCCGATTCAGAAAACAAGCATTATATCGGGATTTTTACTTCCATTCGTGTCCTGTATGAGAGAACTGTCTCTGTTCGTCATGCTGGTCAGCTCAAAGACTCAGACACTGACCACGATGCTCATGACCTATAACGAAAAAGGAGCTTCCCAATATGGAAATGCCATTAACCTTCTGATTATATTGATCGTGTTAACCATTAATTTTACTGTAAACAAGGTTACAGGAGCTTCCATTGATAAAGGAGTAGGGGGAAATTAATATGCCGGAAATTATCTTAAAAAATATAAAAAAAGAATTTGGTAATAAATTTGTTGCGGTGGATGATCTGAACATGGTCATTGAAGACCGTTCGTTTATCACGCTGCTGGGCCCGTCCGGATGTGGGAAAACCACCACACTGAGGATGATAGCCGGCCTCGAAACTCCAACCCAGGGGCAGATTATGATAGACGGCGTAACGGTATTCGACGCGGAAAAGGGAATTAACCTTTCGCCGGATAAGCGCGATGTGGGATTTTTGTTCCAGAACTATGCGCTGTGGCCTCATATGACGGTTTATAAAAATATCTCATTCGGATTGGAAAATATGAAATGGCCCAAGGCCAAGATTGAGGAGCGGGTGAATGAACTGCTGGATATGCTGAAGATCCGCCAGTTTGTAGACCGGTATCCCAGCGAACTGTCCGGAGGGCAGCAGCAGAGGGTTGCCATTGCCCGTACACTGGCTCCGAAACCAAAGGTTTTGTTCATGGATGAGCCGCTTTCCAACCTGGATGCAAAACTGAGAGGGGAGATGAGAACGGAGTTAAAACGTCTTCATGTGGACACCAACTCCACGTTCATCTATGTAACCCATGACCAGTTAGAGGCCATGACGTTATCCACGAAAGTATGTCTGATGGAAACCGGCGTGCTGCAGCAGTTTGCGCCGCCGCTTGAGATTTACCGGAAGCCTCATAACCTGTTTGTGGCAGATTTTATGGGGAACCCGACCATGAACTTTATCCCGGCTGCCGTAAAATCATCCGCCGGTCGGGAGATGGATCTTGAATTTTATGGAATCCACGCCAGATATGTATCGGAAGAACCGTTATCCGGTGATGCAAAAGAAGTGATTTTGGGCATACGTCCGGAACATATTGCGATTCTCGACGAGGGAAAAATCGCTGCCACCGCATATGCCACCCTTCCAACGGGAATGGAAACCACGGTTCGGGTGATGCTGGACGGAGAACTGCTGTCGGCTGTCGTATTCGGAAGCATTGATTATCCGGTGGATCACCCAATCAAAATCGATTTTACGGGAAATGATATCGTGCTGTTCGATAAGGCGTCTTCCAACCGGATTGGAATTGGAAAATTAATTATCCAATAGTTTGATTTATTGGCTAAAAAGACGCCTGGAAGAAGGCGGCCGGGAAGAGAGCCGGAGAGGCTGTATAGAGGGAATCAGATCCCTCGATGCAGCCTTTCCGGCTCTTTTTTTCCTTTTGATTGGTATATACTTGACAAAGTCAAATAATAAGAATATACTTGACTAAATCAAGTATATGGAGGAGAAACGATGCATCAAACATTATCCTTTTACGCATTGGTATTTGAAAAAGATTTTACGGCTTTTTGTAATCAGAAACTGCAGGAAATCGGGCTGACCCAAGGGCTTTTATATTTTATTATTTATATTGGCAAGCATCCGGGATGTACGGCGGGTACGCTGATTAAAGACCTGCGTATGGACTGGGGACATGTCCAGCGTTCCATTGATAAGCTGGCAGCAGACGGTTTTATCGATAAGAAGAGGAATGAAGAGGACCGAAGGGCATACAGCCTGTCGCTTACAGCTAAAGGGGATCAGGCATTTCTCATAAGTCATCAGGTGTTTTCCGATTGGGATGCAAAGGTGCTGGGGAAGCTGTCTGATATAGAAAAAGACCGGTTATTTGAACTGTTGGAAAAACTGGTTGACCGCAAAGGAGAATACATCAGTGTACGAGATGATAAAAAGTCCGATTGAGCTTGGGACAGTCACATTAAAAAACCGAATTATTTTCGCTCCCACAACCATGGGACTGCCGCGGGAAAAATACTTTGAAAAGATCGGAAAAATAGCTGCGGGCGGCTGTGCCATGATCATCATAGGAGACGTGCCGGCGGGCAAGACCAGCCACGGATATTCGCTGTACAGCAAAAAAGGATTTGCATATTACCAGGAACTGGTTTCCATTGCACATAAGCGGGGGTGTAAAATCTGCGCCCAGCTTCATCAGTCGGATTCCGATATCAAATCCATGCTGAAATATATTCCCGGCGTATTGAGTAAAAAAATATCAATGGAAGATTTGCGGCCCCTTCTTAACAAGCAGGTCGGTCCCTACATCAGCGGTCTTTCCCAATCTAAGGTGAAAAAGATCACTTCATCTTTTGGCGAAGCGGCGGTTTTGGCCCAAAAGGCAGGATTCGACATGGTCCAGGTACATGGGGACCGGATGTGCGGAAGCTTCAGTTCTTCTATTTTCAACAGCAGGACTGACGAATACGGAAAAACACCGGAAAACCGTGCCCGTTTTGCTGTAGAAGCTGTTTCTGCCATCAGGAAGAGGCTGCCCGGCTATCCGATTGATTATAAACTTGCGGTCCGGCAGGAAAATCCTCATTATGGCAATGCCGGCATTTTAAAAGAGGAGCTTCCGGTATTTATTCCTCTTTTAGAGAAGGCGGGAGTTACCAGCTTTCATGTGGCTCTGGCCAATCATTCCCAGTTGTCTGATACGATTCCGGCGGCGGACCATCCCTGCTTTTCAGAAGAGGGATGTTTCCTCAATTATTGTGATAAGGTCCGCGGTCTGACCAAACTGCAGGTCTGCGGAGTGGGCGGTTTGACAGATCCTGATTTTGTGGAGGAGCAGCTTAAACAGGGCAGAATCGACTGCGCTGCCATGAGCCGTCAGCTGATTGCCGATCCGGAATGGGTAGAAAAGATTATTTCCGGAAAAACCACGGAAATCCGCCGCTGTGTGCGGTGCAACCGAAAATGCTTGGGTGGGATTTTAAAACATCAGGGCGTCCAATGCATTTATGATAAGGAGGAGAAATCATGAAATATTCCATTACATACAGCAGCCGGACCGGCAATACAGAGCGGCTGGCAGAAGCATTGAGAGAAATGCTTTCTGAGGAAACACGAATCTATTTTGGCCCATTGGACGATACGGCATCCCATGCGGATATGATATTTGTCGGTTTTTGGACGGATAAAGGCTCCTGTGATGAGGATGTAAAACTTTTTTTGAAGAAATTAAAATGTAAAACCGTATTTTTGTTTGGAACGTCTGGTTTTGGCGGCAGTGAAGAATATTTTTCTAAAATAATGAACAGCGTCAGGAGTAATCTGGACGGGTCAAACTGCATAGCGGGCAGTTTTATGTGCCAGGGGAGGATGCCGGAATCGGTTCTTAGACGTTATGAAAAGATGCTTTCAGAAGCTTCCGATCCCGCCCGCATTCGGAACATGATTGATAATTTTCACAAAGCATCGGCACATCCGGATTCCGGTGATTTAGAACGATTGAAAGCAGAGGCTCAATCCGCTTTTTCTTGTCAACTGAAAAAAGGCGTGGTAGAATTACAGGAAAAATAAACGAGAGGAATTTCTGCCCCATGAACTACTATTTAGCGCCTATGGAAGGGATAACCGGATATATTTACCGGAATGCCCACCATAACATTTTCGGCAGGATGGACAAATATTTTTCACCTTTCATTACACCGAACCAGAAGAAGAAATTCTCATCCAAGGAAATCAACGACATCCTTCCTGAACATAACCAAAACATCCCTTTGGTGCCGCAGATTCTCACCAATAATGCGGAGGATTTTATCTGGGCGGCTTTAGAATTTAAAAATCTGGGTTACGAAGAGGTGAATCTGAATCTTGGATGCCCGTCGGGAACCGTGGTGGCGAAGAAAAAGGGCAGCGGCTTTCTGGCATTTCCTGAAAAACTGGACCTTTTTCTTGACCAGGTTTTTGCTTCTTTGGATATGCGCATCTCCATAAAGACCAGGATTGGAAAAACCGATCCGGATGAATTCTATGAACTCATAGAAATTTATAACAAATATCCTCTGGCGGAACTAATCATTCACCCCAGGATTCAGATGGATTATTATAAGAACACGCCCAATCTTGAAGTTTTTAAGGACGCCCTGAAACTGGGGAAATGTCCCATTTGTTATAACGGCGATCTCTTTTGCCCGGACAAAGTGGAAGAATTTTCCCAATGCTGTCCTCAGGTGGAGACGGTAATGCTGGGCCGCGGGGTGATCGCAAACCCGGGAATCATTTCTCAGATAAAGGAGAACCTTCCGCCGGATAAAGAAAAATTGAGAGCCTTTCACGATGAAATCTATCATGGATATCAAAAAATCATGCAGGGCGAGCGGAATCCTCTGTTCCGCATGAAAGAACTGTGGTTTTATATGGGCACAACATTTTCCAATCCGGACAAATATCTGAAAAAAATAAAAAAATCAGAGCGTTTCTGCGATTATGAAGCGGCGGTTTCCAGCCTGTTCCGGGAACAGGTTTTGCTGCCGGAAGCCGGTTATTCTGTCCGTTCCGGCAGCTGACCGGGGAAAATACTGAAAATCCGGGTGAATTTTTATTTGCCATCTGTTTTCAATTATTGTATAATCAAAAAAATTATGTATTTTATACATAGATAAACAGCAGCTGTTTAACAGGTCTGCGCATTTGCTGCGCTGACCGTAATCAAACTTGAAAAATAAATGAAAGGGAATGATAACTATGACAATCAGAATTGGTATTTTAGGATATGGAAACCTTGGAAAAGGCGTGGAATGTGCGGTGAAGCATAATCCGGATATGGAAGTGACAGCAATATTTACCAGACGTGATCCCAAGAGCCTTAAAATACTCACACCGGGAGCAGGCGTGTATTCGGTGGATGAGGCTGCGGCGAAAAAGGATGATATTGATGTTCTGATTTTATGCGGAGGAAGTGCGACGGATCTTCCGGTTCAGACCCCTGAATTTGCGAAATATTTTAATGTGATAGACAGTTTCGATACCCATGCCAAGATTCCGGAGCACTTTGAAGCGGTGGACGCTGCGGCTAAGGCAAGCGGCCATGTGGGAATTATTTCCGTGGGCTGGGACCCGGGTATGTTCTCTTTAAACAGACTGTACGCCAATGCGGTTCTTCCGGGCGGACATGATTACACGTTTTGGGGAAGAGGAGTGAGCCAGGGCCATTCAGACGCAATCCGCCGGATCGAGGGCGTTAAGGATGCAAGACAGTATACCGTGCCTGTTGAGAGCGCATTGAGCGCAGTCCGCAGCGGCAGCAATCCGGAACTGACAACCAGAGATAAGCACACGAGAGAGTGTTTTGTGGTGGCGGAGGAAGGCGCTGATTTAAAGAAGATCGAAGAAGAGATCGTCACTATGCCCAATTACTTTGCCGATTATGACACCACCGTTCATTTTATCAGTGAAGAAGAACTGGTGAGAGACCATGCGGGGATTCCTCACGGAGGTTTTGTCATCCGCACGGGAAAGACCGGATGGAATGATGAACATAATCATGTGATTGAATACAGCCTGAAGCTGGATTCCAATCCTGAATTCACGTCCTCTGTGATCGTGGCTTATGCGAGAGCAGCTTACCGTCTGAGCAAAGAAGGACAAACTGGCTGTAAAACGGTATTCGATATTGCTCCCGCTTATTTAAGCGCGCTGGACGGAGCGGAGATTCGGAAGCATCTGCTGTAAAATTATGATTTTTAGGAAGGGGACGCACGGAAAGAAATCAGGGAAGGGAAGCCGCCGGATTCCATTTCTGCGCTGTCTTTGGCTGGCTAAGTTAAAAACATCTAAAGAAGGAAACTGAGGATTCTTGGTTTCCTTTTTTATATCACGGAAAAGAACTGAGTATAATTAGAATAGGACATCTCAAATGGGAAGAGGGTGGGGATAGATGGGGTTATCAGTATTGGAACATTACAAGAACATACTTGATTTAGTGCCCTGCGGTATCTGCCAGGTTGCGCTGGATGAGGATCTTACTATCTTGTATGCAAACAGGTTATATTATGACATCTATGGATATACTGCGGAAAATGCATCTGAAAAGGGGTTTAAAAATGCCAGATTCATTCTGCCGGAGTCGGAATATCAAGGCATCTATCAAGCAGTAATGGGACATGTGGAGCAGGAGGACAGAAATTTCCAATTGGAATACCGGGGGGTACACAGTTCGGGAAAACTTCTGTGGCTTTTGGTTCAGTGTTCCTATGATCCGTTAAAGCCGGACACCATGCTCTGTGCTCTGGTGGATATTGCGGACCGGAAACGGATGGAAGAGGAACTTCGCATCAGTATGGAGGAAAGCCGGATCGCATTCGAACTGACCGATAAAATTATGTATGTATTTGAAGTGGCGGAGAGAAGGCTGCATCAACCGGAGGATACGGCGGAAGAATTCGGTCTGCCGACTGTCTCAGAGAATGTGCCGTACAGCGTGGCAGAATCCGGCGCCATTGATGAGACGAGCAGAAAAGCCTATATTGATTTTTACGAATCCATCATGCGGGGGGAACCAAAAGGCAATGCAGTGGTAAAAAAACGGAGAAAGGATGGGTCTATCTGCTGGCATGCGGCCAGATTTTACACCATATTCGACGGAGAAGGAAGGCCCAGGCGGGCGATTATTTCCTGTGAAAATATTACGGAACAGCGTGAAAAAGAGCTGGCTTACCAGAAATGGAGTCAGCATTTTAAAACACAAGAAGGTAAAACCATTGGTTACTATGAGTATAACCTAACCCGGAATGCGGTGGAGGAGGGGGTAGGGGACGAACCTCCGGAATATCTCAAGCCACTGAAGAAATATACGCAGATTGTGCGTTATATTGCAAAACATTTTGTATATGAAGGGGACAGGGAGCGGTTTTATCACTTTTTCAACAGGGAAAAGCTTCTGACCCGGTATTATGACGGGCAGAGAGGCGGAACTTTGGATTATCTCAGGAAAAGAAAGGATGGGAGCCTTTACTGGGTGCGCGCCACGGTCCAGCTCATCGCAGATCCCTATAACAGTGATGTCAGGCTTTTTATGATGACTTTGGATATCGACAGCGAAAAAAGGGAAAATCTGCGCCTGTATCAGCAGCTTGAGCAGGACAGGATGACAGGAATCCTCAACCGGGGAACCTTTGTCTCCAGGGTTACGGATATATTGGAACATAGCGCGGAGACAAAGCAGCACGCCCTTATTATGATTGATATCGATCAGTTTAAGAAACATAATGATAGCTATGGCCATCAGTTCGGCGATCAGGTGATCCGGGAAACAGCCCAGATCTTGAAAGGCTTTTTGAGAAAAAGCGACCTTTGCGGGCGGATGGGCGGAGATGAATTCATGGTATTTCTCTACGATATTTCATCGGAGACCGAAGTTGTTCCCAGAATCGCGGCGCTCTGCGGCCTGCTGAAGAGGGAATATACTGAAAAGGGAGAGGTATCCTGCAGTCTGGGCGTGGTTTTCTGCCCCCACGACGGAATGGAATTTAACGAACTCTACCACAATGCTGATATAGCCCTTTACGAAGCAAAGCGCGCAGGACGGGCGAATTACAAGATATTCGGGTTGGAACCGGATGAAAATAATACTCCGGCACAATGAAAAAACGTCTGAGTTTAAGCCCACCGCTCCGGCCTGCACGGACAGCGGAGACTTTTTTTGGCAGCCCGCATCTCAACAAAGCAGCCGCAGAGCCTGCACATGCCGTTTATAAGGTGGCCGCAGGATTTACAGGCTTCTAAGCGCAGATTATAAATGTCCGTGGAAACCTTGATGTCGTCATCCAGCTGCTCCACGTAATTTTTCAGAGAGGACTGATAATCGCTGGCGGAAAGAGACTGCATGCCGCATCTGGGACAGCCGTCCCTTTTAATATCAGGAACGGCTGCATTGGATGCGGGATTCATCGCTGTGTACCTTCGGGCTCTAAGGTTATTAATACCACTGACTTTGACGGAATCCGTACGGTAAGACAGTTATCCTGGATGGAACAGTCCTCAAATGGAGCGGGTTTTACCAGGTCAGGATTTTCAAAGGTATTTTTATCCTGCATTTGGCCGGAAGTGAGCACAAGCCCTGTTTTCAGCCGGAAAGTTCCATAGTCCTCCACGTGGCATTTTATTACGCCGTCTTTATGAGGATCGATGTTGCACAGAGTCATGTTGATGGAGCCGTCCTCTGCCCGTGATACGGAAGCGCTGATCTGCTTTAAGCTTTCTCCTTCATAGCAATAGTCATCCGATAAGACAGCGAAATCCAAAAGCTCAGCATCCTGATGAACCTTGAAGAGGTTAAATACATGGAACGTAGGTGTGCGCACCAGCTGATCGCCTTCGGTCAGCAGCATGGCCTGCAGCACGTTGATGGTCTGGGCAATATTGGCCATCTTTACGCGGTCACAGTGATTGTTGAAGATATTTAAAGTCACTCCGGCAGATAAAGCGTCACGCAGCGTGTTCTGCTGATAGAGAAAACCGGGATTTGTGCCTGGTTCGCAGTCAAACCAGGTTCCCCATTCGTCCACAATCAGAGCCACTCTCTTTTCCGGATCATAGCGGTCCATGATCTGACAATGCTTTTCGATCAGTTCATCCATAAAGTAGGAGGCTTTCATGATGCCGAACCATCCGTCTTCATTAAAATCAGTGGCCGATGTACGGGATCTGGACTCATCTCTCAGATAGCGTTCATTTCCATCCTGCATTTTCATAGGAATGACGGGATCATTTAGTCTGGTATAGTGATGGAGGGCGATGGCGTCCAAATGCATGGAAGCATCCCGCATCAGCACTTCCGTCCAGTGGTAATTAGATCCTCTGGGACCGGCTGCCACGCGGAAGAGGTGATTGTCGCCGTAATCGCGGGCGTATGTATGATAGCGGAGCAGTTCGTCCGCATAGTATTCGGCCCTCATTTTGCCGCCGCAGCCCCAGTTCTCATTGCCGATGCCGAAATATTTTAAATGCCATGGTTCATCTTTACCGTTTTGGCGTCTGAGATCCGCCATAGGGGATTTTCCACCGAAGGTCATATATTCCACCCATTCAGACATCTCGCGGACTGTTCCGCTTCCCACATTTCCGCAGATATATGGTTCCGTATCCAGCATTTCGCAGAGATCAAAGAATTCATGAGTGCCGAAATGATTGTTTTCAACGACTCCGCCCCAATGCGTGTTGATCATCTCTTTACGCGTCTCTTTCGGCCCAATGCCGTCTTTCCAATGATATTCGTCAGCAAAACATCCTCCCGGCCATCTGAGGCAGGGGATTTTGATCTCTTTAAGAGCTTCCACCACATCATTTCTGATTCCCCTGGTGTTTGGAATGAAAGAATCTTCTCCCACATAGAAACCGTCATAGATACATCTGCCCAAATGCTCGGCAAAATGGCCATAGATCATCCGGCTGATCTGCCCCTTTTTTGAAGATCCATTTACAATCATCTGATTCGCCATACCTGTTCCCCGCTTTCTTTTATTGTTTAATTTTAAATAAAAGTATATATTATAGAAAAATATATAATTAATAAATACCATAGATTTTGGTATTTGTCAAATGGGTTTTGTTTGGGGGCTTTATTAAAAACTTAAAAGCCTTGTTTTCTTTTCCAGCCTCTTCTATAATCTAAACATACGCCTTATTTTATCCGGGGAGGAAAACGAATGATACAAATATCTAATTTAAGAGAAGGAAAAACATTGTTTAAAGCGTTAGGTTCAGATATCCGCATCGCCATATTAGAACTTCTGCTTGAGCATGATAATATGAATTTAAATGATTTGGCATGTGCCCTAAATCTGACCAACGGAGCTTTAACCAGCCATATCCGGCTGTTAGCTGAGGCGGGAATTATTGCCGTGGATACAAAGGCCAGCGTGGGCAATGAAAAAAAATACAGGGTGACGGCGGAACGGATTCTGGTTCAGATGCGTAGGGAGCCGGTGAAAGATAATCTCTACGAAGCCGATATCAAAGTGGGGCTTTACT
This sequence comes from Clostridium sp. chh4-2, assembly GCF_002899675.1. GTDB lineage: Bacteria > Bacillota > Clostridia > Lachnospirales > Lachnospiraceae > CHH4-2. The sequence continues at coordinate 38,031 of NZ_PKUU01000031.1, read as the reverse complement.
GCGGCTACCGGGTGGCCCCGTCCTGCGGCCTGTCCACGCCGACCCATTATATCGGCCAGGTGGACGATCCGCGCTTTTTCTCACATCCGGAACGGAGCGGCTGTGATATCTTATGGTTTACGGAAGGGTATGTGGAGTATATACTGCCCAATCTGATACCGCAGGGGCAGAGGGCGGACCAGCTTTCCCTTACAGCGGAACTGGGCTCCGAGGCTCCGGGACATAATGATGTGTGGCCTTCCGATATTTATTTTTATCTTAACGATGTTCTGCTGGGAATGTGGACCAGCCCCGGAGACTTCGGAGGAACGAAAGGTGCGCTTAATCCAGAATGGTGGAACAGCAATATGAACCAATATGGCCTGTTAAAATGTATAACGGTGAATCATGAAGGCTCTTTTATCGACGGTGTCAGGATATCGGATGTGTGCATTGACCAATTTAAGCTGGATGAGCATGTTCCAATCCGTTTCCGTTTCGAGGTGCCGAAAGAGGCAGAACATGTGGGCGGTTTGACTATATATGGCAGGAGTTTCGGCAATTACGGCCAGGATATCAGGATGAAGCTGGAATACAGTCCGGTGAAAGCCGCCCAATAAACTAAATTCTTGATTTGTACTAAGATTTTGTTGCAAAATATCCGGATTTCGCATATGATATAGAAATACTCTTTGCACTGCATATAAATCTACAGTACAAACTGAGCAGGCGATGGATGAGATCCATAGGGCCGGGTTGCCATAGGCGACAACAGATGAAGACAGCATCTGTGGGACAGTAGTTTACTAAGATATTGTTCCATAGGTGTTTTTATTTTACGGAAAAATAGGATTTCCCATAAATGAAGCACCATGGATGGACGGCAGCTGCAAAACATTGGAGGTAAATGTAAATGAAACATTTAAGGAAAAAAGCAGAGGCGCCAACCGATAAAAATATAGCGATGAGGGTGTCCACAGTCAGCATTGTGATCAACTGTCTTCTTTCACTGTTTAAGCTGGCCGCAGGGATTCTGGCTGGATCAGGAGCCATGATATCGGATGCGGTTCATTCTGCGTCGGATGTGTTCAGCACCATTGTCGTTATGGCCGGGGTTACGGCAGCCAATAAAAAATCAGATAAAGAACATCCCTATGGACATGAGCGGATGGAGTGCGTGGCGTCCATACTGCTTGCGGCCGTTTTGTTTATCACCGGAATCGGTATCGGCCTTGGCGCGGTGGAGAAAATCATGAAAGGGACTTCAGGCACACTTCTCATTCCCGGAAAGCTGGCTTTGGAAGCTGCCGTCGTATCCATTGTTGTAAAGGAGTGGATGTATTGGTATACCAGGGCGGCAGCCAAACGGATTAATTCAGGCGCACTGATGGCAGACGCATGGCATCACCGTTCCGATTCCCTTTCTTCAATTGGGGCGTTTGTGGGAATTTTCGGAGCCCGTATGGGATTTCCCGTTTTGGACCCGGCGGCCAGCCTTGTGATCTGTGTGTTTATCGGAAAGGCGGCGGCGGACATCTTCCGCGACGCTATGGATAAGATGGTGGATAAGTCATGTGATGATAAGCTTGTGGCGAAGATGACGGAAACGGCTTTGAAGGAAGAAGGGGTCTGCAGGGTGGACGAAATCAGAACCAGGATGTTCGGTTCCAAGATCTATGTGGACATTGAAATAGCTGCGGATTCCAGGCTTGATCTCAAAGACGCCCATCAGATAGCAGAAAATGTACACTGCGCCATTGAAACGGAATTTCTCCAGGTGAAGCACTGCATGGTCCATGTGAATCCGCTGGAAGAACAGGAACAGAGCTGTTAAAACGGCGTTAAGCATTGGGGGAACGGATTGACGAAGAAAACAGGGATCCTTTATAATAACTGATAATCCGTAACACGGATGGAGAAAGGAAACATTTCATGGACGACGCCGACAGCGACGAAGAATCCCATATATCTTTTGTTAAGTCAAAATCAAACTGCATAGATTCGGATATTACAGGCATAACCTGCGGTCTTTTCAGACGGCGGGTTGTGCCTTTTCGTGTTTTTGGCGGCAGAAAGGGAGGAACCGATGGGCAGATAAGACGAAGACCGGAGTAAGTTATTCACAAGCAAATTAAAAAGAGAGAGGATTATTAAATGGAAAGTCACAGTATTTCACTTATTATCATTATATTTTGTATTATTATGTCAGCTTATTTTTCGGCCACAGAGACCGCATTTTCATCCCTGAACCGCATTCGGATTAAGAATATGGCGGAAAAAGGGAATAAAAAAGCTGCATTGGTATTTAAACTTTCAGAAGACTATGACAGCCTGCTGTCCACAATCCTGATAGGAAATAATATCGTCAACATAGCCAGCGCCTCCTTAGCTACCTTAATATTTGTAAAACTTCTGGGGGATGAGGCGGGAGCCAGTGTATCGACAGTGGTCACAACGATTGTGGTCCTGATCTTTGGCGAGGTATCACCGAAAAGTATTGCAAAAGAATCGCCGGAGCGGTTCGCCATGTTTTCCGCTCCGCTTCTGAAATGCTTTATCGTGATTCTGACACCGGCTAATTTTCTTTTCCGCCAATGGAAAAAGCTTCTGTCATTGGCCTTTAAGACAACGGAGGATGCCGGGATTACGGAAGAAGAGCTGTTAAGTATTGTAGATGAAGTGCAGCAGGGCGGAGGAATCGATGAGCAGGAGAGCGGTCTGATACGCAATGCTATCGAGTTTTCCGAGCTGGAAGCTGTTGATATCCTTACCCCCCGGATCGATGTGACGGCAGTTTCCGCCGATGCCTCAAAGGAGGAGATTGCAGAACTGTTTTCTTCAACCGGCTATTCCCGCCTTCCTGTTTATGAAGGCGATATCGATCATATTACGGGAATTTTGTATCAGAAAGATTTTTATCACCTGATCTGCGGCCAGAACAGGGAACTGCAGCAGGTGGCCCGTCCCGCTTTATTTATTACGAAACATATGAAGATAGGAGCGCTACTTAAAGAACTTCAAAAGAGAAAATCACATATTGCGGTAATTGTGGATGAATTTGGCGGTATGGTCGGAATCGTAACGTTAGAGGACGTTTTAGAAGAACTTGTTGGGGAGATTTGGGATGAACACGATGTGGTAATCAATGAGATCGAGATGATTTCAGACCGGGAATATCTGGTTCTGGGAACCGCTCATGTGGAAAAATTATTTGAGCTGCTGCATAAGGAACGGGAATTTGACGTCGTCACCGTCAGCGGCTGGGCGATGGAAGAGATCGGGCGGATACCGAAAAATGGGGATCAATTCACCTATGAAGATATGAAGGTCACAATTCTGGAAATGAAAGATAAAAGGGTGAATAAGGTAAGGGTCAGCATTCTCTGATCAACCTGCTGAACAGTTGCATTAATTCATAGAATTCATGCCGGGATTATGGTACAATAAATATCAGAACAAAAAAACGGGTATGAGGATAATGCTATGAAAAAATATACCAGGGCTGCGGCCTTAGGATTGCTCTTGACTGCCGTTACTTTAACCGGCTGCGGCGGCCGGAGAATCCCGGCGGAAACAAAGAGCAGCACAGAGGAGCCGGTGACGGTGACCATTCGGGCCGGGACCATAGAACTGGTAACCGAAACTTCTCCGGTTCAGGGACAGGGAGAAGAAAAAAAGAGTTTGATTGATCCGGAAGGGATGACTCTTGAGACGAGAATCCGAACGCCAAAAGGCTATGCGCGGATACCCAAAGAGGCCGGAAGCTTCCAGGGATATATGCGGATGAGGGCGATGAAGCCGGATGGAAGCAAAGTACTTTTATATGACGGGCGGGAAAAGGGCAATCAAAGCGCACAGGCGGCGGTTTTTGACTTCCCTGTTTTTGACAGCGATCTGCAGCAGTGTGCGGACAGCGTAATCCGCCTTTATTCGGAATATTTCTGGACGATGGGTGCCCATGATAAGATCGCCTTTCATCTGACCAATGGATTTCTCATGGACTATCCGTCCTGGATCAGCGGAAAACGGCTGGCCGTGGACGGAAACAATACCTCCTGGGTGGATAAGGAATCCTATAACGATTCCTACGAAACATTTCTGCTCTATTTAAAGTATGTGATGATGTATGCGGGAACCCTGTCGCTGGATGAAGAAAGCGCCCCTGTTGAACTCGGGGATATGCAGGCCGGAGATATGTTTATCAAAGGGGGAAGTCCGGGGCATTGCGTGATGGTGGCGGATATGGCGGAAGATGAGATGGGAAATCTGTGTTTCCTGCTGGCTCAGGGATACATGCCGGCCCAGGATTTTCATATTCTGAACAATCCGCTGCATGAAGAAGATCCCTGGTATTACGTTTCTGAGATAAGCTATCCGCTTCAGACCCCGGAATATACCTTCCAGGAGGGAAGCTTTAAGCGATGGTATGGTTTTCAATATAAAAAGGAATAGGATAAAGAAGAGATGAAACAAAAGAGATGGAAAAAAATACTGGCCGGGATCATTGCCGGCCTTCTGATTTTGGCTGTTGTCGTTCTGGGGGGAGCTGCATTTGTGTTCCGCCATGAACTGAAAACAGTCAGTTCCTTAAAACAGGTGGATGATAACGTTTTATACGTGATGGAATATGACGGGGATTATGGATTTGACGAGTTTCTGGAAACGGGGGCGAAGAGCGACGGAGAGTTGGTGGAATTTGTGACAAAACGTCTGTTAAAGGGACTTCCGGTGAAATTTTCCATCCCCGATCTGGGCTGTTCCACGTTCAGCGCTCAGACAGAAGATGGAGATCAGATATTCGGAAGGAATTTTGACCTGACCTATTCCCCGGCCCTTTTTATTAAAACGGCTCCGGATCATGGGTATCAGTCTTATTCCACGGTTAACCTGGCCTTTTTAGGATTTGGAACGGATAAACTTCCGGACAGCTTTATGAGAAAGGTTATTACTTTGGCGGCTCCCTATGCGCCTTTGGACGGAATCAATGAAAAGGGGCTGTCCATAGCGGTTCTGAGAATTGCGGACGAACCCACACATCAGGATAACGGAAAGATCGATATCACCACGACGACTGCCGTCCGCCTGGTGTTGGATAAGGCCGCAACGGTGGCGGAAGCGGTAAGCCTGCTGGAGCAGTACGATATGAACGCTTCGGCAGGAAGCAACTACCATTTCCAGATAGCGGATGCTCAGGGAAACAGCGCGGTGGTGGAATACATAGATGATGAATTTATCGTATTGGAAGCGGATAAAAATTACCAGATGGCTACCAATTTTCTGCTGTCCGATAGAAAATATAATTTCGGAAGCGGCCAGGACCGGTATCAGATTTTAAAGGATACTTTGGATGAATGCGGCGGAATTTTAAAGGATGAACAGGCCGGGATGGATCTTTTAGAAGCTGTCTCAAGCGATTGGCACAAGTCGGAATCGGGAAGAATCAATGCGACACAGTGGTCGATTGTCTATAATAACACGAATCTGACCGCGAAGGTGGTCACCGGGCGCCAATATGATAAGCCGGCGCATGAATTTTCTTTGAAAGCTGCTGATTAGGGGATAAAGGGCAGTAACTGTATGCTCTGAACTGATGGTAAAGCAAAAGGAGGGCAATCATTATGGACAGAAGCGATATCAAAAAAATTGTAAACCAGATGACTCTGGAAGAAAAGGCTATGATGTGTTCCGGTGCAGATTTTTGGCACACACAGAAGATAAGCCGCTTGAATATTCCGCAGACGATGGTGAGCGATGGACCGCATGGATTGAGAAAACAGCCGGAAGACAGCGGCGGGGATCATCTGGGGCTGAACGATGCCATTGATGCCGTATGTTTTCCGGCGGCGTGTGCGACGGCCTGTTCTTTTGACAGAGAACTCTTATATGAGATGGGAGAAGCCCTCGGAAGAGAATGCCAGGCAGAAAATGTTTCCGTGCTTCTGGGACCTGCCGTAAACATAAAACGTTCTCCGCTCTGCGGAAGAAACTTCGAATATCTGTCCGAAGACCCATATGCAGCGGGTGAACTGGCCGCGGCGTATATAAGAGGTGTTCAGTCGCAGGATGTGGGAACCTCGATCAAACATTTTGCAGCTAACAATCAGGAACACGAGAGAATGTCCATATCCGCAGATGCCGATGAGCGTACACTTCGGGAAATCTACTTTCCGGCATTTGAAACTGCGGTTAAAAAGGCTCACCCCTGGACAGTAATGTGCTCCTATAACCGTATAAACGGGATCTATGCATCTGAAAATAAATGGCTTCTCACAGATGTTCTGAGAGACGAGTGGGGATTTGACGGATACGTGATGTCGGACTGGGGCGCGGTCCGCGACCGTGTGGAAGGTATCATTGCAGGAATGGATCTGGAAATGCCGGGAAGTAATGGAGTAAATGATAAGTCTATCGTGAATGCAGTAAAGGAAGGCCGTCTGAAAGAGGAAATCCTGGACCTGACCGTGGAGCGTATTTTGAATATTGTTTACCGTTATACAGAGAACCGGAAAGAGGAAGTATTCGACAGAGACTCAGACCACAAAAAAGCTGCCGCGATAGCAAAACAGTGTATGGTTCTGCTGAAAAATGAAGAAAAAGTCCTTCCTTTGTCATCAAAAGAAACGATCGCATTTATCGGCGGATTTGCTGAAAAACCCCGTTATCAGGGCGGCGGAAGTTCCCATATCAATTCTCATAAAGTGGTATCCGCACTCGATTTGAAAGATTCTTATGGGGATATCATTTATGCTCAGGGATTTTCCTCTGAGGAAGATAATATGGATTTAGAACTGATGGATGAAGCCGTCAAAACCGCACAGCTTGCCGATAAGATTGTAGTATTTGCAGGTCTTCCGGACCTCTTTGAATCGGAAAGCTATGACAGAAGCCACATGAACCTTCCAAAGTGCCAGACACATCTGATCGAAAAGCTGTCGGCCATGAATAAACCGGTGATTGTTGTGCTTCATAATGGTTCGCCCATTGAAATGCCCTGGGCAGATAACGTACAAGGAATTTTAGAAGCATATCTCGGAGGCGAAGCGGCAGGCGAGGCAGTTATGGACATTTTATATGGAAACGCAAACCCGTCAGGAAAATTAGCGGAGACATTTCCCCTTCGCCTGGAAGATAATCCCAGCTATTTGAATTTTCCGGGAATGAATAAGCACGTAAATTACGCAGAAGGAATTTTTGTCGGCTACCGCTATTATGATACAAAGAAAATGGATGTGCGGTTCCCATTCGGATATGGCCTCAGCTATACAACGTTTGACTACAGCAATCTGAGGCTGGACAAGGCAGAACTTTCTCCTGAGGATACGGTTACAGTCTCTGTAGACATCACAAATACCGGCGACAGAGCGGGAAAAGAGATTGTCCAGTTATATGTGTCCGACAAAACCGGAGCCGCAATCAGACCTATCCAGGAGTTGAAAAATTTTGCCGCCGTCACCCTGAATCCCCAAGAGACAAAGACTGTGAGCATGGAACTGGACTACCGCTCCTTTGCCTGGTATGATGCGTCCCAGAAAGACTGGTATGCGGCAACCGGAAACTATGAAATAAGGATTGGGAAGTCCTCAAGGGAGATCGTGCTGTCCGCAACCGTTTCCATGAAAAACAACAATGAGAAACTTCCGGTTATTGATGAAAATGTTATGATCGGCGATCTGATGAACTGTAAGAAAACCGCCAGTTATGTACAGGAAAGGCTGATGCCTTATATTAAAGTGTTTACCGGGGGAAATGTGGAAGGCGAAACAACTGAGATGGAACAAAAAATGGTATACTATATGCCCCTCAGCTCTTTAAGAAGCTTTGGCCACTTAGACAATGAAGAACTATTTAAGATCGTAAATGAGCTAAAATCAATCATCCCTTCTAGCTAAGAAAAATTCACAAAATTGTTATTTAACGGGGTTGGCGGAAAGGTACGCCCGGAATCAGGAGGCGGAGCCGGAAGACGAAGGTCGGAGGGGCCATCCGGGCCGGGGAAGGAAGATGCAGCCACATGGGATTCGGGATTCGCCCCTAAGAACTACTAAGACCCGCAAGGACAGAACGAGGCAGGCCAGCGCCATTCGCAGTGAACTCTTTATGACTTCGCTGCTCAGTGGCGCTTTAGAAACTGATTCGGAATTCAGTTTCTACCTGCCTCGTTCTGCCCTTGTGGGTCTAAGTAGTTCTAAAGGGGTTCCATACGATCCCATGTGGCTGCATCTTCCTTCCCCGGCCCGGATGGCCCCTCCGACCTTCGTCTCCCGGCTCCGCCTCCCGATTCCGGGCTGGTTTTCGCAGGCCAGGTTAAAAACAATATTGGTGCGTAGGTATTTATGTAGAATTACATTTATATAGATCATGAAGGGATTTTCAGAAATGCCTTCGGGTTTTACTTTAAACGTCAAAGCATTTCACGAAAAGACCTCACCCTTTACATTAAATGGTGAAGGCATTTCTGAAAAAGACTTCACCCTTGATGTAAAACTTACTCACAATCCATCAAATCTTTTTTCCTCAGCTAGCCAAGCAACAGCCGGAAAGAAGGGGAAACCCAGGCGGCGGCGGAAGTAATCGGCGAAATGGGATCGTATGGAACCCCTTAGATGTACTTAGATCCGCAAGGACAAAAAGAGACAGGTAGAAACTGAATTCCGAATCAGGTTCTAAGCGCCCCTTGAGCAGTGAAGTCATCAGGAGTTCACTGCGAATGGGCGCGGTCCTGTCTCTTTTTGTCCTTGCGGGTCTTAGTACATCTTAGGGGCGAATCCCGAATCCCATTTCGCCGATTACTTCCGCCGCCCGCCTGGGCTTCCCCTTCTTTCCGGCGTTTCTTACTCAGTTAAATAAAGATTTCCCCACCTTATTGGCTTAGTTCGGCTAATAGTTCGTGGACTGTGGTCATTTTGTTCAGGCGGTATGCATTTTCTCCGCAGAAGAGAAGGGAATTATCCACATCCCCCTTTGCCGCCCGGACCAATGCCCCGGTAATGCAGTATGGAATCTTAGTGATATCGCATTTTTTCAGGCAGTGGTAGCATTTGGGAATCTTTTCGTTGGAAGTTTCCCGTTCTGCCATAAAGGCGTTGCGGATTGCCCGTCCCGGCATGCCGACAGGGCTTTTTACGAGCACGATATCTTCTTTTCCTGCATTTAGATAGGCTTCTTTAAAGCGGGGGTCCACATCGCATTCTTCTGTGACGACGAAGCGTGTGGCCATCTGAACGCCGGCGCAGCCTAATGACATATAGTGATCGATATCGGCGCGGTCGTAAACGCCTCCTGCAAAGATCACGGGAATTTCCTTTTGATATTTCTTTTCATATTGTTTAACGCATTCAATGATTTCAAGAATCTGTTTATCGTAACCGGTGGAGTCTAAGGCTTCCACCTCTTCTTTTGTATATCCCAGATGGCCGCCTGCTTTCGGCCCTTCAATAACCACCAGATCGGCGGTTCTGCCGTAATGGCGGTCCCAAAGCTTTAACAGGGTCTGGGCTGCTTTTGGCGGGGATACGATGGGGGCGATCTTAATGTTGGAATCCTTTGTCAATGCAGGCAGATCGGTGGGAAGTCCGGCTCCTGAGATGATCAGATCCGCTCCATGATCGATACAGCATTGCACGTATTCCTTATAATTATTAAGCGCACACATGATATTCACTCCCACAATGCCGCCGCAGGCCAGTTCTTTTGCCTGTTCGATATGGCGTCCCAATGCGCGGAGATTGGCATTTAATGTATCGGTTTCAAAGTCCGGTTCCAAAAATCCCGGCTGGGCGGCAGAGATGATTCCGATTCCGCCTTCCTTTGCAACCGTTCCGGCCAGCCTTGAAAGACTGACGCCAACCCCCATTCCTCCCTGGATAATCGGAAGTCTTGCGGTGAGTTCACCTATTTTCAATGGTTTAAGATTCATTTTTCTTCTCCTGTTGTCATTATAATTAATACTCTGATATGTAGTTATCAATACCATATAACACAATACCAATATAAAGCAACATAAAGAATCTGTCAAGCAAATATATATATAAATAACTGTTGCTTAAAATGCGTAAAACACCCCGAGATTTGTTGCAACAAGGCTTCTTATTATATATAATAGACGTGTACTGACAAATTATGCCATGAGAAGGGGAGCCGGGCAGAGGTTTCGGCTTTTCGTCGAAATTGCCGTTAAGAGCGGCAGAATGGAGGAATATATGGCGTTATACGATTATGTGGGAGCATTGAAGAAAGGGCGGAAGCAATACCAGTCGGCCGTCTTAAAGGGAGAATATCCATACCTTCCGGTATTGGATGACATCCTTTCTTATACAGATATTGTGTCGGAAGTGAGCTTGGGACTGATGGATATACCGCTGGACCGGATTGTGGGAACGAAGACAAAGGGCAGAACCAGCGCCTTTGCCAACAATTTCATGCCTTTGTTAAATGAAAAATCAGAGTTTGGAGCCAAATGGGCTTATTTATTTGACCACCAGATTGAAGAGGGAATACGTGATCCGATCATTGCTTATGAGTTCATGAATCAGTTTTATGTTCAGGAAGGCAATAAAAGGGTCAGTGTTTTAAAATACCTGGGGGCGTTCAGCATACCGGGAACCGTGGTTCGGCTGATTCCGAGAAGAAGCGATGAAAAAGAGAACCGTCTCTATTATGAATTTTTGGACTTTTATCAGGTATCCTTTAACTGCGATATCTGGTTCAGCAGAGAGGGCAGTTATAACAGGCTTTTGACCGCCATGGGCAAGAAGCCGGAGGAAGTATGGAGCGAGAATGACCGGGAATATTTTAAGGCCGTTTATAACCGATTTGCCAAAGTTTTCGATCAGGAAGGCGGGAATGCGCTGGAGCTTACCTGCTCGGATGCATTTCTTATCTATGTGGAGATCTTTGGCTACGATGCCATAATAGAGCGCACAGAAGCCCAGATGCAAACGGATCTGGTGAAGATCTGGAATGAATTTTTGCTGGTATCCAGCGGCGGAAAGATCGCTTTGGTAGAACAGCCGGAAGAGGTTGATAACGGCGGAGCAGCTAAATTGATGAACTGGCTGAGGCCATTTACCAACGTGGAACCGGAGATGCTGAAAATTGCATTTATCTACGCAAAGACTCCGGAGACGTCCAGCTGGACTTATGGGCATGAACTGGGAAGAATGTATTTGGAACAGGCATATGACGGCAAGCTGAAGACCGTGGCTTTTTATGAGGCGGACAACGACGAGGAGACGGCCAAAGCCATTGATTTAGCCATTGCGGCCAGATGTAATCTGATCTTTACAACCGCGTCACAGATGATTAATTTCAGTGTCAAAGCGGCGATCCAGCATCCGGAAGTCAAGATATTCAACTGCTCGGTTAATATGTCGTACTCATCCATCTGCACCTATTACTGCCGGATGTATGAGTCCAAATTTCTGATGGGAGCGTTGGCTGCGTCCATGGCCCGATCCGATAAACTGGGCTATATTGCGGATTACCCCATCTATGGAACCATTGCCAATATCAATGCATTTGCGTTGGGAGCCAGGATGATCAACCCTTATGTTAAGGTTTATCTGGAGTGGTCCAGGGTAAAGGATGCTGACGTGCAGGCATCCCTGGAAAAAGATGGAATCACGTTTATATCAGGAGAAGATATGATCACTCCGCAGACTCCGTCCAGAGAGTACGGTTTATATCATAAGGAACCGGACGGTCAGCTTGAGAATCTGGCCACGCCCATCTGGCATTGGGGTAAATTCTATGAGCGGATCGTTGAGCTGACCTGCAAAGGAGCGCTGGACGCCAAGGACAAGAAGGGCAAACAGGCCATCAATTACTGGTGGGGGATGTCGGCAGATGTGATTGATGTGATCTGTTCCCAGAATCTTCCCCACGGAACAAACCGGCTGATTACATTTTTGAAAAATTCCATTCGGACCGGCAGCTTTCAGCCGTTTAACGGCCTGATCTATTCCCAGGACGGCACAACTCAGTGTAAAGACGGGGAAAGCCTGTCTCCGGAAGAGATCATCACGATGAATTGGCTGGCTGAAAATGTGGTGGGCCGGATTCCCGAATTTGATGAGCTGGCAGAGGAAGCCCAGGCGCTTGTAAAACTTCAGGGAGTGAAAGTAGAAGAGACAATGGATACGGAGGAAAATTAGTGTGAAGATCCTGGTATTGGCAGATCATGAGTCCAAGAGTCTCTATGATTTTTATCAGCCCGAAAAGCTGGCGGATATCGATTTAATCATATCCTGCGGGGATTTACGGGCCAGTTATCTCAGCTTTTTTGCCACATTCTGTCATGCGCCTGTGCTGTATATCAGCGGAAACCATGACAAATATGACATGAAAAAGCCGGAAGGATGCATCTGCATTGAAGACGATATTTATGAATTCCGCGGAGTCCGTATTATGGGGCTCGGCGGGTCCATGCAGTATATTCCGAATGCGGACAACCAGTATACGGAAAAGGATATGGAAAAACGGGTGCGGAAGATGTGGTGGAAATTAAGGCGGAGCAAAGGGTTCGATATTCTGGTAACCCATGCGCCCGCACATGAATTAAACGATCTGACGGATCTCCCTCATAAAGGATTTCAATGCTTTAAGACATTGATGGATAAATACAAACCGAAATATTTTATTCACGGCCATGTCCATGCAAATTACGGCGGGTTTAAACGTTGTGACCAGTATGGAGACACCATAGTGATTAACGCATATGAAAAATATGTGATCGAATATCCGGAAACCAGCTGAAAATGCCTGAAAACTGAAAAAGAATGGCCATAAGCATTACAATTATTTGACAACAGATTGCTTTCAGGATAATATGTAATTATTGAGTTTGAATTGCGATTAGACCGGAGTGTATGACTGAAGAGAAATAGGTTTTTACGAAAGGATTACGATTGCGATGAAAAAAAATCTGTTTATGGTATTAGCGCTGGCTGCGGGAATGTCTGCTGCCGTCAGTTTTTTGTCCTTTGCAGGTGAGTGGAAGCAGGATTATGCAGGAAGCTGGTATGATAACGGCAACGGCACATATCCGGCGGGAACCTGGCAGTGGATTGACAGCGATCACAACGGCGTGGCGGAACGCTATTACTTTGATGAAAACGGCTACTGTGTCAAGGACTGTGTGACTCCTGACGGCTGTACCGTGGACTGTGACGGAGCGTGGATTCAGAACGGTTTGGTACAGATCCGCTATCTGGGGATCAACAGTTACGACGAGGCGACAAAGGAGGCTTTGAGCGGTTTTGTGAATGAGATATGCAGCACAGGAATTCTGTCCGACGGCGAAGAAGTCAGGGCGGAGATCACCGCTGCGGATCTTGGAACGGGAGAAAAAGCGGATATTCTGTACTGGTACCAGTCGTTGTACGGCCGCAGTACGGACTGCCGGTTTATAAGTGTTGCGGGAAAGATAGGAACGTATAACCGGGTGACTTCCGAGGTGCTGGACGATGTGCTTTATGAAGTGCTGGGAAGCAGTGACAATGAAGCGGCGCTGGCCTTATTCGGCGATCCCGCTAACGGCTATGTAAACGGCGGGCAGGTCAACGGGATGTACAGCTGTTCCCTTCAGAAAGAGGAGGAAAAGCCGGAACTCTACTTGAAAACGGAATTTTGCACGGCTGAGAAAGAGGTGGCCTGTTTGAGAGGAGAAGTGATGGTTTACCAGCCTGATAAGGAGGCTTATGAGCCGGTTCGGGATTTCCAGGCTTATTTTACGGAAAACCACAATTCTCATATCGCCGGTTTCCAATTTGACCGGCTGGTATTGAGCGATAGGACGTAATTTTAAAATCAATATGGATGAATCCTTCCATTTTAAAAAATATTAAGATAAAATCAATTGAATTTTCATTCAGCCGGATTTAAGATTAATAAAATGAAAATGAGGAGGACACCCATGAAAAAGAGAAGAAGACGGCTTTTGGGGATAGTGTTCGCCCTGATTGCCGTCCTTATTTTATTATCAGGAGCCATAATTCTGTTCCTTATGAAATCCCCAAAAGAAGACCAGACCGTGCTGCCGGACAAGCTGCTTATGGAATATATGTCATGTATCGAAGGGGGACGGTATGATGAGATGTACGGGATGCTGAATGAACAGAGCAAAGTGAATTTAAGCCGGGAGGATTTTGTATCCAGAAATAAGAACATATACGAAGGAATCGGAGCTGCCGGGATTCAGACGGAAGTTACCGCCATGGAAGAAAACGGAGAAACTGATATAGCAGTGCGGTATACGACCGTTATGAATACGGACGCAGGTGAAATCCGCTTTGATAACCAGGCCCTTTATACGAAAAATGAAGAGGGAGAATACCGCCTGGAATGGAGCGATAAACTGATTTTCCCCCAATTGGATGTAACGGATAAAGTGAGAGTGAGCACGGATAAGGCGGTCCGCGGGCAGATTCTGGACCGGAACGGAGTGATGTTGGCCGGCCCCGGCATCGCCTCCAGCGTAGGACTTGTTCCCGGCAAGATGAATGAGAGCCCGGATGAAGATATCCAAAAACTGTCACAGCTTTTAGGAATTTCAGAGGAATCGATCAGGAAAAAGCTGGATGCAGGCTGGGTAAAAGAGGATTCATTTGTCCCTCTTAAAAATATAAAAAAGCTGAAGGATACGGATCTGATGAAGGAAGTCCCGTCGGATGAGACCCTGCAGCTCAAGGCATTGGAAGATGACCTTCTTTTGGTGCCGGGAGTGAAGATTACCGATGTGGAAGTGCGCACATATCCGTTAGGAAAAGCGGCCTCCCATCTGACCGGTTATGTCCAGAATGTGACGGCTGAAGATCTGGAAAAACATCCGGGCGAGGGCTATAGAAGCGACAGCGTGATCGGAAGAAGCGGTATGGAGAGCCTGTACGAGAAGGAACTGAAAGGACAGGACGGGCATACCGTTCAGATTGTGACAGCCCAGGGAACGACAAAAGAAGTTTTAGCCACTACAGCTAAAATGGATGGAGAAACCATCCGCCTTACAGTGGATGCGGAGCTTCAAAAGGCAATTTACAGCCGGTTTGAAGAGGATAAAAGCTGTTCGGCGGCAATGAATCCCAATACAGGAGAGGTGCTGGCGCTTGTCAGCACTCCTGCCTACGACAGCAATGATTTCATTCTGGGTATGTCAGGCGATCAATGGAACGCTCTGAATGAAGATCCGGCGCAGCCGATGTATAACCGGTTCCGGCAGAAATTTTCACCGGGATCGTCGTTTAAGCCGGTAACAGCGGCCCTTGGGCTGGATGCCGGAACCATCGATCCCAATGAAGATTATGGAAGCGAGGGGCTTAGCTGGCAGAAGGATTCCAACTGGGGCAGCTATTATGTGACCACACTTCATACATATCAGCCCGTGATTCTGGAAAATGCGCTGATCTATTCGGATAATATTTATTTTGCAAAGGCAGCTCTGAAATTGGGCAGCGACCGCCTGGAAGAGGGGCTGGACCGCCTGGGATTTAACGAGCAGATGCCGTTTGAAATCACCATGGCGAAGTCTCAGTATTCCAATGAAGGTTCCATTGACAATGAGATCCAGCTGGCGGACAGCGGCTATGGACAGGGGCAGGTTCTGGTCAATCCTCTGCATCTGGCCGCCATTTACACCGCATTCGCCAATGACGGTTCTATTGTGAAGCCGTATTTAAGATACCGGGAGGAAGCCGAACGGGAAATCTGGATTGATCAGGCATTTTCTTCCGATGCGGCTCAGCGGGTGAAAACCGCTCTTATAAAGGTGGTAAATAATCCGGAAGGAACCGGACATGCCGCCCGCCTGGAATCCGTCACCCTGGCAGGCAAGACGGGAACCGCTGAAATTAAGGCTTCAAAAGACGATACGACAGGAACGGAACTGGGCTGGTTTTGTGCATTTACTGCTGACCCTCAGGCGGAGCGGCCTCTGCTTCTCATGAGCATGACAGAGGATGTGAAAGGCCGGGGAGGAAGCGGTTACGTTGCAAAAAAGGTCAAAGAAGTGCTCCAATCCTATGGCTATTAACCTTATGAATGAAAATAAGGGTGCCGGTTCGCGTATCAGAAGGCTGTTTTGCTGTCTTGAAAATAGAGAAAACGAAAAAAACTCTGTAAAAGAATCCGTTTTTGGTTTATGATAGTCTATATGTAAAAATTGCAGGTACAGCGGATTGGAGGGTTTTATGAATTCAAAGGAATTAATTTGCAGCGCGGTATCGGAAAAAGCGGATAAGATCGCAGGGATTAACCGGGCTGTATGGAGCTATGCGGAATTTGGGTATAAGGAATTTAAAAGCGCGGAAGCGATTATTCAAGTATTGGAAGAAGAGGGATTTCAGGTTGAAAGAGGAATTGCCGGAATTGAGACAGCCTTTGTGGGAAGTTACGGAAGCGGATCGCCTGTAATTGCGGTGCTGGCGGAATACGATGCCCTTCCTGATTTGAGCCAGAAGGCCGGATGCGCGGTGAAGAGCCCGGTTCCGGGGCAGGCGTACGGACATGGATGCGGCCACAGCGCCCTTGGAGCAGGCGCAGTAGGAGCGGCAATTGCGGCCAAGGAATATCTGAAAGCGAAACAGATTAAGGGAACGGTTAAGCTGTTTGGCTGTCCGGCAGAGGAGATGGGATTTGGCAAGGCATTTATGGTGCGGGAAGGCTGTTTTGACGGAGTGGACCTGGCATTTACCTGGCATCCCTCCGACTGTAACGGGATATCCGCTTCGAAAAGTGTGGCTTATTACAAGGTGAAGTTTCAGTTTAAGGGAGTGACGGCCCATGCGGGAGCGGCTCCTCATCTGGGAAGAAGCGCTCTGGATGCCTGTGAACTGATGAATGTAGGGGTCAATTATTTACGGGAACACATTACTACAGACGCCAGGGTTCATTATGCGTATCTGGACTGCGGCGGGGATGCCCCCAATATCGTCCAGGACCACGCGGCCCTGCTGTATTTTGTGAGAGCGCCTAAATTAAGACAGTGCGGAGAAATTCTGGAACGGATTAAGAAGATCGCCCAGGGAGCGGCCATGATGACGGAGACGGAAGTGGAGATCAAGGTGTTGGGCGGCCTGAGCGATACGGTGCCCAATGCGGAAGCGGCTAAGGTGCTGTCCGAGGCTTACTGCGAAGTGGGAGGCCCGGAATTTACGGAAAATGAGTTTGCAACAGCGAGAGAATTTTTAGCAATTCTTCCGGAAGAGGAGAGACAGAGAATCCTGAAAACAGCCGCAAAGGCGGAAGGAATTACGGAAGAAGAATTTGCCAAACGGCCGTTATACACAAATGTCATTCCATTTTCTCCCGGGATGATGGATACGCTTATCACCAGTTCTACTGATGTGGGGGATGTGAGTTATCAGGTTCCAACGGCTCAGATCGGCGCGGCAATCGGCATTCCGGGAACCGGCCTTCATACCTGGCAGGCCACCGCACAGGTGGGCTCTTCCATCGGGGATCAGGCGTCTTTGGCGGTAGCCAGAGCCATCGGGCTGGCCTGCGCAAAGGTATTTGAACACCCGGAAGTGGCAGACCGTGCGAAAGAGGAGCTTAAAAATGCCACCGGTGGGGAATATCTTTCTCCCCTTCAAAAAGGTGCAAAACCTGGAGAGGAAGGAAATTAAAAAAGAAGATGAAGATCGATTATTATGCATATTCTTCAGGAATCAGAAATTGGAACGCTGCATTTAAGGTGCTGCTGTCCATGACTGTACTTCTTTTCTGCATAATTGCCGACAATCTGTATGTCTCATCTGCGGTGGTATTGTCCATGGCTCTTTTTACCATTGAAAAGGGAAAGGTGGATGCGATGGATTATGTTCATCTGATGACAATACCGCTGACCTTTATGATCCTGGGAAGCATTGCCATTGCGGCAGGATTTTCAAAAGAGGCGCTGGGAGATTACAGGATTGACCTGAAAATCTGCTATCTGTACACCTCAGCATCCGGCATTCGGCGGTGCCTTAACGTGTTTATGAAGGCCTGGGGAGCGGTCAGCGCCATGTATCTGATGACGCTGTCCACCCCGGCCAGCGAACTGATTTCGGTGCTTCGAAAGGCGCATATCCCCAAAGTGGTGGTGGAGCTGATGAATATGATTTACCGTTTCATCTTCATCATGCTGGAGGTTCACGAAAGGATGAAGATATCGGCTCAGTCCAGACTGGGATATGTGGATTTTCCCACATCCTGCAAGTCTTTTGGAAATACGGCCAGCAATCTTTTGGTGGTTTCCTTTAAAAAAGCCAATGCTTATTACGACGCCATGATTTCCAGATGCTACGATGGTGATTTCGTATTTCTGGAAGAAGAAAAGCCGGTTACCGGAATGCAGCTGGCAGGCGGAGCGGCCTATCTTTGCTGTCTTGTGCTGATCTGGCAGCTGACGGGCCGCTTTTGGTAACCGCGCAATTGGGCAGAAGGGAGGAAGACGTGGCAGGTGAAGTTTTATTACAGGCAGACGGCCTGTTTTACGGTTATGAGAGCGGAAAAGATGTATTAAAGAATGTAAACCTTACCATCAGGGAAGGGGAACGGATTGCGGTGCTGGGCGCCAACGGCGCAGGCAAATCCACGCTGTTTCTGAATTTAAACGGGGTGCTCACTCCGACAAAGGGAACGGTATCCTTCCGCGGAAAAACGGTCACAAAGAAGGAATTAAATGAACTGCGCAGACATGTAGGAATCGTCTTTCAGGATGCGGACAACCAGATCATAGCCTCGTCCGTTCTTGCGGAGGTATCTTTCGGGCCGATGAATCTGAAGCTTTCCAGGGAGGAAGTATGGAACCGGGTAGAAGAGGCGCTGTCTTATATGAACCTTTCCGATTTTAAGGACAGGGCGCCCCATTATCTGAGTGGAGGAGAGAAAAAGAGGGTGAGCATTGCCGATATCCTTGCGATGAAACCGGAAGTGATCATTTTCGACGAGCCGACGGCTGCTTTAGATCCGTTGAATGCGGACATGCTGGAAGAGGTATTGGGCAGCCTGGCGGGAGAGGGGAAAACGATTCTGGTTTCCACCCACGATGTAGACTTTGCTTACCGATGGGCGGAGCGGATTTTGGTATTTAACGAAGGGCGGATGATTGCGGATGGAGATCCGCTGGATATTTTCGGAAGAGAACAGGTACTTTTGGAAGCCCATTTAAAGCGTCCCGTATTACTGGATGTTTATGAAGGGCTGGTAAAGAAGGGATTGATAAAAGGCTGCGGAATTTATCCGCGTCAGACTTCAGAGTTTCAAAAGATGTTGGATGAGACGGCAATAGGAAAGAATTGGAAAGATTAGATTGACAAATACATTTCTATTCGCTACACTAAAATATGAAAAGTAAATTACGATAGGTGCCTGTCTCTTAGGAGAGAGGATAATAGGAAAATGGGTGTAAGTCCCATACGGTCCCGCCGCTGTGTTGGAGGAGCTGTATTCCATATGTCACTGTTTTTACGGGAAGACGGAATATTGCGATGATGCCAGAGTCAGAAGACCTGCCTTTTGTAAGGAAACGTTACGGTTACGAGAGATAACCGGATACGATATTTTCTCCGGTATGGCCGGAGTGAATTTTGGATGCCGGTTTGTGAGTGGGAATCACAGATTGGGCGTCTTTTTTTGTTAAAGGAGAAGATCATGACAAAAAGACAAAAAAAGGTAGTGAAACTGGCAATTTTAATTGCCGCAGTATTTGGTATGCAGATCCCTGCTTTTGGCATGCATATCATGGAAGGGTATCTTCCGGTGGGCTTTTGTGTGGCGTGGGGAGTGATCTGCATTCCATTTTTAGCAAGAGGCCTTTTTCGGATTCAGAAGGTACTGGACGAAAACAGAAAGGCGATTACCGTACTTGCCATGGCCGGCGCGTTTATCTTTGTGATCTCATCATTAAAGATTCCTTCTGTGACCGGAAGCTGTTCCCATATGACGGGAACCGGACTGGGAGCCATTTTATTCGGGCCGTCCGCTGTCAGCATCCTGGGGATTATCGTGCTTTTGTTTCAGGCAGTTTTATTGGCCCACGGCGGACTGACAACGATTGGAGCTAACACATTTTCCATGGCAATTGCAGGACCTTTTGTTTCTTACGGCATTTACAAATTATGTGAGAAGACAAAAATGAACCGGAGAGTCAGCATCTTTCTTGCGGCGGCTCTCGGCGATCTCTTTACATACTGCGTCACCAGCGTACAGCTTGCCATGGCTTATCCGTCGGAACAGGGCGGAGTGGCGGCCTCGGCTGTGAAGTTTTTAGGCGTGTTTGCACCTACCCAGCTGCCGTTAGCCATCATAGAAGGTCTTTTAACGGTTGTTATTGTGATCGGACTTGAAGTATATGCCAAGTCAGAGCTTACATCCATAGGATTTTTTAAGGAGGCGAAGGTGAGTCATGAGTAAAAATAAAAAGACGGTTTTAGTGCTTCTGGTACTGGTTGTATTGATCGCCATAGTTCCCCTTTTTGTGTTAAAAGGCGCTGAGTTCGGCGGCTCGGATGATGCGGGAAGCCAGATGGTAGAAGCGATTCACGGAGAATATGAGCCATGGTTTACACCTGTTTTGGAAACGATGATCGGAGGAGAACTTCCCGGAGAGATCGAAAGCCTGCTTTTCTGTCTGCAGACAGGAATCGGCGTATCAATCATCGCATTTTTCATGGGACGTTTCGTAGAGCGTAAGAAATGGGAAGATAAGCAGGCACAATTGTAAGAAACTCGGTCAGAATTTTGTTGAAACTTGTCTCTCAAAATGTTAAACTATAAAATGTTACGATTCTATGACAGAACATTTTGGGAGATTTTTTACATGAGACGATTACTTAGCACAATCCTGACACTAACATTAATGATGCAGTTTTTTATAATACCTGCCTATGCGAAGCCGGATTGGCCCGCTGATACCGGAATCTTGGCAGAGGGCGGTATTGTAATTGATATGGATTCCGGAACCGTGCTGTTTGGGCAGAATATCCGGGTGGGATATTATCCTGCCAGCATTACCAAGCTTTTAACTGCTCTGGTGGTCTTGGAACATGCCTCTTTGGATGAAGAGGTGGCCTTTTCTCATGATGCGGTTTACAATATTGAAGAAGGAAGCGGAAACTATTTCGGTCTGGATGAAGGGGATAAATGGCCGGTGGAGGACTGCCTCTACGCGTTGATTCTCCGCTCTTCCAACCAGGCATCCAATGCGCTGGCGGAGCATGTGGGCGGAACCAGAGACGGATTTGTGGATATGATGAACGAGACGATCGAGAGACTGGGCTGTACAGGCAGCCGTTTTAAGAATCCGTCAGGCCTTAACGATCCGGAACAGGTGGTGACTCCGTACGATATGGCGCTGATCGCCAAAGCGGCATTTTCCAATGAAAAGCTGTTGGAGATCGCTTCCAGCAAACGCCACAAATTCCCTCCTACGGTAAATACGCCGGAGGAAATCAGCGCAACCATAGAGCATAAGCTTCTGAAGGAATCGGAAGAAGTGTATTTCCCTGATGCAATAGCGGGAAAGACCGGATATACATCCCTTGCGGGCAATACTTTGGTAACTCTAGCAGAACGGGATGGAAGAAGAGTTATTGCGGTTGTTTTAAAGGGCAGCCAGCCTCAGTATTATATTGACAGCCGGAACCTTTTGGAATTTGGCTTGTCCAAATTTCAGAATATAAAGATTGCCGATATGGAGACCTCTTATACCACGGGCGAGAATGCGGTTGAGATCGGCGGCCAAAGTTACCAGCCCTCTGAACTGGAGATCGATCCGCTGGCAGTGATCACTCTCCCTTCGGATGCGGAGTATGGCGATGCGGAAAAATCATTGGTAACGGAACTTCCCGAAGATCATCCCGTGGGAGCGGTGGCTCTTTTGAAATATACCTACAACGAGCGCAGCATCGGACAGGCCTATCTTCTTTTGAAGAATGCTGAGGTTTTGGCAAATGCAGGCCAGACCGGAATAGAAGAAACCTCTCAGGGAGAAACGGCGCCGGAAAGCCAGCCTGCGGACCAGCCGGAAGATGGCAAAGGAAAATTCTCAATGCCTTCCTTGCCGGTACCGGTACTGATTCTGATTGTCGTATTGATTTTGGCAGGCGGAGGAATTGGATATATTGTTTACCAGAGGCGGAAAGAAGAGAAGGAGCGCGCCCTGCGCCGCCAGAAGAGGCGTCAGAGAATTATTGATTCCGGCTGTTCAGAAGAGGAGTTTGACAGAATGGTGGCGGAGCGGATGAACCGGAAGAAGGATACGGACGGTAAATAGTCATTAAATTAATAGGCCCGTGCGAAAGCGGCATTGGCATATTTGAGGATGAAAGGCTTCTGTTTTTTACAGGAGCCTTTTCCTGTATTTGCCACAAAATGAGTAATATATCAAAAATAGAAAAAAATACTTTTTTGTGCGATTATCTTGTGATTTATGTACAAAATGTGGTAAAATATATATTAAATAGCGCTTTGTTTGAGTGAAATAGCCAGATATAATTGAGAATCACTAATATATTTGAGAGAGGAGAGGTATAATTAGTCGGATTAGATGGTTATACAAGAAAATATGATTATTTTAGATCGCAATGAGAACGAGAGCCACAGAGAGTATGCTTACAGAGTTATGCGTGAAAATATCATGCAGCTGGAGATGAAACCTGGGGAAATCGTTAATGAAGTAAAGATTGCCGAGGAATTGAGTATAAGCAGAACTCCGGTTCATGAGGCGGTTTATCAATTAAAGGAAGAACGTTTAATAGAGATCATTCCCAGAAAAGAATCAAAGGTGACGCTGATCAATATGTCGTGTGTAAATGAAGGCTTTTTTATCAGGTGTGCGGTAGAACCATCGGTTATCCGCCTGGCGTCCAATCATTTATCTCCGGAGGATATCGACTGGTTCTATGCCAATTTGGAAATACAAAAAGAAACACAGGATGACGAAGAGAAGATACGCACATTCTTTCATTATGATGATGAATTTCATAAAAAGATTTTTATGGTGGCCAATAAACCTGAGACCTATGCTTCCGTTCTGCGAGTGATATCACATTTGGACCGTATCCGCTATCTTGTCCGTGTTTTGGGCAGATTTAATCTGGAAACCGTGAGTTATGAAGAACATCTGGAAATTTTTAATATGCTGCTTCTGGGAGTGACGGGAAAATATGATTTGGACAGTTTTATCTATAATCATATTATCCGTTTTGCGGATTTTCTGCCCACGCTTTTAAAGGAATACCCTTATTATTTTAATGTAAACTGCAACGTACCTTCAAAATAGAAAAGGAGACAATATGAAATTAAACAGAGAATCACTTAAAAATGCAAGTGTTTGGGAAGAAGCCGGATTTGACCTGCCAAAGTTTGATATGGATGAAGTGGCGAAAAAAACTTATGAAAATCCAAAGTGGGTGCATATGGGAGCAGGCAATATCTTCCGTGCGTTTACAGCCAACGTGCAGCAGAATATCCTGAATGCCGGAAAAGCGGATACGGGCATCATAGCGGCCGAAGGCTTTGATTATGAAATCATCGATCTGATGTACCGCACACATGACAACTTGGGAGTCCTCGTCACATTAAAGGCGGACGGAAGCATCGAGAAAACATTGGTTGGAAGCATAACGGAAGCCCTGGCTTTAAATCCGGAATCAAAAGAAGAGTGGGACAGACTGACGGCTGTATTCGTAAACCCAAGCCTTCAGATGGTCAGCTTTACGATCACGGAAAAGGGCTACAATCTGTTTGACGGAAAAGGGGAGTATTACCAGAATGTAAAAGATGATTTTGAAAACGGACCGGAAAAGACGTCCAGCTATATGGGTAAGGTGGCATCGCTTCTCTATAAGCGTTTCCAGGCCGGAAAGCTCCCTGTTGCCATGGTCAGCATGGACAACTGCTCCCATAACGGAGATAAATTATACAATGCCATCCGTGCATTTTCAGAGAACTGGTGCAAAAACGGAGTCTGTGAAAGCGGATTTGACCAGTATGTAAATGATCCGTCCAAAGTATCATTCCCATGGAGCATGATCGATAAGATCACCCCGCGCCCGGATGAAAAAGTGAAGAAGATGCTTTTGGACTGCGGATTTGAAGATGTGGATACAAAGGTGACATCTAAAAATACTTACGTTGCAACCTTTGTTAATGCGGAAGAACCTCAGTATCTCGTGATCGAAGATGCATTCCCCAACGGCAGACCGAATCTGGACGAGGGCGGCGTGATCTTTACCGACAGGGAAACCGTGGATAAAGTGGAGAAAATGAAGGTGTGTACCTGCTTGAACCCGCTGCACACTTCCTTGGCTGTTTACGGATGCCTGCTGGGCTACACGTTAATTGCCGACGAGATGAAAGACGAACAGCTGAAGCGTTTGGTTGAAGTAATCGGATACGAAGAGGGGCTGCCTGTTGTGGTAGATCCCGGCATCATCAGCCCTAAGGCATTTATTGACGAAGTCCTTCAGGTGCGCATTCCAAACCCGTTCATGCCTGATACGCCGCAGAGAATCGCAACGGATACCTCTCAGAAGCTGGCAATCCGTTTTGGCGAAACCATTAAAGCTTACCGCAGCCGTGAAGGGCTGGATGTAAAGGACTTAAAACTGATCCCGCTTGTATTGGCCGGCTGGTGCAGATACCTTCTGGCAGTAGATGATGAGGGCAACAAGATGGAACTCAGTTCCGATCCTCTTCTGGATACGGTTTGCCCATACCTGAGCGGAATCGAATTGGGTGCAAACGGTGATTATCACGAGCAGTTACAGCCGATTTTGTCCAATGAAAAGATATTTGGAGTTAATTTATACGAGGCAGGACTCGGCGAACTGGTTGAGAAGTATTTTGCGGAGTTAACAGCAGGAACAGGCGCTGTCCGTGAGACTTTGAAGAAATATGTGAAGTAAAAATTGATTTAACTGAGTTGGCTGGCGGAGGGGACGCACGGAATCGAGAGGCGGAATCGGGAAACGAAGGCTGGAGAAGCCATCCGGGCCGGAGGAAGGAAGATGCAGCCACATGGGATTCGGGATTCGCCCCTAAGAACTACTAAGACCCGAAAGGACAGAACGAGGCAGGCCAGCGCCATTCGCAGTGAACTCTTTATGACTTCACTGCTCAGCGGCGCTTTAGAACCTGAGACGGAAATCAGGTTCTACCTGCCTCGTTCTGCCCTTTCGGGTCTAAGTAGTTCTAAAGGGGTTCCATACGATCCCATGTGGCTGCATCTTCCTTCCTCCAGCCCGGATGGCTTCTCCGGCCTTCGTTTCCCGGTTCCGCCTCCCGATTCCGTGCTGGTTTTCGCTAACCTAGTTAAAAACAATATTTGTGCTTCTGTATTTATATAGAAACACATTTACATAGGCCGTGTACATAGCCGTGAGGGAATTTTCAGAAAAGCCTTCACGGTTGATGTAAAAACTTACTCACTACTTCACCAAATCTTTTTTATCCTTAGCTAGCCAAGCAGCAGCCGGAAAGAAGGGGAAGCCCAGGCGGGCGGTGGAAGTAATCGGCGAAATAGGATCGTATGGAACCCCTTAGATGTTCTTAGATCAGCAAGGATAAAAAGAGACAGGTAGAAACTGAATTCCGAATCAGTTTCTAAGCGCCCCTTGAGCAGTGAAGTCATCAAGAGTTCACTGCGAATGGGCGCGATCCTGTCTCTTTTTGTCCTTGCGGGTCTTAGTACATCTTAGGGGCGAATCCCGAATCCTATTTCGCCGATTACTTCCACCGCCCGCCTGGGCTTCCCCTTCTTTCCGGCGTATCTTACTCAGTTAAATAAAGATTTAAAGCCCTCTTTATTTTTCCACCCGCACAAGCGTTTCGCCGCCTAAAGGTATGATCCCCACTTTTGCGTCAGGGCCTTGGGCTTCGAATGCCATCTTCAGCGCATCTTCGATGGTCTCCGCTTTGGCGAAGGACAGAAGGTCGCATTCTTCTTCGGTTAATCCATTGGTCAGGCAAATTACATTTTTAACATAGTTGAGCACTTGGAAATGGCACAGTGGATTTGTAACGCCCACTTTATCCGTTACCTTGCCATCTTCCACATCTTTATATACCGTATCCGCATCTGATTTTAAGTATTTAACCAGCATTTCCTTGTGGACAGGAGAGTTGTTGCAGAAGCCTTCTCTCGGGTCCAGGATATAGATGATTGTTCCTCCTTCTTTTACTCCGCACATGGAGAAACCAAAAGGCTTAAAGCCCTGCCAGTAGTCCATATTGCACGGATAAGCGGAGACGATTACAATGTCCGCCAGGTCCGGAATTGCAGGACAGAGAGTCTGTTTGGCGAATTCCACGCCTGCACGGTGAGCGTCCAGAAAATGTCCGCAGAACAGTTTTAAGATGCCGCCTTCCGCATCTAATACAGTATTAAGGATAAAATCCAGTCCGATCCGTTTACCGATAGAATCCACTTCTTTTCTCATTTCGCAATCAATATTTCCAAAAATGTTCTGCAGTGGAAAATGAGATCCGATCAGGTGGGTGGTTGAAGTGGTTAGCTCGCCACTCACTCCGGGCATCAGGATCTTAGCTCCGCCGCCCCAGCCGACAACATTGTGTGGGGCAATGTTGCCGACCGCAATTTTATAGTCTGCTGCCAGGACTGCTTTATGGATATGCAGCGGGGTACCCATATCGCTGTCTCCTATGTATTCGTAATCCTCTGCAGTTCTGTAATTTATGTTGAATACCGGATATTTGTTCAGATATTCCGTTCCCAGTTTCATCTCCAGTTCCGCATCTGTTAAAGGCCTGTGAGTTCCGGGCGCAGTGATAAACGCCAGATCGGTGGTGCGTGCCTCCAGGCGTTTCATCAAATGGGAGAGGATTAGCTTTGTAGGAGTCGGTCTGGTAGCGTCGTCAATAACGATAAGGACTTTGGCCCCTTCCGGAATTGAATCCAGGGAAGCGTCTCCTATCGGGTTATCCAAAGCCTGTTCGATAAGGTCATCCTGGGAAAGGGGAGGAACATATTCCTCGTGTTCTGCGAAGAAAAGATAGTTCTTGTCCTCCAAATTGATCTGGATATTGCGCATCCCTGTAAATACTTCAAAAGATTTCATGAATTGCTGCTCCTTTCTGACTCGTGTATGTAATATATCAAATGCCGAAATACACGAAAAAATTAGTCTGAGAACGCTTGATAAAATATTAACCATTCTCAGATAATGATAATGTAATATATTACAGATTATATCTATAATGTGGTTATAATGTCAATATAAATAAAAAAATAACAAAGAAATTTGTGCAAAATCTTAAATAATAACGATAGGAAGAAGCGGGGGGAAAATTTAAAAAAGAAAAAACCTGCGATGCGAGGCAAAAAAATGATAAAATATTATATAAAATGCATATATAAAATAAATTATATGTTAAAAACATGTTGAAAATGCGCAATAAAATAAAAATGGTGTGCAAAATAATTAAAAATACAAAAATATAAAATGATATATTGACATATTGTACAAAAGATGATATTGTGTGATCAGTGATATATCAGAAAGCCTCAAACAAAGCCTATTCTGATAAAACAACGTATAACTAAGGAAAGGGAGAACGTATTTTATGAAAAAACAAATCATGTCACTGGTAATGGCAACTGTAATGGCATCTTCATTAGCAGCTTGTGGAGGAGGAGCTTCTTCAACAGGATCTACTACGGCAGGTACAGCAGCTGCTACAACTGCCGCAGCATCGGGGGATACTACAGCGGCAGGAACAGAAGCAGCGGGAAGTGAAGCGGCGGGAGGCGACTCTGCCAGCGGTGAAACTTTTAAACTGGGAGCTTATCTTCAGTTATCAGGTGGAAATGCAGCTTACGGTATAGAAGCCCGTAATGCAATTCAGATGGCAGTTGACTACGTGAATGAGAACGGCGGATTTAACGGAGCCAAGGTTGAATTTGTTCCTTATGATACACAGGGATCAGCAGAAGAGGCAGTTAAGATCGTTTCCAAGCTTGTGGAAGTTGAAAAGGCGGATGCAGTTATCGGATCTGTTAACTCCAGTGAAGTATTTGCGGCAGCCGGCAGTTTGAACAAACAGGGGATTTACACAATCGGTTTAGGAACCTCTCCGTCCTGGATGGTTGAGGACTGGCCTTATGTATTCAGAGCAGCTATGAACAACGGATTCGCAGTGCCGATCACCGTTGATATGCTGGTTGACCTGGATATGAAGAGCGTAGGCGTGTTCTATGGACAGGATGATGCGTCTCTTGCAACCGGAAATTCCTTCATGGATGAATGTAAGGCAAGAGGAATTGAAGTGTTAAAGAGCGAAAGCTACGATCAGGGCGATACCGATTTCTCAGCTCAGGTTGCTAACTTAATTTCAACAAATCCGGATTGTATTTACATCTCTGTAATCGGAGAGACAGGACCTGTCATCGTAAAACAGTTAAGACAGTACGGATATTCAGGAATTATTTTTGATAAAGAATCATTCATGGCTTCACAGGTTGCTATTGCAGGCGAAGAAAATTCAAGCTACATCGCATTTGCAAATCCTTATGTTACATATGCAACCATCGATGAATGCGACATTCCTGAAGTAAAAGAATTCCTGCAGAAATACATCGATAAATACGGAGAGATCGCTAAGACAGACTCCTCTTACCGTGGATGGGATACCGTTATGGTTATGTGGGAAGCAAGTAAAATCGCAGGCAAGAACGATTCCGATTCTTTAAAAGATGCTACAAACAAGATTTCAGGACTCCAGGGACTTGGCGGAATCCTCGATTATACAAAGGGAAACAGAGAAGGATACAACACATTTAACAGCTTTATCCTGGTAGACGGAAAGAACATTCTTTGGAAAGACTGGATTGCCAACGGCGGATATGACGCTTACAAAGAAGCAACAGGCAATGCAAAATAAGCTGTAAACAGATGCAGTTAACAACAGGCCGGGTATTCAAAAGCCCGGCCTGTATTGGATAAAAAGAGATTAAAAGGCATTTTGAAAGGAGATAGGTTTATGTATGGAATGCTGTTGATATCGGGACTTGTGATCGGAAGCATCTATGGGCTGATCGCCCTTGGATACAGTTTGATCTATAAGTCATCCGGCTTGCTGAGCTTTGTGCAGGGCGATATTATGACGCTGGGGGCGTTTTTGGGGCTGACATTCTATTCGTATATGGGGCTTCCGTTTGTGGTTTCATTATTACTTACCGTTTTGTGTGCAGTTATTTTAGGTTTTGCGTTGGAAAAAGGTGTAATCAGAAAATTATTGGATAAGAACGTTATGGCAATTTATATCGTTCTTGCAACAATTGCTATTTCTTATATCGTTCAAAATGGAGCGATGCTGGCATGGGGATCAATTGCTCTTAATTTCCCATCCATTTTTAAAGTGAAAACAATTAAGCTGGGGAGCATCAGCGTACAGCCGGAAGCCATTATGTGTTTCGTAGTTGCGCTTATCTGTATGTTTATCCTTCATCTTTATATGACTAAAACAAAGCTTGGAACTTCAATGAGAGCTGCTTCTATGGACGCGATGGCAGCGGAATCCTGTGGAATCGATGTTTCTTTGAGCACCGGACTTTCCTGGGGGCTGTCGGCAGGTCTTGCAGCAGTGGCCGGAATTCTGATCGGACCGATCTACGGCGTTTATACGACTCTTGGTGCAGTAATCGGACGTAAAGGATTTTCCAGTGCGGTAATCGGCGGATACGGCAACATGTATGGAGCTATGGTAGGCGGTCTGATTCTGGGACTCGTAGAAACTTTTGCAGCCAGTCTGGTTTCTTCTACATATAAAAACCTGATTGCATATGGTTTATTACTTGTATTCCTTTTCTTAAAGCCAACAGGTATTTTTAATGAAAAGGCAATCAAAGATTAAAGAAAAGAAGAGAAGGTCTTAGAATAGGAGGTAAAACCTTGAAGGATATAAGTAAAAATAATCTATGGAAAGTCCTGTTGGCGGTTTTTATATTGGCTCTGCCGCTGCTCATGCAGGGATCGAACTACTTTATACTCGTGTTCTGCTTTATTGAAATATACATTATAGGTGTTTCGGGGCTCGATATTGTTTTTGGTTACTGCGGCCAGATTTCTCTGGGGCATGCCGCTTTTTATGCGATCGGAGCGTACGGTTCTGTTGTTATGCATAAATACTTTGGAATTCCCGTCATTTTAACGATGATCATTGCGGCATTTATCAGTGCGGCAATTGGCGCGCTGATCGCATACCCGTGTTCCCAGCTGGTTTTCCATTTCTTGTCGCTGGCAACCCAGGCGGTCGGTGAAATCGTTTATATCGTGGTATCCCACTCTCCGAATAATATAACAGGAAACTATGTGGGAATGTATACAGATCCGGTTAATCTGTTTGGATTTAAGATAGCAACGAATACTCAGTTTTATTATTTCGGCCTTGTCTGCGTTGTGCTGTTTTTGGTTGCAAAGACATTCCTTGTGAAATCCAAAACAGGCCGTGCGTTTACGGCAATCCGTGAAAATTCACATGCTGCCAATGGTATGGGAATCAATGTACGGTTATATAAGGTGCAGGCATTTGCGGTCAGCGCTTTTTATACGGCATTTGCAGGCGCGATGTATGCTCATCTGGTTGGATATATCAATCCTGATACATTTTTATACAAACAGTCTGTTATGTTCCTCACCATGCTTTTATTCGGCGGAACCGGCTCTTTGTGGGGACCGATTCTGGGAGCGGCATCCGTGCTTTTGGTTAACGAATCACTGCGTTCGCTTCAGGATTATCAGATGTTTATCTACGGTATTTTAATGCTTCTTGTTATCGTTGTTATGCCTGGCGGTATTTTCGGTGAAGGAAAGAAACTTGCTGCAAAACTCAGGAGAATCGGAGGGAATGCAAATGCTTAGAACAGAAGGTGTAACCATTCAATTCGGAGGATTAATAGCTGTTAATAACGTGAGCCTTCACGTTCAAAAGAATAAAATCACTGGCCTCATCGGCCCAAATGGAGCCGGAAAGACAACATTTTTCAACTGCATCAGCGGTGTTTATGTGCCGAACAAAGGTTCTGTAATCTTTGACGGGGAGCACATCGAAGGGAAAAAGCCGTATCAGATCAACCAGACCGGAATTTCACGTACCTATCAGGTAATCAACCTGTTCTGGAACATGAGCGTTTTGGAAAATGTTATGGTGGGAATGCATCCCAGATTAAAATCAGGCTTTTTCTCCGATCTGATTAAGAGCCCGGCGGAGAGAGCGGAAGAGGCCGAAGCCAAGGAAAAGGCATATGAGTGGCTTAAATTTGTGGGCCTGGAGAAATTCGCCAATGATCCGGCCGGCAGCCTTTCCTACGGAGGACAGAGACTTCTTGAAATTGTCCGCGGACTGGCCAGCTCACCGAAAATGATCCTATTAGATGAACCGGCAGCCGGAATGAACACGAAGGAAAAGAAGGAATTTGATGAACTGCTTCAGAGAATCCTGAAAAAGGGCGTTACCATTCTGATGATCGAACACGATATGAAGCTGGTTATGAATGTCTGCGATTATCTGTATGTGCTTGAATATGGAAAACTGCTGGCTGAAGGGGAACCGGAAGCGATTCAGAACAATCCTGAAGTAATCAGAGCCTATCTGGGAGGTGAATAGTATGGCGCCATTATTGGAAATAAAGGATTTTCACTATTATTATGGAAATATTCATTCTGTAAAAGGAATCAGTCTTTATGTAAATGAGGGTGAGATGGTAACCCTGATCGGCGCAAACGGAGCCGGCAAAACCACAACGCTTCAAACCATATCAGGCCTTACAAAACCTCAGGGAATCAGAGGCGAGATCTGGTTTAACGGAAAACAGATACAGGGAAAAAAGGGCAACAAAATCACTGCTATGGGCCTTTCTCACGTTCTGGAAGGCAGACATGTATTTTCTAAGCTGTCCGTAGAGGAAAACCTGATGATGGGCGCGTATCTCAGAAAGGATACGGCTGCGGTAAAGACAGATCTTTTAGGAATATTTAAAAGATTCCCAAGGCTTGAGGAAAGGCGTACCCAGCTGGCAGGAACATTGTCCGGCGGTGAACAGCAGATGCTGGCCATCGGAAGAGCGCTGATCGCAAGGCCTAAGATGATCTTGCTGGATGAGCCGTCCCTGGGACTTGCTCCGATTATTGTTAAAGAGATCTTTGAAGCCATTAAAGAGATCAATAAAGAAGGCACCACGATTCTGTTTGTGGAACAGAATTCCAAGATCGCGCTTTCGACAGCTGACCGGGGATATGTTATGCAGACCGGAGAGATGATTCTGACCGATACATGTAAAAATCTTATGGCTAATGAAGAGGTTAAGAAGGCATATCTGGGCGGCGAATAATCTTATCAATAAAATAATTTAAAAGCCGTGAAAACGGCGGAATGAGAGGGATATATGAAAGCGATTATGGTAGAAGAACCTTTCAAGGTTCGCGTTGTGGAAGTTGAAAAACCGGAAATTAAAGCAGAAAATGAAGTGCTGATCAAAATAAAATGTGTCGGTATCTGCGGATCTGACATCGGCATTTATAAAGGAACCAATTCATTAGCTACATATCCGAGAATTATTGGCCATGAATACGGCGGAGAAATTGTTGAAGTCGGTTCGGCAGTTACCAATGTGAAGGTGGGTGATTATGTATCGGTTGACCCGGTGCGTTCCTGCGGACACTGCTATGCATGTAAAATCGGCAGACACAATGTCTGCACCACATTGGAAGTAACCGGCGTTCACCAGGACGGCGGTTGCAAAGAATATCTAGTGGCACCGGCAGAGGATGTCTATAAGATCGATACGGATAAGATCGATAAAGACCTGATCTGTCTTGTTGAACCATACAGCATTGGAATGCAGGTAAATCACAGAGCGGATATACATGAAGGCGACAAAGTGCTGGTTATGGGAAGCGGACCGATCGGCCTTACGATCATGCAGGTCGCAAAATCCAGAAAAGCCCAGGTTATGATGACCGATCTTGTGGATTCCAGATTGGAAAGAGCCAAAGAGATGGGCGCTGATATTGTTGTTAATGTATCAAAAGAGGACCTTAAAAAAGCGGTTATGGATTTCACCGATGGAGAGGGAATGCCTGTAATCGTGGACAGCGTCTGCTCGGTTACATCAGTTCCGGAAGCTTTGGATCTGGCCTGTGCGGCAGGACGGGTGGTAACGCTGGGACTGATCAATAAACCTTCCGAGATCGCTCAGGTTGAAATTACGAAAAAAGAGCTGACCGTTGTTGGTTCCAGACTGAGCAATTACAGATTCCCTGAGGTAATCGAGGGATTTGAGAGCGGAGCTCTGACACCGGATAAGATGCGCACCCACAGTTTCCCGGCTCAGGATGTGGAAGAAGCGATGAAACTGATTATGGAGCATCCGGAGCAGGTTTGTAAGATCACGTTGACATTTGACTGATTAAAGCGGGGAGCGAACACAGATGCCTTTATCGATAGATGA
This sequence comes from Clostridium sp. chh4-2, assembly GCF_002899675.1. GTDB lineage: Bacteria > Bacillota > Clostridia > Lachnospirales > Lachnospiraceae > CHH4-2. Next base: position 4,607 of record NZ_PKUU01000031.1, on the reverse strand, counting down.
AAAAATAAAAAGAAATCTTGATTTCTGGCAAGGAAATCATCAGGAGAGGCCGCTTATGATAGCCCGTCTTGGCGGCGTGTTCTTCAGCCGGGCGTTTGAAGCATTAATTCCGCTGTTGGAGAGAAGGACTGAGATCCGTCCGGAGGAGATCATCGTAGACGATTTCCTTCCGGATTATGAGAGAATGTATCAGGAATTGGAAAAAGTGAATCACGATGCCTTTTTTGTGGCGGAGCCGTGTACAGGGCTTCCGTGGATGGAATGCATTATGGGCGCCAAGGCCTATGGGGAAAATGTAAGCGTGGTAACGAAGCCGGTCTATTCGGATCTGGAAGATTTAAAAGGCCTTAAACTGGATAAAAATAACCCCTGGTATCAAAAATATCTGGAATTTTCCAAAAAGCTGACGGATCTTTCTCAAGGAAGATTTGCAGTAGGCCAGCCCATATTGCGCGGCGTTACCGATACCATAGGAGCGCTTGCAGGACAGGTGGAGATGGCCTGCGGCTTGATTGATGAACCGGAACTGATGCAGGAATTATTCCATGCGGTAACGGATGCGCAGAGAGAACTGATTGCCGATCAGTATGCGGTCACAAAAGCATGCCATGGCGGATACGGAATCGGTTTTTACCATATCTGGACGCCGGACCGGGTGATGTGGTATCAGGAGGATTTGGCGGCGTTAATGTCACCGGATCATTATGGAGAATATTTATTTGACACTTCAAAGTGTGTGATAGAGGGTTATCCATACTCTCTGGTTCATCTTCATTCTGCCAGTTTCATGCATTTGGAACAGATGCTTCAGATCGCAGATTTGAAGGCGGTTCAGATCAACCGGGATGTGGTGGGACTTTCGGTAAGAGAGATGCTGCCTCAGTGTAAAATGGTTTTAGACAGTGGTAAACGGCTTGTTCTCGGGATGGGGCCCATTGTGAAAGACGATATTGACGCAATTTACGATAATCTGCCTCACCACGGAATTGCAATCAATATGATTGCGGAGACGGCCGATGAGGTGGAAGAGATTCTGGAGTATGTGGATTCTAAAGAGTGGTAAAATGAGGGGTGGGAGATATGACATCGAAAGAGAGGGTATTTGCTGCACTGAATCATGAAGAAGCGGACCGTGTGCCTCTTGATATTGGGGGAATTAACAACAGCATGATGCATGAACTGGTTGAAAAGGAGCTGAAGGCAAAACTGGGGCTGGAGGATCACGGATCTTTCATCAAAGCGATCAATCAGGGAGTTGTGGTTCCGGATCAGAGCGTGGTGGATTATTTCGGAGCGGATACATGCTGTATTTATATCAATGAGACGAGGCCGTGGATTGACAATGGAGACGGCACATTTACGGATATGTGGGGTGTCGGCCAGAAATTAAACCCGGACGGATACTATTATAATATGTGCAGTCATCCGCTGGCAGATGCTGAGGAGCCGGAGGATTTAGACGTGCTCCAATGGGATGAACCCAATGAATATATGCTGGAAGGGCTTGCCGAAAGGCTGGAAGCCAATAAGGATAAATTCTGTATTCTGGAAGGCTTCAGGGAGACCATGTTTGGACTTCCGTCCTGGCTTCGCGGAGTGGAAAACTTTTATATGGATTTATTGGCCAATGAAGAACTCTGCGATGCGCTGCACGAAAAGCTTTTGGCGTATCAGATCAAATTGGTGGATTACGTGATGGACCGCTTTGCGGATCAGATTGACATCGTAAAATACGCGGATGATATGGGAACCCAGCAGAGCCTTTTAATGTCGCCGGAGACCTACAGAAAGATGGTAAAACCTTACCAGGCCAGGCTCTATCAGCATGTGAAAGAAAAATATCATAAGAAGATCCTGCTCCACAGCTGCGGCGCCATACGGCCGATTATCGGGGATTTGATCGAGATCGGTGTGGATGCCATTAACCCTGTTCAGATATCGGCAGCAGGTATGCAGCCGGAGGAATTGAAGAGAGAATTCGGCGATAAGATAACCTTTTGGGGCGGCGGAGTGGACACCCAAAGTATTTTAAACAACGCTACGCCTGAGGAAGTGAGGCGTTCGGTAAAAGAAAATATGAAAGTATTTAAACCGGGCGGAGGTTTTGTATTCACACAGGTTCATAATATTCAGCCGGGAGTACCGATTGATAATGTGATTGCAATGTATGAAGCTTATAGGGAAAATGCGGATTATTGAGAATTGAAACAGTAAATATGCATTTATGTATTTGCAAAGAATAAAAATGCAGATATGTGGCACATCAGGAGGTTAAGATGAAGTTATCATTTCGTTGGTATGGAGAAGATGATAAGGTTACACTGGAACAGATCCGGCAGATTCCGGGAATGAAAGCGATTGTTACCGCAGTGTATGATGTTCCGGTGGGAGAAGTATGGAGTGAGGAAACTATTGCGAATTTGAAAGTATCTGTGGAAAAAGCAGGCTTGAAATTCGAGGTGATTGAAAGCATTCCTGTCCATGAGGATATTAAATTGGGCAAACCGAGCAGAGACAAGTATATTGAAAATTACTGCGAAAACATCCGCAGAGTTGCCGCAGCAGGCGTAAAGTGCATCTGCTATAACTTCATGCCTGTATTTGACTGGACCAGAACCCAATTGGATCACGTGCTGGAAGACGGCTCCACCAGCCTGGTATATTATCAGGAGCAGGTGGACCAGGTAAATCCGTTAGAAAGCGACAGCGACCTGACTCTGCCCGGCTGGGATTCCAGCTATACGCGGGACGGTTTAAAATCTGTGGTTTCTGAATATAATTCCATGTCTGAGGACGATCTCTGGAATAATCTGAAATACTTTTTAGAGCGTGTGATTCCGGTAGCGGCGGAATGCAGCGTCAACATGGCCATCCATGAGGACGATCCCTGCTGGAGCATCTTCGGCCTTCCGAGAATTATAACGTGTGAAGAAAATCTGGACCGCTTTTTAAAGCTGGTGGATGATACCCATAATGGCATTACATTATGCACCGGGTCGCTGGGCTGTTCCAATAAAAATGATGTTGTGAAGATGGCCGGTAAATACGCGGCTATGGGAAGAATCCATTTCGTACACGCCAGAAATGTGGCTGTTTTGGACAATGGGTTTGAAGAGAGAGCACATCTTTCATCCTGCGGTTCTTTGGATATGTTTGCGATCTTAAAAGCATTATATGATAATGGATTTGACGGGTATATCAGACCGGATCACGGACGCATGATCTGGGGAGAGACGGGACGCGCAGGTTATGGACTCTATGACAGAGCGCTTGGAGCCACTTATCTGAACGGTTTGTGGGAAGCGATTGAGAAGATGAGTGAAAAGTAGTGGGAACTTATAGGTAAATGTGTTGTGAGATAAGGCATCAGGTGAGAGGACGGTTAGAGAGGCCTCTTGTCTGATGCTTTTGTTTTAATTACGCTTTTTGTTTGTATGTATTGCGTTGTGAAACAAGATTGGATTTATTAAGTAAAAAGGAGCAGTTCATTGATTTTGGAATCTGAGAGATAGGAAGAGCAAATATATAGGGCACTGAAATAGAATGTATTAAATTAGGTAATTGTCAGATGCATAAGTGAAAAGGTTGGTAAGGATAAAGCGGAAAAAAGAAGACTGAAAAAGCCGACTATGCCCTTGCAAATTCTGTTGTGTTTTAAAGTCAGTTTATAATTAACCTTGTTTTTTTCATGGAAGTAGTATATTTTAAAATGAATACCCATAAAAATACGAAAACAAGGAGTGGACAGAATGAAACTAAACATGGAAATGATCCCGGTTTTTGAGCGGTATCTTTACGAACAGGAGAGAAGCAGGGCGACGATTGAGAAATATATCAGGGATTTGAAAAAACTGTTCGTTTATCTGGCCGAAGACCTGGAGGTCAGTAAAGATAAGATGATCCAATTTAAACAGGATCTGACGGAGCGCTATAAGACAAGCAGCGTGAATTCGATTCTGGCTGCAGTGAATCACTTCCTGACGTTTGCAGGGATGGGGGACTGCCGGGTAAAGCAGGTCCGGGTCCAGAGAAATCTGTTCTGCCAGCAGGAAAAGGAGTTATCCAGAGAAGAATACTTCCGCCTGGTAAACGCGGCGCAGGATAAGAAAAATAAGAGGATCAGCTGTCTGATGCAGGCGATCTGCAGCACCGGAATCCGTGTGAGTGAGCACCGGTTCATCACCGTGGAAGCGCTGAAGGAAGGGTGCTTGAGGATTTACAACAAAGGGAAATCCCGGATCGTGTTCCTGCCGCCGGAACTGATTACCGTCTTAAAACAATACTGCAGGGAAGCCGGAATTGGAAGCGGGCCGGTATTTGTTACAAAAAGCGGCCGTCCGCTGGATCGGAGCAATATCTGGTCGATGATGAAAGCGCTGTGTGAAGATGCAAAGGTGGATTCCAAAAAGGTATATCCGCATAACCTGAGGCATCTGTTTGCCTTCACTTTTTATGGGATAGAGAAAGACCTTCTCCGTCTGGCAGATATTCTTGGACATGCCAACGTGGATACGACCAGGATCTATACAGTTTCAAGCGGTTGGGAACATAAAAGGATTTTATCGAAATTAGGACTGGTTGACCAAAGTGACGGAAAAAGCATGACA
>NZ_PKUU01000030.1 GCF_002899675.1 Clostridium sp. chh4-2 | reverse complement strand
GCGCCTTAGAAACTGACACGGAAATCAGTTTCTACCTGCCTCGTTCTGCCCTTACGGGCCTAAGATGTTCTAAAGGGGTTCCATACGATCCGATCTGTCTGCATCTTCCTTCCCCGGCCTGGACGGCCCCTCAGCCCTTCGTCTCCCGGCTCCGAATCCCGATTCCGGGCTGGTTTTCGCTGGCCTGGTTAAAAAAGTTTTTACATAGAACGTGAAGGCTTTTTCGAAAATGCCTTCATCCTTTACGTTAAAAACGGCAGACTTTATTATATTAAAGTGGAAAAATGACGCTAAAATAGGCATATTTCAGCTTTCCACAAACCGGAAAAACTGTAAAAAACCGGGATTCCACTTAAAAAAATAAGGAAAATCAGCTTTTGTAAGAAAAATTGTATTTTGGGACAAGAAAACAATAATGTTGAATGATAAAAAAACTGATAATAATATAATGAAATATGTAGTTGATAAATAATCTGATAATTTCCTCCAAAAACCCTATTTACAATCGAAAAAAACTATAGTATCATCTAAAAAACTTCAAAGGAAAGGAAGAGATTATGGATCGCAATCAAAATATATCAGTTTCTGGAACTCCCGGACTTTATGATCCGAGATTTGAGCACGACAACTGCGGAATTGGTGCTGTTGCCAATGTAAAGGGAATTAAGACCCATAAAACGGTGGAGCAGGCCCTGCATATTGTGGAAAACCTGGAACACAGAGCCGGAAAAGATGCGGAAGGAAAGACTGGTGACGGTGTGGGGATTATGCTTCAGATATCCCACAGGTTTTTCAAAAAAGTTACGAGACCGCTTGGGATCAGCATCGGCGAAGAACGGGAATATGGCGTGGGCATGTTTTTCTTCCCCCAGGATGAGCTGGCAAGGAATCAGGCTAAAAAGATGTTTGAGATCATTGTCAATAAAGAGGGACTTAACTTTCTCGGATGGAGAGATGTGCCGATCAATCCGGAGTTAATCGGCGCTAAAGCTGTGGAGAAGATGCCTTATATCGTTCAGGGATTTATCCAGAAACCGGCCCTTCTCAATAAGGGACTGGATTTTGACCGCCGCCTGTATGTGGCGCGCCGTGTATTTGAACAGAGTAATGATAATACTTATGTGGTTTCTTTAAGCAGCCGCACTATTGTATATAAAGGGATGTTCCTGGTAAAGGAACTTCGTAAATTTTTCCCTGATCTTCAGGATAAGGATTATGAATCCGCACTGGCTACCGTACATTCCCGTTTCAGCACCAACACTAATCCCAGCTGGATGAGAGCTCATCCTAACCGGATTATCGTCCACAACGGAGAGATTAACACCATCCGCGGCAATGTGGATAAGATGCTGGCCAGAGAGGAAACCATGGAATCTGAGTTTTTCCGGTCTGAGATGCATAAGGTTCTTCCGATCATCAACCAGGAGGGTTCCGATTCGGCAATGCTTGATAATGCGCTGGAATTCATGATGATGAGCGGTATGGAACTTCCGCTGGCCGTCATGATCACGATCCCGGCGCCGTGGAGCCATGATAAATCAATGCCTCAGGAGGTAAAGGATTTTTATCATTATTACGCTACGATGATGGAGCCTTGGGACGGCCCTGCTTCCATCGTATTCAGCGATGGAGATGTGATGGGGGCTGTGCTGGACCGCAATGGTCTGCGACCTTCCCGCTACTACATTACAGATGACGATCAGGTGATCCTGGCATCGGAAGTAGGAGCTATAGACATCGACCAGAGCCATGTGGTTAAGAAAGAGAGGCTTCGCCCCGGAAAAATGCTTTTGGTGGATACGGCAAAGGGAAAAATCATCAGCGATGAGGATTTGAAGATGCATTATGCCACACGCCGTCCATACGGAGAATGGCTGGATTCCAATCTGATCGAGATGAAAGACCTGCAGATTCCCAATGTGGGAGTGCCGGAGATGACAGCGGAAGAAAGATCCAGACTTCAAAAAGCTTACGGATATACGTATGAACAGTATAAAACAATGATTTTGCCGATGGCGTTAAACGGTGCGGAAGCTATTTCGGCAATGGGAGCAGACAGCCCCTTAGCCGTGCTTTCCAAGACGCATCAGCCGCTTTTTAATTATTTTAAGCAGCTGTTTGCCCAGGTAACCAATCCGCCGATCGATTCCATCCGTGAAGAGATTGTGACTTCCACCACAGTATATGTGGGAGAGGACGGCAATATCTTACAGGAAGCGGCTGAGAACTGCAAGATTCTTCAGGTGGATAATCCGATTCTGACCTGTACGGATTTATTGAAAATTAAACATATGAAAAAGACCGGATTCAAAGTGGAAGTGATACCGATTACTTATTATAAAAACACATCCCTGGAAAAGGCCATTGACCGGTTATTCCTGGAAGTGGACCGTGCGCACAGGGACGGTACGAATATCATCATCCTTTCCGACCGGGATATCGATGAGAATCATGTGCCAATTCCGTCGCTTTTGGCGGTATCAGCGCTTCAGCAGCACCTTGTTAAGACGAAAAAGCGCACTTCTGTGGCTTTGATTCTGGAAAGCGGGGAACCGAGAGAAGTTCATCATTTCGCAACTCTGCTGGGATACGGGGCCTGCGCCATCAATCCGTATCTGGCCCAGGAATCGATTAAGAACCTGATCGAGACGAAGATGCTGGATAAAGACTATTATGCGGCGGTTCAGGATTATAACTCCGCTGTACTCCATGGTATCGTTAAGATCGCTTCCAAGATGGGTATTTCAACGATTCAGTCCTATCAGGGAGCGCAGATTTTCGAGGCCATCGGCATTTCTAAAGAAGTGGTTGAGAAATATTTTACGGATACGGTAACCCGTGTGGGCGGCATCACTCTGGAAGACATTGCAAGCGATGTGGATGTGCTTCATTCCAGGGCATTTGATCCTCTGGGACTGGATGTGGATCTGACTTTGGAAAGTGTGGGAAGCCATAAGGAGAGGGCAGGACAGGAAGAACATTTGTATGATCCGTTGACCATCCATCTGCTTCAGCAGGCGGCCCGTACCGGAGATTATGAAATATTTAAACAGTATTCTCATGCGTTGAATGATGAAGGAAAGACCATTAACTTGAGAAGCCTGATTGATTTTAACTTTGATGAAAACGGCGGCATTCCCATCGAAGAGGTGGAGAGCGTTGATTCTATTGTGAAACGTTTTAAGACGGGAGCCATGTCTTACGGATCGATTTCCCAGGAAGCCCATGAGACGCTGGCTGTGGCGATGAACCGCCTGGGCGGGAAATCCAACAGCGGCGAGGGCGGCGAAAGTCTGGAACGCCTGGACGGCGGTAAAAATGGAGTGAATAAATGCTCAGCCATTAAGCAGGTGGCCTCAGGACGTTTCGGCGTGACTTCCAGATACTTGGTGAGCGCCAAGGAGATTCAGATTAAGATGGCCCAGGGAGCAAAACCTGGTGAAGGCGGGCAGCTTCCGGGCGGAAAAGTATATCCATGGGTGGCGAAGACAAGGCATTCAACCACAGGAGTGGGCCTGATTTCCCCGCCGCCTCATCATGATATCTATTCCATCGAAGATTTGGCACAGCTGATTTATGATTTGAAAAATTCCAATACCAGCGCCAGGATTTCCGTAAAGCTGGTGTCGGAGGCCGGAGTGGGAACCGTAGCGGCCGGCGTTGCAAAAGCCGGAGCGCAGGTCATCCTGGTATCTTCTTTTGACGGCGGTACCGGGGCGGCGCCGAGAAACTCCATCTATAACGCAGGACTTCCCTGGGAGCTGGGTGTGGCGGAGGCCCACCAAACGTTGATTATGAACGGCCTCCGAGACAAAGTGATCTTGGAGACCGACGGAAAGCTGATGACAGGGCGTGACGTGGCTATCGCGTGCATGCTGGGAGCGGAAGAATTTGGTTTTGCCACAGCTCCGCTGGTGACCATGGGATGCGTGATGATGCGCGTCTGCAACCTGGATACCTGCCCTGTGGGCATTGCAACACAGAATCCGGAACTGAGAAAGAGGTTTAAAGGAAAACCGGAATATGTGATCAATTTCATGCATTTTGTGGCTCAGGAATTGAGAGAGTATATGGCAAAACTGGGTGTGCGGACAGTGGATGAACTGGTGGGAAGAACGGATCTTCTGAAGAGAAAAGACGTGATGCCAAGTAAAAGAGCCGCTAAAGTGGATCTGTCCAATATTCTGGATAATCCATATGCGGGCCAGACCCTTGCAGGATATAATCAAAAACAGACCTTTGATTTTGAACTGGAAAAGACGGTGGATGAGAAGATATTCCTTAAAAAACTGAAATCGGCTCTGGTTAACGGACAAAAGAGAAGCATTCAGGTGGACGTATCCAATGTGGACAGGACGTTGGGAACCATATTGGGAGCGGAGATCACGAGAGCTTACCCGGATGGGCTTGTGGAAGATACATTTACCATCAACTGTACGGGAAGCGGCGGACAGAGCTTCGGAGCATTTATTCCTAAGGGGCTGACCCTGGAATTGGTGGGAGACAGCAACGACTATTTCGGAAAAGGGCTTTCCGGTGGTAAATTGGTGGTCTATCCTCCTACCGGAGTGAAATTTAAGGCGGAGGACAATATCATTATCGGAAATGTGGCACTTTACGGCGCTACCAGCGGCAAGGCATTTATCAACGGAGTGGCCGGAGAGAGATTCTGCGTGCGAAATTCAGGCGCAACGGCGGTTGTGGAAGGCGTGGGAGATCACGGCTGTGAATACATGACAGGAGGCCGGGTGGTTATATTAGGTCCCACAGGCAAGAACTTTGCGGCGGGCATGAGCGGCGGAATTGCTTATGTGCTGGATGAGAAAAGCGATTTATATAAGAGACTTAACAAAGAGCTGGTGTCTTTTGAGGATGTGACCAACAAATATGATGTTTCCGAATTGAAGGATATGATTAAAGAGCACGTGGCTTACACCAATTCAGCGAAAGGGAAAGAAATTCTGGATAATTTTGGTTACTATCTGCCTAAGTTTAAGAAGATTCTTCCCCATGATTACCGGCGGATGATGAATACCATCGTGCAGATGGAAGAAAAAGGGCTCAGCAGTGAACAGGCACAGATTGAAGCATTTTATGCGAATACCAGAAAGTAGAGGAGAAAGGAGACGTAAGGATGGGAAAGCCAACAGGATTTTTAGAGTTTGACAGGATGGTAAGTGAAGCGGTGAGTCCCAAAGCCCGTATTAAGAATTTTAATGAATTCCATACTCCTCTTCCGGAGGCGGAGCAGCGCCGTCAGGGCGGCCGGTGCATGGAATGCGGAGTACCGTTCTGCCAGTCCGGGATGATGATTAAGGGGATGACATCAGGATGCCCTCTTAACAATCTGATTCCGGAGTGGAATGATCTGGTTTACACCGGAAACTGGCAGCAGGCCTATAACAGGCTGAAAAAGACCAACAGTTTTCCGGAATTTACATGCCGCGTCTGTCCGGCTCCATGTGAGGCCGCATGTACCTGCGGCCTGAACGGAGATCCGGTCAGCATTAAGGAAAATGAGATGGCAATTATCGAGAGGGCCTATGAAAGCGGAGAAGCGTCCGCCCGTCCTCCCAAGATCCGCACGGGAAAAAAGGTGGCTGTCATCGGCTCCGGCCCTTCCGGGCTGGCTGCCGCGGACCAGTTAAACAAGCGCGGACACAGCGTGACCGTGTTTGAACGGGACGACAGGATCGGCGGCCTTTTGATGTATGGGATTCCCAATATGAAGCTGGAAAAACATGTGATCGACAGAAAGATCAATGTGATGAAGGAAGAGGGAATCACATTTGTAACGGACGCCAACGTGGGAGCCAATTATAAGGCGGGAAAAATTTTAAAGGAATTTGACCGGGTAATCCTGGCCTGCGGGGCTTCTAACCCAAGGGATATTCAGGTGCCGGGAAGGGATGCCAACGGGATCTTCTTTGCAGTTGATTTCTTAAAGGCCACCACAAAAAGTCTTTTAAATTCCGGCTTGGAAGACGGGGCTTTTATCTCGGCCAAGGGAAAACACGTGATTGTGATCGGCGGCGGCGATACAGGAAATGACTGTGTGGGTACTTCTATCCGCCATGGCTGCGCATCCGTGACCCAGCTGGAGATGATGCCAAAGCTTCCGGATAAAAGAACGGAAGACAATACTTGGCCGGAATGGCCGAGAATCTGTAAGACAGATTATGGCCAGGAGGAATCCATCGCCGTATTCGGAAGAGATCCCAGGATTTATCAGACCACGGTAAAGGAATTTATAAAAGATAAGGATGGAAATGTGACTAAGGCGGTTTTAATCAGCCTGAAATCACAAAAGGACCCGGAATCGGGCCGCATGATGATGGTGCCTGTGGAAGGGACGGAAAGAGAAGTTCCGGCCGATCTGGTGCTCATCGCGGCGGGATTTTTAGGCGCTCAAAAATATGTGGCGGATGCATTTGGAGTGGAGCTGAATGCCGGAACTAACGTGGTTACGGAGGCAGGAAAATACGGCACGAATATTGAAAAGGTATTTGTAACCGGAGATATGCACCGGGGGCAGTCGCTGGTGGTATGGGCGATCCGGGAAGGCCGCGAGGTGGCAAAAGAAGTGGATAAAAGCCTGATCGGTTATTCGAATTTGGCGTAGCAGTTCAGCCGCCGGGAGACTGTATATTCATCGCCCGGATACTTTTATGACATAACAAATATGGTATTGTACTATGCAGTATTCGGTATTTTACTTGAAGAAAAATTTCATATATACTCTTACTAAGTCAATTGAATAAAGAGCTGCAGGATTATTATATGCTAAGCTGATTTGGAAATGCTTTAGTGGCAAGGCTGCCGCAAAATACATGATGCCCGGATGATTGGAAAACTGCCGGATGCATGATGTATTTTGGGGCAATTTTGTTATCAGGGTATCTTAGGCTTCCGGAACTTTGTGGTAAAATCCGGTGATATATTTATGAAAGTCCTTAATCACTGCGGTCTGGTATCTGGACGGATTGGGAACCAGATAGATATAGCGCAGGCATGGGATATCGGTAATTTCAAGGAAGCACAAGGGCTGCTTTGCGCTGGTAAACCAGTTTACGTGCGGCAGTATGGAAATTCCGGCATTTTCAAACAAAAGGTTTTGCAGAATATTTGCATTTTCTGTCTGAGCGGCAATTCTGGGGCGGAAGCCGGCGCGCTGGCAGCATTCCATAGCGATATTATAAAAATCGTTATGGTTGTCCAGCAGGATGAAGTCTTCTTCGGCCAGACGGGATAAAGCGATGCCGCTTTGCCGGGCCAGGGGATGATTTCCATTTACAACAATATAGAGCTGTTCGCTGGTCAGCAGATTCTGCTTATTCCCGCTGTCCGGACGGATGGTGGAATAAAGGAGAAAATCGGCGTCGGCAGGAAAAATCCCCGCATTTTCATTAATTAAATGGAAATGGATATCGGGAGCGGTCTTCTTAAAACCAGCCATAGGCTGAATGAGCAGGGTAGAGGCAGAGCGGATGGCTATGGTAATGCGGTTGGCGGCGCTGCGGTTTAACTCTTCCATCTCTTTTTGGGAATTTTCCAGCAGAGTTAAAATCTGGTTCACGGTACGCAAAAACAATTTGCCGTTGTCATTGAGCAGAATACGGTTTTTGCCGTGTTCGAAAAGAGGGTATCCCAGCTCTTCCTCCAGACGGCGGATAGAACGGGTCAGGGCCGGTTGGGCGATTTGCAACTTTTTTGCAGCTTCCGTTATATGTTCTAATTCTGCAGCAACTTTAAAATATTCCAGGGCATGAATTTCCATGTCATAACCTCCCGATCTGTTAATTGACTTTATTTTAAAGGATAAACGGTAAAATTACAAGATTTGCAGCACCGGGCAGCACAGATAACAGGAATGGCGGTTCGGGAGAATTCCGGTGAAGAGAATCTTAATAGGTACGGAAAAGAGGGAAAGTATGAGATTGAACGAAGAGTTTATGGGACGTGTTGTGTTGAGTCCTGCGGGCGATGTTACGGCAGGAGAAGTATCCAGTTGGACGTTTACCTTTACAGCGGGTAAATACGGAATTGATGAAGGCGGCAGCTTCCGCATCGCATGGAGAAGCGTCAGCGACTGGGAAGCGCCGCAGTTTGATAATCCGAAAGGATTTGCCTATACCACAGCCGTGACAGATGGAGATGCAGACATCAGCTGCAGTTATGCTTCCTACATACGTCCTTTTGGAAACAGTATTTTATTCCAGGTGAGAAATGGTTTTTTAAAGGAAGGCGATGTGGTAACGATTGTTTTGGGAGACAGGAGCAAGGGCGGCCCCGGCATGAGGGCGCAGTCTTTTTGTGAGCGGGAACATGAATTCCGTTTTCTCATTGATCCTTGCGGGACAGGCCGTTATGAGGAGCTTCCGGGACGCCCGGTGGTTCAAATTGTGGCTGGAAGGGCTCACGAGATACAGGCTGTTATACCTGGAACCGTACGGATCGGCGAACCATTTGACTGTGTGGTAAGAAGTTTGGATGAATTTGGAAACCCGACTCCGCTTCTGGAGGAGAACATCCGTTTAAATATTCCGGAATTTGAAGGCAGCAGTATACCGGATGAAGTGAGCCTGACAAAGGACTGTCAGGGAAGTGTGCGGATTTTGGGGCTGGAAGTGTATGAAGAGGGGCATTTTCATGTGGAGATTCATACGGAAGACGGCATGTTTTCCGCGGTGAGCAATGCTTCCCGTGCAGTGAAGGAGCCGGAATACCGTCTGTATTGGGGAGATATGCATGCCCAGACCAGTTATACGGTGGGAACGGGTAATCTGGATGACTATTATTCCTTTGCAAGGGAGAAAGCGGCGCTTGATTTTACAGGATGGCAGGGAAATGACTTTGAAGTGGACGATATAAAATGGGATTCTGTCCGGGAAAAGACAAAACAATATAATGAAGAAAACAAGTTTCTGGTATTTTTAGGATATGAATGGTCGGGAATTACCCCTTTGGGAGGAGATAATAACGTTTTTTTCAAAGGCGATAACGAGCATTTCTACCCCAGCAGCAACTGGACGGCCAATGAGAATGTGGATTCCGGCAGGAATGCAAGCCCTGTTTCGGAACTCTGGGATATCTTTGCGGGAAGAGATGATGTGATGCTGATTCCGCATATTGGCGGAAGATATGGCAACCTGGATTTCTTCAATCCGGCGTTTTCCAGCGTAATTGAGATACATTCTCATCACGGAACCTTTGAATGGTTTGCTATGGAGGCTATGAAGCGCAGGATGAAGGTGGGATTTATTGCAACCAGTGATGACCATACCTGCCGTCCGGGACTTTCTTATCCGTTGAGCGGAAATGGAAAATCAGCATCCAGTGCGTTTGACGTGGCATCCGGATTTACAGGAGTATTTGCAAAAGATCTGACGAAGGAAAGCGTGTGGGAGGCTATACGGTCCAGAAGATGTTATGCGTCTGCCTTTGACCGGGTCTATATGAACGTATTGGTCAATGGGCATCGCATGGGTGAGGAGTTTGACAGCAGGGAAGAATTGGTGCTTTGCCTGGATGCATCCGGTACCTATCCGCTCGACAATGTGAAGATATATGACTGGGACCGTCTGGTGGCAGATTTGGATTTGCAGGAAAAGGACGAAAAGAGAATCCGTGTGCGTTGGAGCGGCGTAATGAGGCGCGGGCGCAACAAATCGGCTTCCTGGAATGGGGATTTGTATGTGAGAAACGGAAGGCTTTTGGAGGCATCGGAATATGCTTTTGACAGAAATGACCAGGGGATTAAACAGTGTTCCGATAAATTCGTGAAATGGGTGTCCTCCACATCGGGAGATTATGACGGACTTTACCTGACTGTGGACGGGGATGACAGCACGGTTCTTGATTTCTGTACGGAGCGGGGCAGCGTCAGTGTGAACCTCAAGGATATCTATGAGAAAAAGATGAGCTTTTCTATGGGCGGAGAGAATCTGACGGTGGAATTTGAACGGGCAAACCGAAGAATTGCTTCTGAAGAAGAAAAAGTTGTAAAGAGATCGGTTTCTCTTGAATATAAACTGGAAGAACTTTCCGGAGAACACGCGTACTGGGTTAAAGTGACACAGGATAACGGCAATGCGGCATGGTCTTCCCCTGTGTTTGTTAACAGAGGCTAGATAAGGCGGAAAGAAGGTGGATGAGTATGTATATTGTGATAGTTCCGGTCTTATTTTTAATTATAATCAGTATTTGCAAAAAAATCCCTCTGATTGGAGGAAGGCTTCTGGCCGCATTTTTCGGTGCGGGTATTTTAGCTATGGTGTTTGGGGGCGTGTATAATCCGGTTCAGTGGATTAACCCGTGGATCGACGGTCTGAACCGGGTGGCTTTTATCATATGGATCGTCATTTTCGGATCTTTCTTTTCCATGCTTCAGATTGAGACAGGGGCCATGCAGACCGTTTTGAATGTGCTGCGTGCGCTGTTCGGCCATACGCCTCAGGGTCTGGTGCTGGCCGTTTTGCTGGCTCTTTATATGGGCGGTTCCATGCTGGGAACCGTGGCGGCCGTAGGCGCCGTGATCGGTATGCTGATCGTTCCGGCGCTGGACGATATGGGGCTTTCCCCGGAACTGATCTGCGCGACCATCGTGACCGGCGGTTCCATGGGAGCGATCATGCCTCCTATCTCCAACGCAGTTAACGTGGCAGCCGGAATTATCGGAATCGATCCAATGCCGGTTATTCAGATCAGCTATATTACCGTGGGAATTGGCCTGGTTTTTATCAGCCTCTTTTTCTGTAAGGTCTATATAGGAAAACGATATTCCATGCCGGCCCATCTGATTCCGCAGGAATCCGCCGCCGCCATATTAAAGCGGGAATGGAAAACTTTAATACCTCTTGCGGTACTGATTGTAATTATTATGATAAACAGCATTCCGACGATTGCATTTGACATTCCCGGCTGGCTGCTGAAACAGATTCCGTTTGGTGAAGGGAATTTCTATCAGGCATTTAAAAAGATTAAAATTGTGGGGACGCTGACGAACAATATCGTGCTGTCCCTGCTGATTTCCATTGCGGTATCCTATGTGATGTATCCCAAACTAAGAGTGAACGCATTTGAGAAGCTTTTGAAGGCATTTCGAAATGTTCAGGGCAGCGTCATGATACAGATTGCGGCCGGTTTTTTCCTGGGCGCGTTCACCGTCGGCGGACAGCTGGATGTGATTGCAGCCTGGGCAGCCGGTTTAAATGCCACCCTGCTTAAAATGGGGGGAAGTGCATCTCTGGTGCTGGCGGGTATGATTATGGGAGCTCAAAGTACATCTCAGACGCTATTAACGCCGATTATCGGACCTTCCTGGATTGCAGCCGGGGTTACTCCCGTACATGCGGCGGTGGCCAGCGCCCATTTGGCAGCTGCGGGCCAGGGCCTTCCGCCGGCGGATCTCAATACATTTGTCATCGCAGGTCTGGTTGCATCAATTTTGCAGAAAAAAGTAGATCCTTTAAAATCCATGTATTATACTACGGTATATTGTATCTATCTGTTTATCGTGGGAGTTCTGTTCCTGTATATTTAAAATACGGGAGCAGGTTTTTCCTGCGCCTGTGGGAAATTTATACCGGGTGAGAAGATAATTTCAGAAAAAAGTCTTTACATTTTCCTGAGATATGGTATACTCATGAAATCAATAAAATAAGAAACGCAGAGTAGACTTGTGTGCGTTAAGTGCCGGCTGAACAGGGAGTTGTCAGTTGGACGAAAAGAAGAATCCTTTTAATTGGTGAATTCTTGCGGTACACAGGTCGCATCCCGCTGCACGGAAGAGATTTTTATCTCCTGTTGTAGTATGAGAGGTCTGCAAAGGAGGTAATTTTTTTATGCGAAAATTAGCAACTTTGTTCTCAGATTCGTATCATGAATTCAAACAAGTGAGAACGGTCACAACATCGGCAATGTTTGCCGCAATTTCAGTAGTTTTAGGCTATTTTACAATTGTAATCGGGGATTACATCAAGATTGGTTTTTCCACCATACCGAGCCAGTTTGTGTATTATTTATTTGGCCCTGTGGTAGGTGGGGCGTTTGGCGGAGCGCTGGACATTTTGAAGTATATTATTAAGCCGACGGGAGCATTTTTCCCGGGATGGACGTTGGGAGCCATACTTGCGGGTGTGCTTTACGGAACCATTCTTTATAAAAGGCCCATTAACTTCTGGAGGATTTTGATTGCTGAATTGGTTGTATCCCTGGTATGCAACATGCTTTTAGGGACGCTTTGGCTCAGCATAATGTATGGAAAGGGATTTATGGTACTTTTTCCTATGAGAGCATTTAAAAATATGATTATGTGGCCGATCAATTCGATGCTGTTTTATACGATCAGCAAGGCCCTTGAGAGCACCGGAATCCTTAGGATAATCAAAAATTTCCGTATGGTTCAGGCCAGATAAGAAGATATGGCAGCGGCAGACTTCGTTTTCCTTTTGAAAACCCGGGTCTGCCGCTGCTTTTTTGTGGCGGTCATTTTCCGGCTTTTTGCGGTCAGAATGCGGCGGAGGCAGGGCAGTCTGATATAATGAGGACAGTTCAAAACAGTATATGGACACGAGAAGAAACTCATGAAAGGGGCTAAGATTATGAAACTGTTTAATGGAAATGTCAATGGAGGGCTTATACGGAAAATAGGTATTACGATCTTATCGATTTGCTTATTTCTGATATGTTCTGCTATTCTATATGTGACAAAGCTGGCCTCCATGCCGCAGAAGCTCCCTCCGGAAGAAGGGGAGATCGCTCATATCACCAATGCAAATCTGGAAAAGGTGACGGAAAAAAAGATGGACGATTTTTGGACTATCGCAGTCTTCGGTGTGGACAGCAGAACCGGGGAGATCGGTTCGGGAACCAATGCGGACGCCCAGCTGATTATGACCATTAACCGCGCCAACGGTGAAATCCGTCTGGCATCCGTATACAGAGACACCTTACTGATGAAAAATACGGAGAATGAAAGCTTCGGCAAGATTAACAGCGCTTATGCAGAAGGCGGGCCTTATCAAAATGTAATGGCTCTTAATACAAACCTGGATTTAAAAATCACAGACTATATCTCATTTTCCTGGAAAGCGGCTGTGGACGCAATCAATATGATGGGAGGAATTGACCTGGAACTGTCAAAATCAGAGTGGTACTATATGAATTCGTTTATAACGGAGACTGTGAACTGTACCGGAGTGGCATCCAGCCATTTAGACGGCCCAGGGATGCAGCATTTGGATGGAGTGCAGGCGGTAGCTTACTGCAGGCTTCGCCTGATGGATTCTGATTTTAACAGAACGGAACGTCAGAGAAAGGTGATGGAACTGGTTCTTGAAAAGGCCCGTTCATTAAGCTGGGAGGAACTGATCAATATTTTGACCGTGGTTCTTCCTCAGACGGCAACCAGCGTACAGTTCGATGATCTGGCCATGATGGCAAAAGGGATCAGTCAGTATCATATTGTGGAAACCGGCGGCTTCCCCTTCGTTCAGGAAGAGGCCAGGCTGGGCCGCTACGGGGCCTGCCTGATACCAAATACTCTGGAATCCAATGTGATCCAGCTTCACCGCCTGCTTTATCAGGACGAAGATTACCAGTGCTCGGATAAGGTCAAGGAAATCGGAAAAGAGATATTGAAACAGGCAGTCAGGAATTGAGGTGATAAGACATGATCCGATTTGCAGTGTGTGACGACCAGCAGGAATTTACAGACAAAGAAAGACAGATTATCGACAAATACTGCCGCGATAATGGAATTGCGGCCGAGATCAGGGACTACACGGACAGTAAAATGCTGCTTTACGACATTCAGGAAAACACCCATTTTGACATGCTTTTGCTGGATATTGAAATGCCTCAGATGAACGGTATGGAACTGGCCTCAATGATCCGGGAAAAGCTTCCCCAGGCAATGATTTTGTTCGTCACATCCCATACAAAATATGCGATTAAAGCATTCGAGCTGTCCGTGTTCCGCTATATACCAAAGGCGGAGATGGATCAGTCTCTGCCCCTGGCCCTTTTTGACGGTTTGAACATGATATCCTGGCAGGATCGGGAATGCTATCTGATTGAATCGCCGAGAAAGGTTCAGAAGATCAATATCTGTGATCTGGTCTATATTTATAAGAAGCAGAAATATGCAATTCTGGTTACAAAAGAAGAGGAGATCCCGGTCCGGAAATCTCTGAATCAGGTGCTTAGCGAATTGAACCGGGAAGAATTTCTGATGATTGAGCGGGGCTTTATCATTAACCTCTATTACGTGATGAAAATGGAGGGGGCGGAAGTCGTTCTGCGGGGAGGAATCCGCCTTCCGGTGGGCGGAAGCTATCAAAAAGAGGTACGGGATAAGATTGCGGGATTCTGGAGGAAGCGGTTATGAGCCAGTTGTTTTTAGCGGGAGAGATGGCAGCTGATTTTATAGAAGCTCTGCTCTGCTATTACTTTATCAATTTATTTGTCCCACAAAAGATTAAGGGGAGAATCCGGTTTGTGATCTTATCGGTGATCCTTTTAATTACCATGCAGGCGGCGGATCATTTTCAGATATTTCCATTAATCTCAACGCTGTGGTTTGTATTTTATATCTGTATGACATCGGTGCTGGTGTTTCAGGTGGACACGTTTTATTCCATATCTCTGGTCAGCTTTTACATTCTCTGCGCCTATATCATCGATTTTTTCTGTTTGTCGGTTATGGGGGTGCTGGGTAAAAATCAGCAGTTTGCACAGATGGTCATCAGCCAGCTGTCTTTATGGCGGTGCGCCTATCTGGCGGTGAATAAGATTTTGCTGATCCTGTTTTATCTGCTGGCGAAAAAGGCGTTAAAAAAAGAGCTTTTCTATAATGCGTCCATGATATTTACGGTGTCATTTCTGGGCCTGTGCGGCGTGGGATTCTTATCCTGGCTGACTATTCAGGAAACCAGCGTTCATGCGCTGTTTTCCTGGAGCATGTGTATTGTCCTACTGTTCGTATTTTATTTCACCCTTCTTTTTTATACGAATTACAGGAAGGAAAAAGAAATTTCTTCGATTCTCCAGCTGAAAGACCAGATGGTGAGACGGGAATATGAACTGGTGTTGGGACAGCAGAGGCAGCAGCAGGAAATGTCTCATGATTTGAAGAATCACATGCTGGTGCTGTCCACTTTGATGGAAGAGGAACGGTATGAGGAAGTGAAATCATACATCAGCCGGCTGGGAGAACCGCTAAGCCGTCTGTCAGGGGAGATATGGACCGGAAATGCGACCCTTGACATTCTTTTAAGCCATTTTAAAAACCAGGGAGAACAGATGGAGATTCCGTTTACGATCCAGGCCGACGCCGTGGATTTGTCCGGAATGGAGGACCAGGATCTCTGCTGTCTTTTTGCCAATCTTTTGGATAATGCGCTGGAAGCGGCGCAGAAGATGCCGCAGCAGAAACGATGGATTCAGATCAAACTGCGAAAAATCAACGAAATGATATTTATAGTCATATCGAATTCCATGTCCGGAAGACCTGTAAAACAGGGAGATACACTGGGTTCTTCTAAAAAAGAGACCGGAATGCACGGATTGGGAATCCGAAGCGCAGCCCGGTCTGCAAAGAAATACGGCGGTGCATTGGAATATGAATACGGTGACGGAGTATTTACTGTGACAGTCACTTTTCTGGAAGGACTGCAGCCTCCATGTAATCCATAGCGGCCGCCAAAATCCGCTCCATCCGCCCGGCAGTTTCCGGATTGGAGTAAGGGACCCGGTTTACAAGCCGGGCGATATAATTGTGCTCCATCAGATATTTTAAGCCGGAAGGAAAATTGAAATCATAAATATAACCCAGATAAGAAACCCACATGTCCATATGGGTGCGGCGTTCGCTGTTCAGGATGGGAATGTGGTTTAAGAAGTTTTGATATATGGAATCGGTAATGGCCTCCCGGCCAAGTTCTTCTTCCGTCACATCCACCATGGTCACCATGCCGGATACATCCTTTACCCTGAAGTTATCCAGTTTATCGGCATCCCGGATCAGCCGGCTGTGAAGGAGAACCTGTCCTTTTAAGCCTTCCTCCATGCGGTACAGCCCATGGTTTTTGATGGCTGTGTAAATGATGGAATCATAGGTGCGTTCGGGAATAAAGGATTCGATCATGCTGCTGCCGAACAGTATGTCAAGACTGCACTGGGCATGGGGCATGATGGAATCGTCAAAGCTATTATATAAGCGCAGCTGTTCAAATCTGCCGATATCGTGAAGCAGGGCAACGTGTCTGGCAATTTCTGCATCTTCTGCGGACAGTTTCAAGTCTTTAGTAAGGTAATCCATAGCCGAAATAACCCCGTATGTATGGATGATTTTCAGCTTGATTTTGTCATCGTTCCTGTCATATTGACCGAGATATTTTTCAAAAATGTCTTTTGCATGTTCAAAATTCATGGACAATCTCCTTAAATGATAATATAATACTATCTATGTGATTATAACATAATTTGGAGGTAAAGCAATGAGCGAAAATTGTACACATAACTGCAGTACCTGTGGAGAAAGCTGTTCCAGCCGGACCCAGGAGCAGACAAGCTTTTTAGAGCCGTTAAACCCGGCAAGTTCCGTTAAGAAAGTGATCGGCGTTGTCAGCGGAAAAGGCGGAGTGGGCAAATCTTTAGTCACCGCAATGATGGCCGTGAAGATGAATGCAAAAGGCCACAAGACAGCCATCCTAGATGCCGATATTACTGGCCCGTCAATTCCAAAAGCATTTGGCATTACCAGTGATAGCGTGGGCATGGCAGGAGACAATCTGATGGTTCCGGCCACCAGTTCAACCGGCATCGAGATCATGTCGGCAAACCTTTTGCTGGATCATGACACAGACCCGGTTATCTGGAGAGGGCCGGTTATCGCAGGCGCGGTAAAACAGTTCTGGCAGGAAACTCTGTGGGAGAACGTGGATTACATGTTTGTGGATATGCCTCCGGGAACCGGCGATGTTCCTCTCACTGTATTCCAGTCACTTCCTGTAGCAGGCATCATCATCGTAACGTCTCCTCAGGAGCTGGTATCCATGATCGTTGGAAAAGCGGTGAACATGGCAAAGAAGATGAATATTCCGATTATCGGTTTAGTTGAAAATATGAGCTATTTGGAATGTCCGGACTGCGGAAAGAAGATTTCTGTATTCGGCGACAGCCATATCGATGAAGTGGCAAAGGAATACGGAGTTCCGGTAATTGCAAAGATCCCGATCCGCCCTGAGACAGCTCAGGCTGTGGACGCAGGAACCATCGAATATCTGGATGCGCCATGGCTTGACGAGGCGGCCGGAATCGTAGAGAAAATATAATTACGAAAATCTTTGTTTAATCGACTAAGGTACGCCGGAAAGAAGGGGAAACCTGGGCGGGCGGCGGAACTAGAGAAAGACAGGGGATTCGGGTTACGACCCTAAGTGATACTAGGCCGGCAAGAGCGGAAAAAGGCAGCGCGGCGCCATTCACGATGAACTCTTTATGACTTCATCGTTCAAGGGCGCCTCAAATACTGATCCGGAATTCAGTATTTGTCTGCCTTTTTCCACTCTTGCCGACCAAGTATCGCTAAGGGTCTGCACACGATCCCCTGTCTTTCTCTAGTTCCGCCGCCCGCCCAGGTTTCCCCTTCTTTCCGGCTGTTGCTTGGCTGGCTGAGGTTAAAAAGATTTGGCGGTATTGATGGAAACAATATTAGAAAGAATAGCAGAACTATCGGTGGCAACACCGAATACGGAAAGTATATGAAGTTTGGTTTTTGATGTTTTTTTGTATGAACAATGATATAATAATAAAAGCTATACAAGAAAGTTAAAAAGGCAATATCTGATAAATGATTGATGGAAGAGTGGGTGTAAGGCAGATGGCAGATATACTGACAGGGGCAGAATTTGAAGGTGATTATAAAAAATGGATATATGAAGTAAGCAATCGTTTTAAAACCAGTCAAATTAAGGCATCTATAAAAGTAAATGATGAGATGCTTCGTTTTTATTGGCATCTTGGACGAGATATTGAGACAGTGAAGAAGAATGTAACATGGGGCAGCAATGTTTATCAAAAGATAAGCAAAGACTTAGTAAAAGAACTGCCGGAGATCAAGTCATTTTCACCAAGAAATCTGCAATATATGAATCAGTTTTACAGGTTGTATTCGGATGTAGAGATTACGCCCCAACTTGACGCGCAAATTAAAAATATAATTACGCCCCAAACTGGTGCGCAAATTGATAAGAATATTATTTTTATGATTCCATGGGGGCATCATAAAGTTATCATGGATAAATGTAAGGAGGACCAACAGAGAGCATTGTTTTTTGTACAAAATACACTGGTAAATAATTGGTCCAGAGCTGTGCTGTTAAATTTTCTTGATACGAAGCTTTTTGATAGACAGGGCAAAGCAGTTACAAATTTTGAATATACACTTCCACCGGCACGAAGTGATTTAGCACAGGAACTCACGAAAGATCCCTACAATTTTGATTTTATTACACTGACCAAGAACTATAATGAAAAAGAATTAAAAGATGCACTGATGGATAATATTACAGCATTTTTGTTAGAACTTGGAAATGGATTTGCTTTTGTTGGGCGTGAATATCGGATTGAAATTGGCAATACAGAAAATTTTATTGACATGCTGTTTTATCATATCAAATTACATTGCTATGTGGTAGTTGAGGTAAAGGTTACAGCGTTTGAACCATCTTTTACAGGCCAACTTGGAACATATGTGGTTGCAGTCAACCATATTCTAAAATCGGAGATGGATGCTCCGACCTTGGGACTGTTGGTATGCAAATCGAAAGATAATATTCAGGCGAAGTATGCAATAGAATCCAGCAGTCAGCCATTGGGAATATCAGAATACGAACTTTCAAATTTGGTGCCGGATGACTTTAAGGGAACACTGCCAACGATTGAGGAAATTGAAGCTGAGCTAAATGAACATAAATAAATAGTAGTATTGACAGTGCGAGTTTGAATATGCGTTTTCGCTTTTTGCCTATAGTACAAAAGAAGGGGAGGTAGATAGTGAAGAGGAGTACGATAAAAATTGATAGACAGAAATTGTATGATGAAATATGGGAAATATCTGCCTCCGGTATCAGGCTTGACAGACTGGGTGGGGCTTCTTTATAATAATGCATAAGGAAGAGCGAAAGGGGTGAGCACAATGAGGTTGTTTGGTAAATTCTGTATTGATTTTAGCTCTGCACAATTATATAAAACGAGACATTGTGTGGAGCCCAATTATAGGAATAGTTTTTGAAAGGCGGCTTATATGATCAGAAGATATTGATTGTAGAGCCTTAATTGTGTTGCCTTTACATAAACTGAAATGATGAAATCCGGCCGCAGACGATGTTTTGTCTGCGGCCTTTTTTGTATTGTTGGATTATCTATTGCTTAGAGAAAGGATTTAATAAAAATGAAAAATCAAGAACAGGATTTAACCATAGGAAATGTTAATGGAAAATTGGTTCGTTTTGCACTTCCGTTATTTGGTGCAAATTTGCTTCAGTCGTTTTACAGCATTGTCGATATGCTGGTAGTCGGGCGTATTGTAGGAAAAACGGGGCTTGCGGCGATCAGTAATGCATCGATGATAAGCTTTATTATCAATTCTATCTGTATAGGGGTTACGATGGGCGGGACGGTTTTGATTGCTCAATATAAGGGGGCTGATGATGAACAGGGGCAGAAGGAAACTGCCGGAACATTGTTTTCGTTATCTTTTATTGCTTCAATTATTGTTACTTTTATTGGTTTACTGGTTTATGCTCCTCTTTTTTCGCTTCTTAATGTCCCTTCGGAGGCGATGGAAGAAGCATGCGGCTATATGCGGATAATTTGTTTGGGAACCGTATTTGTGTTTGGTTACAATGCGGTGTGTTCTCTTATGAAAGGATTTGGAGATTCCAAAAGTTCCCTCTATTTTATGGCGGTGGCTGCAGTTGTTAATATTGTTTTGGACTTGTTATTTGTGGGGCCTATGGAGATGGGGACGGAGGGGGCTGCTTATGCGACGATATTTTCTCAGGGGATATCTCTGCTGGTTTCTATTATTTACTTAAAACGAGAGCATTTTGTGTTTGATTTTAAAAGGGAGAGTTTTGCAGTTAAAAAGGATAAATTAATCAGCATATTGAAGATTGGGCTTCCGGCTGCGGTTCAGATGGTAATTGTTAATATTTCTTATCTGCTTATTACGGGCATGCTCAATAATTTTGGCGTTTCCGTGGCGGCGGCTTCGGGAATCGGACTGAAAGTGAATACGTTTGCGGGTATGCCTTGTTGGGCAATCGGTCAGGCGGTGACCGCTATGGCAGGGCAAAACATGGGAGCGCAGAATTTAGAACGGGTAAAAAAGACAGTAAAATGCGGTTTACGGCTAAATGTACTGATTACATTTCTTGTTGTCATTATAATACAGATTTTTTCAGAATCAATCATTATGATGTTTGATCCTGGCAGTCCGGAAGTCGTAAAAGAGGGAGTGATGTATCTTAGAATCTGCTGCGGCATAAACAGCTTAATTTATGCAGTTATGTACACGTTTGATTCATTTGCCATTGGAATCGGTTCGGCCAATGTGGCTATGTTCAATGCGCTTTTAGACGCTTTGGTTGTACGGCTGCCTGTCAGCTGGATTTTGGCATTTGTTTTTCAATTGGGGTTTTCGGGGATTTATATAGGACAGGCGCTCTCACCTGTTTTGCCTGCAATCGTAGGTGCGGTTTACTTTAAAAGCAAATCCTGGAGGTCAAGAAATGATAGCGGGCGGGTGATTCCGTAGACAGCCATGCGAAACTTATCCTTTCAGTACCAATAATGAGAGGATATATTTCCTTTTACAAGTTATAATATAGGAATCAGGAATAGGAGCAGAAAGGAATGCAATATGGAATGGAACGAAAAATTACAGATAATTCTTGATTATGTGGAAAATCATTTGCAGAGAAAGCAGGAACCGATCGATTTACAGGAAATATCCAGGATCGCGGAGTGTTCTCCGGGCTTTTTTCAAAAAGTGTTTTCCTATATGAACGGCATCAGCTTTTCGGAATATGTGCGCAGCAGAAAATTGACGTTAGCCGGATATGACTTAAAGAGCACGGATAAAAAGGTGGTTGACGTGAGTTATCAATATGGGTACGATTCGCCGACTTCCTTTACAAAAGCCTTTCAGCAGTTTCATGGTGTCACACCGAAAGAGGCGCGTAATAAGGATATAAAACTGCGGGTAGTGCCTAAAATGCAAATATCAGTAAAACAACAGTATTCCTGGAGGCTGGTACAAAAAACTTCGTTCCGTCTTGTAGGAAAAAGTATCCGTTTATCCTGTATCAATGGGGATCATCCTGAAAAAATATTGGAATTTTGGAGCGATTGTCAGAAAAACGGTATTTTTTCCATGTTGGTTTCAATAGACGATGGGGACCCGAAAGGTCTGTTTGGCCTGTTTCGTTATGATGAAAATAATTCAAATGAATTGGAATATTCCATTATGGTGAAATCAGACCGTGATCTGCCGGAAGGGTGCGGCGAAATGATCATACCCGAAGCTGAATGGGCAGTGTTTGACTGCATAGGGCCTGTGCCGCAGGCGGTTCAAAAGGGGTGGAAGTATCTGCAGGAGGAGTGGCTGGTGACATATCCGTTTCAGCATGCAGAATGCCCGGAACTGGAGTGGTACAGCGGCGGCAGCGCTTATGCCAAGGATTATCTGAGCCAGATATGGATTCCAATCGTCGACGATGCTCGTCGCTAGTCCTGATTAAATGCAGCAAAATAAATTGAAAATACAGGGAGAATTAATATTATGAGTGAGAAATATACGTTTCATGATTTTTTAGGTGCCGTTGATAATGAAAACCAAAAGTATGTGAGCGAACTGCATGATGCCTTGACGGAGCTGGGCTTTCTTATAGAGGTGAAGCAGGCAAAGAGCGGCTATGTGGTCTCTTATATTCTGAATAAAAAAACGATAGCCAACTACGTATTTCGTAAAAAGGGGCTGATGATACGGATTTATGCCGGTCATATTGCTCAGTACATGAATGTTTTAGACAATCTGCCTGATGAAATGGTGCAAGCCATTCAGAAAGCGTCCATATGCAAACGTTTGGTTGACCCGGACAGCTGCAATCAGAGATGTTCTATGGGCTATGAATTTATCCTGAAAGGAGAACGCCTGCAAAGATGCCGCAACAATGCGTTTATGTTTTTTATTAACGAAGAAAGCAAGCCGTTTATAAAAAATATTTTGTTGAATGAGGCGAAATATTTTATGATATAATTAGGGACATAACAACAGATACAGTGAGGTAGAAGGATGAAAATGTATTTAATTGACGCATTTGCAGAGAACGTATTTACCGGAAATCCGGCTGCGGTGTGCGACTGCGGGGAATGGCTGCCGGATGAATTGATGCAGAATATTGCCGCAGAAAATAACCTTCCGGAGACCGCTTTCGTAGTGAAAGAGAAAGATTATTACAGAATCCGATGGTTTACGCCAAAATATGAGATAGATTTGTGCGGTCATGCCACCCTTGCCAGTGCGTATATGATACATAATTTTCTGGATAAAGACAAAAAAACCATCGTTTTTTATTCGCAGAGCGGAAAACTCACCGTTCACTGTGAAAATGATCAGTATACGCTGGATTTTCCCGCACGTCCGCCTAAAGAGATTCCTCCTTTGCACGAACTGGAAAATGCGCTGGGAGCTGCGGTTGATGAGTTCTATCTGTCCAGAGATATTGTTGCAGTTGTGAAAGACGAAGATACAATAAAAAACTTAAACCCTGATTTTCATCAGCTTAAATCCATCGAATTAGGCGATGGAGTGATTGTTACGTCACAAGGTAAAAACTACGATTTTGTCTCACGCTGTTTCTATCCAAAAAGCGGTGTAAACGAAGACCCGGTAACCGGTTCTGCCCACTGCAACCTCATTCCCTACTGGGCAGAACGGCTCAACAAAAATGAAATGACCGCGCGGCAGTTATCCGCCCGTGGAGGAACACTTTATTGCCGTTTGGCCGGAGACCGGGTAAAAATAAGCGGTAAAGCAGTTTTATATTCCATATCAGAAGTATTTATATAATTTGGGTGCGGGGCTGTGCCGGAGGGGTAATATCCCGTGTCCGCCGGGCTTCCTACTCGCCATAAAAATGAACGTGACTGTCGGACACAAAATACATGTGTTCGCCAGTCACGTTCATTTTTACGGCTCGTATCCAGATGGCGGTACACTTGGATATTACCCCTCCGGCACAGCCCCGCACCCAAAGCCAAGAAAGAACCTTCAAAACAAAGAAAACAGGCGTTTTTATTTAACTTCGGCCATAGAAAAGGAGCCTGAAACAGGAAAAGGGAAGGAGATACAGCCATAAGAGTGGCTGCATATCCTTCCCTTTTCTATTTTTGAGTGTTCCGCTTCCTTATTAAATTAACATGGATTTTTGCCTGTAATTTATGAAGGGACGGATTAGTGACAAGTTTAGTTTTTCTTTTCGGTATCCGCCAGATATTTTTTCCAATAAGCATCCTGCAAAACCTTGATGATCTCCGGTGATTTTCCGCCTACGGGAACTCCGTCGATTTCATAAGCTGTTTTACAAAGCTTGCTGGCGCTTGAAACGATCACTTCATCGGCATTCATTAACTCACTCAACGTAAACGGTGTTTCATCTACCGGAATATTGTTGTCTTTACAGATCCGGATCAGATGAGCCCGGGTAATGCCCGGCAGTATGTAGTGGTCGGTTGGATGGGTTTTGAATACTCCGTCCTTTATGATTGAAACATTGCTGTGGGCGCATTCCGTTACGATATCACCGCGATGGAAGACGGCCTCGTTGCAGCCCATCTCAGCCGCTTTCTGAGCAGCCATAACGTTGGGAAGAAGATTCAGGGTTTTGATGTTGCAGTGAAGAAAACGGGTATCTTCAATGGTGACCAGTTTCAGCTTTTTGGAAAGGTCAAATTCCCCGCCCGGTTTGATCATGATCCAGATGTTGACAGGAACATCCCCTTTTGGAAATTCATGGGTCCTCTCTGCGGTTCCTCTGGTGGCCTGCCAGTACACGAACTGGTTGGGGGAATCCACTTTTTGAACCATGTCTATGACGAGGGCTTTCATCTCGGCTTTTGTATAAGGCAGTTTGATTTTAAGCAGTCCGGCGCTGTTGTAAAAACGGTCGATGTGATCGTCCATGGCAAAAGGCACATGGTCTCTTGCAGTGGTAGCTTCATAAACTCCGTCTCCAAACCAGCAGACGCGGTCATTCATGGGGACGGTCATCTCATCTAATGGGCCGTAATTACCGTTATAATATCCAAGTTTTTCCATAATATCCTCATTTCTTCGCGGCTTTTTGTATGGGATGGAGACTGAGGTTGCCGCTCAGACACAGCCTCTGTAAATGGTTGGGCAAAGAAATCAAATGCCGCTTTTTATGATTTAAAATATGATTGAATCATAACATGAGCCCTGGTTTTTGTAAAGAATGATTCCCGGAGAGTTCAGAAAATATTAATCATTCTACCATTGATCATAATGGAATTTCCGTATATAATATTGGTAGGACATAACTGTTCGTAATTGTGAGGGTACTGAACAATTACGATAGGACAATAGGAACCCGAGGTGTACGAATGAATATTAACATGAATCCAAACAGTGAGTTAGAACAATCCATCGTCAGCGTGCCGGATCTGGTGAGAGTGCCGGATAATTGGGCGGATGAAGCTTATCAGTTTCAGCAGGTGATGATGATGTTTACCTGCGCGATCCGTGAGGTGAAGACAAAATTAGAGGTGCTGAATGACGAATTATCGGTGAAGAACCAGAGAAATCCGATTGAGATGATAAAGTCCAGAGTTAAAAAGCCCAAAAGTATTATTGAGAAGCTGCAGCGGAGAGGGCTGGAAATTTCCCTTGATTCCGTGCTGAACAATCTGGATGATGTGGCAGGCATCCGTGTGATCTGTTCCTTTGTGGACGATATCTATGAAGTTGCCGATATGCTGATCAGACAGGATGATATAAAGGTCATTACAATTAAGGATTATATTAAGAATCCCAAGCCAAACGGCTACCGAAGTTATCATATGATCATTGAGATTCCGGTGTTTTTCTCCGACCGGAAGAAACCGATGAGAGTTGAGGTGCAGATCCGGACGATAGCGATGGACTTCTGGGCCAGCCTGGATCACCAGCTGAAGTATAAAAAAGAATTTGGAGATTCAGAAGAGATCGGCCAGGAATTGAAGGCCTGTGCAGAGGTGATTGCCCAGACTGATGTCAAGATGCTGGAGATCAGAAAGAGAATTGAGGCCCAGGGAATCACCGTCAAAAAGTAACCGGTTAATAGAGGTAGTAGGACAGGGTTTCGCAGATGTGAAAGCCTGTCTTTTTATATAAGGCCATGGCGGCTTCATTGGTGCTTGTCACCTGAAGACGCAGAGTATGGATTCCTTTTTCTATCAGACAGGAAAAGAGGGTATGGAGAAAACGCGTGCCGAACCCCTGATTCCTGAACGCTTCTTTGATTTCCATTTCATAAAGACAGGCGGATTTCGAGCCGTAATCCAAGCGGCAGCTGCCTATCGCCTGTTGATTTAAAAGACCGATGCAGAGCCCGTTTTTTTGAAGTTTTAGCTGAATGAGGCTGTCCGGTGCCGATTCTTCTAATGTGAGTTCCATGATATATTCTGAATAATCATATTCCGCACCCAGTTTATCCAGCACATTCATAGTATCCTGACATCCGGGAGAAACTACAAAAAGCAGATCATATCCAGCCTGTTCTTTTTCTTCCTTTTCTTCGAGAAAGGAGAGAGCCATATCAAACAGACGGGTAAAACAGCCCTGGCCCCGTTTCATCGGAAGGGTAAAGGCAGTGCATTCACAGCAGTCCTCCCAGGAAAAGAAAAGGGATAGGGCGCTTATGACAGAACCGTCATCATCGAAAAGCAAAAAGTGGCAGGTTCCGTCCTCCATGGGATAAGAAAGCCTTGTGGAATCGTGGCCGTTACAGAGTGTTTCAACGGAATGGATCTGATTTTTTTCTTCTTCATTGAGTGTCCAGGTTTGTTTGGTTTTCATGTGGTTTTCCTGCTTCCGGTTTTTTCTATAGTATAGTACAAGAAAGCGGCCTGTTTCAACCAAATATTTTCTATATTTTACATTGTTTGAACAAAACCATAATGGTAGAATATGAGTGATAAACAGAATAACCGGAACAAGCCGGGTATTGGGAGAAATTTATGAAATACTTAAAGCAGATCAGCATTATTTTTGGGATTACCATGATAGGAGAATTGTTAAATCAGATTCTGCCGTTTCCGGTTCCCTCAGGGGTTTATGGATTGTTTTTACTGTTATTCGGCCTGTGTTCAGGCATTATAAAATTGGAACATGTGGAACAGACCGGGAATCTTCTTCTGGATTTGATGCCTCTTATGTTTGTGCCCGTTTCCGTAGGCCTTCTCAACAGCTTTGAAGAGCTGAAGGCGGTTATGGTACCGCTTATTGTGATTTCGGTAGTCTCTACCATCGTAGTTATGACGGTTACCGGAAAGATGGCTGAGTGGATCATACGCAGAAATGAGAGGAGAAAATCATGAGTGAAGTTCTGTCGTCGGCGCTGTATTTTGGGCTTGTGATCAGCGTTGTTACGTATTTATTTGGAATATGGGTTAAGAATAAGACAAAACTGGCTTTATTTAACCCGCTGCTGGTATCAGTGGTTCTTATTATTTTATTTTTGGTAGTATTTAAGATCGATTATGCAGAATATAATAAAGGGGCAAGTTATATATCGTATTTTTTGACTCCGGCCACCGTGTGTCTGGCAATTCCGCTTTATAAGCAGCTGAAGTTACTGAAAAAACATATCGCCGCCGTGATCGGAGGGATCGCTTCAGGAGTGGCTGCCAGCGCGGTCAGCATATTCGCATTAAGCATGTTATTTAAACTGGAACATGTACACTATGTTACTCTGCTTCCAAAGTCCATTACCACGGCCATCGGCATGGGAGTCAGCGAAGAAGCGGGAGGCATTGTAACTCTGACTGTGGTCAGCATTATAATAACAGGACTTTTAGGGAACATAATAGCAGAAACTGTATTTAAGATTGCAAAGATCACCCATCCGATTGCAAAAGGCCTGGCACTTGGAACATCGGCCCATGCCATCGGAACGGCGAAAGCATTGGAGTTAGGAGAGATCGAAGGAGCGATGAGCAGTCTGGCCATTGCGGTGGCGGGATTGATGACCGTTCTTGTGGTGCCTGTGGTGAGCGGTTTGATTTGATGAATAAAATATTGGAACATGGAGGAAAACATGAAAAGAAGAGAAGAGGTACCAAAGGAATTTACTTGGAATATGGAAGATATGCTTTCCGATGACAGTGCGTGGGAAGCTTTATATAAAGAAGCGGAAGAACAGCTGAAGGAATATGAAGCGTATAAAGGGAGACTTTCAGAGTCAGCCGGGATGCTGTATGACTGTCTGAAGCTGGATGATGAACTGTCGCTGAAGCTGGAACGCATTTTTGTCTATGCGAAGCAGAAATCGGATCAGGATACTGCCAATCCGCTGTATCAGGATTTTACGGCCAGAGCGCAGAGCCTTTCCTATAAGGCGTCTGAACTGTCTTCTTATATTGTGCCGGAAATTTTGTCCATGGATGAGGCGCTTTTAAAGGAGTATATGGAATCTAAAAACGGCATAGAGCATTTTAAACGGGCGGTGGAGCTGTTGATTCCTAAGAAGAAGCATACGCTGTCACCGGAGATGGAGGCTTTGCTGGCCGGATCTTATGAGGCGACGCAGAGCCCGTCACAGATTTTTGGAATGTTCAACAATGCGGATCTGCGGTTTCCCGTGATAAAGGATGAGGCGGGTGAGGACGTTCAGATCACCCATGGAAACTATATTTCTCTGATGGAAAGCGGCGACAGGCGTGTGAGAAAAGATGCGTTTACGGCCCTTTACGGATGTTATAAACAGTTTCGCAATACGCTGGCAGCCACCTACAGCGCCAATGTAAAGCAGGCCGTATTTTATGCAAAAGCCAGAAATTATTCATCCAGCCGGGCTTATGCGCTTATGGAAAATGAGATTCCGGAAGAGGTTTATGATAATCTGATTAAAGCGGTTCATCAATATCTGCCATCCCTTCACCGCTATGTGAAGATCAGGAAAAAGGTGATGGGGCTGGATGAGATTCATATGTATGATATCTATGCGCCCATGGTTTCCGACGTTAAAAAGTCCGTACCCTACGAAGAAGCAAAAGAGATGGTGAAAGCCGGTCTGGCTCCTTTAGGAGAGCGGTATCAGGAACTCCTTCAGGAGGGATTTGACAACCGTTGGATCGATGTATATGAAAATGAAGGCAAGCGGAGCGGGGCATATTCCTGGGGCGCTTACGGCAGCCATCCCTATGTGCTTCTTAATTATAATGATACATTGGATTATGTATTTACCCTGGCTCATGAGATGGGGCATGCCCTTCATTCCTGGCATTCGGATAAAAACCAGCCTTACACTTATGCAGGTTATAAGATATTTGTGGCAGAGGTGGCTTCTACCTGTAACGAAGCGCTTCTGATCCGCCATTTGATGAACAACTGTAAAGACAGGAAAGAGAAAATCTATCTGATCAATCATTTCCTGGAAAGCTTCCGTACCACCTTATTCCGACAGGCCATGTTTGCCGAGTTTGAAGCGGTGACGCATAAGATGGCGGAAGAGGGAAAGAGCCTGACGGCCCAGACACTCTGTGAATTGTACCATCAGCTGAATGTGGATTATTTTGGCCCGGATATGGTTGTGGATCCGGAAATTGATTATGAATGGTCCCGGATTCCTCATTTTTATACGCCGTTTTACGTGTATCAGTACGCGACCGGATTTTCAGCGGCGGTTGCGATCAGCACGAAGATATTAAGTGGGGATCAGGATGCGATAGACGGCTATTTTGAGTTCCTAAGTGGAGGAAACTCCATGTCTCCAATCGATTTACTGCGGCTTTGTGGGGTGGATATGTCTGTTCCCAAGCCGATTGAAGAAGCTTTGAACGTATTTGACAGTCTATTAGATGAATTTGAACAGGAGAATGAATATGAACCTATATGAGGCCATAAGCGGAAGGAAGTCGGTCCGTAAGTTTACAGAGGCCTCGCTTCCGCAGAAAATGCTGGATCAGATTCTGGCATTCTGCAGAAAAGCGGCTCTTTTGGACTACGAGATTGAAACCAAAGCGGAAATACTTGATAATACAGAAAAGAAAGTGAAATTAAAAGGACTGTGGAAGGTGGATGCGCCGTACTATCTGGTGCTCTCCTCACAGGATAAAAAGGGATGTGAACGAAACGGCGGATACCTGGCGGAGCAGGTGGTTTTGTATCTGACGGCTAAAGGTTTGGGAAGCTGTTATCTGGGCGGTTCAAGGGCCGATATGCTTCTGCCGAAGGGGTGGAAGGAGATCATTGTCATCGCGTTTGGATATGCCCAAGGAGTGCTTTTAAGGGAAGTGTCAAGGGCAAAGAGATTATCCCTGAAAGAGCTCTGTATCTTTAAAGAGGAACCCAGCGAGAATGTGAAAACCATCTTAAAGGCGGCCCGCCTGGCGCCGTCTTCCATGAATACGCAGCCGTGGAGATTTATCGTATATAAGGACCGGTTTTGCCTGTTCTCCTGCCGGGACAGAATCCCGGTGCCCATGCTGTCGTCCATGAGGGAGTTTAACATCGGAATCGTGCTGGCCCATATCATGCTGGCCGCAGAAGAATTGTGGCTTAGAATGGGCTTTGAAGTGGAGGATGCCCTCAGCAGAAAGGTATATAAAAATGGAGATTATGTGGGGACGATAACATTGCAATAAGCATGGACTTATGCTAAAATGGGAAAGAATAACAATTAAGAGAAAACCGAGGAGGATATGGTTGATGATTAGTCAATTGATCGAAAAAATACAGAAAACGAAAGCGCCGATCTGCGTAGGATTAGATCCGATGCTGGGTTACATTCCGGAGCACATCACGAAAAAGTCATTTCAGGATTTCGGAGAGACTTTAGAGGGAGCCGCCGATGCGATCTGGCAGTTTAATAAGGAAATCGTTGATCATACCTATGACCTGATTCCATCTGTAAAACCACAGATCGCTATGTATGAGCAGTTCGGAATCGAGGGCTTAAAGATATATGAAAAGACTGTCAGCTACTGCCAGGAGAAAGGGCTGACTGTAATCGGCGATGCAAAGCGCGGCGATATCGGTTCTACTTCAGCCGCATACGCAACCGCACATATTGGAACGATTATGGTTGGTTCCACTGCGGTTTCCGGATTCCATACCGACTTTTTGACAGTAAACCCATACTTCGGCACCGATGGTGTGAAACCGTTTGTGGATGTATGTAATAAGGAAGATAAAGGATTATTTATTCTGGTTAAGACATCCAATCCGTCCAGCGGAGAGTTCCAGGATAAGCTGATTGACGGCAGACCTCTGTATGAACTGGTGGCTGATAAGGTTGTGGAGTGGGGAAAAGACTCCATGGACGGAGCTTACAGCAACGTAGGAGCCGTAGTTGGAGCAACCTACCCTGAGATGAGCAGAATCCTTCGTAAATTAATGCCCAATACTTATTTCCTGGTGCCTGGCTACGGCGCTCAGGGCGGAACTGCAGAAGACCTGAAATACTGCTTTAACGAAGACGGCCTGGGTGCAATCGTGAATTCTTCAAGAGGAATCATCGCTGCATACAAGCAGGAAAAATACGCAAAATTCGGCGCAGAGCATTTCGCAGAAGCTTCCAGACAGGCAGTTATCGATATGGTCGCTGATATCAACAGCGTATTATAGGAGGAAGCCCATGGGTCAGGTGAAATTAACAGCAGTTGTGGACAGCCAGAAGAGGCTGGTTCCTGATGTGTACAGCATGTGGATTTGCTGTGGGGAGATTGCGGAACAGGCGGTTCCCGGACAGTTTATCTCCGTGTATTCAAAAGATGGTTCCAAGCTTCTTCCAAGACCGATCAGCATCTGCGAAGTGGATAAAGACGCCGGTAAATTAAGGATTGTTTACCGGGTTGTGGGAGCGGGAACGGAAGAGTTCTCTTCATATCAGGCGGATGATGAAATCACGATCATGGGTCCCTTGGGCAATGGTTTCCCGGTGGCGGAGAACAAGGGCAGAAAGTCCTTTCTGATCGGAGGGGGAATCGGTATCCCGCCTATGCTGGAGCTGGCAAAACATCTGGATGGAGAAAAACAGATGGTGTTAGGATACCGCGACGTCCTGTTTTTAGACCAGGAGTTTGAAGCGTATGGAAAAGTGACCATCGCTACGGAAGATGGAAGCGCAGGCACCAAAGGAAACGTGCTGGATGCAATCCGGGAGCAGGGGCTTAATGCGGAAGTGATCTATGCCTGCGGCCCGACTCCTATGCTTCGGGCGATTAAAGCATATGCGGCGGAGCATGGAATCGAATGCTGGCTATCACTGGAAGAAAAGATGGCCTGCGGTATCGGCGCATGTCTGGCTTGCGTCTGCCAGTCCAAAGATGTGGATCACCATTCACACGTGCACAATAAGCGGATCTGCAAAGACGGCCCTGTGTTCCGTGCCGAGGAGGTGGAACTGTGATGAATACAAAAGTAACCCTTGCAGGAATTACACTTAACAATCCGGTTATGACTGCCTCCGGTACATTTGGTTCCGGCGCCGAGTACGGCGAGATGGTGGACTTAAATAAGCTGGGCGCTGTGGTGACCAAAGGAGTTGCCAACGTGCCGTGGCCCGGCAATCCGACTCCCAGAATAGCGGAAACCTATGGCGGGATGATCAATGCCATCGGGCTTCAGAACCCTGGAATCGATGTGTTTGTGGAACGGGACATCCCGTTTTTGAAAAAATATGATACGAAGATCATCGTAAACGTATGCGGAAAGACGACAGAGGACTATGTGGAAGTGGTGGAGCGTTTAGCTGACCAGCCGGTAGATATGCTGGAGATCAACATTTCCTGTCCCAACGTTAAGGAAGGCGGAATTGCATTCGGACAGGACCCGAAGGCGGTGGAAGCCATCACCCGGGAAGTGAAAAAATATGCAAAACAGCCGGTTATCATGAAGCTGAGCCCCAACGTTACCGATATCACGGTGATGGCAAAGGCGGCGGAGGCGGGCGGCGCGGATGTGCTGTCTTTAATCAATACGCTGACCGGCATGAAGATTGATATAAACAAGAGATGCTTTGCGGTGGCCAATAAGACAGGCGGGCTTTCCGGTCCTGCGATCAAGCCGGTGGCGGTCCGCATGGTTTACCAGGTATCCCACGCGGTATCGGTTCCTGTAATCGGTATGGGCGGCATTATGAATGCGGAGGACGCCATCGAATTTATGATGGCCGGAGCTACGGCGGTTTCCGTGGGCACGGCTAATTTCCACAATCCATATGCGACGGAAGAGATTGTGGCAGGCATTGAAGCATACATGAGTAAATATAAAGTAGAAGATATTAATGAATTAATTGGGTGTGTGGACTGATCTGCGTTATGATTAACACAGCGGTCGGCCCGCCGGTTACGGAGGAAGAGGAAGATGGAGCAGTATAAGCAGGAATTTATCGAATTTATGGTGGACAGCCAGGTATTGAAATTCGGAGAGTTTACATTAAAGAGCGGAAGAAAATCCCCATTTTTCATGAATGCGGGAGCTTATGTGACAGGAACACAGCTTCGCAAGCTGGGCGAATACTATGCAAAAGCGATTCATGACAACTATGGAACCGATTTTGACGTATTGTTTGGACCGGCTTATAAGGGAATTCCGCTGAGCGTGGCTACCACAATCGCTTTCAGCGAATTATACGGCAAGGATATCAAATATTGTTCAAACCGTAAAGAGGTGAAGGATCACGGCGATGTCGGCATTCTGTTAGGAAGCCCGATTAAAGACGGCGATAAAGTTGTGATCATCGAAGACGTTACCACATCAGGTAAATCTATCGAAGAGACATTCCCGATCATTCAGGCTCAGGGCAAAGTTGAGATCATCGGACTGATGGTTTCTTTAAACCGTATGGAACGGGGAAAAGGCGAAAAGAGTGCATTGGAAGAGATCAAGGAAACCTATGGTTTTGATGCAAATGCCATCGTGTCCATGAATGAAGTGGTGGAACATTTATATAATAAGGAATATCAGGGAAAGATTATTATTGATGACAAGATTAAAGCAGCCATCGATGCTTATTATGAGCAGTATGGTGTAAAATAAGGAGTGAACCGAATGGAAAAAGTTTATAAAACAATGAGAAATGCCGGTGTTTGTAATATCGTTGTAGGCGTTATCATTTTGGTGGCTGGTGTTGCTGCCGGAACAATGTCCATTATCAGCGGTGCCATGTTGCTGAAACGTAAATCAAAAATAACATTTTAAATCAAAAGAGGCAGTATTCGCCAAGGGTGAGTGCTGCCTTTTTACAACCATTGGAGAGTAATATGATTAAAGGGAGTACGAAATTACAGAAATTCGGATGGATCTTCTTTGTTCTCTATCTGATTTCTTTGACATATTTTATGTTTTTCGCAGAATCCTTTGGAAGGACTGCACAGGAACAGACAAAGTACGCGTATAATCTGGAGTTGTTTAAGGAGATTAAACGGTTTTATATATACAGGGAGCAGTTGGGATTTAAAGCCTTTTTTCTGAATGTATTCGGCAATGTGATCGCATTTATTCCATTTGGCTTTTTCCTTCCGGTAGTCAGCAGAAGAGGGCGTTACTGGTATAATGCGTTTCTTTTGACATTCAGTCTGAGCCTCTGCATTGAAACGACGCAGCTGATTTTTAAAGTGGGCAGTTTCGATGTGGATGATCTTTTGCTCAATACCATCGGAGGAATTATGGGATTTATCTGTTATAAGATTGTCCAGAAAACCCGGATTAGGAGGAAACTTCGTGGAAAGAAGACATACTAGAGTTTCATATGTGAAGAAGCCGCTGGCAAAGCGCAGTTTTATGTCGGCGATTCTGGTGGCGGCCGGGCTGTGCCTGTTTCTGACCGGCATGTATATCAGTATAAAGAACCAGGGGCAGGCTCCGTTAAATGTGGCGGCTATGGTATTTTGCAGTTTGATTCTTAATTTGGTTGGAGTATGGTACGGCGCGATCTCATTTTTGGAGAAAGAGAAAAACTATATTCTGGCTAAAGTGGGAATTGTAGTGGGCGGATTGGAGATTTTTGCCTGGATTTTGATAATGATCGTGGGCATAGGAGGATGACAATATGGATTACCGTATATTATTTAAGGAAGAGAATGAAGCGGTTATGGAACGATATGAGCTCTCCATGGAACGGATTGGGGAGATGGCGGGGGAGGAGACGGTTCCTCGGCCGTACCGGGATTATTTTGTACGTACCGGGGATTTTATCCTGACCATCGGGAAACTGGTGGAGGAGCTTGGAAATGGTGTGATGGATGAGGCGTCTTTGGAGGAATTAAAGTCATGGAACCGAAGACTGTACCAGGATATACACGAAGACGCATATGAGAAGAGCTATGCAAACCCTGCCTATGCGGTGAAACTGCTGGGAGACGGTGTGGGCCAGCTCCTCTCATTTCTTTATGCGGAAATCAGAGGGGAGATCGTGTTCGCTTATGAAAGCCGCCTTGAGAACATTACCATTTTAAATGAGCTGTTCATTGAGATCTATAACATGTTTGAAGAGGGAATTCCTTCCGCAAAAAGCATTAAGGATGCCCTTTACTGGTTTGTCAATGATTATGCGGATCAGATGATCTCTTACCGCATCCGGGAAACATTGGACCCTGAGCTCTCTTTTGCGGTGGATATCATTATGAACGAGGATTTGAATGATCTGAGATACCTCTATAAATTTGGAGAGCCGGTCACAAAATCGGAATTAAAGATGGCGGAGTTTTTGAACTCCCTGCCTCAGGAAACCATCGATCTGATGGCGGCTACGTATACGGAAGGATACCGCAAGGGATTTGAGGTGATGGGAAGAGACCTTTCTAAGAAGAAAACTGTGGTAATCCGCTATGAATTGGGGTTCGAACGGATGGTGAAGCAGGCGGTCATCAATTTCAGGGAGATGGGCCTTAATCCGGTCATCTGCCGGGCAGCTGTTTGGTCGGTTAACAGAAATCCCAACCGGAAAGTGGGATATTACAGCAATTCAGGCAACAAGCAGTATGAATATGACCATCGCTATGACGCGGCCATTTATCTGACCGGAACATTTAAAAATAAGAAAAAGGACATTTTAAGGTCTTCCTATGAAGCGTTAAAGAAAGAAGCTTCCTTGTATGCAGGCCCGGCTGTGATCGAGACATTTGGGGAAGAGGGCTTTGAACCTGTGAACAAGCCGGAAGCGTTCCGGCTGTCTAAAAAACAGGAACAGCTGACCATCGCCTATGCCAATGAATCCATGCAGATTACCAATGAATATGTGCCGGGAGACGAGACCAGCTTCACGATTATCGCATTCCCGGTTCCGGCTATCGGAAAGGATTTTGAAGAGATTTTCAAGGAAACCATAAGGATTAATACGCTGGATTATGAGGTGTATAAAAAGATTCAGCAGGTGATTATCGATGTCCTCGATACGGCGGCCTGCGTGAAGGTGAAGGGAAGCGGCAGGAATGAAACGGAGATATCCGTAGCCCTTCATAAGCTGGAATGTCCGGAAAAACAGACCAACTTTGAAAACTGCGTGGCAGATGTGAATATTCCTTTGGGAGAGGTTTTCACATCTCCTGTTTTGGCCGGTACGGACGGGGTTCTTCATGTGGGGACGGTTTATATCGGCGACATTCAGTTTAAGAATCTTAAACTGGTCTTTAAAGACGGAATGGTGACGGATTACGGCTGCGATAATTTTGATAAGAAGGAAGAAGGAAAACAGCTGGTGAAACAGGTGATTTTAAAGAATCACGATTCTGTCCCCATGGGCGAATTTGCCATAGGAACCAACACTACGGCATATGCAATGGCGAAGAAATTCGGAATTATTCATAAGCTTCCGATTCTGATTGTGGAAAAGATGGGGCCTCATTTTGCGGTGGGAGACACCTGTTACAGCTGGTCTGAGGATTCTCCGGTCTATAATCCGGATGGAAAAGAGATCATTGCCAGGGACAATGAAGTGTCGCTGCTGAGAAGAGAAGATGTGTCGAAGGCTTATTTCAACTGCCATACGGATATCACGATTCCTTATGATGAGCTTTCCTATATTGAGGCGGTGGATTCGGAAGGAAGGGCTGTGAGAATCATTGAAAATGGCCGGTTTGCGCTTGCCGGATTGGAGGAGCTGAACCGCGCTTTTTAAAGGGTGAAAAAAATCATTGACGGGAAGAGTAAAACCTAGTATTATAATTAATAAGTAAGCACGCATTAATTAACATTACTTATAAGATGAGCTTATTAATTCCGGGAGCTGATGTGATGAATGGATGTTCAGGCCCGCTCCGGGATGAAAGGATTATAAAAGAGAAAAGGAGAATTTACTATGGCAAAAGTTGGTATTGTTATGGGAAGCGACTCAGATATGCC
Organism: Clostridium sp. chh4-2; assembly: GCF_002899675.1. Lineage (GTDB taxonomy): Bacteria > Bacillota > Clostridia > Lachnospirales > Lachnospiraceae > CHH4-2. The sequence goes on along the minus strand of NZ_PKUU01000030.1, from coordinate 36,281 downwards.
GGTTATGGCACAGGCTGCGGATATTTTAGAAAAATTGGGTGTGGAATGCGAGATGACCATTATCTCCGCTCACAGAGAGCCTGATGTATTTTTTGAATATGCAAAATCAGCGGAAGCAAGAGGCTATAAGGTGATTATCGCCGGAGCCGGAAAAGCGGCTCATCTTCCGGGCATGTGCGCGGCTATTTTCCCGATGCCTGTTATCGGTATTCCGATGAAGACTTCCGATCTTGGCGGTGTGGATTCCCTTTACTCGATCGTACAGATGCCGTCCGGCATACCGGTTGCTACGGTGGCCATCAACGGAGGAACCAATGCGGGAATTCTGGCGGCTAAGATTCTGGCTACATCTGATCCGGAACTTTTAAAGAGACTGAAAGATTACTCAGAAACCCTGAAAAATGATGTGGTGAAAAAAGCTGAGAAATTAGATCAGATCGGATATAAAGAGTATCTTGCACAGAAATAAAACAATAGGATTAGATGCCGACCAGGGCAGCGAAATGGAGGAAGAGATGGATTACAAGAAGGCTGGAGTTGATATTGAAGCTGGTTATAAGTCAGTGGAGCTGATGAAAAAACACGTGATGGAAACTATGAGACCGGAAGTTTTAGGAGGAATCGGCGGATTTTCAGGAGCATTTTCTTTAGAGGCGATTAAGGGAATGGAACATCCTGTGCTGTTATCCGGTACGGACGGAGTGGGTACCAAGTTAAAGCTGGCATTTCTTTTGGATAAACACAATACGGTGGGAATCGACTGCGTGGCAATGTGTGTGAACGACGTGGCGTGCGCAGGCGGCGAGCCATTATTTTTCCTGGACTATATCGCATGCGGAAAAAATGTGCCTGAAAAGATTGCGGAAATCGTAAGCGGCGTGGCGGATGGCTGCAAACAGTCAAATGCTGCCTTAGTAGGCGGAGAAACGGCTGAGATGCCTGGATTCTATCCGGAAGATGAATACGATCTGGCCGGATTCGCCGTGGGCGTGGTGGATCAGAAGGATTTAATCGACGGTAAGGATTTGGCGGCAGGAGACGTGCTGATCGGTATGGCTTCTTCCGGCGTACATAGCAACGGATTTTCTTTAGTCCGCAAGGTATTTGAGAATGAGATGAACAAAGAGGGACTGAATACCTATTATGAAGAGCTTGGCACCACATTGGGCGAGGCTTTGATCGCTCCGACTAAGATTTATGTAAAAGCGCTCCGGTCGGTAAAGGAAGCCGGAGTGAAGGTAAAGGCATGCAGCCACATTACGGGCGGCGGTTTCTACGAGAACATTCCGCGTATGTTAAAGGAAGGCACAAAAGCCGTGATTAAAAAGGACAGCTATGAGGTGCCTGCAATCTTTAAATTGTTAGCGGCAAAGGGCGAGATCGCGGAAGAGATGATGTACAATACCTATAACATGGGAATCGGAATGATCGTGGCGGTTGATCCTGCCGACGTGGAGAAAACGGTTGCGGCTATGAAGGAAGCAGGAGAGACGCCTTATGTGATCGGTTCTGTGGAAGCAGGAGAAAAAGGAGTGGCTTTATGCTGAGAGTCGGCGTAATGGTATCCGGCGGGGGGACAAACCTTCAGGCCATTTTGGATGCAATTGACTGCAAAAAGATCACCAATGCGAAAATAGAGGTTGTAATCAGCAACAATAAAAACGCATACGCGCTGGAACGGGCTAGAAACCACAATATCCCTGCGGTTGCCATGTCGCCCAAAGAGTTTGAGACGAGAGATGCGTTTAACGAGGCATTTTTGGCGAAAGTGGATGAATACCGGCTGGATTTAATTGTGCTGGCAGGTTTTCTGGTAACTATACCGGCAGCCATGATCCGGAAATACCCCAATAAAATTATCAATATCCACCCATCCCTGATTCCGTCTTTCTGCGGTGTGGGATATTATGGGCTTAAAGTCCATGAGGCGGCTTTAGCCAGAGGGGTGAAGATAACCGGAGCCACGGTTCACTATGTGGACGAAGGCGTTGATTCCGGCCCTATCATTCTTCAGAAATCGGTGGAAGTGATGGAGGGAGATACACCGGAGATTCTGCAGCGGCGTGTGATGGAACAGGCGGAGTGGGTGATTCTTCCCCAGGCCATCCAGATGATAGCAAACAAATAATTTCCCCATTGGGATGCAGGTGAGCCTGCGTCCCGGATGGGGTATTTTGGATTAAAGAACAGATAATAAAACCAGGAATAGAAGCCGTTTGAAACGGCAAAACGGAGGTTAAGATGAAGATACTGATCGTTGGCGGAGGCGGACGCGAACACGCGATCGCATGGAAAGCGGCACAGAGCCCTAGAGTGGAAAAGATTTACTGCGCACCGGGTAATGCGGGAATTGCCGAAGTGGCTGAGTGCGTGAATATCGGCGTTATGGATTTCGATAAGCTGGTGGAGTTTGCAAAGGAACAGGAGATTGATTTATCCATTATCGGACCGGACGATCCTTTGGCGGCAGGCGCAGTTGACGCATTTGAAGCGGCGGGGTTAAGGGTGTTCGGGCCGCGTAAGAATGCGGCGATTCTGGAAGGATCGAAGGCATTTTCCAAGGATTTGATGAAAAAATATAAGATTCCTACGGCTGCGTATGAGAATTTCGATTCTGCACAGGCGGCTCTTGAATATCTGGAAACGGCTTCCATGCCCATCGTTTTAAAGGCGGACGGTCTGGCTCTCGGCAAAGGGGTGCTGATCTGCAATACGCTTGAAGAGGCGAAAAACGGCGTTAAGACTTTGATGCTGGACAAGCAGTTTGGTTCCGCCGGAAATAAAATTGTGGTGGAGGAGTTCATGACGGGAAGAGAGGTTTCCGTGCTCTCCTTTGTGGACGGCAAGACCATTAAGATCATGACTTCCGCCCAGGACCATAAGCGGGCGAAAGACGGGGATCAGGGATTGAATACCGGAGGTATGGGAACATTTTCCCCAAGCCCTTTCTATACGGATGAGGTGGATGAGTTTTGCAGAAAATACATCTATCAGGCGACTGTGGACGCTATGAAAGCGGAGGGAAGAGAGTTTAAAGGAATTATATTCTTCGGGCTCATGCTGACGCAGAATGGGCCTAAGGTGCTGGAATACAATGCGAGATTCGGCGATCCTGAGACTCAGGTGGTGCTTCCAAGAATGAAAAATGATATCGTGGATGTATTCGAGGCTTGTATTGACGGAACTTTAGACCAGGTGGAACTGGATTTTGAAGACAATGCGGCAGTCTGCGTGGTGCTGGCATCGGACGGATATCCGGAGCATTATGAGAAGGGATTTAAGATCAGAGGGCTGGATGCGTTTGCAGGGAAGGACGGTTATTATGTGTTCCATGCGGGCAGTAAGTTTGACGAAGACGGCGACGTGGTCACCAACGGAGGACGTGTGCTTGGCGTGACGGCTACCGGGGCGGATCTGAAACAGGCCAGGGCCAATGCTTATGAGGCGGCGAAATGGATTGAGTTTGGGAATAAGTATATGAGGAATGATATTGGGAAGGCGATTGATGAAGCCGACGGCCAGTGATGGCGATACAGAAGAATAGAATATAAGAGATAGAAAAGGCGCTCAGTGAAATGGGCGCCTTTTCTATTAAATGCCGAAAGGATATGATTGGTTCAATGGAAAAGGATATGAAAACGATTGACATTATAAAAATAAAATATAATACACTTGTGATAAGATATTTTATTTTAATAACATAATTGTAAATAAAAAAGGATAATATAATATAAAATAAAACAAAATATACAAAAAATAACGAAAATTAGTCTGTTAAAAATGTAAAAACGACAAATAAATATTATGAAAACGGTTGACATATATGAAAATGAGTCATATACTATAATCACAAGAAAAGTTCAAACCGGTGAAACAAAATCTGCTTGTCCGGAAAAGCAGGAATATTCAAAAACACCGGGGAGAAATAAAAGTTTCATACATATCAGGAGGAGAGGACTATGAGATTAAGAAAATTGACCGCACTTTCTATGGCTGCAGTTATGGCTGTGAGTATAACAGGCTGTTCATCCGGCAAACCGAAAGAGGACACGTCGGCGGCAACCACAGCGGCAGAAGCCGCCACGGCAGAGCCGGCTAAAGAAACGTCTTCCGAAGAAACTAAGGAACCGGCAGCATCCGGCGAAGGGGTTAAGATTACCATGATGAACAGTAAGCCGGAGTTAGAAGATGCATTAGAAGAAGCTGCCAAGGAATACCAGGCGGCAACCGGCGTAGAAATTGAACTCTATACTACGGATAAACCCGGCGAGTCAATTGCTCAGAAATACGCAGCAGGAGATCCGGCTACTTTGATGTTATGTGATTATTCCAATGTTACCGATATAGCGGCTGAGAAGCTTTTGGATTTAAGCGGTGAGAAGTGGATGGCGGACGGCGGCGAGGTTCTGGGCGTGAAATTGGACGGCAAAACCTATGGATTCCCATTCTGCGTGGAAGGCACAGGCATTCTTTACAATAAGAATGCGATTGAAACGGTAACCGGAAAAGAATTCATACCGGATGAGTATCAGACTTTGGATCAGTTTAAGGTTCTGCTGGAAGAAATGAGAGCAGGCGGCATGGAAAATCCGGTGATCTTAAATTCAGAGGACTGGTCGATCGGACAGCATTTTATTCAGTATGTATACCGGATGCAGACCGGAAAGAAGGAAGACGCTCAGAAGTTATTTGAAGACATAAAGAACGGAAGCGCATCCTTTGCATCCAACGATGTATTTAACAGTATTTATGATACTCTGGATGTATTGATTCAATATAATATAAACGGAAGTGATCCGCTGGCTGCTGATTATGACCTGAATGCCAGCTATCTGGCAGAGGGCGAAGCTGCATTCTGGCTGAATGGAAGCTGGGCTTGGCCGGATACGGAAGAGTATGTGGACGGCTCCATGACTTACGGCATCATGCCGTTGCCTGTAAATGGAAATTACAGTTCCGTGGGACGTCTGAATGCCAATGCGACCAAGTTTATTGCTATTGACAATGTGAAAGCAACTCCTGAACAGCAGGAGGCAGCTAAGGAATTTTTGAACTGGCTGGTATATGACCAGGCCGGACAGGATGTTCTGGTGAATAAATGTGCGGTTGTTCCCGCATTTAAGAATATCGCAGCAGATATGACCAACGATTTCAATACCGGTGTAAAGACTTATGTTGATAAGAGTCTGGTTAATGATTATGTGCCGATTCCATCAGACCACAGAAGTACTCTTGCAGCTTACATGCAGAAGTATCTTGCCGGAGAACTTGACAGAACCGAGATGGCACAGCACATGGACGATTTCTTTAAATCTCATTAATCCAACATGCTGAAAGCAGGGCGCTGACTCTGAGGAAAAGTCCTCCGGGCAGCGCCCTTTTTGTATCAAAGGGTTCGGCAGTCTAAGGATTCCTAAATTCCTGCGCATGCAAACAATTCAGACAATTTGCAGGGGCAAGACCTTTTGACACCCGAATCCTCGTAGGAAAGTTCACCCTATGAAATTAAAGAAAGGGAAAATATGAAAAGTAAAGAAAGCTTTGTAAGTAAATGTATAGCATTTCTGGTGTTTGCCGGCCCGGCGGTTATCTCTTTTATCCTGGTTGTCATGATCCCAATGATATATGGGGTATATCTGACCTTCACCAGTTGGGACGGCATCAGCAACGCAAAACCCTTTACGGGTTTAGACAATTATATTGCGGTTTTTCAGGATAAAGTGTTTTGGACTTCCCTTTGGATCACCGTCAAATATGTATTCCTGTCTGTGATTTTTATTAATGTAATTGCCTTCCTCCTGGCTTATCTGCTGACTAGCGGAATAAGGGGACAAAATTTCCTGAGGGCGGGATTCTTTACTCCCAACTTGATTGGCGGCATCGTGCTGGGGTATATCTGGCAGTTTATTTTTTCCAGAGTGACTGTTAATTTAAATGAATATCTGAACCTGCCGATTTTTGCGAAGTCATGGCTCTCTTCGCCGGGCGGAGCATTTGCGGCTATGGTTATTGTTACTACCTGGCAGTATTCCGGCTATATGCTGCTGATCTATATTTCCGGTTTTGTAAGCGTTTCGCCGGATCTTTTGGAGGCGGCCAGGATCGATGGTGGGAATTCCGGCCAGGTGACGCGTTATATTACGATTCCCATGATGGTTCCGGCTTTCGTAACCTGTCTTTTTCTGTCTTTAACCCGCTGCTTTAAGGTATACGACCTGAATCTTGCGCTGACCGGAGGCGGCCCTTATGACAGTACCAAGATGGCGGCTATGCACATCTATACGCAGGCATTTGAGAATCAAAAATACGGCTTAGGCCAGGCGGAGGCGCTGGTACTGTTCCTGGTAATGGGTATCATTGCATTTATCCAAATTCGTGCAGGTAAATCAAAGGAGGTGGAAGCATAATGGCAAAAGGAAGAAAAAATCTTCAGGTAGGCGGAAGCAGAAAAACTGCGGTGAATGTGGGAAAGACCATTTTTGTAGCAGCGATGTTTTTGTTTTATATGTTTCCTTTTGTTATGGTGATTCTAAACTCTTTTAAGAGGAAGATCAACATTGTTAAAAATCCTTTGATGCTTATTGATGATAAGGGGCTTCAGTTTATTAATTATGTTAAGGCGTTCACGGAAATGGATTTTGGAACTGCGTTTTTTAACTCCATTTTGGTTACCGGAGTGAGCGTTGTTTTGATTATTCTCTGCTCGTCCATGACGGCATATCTGTTTGTCAGGACAGACTGGATGATCTGCAAAGTGTTTTTTGCGCTGATGGTGGCCTATATGGTGGTCCCTTTTCAGGTGATCATGATTCCGTTAGTGTCTATTTATGGCAATATTTTTGGAATCCTGAATTCAAGGGCAACCCTAATATTTATGAACCTTGGCTTTGGTACGGGTATGGCAATTTTCATGTGCCACGGCTTCATTAAGACCAACGTCCCCCTGGCGTTGGAAGAAGCGGCGAAGATTGACGGATGCAGCAGATTCCAGATATTCTTTAAGATTGTATTTCCGTTAATGAAGCCGATTATCTCCACCATCACCATACTGAATGTGCTGGGACTTTGGAATGATTATCTGCTTCCGAATCTGGTATTGGGCAAGAAGGCTTTGTATACGCTTCCATTGGCAATCCGCACCTTTTACGGAACCTTTTCCAATGACTTGGGTAAGATTATGGCCGCTTTGGTGATGATTGTTGCTCCGATCATTTTAGTGTATATTTTCCTGCAGAAATATATTATTGGCGGAGTGGTTGCCGGAGCTGTGAAATCTTAATAAAAAGGTTACTTTTTACACGAAAGCTGTTAAAATGAAATACAGATAAAAAGTACAGATGCAGTCATTGACGGCACAGGAAGGCAGGAGAGCGGTGTGGTAACAATTAAAGATGTGGCAAGCAGGGCGGGAGTTTCGATAACGACAGTATCCAGAGTGATGAATAATAGAGGTCCACTGAGTGAGGCAACAAAAAAAGCAGTATATGACGCTATGAAGGAACTGGGGTATCTGCCCAATGATGTGGCCCGGGCTTTGGGGAAAAACAGTCTGAATATCATTGGTTTGATTGTGCCTACGATCAAACATCCGTTTTTCGGAGAGATGGTGCATGAATTTGAATATGAAACATATTTGCGCGGATACAAACTGATGGTATTTGCGTCGAATTACGACTATGAAAAAGAGAAGCAGTGCGTCAGTCTGCTGAGAAGGAACATGGTTGACTGCATTATCTATGCTTCTCATTCCATGGGAACAGATTTCCTGGAAGACATCCATATACCTGCGGTGACGTTGGAAAATGTATTTTCCGGTCTGCCGGCGATTCTTTCCGACAATGCCCAGGGCGGCAATCTGGCTACCCGCCATCTGATTGCGAGAGGATGTAAAAAAATCGTCCACATCAGCGGACAGCAGGATCTGCGTCTGTCTGCTGATGAGAGAACAAAAGCCTTTATCGCTGCCTGTGAGAGAAAAAAGGTGGCATATCGGATCTATTCTGCCGACGAAAAGATGTTAAATGAGATGGATTACTCCAACCTGATCAGCCGGGTTTTCAATGAGAATCCGGATATGGATGGTATTTTTGCAAGCTCGGATATTATAGCGGCACAGTGTATTCAGGCCGCATGGTCTTTCGGGTACAGGATTCCGGAAGAAGTGAAGATCGTTGGCTATGACGATATCTGTTTAAGCAGAATGACTTATCCGCCGCTGACCACCGTGCGGCAGAATATTAAGGATTTGGTGAAAACCGCTATGGATACGGTGGTGGACTTAATAGAAGAAAAAGATGTTCCGGATATTCAGACGATTCCGGTGACATTTATAGAGAGGAGAACAACCTGATGTTTCAGAAAGTCAAAAATCAGATTATGCTGATCACTTATGCGGACAGTATGGGACATAATCTTAAAGAACTGGAATATGTTCTGGATACTTATGTGAAGGATGCGATCGGAGGGATTCACGTCCTCCCGTTTTTTCCGTCTTCGGCAGACCGCGGCTTTGCTCCTGTGACATACCGGGAGGTAGATCAAAGCTTTGGAAGCTGGGAGGATGTCGAACGTTTGGCTTCGAAGTATTATCTGATGTATGATTATATGATTAACCATGTGTCGGCCCACAGTCCGGAATATCTGGATTATCTTGAGAAGAAAGATAATTCCGCCTATCGGAATTTTTTCATCCGGTATCGGGATTTCTGGAAGGATGGGGAGCCTACCCAGGAGGAACTGGAAAAAATATATAAAAGAAAAGACGGCGGCCCCTCTGTAATGGCGGAATTTGCTGACGGCAGCCGGGAACTGATCTGGAGTACATTTAGTTCAGAGCAGATTGATGTGGATGTGAATCAGCCTGAAGTGAAGCAGTTTATCCGCAAAAATCTGGAATTCCTGTCACAGCATGGAGCCGCGCTGATCCGGCTGGATGCCTTCGGATATGCAACGAAGAAGCCGGGAACCAGCTGTTTCTTCCTGGAACCGGAGATTTGGAGCCTGCTTGAAGAGATTCAGGATATTCTGACGGCTCATGGAATCCGTTCCCTGGCAGAGATTCATGAAACATATTTCACACAGCTGAAGCTGAGCGAAAGGGGGTATGAGGTCTATGATTTTGCCCTTCCTCTGCTGGTGCTTCAGGCACTGTATTTCGGAGATGCCATTTATCTGAAAAATTGGATGAAGATTTGTCCGAGAAACCAGTTCACCACTCTGGATACCCATGACGGTATCGGAGTGATGGATGCTTACCATCTTTTGCCGGATGAAGAGATTCGCAGGACTCTGAACGAATTGTATAAGATCAGCCCTGTATCCAAAGAAATCAGTACGAAATCATCTCACACGTATTTTGATGCATATCAGGTGAATTGTTCCTATTACTCGGCTCTTTCAGAAGATGATGAGAAATATCTGACAGCCCGCGCCATCCAGTTCTTCACTCCCGGAATCCCGATGGTCTATTATCAGGGAATGCTGATTGGAGAAAATGATTATGAACTGGCGGAGAAAAGCGGGAGCGGAAGAGATATTAACCGCCATTACTATACGCTTGATCAGGTTGGCGAAGCCATGGGGCGTCCGGCGGTTCAGAAACAGCTGCGGATGATGCGGCTGAGAAACAGCCATCCGGCATTTCAGGGAGAGCTGGAGATTCTGGACAGTGATCCTCATACCCTTCTGCTGCGCTGGGTAAACGGCGGAGAATGGGCGAAACTTCAGGCAGATTTGAAGAAGGGAAGCTGTGAGATCACCTATACGGATCAAGGTATGATACAAAGATTTGAATAACAGAAAGGAGGGGGACTGCGGTGACAGCAGAAACATCATTACCACGGTGCAGTTTACAGGAGGTTGGAATAGATGCCTCAGGGGTGAAAAAATTTCTGAAAGAGATTGAGGCCGAAGGATACCATCTTCATAGTTTTATGATTACCCGGCACGGGAAGGTAGCTTATGAATGCTGCTGGGCTCCCTACCGCCTGGAAGAGGAACATCTGATGCATTCCTTTACCAAAGGGCTGGTGGCTTCGGCTGTCGGGATTCTGGAAGGAGAAGGCAGAATATCTCTGGATGATCCGGCTATTACATACTTTCCGGAATACCGGACGGCAGATACCGAGGAAAAACAGGCTGGGATTACGCTGGAACATCTGCTGACTATGACTAACGGGCATGCAGCGGTACCGGACCGTCATGGGTGTGATGATGAAATCCGGGCCTTCTTCCAGGAACCGGTAATCCATGAACCCGGGACTGTGTTCGAATATGATTCTTTAGGATCTCATGTCCTGGCTTCTATTGTCAAGAGAGTGACCGGATACAACCTGTTCCAGTTTTTGCAGCTGAGAGTATTTGATGCAATGGGAATTTCAGGCGTCAGCTGTGACTCCTGCGCTACCGGAAAGGATCAGGGAGGAGGCGGAGGCCGCCTGAAGACCGAAGACATGGCTAAGCTTACAATACTGTATCTGAACGGAGGCGTTTGGAACGGACAGCAGCTGATTCCGAAGGACTGGATCGACCGGATGACGGTTACCAGGTTTGCAGGCTGTAAAGATAAGTTCAATCCTGATTGGGAGGATTGGAGATGCGGTTATGGATATCAGGTATGGATGTGCCAGATTCCCAATACATTCCGTTTTGACGGTCTGCACGGCCAGTTCGGAGTGGTGTTGAAAGATTTGGATGCTTCGATTATCACAACCTGCGGAGAATGCTATACAGAGGCGGTTTTAAGGCTGATGTGGAAATATCTGGTCCCGGCGGTAAAAAGACCGGAGGAGATTCAAAATTCCGCTCAGAAAGAGACAGAGCAGTGGCTGGAAGACCAAAAGGAAAAACTTCATATTCTGTGGCCGCTGGAACAGGAATTGTCTGGCGAACAGAGAGAGGCCGCGGAGGCAGAGCTCATTGGAAAATATATAATTTTTGGCGAAAACAGGGAAAGTGTGCTTCCGGCATCCCGGAGAAATAATTGCTTTACGGCATTATGGACAGAGCAGCACCGTACCGGAATCCAAAACCTTAGAATCCGAAAGGAAGATGAGGGATATATTCTGGATTATGAAGACAACTGCAATCACGGAAGCCTTCCGCTGGGGATGGACGAAAGTCCGGCCAGGGGCTTACTGCGCAGTTTATGGGGGGACTATAAAGTGTGGACGGGAGCCAGATGGAGAAAAGACGGCTGCCTGGAAATGCAGATACGTATGGTAAACGGTGAGTATTATCAAGTGTTTACGATTTGTCCAAAGGACGGCCAGGCCGTTGTGGGTATTTACAGCGGCCCTTGGGACAGACGGAAAGGAAAGCCGGAGAACGCGGAATACAGGTGCAAACTGCATCCCCGGTCTTCGGTTATCAGGTAACTGACAGTTTCATAAAAATATACTTTTCGACGAAATATACAAAAATTCTATCATACATAATTCCAAAATTCAATTTACAGAAATTATTGGGCACAATAGACGAAATTTACAAAGATTATTTGTTAAATTAAACATATTGACTATTTTATATCATGTAACATATAATTAGACACAGTAAGAATTGCACTTTGAAAAATACATTTCTATATGGCTGTTTAAAACATAGCTGGGTTCACGCGGCAGTTCTGGTCTCCCAATGGGAACCAGACGGGAGGGCGCGTCGTGAACGCCCGATCCGCCAGCAGTATACCAGAAGTATAGTTGTATGTAACAATGCATATTTTTACGAATAAACATTTGGAGGTAATGATGAAAGACTCTCTACTGTTAGAAAACGTAAAGTATCTTGTAACATGTGACGACCAGGACGGTATGTTGACGGATGTCAACCTGTTGGTGGAAGGTGGTGTGATCACCTACATTGGCACAGAAAAGAAAACAGCTGATCATATAATTGATGCGTCCCGGATGGTTATCTATCCGGGACTTATTAATTCTCACCATCATTTATATCAGACATTTACAAGAAATTTACCCCAGGTACAAAACATGGAATTGTTTCCATGGCTGAAAACTTTATATGAAATATGGAAAGGGCTGGATGCGGACAGCGTTTATTACAGTTCCCTGACAGGGATGGGGGAACTGTTGAAAACCGGATGCACCACATGTTTGGACCATCACTATGTATTCCCCAAGCACAGTGGGGATACGCTTTTGGACGCCCAGTTTGCGGCGGCTAAAGAGCTTGGAATCCGTATGTATGCCACCAGAGGAAGCATGGATTTAAGCGTTAAGGACGGCGGTCTGCCCCCTGACAGTGTGGTTCAGAGCGTGGATGAGATCTTAAAAGACTGTCAAAAGGTGGTGGAAAAATACCACGATCCAAGTCCCTATTCCATGAGGCGGGTAGCGTTAGCCCCGTGTTCTCCGTTCAGCGTCACAGGAGAGCTGTTAGAAGAGTCTGCAAAGCTTGCCAGAAGCATGGGAGTCCGTCTGCATACCCATCTGGCGGAGACGAAAGATGAGGAAAACTTTACGTTAGAACGGTTTGGCATGCGGCCGTTAGACTACATGGAAAGCTTGGGATGGATGGGAGATGACGTTTGGTACGCTCATGGAATCCATTTTAATACAGACGAATTAAAACGTCTTGCAGAGACGAAAACCGGGATCGCCCATTGCCCTGTGTCGAATATGAAGCTTTCATCGGGAATTGCCAGAATACCGGAGATGCTGGAACTGGGAGTGCCTGTCGGCCTGGCGGTGGACGGAAGCGCCAGCAATGACGGTTCCAACCTGTTGGAAGAGATACGGGTGGCCTATCTGCTTCACCGGCTAAATTCCAGCAGCAGGGCGCCGTCGGGTTATGAGATATTGAAGATGGCAACCAGAGGAAGCGCATCCGTATTGGGATGGAAGGAGCTGGGACAGCTGGCTGTGGGCATGGCAGGCGATTTCTTCGCAGTATCCCTGGACCGCCTGGAACTGGTGGGCGGACAGTATGATCCAAAATCCCTGTTAGGCTGTATCGGCGTCAAAGGAGCGGTGGACTATACCGTTGTCGGAGGGCGCGTAGTGGTGGAACAGGGACGGCTGGTATCTGTAGATGAGAGCGCAGTTGCAGCGCAGGCAAATAGTTCGGTTGAACGGCTTTTAAACCGGGAAAGTTGAGGATATGGCGATGAATGATAAAACTTATGCATCTGTATTTCAATTAAATGGAGTTCCTAAATTGACTCAGGCCATCCCTTTGGCTCTTCAGCATGTGGTGGCGATGATTGTGGGGTGTGTTACACCCGCGATCATTGTGGCCGGCGTCACCAATGCAGGCAGTCAGGAACAGATTCTTCTGATTCAGGCGGCTTTGGTGATTTCCGGTATAGCGACGCTGATACAGATCTGCCCAATCGGCGGATTCTGCGGTTCCGGACTTCCGGTCATTATGGGGGCCAGCTTTGCCTACATTCCCATGTTATTGTCCTTAGGAGCCCGTTTTGATCTGGCAACGATTTTCGGGGCTCAGCTGGTGGGCGGATTTGTGGCCATACTGGTGGGAATTTTTTATAAGAAGATTCAGACGTTATTTCCGCCGATTGTTACGGGAACGGTGGTATTTACCATTGGATTGTCTCTTTATCCGACCGCTGTCAATTATATGGCAGGCGGCGTCGGAGCCGAAGATTTTGGAAGCCCGTTAAACTGGCTGATTGCAGTTGCCACACTGGGATTGGTGCTGTTCTGCAATCATTTTACCAAAGGAATCTATAAGATGGCTTCCATTCTGATCGGTATGACCGGCGGATATATCCTTTCCCTGTTTTTTGGCAAGGTTTCTTTTGAAGCCGTATCCTCTTCGGGATGGTTTCAGCTGACCATGCCTCTGCGTTTTGGAATGAAATTTGAGCTGACTTCCATCATCACCATGGCGGTTATGTGCGTGGTCGGTTCTCTGGAAGCGATCGGTGATTTTACGTCCACGGCGGGCGGAGGTTTGAACCGGGAGGCTACGGAAAAGGAGATGTGCGGCGGCATTGTGGGAAATGGTGTGGTCTGCATGCTGGGCAGCATTTTCGGAGGGCTTCCCACAGCTACATTCAGCCAGAATGTTGGAATTGTGATCATGACCGGGGTAGTAAACCGGTTTGTGCTTGGTCTGGCCGGCGTTTTGATTCTGCTGGCAGGATTTGTGCCGAAATTTGCCTCTCTGCTGACCACCATACCTTCCTGCGTGCTGGGCGGAGCCACCGTATCCGTGTTCGCAATGATCGCCATGACGGGAATTAAGCTGATTACCAAGGAACGGCTTACCTCCAGAACCATCACCATTGTAGGACTTTCCGTAGCGCTGGGAATCGGCATGATTCAGGCGCCGGGCGCTCTGGCTTTGTTTCCGGATTGGGCGCGCACCATATTCGGGGAATCTGCGGTGGTGATTTCCAGCATAACTGCAATCTTTCTCAACATCATCCTGCCGGAAGAAGAGGGCCAGGAGGATAGTAATCATGTGAATGAAATGGAAGCGGACGTGGTATAGCCCGGTCAACCATAGGTCCGTTCCACGATACCGATAAATGCCTGGACTGCGCGGGAGGTGTAGCTGCTTTTTTTCACGACCGCATTGAAACTGCGTGAGGCATGGTCCGATTTGATTTTGTAATAGGATAAGCCGTAATCAATGCTTCCTTTTATCAATAGAGAAGTGGCAAATGCAGCTCCCAGCCCTGCGCCGGCCAGGTGATAAGAAGTCACCAACTGTTCGATTTCCATATGAATTTTTGGTACAAAACCTGCCTCTTTACAGATAAGCAGGGCGCGCTTATGCAGGTTATTGCCCTCTGTCAGAATTAAAAAGGGCGTGTCGCAAAAGGCGTTCAGCGGCACACAGGGGCAGTCCTTAACAAGATGACGATTCTGTATGATCTGCCCGCGTGTCAGGGCATAGGGAACAAGCGGTCCATTGACCGGAAACTGCCCTGGCACGGCGAGCAGCAGTTCATCTTTAAATACGGGTTTTAAGTCAAAAAGTGATTCATCCATATCATTTACGCTGAACATCAGGTCAACCGAACCGTCTGACAGCAGCTGTCCGATTCCGGCGGAGGTATCTTCTCTTAATTCTATTCTGACGCCCGGATACTGCAGGGCAAATTGTTCCAATACAGAAGGAAGCACATAGGAATTAAAATACTGGGTTCCGCCGATGCGGATATGTCCGCTTTTCAGCGATGATAAATCGTTAATCTGACAGGCCAGCTCTTCTTCTAAGGCCATAATCTCCTTTATCTTTTGAATATATAGCGCGCCCGCATCCGTTAAATTCAGAGGTTTTGCGCTCCGGTCAAAGAGAGGCATTCCATACTGCTCTTCAATTTTCCGGATGGCGATACTGAGCGTTGGCTGGGTTAAATACAGCTTTTGGGCTGCTTTCGAAAAACTTCCCTCTTTATAAACTTCATAGATGTATCTCATATTCCTGCTGCATCGTCCGCCGCCTTTCTTCCATTTTACAGAACCGGCAAATTCTCACCGGTTAAGCTATAAAATTAATTTATAGAAATATTAAAACATACAATTTGATTTTATAGTATCCGGTTGGTAAAATCAACCTATGAAGGGGATTCGCGCGTAAAAATTGTTCCAGAGTGAAAGGAGAGGAAGATGAAGGTAAATGCATTACTGATGGATGAAAATGACAATGTTGCGACCTGTATCCGAAAGATTGAGACAGGGGAGGCGGTACACTACCGTTTAGGGGAGGAATTATTCACCATTTTAGCGATGGAAGAGATTCCTTACTGCCATAAGATATCGCTGGCCGATATTAAAAAAGGCGGTGCGGTTATGAAATATGGAGAAATCATCGGCGAAGCGCAGCAGGATATACCGGCCGGCCATTGGGTTTCCCACCGCAATATCAGCAGTGTTCCAAGAGATTATGAGAGCGAATTACTGTAAGAATAATCTGCATAGAAAGGAAAAAATATGGAATTCATGGGATATAAAAGAGCGGACGGGCGCGCAGGAATCCGCAACCACGTGCTGATCCTGCCCGGGTGCGCATGTGCCAGTGAGAGCTGCAGAATCATTGCAGGTCAGGTAAAAGGAACGGTCAACGTGATTATCAATACAGGATGCTCCGACGTGGCGGCCAATACGGAGATGACCCAGAGAGTGCTGATGGGATTCGCCTTAAATCCCAATGTCTATGGAGTGGTGATTGTAGGTCTGGGATGCGAGACGGTTCCCCATAAAATGCTGCGTGAAAAGATTCAGGCGCAGACCACAAAACCGGTGGTGTCTTTTGGAATCCAGGAAGAGGGCGGCACCATAAAGACCATCGAAAAAGCGGTCAGGGCCGCGAGAGAACTTGTGGAGAAGGCCGGCATGGAACAGAGAGTTCCCTGTGATATCTCGAATATTCTCATGGGAATTGAATGCGGCGGTTCCGATGCCACATCCGGGATTTCCGCCAATCCGGTGGTGGGGGAACTAAGCGACCACCTGATCGATTGGGGCGCTTCCACGATGATGAGCGAGACCATTGAGTTTATCGGAGGGGAACATGTATTGGCCAAAAGAGGGGCAACAAAGGAAATTCACAATCAAATCATCCGCATATGCCAGAAATTTGAAGAACATTTGTCGGCCGCAGGACAGAACTGCCGTGACGGGCAGCCCACCCCGGGCAATAAAGACGGAGGCCTTTCAACCCTTGAAGAAAAGAGCCTTGGCTGCATCCGTAAGGGCGGGACAAGACCGGTGGTGGAAGTTTTAGAAGAGGCAGAGCGGCCTACAAAGAACGGGGCCATTATCATGGATACGCCGGGATATGATATTGCATCCGTAACCTCTATGGTGGCCGGAGGATGTAATGTTGTGGTATTCACAACAGGGCGCGGCACGCCCACAGGCAATGCCCTTGTCCCTGTGATAAAAGTTACCGGAAACCGTCTGACTTACCAGAATATGACCGACAACATGGACGTGGATGTGAGCGCGGTTACGGAAGGCGAACAGAGGGCGCAGGAGGTGTGCGGCAGCTTGATGGAGGAATTGATCAGAGTGTGTAGCGGGAAAATGACGAAAGCAGAAACATATGGATTTTCGGATGTCTGCATTGACCATATCTGCCGGTTTGTATAATTCTCATATTAAAGTTTAGCATTTGGCAGCAGTTTTGCCTTCCGATGTCTGTATTGGCTTCGGCAGGCAAAACTGCTGCATCTTTGGGTCTTTAAAATGCCGTGGTAGAAATCTGTCCCGATCTATAGTATACTTACTGGAAAGCCAACGCTTACAAAAGGAGAACTATGATAAAAGAAATTTGGGAACAGATATTAAAAAATGAGGATACAAGACAGAATTTAAGCAAATTGCGCCAGGAATTAAAAGGAGCCAGAGGAAGAGAAGCAGCTCTTTCCTGCATGGCCGGAGCAGAAGAACAGCTGATTCGTTTACTAAAAGATGAGGATGCCAAAACCCGTAAAAATGCGGCTCTTTTAATGGGCGAGCTGGGAAAAAAGGAATTTCTGGAGCCTCTCTATCAGGCATATCAGTCGGAACAGCAGATGTTTGTAAAAAGCTCCTATTTGATTGCTATCAAAAACTTTGATTATAGAGATTACATGCCGTTTTTTAAAGAACGTCTGGATCAGCTGTCCAAAGAGGAACCGGCTCCGGAAAATGTGAAGCATATCACTGAGGAGATCCGCCAGCTGTCTTCCATGATTGTCACCATGGACGGTGTCAGGATGCACCCGTTCACAGGGATGGAGGAGACATATGATATCATTCTTCTGACAAACCGGAATTTCCCGGAAGTCACCATGGAAGAACTGCGGATGTTGGAACCCGGCGCTAAAACAAAGATTTTTAATGCGGGAATCATGGCCCGGGTGGGGAATTTAAACTGGATGGACAAGATTCGGACCTATCAGGATCTTCTGTTTGTGGTAAAAGGGATGCAGACCTGCCCCATGGATGCCGAACAGGCGGCCGGGATCATTGTAAAATCAGACCTGTTAAAATTTATGGCGAAAAGTCACAGCGGCAAGCCTCCCTATTATTTCCGCGTGGAGTTCAAAAGCAGGATGGAACTGGACAAAAGGAGCTCATTTACTAAAAAACTGTCCTCCCAAATTGAAAAATTGTCGGAACGGAAATTCATTAACACCACTTCAAACTATGAGTTCGAGATTCGTTTGATTGAAAATAAAGAGGGCAGTTTAAATGTGCTGCTTAAATTATTTACCTTAAAAGACCAACGTTTTTCTTACCGGAAAGAAGTGATCCCAACCAGTATAAAAGCGGTTAATGCGGCGCTGGCCGTGAAACTGACAGAAAAATACCAGAAAGAAGGCGCACAGGTATTAGACCCGTTCTGCGGAGTTGGAACCATGCTGATTGAGCGGCATAAAGCGGTGAAAGCCAATACCATGTATGGTGTGGACATTCAGGAAGATGCCATTTTAAAGGCCAGAACGAATACGGAAGCGGCAAAGCAGATAGTACATTACGTTAACCGGGATTTCTTTGAATTTAAACATGACTATCTGTTCGATGAGATTATCACGGATATGCCGTTTCGGATTGGAAGAAAGACGGAAGAGGAGATTTATGACCTGTATAAAAAGTTTTTCAGCACGGCGGGGCATTTTCTGGAAAAGGACGGAGTGGTCATTCTGTATTCCCATAATGGGGAGTATGTGAAAAAGATGGCGGCGGCGAATGGGTTTGTGATCGCTGAAACGTATGAGATTTCTTTAAAAGAAGGGACCTATGTATTTGTGTTAAAACCCAGGCAGTAAGAGTTTGCTTTAATAAGCCGGATTTTATCCGTGTTAAAAATATATGTTATGGGGGCAATATGAAAAGAAAAAGTATTGGATTAAGGAAATTTATATACAGTAAAACAATAGTTTTTAGTATTTTCATGTTGTCCTTTTTACTGGCAGGATGTAACATGAAGGATGGGGACATTTCAGATGCTGAAAAAGAAACAGTTTCTGAATGGCAGAGCCAATTTGAACTGGGTGCTAAATATTTATTGGAGGGAAACTATGAAGAAGCTATAATTGTATTTTCTTTAGCGATCGAGATTGATCCCAAAAAGACAGAAGCTTATATGGAACGGGCTAAGGCCTATATAGGCAGTGCTGAACTAAGCGCTGAGCAAAAAGAAATATTTTACGAAAAAGCGCTGGCCGATTTAGAAAAAGCGAAAGAACTTGGCAATAAAAAAGCTGAAACAGAGATTGAAAAATTGAAATTACTGATCGGTGAAAACGGAAACAATAAAAAAAGTCTCGATTTACTGAAGGAGATTTATCCATATTTCCTTGAAACTGATTTAGAGAATCTGCAAAGATTAATGCGTCAGGACCGTTATATGGAAATGAGTGCCGCAATTGACGATGCTTTTATTTATTATGATGAGGACGGAGTGAACGGGCTTGCTGTCTATCCAGACAATTTCTACTATTTTGGACAGTGGGAAAATGGAATGAGAAGCGGTTATGGAATATGGGTAAAAGCAGTCTTCGGCGATAACGATACCAGGGATATTTATTTATATTCAGGCGAGTGGACAGAGGATAGTCCAAATGGCGCAGGCCGAATCTTAGAGACCAGGGATACAAACAAAGCTGCAGCTGGTAATGGACGTAGGACCGCTGTAAGAGTGGAAAGAGATGGAACGTTTACAAATAGTTCGTTTGAGGGTAGTTTTGACGTAAAATGGACTATGAATGATGGCAGTACGATAACATGGACACCTATGAGATTCAGCAGCGGTATTCCGCAGCCAATGGCAGATGTGCCTCAAATGATAAAAGAAAGAGATTATTATAAAGAAAAAGTTGAAAACGGAGAGTATATTGTTGCTGTAGATACAGACACACATATGACTGATTTATGGAATAGTCCTGAAGATATCGGAGCTGTTCTTGGGTTTGAACATTAGACTAAAGTGAAGGCATTTTTAAAAATGTCTTCACTTTTCTGGTAAATATGCAAAATATTGGTCACATTTCCGTTTACCGAATCCTCAACTCAAGTTCACTTCCTTCAAAAGTCACCAAACTCCTGTAAAGCTCATGTTTCCAAGCCAATCGAAGCCTCTGATCCTCCACTGCAAAAGCCTCTGTCTTTACACTGGAACATCCCGTAATCCGGCATTCCCCCAGTTCCCCTATCGAAAGAACCCTCCGTTCTTCATTCCAATTTGGCTTTTCATAACTGATCAGCGACAAAACAACAGGCGCTAGCGTACCGGTATAGGAATCCTCAATCACGATTTCCTTCCCCTTATACAGTGCCGCTTTGCGCACGTAAGTAATAATCCGTCGGTCCGGATACGCATCGGCGATATCCATGGTGATGGAACTGCATTCTCCATCTAAAAGATAGGCCACATTTTTCGCTTTATAATCTTCCCCGTTCATCTCCATTGCCCCAATTCCGTCCATAAAGTCTGATGCATAAGCATAGGGCATTTGTTCCAGATCGGAACGGCTGCATCCTAAAAATGTGGGCAAGTTGTGAAATTGGGACTGCATGGTCCATATTTCATAGCGCTGGGGCGAAAATGTCTTCCTGGTATAACTTTCAACTCCGATATCAATAAATAACGGCTGTCCGTCCTTGTAGATTGTAAAGCTTCCCGTATCATTATGGTTGTGGCTGTCATTGTTGCAGCCGCCTTTTACGGCCAGGCAGTAGCGGCTGTCTCTGGAGATAAAAAGTCCGGTGCTGCCGTAATAAAGGTCTTTATAGTGGATTAAAGGATTTTTCTCATAATTCATCATGTCCTTATGGCAGGCCAGCGTTTGAAGACGGTAGAACAGATTGTGCTCCTCAGTGAGAAGAGGATCAGCGCTTTTCTGGTAGTCGGAAGCGGCCAGCTTCATCAGATCGGGGTTATCCGTTCTCAGGCCGAACAGAAATTCTCTGGCATTGCATCTTCCTGCTGCGGGAGAGCAGTCGGAAAAATTGACATAGTAAATATCGCTGATATGGACATTCACGATATAGGCCGCGATGTTCTTAATTTTATCTGCCTTATAGAGAGAAGAAAAGGCATTTCCGGTAATTCCGTTTAAGATTTCAATGCAGTTAAACAGGCACAGTCCGGCATGGCGGTAGTATTGGGCGCCTTCGTCGCAGCAGCCGTCTTCGCCGTATTCGCCCAGAAAATAGTCGACACTTCTACAGGCTTTTTCGATTACAGCCATCTGCCTGTCCACGGTCATCGTTCTGGTAAAAGCGGCCAGAAGAATATTCTGGGTGCACCAGACCGTCCAGTTGTTAAGGGATTCCCTGCCGTCGCCCATCCACCAGAAATATTCCGAGAGATAGGGAGTGAAGATTCTGGTTTCCAGATTGTGATCGATTAACTTTGAGATGGCGGGACTGATCCGGGCCAGCGGTTCCCTTAAAAGAAATTCCGCAACGGCCAGCACTGCGCCGGTTTCTGCGCTGAATAGATCGATGACCGGACGGGTCACGTCAGGAAGCGGAAATTGGGGGGTGTCCCGGATATAGGAATTGTGGGCGGGAAGCTGCCAGCCGCTTTCTTCGCAGATCATAAATATGCCGTTTATGATATCGTCCATAAACCGCCCTTTATTTTCAACGCATTCGGCCAGAACCAGGGTGTTGAGAGCCGTGCGGCGGCTGAAAAGTTTTGTTTCATAGTTTACCCGGCAGCCATTTCTGGAAAATTCCATATAGTCCATGGCCTTCAGGATCGGATAATCATAATTCAGATAAGCTTCCCCGTCCTTTATAAGCTGCTGTTTTATAGAATCATCCAGATTCTCCCAGAAGTTCCGGTCCTGAACCGGGGCGGAAGGAGAAAAGGATAGAAATGGGGGCGCGAGTTTTGACGCTGTTTCTGTAAACATGGATAAGATGCTCCTTTTATATGAGATTATGTGACTGTTTGGCAGGCTGATCTGTACTGCTTTTATTTAATAACAGACCGGCGGCATTTACAATGAAATATTTACAGATTAAAATGTACTTTTTCACTTAATTTTATTTAAGGGCGGTAGGGCTGGTGATATGGTCCTGGACATATTCGCGAGGGGATATGCCTTCCACTTTTTTGAACACCTTGCTGAAATAAAAGGCGCTTTCAAAACCCAGCATGTCCGCTACTTCATAGATCTTCATGTTTTCTTCCAGAAGCAGGGCTTTTGCCCTCGCCACCTTTTTCTGGGTGATGTATTCGGAAAATCCGATATTGCAGGATTTCTTAAAAAGGGCACTGAGATAATTGGGGCTCAGGCCGAATACGGCGGCCACTTCATTTAAGGAAAGCCGTTCCTCAACATGGTTGTTGATGTATTTCTGCACGTTGGTGATCACGTGGTCTTTATAGGTTTTACGCCTGCTTTGGAGGACCTGGCAGAGGCCGGCGCGGAAGGTTTCCAGCCATTCGTTGACCTGATCCACATTTTTCAGCTTATAGATGGAACGGTATCCGTCGGCATGACCGGAAAATATCTGATTCATGGTTTCTTCCCCGTCCGGAAGTAGGGAAATTGCCAGATAAAGGATGTTGCAGGCGCCGTCCATCGCCTGAAGGTAGCGGAGAGGATGGGACGCGAAAAGTCCGGTGATCTCCGTGATGGCAGTGTTTAAAACATCAGTATCAAATTCTTCAAATGCCTTTGTAAAGGAATCCTTAAAAAGAGCCAGATTAAAGGAATTTTTGATGGCCCCTTCCGAAATGCCGGAAAATGTCTTGATCGGGTTATCCGGGCCGGTCATGTTAAATGCCCGCCTTGCTTCCTGATAGGATTCGCTGATCTTTAAAGGATCTTCCAGAATACTTCCGATTCCCGCCGTCAGCCGGACGGAAAAATAGTTAAAAACCATATGGGCGGTGTTGGAAAGGGCGTTTTGCAGTGCGTCCAGACTGAGATCCTTGCCGGATGCGGAATAGAAAATAACCGCAAAATGGCGTTTGTCCAGGGAAATTATGTAACAGGACTGGTATTTTGATAAGATTTCCCGGGTCATCTGAAGGCTGCTGGAATAGAGATTTACCTGCTGGGCCGGTTCCATCTGATCCGCCTTTTCGCTGTAGATCTCTCCGTGAGCCGCTACATATGAGAGATCCGTAAAATCCAGTTTCAGGTCCTTTGCCTGGATTTCGAATTGTTCCCTGCTGTCAAACAGGTTGTAGAGAAGGCGCATGAGGAACTTATCGTTGTAGCTCTGCAAAAGGGGGCGGCCGCCTTCCTTTTTGTACGCCTCGCTGGCTCTTAAATTTTCCAGCCGTTCCAGCGCGCGTTTTACCGAATCGGTCAGGGATTTGGCGTCCAATTCCAGCTTGATCAGATAATCCACGGCCTGATAGGACATGGCCTGTTTGATCAGCTGAAATTCTTCATAGCTGGTGAGGAAGATGAACAGAGGGATGGGACCATAAGTGTCCCGGCACGTTTTAGCCAGATCCAGACCGTTCATAATCGGCATCTTAATATCGGTGATCACCAGTTCCGGCGAGTATTCCTCGATGAGTTTTAAAGCCGCTTCCCCGTTCATCGCTGTTCCACAGACTTCGATGCCGTAATCCGCCCAGCTGATCATCGATTTGATGCCAATCTGAACCAGGGGCTCGTCGTCCACAATTAAAAGTTTAATCATAAAATCCTCCTTTTCCCCTAATCCTCCGCCGGTGTGGAGTAGGGGAGTATGATAATTACAGTCGTATATTCTCCGGGCTGACTTTCTATATGAATTCCATAATCGGGCCCAAAATCGTATTGAATCCGTTTGTTGACATTGTTAATTCCCACCTGCTTGAAAAAGTCGGCGCTGGGGCTGGCCTCTCCAGTCAGTATCTTTGAGATGGTATCCTCCGTCATTCCGATTCCATTGTCTGTCACCGAGATTTTAAGGGATGGAGAGGAATTAGGGTCTTCCGTTTTTTCCGCTTTTATGATCACCTTTCCGACGCAGCCTTTTGGCTCGATTCCATGGAACAAAGCATTTTCCACCATTGGCTGAAGGCTGAACCGGTGAAGGCGGCATTGGTACAGATCCTCGGATTCGATCTGATACTCGATGGAAATGCTTCCTCCGTAACGGTACTGCTGGATCAGAAAATAGTCTTTAACCAGGTCCAGTTCCTCTTTGAGAGGTATGAGGGAGGCGGTACCTTTGGAGACATTTTTCATCAGACGGGCGAGGGATGTGGTCATCTCCGCGATGCCCGGCGCATTCTGTATGGTAGCCATCCATTTGATCGAATTCAGCGTATTGTATAGAAAATGCGGGTTGATCTGGCTTTGGAGTATCTGGTATTCCAGATCCTTTTTCTGTTTTTCATCGGTCACACGCTTTTCCATCAGAGAAACCACATCTTCCGACATCTGATTGATGCCCCGGCCGATTACGCCCAGCTCGTCCTCCCATTCGATAGAAGAATCCCTTGTGAAATCCCCGTGGGAAATCCGGTCGATGGTGCCTTTCAGCTTCTTCACCGGCTGGCTGATGGTTCGGTTCAACATATAGACGAGAAGAAATGCCATAACAAAAATGGTCACGCCAATGATTCCCACCAAAAGAAGATACACTTGGGTCTGCGTGTTATAATTCTTTTCAGATAACATAAGAGATATGGTCCATCCCCTGCTGCTTAACGGGCAGGTGACAATGCGGCGTTTGCTGCCGTCGGGAAGTTTAACAAGGCTGGCCTGGCTGTTGACCGTATTGCTGCTGATATCCTCAAGTATTTGGCAGGTCAGCGGAGTTTCTTTAAAAATTCCGTCCTCATACAGATAGGAACGGCTGCCGATGGTGATATAGAGATGGCTGCCGTCATCCAGCGGAAAAGAGCTTAAATAAGAACTGATCAGCTGGTCGGATATGGCAAAATAGGTCCAGCCCACAATTTCAGAATTATATTGGTTGTAAACAGGACGGATGATTGGAAGAATCATGCCTGATTCCAGAGTGGCGAAAGGATCTTCTTCAAGACCGGGCCACAGATAATCGTTTGCTCCGTAGAGCTCTTCAAAGAAACCGGCATTATGGATGATGTCCGCCGCTCTTGGCGTCAGAGAAGAGGCGGTATCGGAAATTTGAAGATAATTCCAGCAGTTGAGAGGGCTGATGATCACTCTTGCTATGTAATTATGGGAATAGGTGTTGCGGTATTCCTCTTTCAGGCGGTCATAGGCGTTGAGAGCCATCATTCTGAGGTAAGCGTGATCGGAAGAGATCGAGGGCATCTTGGTCTGGTTTTTAAATGCATCCAGATACCTGCTGATCTCAGGATTGGACGTACACCATTCATTAAAATTTATAATATTATCCATATTTGCAGAAACATTGTGGGAAACCACCTGAAGATTGTATTCGGCTGATTGGATTTGGTTCCGGATCAGAAACGTCTGAAAGACGCAGTAGCAGATTGTAACGGTTATCACCGCGATTATAATAGTAAAAGCACCTGTACAGGTGATGATCTTTCCACGGATTGTCTTTGGCATTATGCGTTTTATCATAGGAATCCCCCGCTTTCATCAATACTATAGTAAATTGCTTAATATTTGTCAAACGGTTTTAAAAATATGTGCAAAAAGCTGAATCTGATTGTAAAATAGTGCTGGTTATGATAAAAAAGTGTATGTTTTTTACACGGTTTTACGGAATAAAAAAAGTATTTTAGTTAAAAAATGAATCTTTTCCGCTAGAAATTCCATTCAACGCCCAATGGAAAAAATGTATAATGATGACATAAACAAAGCAACAACGAAAAGCCGGAAAGAACGGCAGAATGAGAGGAAACAGGGATGAAAAAGAAATCTATATTGAGTTTAATGCTGGCTGCATCAATGGTAGGCAGTTTAGCCGGATGCGGAGGCGGCACAAAGGCTCCTGCATCGAATGATACAACGGCTGTGTCTACAAGCGGCACAGCGGATACCCAGGCGGCAAAAGCGGAGAGCAAGACAGAGGCCAAAGAAGGACAAACCGTATTAAAATGGTCTATTTGGGATAAAGACCTGACCCCTTATTATGTTCCGCTGATCGATGCATATGAAGCGGCAAACCCGGATATTAAGATTGAGATGGTGGATCTTGGAAGCTCCGACTACCAGACGGTTCTTGGAACCCAGCTTACAGGAAACGGTTCTGATTTTGACGTAGTTACAGTGAAAGATGTTCCGGGATATACCACATTAGTGAATAAAGGAACATTAGAGCCTTTGGATTCCTATATTGAAAAGGACGGAGTGGATCTGGACGCGTTTAAGGGCCTGACGGATCAGATTAAAGTCAATGACAGCCTGTATGAGCTGCCGTTCAGAAGCGATTTCTGGGTTCTTTACTACAATAAAGATGTGTTTGATAATGCGGGCGTACCTTACCCAACCAATGATATGACATTTGAGCAGTATGACGAGCTGGCAAGAAAGATCACAAATGACCAGCCGGGATCAGAAGTATTCGGAGCTCATTACCATACATGGAGAAGCGCCGTACAGCTTTTCGGAATTTTGGACGGAAAACATACCATCGTGGATGGAGAATATGATTTCCTGAAACCTTATTATGAGATGATTTTACAAGAGCAGGAAGACGGCGTTTGCCAGGATTATGCAACATTAAAGACTTCAAACCTTCATTATTCAGGAGCATTTTCACAGGGCAATATCGGTATGATGAACATGGGAACCTGGTTTATCTCCACCCTGATTGAAAAGATCAACAATGGCGAATATACAGACTGCGCAAACTGGGGAATCGCCAAATATCCTCATGCAGAAGGCGTGGAACCGGGATCTACACTGGCTACAATTACAGCTTTATCAATTCCTGCCAACGCACCTCATAAAGAGGAAGCATGGAATTTCATCAAATTCGTATGCAGTGAGGAAGGCGCGGAGATTCTTGCTAAGACAGGAACCATTCCGGCTCTGATGACAGATGATATCGCCACCATGATTTCTTCCATTGAGGGATTCCCAACAGAGGATGGAAACAAAGAAGCCCTTCAGACTGCAAACCTCTATCTGGAAATGCCTGTTAATGCGAAGAGTTCAGAGATGGAAACGATTCTGAATGAGGCTCATGACAACATTATGACAGGCAATATGACCATTGACGAAGGCATTGCCAGCATGAACGAAAAGATTAAGGCAGTTTTAGGACAGTAATATCGGACAATCACATAAGACAGTTTTTAGGAAACAGAGGCAGACGGAGTTAAAAACGTCTGCCTCATTTAAAGAAACTATAAAAGGAGGATAGCCGGGCAACCGGTTAAGAGAGCAATGGCAAAGGTGAGAAAGATAGACCCGGCAGCGGTCGAAAAAAAGCTGGCTGTCCTGAATCCCCAGCTTGAGGAATTAAAACAGCGGATACAAAAAGAAAGCGATCCGAAACGCCGCGAAAAGCTGGCGAAAAAAGTTGAGAGAATAGAGGATAAGATCAGACAGGCGAAAACAGGGGAACGGTTCAGCAGACAAACGAAACGTGATCTGGTGGCATATTCCTTTATCGCCCCTAATTTTATCGGATTTGCGGTATTTACACTTGGACCGGTGATATTTGCTTTTGTCCTCGCGTTTTTAAAGTGGGACGGCAATAACCCGATGCAGTTTGCGGGGCTGGATAATTTTATGATGATGATTGGAAATAAGCGTTTTATGGCTTCGCTGAGAAATACAATTGTATATTGTGTTGCGACTGTACCTTTGACTTTGGCGGCTGCCTTAGGACTGGCTGTCATTCTGAATCAGAAAATTAAAGGAAAAAATTTCTTCCGTACCGTGAGCTTTTTCCCTTATGTGGCCTCACTGGTTGCGGTTGCGGCGGTTTGGAACATGCTTTTTTCACCGGCTAAAAGCGGCCCGGTCAATATGATCTTATACAACCTGGGTGTGGCGGCCAAGAGCCTTCCCAAATGGTCTGCGGACAAAGACTGGGTAATGTTTACAGTCATTCTGTTCTCCGTATGGAAGAATATGGGGTATTACATGGTGATCTACTTAGCCGGGCTTCAGGGAATCAACGCTGAATTATATGAGGCGGGAAGTCTGGACGGGGCGAACGTATGGCAGAAATTCCGCTATATCACATGGCCTCAGCTTCAGCCGACCACATTCTTCGTCACCATCATTCTTACCATCAACTGCTTTAAAGTATATGATATCGTCTATATGCTGGCAGGAGGCAACACGGGTGTGCTGAATGAATCGGCCATCGTGCTGGTTTACCATATTTACGAAGAAGCCTTCCGTAACTGGAACTTAGGCTATGCCAGCGCAGTTGCCATGATATTATTCCTCATCGTTCTGGCCATCACACTGGTTCAGTTCCGCGGTGAGAAGAAATACGCAAATTAAGGAGGAGGCCTGAGATGAAGATTAATAACAGAAAAACAAAGATATTTAAGGGCATTCTCTATGTTGTGCTGATTGTGCTGGCGGCCGTCATGATGGTGCCGTTTGTATGGATGCTTTCCGCATCATTAAAGCTGGATAAGGACGTGTTCATATTCCCAATCCAGTGGATTCCAACCAATCCCAGATGGAAGAATTATGTGGATATCTGGAATAAGATCCCGCTGGCTAAATTTGTGCTCAACACGGTAAAACTTACGTTAATCGTAACCTTTTTACAGCTGTTAACCAGCAGTTTTGCGGCATACGCATTTGGAAAACTGGAGTTTAAAGGAAAAAATATTTTATTTTTAGCTTACATAGCCACCATTGCGGTTCCGTGGCAGGTATATATGGTTCCCCAGTTTATGATGATGCGTTCCATGGGTCTTGCCGACACTCATTTGGCAATTATATTCCTTCAGGCGTTTTCCGCATTCGGCGTGTTCATGATGAAGCAGTTCTATCAGGGAATCCCGACGGAACTCTGCGAAGCGGCCAGAATCGACGGAATGAACGAATATAAAATATGGTATAAAATCATGCTTCCGCTTTCCAAACCGGCCCTGTCCACACTGACAATTTTCACCTTTGTCAACACGTGGAACGATTTCCTTGGACCACTCATCTATCTGACAACAGAATCCAAGAAAACCCTGCAGTTAGGACTGCGCATGTTCATCAGCCAGTTTGGTTCGGAATACGGCCTGATTATGGCGGCATCCGTATTGAGCCTGATTCCCGTGCTTTTGGTATTCCTGTCCCTTCAGAAATACTTTGTAGAAGGAGTTGCGGCCACCGGCGTGAAAGGATAATAATTAATAAAGAGGGGCTGTCCTGAAAATACGGTTCTTTCATGGCTTTGGGTGTAGGGTTGAGCCCCACACCCAAAGCCATGAAAGAACCGAAAATATGATTTCAAGATGGCCCCTTTTCTAAATACGGTTTTCATAAATAGCGATGCAGGCGGATCGTCCTGCCTGTGCAAAAAGGAGAGAATATTATGAGCTGGATTACCAGAAGTGATTTAGAAAATAGGAAGGAAATAACGCCGGAAGAGACAGAGCGGGCCCTGTCTGACGCCTCGAACCAGGTTCTCAGGGTTCTTCCGGAATTTACCTATAAGTTTCAAAAAGCATACAGTGAAAACGGCTTTTATGCCCCCACGGATAACGTGGACTGGACGCCCGGGTTTTGGACTGGGGAAATCTGGCTGGCTTATGAATACACAGGGGATGATCGGTTAAAAGAGGCGGCGGACATCCAGATTCAGAGCTTTGCCAATAGAATTGAACAGAAAATCGATGTGGAAACTCATGATTTGGGATTTATGTATTCCCCATCCTGCGTGGCCGGTTATAAGCTGACGGGCAGCAGGGCCGGAAGAGACGCCGCCGTTAAAGCAGCCGATGAGCTGATCACCCGATTTCATCCAAAAGGGGAATTCATCCAGGCATGGGGGCCGTTAGACGCTCCTGACAACTATAGACTGATTATAGACTGCCTTTTGAACCTTCCCCTGCTTTACTGGGCCACAGAGGAAACGGGAGACCATAAATACCGGGATATTGCAGAAAAACATATACACACGGCGCTGGCCAATGTGGTCCGTGAGGATTTTTCCACCTGGCACACCTTTTTCTTTAACAGGGAGACTGGAGAGGCGGATCATGGAGCCACCTGCCAGGGCTACAGAGATGGATCTGCCTGGGCCAGAGGCCAGGCGTGGGGCATCTACGGAACTGCGGTGGGCTACCGGTATACAGGGCGCAAAGAATATATCGATCTGTTTAAAGGAGTTGCCGGCTATTATCTCAATCATCTTCCAAAGGACCTGATTCCCTACTGGGATCTGGAGTTCAGCGATGAGGATGAGCAGCCCAGAGACTCGTCTTCCGCTTCCATAGCAGCCTGCGGCATGCTGGAAATGGCGGAGTATATGGAGGCGGAAGATGCCGCCTATTACCGCTCTGCTGCGAAAAAATTTATGAAATCACTGACGGATCATTATGCGGTAAAAGATTATCAGAAATCCAACGGACAGGTGCTTCACAGCACTTATTCCAACCACTCCCCGTACAATACCTGTAATCATTATGGGGTGGATGAATGCAATCTCTGGGGAGATTATTTTTATATGGAAGCGCTCACAAGGCTACATAAAAGCTGGAACAGTTACTGGTAAAGACAGGAGGCAGGGACATGACGAAGAACGAGTTCTTTTCAAGAAGCGACGAACATTTTTTTACGGATGACTGGAAGGCGGTTGCACAGTACTGCAAACGTGAGTGGCCCAAGGAGTGTGAGCACATCATACGGGTTGCAGACGAGGTGTGCCGCAATTACTTTTTGTTCGATTTAAAATGGGATCTGGAGCGCACCTGGGAACCGGTCCAGTTCCCGGATGGGGAGATCGACTGGGAATATCAGCCGGGAGACGATCCTGAATTCATCTACCAATTCAACCGCCACCGGTATTTCATCTGTCTGGGGCAGGCATACCAGCTGACCGGGGATGAGGTTTATGCAGAAAATTTTGTACGCCTTCTGATGGATTGGATCACCAGGGTAAAACGGACGGACGCCACGGAAAAGACGGCCTGGAGGATTTTGGAAGCCGGTTTTCGCGGAGAGTTCTGGGTGAAGGCGATCCGGTATTTTAAAGACAGCCCTGCGCTGACTGACCAGGTGATCGACGCTTTTTATCACTGTTTGGTAGAACATGCGGAATTTATTATAAAGATGCATTCTCCTTACCGTTATATCAGCAACTGGGGCGTTATTGAAAACCACGGCCTGTTTGAGATCGGCATCGCCATGCCGGATGAAAACCTGAGAAAGCGGTATACGGAAATTGCTCTTGAACACCTGGAAATGGAAGCCAGAATGCAGATTATGGAGGATGGGGTGCATTGGGAGCAGTCCCCGGGATATCACAACGAGGTGCTTCACTGCTATGAAGATGTTCTGATTCTGGCAGCCAGAAATGATATCGAGGTGCCGGTAGCCATTTTGGATAAAGTGTACCGGATGGCCTACGCGGATTTGGCCTGGAAAAAGCCGGATCACTGCCAGTTTATGATGGGAGACAGCGATCATGTGGATATCCGGGATTATATATCCGTGGCGGCATTTCTTTTTAAGGACTGTGAACTGAAATACGGAGGATATCCCAAACTGGATTTTGAAAGCGTTTGGGATTTGGGAATCGAAAGCGCCGGGATCTATGAGGACATGGAGACAAGAGAACCGGATTTTACATCCATTGCGATGGCGGACAGCGGCAATTATTATCTGAGAGACGGCTGGGATGAGGACGGAAACCTTCTCCATTTTCACTGCGGCACTTTGGGAGCAGGCCATGGGCATTCGGATAAGCTTCATGTGGACCTTGTGATTCACGGTGAAGATGTGCTGACCGACAGCGGAAGATATACCTATGTGGCCGGAGACGGCAGGTTTGAGTTTAAGGATCCTCCGGCTCATAATACCATAACCGTGGACCAAAAATATTTTACCGTATGTAAAGATGCGTGGGAGTGTTCCAAGCTGTGCCAGCCAGTAAAGCAGGGATATAAATTCGACGACTGCTATGAATACATACAGGGCGGCCATCTGGGATATATGGAAGAAGGAATCTATATAAACCGCAGAATCCTTCATATTAAGCCGGATCTGTACCTCATTATGGACGAGATGTACGGATCGGGAAACCATGAATACACCCAGTACTGGAACTTTGGGGAGACGGGAAAAACGGAACTTATTGGTCCCGGTTCTTCCGGTTCGGAAGGGTGGAAAGCCATATACCGGGGAACGCGCGGAGATGCGGAATTTCTCTTTTTAAATCCCAAAGCAAATGCAGAAGCTTTAACCGGGCGCATATCCAGGGATTATAACAAAGCAGTGGAACGCACCCGCATCCAGGTGACCTTAAAGGAGCAGGGATCTGCATCCTTCATTACGGTCATCTGCGGTTCCAAAGCCGGGGAAAAACGTGAGGTCAGGGCGCAGAAAATACCGGTACATTCCGCATTAAAAGGAATCACCTATCCGGATTCTATGGCAGAAGCCGTAAAGATCAGTCTGGACGGCAGGGAATATGTGGTTATCATCTGCCACCAGGAGGTGAATTCCCCCACTGATCTGGTGGAATCGGAAGGATACATGGGCTTTGGCAATGTGATCGTATTTGATAAAGAAAAAGGCAGGATTGCTGGTACCGTCATGAATTATTAGACGGTCGGGAAGGAGACGATGATGTTAAGAGTAAAACAAAACAGAAGCAGAATGGCCATGGAACTGAATGGAATATGGAATTTCCAATTGGATGATGGCAGCTTTTCGGAACAGGGAGAAATGCCGGGAATCCTAAAAAACGGGGACCCTGTGGCTGTTCCGGCCAGCTACAATGACCAAAAAGACTGCAAAGAATACAGGGATCATTACGGCTGGGTTTTTTACCAGCGGAAATTTGCGGTGCCGTTTGCAGCGGCCGGCCAAAGGATTTTTCTCCGCTTCGGAGCTGTGGCCCATCAGGCCGTTGTGTGGCTGGGAGACAGACGGGTCTGCACGCATCAGGGCGGATTTCTTCCTTTTGAAGCTGAGATTACAGAGTTTGTGGAGCCGGGAAATGAAGCGCTTCTGACCGTGGCTGTTGACAACAAGGTGAACCATAAGACGCTTCCTATGGGAAATGATCCCACTCAGACCGCCTTTTTCGGTTCGGACAATCCTGGAATTCCCAGTGTGGAAACAGCCAAAAGGCAACAGGCACCCCAGAACCGGCCTAATTTTGATTTCTTTAACTATGCGGGCATTTATAGGCCGGTATGGCTCTATACGACGCCCATACCTCGCATAAAAGATGTGACCATTGTTACGGATACGGATGGAAAAATCGAATATAAGATTGAAGTGGATGGTGAAGGAGAGGCGCAGATCGCTATATTGGATTCGGATGAAAAGGAAGTGGCTGTAAGCCATGGGCTCACTGGAACCATTACGGTGGAAAATCCTAAGCTTTGGTGGCCTTACCCGGGAGTTCCATATCTCTATACGGCCCGCATCACCTACGGCGGGGACAGCTATGACCAGACATTCGGAATCAGAACTGTGGAGGTAAAGGGAACCCAGTTTTTAATCAATCATCAACCGTTTTATTTTAAAGGATTTGGAAAACACGAGGATTCTTATTTCCATGGACGGGGGCTTGATAATTGTCTGAATGTAAAAGATGTGAACCTGATTCACTGGCTGGGCGCCAATTCATTCCGCACGAGCCACTATCCTTATGCGGAAGAGATGTATGATCTGTGCGACAGGGAGGGAATCGTAATCATTGACGAGACCCCGGCGGTAGGAGTCAATATGGGTGAACATGAGAATGTTTATCAATTCGGAACCTTGGGACACCACCGCCAGGTGATAGAAGACTTGATTGCAAGGGATAAAAATCATCCATGCGTGGTGATGTGGAGTTTGGGAAATGAGCCCGATTTAGAGCATTTTCCACAGGACGCATACGATTACTGGCATGAGTTATACGGACTGGCCCATGAAAAAGATCCCCAGAACCGCCCGGTCACCCTGGTTTGCTGCCAAAATGACTATACAAAAGACATTACAAGCCGTACAATGGATGTGGTATGCTTAAACCGATATTACGGATGGTATAATTTAAGCGGAGATTTGGATGCGGCCTGCAATGGCTGGAATATGGAACTGGATTTTTGGCAGGAGCAGGACAAACCGGTGATGTTTACTGAATACGGAGCCGATACGGTGGCGGGAATGCACCAGGTTGTGCCCGGCATGTTCAGCGAGGAATTCCAGGCGGAATATTATGATCGGATCAACGCCGAATGTGATAAACGGCCGTTCTTTATTGGAGAGCAGATTTGGAATTTTGCAGATTTCGCCACTATTCAAGGCCCTATGAGAGTGGTTGGGAACAGAAAAGGGATCTTTACAAGGGAACGGACGCCAAAGCTGGCGGCTCATTCTCTCCGCAGCCGGTGGAGAAAGATTCCGAACTTTTTTTATAAATAAGATTTGAATGCGGAGGAGGAATGCCTATGAATGAAAAACAGCTGAGATATGTATTTGCCATTTCACAGGCAGGAAGCGTGCAGACGGCTTCGCGGCTGCTGAATAAGGATTCCTCCACCCTGACAAGAAATTTAAAACATCTGGAAGAAGAGCTGGGAGTTTCCATCTTTAAGAGAACGCCTTCCGGCATCCAGGCCACAGCTGAGGGATGTGTGGTTCTCGACGCCGTGAAACGGATTCTGGACTGCTGTGACCGGTTAAAGGAAAAAGGAACCGCTCATAACCTGACGGGCAATGAAATCCGCTATATGCTGGCCATAAGAGAATGCGGAACCATTTCAAAGGCGGCAAAAGAGCTGTTTATCGCGCAGCCGTCCCTCAGCCAGGTTCTCCTTCAGGCAGAACAGGACTTCGGTCAGCCGGTCTTTTACCGAAACAGAGAAGGACTGAAGGAAAGTGAATTCGGCAGTTGGTTTCTTGACATTCTGTCAGAAATCAGGCAGATACACAGGACACTTTTGGCCGACTTAGAAGAGTTTCAGGATTTGAAAAAAGGAAGGCTTACATTCGGAATACCTCCGAATCTGGGCACGTATCTGCTTCCCAGAATCCTGCCCGCCTTTTCAAAACAGTATCCCGGAATTCAGGTATCATTTAAAGAATATAATTCCATTGAACTGGACCGGATGATTCTGGCCGGAAAGGTGGATTTTGGAATCATGCATTTTCAGGAATCCAATGAGGCCATGCAGTATGAAGACTTTTTTGAAGATCCGTTTTATCTGGTGATTCCGGATGGGATGAAGGCGCAGTTAGAGATTGATGAAAAGGAACCTCTGAGCGTTCAGAAGCTGCAGCAGATCAAGGATTTGCCGTTCATTATGGTAGCGGGCAGACAGAAGCTGCGCCAGGTGGCGGATCAGATTCTAGAACAGTCCCAAATCGTGCCGGAAATCAGATATACAACAAAAAGCATGGAAACGGCAAAGCGCCTTGTGGCAGCCGGAATGGGAATCACGTTTTTGCCGGGGTCCTATCTGGACCTGTTCTCTGATATGGAGGGAATTGCCTATTATTGCCTGGAAGAGGGGCTGATGGCATCCTGGAAACTGGTTGTGGCTTATCCTAAGAAGGGGAAGCTGTCTAAAAGCGTGAGAGAGTTTCTGCGGATTTTGAAGGGGCTTTTAATCGAGTAGGTAAATTGTTATTTAACGGATTTGGCGGAAAGGTACGCCCGGAATCGGGATTCGGAGCCGGAAGACGAAGGTCGGAGGGGCCGTCCGGGCCGGGGAAGGAAGATGCAGCCAGATCGGATTCGGGATTCGCCCCTAAGAACAACTAAGGCCCGTAAGGACAGAACAAGGCAGGCCGGCGCCATTCGCAGTGAACTCTTTATGACTTCGCTGCTCAAGGGCGCCTTAGAAACTGACACGGAAATCAGTTTCTACCTGCCTCGTTCTGCCCTTACGGGCCTAAGGTGTTCTAAAGGGGTTCCATACGATCCGATCTGTCTGCATCTTCCTTCCCCGGCCCGGATGGCCCCTCCGACCTTCGTCTCCCGGCTCCGAATCCCGATTCCGGGCTGGTTTTCGCTGGCTTGGTTAAAAACAATAGTGTACATCGGTATTTACGTAAAGCTAAATTTACATAGATCGTGAAGGCATTTCACAAAAAGACCTCACCCTTTACATTAAATCGTGAAGGTATTTCTGAAAAAGACCTCACGGTTGATGTAAAAACATACTTTCCCATTCACCAAATCTTTTTTTCCCTCAGCTAGCCAAGCAACAGCCGGAAAGAAGGGGAAACCCAGGCGGGCGGCGGAAGTAATCGGCGAAATGGGATCGTATGGAACCCCTTAGAAGTACTTAGATCCGCAAGGATAAAA
>NZ_PKUU01000003.1 GCF_002899675.1 Clostridium sp. chh4-2 | reverse complement strand
AGTTTTTAAAGCGCCGCTGAGCAGCGAAGTCATAAAGAGTTCACTGCGAATGGCGCTGGCCTGCCTCGTTCTGTCCTTACGGGCCTTAGTAGTTCTTAGGGGCGAATCCCGAATCCCATCTGTCCGTATCTTGCTTCCCCGGCCCGGTTCCCTCCTCTGATCGTTTCCTTCCGGCTCCGCCTCCTGGTTCTGTGCTGGTTTTCGCTAGCCTGGTTAAAAACAATGTTATTGTATTGGTATTTATATAGAAGCCAATTTACATGGAACGCCACAGAATTTTCAGAAAAGCCTTCGGGTTTTTACTTTAAACGTCAAGGCATTTCACGAAAAGACCTCACCCTTTACATTAAAACGTGAAGTCATTTCTGAAAAAGCCTTCACGTTTGATGTAAAAAATACTCTCATATCCAAAATCTTTTTTATCCTCAGCTAGCCAAGTAACAGCCGGAAAGAAGGGGAAACCTGGGCGGGCGGCGGTAATAGAGAAAGACAGGGGATCGTGTGCAGCCCCTTAGTGATACTTGGTCGGCAAGAGCGGAAAAAGGCAGACAAATACTGAAATTCCGAATCAGTATTTGAGGCGCCCTTGAGCGATGAAGTCATAAAGAGTTCACCGCGAATGGCGCCGCGCTGCCTTTTTCCGCTCTTGGCGGCCTAGTATCACTTAGGGGCGTAACCCGAATCCCCTGTCTTTCTCTATTACCGCCGCCCGCCCAGGTTTCCCCTTCTTTCCGGCGTTTCTTAGTTAACTAAATAAAGATTTAACTCTCGCTGATAAGTAAAAATGGGTCTTGGGTTAGATTTAGGTAATTTTTTAATTTTTTTCTGAATTCCAGTATTAGTTTCTCCTCCGAATCCGGTTCGATCATCCGGGGATTCAGCTGGTATTTGTCGTTGGCGTCGTCGTAGAGATATTCTTTTGTTTCTTCTCCAGGCGCATATCCGTTGCTCACCACATAGGTGTAGCGGTGGGTCTTTATGCCGCGCCATCCGTAAGCTTTATGGGTGAGGCCGCATTTTTCAAAGGCTGCTACCATCTCGGCTCCGCCAGGATAGGAACATAGGAACATATCTTCGGGCGCATTTTCATCGGCGGCGAACATTCCTTTTTTGTGGCTGTAGCCCTGGCAGGTTTCCGGGACCGGAAGGTTAAGAAGGTCTAAAAGGGTTGGCATGTGGTCAGGGCTGGCGAAAAGTTCGCCGTTTTCCCCTGGTGTAATCCTGCCTTTTTGTCTCATCATGAGAGGAA
Source organism: Clostridium sp. chh4-2 (assembly GCF_002899675.1). Classification (GTDB taxonomy): domain Bacteria; phylum Bacillota; class Clostridia; order Lachnospirales; family Lachnospiraceae; genus CHH4-2. The sequence goes on along the minus strand of NZ_PKUU01000003.1, from coordinate 343,995 downwards.
TATGAACGGATTCTTCATACCATATATTCTTGCTCATCAGGCCGTGGGACCCCAGCATCTCTCCATGGTCTGCGGAAAGCACCACTAAAGTATCCTCTTCCAGCCCCTGTTCCTTTAGATATTCCATGATCCGGCCGAACTGTTCGTCAATTCCGTTTACAGCGGCAAAATACTGCCTTGTAATGGTTTCCAGCTTCTCCGTTCTCATCTCTTCCGGCACGTTGTCCCGGTAATGGACAGGGAGGTCCTTAAACTTCTCATAATAACGGTCAGGCACCAGTTCATATGGGAGATGAGGCGGATTGTAGGACAAGAATAAAGCGAACGGCTCTTTACTGTGCTTTTTATCATTTATGTAGTCAATCGCCCGGTCTGTCTCGTACTCAGCCGACCATTTGCCCGGACGGATCTGTTTTGGGCTGTCGCTCCAGTAATGAGGATTCAGGTGCTCGTCGTCTGCCCCGTAGGAAAGCCAGTAGTCAAAGCCCTGGCGGCGCTCACCCGGCGGCGTATAGGCATCCCAGTTTTTCGCGCCGGATTCCGGATGAGGATCGAAATTCAGTTCCGACGCGTCCAGATGCCATTTTCCGATGTATCCGGTCTGGTAGCCATGGTCTTTCAGCACATTGGCAATACAGGTTTCCTGGGGCTTTAGCATGATCTTTTCTTCCAGGCCGATCTTGCAGTTGGTCCACATACCGACACTGAACGGGTATTTGCCCGTCATCAGAGACGCCCTGTGGGGAGAACACAACGGAAATGTGCTGTAAGCATTGGAAAAACGCATGCTCTCTTCGGCAAAACAATCGATATTCGGCGTTATTACCTGATCTTCCTTCACATATCCCATCGCTTCATAACGCCATTGGTCTGCAAAAATATATAATAAATTAGGCTGTTTCATTACCAGTACAGATTCCAGTCCTTCGTCATTCTGGTGAGAGCTTCCATATAGAAATAATCTCCCCAGGTGTTGCATTCATCCACGCCCCGGTTCTTACAGGTATTTTCCTTGGAATCCCTTGCATAGGTTCCGTGAAGCAGCAGACCATTGCTCTTCTTACTATCCGTATTGGCGCAGTGAACGATCAGGGCTTTCATCATCTTATCGGCAGCGTCCCGGTATTTCTTGCCGGTTTCTTCGTCCAAATATTTGCACATTTCCAGGATTCCGCAGACAGCGATGGCGGACGCGGAAGAATCCCTTGGCTCCTCGCTTCCCGTATCGAAATCAAAATCCCAATAAGGAACCAGATCTTCTGGTAGATGTTCAATAAAATAGTCTGTTACCTGGAAAAATAAGTCAATATATTCCGGTTTTTTCAGATAGCGGTAGCTGAGTGCGATTCCATAAATGCCCCACGCCTGGCCTCTGGCCCAGGCGGAATTGTTGCGGTTGCCCTGGTGAGTTACGCCATATGTAGGCTCTCCTGTCTCCATATCGATAAAATGAGTATGATAGGTGGAATGATCCGGGCGGAGCACGCAGCGCATAGCTGTCTTAATATGATTTTCCGCCTTATCCGCATAAGAGGGATCTCCCGTCACCTCACTGGCCCAGTAAAGGATGGGCAGGTTCAACAGGCAGTCGATAATCAGGCGGTATTCCTTGGCTTCTCCCACATTTCCCCAGGCCTGAAGGAATTTGCCCACTTCACGGTAGCGCTCTGCCAGATGGTCTGCGGCCAGTAATGCCGCTTTTTTACCTGTCTCGCTTCCTGTCAGCTTATAAGCCGCAACACAGGAAAGGCTGAATAAAAAGCCCATATCATGATGGTTCACATCGATTTTATTCTCAATTCTGTTTAAGAAACTGTCCACCTGCTTTAAAGCTGCCTCTTTGAAACACTCTTCATTGGTGTCTTCATAAGCGAGCCATAAAACTCCGGTCCAGAATCCCGTAGTCCACTCCACATTGTCGGTGGGCTGGAAAAAATTATCAAAGCTGTTGGAGGAAGGGAAAAAGTCCGTAAACTGTCCAAGATCCTCTCTTACAACTCCAATTGCGCCTTCCAAAGCCTTCTTCACATCATCGCGTTCCAGCCCCGGATACATTTTCAAACTTTCAAACGTCTGTGCCATACCAAATCTCCTTTTTGTCTTTAACCTTTGATGCCGCTGGCAGCAACTCCTTCAACGAAGAATTTCTGGCAGCTTAAAAATACAATCACAACAGGAATCAGAGAACAAACCGAAGCAGCCATAATCCAGGCATAATCAGCGCCGTACTGGGAGATGAACATGCGGATACCTAACTGGATGGTCTTTAATTCTTTTGTTTTCAGATAGATGAGAGGTCCCATAAAGTCATTCCATACCGTTGTAAATGTAAAGATAACCAAAGTAGCCATCGCCGGCTTGCCGAGAGGGAACACAATTCTTCTGAAAATACCAAATTCCGTCAGACCGTCAATTCTGGCAGCTTCACAGAGTTCATCCGGAATGCTGATATAAAACTGACGGATTAAGAACACACCGAATGCGGAGAACGCCTGCATCAGGATCAGTCCTAAGTGAGTGTCATTTAAGCCCATTTTAGATACAAGAATGAACTGAGGGATCATATATACCTGCCACGGAACCGCAATTGTGGTGACATACATTAAAAAGATCAAATCCCTGCCCTTAAACTTCGTTTTCGTAAACCCATATGCTGCAAAACAGCTGGTACAAAGCTGAATAGCCGTTGTACATATGGTTAGTTTAGCAGTATTTAAAAAGAATGTCAAAAGTGGAAGCTTCTTCCAGATGGTCTGATAGTTTTCCCAATGCATTTCATCCGGCCACCACTTCATCGGTATGGAAAATACGTCCTTATTTAACTTCAAGGAAGAGATTACCATCCAGTAAAATGGAACCAGCATGAGCAAAGATAAAAGGACCAGTGCTGCAACCAATATGTTTTTCATTGTTTTTTCTCTAGCTTTCATAATCGTTTCACCGCTCCTTTCCTACATCATGTCCTTGGACCATTTTTTCTCGCCTGAGAACTGGATCAAGGTAATTACCAAAACTACTGCGAACAGTATGATTGCGCCTGCACTTGCCGGCCCTAACTGCCAGCTCTTAAATGCTTTTTCATAGATATAGTTAACCAGCGTCTTTGTAGCGTTTCCCGGGCCGCCGCCGGTCATAACATATACCAGATCGAATACTTTGAAACACTGAATGGTGAGCATGATCAGAACGAAAAATGTGGTCGGCGTCAGCATGGGCACCGTGATATAGCGCAGCTTCTGCAGGCCATTTGCCCCGTCGATGCTGGCCGCTTCATATAATGATTTGGAAATGCCCTGAAGAGCTGCCAGATATACGATCATGTAATAACCCATATATTTCCATATACTTACAATGGCGATTGCAACCATCGCCCACTTTACATCCACCACCCATCTAGGCGGATTGCTGATTCCAATAAACTTCAGCGCTTCATTAATAGGTCCGAAATCCGGTTGGAACAGCATGTTCCACACGGCACCTACCGCCACAATCGAAGCGATATATGGGAAAAAGAACGACGTTCTGAAAAGCGCAATTCCTTTTATTTTCGAATTTAAGAGTACGGCTAAAAGCAATGACAGAACCAATGTAGGCAGAACCGTCATGGCCGCATATTCTATAGTATTAAAAAATGATTTGACAAACACATCATCTGAAAAAATCTGAGCAAAGTTGGCAAGCCCTACAAATTTCATAGGCGCTTGGGAACCATCCCACTGCATAACGCTTAAAACAAATGAAAAGCATACCGGAATAAATACAAATATGGAATACCCGATTAAGTTGGGCAGAACAAATGCATATCCGGTCAGGTTGTCACGAATGACTCTTTTTTGCCTGGAAGTCAGACCTTTTTTCTTCTTTTCGTTCATATTCTCCTCCATTTCTTCCGCGCAAACGGCTTACTGACACGCATGAAAAAATCCCCGTTTTTTCATATTTCCTTATAAAACCTGTTTAAAAATGCCCCGTTTGGGCAAAAAAAGAGCGCGCTCCAAAAAATCTGCATATTCAGAGGCGCTCTTTTTATCAGCCTAAACGTTAATTAGTTCCAGCCTTTGATTTTTGCGACACGTTCTGTCATTTCTTTAATTCCATCATCGACAGAATAAGCTTTGATCATAATCATTTCATGTACTTCGTCTAAGACAGTACGGATTTCTTCGATCTGAGGATCCAGTGGACGGTCAAATGCATAGTGGTTATAGGATAACGCCTCTACATTGCTGTCGCCTTCCGGGAAATGTTCTGCGGAAGCGATGGTCTTCATGGATTCTTCTGTCTGGATACCTGTAAATACGCCCTGCTGTGCAAGAATTTCTGCTGCTTCTTCAGAAGCTGCGAATTTAACGAAATCCCATGCCAGGTCAGCCTGGTCTGTATAAGCGCTGATTGCAACCGGTGTCAAAGCACCAACGGTGTATCCTGCTCCGGTATCGGAAGGATGAGGAATATTAGCTACGCCCCAGTTGAAATCTGTTTCGCCTTCTGCCTGAGACTGCATCATAGTTGCGATAAACCAGGTTCCCATAGGCATCATTGCGCACTGCTGGTTTTTAAATACAGATGAATAATGAATATTAGCTGTCTTTAAAGTGGAATAATCCTGGATATATCCGTTGTCCTGTAATGCAAGAGCTTCCTCATACCAAGGTTTTAAGAAGCTGTAATCTTTCTCAACAACTGTGTTCTTTCCGTCCTGTACGGCCCAGTTTGTAACAAGCGCCTGCCATGTGTGGTTGTGGCTTCCGTAAACCTTAGCGCTGCCTTCTCCTGATGTCAGCTTAGCTGCCAGCTCGTCATACTGTTCCCATGTCATATCATTGGAAGGATATTCAACGCCTGCTGCGTCAAATAAATCTTTGTTGTAGTAAAGCACATACCAGTCATTGCGGTATGGAAGCGCGTAGGAAACGCCGTTGTACTGAAGCTGTTCTGCTGCGCCTTTATAGATGGACAAATCAAAATTGTCATTTTTAATGAAGTCGTCAATCGGAAGCAGCTGGTTCTTGTCTGCCATCTGAAGCATGGAACCCATATCCTTTACCCAGATTACGTCCGGATCAGGCTGTGCTGCTGATAAGCTGATTCCGAGAGAGTTGTTGTACTCATCTGCGGAAGTGTCGATAATCTTAATCTTTACATTAGGATTTTTAGCTTCATAAGCTTCGATTACCGCTGAGAACTGAGGTGAAGATTCATTATCCCAAGTGGTTACGGATAATTCTACCTGCTCGCCGGATGCTGCTTTTTCCGTTTCTCCTGCTGTGGTCTCTGCTGCTTTTTCTGTTTCTCCTGCTTTTGTCTCTGTCTTGCTGTCAGCTGCCGGCTGAGTTTTTCCACCGCCGCATGCGGTTAATGAGGCAACCATCATTGCGCAGAGCGCTGCTGCTAATGCTTTCTTTGATTTCATGTTTAAAAACCTCCCTTATCATTTTGCTCTGTGTTTCACTTGATAGTTAAAGGATAACAGACTTGGTTTTTTACCTGAATAAACGATTTGAAGAATTCTGTTACTATTTATTTCCCTTATTTTTCCGCCCGGATAAAAAAATATACTTTTTACAGATTCTTATACTTTTTCCTGATTTCCAGACGATTTCATTGTTTTTTCTCCTCAATAACGGTATGATAAAAACAGATCACAGGAGGTCCTTTTCTATGGCAAAATTCCCCTTACACGCGGCGTCCGCAGCGCCGAAAACATTTCAGAGGAAACTGATTTTTTACAATATGCTGATCATTATCTGCATCGCCTGTGTGGTCAGTTTTTACAATTTTACTTCTTATAAGAATGACGTGATTAAAAATGAGACCAACAACTCCGTAAACCGGATTCAAACCTTATCCGACCGGGCGGCTCTGGCCTACGATGAGATGGTGAATATACTGTTAAACTGTGCGGAACGAAAATCTCTTTTTTTAACCACTTCACTGAATTATTCCCAGACGGGTTCTAATGAGCGGATGGCTCTTTATGCCGCCGATGTCCTCCGGGATTTCTGCGCCATCTCCGGTTACAGTGAATATATATACAAAATTACTTTATATAATAAGGATCAGCTTCTGATTCAGGCCGGCAGCTCCGCCGGTTCCGGCGACGATCTTGAGAATATCACGTCCGCACCCTGGTTTAATGATTATCTTACGAAAACTTCTTCTCAGTACAAGCTTACTTTAGAGGAATCCCCGTTCCCATTAGGGCGATATGCTAACCCGCAGATCATTCCTTTGGTACGTCCTCTTCAATATAATGAGCATGACGATCCAAAAGACGCCTGGGTATTTCTCGGAATTTCCCCAAAGCTGTTCAACTCCCTGCTGGAAATCCTGCCTGAGGACCGGATTCTCTATATCACCACCGGCGAAGGCGAGGTCATCTCTTCCTTAAACGGCGGCAGATTGGAAACCAGGGATCTGATCGGAGAGCTGACGGCTTCCGAAAGCTTCAGCGGAGTTTTGAGAAGAAAATTATCCGGCCAAGACTGCGTGATAACCTATCAAAAACAGCTGGTCAGCGGCCTTCTCCTGATGGAAATCATGCCGGTTGAGGATATGAATTTCGACCATACCGTAATTGCCAATACGATCGTGATCATTTTCTTTTTCTGTATCACCATCGGCTTAATTCTGTCCGTGTTATTTTCCCGTCAGTTAGGAGCGCCAATCAAGCGGCTGACCGGCCGGCTGAAACAGATTTCCCACGGAGATTTCAGCAGAGATATTTCCATTGAAACGGACGACGAGATCGGAATGATCGGCAAACAGATCAATCATATGTCAGGCCATATCTCCGAACTCCTGGATACCCGGGTTCAGAGTGAAAAGGAGAAAAAGGATTTGGAGATCAAGATGCTCCAGGCACAGATCAACCCGCACTTTTTATACAACACCTTGGATTCGATCAAATGGATTGCCACCATCCAAAAAAACAGCGGCATCGTACAGGTGGTAACCGCCCTTTCCTCACTCTTAAAAAATATGGCAAAGGGATTTAACGAAAAAGTCACCTTGAGACAAGAACTTGACTTTTTGAATAATTATGTAACAATAGAGAAGATACGTTATATCGAACTGTTCGACGTGGAAATAGATGTGGAATCAGAATCTCTTTATGACGCCAAGATCATCAAACTCACACTGCAGCCTTTAGTGGAAAATGCCATCTTCAGCGGTATCGAGCCCAGCGGCCGCAGCGGTTTAATCAAAATACATGCCTATACCAAAAACGGAATTCTCTATGTAAGTGTAACGGACAACGGCATCGGTATCTCTCCGGAGAATATCGAAAAACTGCTGACCGACACTTCCAGGGTTACCAAAAGCAATATGAGCGGAATCGGCCTGCCAAACGTAGACCGGCGGCTGAAGCTTGTTTACGGAGAGGATTTCGGCGTTAAAATCGACAGTGTACTGGATGAATATACCACCATTACTGTCTCGCTTCCTTTAGAAGTATAGATTATAGCGAATCGGCAAATTTTATAGAAAATTCAGGAGAATTCTTATGTATCGTATTGTTTTAGTAGACGACGAACCACTTATACTGGCAGGAATTGCATCGCTGATCACTTGGGAAGACCACGACTGCACCATAGTCGGAAAAGCCACCAACGGGCCTTCCGCATGCGACATCATCGCAGAGCAGAAGCCCGATATTGTGATCACGGACATCCGCATGCCCATCATGAACGGCTTGGAGCTGGTGGAAAAATGTAAAGCGGACGGCTATACCTTTGCCTTCATCGTGCTGACCAATCTGGAAGAATTTACTCTGGCCCGGAAAGCCCTGACTCTCGGAGCCACCGATTACCTGGTTAAAATCGACTTAAACGCAGACGCGCTGATCGAAGCGTTGGACAAGGCGAAGAAATCCTGCGATATCATGATCAAACATGAACAGCATCAGCTGCTGGACGACTTGATAAAAAGCAACTCCAAAGACGTGGTGCACCAGTATCTGAGCAGAATGCTTCTGTCCCCCGCCTCATTTTCTCCCGAAAAGGAAGAACTGCCTCCGGAATTTAAAAACCACTATGAGCGCCCGTTCATCATTCTGTGCTCCATGCGTTCCGACAACATCAGCTTTGAACCGGGCGAGGACACCTATGATTTCCGCCAGATCCAAAAACAGATTCTGGAAATTATAGGAGGAATCACCGGACGCACGTTTGCGGATCAGACGCTTTTAAGCTACTCGGATACCGTTTATCTGCTGGCAGCCGATCTGCGCCCGGGAGACGATTTTCACAAGATCGTGGACAGCTTCTGCAGCAAGTGCAACACCGCTTTAAAAACCTATTTCGAGCTCACGGCCGTCTATGGGATCAGCGAACAGGCAGAAGATGTAGACGGCCTTCCTGACGCCCTTACGCACGCCCTGACCGCGCTGGATTACTACTATTACGATTCCTCCTCACCGGTTGTCTATTATTCCGGCCAGTCCTTTCACAAAAGCAACGCCCGAACCTTTAACATTAATTTTCTGAAAAAGGACTTATCCGCCTCCATCGCACAAAACGACAGCGAAAAAATGGCGTCCATCTTCAGCCAGATCATCGATCTGTTTCAAGACGGAAAGCCGGTTAAAGAGCATGCCACCAGCGCCTGCATCAACATCTATACATACCTGTACTCCCTCTTTGAAAATGAGGACAACAGCTATCAGGATATCTTTCCTTACACGATCAATATTGCGGAGCACTTAAATCATTTTAACAGCCTTTCGGACATTTTGGAATGGCTGCAGAGCTTCTGCGCAAAGCTGTGCAAGCTGCTGGACGACCGGAAAAATACCCGTTCCGACAAGCTGGTGGAGCAGGCCAAGCGCTACGTTCAGTCCCATTATACGGAAAAGCTGTCGTTAACCGATATCGCGGACGCTTTAAACATCAGCTACGGCCATTTGAGCAACACCTTCAAAAAATATACGGGCACCACCCTGTCGGATTATATCGCTTCCGTGAAAATCGACCATGCAAAAGAGCTGATCGATACCCATCAATATCTGATGTACGAGATTTCCGACATGCTGGGTTTTGATAACCCTTATTATTTCAGCAAAGTATTTAAAAAAATCACGGGGATTTCTCCCCGTGAATACGAAAACCGCAGCTAAAATGATTATACTTGAATTACCGTTTTTTCCGGATCTGCGCCGTTTCCTTATGCTCGGGCGGGTCCGGATATAAAACCGGGAGGCCGGTTCCATTTTCTCCCAGTATCCCGCTCTTTGTGCAGAAAGTATCGGTCACTGTTCCATTCTCATCCGTGTACTTCCAGGACAACAGGACTGCCTTATCATTATCCACACTGATATAAGCATGTGAAAATGCCCGGTACCCCTCCGCGTCATACACCGCAAAATCCACGGTAATCAACCCTTGGCCCCGATACCAGATCACAGCGTCGTACTTGGCCTGTAAATTTCCTTCCAATACCTCTGAAAGCATCTGTTCCCATACCCTCTCCGAGTCCTTATACCCCATAAAAAATTCTTTGGAAATCTCGATTCCGCCACATTCCTGATAAGTTCCTCCCTCATAACAGATGGGATAATCTTTCCATGTATGTCCCAGCATGCCGTCGCTTGTCTCCAGCCCCTCATAATCTTCCGTACCGAACCACAGTCTGCCGTCTCTCATAAATATCTCGCCGTATCCGTCATAGACCTGATGCAGCCCGCCGTTTTCCAAACGATAGGTAAAACACTGTTTCATGCTTCCCATCATCATATTACCGTCCAGAACCGCATGCTGCTCCTGTCCTGCATCCACCACATCCAGGTACCAGTAATCAATAGCGAATCCCATCTGGTCTATGCCTGTATCCACAACAGACGCTCCCGTCCCGTCAATATACCACAATTCAACTTCCGTCATATAGAAATCGTCTTCATTGATCCCGGTCAATGCCACCGCCTCATGGATTCCGTCCTGATTGAGGTCGCAATAGATAAATTCAATGATCTCATGGGCTGCCGCAGCCTCCAGTTTCGCCCTCAGCTCCTCTTCCGAAATGTCCGGAATTGAGGCCTCTGTCTCAGAATCCGGCCTGTTCTCATCCGTTTTCACCCTTTCCGGCTCCCCGGATGTCTCTTCTTCTGCGTCTTCCGCTTTATCCTCCGGCTTTTCCTTCCAATCCGGAGAGATCTTTATGATCCACTCTTTTACCTCATCCGCCTTTTTTTCCTGCCCCTGGTCTTCATAAGAACTCATCAAACGCTCCAACACCAGTTCGCTTTTCTCCAATTGACGGTCATTGTCCTCATATTCCAACCTGATAACCATAAAAGCAGTATCCAGAACCTGATCAGCCTTAGCCTTCTCGTCCAATTCCACATAGGCATCCGCCAAAGACAGATAAACATCCATCTTCTTAGGTTCAATGCGGATTGCCGCTGTAAATGCGATTACCGCTTCTTCATACTCCATCTCTTCCAGATACCTGATACCGGCCTTCCTATGATGTTCAAAACGCGTTTCCCGGACAACTCCGGCCAGTAAGAATCCGCAGAAGACGGCTGCAGCCATCGCAATCAGTATTCCTGCCGCACGCGCGACCATACCTCTTTTGCTTATCTTCAAATTCTCTCCTTTAACGGTTATCCTTTAAGATAACGTCGTGGGCTCCGCCTTCCACAATGCTGGTAGAAGAAACCAGAGTTATCTTTGCATTTTTCTGAAGTTCCGGAATCGTAAGGCATCCGCAGTTGCACATGGTTGAGCGGACCTTGCTCAAAGAAAGATTCACATTGTCTTTCAGGCTACCGGCATAGGGAACTAAGGAATCGACGCCTTCTTCAAAAGAAAGCTTGGCATCGCCGCCCAAGTCATACCTCTGCCAGTTTCTTGCCCTGGCGCTTCCTTCGCCCCAGTATTCTTTCATATAGCTTCCGTTTACATTGACCTTTTTCGTAGGGCTTTCATCAAAACGAGCGAAATATCTTCCCAGCATCAGGAAATCAGCTCCCATTGCCAGAGCCAGCGTGATATGATAGTCGTGCACAATTCCACCGTCTGAACAGATGGGCACATAAATACCGGTTTCATTAAAATACTCTTCTCTGGCCTTTGCAACCTCAATTAACGCGGTGGCCTGTCCGCGCCCGATTCCCTTTTGTTCTCTCGTAATGCAGATGGCTCCGCCGCCGATTCCCACCTTTACAAAATCAGCTCCTGATTCTGCAAGGAACCGGAAACCGTCTCCGTCTACCACATTTCCCGCACCGACTTTCACCTTATCCCCGTAATTCCCGCGCACATACTCCAGAACGATCTTCTGCCATTCTGAGAATCCTTCTGAACTATCAATGCAAAGAACATCCGCTCCGGCTTCAATAAGGGCAGGAATACGCTCTTTATAATCTCTCGTATTGATTCCCGCTCCAACCATATAGCGTTTCGAACTGTCAATCAGTTCATTTTCATTCTTTTTATGAGAATTATAGTCTTTACGGAAAACCAGTGAAACCAGCTTCTGATCCTTGTCAATAATCGGCAGACAGTTGAGTTTATGCTCCCAGATCACGTCATTGGCCTCTTTAAGGGTCGTGCTGTCATCGGCACAAACCAGATCCTCGAATTTGGTCATGAAATCCTTCACCTTTGTGTCTTCCGTCATTCTGCTGACCCTGTAATCCCTGCTGGTCACAATTCCCACCAGCTTTCCTGACGGCGTCCCGTCTTCCGTGACCGCTACGGTAGAATGGCCTGTCTTATTCTTCAACTCCAGAATATCCGCCAATGTGCACTCCGGCGAAATGTTGGAATCGCTGATAACAAATCCCGCCCTGTAATTTTTAACCCGCGCCACCATCTGCGCCTGGCTTTCAATGCTCTGTGATCCGTATATAAATGATAATCCGCCTTCCTTTGCCAAAGCAACCGCCATATTATCATCGGAAACAGACTGCATGATCGCAGAAGTCATGGGAATATTCAGCGTCAGGGCCGGAGCGCTGCCTTTTTCAAATTTCACTAAAGGCGTTTTCAAGCTCACATTTGCTGGTATCGCCTGTGTCGATGAATACCCCGGTATTAACAGGTATTCTCCAAAGGTTCTGGAAGGTTCGTTCATATAAATTGCCATGTCATCATTCTCCTTTATTTTTATACTTTATTTTAATATTTTATTAGCATTCTCCAATAATTTACTAGGACCGCCATACAGCACTGGTAATTTACGTTCCTCAATTTCTTAAAAATGATTCTATATATACTCCCTTTTCTTCAGCACACTTTTTATAGTATTCTTACCTTTTTTAAGTCAATGCAATCCTTAAATTTATTCTGTTATTTTCATCTCTTAAAAGTTCAGCATATCCCTTTTTTTCAAGAATAGCAACTACCTTTTTCGTATTCTGGCTTAAAATCCCCATAATCTGCGTCACATCTTTTAAATTCAGCATGTAATCATTAAACAGAGTGATTGCAGTAAGTGGAGGACTTCTCTCCCAATTAGTTCTATATCGATTGTAAGGAACTAATTATCTAATGTCAATCACCTTTCATTTACATCGAACGTGAAGGCATTTTCGAAAAAGCCTTCACGTTTTACATTAAATCATTAAGGCATTTCCAAAAAAGCCTTCACGTTTTACATTAAATCATCAAGGCATTTCCAAAAAAGCCTTCACGTTCGATGTAAAATTACTTCCCTCCACAAAATCTTTTCCTCTTCAGCTAGCCAAGCACCAGCCGGAAAGAAGGGAGCACCCCGGGCGGCCGGCAGAAAGGAAAAGAGAGAGGGGATCGTTTGCAGACCCTTAGTGATACTTGGCCGGCAAGGCCGGAAAAAGGCAGACAAATACTGAATTCCGAAGAGGCTGCTGAAAAAGTGTTTTGCTTAAAATTCATTCCCCATTTTATGTCAAAAATCCAGGTTTTTTAATTATGTTTTCACCACTTCACATCAAATTATTGTGTATAAAATGGGATGACATTTTTGAATTTACAAAATCTGGGACTTTTTCAGCAGCCTCATTCCGAATCAGTATTTGAGGCGCCCCTTGAACAGTGAAGTCATCAGGAGTTCACTGTGAATGGGCGCCGCGCTGCCTTTTTCCGGCCTTGCCGGCCGTAGTATCACTTAGGGTCGAAACTCGAATCCCCTCTCTCTTTTCCTTTCTGCCGGCCGCCCGGGTGCTCCCTTCTTTCCGGCGTTTCTTAGCCAACTAAACAAAGATTTCCCACAATCTTCTCTAATTGTCCCCACATCTTTTCCATATCCGCCACCAAAGCGAACTGGCTTCTTGCCCGGTCCAGATTATGATTCTCCCTGTGAATCCTGAAATAATGATCCCCTTCCAGGTAATCCGTCAGAAAACGCATTCCGCATTCCAATGTCATCAGTTTTGCTCCCCACGGAAGCATCTGCACCTCTTTTTCCGTCAAATTTCCGTTGCAGCCCTCCAAAAATCCTTTTGTATAGATTTCAAACAGAGGCAGTGAAATGGACACTTTAGACAGATCCGTTTCATCCTCTGCACCGGTATTCGCTCCAAACCGGATCGCATCTCCAAAGTCAAACATGGAGAGTCCCGGCATTATCGTATCCAGATCGATCACGCAGATCGCCTTTCTGGTCACATCATCGATCATGATGTTATTAAGTTTCGTATCATTGTGGGTAACTCTGAGAGGGAGTTCCTTCCTCCTCAGCATATCCATAGCGATACCCATCTCTTTTTCCCGGTCCATTAAAAAGCGGATTTCCGCCTCTACCTGCCCGGCTCTGCCGCAGATATCCTTTTTCACAGCTTCCCGGAATGCCTCAAACCGGACCGGAGTGTTGTGGAAATTGGGAATCGTCTCTGTCAGTTCCTCTGCCGGATACTCCGCCAGCAGTCCCTGGAAACGTCCAAATGCCTTGCCGCTTTCATAAAAATCCTCCGGCTTCTCCACTGCATCGTAGCAGGATGCGCCCTGTATGAAGAAATAAGCCCTCCAGTACTCCTTACAGCTGTCCTGATAATAAACCTTCCCATCCCTAGCAGGAACCAGGTTTAAAGTTTCCCTGTCCGGATCTCCGTTTTCCTTGACGATCATATCACGCAAAAAGGTGGTTACCCCTTCAATATTCTTCATCAGCCCCGGCACATCCTTAAAGATCTGATGATTGATTTTCTGTAATATATACTCATGCGTTTCCCCATTATCATCCGTTACCAGCCTGTAAGTTTCATTGATATGTCCGCTTCCATAACGTTCACAAGAAACTAAATCTCCTTCAAATTGAAATGCCTGAAATACCTCCTGCATCTTATCTCTCCTCCCATAAAGTTTCCGGATAGCAGCCTTTCGCCTTTAATTCCTTAACCGCATCCACAACCACTTTTTTATCTTCTTTATAAGTTACTCCATACCAATTATCTTTCGAATGCAGCACTTTCACTTCTGCTCTTCCCTCTTTCAGCAGCTCATCCACCACAAATGGAAGGAAATATTCACATTTCAACGGATTTACCGGCAGCTGCTGATCCAAGAATGCGCTGAACCGTTTGGAGATCTCATCCAATATGCTTCTTGTAAATCCCCACATATTCATAGAGACTACCGTGTTTTCCGGAAGCTCAGTCCATGTCTCTCCGTCATCCTCAGTAAATGCAGCTCCATTTCCCCGCTTCTCGATTCTGGTGCGCTCTTTAATATCTTCCAGTTTTTGATCTGCACCCACCTGGCATACCCCGCGGGCCACATGACCGAAATCAGTCAACGTTTTATAGAGTTCATATCCAACCATGGTATATTCGTATTTTTCTCCATCCTTCATGGTCATCAGCTGGTCATAGATCGCCCGGAACGCTTCTTTTCCATAATAATCATCCGCATTAATCACCGCAAACGGGCCGTCGATCACATCCTTGCAGCAGAGGATTGCGTGGGCAGTTCCCCATGGTTTCTGACGTTCCGACGGAACCTGATAGCCCTTTGGAAGTTTGTCAAGCTCCTGATATACATATTCCACTTCCATCTGCTTCTCAATCCGTCTGCCGATCAGTTCTTTAAAATCCTTTTCAATTGCTTCTTTTATAATAAATACAACTTTTTCAAATCCCGCTTCTTTAGCGTCATAAATCGAAAAGTCAATAATCAAATTTCCATATTCATCCACCGGATCAATCTGTTTTAATCCGCCATAACGGCTCCCCATGCCTGCCGCCATAATCGCCAATACCGGTTTCTTCTCCATCCCTATCTCCTCCTGATTTTGGTTTTTTTACCTGAGACGTGAAGGCATTTTTAAAAATGCCTTCACGATTGATTATAAAAAAAAGCCTTGGAATTATCTATGGAATATCGTATACTTATTAGTAATATCGGATATTTAATTTATTTTTACCCATACATTTTTCAGAAAGGAACCCGGTGATGATACAATGATAACTCCCTCCTTGGAACTCCTGGAAATCCTAAAGAATTTATATACCATTTCAGGCTTCCGCATCTCCGTTTACAGCACGGATTTTCAGGAAATCTGCGCCTATCCCCAGGAAAAATCTCCATTTTGCAGGCTGATCCAAAACTGCCCCGGAGGCCTGGACCACTGCCGTCATTACGATGAAGCGGCGTTTCAAAAGGCGGCCAAAACCGGTGAAGTCTATCTGTACCGGTGCTATTTCGGGCTGTATGAGGCGGTTGCCCCCCTTTACCACATGGGAACCCTGACCGGATATCTGATGATGGGACAAACCCTGGACACCCAGAAAATAAGCAGGAATTTTGTAATCTCACAAGCCCTTCACTATACGTCGGATGAAGCGGCACTAAAAAAAGCGGTGGGAACAATTCCCATCCGCTCGAAAAACCAGATTCTGTCCTGTATTTCCATTATGGATATCTGCGCTGCCTATATCACGTTAAAAGAGCATTTAAAAATGCCTCATACCAATCTTCCGGAAAAAGTGTCCGATTATCTGCACCGCAATTATGCTTCTAAGATTTCCATTGATGACCTTTGCAGCCATTTTTACTGCAGCCGCGCCACCCTGACCCGTTCCTTCCGGAATGCATACCACAAATCCGTTCACGAATATCTGACGGAAATCCGCCTGAATCATAGCCTTGAACTATTAAAAAATCCTGCTTTATCCATCGATGAGACAGCCGTTTCCTGCGGATTTTATGATCAGAATTATTTTACAAAAGTGTTTAAAAAATACTATGGACGCACTCCGGGGCAGTGGAGAACAATGTGAATCCGCCCGCCTTTTAACCAGCCGTTAAAAACTGGGCGGTGAGACTGCGAATATAATTTTTGCGGGCCTTTCCAGATGATTGACCCATTTATAAACATATGCGGAACATGCAAAAGAAAAGGCGGATATCTGATTATCTTCCATAATCGATATCCGTCTTCCCTTCACTCAATCCATTTGGTACCTAATGAATTTCGTATATGATTAAAATTTTCCTCTCACCGGATCTTTTATTGATGATTCATCCGGTATGTTTTCTCAAATCAATTTTAAGATATTCCATCAGATTTTTATTCATTACTTATTTCCATCTATCTTTTTGTTACAATTTTTTATTTTTACTTCTTAAAATACTTTTCATCTATATGAATCATTTGAAATTGACATTTCAAATCATTTTTTAAACTACTACTTCTTTCTCGAACTAAAATTCTTGTATCATACTAAATACTTTCTATTAAATAACTTACTGATCTGATTTCCTATCTTAAATCTTTTTAAGTCCACCCCTCCTTTTGAATCACAATTTTTAATCTCGTCTGATTGGAAATTTTAACACGTCATCCCAAGGGCCCATCCTCCTGTTTCTTAATTATTGTCGTTTTCCTTTCTTTTGTTATCTGTATCATACATCAAGATTGTATTTTTGTCAATACAATCTTGAAATTTATTATATTTTATCTCTTTATGGCATGTATAAATTATCATTATGTATTTATTTGTTTATATTTTTAGTTTTTATCAGATAATTTATTTTTTTATAACAGTTTTGCCGATTCCGAATTTTTCAAAATAGGCATTCTCAAGCGGAATCCACTCATTCAAAAAACGCTCCAGCATAAATTCCCCGTTTCTCTTTAAAATCCGTTCCTTCTGCTCCTCATCACTGACAGTCAAAAAATACTTCAGATCATAGATTTCACCAAAATAAGGATGCTGGCTGTAAACGCCTTCTATTATATTGAGCCTGGATGCGGTTACATCAATTGTTTCCGCCAGTTTCCCACTACAGCAGTCATATCTCCTGTAGCTGAAATTCTTTCCTGCCAGAACAGGAATCAGCACCTGGTCATAAAACCGTTCATAATCCACATTTCCACCGATTTCGGCAAACCGTTCTTCGGTTCTCTGATGAGGCTGTAAAAAGAAATCATCCATATGAAACAAGCTGCACTCATAGACCTCCCGGATCAGCTCTCCCAACGTGCTCTTTCCGCTTCCGCTCTTCCCGTCTATGGCTCCCAAAACCGGTTTTGTCCCCTCAACCGCCAAAAGCCGGTCAATATCACAAAACACCCGGCAGTAATCCGCATATTCCTTTTTCACTATGCGGTAAGAGGGATCGAAGACGTCCAACGTTTCCGCCGGATCTCCCGTTTCTCCATCCGCAGCGCAAACGCTCAGCAGTTTCAGCTTCTGTTGAAACTTTTCCATGGACCCAGCCGCTTTTTGAGCAGTCAGGACAGACATCCTGTCTAATGTTTCCGCCGAAAGTCCCCGGTCGAGAACGCTGAGATCCATTATCACAATCCCGCCGCCAAATTCATCCTGATATAACCGTTTTATCTTGTCCTCCATCTCTGTCCCGGGCTGTTCCTTCGGGTATTTCATCCGTATTTCTTTCATTTTTCCACATTACCTCTGCATATTTTCATTCCATAATCATAGCAGGAACCGTTCGAATCCGCAAGTCTCCATGCAGCCCTTCCCGGCCCCATCAGCAGTATCGGTTATCCTTTCAAACAGCACAAAAATACCAGGAAAGCATTCTTCTTCCGCCCGGCCCGGCGGATACCTTCCTGGTATTCTTGTGTTAAAATTGTATAAAAGTAAGTAAATGGTACCAACTTGTGTCAGTAGGTAATTTGATTATAGTTTTGAGCTACCCAACAGTCAAGCAATGTTTACTCAAACGTTTGCCGATCAATCCCTATCCTATTTAATCACAATTGCCTGGGAAAGATGTCTTGGTGAATCCGCATCAATGCCCTTTTTCTCTGCGATGTAATAACCTAAAAACTGGCCGATAAATCCGATGATAGCAGCATTCTGCTCATCGTTGTAGCCATATGGAAGATCCAGGCAGTAATCCGCTTCGGAAAGCTCTGTACCCGCTTTGCTTCCAATCGCAACCGTAGTCGCCCCATAACTCTTCATCTCTGCCATCAGTTTTGCATCTCCGTCTCCGGTATGTTCGCTTCCGAGGAATATGATAAGAGTATTCTCGTCTACCAGGCTCATCGGTCCGTGACGGTATTCCAGACTGTAGTAGCCTTCTGAATTGGTAAGCCCCATCTCTTTCATCTTGTTCATGCATTCATTGGCAACGCCATAATAAATGCCCTGGCCAAGGGTGATATAGAGATTTAAATTCTCATGCTCCGACACGATCTTCTTAGCCAGATCATCCATCTTCGCTAAAGCGTCACGGGCGTGGTCCGCATAACCGGACATCGCTTCGATCTGGTCTTTCTTGCCGCCTACATACATGGCCATAACCACGGATAAGTAAACCATGCTGGTGAAGGAACGGGTCATGATAACGCTGTCTTCCGCCGTATCCGGGGAAAGAATTACGAAATCATTGTATTTTTCACTGTCTTTATCACAGGTGATGGCCAGTGATTTCACGTTTGGATAGCTTCTCACTTTGTCGATGGCCATACGCACTTCCGTGGTATAGCTCTTTCTTGTAATCGGAAGAACCAGAACTTTTCTGTCCTTTACATAAGTCTCCGGGAAATAATAAAGTTCGGAACAGCACATCGCCTTTGCAGGAATGGCGTTGTAGGTGGAAAATGCATGGGCGGCCGCCTGTGCCAGATACAGGGATGTGCCGCAGCCGGTAAAGATCAGCTCATCGTATTTTTCTGCAAATGCCTGGTCAAGCACTTTGTAAATGTCGTCCAAGGTCGCATTGATTGCCGCAAATGATTCCGGCTGCTGATAAATCTCATGATATGTAATTTCACTGTTTTTCTTTGACATAACTTGATTCCTCTCCATCTTTTATTGAATCAGGCTTTACCTTCTGATCCTGCTAATTTTATGATTTTTCTTACATCTTCCTGCAGCTTTTCATTGGCATACTGGGATAATTTCCAGGAATGGCCCTGGTGATCCAGATTTTTCAGGCCATCTTCATAATGTTCTACGTATTTATATCTGATTTCCGTGCCGAAGTTTATCTTGGATACGCCCAGTTTAATGGCCTCTTTGATGATGTCCTCTCTCATTCCCGTACATCCGTGAAGAACCAGCGGAATATCCGTGAACTTTCTCACCGCTTCCATCACTTCCAGATGGATATCCGGCTCGCCTTTGTAATATCCGTGCGCATTGCCGATGCCGATTGCAAGAGAATCAGGATTGCACAGGCTTAAAAAGCGTCTCACGTCTTCCGGATCAACGATATTCTTATTTTCCATAACCGTACCCAGATTGTCGAGGCGGAGCAGCTCGCCGATCTCAGCTTCTACCGGCACGCCGAAGCATTTTGCAACCTTGATTACTTCATTGGTCATAGCCGCATTTTCCTCGATGGACTTCGTGGAACCGTCGATCATAAGAGAAGTAAATCCCAGCTTTAAAGCTTCCATACAGATATCAAATCCATCTCCGTGATCCAGATGAATGGAAACGGGAACCGATACTTTGTTTGCGCACCATTTACATACTTCTACAAACCAGTCATGGCCTGAATATGCTCCGGTCGCCACATAATGAGCTAAGATTACCGGTGATTTTAAATCCTCCGCCGCTTTGCAGATCGCCCAGATAATATCGTAATTGCCGCCCTGCGTGTTAAATGCAGGTACTGCAAAGCCTTCCTTTGATGCCCGTATTAAAGTTTCCTTGTTTGTCACTAACATAATTTTTCTCCCTTTCTCACCCTTTTACTGCACCTGCAACAAGTCCTTTAACCATATATTTCTGGAAAAAGAAGAACAGGATTACCATAGGTATCGTACCTACGATCGAAATTGTATTAATCAAAGACCAGTCGTAAGACAACTCGCCCAAGTACCGGAGTGCAACACCGGAGGACAGGGTTCTTAATGAATCGGTCTGGATCAATGTGGACGCATGTAAATAATCATCCCAGGACAGCAGGAATGCATAGATGCCAACTGCCAGCATGCCGGGTTTAATCAGAGGTGCGACTACTTTAAACAGTGTCTGGAATCTTCCCGCCCCGTCAATCATGGCGGCTTCTTCCAATTCTCTCGGTATTCCGTCATAGAAACTGGACATCAGCATGATCGTAAACGGCAACATGGACGCTGTAATCGCCATGATTAAGCCGGGATGTGTGTTGATCAGTTTCATATCGCCCAGAATCTTATACAGGGAGATCAAACGGCTGATGATAGGGAACATCTGAGCAGATGTGAATGCTGCGATGATCCATTTGTTCCATTTAAAGTTAAATCTGGACAGCGCATATCCGGAGATAATCGCCATCAAAGTTGTGATTGCAGCCGCAGAACCGGCTACAATGAAGTTGTTCTTATAGTAAATGAAAAATTCATTATTGGACATAAATAAGTTGACATAACTTTGTACTGTCGGCGCTAACGGAATAAATGTGGGCGGGAACTTGTAAGCCTCCATGTTTGTCTTAAAGGAGGTGAGCAATACCCAGAGGAGCGGAAACAGCAAAAACAGTAAAATTATAAACAATACCACATATTTAACAATATTGGCAATCATCCGGTTACGTTTCATAGTTCTCCCCCTCCCTACATATCGTCATTCTTGAAAATACGGTTGTATATGAATACCACAACCACCATCATCAGCATCCAGACAGTCGTAACAGCAGCACCTGATCCGAAGTTATTGGATACAAACGCTTCTCTATAGCTCAAAATAGCCATTGTCGTCGTGGAGTTGTTCGGTCCGCCTCCTGTCATCGTCCAGAACAGAGGGAACTGCTTGAAGTTCTCAATTATGGACATGGACACGGTAACCTTGATTACGCTCTTCATATAAGGAAGCACAATCTTAAAAAATCTCTGCACTCCGTTGGCTCCGTCGATCTTGGCCGCCTCCAGCATATCTTCCGGCACATTGGCTAAGCCTGCCAGCAAAAGCAGCGTGGCTAACGGAATCTGTTTCCACAAAGCGGCGCAGGATACGCCGAACATGGCCGTTGCCGGGTTATTTAAGATCGCAAAATCAGTGACTCTTCCTCCGGTAATCAGTCCCACCAGATACTTTACAAGGCCGTACTGAGGCTGGAACATCCAGATCCACACAAGACCTGAAATAATAGTAGGAACTACCCAGGGCACCATCATAATGCTTCGGATAAACCGGGAGCATTTTACATTGCTGTTTAAGATTAAAGCCAGTGCCATGCCCAGAATAAACTGAGCGATAACCACGCCGAATACGAAAACAAGGGTATTGATCATGGATGGAACCAGTTTTCCGTTGGTAAATAATTTTATATAGTTTGCAAAATTATTCCAGGTTCCTGGCTGCCCTGATATAATGTTTTTTACCTTGTAATCGAAGAAACTTCGATAAATAGAATCCACTACCGGCACCAGAATAAACATTGTCGTCGTTAAAATTGCTGGTATTAACAGCACAAAAGCAAATATTTTATCCCCTGTCTGTTTCTTAAAATAAGAAACTCTTATCGCTTTCTCCTTCAAAACAAATCCTCCTTCACCACTGCCAAACCGCCCCGGGGTTATTTATTTTCATTATAAACACGGTGTCCGGGCCCTAAGAGCCCTGCCATGTCTTTCTGGCCCCCGCCTAAAACGGGCTCTTTGGCGCCATCAATCCTCGGGTCCACATATTTTAAGAACCACAGATCCATCCGGCGCTTCAATTCCTGAATCTGCTGGCCATACTCCGCATCTTCATAGCAGTTATGGTCTTCTCCCGGGTCCTTTTTCAGATCATAAAATTCATGAGGTCCGTATGGAAACCGGTGAACATATTTATAGTCTTTCGTCCTGATCATTCTTACAGGACCGTATTCGTCAAATACCACTACTTCTTTATCTGTCTTTTCCTGTTCTTCCTGCATGAGAGCAGAAAGGAAACTCTTGCCCGGCAGTTTTTCTGCATCCGGATTCTCATAACCCAGGTATTCCAGCAGAGTCGGCATGATGTCATATGCGCTGCACATTTCCCTGCAAACCGCACCTTCCGGAATCCTGCCCTTGTGACTGATGATAAGCGGCACTTTTACGGAGGAGTCATACATATTAAGCGGGAAGGTGCCGTTGCCCTTGCCCCAGACTCCATGATGTCCGCAGTTAAATCCATTGTCGCTTGTAAATATGATGAGTGTGTCTTCTTCCAGATGTTCGTCTTCCAATTTCTTTAAAATGCGGCCTACATTGGCATCCATGGCCGTTACCGCAGCAAAATACCCGATTAAATTTTCTCTTGGATTTTTATATCCGGGCAGCACATCGGTCTTTGCCCAGGGATGAGGCGTTTCCCTCTGGGGACAGCTGTTGAACTCGCAGTCTTCATAGAGATCCGTATACTCCTTAGGATGGCAGTTTGCCCATGGTGAATGAGGCGCTGTGTAGTGAACGCTCAGATAAAACGGGCGGCCGCTCTCTTTTTGACGGTCGATATATCCGATAGCTTCGTCTGTAATCACGTCTGTTATGTATCCCGGCTCCTCGATCATCTTTCCGTCTCTGATCATCGGAGCGTTATAATAGGGACCGCCTCCCTTCTGGTGTGTATACCAGAAGGAAAATCCCTTCTGCGGATGAAGTCCGTCGCCTAAATGCCATTTTCCGCTCAATCCGCAGTCATATCCATTATCGGACAGAATATCCGTATATCCTCTGTGTTCTTTCAGATATTCGATGGCGCTCTGTCCTGCGCCTCCGTTTCCTCCGCACAGGTAGTCGTGAATTCCGTGCTGGGAAGGAATCTTTCCTGTTAACAGGGAGGCCCTGGCAGGGGAACACACCGGAGATACACAAAAGAAATTGTCAAATCTCACTCCATGATCCGCCAGGCGGTCCAGATTCGGTGTATGTATTTCAGAATTGCCATAACATCCTAAGGACCAGATTCCCTGATCATCCGTTAAAATAAACACGATATTGGGTTCTTTTTTTATGTATTCGCCTGCCATAACTGCCTCCGTTTTAATATTTAATTGTTAATAGTTTTCATTTAAGGAATCATTGACTGTACTGCTGATTTAAAGCTTTCAATTGCAGCAGGAACGTCTTCTTTACCAACGGTCACTGCCTGGGCCAGTGCACAGAGTTCCAGGTTAAAGTCTGATAATGCAGGGAACATGAGTACAGGGCTTGCTTTTTCAACAGAGTTTCCAGCGCCTGCAAGGATTGGGCTGTTCTTAACAGAATCCATATTTTCCATCGCTTTCTTTGCAGGAAGTGCCGGTGCGATATTGGCGATATAGCTGTCTAAAACTTCTGGTGTAATTACGTACTGGATAAAGTTTTTAACTGCTTCAATTTGTGCAGGTCCGTTATCAATGGCTACGAAACAATGGGACTGTAATGTGGAAGTTCCGTCTCCGCTTCCTCCGGCCATCGGTTCTGCTGCTGCTGCGAAGTTAACTGCTTCAGGGTTAATGGATTTTACGCCGTTGAATCCCCATGAGTTATCATAATACATAGCCAGCTGTCCAAGTGCGAATAAGTTTCTCAAATCCTTTGGTTTGGAGTTCTGTGGGTTGTAGCCCTTCTCATCCAGAAGTTTTAACATGTTAAGCGCATCTGTAAAGCCCTGGTTGTCAACGTTAAACTGGCCGTTTTCATCAAATACATATCCGCCGAAGTTAGCTGCAAAAGCCTGGATTGCGGAACCGATTACGATTACGGAAGCGGTTGGCTGTCCAAATGCATATACTTTATTGCCGTCAGCTGTCTTTAACTGGGATAATTTCTCTGCCATTGTCAGCATCTCGTCATATGTTTTCGGAGGGCTGTTGGGATCCAATCCTGCCTGCTCAAATAAATCTTTATTGTAGAACAAAAGGGATGGAGATACATATAATGGAGCTCCGTAAACTTTTCCGTCGATGGAATGAGCTTCCAGGATGTTTGGATAATAATCATTTAAAAATTCAGGATCCAGTACTTCGTCCATAGGAGCTGCCAGACCTGCTTCTACCAGTGCGGGAAGCCAGATCATCTCACTGAATACGCAATCCACTTTGTCGCCGCCGCCGGCCATGTTGATTACCTGGTTCAAAACTTCACCGTAAGGAGCGGTTACCCATTCGATCGTTACGTTAGGATACTTAGCTTCATAACCGTTCTTCACATCTTCCCAGAATGCGTCATATCCTTTTTCAAGCAGCGCATAATTTGCAATCTTAATCGTTACCGGCTCAGCGGATGCCGCTGTGGTGTCGGCTGCCTTATTGTCTCCTGAAGCTTCTTTCGCTGTGGTAGCCTCCGGCGCTTTCGTAGGTTCTGTTTTAGCTCCGCCTGAACATCCTGCGCTCACTGCCATGACGCCTGCCATTACCAATGCTAATAGTCTTTTTCTCATATTACTTCTCCTTTTCTTTCATTTAAATATTGTTAGTTCATTGTTCCCCATGAATAACTGCCTTCGCTGCATTCCCATAATGATTTTTTTCAATATAAGGAGCAGCTAGTAAAAACACCCTGGTTTCATCTTTTAATTTCCTCCCTTTTAATTTTGTATGTAAAACGCCAAAACCTCAGCGTTTCATCCATTTTTTTCTCTATGTACACTCGTGTGTATATAGTGTTAAAGGAAGAATCCTGTTAACAGGATTCTTCGCCCACAGTGGATACACCATCGATTTCCACCGTATTATGGCTTCATATTCTATTAAAATCAAGTGCTTTCACGTTCTATCAGTCTGGTTTCAAATTCTGCATTATCAGGTTTCTTACCGTTTACCATGTCTAAAATCATGGAAACCGCTGTTTTGCTTATCTCTTCTCTCTGCATCTCCATAGTGGTAAGCCTGGGTGAGCAAAAACGGCTGAGACTGGTATTATCAAAACCAATCACCCCAATATCTTCCGGAACCCGGTATCCCAAATCGATCGCCGCATGCATGGCGATACAGGCAACCATATCGTTCCTTCCATATATGCCGTCTACCGGCGGCCCTTCTTTCAGCCGCTTCATAACAGCTTGGGTCAGTTCTTCTTCATTATGGCATCCTGCCACGGTGCTCCATTCATCAATCGGAAATCCGCTGGCTCTTATCTCATCCACAAATCCGCTTAAACGCAGATCGTCGACAGAGCTTCGATTACCCTTTCGGCTGATTCGGTCGATATAGATAATGTTCCTCTTTCCCTTGCTCACCAAATGCTTTACGCAGGATCTGGCTCCTGTATACAGCCCGGAAGCTAAAACTGCCACATTATCCGGAAGGTTTTCCCTTCTGCGGTGTTTAAACAGCACTACCGGAATTCCTGCATTGCTGAAATGAAAAATATATTCCGTAGGAAAACTGGTTGAACTGATAATAATTCCGTCATATTGACGGCTGATAACCTGTGACACAAATTCAGGAGTATTCCTGTTGGCACATAATGAAATGAGATATCCTGCTTCGTATGCGTATTTATCCATCTCGCTCACGATTCTGCTGAAATATTCATTGGTGATCTGATCCGCAATGAACAGGATCTGATTGCTTCTCTTTCCTTTAAGAGCCCTGGCCACATTATTCGGCCGGTAATTCAATTCAGCGATAGCTGCCTCCACTCTGGCGCGCTTTTCCTTTGCCACATAGCGGTTATTGTTCATCACGTAAGATACTACCGTCTCGCTGACGCCTGCCCGGCGTGCTACATCTGCTCTTGTTATCCGTTCACCGTTTTGGTTCATTTTGTACAATTCACCTCGTTATCAACTCGTGTGTATATATAATATTATACATATATTGCAGCTAATGTCAAGATGGATTTTTGATTTTTTTCATTATTAGTACCAGTTCATCCTTCGGATACCTGCGCCGGCTCCGGCAGTTTCCATGGACGTTCCTATGACTTTGCAGGGTATTAGCGATTCTTAATGCGCAGAATTTTTCGTTCAAGGAAAATGTCCACCTGTTTGAGTGAAACGAGTTTGGACATGTTCCTTGGCTTTTAGAAAAAGGCTGAACTGTTACCGTTATCATGCCAAAATTTATAATTCTATGACTTCAATGTCAAGCAGCGCACAAATTTCTTTCAATTCTGCTCTCACATCCGCCCACACCAGGCTGTAATGATGAGGAACTCCTTCCTCGATAATGCGCTCGATCACTTCGCGGACCGGAGCCTTTACTTTTATATTAGCCATAATTCCCTTGGTATAGCGGTCCATATCCACGGATTCCCCGCCCATCAAAAACAGCTTATACTGGCCGCCCATGTTGCAGAATCTTGCGATGGTTACGGTTCCCGGCTTCAATGCTCCGTAAAAAGCAGTTCCCTGGCCTGCCAACGGATGATTGCGGATCAGCACATCGTAGTTGGGGTTGCACAGAGACGGTGCAGCATTGCCGCAGTGCCAGAACGTCATCAAATTCTTATCTTCGTCGATATTGATCATGTCCGTGATAAAGCTGGGCTGTCCGGTCAAATAATATTCTGCGATCTGGGCGATCTCCGCGTCCACATCGCCTTCACATCCGATATTGATCCCATCGTCAGCCAGACGTCCCAAAACCGCACATGGCGTCGTATGTAAATTGCCCATCTCAGGCCAGCATTTTAAAGTTCCGAAATCATAGCCCTGTGCTGCCATCACTTCTTTAACCGCCAAATATAACTTGGAATGGTTCTCCAAATGGCCTTCCGGAAGCTGTGATGTATCAAAACGCTCCGACATCTCTTTCATATCCGCTTCATATAAATCTTTGTCCAAAGCATCCATCTTATCGAACACGACTTTTAAGTCGGTTTCTTCAATCTTAATTCCAAATGTCCGGCGGATCAGGGATTCGTCAAAGGAACAATTATAAAATGCAGTCGGACGGTATCCCAAAAGGCCCAGATTGGTATGCTTCATGCATTTCACAACATGGTAGGCCATCAGAATGCTCTTCACCTTCTTCGCCGCTCTCTCGTCCTCTTTACTTCCATAAACGGTGTGGCACTTCACTCCCACTTTTCTCAAAGCCGCGGAATTCATGGTCATGGAACACAATGCGTTGGAATACAGGCGGTCGTCTTTTTCAAACGGAACCTCGTATGGAGCCCATAAAAGGATTGGAATGTTCAGCATCTCCGTCAGGTAGGATGCCACATCGTCGCCGGTGAATGCCCCGTAAACCATAACGATCACATCCGCCTCAGCAGCCTTAAACTGTGATACAATCGCTTCGTTCTCCTTGAGTCCGCTTCCCATCACATCCGCGCGGATGATGTTTAACTCGGGAAGATTTGCTTCCAGCCAGTCACCGTATTCTTTATTTCTCTGAGACGGTACCTCCTGGGGCCATCTTCCGGAAAAAGTGGTGAGAAAGCCTACATTTAACTGTTTTTTCATTACTCCGACCTCCTGTTTTCGTCATTTTTTATAAGTTTCAAAATGTAAACACGTGTGTATATATAACATTATACTATTGTCCAATTTCATTTGTCAATCTTTTCCTAATATTTTCTTAACGTTGTTGTGACAGATCAGCCTTTACATTTTCCTTACGCCGATTGACAGAACGCATATGGAGAAGTATGATGGAACATGCGAAAACAACTGCTGGTTCAGCATCGGTTTAAACATTGGAGTTTTAAGGAGATTTTTTATATGGGGGAATTAAAACAGGCAGGACGCAGCGCCTATTTTGACAATTTCAGATTCATTTTGATTTTTTTGGTGGTGGCGGGACATTTTCTGCTGCCCTTGGATAAAACACGTTTTTCCAATAATATCTTTTATTTAATCTATACATTCCACATGCCCTGCTTTATCTTTGTATCGGGGTATTTTTCCACTCATGTGGTTCAAAACGGAAAATTCCGGGCCGACAAGCTGATACAGATCGTATGGCTCTATATCCTATTCAAGATTCTGACTCATTTTACGGAAGGGCTGATTGACGGCCATATCGGATTGTATATCGATTTTTTCGAGGAAAGCGGCGCTCCCTGGTATCTTCTGGCTTTGGCGCTTTGGTATCTGACCATCCCGTTTATACGGGAGCTGGACACGCGCGTGGTAATGGCCGGTTCCGTTATCATCAGCCTGCTGTCCGGTTATGAACACTCGGTTAACTCCATCCTGGCACTGGACCGTACACTTGCTTTTGCACCGTTTTTTTATGCCGGCTATTATATGAACGGAAGGAAATTTAACATCAATTTTCACAACAGACACAGGGTTCTTCTGCTCATTCCCGCTTTTATTACGGCTGCATTTCTCTTCCTGTGCACGTATGATCTGCTGATGCCTTACTCACATATCGTCTACGGCATCAATTATTTCCGGCTGGGGTCGGAATTATATCCTTATGGTGGTCTGATCCGCTTTGCCTGGTATATCATCACGGTGCTCTTATCGCTTGGGCTTATGGCAGTTGTGCCAAAAAAGAGGACCATTTTCACCGCAATCGGGAGCAGGACTCTGCAGATTTACATCCTGCACCGGCTTATCAGAGATCTGATGCAGTATTATGGATTTTTTGATCTGGTGAACGTGCACTCGAAGCTATGGATTATAGGGCTTTTAGTTCTGTCCTTACTTTTGACTATTGTGCTTGGCAATCCGTGGATTACCGGGGTATTTGAGGTTATTCGTAAATTTCCAACGCGGTTTATTTCAAAATCATAATATCATAATATACGGTTTATTAATAAAGATCCTGTTTCCGGATTTCGAAAAAAGATCAGCAGTTAGGAACGGCTGCCGCCTTTCCTGCCTGCTGATCTTTTTAATTATAAACCTTTTTATCACTGAATAATTCCTATTGTTCTGAAAAAACGACTATTGAACCGCTCCTGCTTCCACATATCCTTCTGTCGACGGCAGTGTAAAATATACCGGCTGCCCAATATTAGTATAATTCATCTGCATATTCATGTCAGCATCCATAACTTTATCTAAAACGCCAAAGCTCATACTCATGTTGATATTTTCTGAAACAATATAACCTTCCGGGTTGATGACGGCTGTAGCGTTCATATTCTTCAAGCTAATGGAATTAACCTCCATTCCCATCTGATCATACATGTTCTGTAAATAATCCCCCATCCCGCTGATATCAGAGGTATAAGAAACAACCTTATTGCCATTTCCATCGTCTGAAACAGAAACATTCTGCATAAAACCGGCCTTACCTCCTGTTTCTAAAGCATTTTCAATAGTCTGGGTCATGGAGTCTAAATCCATAGCTACCTTCTGTTTCTGTCCCATCATATCAATATAACAATAACCGTCTGTGTAGAACATGGTGCTATCCATGCTGAGTCCTGTCATAATCGTACGCGCGTTTACGAGATATTTCATGGAACCCTGATTTAAATCTTTAAATTTCATATCCAGGGTCATACTGGCGGGAACCGTCTGTCCATCCATGGTCATATTCGCATTCACAATACTGGTTGCAGCCATGCTGGACAGCTGTGAGTTCTTCTTGCTGGCTTCCAGATATAACTGGGCACCATCTAAAACAGTACCGCCGCCATCCGTTCCGGGCCTCATATCCTTCTGCTGGACAACCCCGTTTACGGTCCAGGCGCCGTCTTCATTGACCGTATAGCCGTCAGGTGTTGTGGTGTTGGTTAAAAGATAGCCATTCTCATTAAAGTAATAGCTTTCTGCTACACCATCGTTATTGCCGTCAATCCACTGCCAGCCGGACTGTGGATAAGAGCCGTCATCATTCTGCCACCACCAGCCGTCTGCCTCCTGTTTCCAAGTGCCGGCAAATGCTGTAGTGCTCATAGACAAAGTCAGTGCGAGCATTGCCACAAAAAATTTGTAACGTTTTTTCATGATTACTTCTCCTTTCGAAGCGAAGTTGTTAATGGATAAATATTGATAGTTAATACTATTGTATCATCCCCCTTTTTGTTTGTCTAATCATTTAGGGATTAAAGTAAAGGGTGAAGGCATTTTGGAAAATGCCTTCACGATCTATGTAAAAAACATGAAGAAATTTTCCAACCCCCTCCATTTTTCGCTTCGGAAAAAAGTTAATTTTTTGTATTTTTATATATGCTATTATCAAATTATCAAATTAACTAGGAGGAGATGCTATGAAGAGAGTAAAGTTATTTTTAACAGCAGTAATTCTATCAGTTTTAATGGCAATTCCTGCATGGGCGGGAGAATGGAAACTGGATACGACCGGTTGGTGGTATCAAAATGATGACGGTGGTTACCCGTCAAGCCAGTGGCAGGAAATTGACGGAAAGCAGTATTACTTTGGACCGGACGGCTATATGCTGTCCAACACAATTACACCGGACGGTTACCTTGTCGGCACGGATGGAGCATGGATTCCCAATTGGAGAGTACAGCTGAATACCGGCTCCAGCGATATAGAAGATGAAGAAGAAGATCCGGAGTATGATGCAGATATTCCAATGCCGATATATAAGGATTACTCCATCTTTAACCCGGACCGGTCGGATGCCAAACACATTACCATGGCCTGCAATACAGGATGCCGGATGTATTTCACCACAGGTACGAATCCCGATAATCCTACGGAAGACGATACCCTATACGAGAACAAACGCAATACTACATTCAACATTTGGTACGGCAATCCCGTTCTTAAACCAGGGCAGACGCTTAAAGTTGTTGCTATACGGACGGAAGACGGAGCAAGGAGCGGGGTTACCACACTGCGCTACGAAGATGCGCATCCGGGGAACAAGAGACGGTCGGGAAATATTGCCGCTTCTTCCAATCCTGACACCAGCAGCAATAACAGTTACAGCAACAGCACCGGAAACAGCGGCAGCTCATCACAAACCGGGCCGAAACCTTGTCCTGTTTGTTTTGGACGCGGCAGCGTGACTTGCACCTATTGTCACGGAACCGGAAGAGGCCAGAATGCCACTTTCGGCATTAACGGCGACATTTGGCAGGGAGTCTGCCCGGGATGCGGCGGTTCCGGAAGCAAAACTTGCGCAGGATGCGGAGGAATTGGAACAATTGGGTATTAATTAAGAAACATCAGAGAGAAGGGACTGCCCGGGCAATCGGGTGGTCCCTTTTTTGACTGCTGTCCGGCTGAGGATAAAAAATTCACATCACCGTTTCCGCCTCCACAGTTTCTATATCAATCTCATCTTCTTCCATCGTCTTTTTCTTCCAAATACGCCAATCCGATTTCCTGTCATTACCCGGAATGGATTTGAATATGAAGATTCCGGCCACTGCGCATAGAATACTGATAGCCACATTTACATAAGCAAACACCACATAAGGAGCAAAGCTCATCGTCGTAAATCCAAACAAACTCATATAATAGATGCAGCTGGTATTCCATGGAACCAACGGCAGAATAATGGTGTTAGCCTCTTCAATCGTTCGTGAAAGAACGCTTCTATGGATTCCCCGCTTATCATAAATTTCTTTAAACATGGTCCCCATAAGCACTACGGACACATAGAAATTGGTGACCAGCATCACGGTTATAATGCCGCAGACAAGAGTCACTAAGATCGCGGACGTATCTGATTTAACCGCCTTTGTAATTTTCTCCACAATCACATTAAGGTAACCGGCTTCGCTCAGGATTCCTCCCATAGCCAGGGCCAGAACTGCCGTACAGATCGTAGCCATCATCGAAGAAATGCCTCCTTTGCTCAGCATGGTATCCACAATGGCAACGCCCGTATCCACCTTCACGCCGCTGTAAATAACGGCTAAAACTTCCGTAAGGCTGGTTCCCTGAACGACTACGGCTAAGAGCAGGCCGGAAAATCCGGAAAGCAGAATGGCCAGAATCGCCGGAACTTTTTTCAGACAGAGAATGACAATGAGGACCATAGGAACCAGAAGGACTATATTAAAATGGAAAAGTCCTGCCAGTGTGTCTCTTACCGACTGCAAAACGCTCTGATCCAGAGCAACGTCCGCATATCTTCCACCGAGAAGATAAAAAATCAAAAGGCTGATGAGTACGGAAGGTCCCGTCGTATAAAACATGGAACGCACATGATCGTAGATGTTGATATCGCTGGCGCTGGCCGCCAGGATTGTAGAATCGGACAGAGGGGAAAGTTTATCTCCCAGAATGGAACCGGAAATAGCTGCGCCCGCGGTCAATGGAATCGGTATTCCCATGCTGACGCCAATGCTCACACAAGCCACGCCCATGGTTCCTGCCGTTCCTAAAGAAGTGCCGATACACAGTGATAAAAGGGAGCACATGACAAATGTCAGCGGCAGCAGCATTCTCGGCGTGATAACTCCCAGACCGTAATAGATAATCATGGGAACCGTTCCGCATTTGATCCATGCAGCGATCAGAATGCCGACAAATACCAGGATCATCACACAGTCGATAGCCCGTTTTACACCTGTCATCATGCTGGTTTCCAGATCCTCATAACGGTACCCGGCCGCCATGGAAATCAACAATATCAGGAAAATATTTACGATTAAAAGGGGAATTGTGGCAACACCTGCCGCGATACCTGCCGTTAACACAGACGCGATAACTGCTAATACGAACAATGACAAAAATAAACCTGGGCTTTTCTTTTTCTCTTTCATTATAATCTCTCCTTCACTGAATAGATTTACGGAAACAAAAACACCCGGAATTAGATATCCGGGTGGCGAAGGCAGCTATCGGTTGTTTTCTGCAAGAAAAACAGAGTACGTTAAAAACGCACAAACCTTCCTTCGCCTACGAGATTAGCTGACGGGTTCGGAGAAGAAGGTCCCCTATCGTCGATCTGATAATTTAAACTCAAATCTCTGAATTCACCCCAATTAATTGGTTCTCCCGCTGTCATATCCTGGTTTACAGGGAATATAGCATTCGGCATTATATAGTTTCCGTATTTAATAGATATGATGTTATTGGTTAAATTATACCAAAGTATTGAGGGTAAATCAAGAAAGCGGTACAAAACTTAATTAAAAATTAAGTTCTTTCTTGATCTCGCTTTTATTCTTTGTGCATTTTGCACAATTTTCGTGTAATCAGCATAATTCTGCATGGTTTGTCCCGGCATTTTTGCTTAATAAAATCCAGCTGTCTACCCGCCCAAAAAGTAAATAGCGGCCCGATTAAAACTGCCATTTATACTATTTTGTTACTTTCTAAGAAGTATAGCGATAGTAGGGCTTTCCTCACAAAACTTACGTCCTGCAACATCACTATATATTCCGCATATCTCAAAACCAGCTTCTCTTGCTTCTTTTGCAAGCGTCTCTTTTGTGAAATAGGTATTCCATAAATAATAGGCGGCAATCTCTTTATCTGAAATAATGATGTATTGATCTAATGTGACGTTATCAGAAAATTTACAAAATTTATTTACTTCAACATATTCTTTTTCACGCCAAAATCCCCCAAGTTTGTGTAACTCCCAAGTCTGCTGTTCCTGAAAGTTATTATATTCAGCCATTGAGAAAACATCCAGCAGCAGCTTTCCGCCTGACTTTAGATGTTTATATATGTTTTGTAAAATAATTCTCCGGTTTTCAGTTGATAATGCACCATAGTCACAGTAAATCATTGTAGATAAATCAAATGTTTTATCTATATCCAGCGCTAAATAATTTTGACATATATAGTGGATATTGAGACTGGCTCTTTGGGCCGAATGTCTGGCGTAACCGATAGAGCGTCTTGAGAAATCAACCCCTGTTACCAGATAGCCTCCGGTTGTAAATCTTTCTGCATACAATCCGGGACCGCAGCCAACGTCCAGCAAAGACGGATACTTTTGAGAAGGCAAAATCTGTTTTATCCATGAAACAGATTTTTCGATAAAGTCCAGTTTTCTACTTGCTCCATTAAAATCCGGGTCCAGATGAGCTTTAAGCATTTGTTTTGATATATAATCATCATCCCAAAATGCAGCTTCGCTTTCTTTATAGAGCTTGGGCAGTTCAAAAATTTTACTAATTCCATCATACATCGTTATATTCTCCTTTAATTTTGATCAAATATAAAAACCGTAGATTTTACTCTACGGCTAATCCTCGTCAGATGAGGAAAAGCTAAGAGTAAAATAAAATCAAACATCAGGTACACAAATCAGGCTGATCGTATCAGCCGCTTTGATCCCTATTGAATTGATTTTATCTACTCTTTTCCAGTCATATCCACACCACTGATTGTGTGGCATCTGATACGCCGGACTTCCATCACCTTTTCTGATAAATTTTATGCTTTAACTCTACAGCAGTCAAACAATTTTGTCAACCTTGATAAAGGATTTGGATAGCGTCCGATATAATTCATTGTAAAAAGTTTTCTCTTATAGTAAAATAGGAATTAGAAGGAAGTGTTGTTTTTTACCAATCGGAACGGGGGAAAGTGAGATGACTATGATCGGATTTTTAGTTTTGTTTGCTTTGCCTCTCAGCTGTGCTGCTTCCTGGGCATCTTTTTTCATTTTCTATAAAAATCAGCTGTCCTGTAAATGGAATACAGGATTAACCGTGGCTCTTTGTCTGATTCCTATGACAATTATTGTCTTTATTTATTGGCATAAAAATTTACAAAGCCTGTTATTTTTCTTAGGTAAATAGTACCAGCTTCTACTTTTCTGTTTTTTTAGGCCGGATTCCCGGCATTTTTTAATCCCGTTTTTCACATGGCAATATTTTAGTAAAGTAAATCCTCCTTTTGCTCAAATAATAGTAAGGAAACTTATTGAATGCAGAAAGGAGTGATTTTAATGGATTTTGCTGAAAAGATTTCAAAAACACCAACTCACCTTGCAATCGCCACAGTGCCCATGCAGCCGTGGGAACAGCCTTATTCACCGGAAAAGGCTTTAGCGGAGGGAACGATTTTCCCATGCTTGAATCTTCCATTTTTTATAGGAGGTGAAGCACATGTCTGACCGTATGCAGCTATTAAAACAGATTAATGAAACCAGTTTTGTGGTAGATGACTTAACGCTTTATCTGGATACCCATCCTCTTGACACGGATGCGCTGGATTATTTTACCCAGATGTCAACGAAGCGGAAGGAACTTTTAAAAACCTATGCAGAAGATTTTGAACCACTGACCCGGGAATTTGTCTGTCCTGATACCAACAATCAGAGCGAAAGCTATACAAAATATCCGGGCCAGCGCCATTGGACCTGGAGTGACGGCCCTGTTCCCTGGGATGCCAGCGCGAATACGAATTCCCCTGCAAATGTAAAAGGAGGTGTCTGATTATGTGGTGTTACGAAAAACGGCTTCAATTCCCGGTTAAAATAACAAAAACATGCCCTAAGACAGCCCAGCTGGTTATCAGCCAGTTCGGCGGACCTGACGGAGAATTAGCCGCATCCATGCGGTATCTTTCCCAGCGTTACAGCATGCCTTGTAAGGAAGTGGGCGGGCTGCTTACGGACATCGGAACTGAGGAGCTTGGTCATTTGGAAATGGTCTGCTCCATCATCTATCAGCTTACTAAGAACCTGACGGCAGAACAGGCTAAAACCGCCGGATTCGACGCTTATTATATCGACCATACTACCGCACTCTGGCCTCAGGCTGCAGGCGGAATACCTTTTAACGCCTGTGAATTCCAGTCTAAGGGTGACGCTATCACGGATCTGACAGAGGACCTGGCCGCTGAGCAAAAGGCCAGAACCACTTATGATAATTTACTTCGTGTGATCACCGATCCTGACGTCAGAGAACCGCTTAAATTTTTAAGAGCAAGAGAAGTGGTTCATTTCCAGCGTTTCGGGGAGGCACTGGAGAAGATAAAAGGGGATTTAGATTCCAAGAACTTCTATTATTTTAATCCGGAATTCGATAAACAATTCGTGAAGAAATAGATTTTAGATAAATAAGGGGATTTTTAACATCAACCTTTAACATCAACCCTCAAGGCATTTTCAAAAATGCCTTGAGGGTTGATGTAAAAAAAAGTGAACTACACCGCCAACTCGCTCACCGGCGCAATCTGAAACTCATCCACCAGATATTTTAACACTCCGGGCGCCAAAAACGCAGGAAGCGTAGGCCCAAGATAAGTATTTTTAATTCCCAGATACAACAAACTCAAAAGAATACATACCGCTTTCTGCTCATACCAGGACAGCACAATGGTTAGCGGAAGTTCATTCACCGAACATCCGAATGCATCAGCCAACGCAGATGCCACTTTAATTGCGCTGTAAGCATCATTACACTGTCCCATATCCATCAGCCGCGGCAGTCCTTCTATCTGGCCCAGATCCAGGTCATTGAAACGGAATTTGCCGCAGGCCAGGGTGAGGATTATGGAATCGTCCGGCGTATTCTTCACAAAATCCGTGTAGAAATTACGGCCTGTTCTGGCCCCGTCACATCCGCCTACCAGGTAAAAATGTTTGATCTGTCCATTTTTCACCGCATCCACCACCTGATCTGCCGCCGCTAAAACGGCTCCGTGTCCGAAACCGGTGATCAGTTTTGTTCCGCCGTTAATCCCGGCAAATTCCATGTCTTCCGGAAATCCGCCCAGTTCCAGGGCTTTTTCAATCACAGCTGAAAAATCTCTGTCTTTTCCGATATGAACCATCTCCGGGTAGGAGACCAGCTCTGTGGTAAATACCCGGTCCGCGTAGCTTTCTTTTACAGGCATCAGGCAGTTGGTGGTAAACAGAATCGGAGCCGGAAGACCGTCAAATTCCTTCTGCTGGTTCTGCCAGGCAGTTCCGTAATTGCCCTTTAAATGGCTGTACTGCTTTAAGAGGGGATATGCATGGGCCGGAAGCATTTCGCCGTGGGTATAGATGTTGATGCCCTTTCCTTCCGTCTGTTCCAAAAGGCATTTCAGGTCGTACAGGTCATGGCCGGTAATCACGATAAACGGGCCTTTTTCCACTTTCATGGACACTTTTACCGGGGCGGGTGTTCCGAAACTTTCCGTGTTGGCCCGGTCTAACAGTTCCATGCATTTTAAATTCACCTCTCCTGTTTCCATGGCTATATTTAAGTATTCCTCTTCGGTCCAGTCTTCACCGATCACAAATAAACCCTTATAGAAAAAGTCATTGACAGCCTCATCGCTGTATCCCAGCACCATGGCATGATAGGCGTAGGCTGCGATTCCACGCATTCCGAATAGAATCAAAGATTTCAGAGAGCGGATCTCCTCCTCCGCTTCCCAGAGTTTCTTCATATCGTAATCGTCGTTGTGGCCGCAGGGAGATCCGCAGGTGAGGCAGTTTGGAGCCAGATGCATCTTTTCTGCTCTCACGGCCTTAATCAATTCTTCAATGGTATCATCATTAAAATTCACATTAGTAACCGTGGTGAAAAGCCCTTCAATCAACAGCTTAGTCGTTTCCTCCGTCGGGGTCTGGTTGGAGCAGGTCCGGGCTAAACCGATTAGCGCTCCTGTCAGTTCATCCTGGAGATTGGCTGTTTTGGCCGTTTTTCCGCATACTCCTGCCGTTCCGGTACAGCCGCTGCAGCCGGCGGTCTGTTCACATTGAAAACAAAACATAT
The DNA here is from genome assembly GCF_002899675.1 of Clostridium sp. chh4-2. Lineage (GTDB taxonomy): Bacteria > Bacillota > Clostridia > Lachnospirales > Lachnospiraceae > CHH4-2. The sequence continues at coordinate 306,212 of NZ_PKUU01000003.1, read as the reverse complement.
TCTTATCCATTTCTGTTTATTCTCCTCTTCTTGACTTAATGAGGTCATTGTAATACAATTTTAATAACATATCTGTTGTATTTCCAACAAAAGGAGAACTTTATGAATGATACCATGACAATACTGAAAAAATCCGTACTCTTTTACGGGATTGAAGGCGGAGAAATAGAAGCTATGTTAAATTGTTTAAGTGCGGTAAAACGAACCTATGAAAAAGGGGAATTCATCTGGAGAAACGGGGATCACATCAGTTCCATGGGACTTGTTCTCATGGGATCGGTTCATGTGATCGAAGAGGATTTCTGGGGCAACCGGACCATTCTGGCCGAGTGCCCAAAGGGGCAGATGTTTGGAGACGCCTATGCCTGTACCCCTTCTGTGGAGCTGGGAGTCAGCGTGGTGGCTGCGGAACGAGCGGAAATTTTATTTCTGGATGTACAGAAAGTGATTACGGTCTGCACTTCGGCCTGTGAATTTCACACCCGCCTGATCCGCAACCTGCTGTCCGTGCTGGCGGATAAAAACCTGATGCTGACCCAGAAAATCAAGCACATGGCCAAACGGTCCACAAGGGAAAAGCTGCTGTCCTATCTGTCGGAAGAATCCCTGAAACAGAAAAATGCCCGCTTTGAAATTCCCTTTAACCGGCAGCAGCTGGCCGACTATCTCTGCGTGGACCGCAGTGCCATGTCCAATGAACTCTGTAAACTGAAAAAAGAAGGGGTGCTGGATTTTCAGAAAAACTGGTTCCATCTGATGTCCCAACCCGATTAACCGGATATCCGGCAGTCTTTTGTCATTTCTTATAGTCAAGCGGCAGGCTTTCCCAACGCTTTTTCAGATAATAAGCCGCCGCTTTGGGCTGACGCTCTCTGGTGAATATCCCTTTCTTATTGCCGTCCGCTCTCATAATGCCTTCTCCGGTCTGAAAATCGGCAAAATTCCAAACCTGCTCTCCTTTCACGAACTCATAGGAGTCAAATACGCTGTGGTTCATCTCCAAGTATTCGATCTGGTATTCCTGCCCCCACATCACAGACGGAAGCTTATCGGGCAAGGAAAGTGCATCCGCCCCGTATTCCGTGAAAATGAACGGTTTATTCAGCTCCTTGGCCTTCCAGGCATCCATTTCCCTGCTAAATGCTTCCTTTGCCTCACAGATCTCATATCCTCCCTTCAAATACCAGCCGTAATAGCGGTTCAGGGCGATCATATCCGCAAACTGATAGCATTTACAGGTATCAGGCAGGGAATTCATGAGCATGGCAAATGTCCTCGGCCTCTTCTGAACATCCAGTTCATAAGCCCTCTTAAACACGTCTTCAAAATACGCCACCGCCGCTTCACTGGTGGTTTCCGGCTCATTTAACAGGCTCCATGCGATTACGCAGGGATGGTTCTTGTCTCTTGCAATCATTTCTTCAATGGCTGTCAGATGGGTGCGCAAAAGCTGGGAAGTGGTGGATTTCTCAAAAAATCCGGTTTTCTTTCCCGTATTGGCTTCAAAGAAATTCATCTGGCTTTCAAACATACCCACAGCGGCCACTTCATCGATTACGAGAAAGCCTTCCCGGTCCGCCATCTGGTAAATTTCCTCGCTGTATGGATAATGGGCTGTCCGGAACGAATTGGCTCCAATCCATTTCATGCACTCAAAATCCCGCTTTATCATCGGAAGATTGTATCCACGCCCCGCCACCGGGCTGTCCTCATGTTTTCCAAACCCTTTCAGATATACAGGGCTTCCATTGATCAAAATCTCCGTCCCTTTGATCTCCACGGTTCTGATTCCGATCTCATCCTGATAGCAGTCAATCAGCTTATCTTCATCCCGGATTTCGATCACAATCCTATATAAATAGGCGTTCCTGACCTGCCACAGATGAGCCCGTTCCACCTTTAATGTGCTCTTTTTTCCTTCCGATGAGGACACTTCTTCTCCTTTTTCATCATATAGCCGGACCGTAACCGGATGGCTGCCCATGGTTTCCACCGTATAATCCACCCAGGCTGTGTCCCCTTCCAGCCGGAAATTAACAGAATAATCAATGATATATTCTTTCGGCAAAGCCAGAAGCTTTACCGGACGCTGAAGCCCGGCGTAATTGAAAAAATCGAAATACGGCTTTGCCATCTTCTTTCCGTTTGCCAAAGTGACGGTTTTTCCTACCGGAAGGTTGGTTTCCGTCAGCTCATTATTCACTTTAACCACGATTTTGTTGGCCTTGCCCAGATTAACGGTTCCCGTTATCTCGGCCAGAAACGGCATAAAGCCGCCTTCATGGAAAGCCGATTCCTTTCCATTTACATATACAAAAGCCCTGTGGGCCGCGCCGCCAATTCTGAGAAATATCCCTTTTCCCTCCCACTCGTTCGGAACCGTGACTTCTGTCTCATACCAGAAGTCACCGCAGTATTCTCTCGAATCCTTATCCGTAAAAAGGTCCTGAAAGCTGGATGGAACAGGCATTGGCACCGCCTTAGGAATTCCATTTTTCCATTCCTCCGCCTCACCCTCTGCATCCGGGTCAAAGGAGAATTTCCACATTCCGTCCATGTCAATCATGCGGCGGGTTTCGGTAATTCTGGGATATAACATTGAATGTTTAATCATATATAACCTCCTGAACTGTAACATACTATAATCCGCCTGAAAATGCCTCTGCATAACAGCTTCATTTACCAGCCGGACCATGCTTCTTTATATTGTGTACAGTTATTCAGGAATCTAACAAAAAAGGATTCCAGCGCCGCAAAATGCGGTACCAAAATCCTTTTTCAGAATCATTTATTCAGCTTTACAAAATGATAGCTTTCCAGCACTTGAAAAAACTTTGCAAGCCTTGGATACAGAGGTTCGGCTTTCTCTCCGAACTCTTCTTTCACCAAAACTCCCAGGGCCGTGATGTCTGTCTTTCCGTCAATCAGCGGCCAGACAAAGCTGCCCAGTTCATCCAGGTGGATGTGGGAAATGCGGGGCTTTTTAAATAACGTCTGCGCAATCGTATTAAAGATTCCCTTGTTCTCCACATCCAAAGTAACAATACCCAATTCATCCGTACTCCATGTCAGGAACTCACTCTTTTCAGGAATGAATTCCAGGTAGTTACGGTCGTCATTTTTCTTCTTCATATACGCTTACTCGCTCTTAGCCTTCCTCCAGACGGAGAATTTAAGCAGGCATAAGATCATGAGAATGATTACAATAATACATCCGATGTTGCCTGCAGATGCCGGAACCTTAGAAGAAAGGTCAAATGAATCCGCAACGCCGAATACAGTGAGGATTGCAAGCAGAATACCTACAAGTCCCTCTCCTGCGATCATACCGGAGCAATAGAGAACGCCGTCTGTAATTCCTCTCTGTTTTTCTGCCTCTGCTTTCGCATCTTTCGTCTTCTTGCCGTCCAGAACCAATCTTACCACACCGCCGATCATAATACATGCATTCAGCTGTACAGGAAGATACAGACCTACTGCAAACGGAAGTACCGGGATGCGCAGGATTTCCATAACGACTGCGATGAATACGCCGATAAATACAAGAGTCCACGGCAGGTTATTGTCCATAACGCCTTCTACAATCATCTTCATCAGCATTGCCTGAGGAGCGCCCAGTTCCGGTGTGCCAAATCCCCATGCTGCATTCAGCAGGTATAATACGCCGCCGATGGCAAGAGCTGCGGATGTAACACCGATCAATTCACCCATCTGCTGCTTCATAGGCGTAGCGCCCAGCAGATAGCCGGTCTTCAAATCCTGTGAAGTATCGCCTGCAATTGCAGCGATGATACAGATGATGGAACCGATGGCGATTGCGCCCTGCATTCCGCTGATTCCAACATTTCCGGTTGCTTTCAAAATGATGGTAGCCAGCAAAAGAGTGGCAATTGCCATACCGGATACCGGGTTGTTGCTGCTTCCGATCAAGCCAACCATTCTGGAAGAAACAGTCGCAAAGAAGAAACCAAATACAACAACAATGATCGCACCGATTAAGTTAACAGGAACTGCCGGAACAAGCCAGATAGCCAGAATCATGATCAGGATTCCGCCCAGAATAAATCTCATATCCAGGTCTTTTTCTGTTCTCAGCGCGCTGGCCGTTCTGGTTCCCTTTAAATCCTTCATGGAATCTCTGAATGTACGGATAATGAGAGGAAGTGATTTGATCAGGCTGATGATACCGCCGCATGCAACCGCACCGGCTCCAATATAACGGATATAGGTTCCCCAGATTCCGCTTGCTCCGTTGGCCGCAAAGATCTCGCCGATCGTATCAGTTCCAGGATACAGAACCGTGTTTGAACCGAACAGAACGATGGCAGGAATAAGAACCAGCCATCCAACGATACCGCCGGCAAACATGTAAGAAGAAATTCTTGGTCCTACGATATAACCGACACCGATCAGGGCCGGATACGCCTGAGTACCGATTTCTCCCGCAAATCCTTTTACTCTGAAGTTGATTTCACTTGGCACCGCTTTAACTCCATCCACGATAAATTTGAAAAGAGCAGCGATTCCCATTCCGGCGAATACGGTTGACGCATTGGCGCCGCCTTCTTCACCTGCTAAAAGAACTTCCGCACATGCGGTACCTTCCGGATAAGGAAGGGTATTATGTTCTTTCACGATTAAAGCATTTCTAAGCGGAACCATGAACAATACGCCCAAAATACCGCCTAAGAAGGCAATTAATGTGATCTCCAGCATGTTAGGAGCTTCCATCTTTCCTTCTTTTGCCCACAAAAATAAAGCCGGCAATGTGAAGATCGCTCCGGCAGCCAATGACTCGCCTGCTGATCCGATCGTCTGAACGATATTGCTTTCCAAAATTGAATTTCTGCGCAGAATTACACGGATGACACCCATGGAAATTACAGCAGCCGGAATGGACGCTGAGATAGTCATTCCTACCTTCAGCCCTAAATACGCATTGGCTGCACCAAATACTACTGCTAAAAGAATACCCATGACAATCGACAGGACTGTCAGTTCAGGATCAACTTTTTCCGCAGGAATATATGGTTTGAACTGTTTTTGTTCGTTCATCTTATGAACCCCCTTTTTTTTGTACCTACCTATTATAGCGACTTTTTACAAAAATCACAACTGTTTCTGAAAATTCGACAATGGAAGGAAATGGGGGCGCTCATAAGAAAATAGCTATTCCACACCAATCATCCTGTCTTTAAAATAATATTTCCTATCCGACTCCCCAATCTCCCTCAGCACTCTGCAAGGATTTCCAACTGCGACCACATTGGCCGGAATATCTTTCGTAACCACGCTTCCCGCTCCGATGACGGTATTATCCCCAATTGTAACGCCCGGAACGATTATTGCTCCGGCTCCGATCCAGCAGTTTCTTCCGATATGAACCGGGAAATTGTACTGATATCCTTTTTCCCGCAGTTCTGGCATAACCGGGTGGCCTGCTGCCGCAATTGTCACATTCGGGCCGATCATCGTGTAATCGCCCACATAAATATGCGTATCGTCCACAAGCGTTAAATTGAAATTTGCATAAATATTCTTCCCAAAATGAACATGCCTACCTCCCCAATTAGCGTGAAGAGGCGGTTCAATATAACAGTTTGGGCCAATTTCAGCAAACATTTCTTTCAGCATGGTTCCGCGTTTTTCCATCTCCGAAGGCCGCGTCTGGTTAAAATCATACAACCGTTCCAAACATTCTGTCTGATCCTTTATAAGCTGTTCATTATCCGTCTGATATAAATCGCCGTTGTGCAGTTTATCGTAAATATCCACTTTTTATCTCCTCTGGCTGTCTATCATATATTCTACAAAAGCTTTATGGCTTCCACCGCAACATCAATGGCGCTCTGTGTATCATGGCATTGGATATCGGGCAGTCCCATCTCTCTTCTGGTTTGGTTGCCGATCACCAGCATCACAGACCCCACACGGACTCTGCGCACCGCCCCAACGATGAACAGGGTGGCGGATTCCATTTCCGAAGTCAGGGCGCCGCAGCGTTTCCAGGCCTCCCATTTGTTCAGCAGTTCATAGCTTACCGGCATATTCTCCGGTTCGTGCTGGCCATAAAAGGAATCCTTACACTGGACTACGCCCACATGGGAGCGTTTTCCAAGTCGGTCGGCTCCTTTTTTCAGAGCTTCCACCACTTCATAATCGGCCACGGCCGGATATTCGATGGGCGCATATTCCTTGCTGGTTCCGTCCAAACGGATGGCTCCTGTGGCGATCACCACGTCCCCGGCCAACACGTCCGGCTGCATTCCCCCTGAGGTTCCCACGCGGATGAAGGTATGGGCTCCGCAGTGGATCAGCTCTTCCATAGCGATAGCCGCCGAAGGGCCGCCGATTCCCGTAGAAGTAACGCTCACCCTCTTCTCTCCAAGACGTCCGGTATAGGTAACGTATTCCCTGTTGGAGGCCATCAGTTTGGCATCCTCCAGACACTCGGCGATCTTTTCACACCGCCCCGGGTCTCCGGGCAGTATCACGTATTCCCCCACATCCCCCGGTTTCAGCTGAATATGGTATTCACAATCTTTTGAGTACACTGTTGACATCTGCACCTCTCCTCTCTTTCCGCCGCTTTGAGTTGGCGGATCTATTATTTAATCAATAAGCTCTCCTGTTCGTCTTCTCCATCCAAATCCCTCAGCAATTCCCCGAACTCTTTTCTCTCAAATTCCTGAATCGAGATTGATTTCTTGTTCGGATTAGCAAATACAAAAGTTTTATCCACATTTTCCAAATAATTTTGAATCTTATCATTGGTAGCGCTTATGATGGCCTGGAATCCCAGCCCTCTAATCAGCTCAATACAGCTGGCCACCTTTTCCGCATCCATCTTGGAAAATGCCTCGTCTAAGACCACCAGACGGATGGTTGGATTGCGCAGCATCTTAGGCGACATGTTGATCCGGTAAGCCTGGGCAAAGCTGGCTAATAAGGCCACATAAAGAGGGTTCTGGCCCTCGCCGCCGGAATTTTTCTTAATCATTTTGCTCAGCTGGATCTTAATGGTTTCCTCGCCCTGGCTGCGGACAATCTGCTGCATATCAAAGGAAAGATAGGTTCTGTAATCCGCGTATTTGTCCATGTTCTGCTTCGCCTCTTCCAGCTGGTCGTGATCCGCATTCTCAGGCGGAATGAAAACATTGATCAGTTCATTGATCATATCCCCGTAATTGTTTTCATGGTTAATGGTAAAGAAATTCAGTTGGTCTTCAAAGGAATCCGTCAGCATAGCAGGATTTACTTCCAGCGAATCATCCATAAACATGTCATAGAAACGGCCGTCCGGTCCTTTGTTTTTGCCGATTACGAATTGATATTTATCCTTTCCGAAATCCAGCTTATTGATGATGCGGTTCAGTTCGTCTTTGCGGATCAGCGCTTCTTTAATGGCGCTGCGGATCTTGAACATGAAGTCGTCCCTGAAATGCTCCACTGCTGATCTAGCCTGCTCCCTGGCGATCTGCCGGTATTCCTCCAGATTATCGCACTGCAGCCTTCCTAACAGCTTGTCATACGGTTCATTGTCTTCAATTGTAGCGGAAAAGCTGCGGTTTGGATATTGTTTCAGATAACGGAACCGGCTCTCCTGAAGCTCTGAATAAATCCCGGCCCGTTCCTCGTCTGCCTTTAAAGCCGCATCCTGGAATCTCTGGCACAGCCTGTCATACCGCGGCTCCGCCTGGCTCTGTAAAAATTCGTCCGCCTTCCTCTCATACCGTCCGTCTTCTGTAAAGTTTCTCTCTTTTTCCACCAGCAATTCATTTAATTCAATCTGTTTTCTGCGGTTTTCCTCCATCTGCTCATTGAGACGCCAGATCACCTGTTTTACCTGTTCGGCCAGATCCTCTTTTGCCTTCTTTTCTTCCAGAACCCCGCGGCGCTCTGTCTCCCAGAGATCCACCTTCTTTTCTTTCAGCTCTTCCAGCTGTTTTACAAGACGTTTCTTTTCCTTTTCCCTGGACTTTAATTTCTCCATATCACTCAGCCAGCTTATATAATCCTCGGCCGGAAGTCCCAGCTCTTCCAGGTTCAGTATCTCCTGGCATTCCCTCTGAATCTTCAGTTCCGGAGCCAGTTCTTCCTTCAGTTCCTCCAATTCCTGTTCCAGCTGCCGGATTCTCTTAGCCATACTCATGGCTCCGATGTATGCGCTTCTGGTGTAATTGTCCGGATTAATATACTGCAGGCGGTAGCTGTGGTACAGCACGCAGTCCGCCGTAATACCGATCTGACACTTTCTCAGTTCATCGGTGTTCTCGCATTTAACCACTTTTCCAAGAAGGAAATTGATGTAGGATTGGACGTAATCATTTCTTGTGATCACTTCTTCGGACAGGGAGCCTGTGAAAACGGCGTGCTCCTTTTGCGATACCTTTTCCGTATCCAAAACTGCCACACGGTAATATTCCTTACGGTCTAATTCCTGATAGATGTCCATGGCTTTTCTGGCATATTTCGGTTCCACGATCAGGGCTAGTTTGTTGTTGCCCATATAGCCTTCCACCGCATTACGCCACTTATCATCACGGATATCCAAAAGATCCGCCAGAATCTTCACCTCCACGGATTTTCCGGTTTCTTCCAGAAGGCGCCTCTGTATATACAAACATGCACGCTCCAATTCTTTCGGATATGCTTTTTTGCCCTGTTTTAACTTCTTTAAATCCTCCTGGGCCGCTTTTTCCTGTTTTCTTAAACTGCGGATCGCGGCGGACGCTTCCTGTTCCTGTTCCTTCACCTCTGCCCGCGTTTCCTGGATGGATTTCTTCAACCTTACAATCTCATCCGCCTGAATGCTTCCATCCGCAAATTTTTCAATATCCCAGATGGTGCTGTTGTCCGTAATGTCCTGGTCAATCCAGGCGTTTAATCCCTCCGCCGTCTTTTCCCACTTTACCCGGCTCTTTAACAGGGCCTCGATCAGTTCGTTTAACGATCTCAGTTCTGATTTTTTCTCATCATAGCCGGTGGAAGAAATCTGTTTCAAAAGCTGTTCACTTTTGACACCCAATTCCTGAACCGTCCGCTCCAGCTCGTCTCTCATCTCTCTCTGTTTGTCTAAATCTTCTGTTGACAGCATGATCCGGTCGTGAAGCTCTTTGATCTTCTGGCGGACGGAAAGGATATCCATCTTGTCGGACAGGTACTGATTCTCCCGTTTTTCCTCTTCCTTCGCCTCCATTTTCTGATATATTTCATGAAGCTGTTCCAGATTTTCGATCTCCCTGCAGGTATCGTCGATCTTCTTCTGCATCCTTCCATACATCATCACGCTTTCCTGCATGTCTTCTATATGGATATCCTGCTCGGTGCAGATGTATTCCTTAACAAAATCTTCCAGTTTAATGTTCATGCGGAACGGAATTGCCCGCTTAAACAGCAGGGGGAATTTCTCCATATCCAGACCGCCCAGATACACGTCGTAAAGCTGTCTGCGGAACCGTTCATTATGGGAGCCGTAATAATATTCTTCTTTATTAAAGTTCTGCTGCAGATATCCCTTTATCTCTTCTATGGACATACAGCGCGAACCCGACCTGTACTGATGGTCCGGCAGCGGGCCTTTATGCCAGAAGAACAGGCGGCTGATCTCATTGGACGCCACTTCCACGTCGAATACGACGCCGACGCACTGATATTCCTCTGTGTCCGTCCGTTTCAGTTCTAATACGATCGTGCTGGAAAAGTTCTTATTTCTCAGATAGGAGAACTCATTATTTTCCCCGATGGTAATCATACCTCTCAAATATTCCAGCAGAGAGCGGTCCGAATCGTCCGCAGCCGCTTTATTAAAGAATCCCCTTCCGTCCGTATTGGCATACAGCACGATCTGAAGGGCATCCAAAACCGTTGATTTTCCGCTTCCCGAATGGCCGGTAAAGAAATTAATGGAGTCGCTGAATGACAGCGTCTTTTTGCTGATATAATGCCAGTTGTTCAAACACATCCTGGACAATGCCTCAAATCTCTGATTCGTCATCCTCTTCTTCTCCTTCTGTCTCTTCTACATTCTCCGCAAATGACTCCACAAGCGCCCTGACATCGTCCCCTAACAGCACCACGTTGATGCACGGGTATATGATCATCCTGGTCTTTCCGTCCAGCTCTTCCAGCACATCCAGTGGATCGATGATCTGATAACGTTTCAGTATGGTAATGGCCTTTCTGATCTCCGTCACAGACGGTTTATTCTTCAGCAGCCGGTAGCTGCCCAGCCGTTCGTTGATCTCTCCCAAAGTGGTATACACATTGACGCTGGTGGAGACGGAAGCCATCTGTTCCTCATAAATGATCTTTAAAATCAGGATATAAAGCGTTGCCAGCTTTGGAAGCTTGTCCCCCAGCAGATTCTCTCCCTGAATATAGATCACGCCCATCTGGCTGTTTTCATGCAGGTAAATGCCGCTTATGGAAAAATACTCCCGTATGAACTCCAGATGCTTGTTGCAGATCCTGAATTCCCTGTTGTTCTGAAATCTGGACGACTTTCTGTCAAATTTCCGTTCCAGGATAAATGTCTGGCGAAGCAGAAGCTGGATGGTCTCCGTCAGCTGCTGCTGTTCCTCCTGGGACAGTGTCTCATAGTACTCTATCATAATCTTCCTCATTTCCTTGTAAATGTCAGTTTCGGATACTTGTATCTGCCGTTATCGATCAGATCCCCGTCCTCTTCTTTTACCGCAAACGCGCTGTTTCTGCGGATCGCATAATCATATGCCAGAATCAGTTTTTCAAAATCCTGATCCGACTGCACCGTATCGTCCGTAATCTGCGCGGTTCCCGATGTCATGCGCTCAAAGATAAAATCTTCAATCTCTTTCTTGCTGTAACGGCTGCCCAAACGGTTCAGGCGCAGAATGTCTTCCCTGGTCAGCTCTTTACTCTCTTCCATATCTTCCAGCCCTTCCGTAAAATCAATTCTGGGCTTTCTCTTCTTATAAAGAGATTTTTCCGATATCACTTCTAAAGCGGACAGGTTCATCCTGCTGCTGATCCGGCTCAGAGAATCTGAGATATCCTCTTCATAGGCCATATGGTTCAATAGCTGGATCACAAGACCTTTCGTATCATCATCGTTATTCAGCAGATAGTTCAACCGGCCGACCGTGGCGCTCACATACTTCATATGCTCCCTGTCCATATTGGCGATCCTGCGCTCGATCTCGTCAAATCCCCGCTCAATATCATCTAAAGTTCTGACAAGCTGTAGTTCGTCCACGCTGCCCTGGCTGCGGCTTGCAGTCTGCTCCATCCAGTCGTAATCCTCCCGCATCTCATTGATCCAGCGTTTGATATCCGTCTTATACAGATAGAAATTGTCGGAGGTTTTCAGTATGTGGTATTTCTTTTTTACAATCTCTTCCACATATCCTTCTAAATGCTCCTTTAACAAATCCCCGTAAAACCGCTTTTCCAACAGGCTGGCAAAGAATTTATCCATGTTATGAAGCATGTCCTGGAGCGCTTTGTTCAATTTTCTGGTATTCACAAGAGCCGTATGCAGAAGGCTTACGCTGGCCCGCGGATCGTTTTTAAAGGAGAATAAAATGGCATAGATATTCTGGATATAGACCTCGGTCTCATTCTCTTCTTCATTAAACAGGTGTTCAAATGCCTCGATAAAGATCGCAGCGTAATCAGGAATTACAATATTGGTCACCAGCGTGTTATAATCGTCCAGTTTTCTGAGCCACCCTGCCCTGACCAGCCAGTTCAGTATTCTCGTGGCCGGAGGTTCCAACGCGTCGATCTCGTCCTCCTCTTCCTCCTGTTTGATAGTGATCTTTCTCTGGGCAAAGTAATCTGCCAAAACCTGTATGCAGACCTCCCTGCTCAGGAAATAGCTGTTATATTCATATTCTTCATTGAGCTTTAACAATGCTTCTATGTAAGTCTCCCTGTTGACCGACCGGAATAAACTCCAAAACCGGTCCGGGATTTCATTAATCAGTCTCATCGGTTCCCTTCATTCCTCCGCCTGTGCGGCATATTATCCACCAAAAGCCGCGCCGTCCTGACCGCGCTTCGTTCTGTGGCTTCTATTATAGCGCACATCGGGAATGTAGTAAAATGATTTTGCCGCTGAATCCGGCCTTACAAAGACAAAAGCACCCGAAAACCGGGCGCTTCATTTAGAAACTGCAGATAAAATAAGATGTGAATGATAAAATTTCATTTGATTAGTCGCTCTAATCGGTCAAGTTTTTTCTAAGCTGTTCTATTTTTTATAAAATAACATAAAATACAAATTATTACAATATTCGCGCATAATTAGAGGTTTACAGCGCATATTTAACCTATTTTACCCATCCTACAAACTTTTCCATGGATTTTTGTACCTGCCTTCGTCTGCTGGCGCTGACATTCAATTTATGTCCATTGTATAATATCACCTCTGTGGATGTTAATGTCCTCACATGAACAAGATTTACCAGATAACTTTGATGAATCCTCGTAAATTTCCATCCGGGTACCTTTTTCTCTTCCGCATCCAGCTTTGACTGGATAGTCTCCACACCGCTGACCGTGTATATATTGATCGAGTGAAGAGAGGACTCCATATATATAATATCATCAAAACGGAATAATGTGATCTTCTGGTTATTGGCCACCACATATTTCCGGTAAAGTTCCTCATAAATTCCATAAGCCCAAAATGCTATGTGAAAAGGCTCCTTCTTAAACGAATTAAGAAAGAGCCTCACATCTTTATCATATTTACTTTCTATCTGCCTTTGACCATCATCGATTCCGGTTTTGGAATTCGATTCTACCTGCTTAAAATGAGTCTGCCAAACATCACAAACTGCTGACCGCATAAGCGTCTCCTTTCCTCATATGGTTAAACCATCCCTAATGAAGTAACGCAAATACCAGTCTTTTATAACTGATAAAATCGTATTTATATGATCGGATAGATTTTCACATTATTCTTATCATTCCTGAAACTGCATTTTTCCTTTTGCAAATGTGGCCGCTACCTTATTGTTCTCATCCAAAACAACCAGATCCCCGTCTTTTCCTGGTTCAATCGATCCAATCCGGTCATACATTCCCATCAGCTTTGCAGGGTTTTCTGTCATCACCGGGATCAGTTCTTCCAAAGGACGTCCAGTGAAATCCAAAAGATTTTTAAGAGCCACATCCATAGTCAGGGTGCTTCCGGCGCGGCTGTTGCCCACCGCCAGCTTTGCATCTCCGTCCACAACGATTACATCATTGACACCCAGCTTATACTTTCCGTCAGGAAGTCCGGAAGCCATAATGGAATCTGTGATAGCCACAACCCGGTCCAGGCCTTTTGTTTTAATAATCAGCCGGACGGTTCCCGGATGAAGATGACGTCCGTCGCAGATCATCTCACAGTACAAGTCATCATCCTCCAGCACAGCTCCCCAGATCGCAGGAAAATGCTGATGGAGCAGTTTCATCGCATTACCGGTATGGGTTGCCGCCATGGCTCCGTTGGCAATGGCCGCTCTGGCCGTATCGTAATCTGCTCCTGAATGACCGATCGCAACCTGGATTCCCAATTTTTTGATCTCCGGGATCATATCCACGATTCCTTCCACTTCAGGGGAAACCGTAATATAGCGTATCTCGCCTTCCGCCGCCTTTTGATACTCTTTCAGCAGCTCCAGATTCGCCGCCTGCAGCAAATGCTCCGGCATAGCTCCTTTATAATCAGCACAGAGGAACGGGCCTTCCAGATGAATTCCAGCCAGATTTGCACCTTTATGCTCTATGGTCTTCCAACGCTTATATTCTTCGATGCAGGCAAGCGTCTGCTCCCTCGTATCCGTTAAAACAGAGCACAGCCAGCTGGTGACGCCTTTTGACGCAAAGAACCGGCAGATGCTTTCAAGGTCCTCAGCCGATGCCGCGTTGACATCCACATTGACCGCGCCGTGTGTGTGCACATCGAAAAATCCGGGCACTACCTTTCTTCCTGACAGATCAATTACCTCTGCCTCACCGGCGGCGATCCCATCTCCGATTTCCGATATAATTCCATCTTCTAAAAGAAGATCCTTTTGTTCAAATCCATGATTCAGATATAAAAAACCATTTGTAAGTAATGTCTTCATAGCCCCTCCAATCCTGCCAGCATTTTACATGAACTGGTAAATATTATACACATTTATCATCATAATAATGATCATAAGTACGATAAATAAACGGTTAACTGTCTTCTCTTCAATCTTTTTATTAACCATACGACCGACAACGCCGCCCATGATACCGCCGCCAACCATCAGAACCAGCAGAAGGAAACCGAATTCCGGCACAGTTCTTGTGACAAGGGTATTGATTAAACTGGTGATCTGTGAAAAGAGTATGATATACAGGGAGTTTTCCGCAGCCACTTTCGTGTCCATGGAAAAGAAATAAAACAGCACCACCAGATTGATCGGGCCGCCTCCGATTCCAAGGAAGGAAGAACAGATGCCCAAAACCAAGCCGATTAAAATACAGGCCGCCGCATTTTTCACATGAAGCGTATGTACTTTATCCTTATTGACCGTATACACCATGGTTCCGAATGTAATGACTAAAAGGCAGGCCGCCTGCACCGCGCCGACCTTGTTGGGATCGGTTGACATGGCCGCGATTGCCTGAAACATCATCTTTCCCACCACGCCGCCAATCGCCGCTCCGATTGCCAATGGGGTTCCTGTTTTCAAATCCACCTTTGATTCGCCGCTGAGTTTTGACTTACCTACGGAATAGCAGGTCATGGCCAGTACCGTACATCCGGACAGAAAACTGATGGAAGCTACGCTGAGCACTCCAAAGGTATCCAAAAGCGGTTTTATCAAAACGCCTCCGCCGATTCCGCAGATTGCACCCGCCACGGATGCTACAAAACTGACAGCTAAGAAAATTACATATAAATATCCACTCATTCCTTCTCCTCTTTCCTATATCCTTCTTTCCAATGCGCTTTCACGCCCGCCGCCTCAACACCGCTGACAGCAGCTTGTATTTCATTATAAACAAGATAATCTTATCACATATTGTTAATTTTTGCTCAAATATTTTACCCAAACGTTTGGTTAGCCGGCAGCCGTTTTTCCCCGTCCATGTGCTTACAAAAAAAGGTGTGAAATATTCAGTTCCTGAATGATGGATACGATCTCTTTTGTCCTGCTGCAGCCGAATTTTCTCAGCAGACTTTTTATCTGTGTTTTCACTGTTATCAATTCCACACAGCGCACCTGGGCGATCTCCTTCACCTTTTTCCCTTCCAAAAGAAGCTTTACCAGCTCCCGTTCCGCAGCTGTCAGCTGGGACACATTATTGATGAAAAACAAAAGGCTTCTCTCTGACCGCTGAAGCCTTGTATATTCCTTCATAACGGTTTCCTGAATGCGGTATTCCATCACCGGCTTGCCCGCATAGGCATTGCGGATATGGGTGAGAATCTCTTCGTCCGATCCGCCCTTTACAATATAATCAATGGCTCCGGTTCCCATAGCCGTTATTATCATCTGATTGGTCTCATGCGCCGTCAGAAATATGATTTGCTGTTCCTGATTTTCGTCTCTTATCCTCTCCGCAGCCACAATTCCTGCGTTAACTGTTTCCATCTCAATATCCATAAGAATGATGTCCGCATGTTTTTCTTTTGCAAGCTCCACTGCCTGCGAACCTGTGGAAGCCTCCCAAACTACCTCCATGTCTTCCTGCCCTGAAACCAATTCGCACAAATCCTCCCGAATCAGATCAAAGTCCTCCACAATTGCAATTCTGATCATATCCTTCTTCCTTACCTTCCTGTTTCTCCTTGTAAACCGTTGATTTTAGCTTTACGAGCCATTTCCCCTCGGCTCATAGCGGGGAATCATCACAAAGAAACTGGTTCCTTCCCCCACCTTGCTTTCCAATCTCAATATTCCCAAATGGCTTTTTACAATCTTTCTTACATAATAAAGACCCATTCCCCAGTTGAAATTTGTATTCTTGCTGGTATAAAACGGATCGAAAATCTTTCGCTGATCCTGCTTGGAAATCCCCATTCCATTATCATTTACTTCAAAACCGATGTAAAGCCGTTCACTGTGTATGATCAGCTTTAAACGCTCCTCTTCCTTGCCGCACGCCATAAATGCCTCATGGGCATTGGTAAGCAGGTTATAAAGAGCCTCGCTCAAATGCTGGACATCCGCCAGCACTGACTCTTCCGTAACATTTATGATATCCACCGTAGTTTCCGGATATTTTTTATGAAACAGCTTTAACGTGGCTTCCACCACTTTGTCCGCCTTTACCGGAGACAGAGAAATGGAATTGGATTTGATGCTCTTATAGAGTTCTTCCATCCTGCCCAGCATGCTTTCATTTACCTCTTCCAGCATATCCGCATATTCTGTCAGCTTCACTAAATCGGGCGTTTCCTGTGCCAGCTCCCTGCGCAGTTTTTTACACAATACCCGGTTGGAAAGCAGCTGGTTTTTTATGCTGTGGACAAAAACCGATACCCCCATGCTGGCCGTGTCGAATTTCCTCTGGATTCTAACTTCATCGGCGCTCTCCTCATGATCTATCATCGTATAATTTTTCAGATTCCAGAATCCCAAAACCACAAAAAACATGGTCATCAGGGTGAAGAGAAACCACCCGTTTATGCTCATCATGGGATTGGTATACAGCCTGCCGTTAAAGCGCATATATTCGCTGGAATACATCTGATAGACCTGAATCGGATCTTGGGTACAGTAAACGGCATATTGAGCCGTCACACTCAACAGGAACACGGTTATATAGCGAAACTGCTTCTTGGAATAGGGCATAGTGGTTCCCCGGTATTCCCAGATCAGCAAAAATACAGCTGCAATCAGATAGATATAAATCCAGCTCACCATGGCCTTCATCAAAAACAACTGTAGGGTAAACCGGCTTCTCACCAGTTTAAAGAAAATTTCGGGGTAATAGACGCCAAGGCTGATTACCGGCATGACAAATACCAGCCAGCTTCTCTTCTTATACCTGAGCACCCAGGGGATCATACTGTAATTAATCGCGATTAAAAGAAGGAACGCAGGAAACAGATACCGCCCAATGGCGATCATATATCCCAGCTGCCTCAAAGGAAAGATCAGATAAGACAGCTTTCTCTGAATCCTGGTATCGAAAAAGAGAAAAAGCTTTTGGGCCGGGGAAAGACCTCCGGTTTTAGCCAGATAGATGGTGATTCCTATAAACATGAAAATAAAGCTGAAACAAAGTCCCAGCATGTATAAGGTCTGCCTGTCTCTCTTTAAGAAAAACAGGGCGATGGATGAAATTGCTAAAAAGAGTAATACGATAAACAGCATGTCCTTCTAACCCCGCTTCTGTTATGCCACTATCAGAATCTTAGCATAATTTCCTCCACTTTACAAGAATGGCGGGGGGATGGAAATCTTTTGTTGGCTGGGGAAACGCAGGAAAGAAGGGGGAAGCTGGGCGGGCGGCGAAAGTAATTAGAAAAATGGGATTCGCCATTCGCCCCTAAGATGTACTAAGACCCGCAAGGGCAAAAAGAGGCGGGGCAGCGCCCATTCGCAGTGAACTCCTGATGACTTCACTGCTCAAGGGGCGCTTTACAAACTGATTCGGAATTCAGTTTGTACCCGCCTCTTTTTGCCCTTGCGGATCTAAGTACAACTAAGGGGTTCCATACGATCCCATTTTTCTAATTACTTTCGCCGCCCGCCCAGCTTCCCCCTTCTTTCCTGCTGTTGACTGGCTAGCTGAGGATAAAAAGATTTACATCACCCCTGAAGGCTTTTTCGAAAATGCCTTCACGATCCGTGTAAAAAAATTTTTGTGCATACCCTCAGATTATTTTTCGTAGATATTCGGAAGGATGATCCTGGAAGGATTTTCTCCTCCGATCTTTAAGCGGATTTGGGGAGGAACGCAATCCTTATCTTTTTCGTATACGTTTCTTCCATAATAATAGGTGCGGTCCAGGGAATTGGTAATGGTTACCATTAAGCGGTGACCTTTTTTTATTCGGTAAAATACGGGTACCAGATCGATACAGAGATGGTATTCCTGGCCTGGTATCAGGTATTCGTTGCTGTTTAACTTGTTTTCATGCCAGGGGAGTCCCAGGAAATTATAGGGGCAGTTGGGGGATTCCCGGCGTAATGAGGAGCGGAGCCAGCCATTGCCGAACTGGAAACTGTCTCCTGTTCTGCTGTCGTAATCGGAAAGCATTATAAAAAAATCAAGATCATATGGTTTTGGCATTGTGCCGGTGTCTTCTAATATAAAGTTTAGATAGGCAAACGGGTGGCCGATGTATTCCTCGTCTTTTTCAAACGGGCAGCTGAGAAAATTCAGCCCTTTCTGCTCTGCGCCCATTCCGTCCTGGCTGTTCAAACACCAGCTTTCCACTCCGGAGCTGATTCCGTATACGGAACGGTATGAAATTTCTCCGATCGGAGGAGCTTCGGAGCCGAGAAGATAATAGTTTTCCATACTGAGATCTGTGGAAACGTCCTTGGAAAGGTAAAAGCTGTCTCTTCTTCCTTCCATCAGGGGCCAGCTGTCTTCCCGGCGGTAATATCCGGTGTTTTCTCCCTGATATGTTTTATTTTCAAAATTGTATTCCATCACTCTCAGCGTTATGGGCTTTTCATCCATGATGCCATTGTCGATTCCTTTAAGCCAATAGTCGCCCCATCTCAGAATCTCGGTCCAGGGCTCCGGCGTCGTTTTGGGGCCTACGTGGTCCCATGGGCCGATAATCAGCTTTCTTTTAAGAGTCAGGTTCTCATAGAGCATGATCGTATCCCGTTTAAATACATCAATCACGCCGCCGTCCAGATAGACCGCCGCTCTCGATTCATTAATCGCATCCAGATACGTGCTGGCGCTTAAAACCTCCCATAAGTTTCCCTTACAGTCCTCTGAATAACTGTCTCTCCAGTTTAAATCCCTAAGCGCCGGGATCTGAAGTCCATTTTCCACATGCTCTGAAACTGCCTGTCTTAAAAGCACCTTGTCTTCGTCGCCATCCACCGGGACCGTATCTTCCACCACATTCGTTATCGTTGTCTCTATCTCTTTTGGGTTTTCGCCCCAATCGATATCCGGTTTGCTGCCAAATGCCCTGGGAATGCCGTTGCGTACCCATCCGTCATACCGGTTAAAATCAGTCTTTCCGATGTAAGCGGCAATTAAATGCTCCGGCTTCTGCGATAAAATTTCCAGCTGGGTCTGGCCATTATATGACTGTCCGGCTGTCATAACCTTACCGTTACAGAATTTTTGTTTTGCCAGCCATTCCACCAGCCAGGCTCCGTCTTCGGCTTCCTGTCGTGAACACACTACTTTTCTCACACCGAACGAAGCGCCGCAGCCCCTGACATGGGCGAATACCACCACATAACCGTACGGGATCAGACTGCAAATTTTGAGACCATCATTGGCGGCAATGCATTTATTTCCTTGGGCATCCTTCTCATAGACCAGATGATCATATGGGGTATACTGCATAACCACCGGAAGCGGTTCCTGTTCACAGATTCCATTTTGGGACGGTATGTAGATTACAACAGAAAGCCGCACGCCGTCTCTGACCGGGACGTAAATGTGTCTGCGCAGATACCCGTCATACCGTTTGGCCTGAATATCTGCTGAATTGATTTGTTTCATCTTCACGAAAACCTCCCTTCTTTCCAATCGCCGCAACCGCTCATGTATTTAATTCCTCATATTCCTGGAAAAATGGGGCAACCAGCTCAAAATCTGCTTTCTTCCAGTCCGTTTCCCTATGCCAATCTCTGTCAATCATCATGCAGCAGGGATCTTCTTTAGTATATGGATTCCATTCACAGATCAAATCATTCTGAGGACTTCCAGTCTCCATAAATTGTTTCCAGGTTCTCTGAATCTGCCTTTTTAGCTGGGGCGGCGCATTCGGAGGGATCAGGCTGTTTCCGAAAACAAAGGCGTTTGGCGCTCCATGAGGGGCCCGTCTTTTATACTGGTCCTCCCACCATTTAAAGCAGTACATATAGCAGGTCCCGCCGCCTTTTACAAATGCATCGGCCATAAAAAGCATTGCCGAATGCATAAATATTTCATTGTAAAGATCCAGATATGCCTGTTTTTTGGTCCGTTCCGGCATATTTTTCACAAAGCCTTTTATGATTTCATCCGTTATGGAAAATTCTTTTGGAATCCTGGATAGAATGTTTTGGAGCATCACCTCTTCATCCGGTTCTCTCATAAACATCTGGTCGTACTCTCCGTCGCTGTAACCGAACATCACCGGTTTATCCGCTAATTTCCCATTCAAAATTTCCTGCATCGGATTCATAGGTATGGTTATTCCATCGGTTACCGGTGAGAACAGCTTGCCGGTAAAGCCCTCAAACGGTATGGTAAACAGCTTCTGCTGGGCTTTCAGAATTTCAGATACCGGAATCCGCTTCATCTCATCCATACTCTTTGCGCCCAAAAGCTCAATCACTTTCCGCCCGATGATCCCGCTCCACTCAAACGGCGTGTGGCCGCAGCCTGTAAAAAATGAGCTCTGGCAGATTGCTTTGGAAAAATACTTTCTGGCTTCTTCAAAGAGCAAAAGGTGGGTCACTGAATTCGATCCTGAAGAATGCCCGTAAATGGTAATATTATCTTTATCTCCACCAAAAGCTTCGATATTCTCATAGCACCATTTAAGAGCCTGTATCTGATCCAGTAAATACAGATTATTGCTGCAGCGATATTCCCCGGACGGATCCAAGGAGGATAAGTTTAGGGTCGCCAAAAGTCCTTCCCTGTGATTTATGGTCACTAAAATAATGTCTTCGCTTGCAGCCAGATCCTCTCCATCGAACAACGGGCTGCTTCCAAAGCCTTGAACAAAAGCCCCGCCATAAATCCAGAACAGCACCGGTTTATTCTTAATCCCATTATCCATTTCCCATATGTTTAAGGTCAGGCAGTCTTCCGACATGTTCTTCGAAAGCTCATACGTTTCAAAATTCATGGGATCGTATACCATATTTTCAGTTTGGCACGGAATTGCGCCGAACTGGTAAGCAGGAAAATCGTTTAATTTGTGCTGCAGCGGAACCGGCGGCTTCCAGCGGAGATCATTAACCGGGGGACAGGCATATGGGATTCCTTTAAAGCAGGCCACTCCGGAACAGAGTTTTTTTCCCAATATTGTTCCTGCGCCGCATGA
This sequence comes from Clostridium sp. chh4-2, assembly GCF_002899675.1. GTDB lineage: Bacteria > Bacillota > Clostridia > Lachnospirales > Lachnospiraceae > CHH4-2. Next base: position 285,007 of record NZ_PKUU01000003.1, on the reverse strand, counting down.
TATTTTCAAAATTTTATTCTGTTCATCCATATTATTCTTCTTTCTTGTTTCATTCTATAGCGGCAAAATACCCGAAACCATCATAAAAATTACAATTAAAATTGAAAATCCCCACGCAGGGAAAAAGGAGTATTTTAAATGGTCTTTCATCTCAACTCCGGCCAGTCCCAAAGCCAGATATGGACTTGCATTAAACAGAGACAGGTTGGCCGCAACCATGCCTGCTGCCCATGTTACCGGCATAACCTGTACGGCTGACAGACCTGTATTGGCTAATACAGCCACCAAGGCCGGAACAATAACAGAACCTTGTGCATTTCCAAATATCATGGTGAACGGAAGGGCAAAAATACAGTAAATCGGAAGTACCCAGCCAATCGATCCGTTTGGAAGATTATTGACGATCAGGTTAGCCAGATCATTCATGGCGCCTGTGGCGGAATTAACTCCAACCAAAACTCCCACCCCTAACATGGTAAAGGCCATATTAAATGCTACAGGAGCATTCCTCTTTATGTATTCCCCCTGATCTTTTGCCTTAGGATAATTCACAAACAGCAGAATAACAAAGCCGATTCCAAAGGCCATATTTGTAGGAAGAATTCCTGCTAAAATGAGGGCGATTAAAATCAATGTAAAAATACCGTCGAAAACAGCTATATTTTTACCAAAAGGAAATTCAACTTCCTTATTTAACTCTGCCTTAATCGACTGAAATTCTGCCTCTGTCATACCTGCTCCATGGCGTTTTTCAACAATAGAAATCGGTATACACATGAGTAAAAATGCGATGATCGCGAAAATCAACACTGGTTTCATATAATTATAAGCTTCATAAACATCTAAATTAACATATGCTGTGCCTTCTACAAAGCCGGGCATATAGGGAAGCAAAAGCAAAACGCCGGAACCCAGTGATTCTACCAGCAGCAAAGCCTCCACCCGAATATGCTGCCGTTCAAAAATAGGGCGCATACTGGGAATGGTGCAAAGAGCCGTGGTAGCTCCCGAACTATCCAGCTGTGTCAGCATAGAAATAATCTGAGCTGTAAAAATCGTACTTGGCACACTATTTTTTAAGAATTTTGTCACAAACCGGATCAGGCTTTTAAACACGCCCGCATCATGCAGCATTCCAAAAAACATCACTGCAAACACCATCAAAAAAATGGTTCCCGAGATGGACTGCAGTCCGCTGCCGATGAATCCGTTAATTTCTTTAGGCGAAAATCCCATCAGAAGAGCCGCAATAATCGGAACTCCTGTAAAGATAATGCCGGGACTGCTGACTCCTTTTAACAGTAAAACGATAATTAGCAAAAACATGAGAAGTGTGATAATAATATTAAATGACATCTCTCAATCCCCCTTTTTTATTTTCTAAACGTTTAGATAATTATAATGTACAATTTATTGATATATTTGTCAATTATAATATTTTAAAATTATATTTTTTATCTATTGTGTATATTTATTTATTTGTTTTTAATGTTATAAATATAAACGTTTATCACTTTTGCTGATTGATCATTCCTTTAATAACGTATATAATAAAATTATTAATTTTTAACTTCCGGAGGAATGCAGAATGAAAGTCAAGATGAAGGATGTTGCCAGGCGGGCCGGTGTTTCCATAGCCACCGTCTCTTATGTTATAAATGGTACGCGCAATGTAAAGGAGGAAACGAGGAAAAAGGTGGAACAGGCCATCGATGAGCTCAACTACTCTCCCGACGTATCCGCCCAAAAGCTGAAATCCGGTCAAAACCGGCTGATCGGCCTGATCACTCCCAGCTGTGCTGGAGCATTCACTTCCGAGATTATTGACGCCTGCGAAAACCGGTTATCCGAAGACGGATATCAGCTCCTGATTCTGAATACGTCATTTAAACCGGAAAGCGAGCGGAATGCGCTTCATACTCTGAGCAGCGGTATTGTGGATGGAATTATTCTGATCAGCCTGTGCGACAGTTCCTATAAAATTCAAAAAGAACTGCCCCTTAACTTTCCCTGCGTCATCGCCAACTGTTCTTACCCGGATTCGCCGGTGGACAGCGTTGGTTTCACAACTTACCGCACCATGCAGGACGCGGTCAGGTATTTTAAAGAGAGAGGACATGAAAAGATCGGGATTTTTACCGGCCCCTCCTATCTGAGCTCTGCCCAGGAACAAAAAATCTCCTTTCAGCATGCCTTAAAAGTCAATCAGATGAATTTTGATTCCGCTTATTATCTTCCTACTACAAGGGCTGAACATAATATCAGGCAGGTCACCAAACAGATGACTGACAAGGGCTGCCGGGCATTTTTTTTCTCTAACTTTAACATGCTGCTGGATACATTTCAGGATACCGACACCGGCTCCTTTGCCATACCTCCTGATTTCGATGTTATTACCTTTTGCGAAGCCCGTAATGACCAGAATTATTTTAAATGGGTCTCTAAAGTTTTATGCCCCACCCATGAACTTGGCAAACTGGCCTGTGAACGGCTGTTGTCCCGTCTGCGGGGCGATCTTGGCCCTGTTCAGAGGATTCTGCTGGATTGTGAATTCAAAGCTATTGATTCCGTTTAAAACAGAATGAAGAGTATAGCAAAAAAATCCCGAAAGGAGCTGTTTCCTTCCGGGATTTTAACATTCAGAATTTAATTTTATTTGTTGTTTGCGTCATATGCTTCCTGCATAATATCGAATAAAACGTATTTATCTACATCCACTTTTTCAGTCAGTCTTCCGCCGTCAATGAATACCTGCTGCTGGTTCTCATAGTATTTCTTAACGGTTCCGTCTGCCAGACCTTTTCCTACGAAATCGCTGGTAAGCCAGTTTCCTTCTCCGGTACATGCCAGCATGGTAGCTTCGTCAACTTCACACTGTTTTGCAACGAACTTAGCAACTTCATCGATGTTGGCTGCTCTGTAATCAGATGCTTTCTGTAATGCGCGTGAAAAACGAACTAACAGGTCATGGTTTGCGTCTGCGTATTTCTGAGTTGTGATAAAGCTGGATGGGAACGTAACTTCGTTAACAAAATCCTGGTTGGTTGCCAGCCAGATCGCTTTGTCGCCTAAAGCGTCTGCGATTGTGGTTGTTCCTGGTGACCAGCTTGCACATGCGTCTACGGCGCCGCTTACCATTGCGGATACGATACCATTGGCATCCATCTCTACGATTTCAAGATCATCGGCTGTTATGCCCTCTTTCTGTAATGCCAGATTTAAGATGATCTCTGCGGAAGTTCCGCTGGTTGCTGCAACTTTTTTACCCTTTAAATCTGCTACGGAATTGATTCCTTTATCCTTGTTTCCGATTACTGCATCTGCAAGGCTGGTACAGTCAATCTGGAAAATTACTGCTTCACCCTCTGCACAAAGTGCATGAGCGCCATGTCCGATCTGGGAGATATCGATGTCACCGGAAGCCATAGCTGCGATTTCAGCAGGGCCGCCCTGGAATTCAACCATCTCTACCGTAAGTCCCATCTCATCGAAATATCCTTTTTCGCGTGCGGTAACTGCCAGAGAACAGCTTCCCATATTCGGCATATAAGCCACGCGGAGTGTTGCAGGCTCAAATGTCTCTGCTTCGGATGCAGCTTCCGTAGAAGCAGCTTCTGTCTTCGCTTCTGCCGCTGTGGTTGTTTCAGCTGCCGCTGCCGTAGTTGGAGCTTCTGTTGGAGCCGCTGTGGTTGGAGCAGGTTTACTGCCGCTGCAGCCTGCCAGCATTGTTGCCACCATCGCTGATGCCAATAATACGCTCATTCTTTTTTTCATATAATTTCCTCCTTCTTGCCGCTGTTATATTTTGATTTTAGGCGGCATTAAAAATTATTTATTATTTACGAACTTCCAGATACTCTTTGTATACTTCGCCCCAGATGTAGCTCTTGAGATCCAGGAACGGAAGTTCCATCTTCATCTCCTGAGTACGCGGATAGGGGAGATCGATATCCACAATCTTTTTAATACGGCCTGGTCTAGCGCTCATGATGATGACCTTAGTTGCCAGGATAACCGCCTCTTCCACATCGTGTGTGATGAAGAAACATGTCTTTTTCTGTTCCTGCCAGGTTTTGATTAACTCTGACTGAAGCTGCGTTCTGGTCTGGGCATCCAGCGCTCCGAACGGCTCATCCATTAAGAGAACCTGAGGGTTAACTGCGTAGGCTCTGGCGATTGCAACACGCTGTTTCATACCGCCTGACAGTTCTTTGGGGTAAGAATCCGCAAACTGATCCAGATCCACCATTTTCAAATATTTCATAGCGGTTTCTTTGGATTCCGCTTCTCCCATTCCCTGAAGCTTTAAACCAAACTGTACATTTTTAAGAACGGTCAGCCATGGGAACAGCGCATACTGCTGAAATACGACGCCGCGCTCCGGGCCCGGGCCTTTTACTTCTTTTCCTTCTACATAAACATGGCCTGAAGTCGGTTCCAGCAAACCTGCGATGATATTTAACAGGGTTGATTTTCCACAGCCGGAAGGTCCTACCACACATACGAACTCATTTTCCATGATATCAAGGCTGACGCCGTTTAAAGCTACCATGTCGCCGTTACGGCCGTTATATATCTTTTCGACTTTGTCGATCTTTACCTTTACTGCATTGTTTCCTGCCATCCTGTCAGCCTCCTCTCTAAGAATTTAACAAGCTGTTCCATCAGCATTCCGATAATACCGATAATCAGAATTCCTAAAAGCACAGTCGCCATATCGTAATATCCCTGGGCTTTCTGAATCATCATACCAAGACCTTTGGATGCGCCAGTAAGCTCTGCGGCCACCAACGTGGTCAGGGAAGCGGAAAGTCCCAGTCTGGCGCCAACCAGGATAAATGGTGTGGAAGCCGGAATTACTACCTTAAAGAAAATATCTCTGTCAGTAGCTCCTAACACTCTGGCCGCTTTAATCAGAGTTACATCTACATTGCATACGCCCTGATAGATGGTAACGACCAACACGAGGAAGGAAGCGATGAAAATTACGATTACTTTTGCCTTTTCGCCAACACCTGCTCCGGTGATTACAAGCGGTATGTAAGCTAACGGCGGAATATTACGAACAAACTGAATCCATGGTGCCACCAGGTTCCTGAACGGTGCATACCAGCCCATCAGAAATGCAATCGGTATTGAGATTACAAACCCCAGTGAAAAACCTGCAATAACACGGAACAAACTGATATAGACATGAGGCCATAACGTTCCGTCTGAAACTTTAGCGACCAACTTTGAAAAAACTTCCCACGGCTCTGCAAAAACAACTCCGCCGGATTCTGTTGACGCGATGACAATCCAAAGGACAAACGCCGATACCAATGATAAAAGCATCCAGGCGCTGTTAGGTATCTGTGCCCAAAAAGACTTTTTCTTTATCCCTGTCTCCATAAGATAAACCTCCTCAAATTTTTGATTCCTGTTTGAATCATTTCTTATCTGTCTTTAGTTTACCTCCATTGGAACAGGAAAAACAGTATGAAATATTATCATACTTTTTTGTGGAAACTCTCCAGGATAAAGTCGATAAAATAGCGGCTGGCCACCGGCAGAACCCTCTTATCTTTATAGGCCAGGCTCAGAGTTCTCACGATAGGCGGAGAGATCTCTTTCAGCACAATGTCGTATCTGCACCTGCTGAGCACCAGTTTTGGAAGAATCGCAACGCCCAGCCCCTTTTCGATCATCGCCATTATGGCATAATCGTCAAATACCCGGTACTGGATTCTGGGATGGATGTTGTAATTGCGGAAAATGTTCAGCGGTTCGCTGAGTTCCCCTTCATCCAAAAGGATATATGGTTCGTTTTCCATCTCTTTTAAGGATACCCTCTCCTTGCCGGCCAGCGGATGCCCCACCGGCAGAACGGCCAGCATCTCATCGTCTTCCAGCGCGATGGTGGTCAGGCCGGAAACCGCTTCCGGATTGACAAATCCGAAATCCACGCTCCCCTCCTTAATCCATCCCGCAATGCTGGTATACTCCCCCTGCTGAAGGTCAAAATAGATGTCCGGATAGCTCTTTTTAAATTCCTTTATCAAACCGGGAAGCCAGTTGCAGGATACGCTTGAAAATGTGCCGATCCGGATAATGCCGCCTTGCAGCCCCTGAAGTTCCTTCTGTTTTTCCAAAAGCTCCCTGTGGGAATGGTATACGCTTTTAATATAAGGAAGAAATTCTTCCCCGTCCGGGGTCAGGGATATCCCCTTTCTGGAACGGGAGATCAAAGTGGTGCACAATTCTTCCTCCAGGGAATGAACCATCTGGCTGACAGCCGACTGGGTATATCCCAGTTCTTCCGCCGCTTTGGAAAAGCTTCCCGTCTCAATTACCTTAATAAATGCATCATAACGTGTCATCCTGTTCCCCCTTTTCTTTATATTAGAAAATCTAATATTTCAATTATAAATATTCGTTTTACTACTGTCAATTGGAATGGTAAACTAATACAAGCATAATAACTCAGGAGGGCTTTTACTGATGGTACAAACGAATTCCGCCTGTTACCGCCGCGGATTAAAGGACGGCATACCGATCGCATTGGGATATATAGCCGTGGCATTTACGCTGGGCATTGCGGCTAAAAACTCAGGTATGACTGCATTTCAGGCAACTTTGATGAGCTTAACCAATAACACTTCCGCCGGAGAATTCGCCGCACTGGGAATCATAGGCGCCGCGTCTCCCTACATAGAGATGGCTATATCGCAGGCGATCATCAATCTGCGGTATCTGCTGATGTCCTGCTCCCTTTCACAGAAACTGGACCCGTCCTTTCCCCTCATCCACCGGTTTTTGATCGGCTATGGGGTGACAGACGAGATTTTCGGCGTTTCCATCGGACAGCCGGGTAATCTGAATCCGTTCTATACTTACGGCGTTATCAGCATGGCCGCCCCGGGATGGGCGCTAGGCACTTGCCTTGGCGTGGTCATGGGAGGCGTTCTCCCGGCCCGGATCGTCAGGGCGCTGAGCGTGGCTTTGTACGGCATGTTCTTAGCAGTGGTCATTCCCCCAGCAAAAAAGAGCCGTATATTGGCAGGTGTGGTGGCAGCTTCCATGGCGGCCAGCTTTCTGTTTGCCAATATTCCCATTTTCAGTTTCATCTCTTCCGGTATGAAAATCATTATTCTAACCGTGGTCATCGCCGGAATTGCAGCCATTTTATTTCCATTAAAGGAGAATCACGCCGATGAAGAATAACGTCTATCTCTATATCCTGGTTATGGCAGGAGTCACTTATCTGATCCGTGTTCTGCCTCTGACCCTGATTCGAAAACAGATTAAAAATGTAACCATACGGTCATTCCTCTTCTACGTCCCCTATGTGACGCTGTCCGTAATGACCTTTCCTGCTATTTTAAGCGCCACCGGAAGCATATGGTCGGCTGTGGCCGGACTGGCTGTGGCCGTAATTCTGGCCTGGAGAGGAAAAAGCCTGTTTTATGTGTCCATCGCAGCCTGTGCAGTGGTATTTCTCGCCGAGCTGGTTCTGTGCAGATAAAATTTGCAAAGACTTCCTAATTATGGTAAAGTATAATTATTCCGGAAGAAAGAAGGTATGTCGATTATGGACAAACATGTATTGGATTTTGCTGTTGAAAAAACACACGAACTGGTGAACGCTCCAACATGCAGCAGTGAGACAAAGGCAGCGGCTCAGGCCTGGCTGGAAGCAGTAAACACGGAGAACGAAGCCGCAGAAACAAGAAAATACATTGAAGAGCTGGAAGCAGATATCATGCCGATTGACAATTTAATCGGATTTGCGGAGTCAGATGCCGGAGCTCAGGTTTTTGGCGCAGAGAAAGCGAAAGATGTTGCAGCTCACGCAAAAGAGATCAAGGCCGCAGGCGCTAAATACTGTGACTGTCCTGCATGCGCAGCCGTAGAGGCGATTCTCAGTAAAAAGGATGACTTACTTAAATAATCATATTCACATAGCATCAGCCGGAAAGGCTGATGCTTTTTTTCAGAAGGTTCGCCGGGAATGCCTAGGAATGGAAACTAAGAAAAGAAAGCAGGAAGATAAAATGAAATTGACTGAAATAACGCTCAGGGAAGAAAAAACTATCAATGATTTGTTTGAAATATGGAAAGAATCGGTTAAAGCAACCCACAATTTCCTGTCTAAACAGGAGATCGATAGAATTGCAGCTTATGTCCCCATGGCTTTACGGGAAGTTCCCCGCTTAATTGCCGCCGTAAATCCTGACGGGATTCCCGTTGCCTTCATGGGGATAGACCAAAATCGGCTGGAAATGCTTTTTATCTCTCCGGCAGAGCGGGGAAAGGGAATTGGGAAACTGCTGCTGAAACACGGAATCGAAGCTTATTCCGTGGACGAATTATGCGTGAATGAGCAGAATCCACAGGCACGTGGATTTTATGAACACATGGGGTTTGAAGTTTATAAAAGAACGGATGTGGATGAGCAGGGAGGGCCTTATCCGCTCTTGTATATGAGATTGTCCGGATTAAATCAGTAAGAATTTCTTCTACCGTTAAATTAATCATTTTGCCAGCTCCTGAAATGCTTCCAGATTTTCATCAATTAATTGATCCGCTGTTTTTTCTATTAAACTTTTTCTATATTCTTGAAAACCATAATAAATCAAGGGGCCGTTTTCCACCCCCGGCCCCTTGATATGCGCACTCTGTCTCATTAAACAATACTCATTTTTTCTTACAATTCATATTTCTCATACTCATTTTCACACGGATTCCCCCATGCGATCCAGGCATATCCTTTATTCAGGCAGTACAGCATGGATGCGATGGTCTGAAGATTTTGATCCCCCGCATGGTTGCACACAGAGGCCGGATATCCGTAATGATCCTTCAGATGTTCCATAAGATCCTCTTCCGTAATCCGCCCCGCCTTTTTCTGGAGCAGATAGTTAAGGCGCTGTCCCCTGAAATGATGGGTGTGGTCCCGGTCTGCCGGAACAAAGCGGTCGATGGTGGGATCTGCCTGAATATCATTTGCCTGTGTCACAATTCCTCTGCATGGATAAACGGTAAAATTCTCCACCGGCGTCGATTCATATACAATCGCTTCTCCTGAAGCCGATCCGATCACATAGTTGATGGAAATACACGGTTTCAGCGCTTCTACCACTCCCCGGGCTTCTTCAAAAGACCGGCTCTGCAGCACTCTGCGTCGTATAAAATTGGTTGGAACGGCAATTCCTCTCACATCTTTTGTGGACAAAAGCGTGCTGCAGTTTACCGAGATTCCATGGCTGTTCATTCCGCTGCGGATCAGCTGGGCAGGCTCGCTGAGGCCCACGATCTTCGTTCCGTTCTCCTCGTCGATATGGAGAACGTACAGATTTTCCCCCATAAATGGAGCATTGTCCCAGTTCTGGCCTGCGATGGTCACTTTATCTCTAGTCGCTTCCGGCAGCACCGCATAGCAGGTGCATTCATTGTGCTCGTGATTGTCCACGCCTTTTTTGAATTTTAAGAGCTCATACCGGGTATTTAATACCATTACAACTGCTAAATCAATCTCTGCTCCGGCTGCAATCCCTCTGGCCTCTTCCATCAGCTCCGGCATCTCTTTTTCCAGATACGGCACATATTCCATTGCCATATCCTTTGTCTCCTCCCACGTATATCCTTTTTTTTCAAATGATTTCTGATACCCCTGGCAGACTCTCTGAATCTCCTCTTTTACCTGGGCTCCGTGCTGGCGGCCGCGCTCAAACGGATCGGCCGATTTTATATAAATTTCTCTAAGTCTCATATGTAATCCTTTCCTCTTTTACAGCATTTTTTAATTACCCGGTTCCTTTCCTGCTCTTTAGAAAAACGGGAAAACAATCGGCAGAATCAGCATACAGCATACGAAGTTAATGATTAACAGCGGCCAGCCGTATTTGGCAAAATCCTGGAATTTCAAATTGGTGAACGGCATGATCAGCTGGTTGGTTCCTGAAGCCATAGGGGTCAGATAAGAGCTGGTTGCCGCCATCGCAATTGCCATAACCATGGCCCTGGGATCTGCGCCCAGATGTTCGGCCAAACCGATTGCCACCGGAGCCAGCACGCCGGCGCATGCCATATTGTTCATAAACTGGGTCATTACAACCGTACCCACCCATAAAATCGCAGTAATCACATAGAGATTGGTGCTTCCGCCAATGGCATTGATAAAAAATGCGCTGAATACGTCGCCTAACGGCGTCACCTTGATAATTGCGATTGCCAGGTTAATACCTGCGCAGAACAGAACCAACTGGGAACTGATGCTGGTAAAAAACTGTTTTGATTTTGCAACTTTTAAGAAATATAATACTGTGATAATAAAATATCCGAAGAAATAAGGGCTGAATCCAGGAATGTCCGCAATGCTGTCCATAGCCAGGCCTACTAAAAATGCGGCAAATCCAACGCATACAAACATCTGCTTTCTCTTCATTTCAGGGGTTGCCGTATCTTTTGCTTCCATCAAAACGGATGCGCTTCCCGGAACTTCTTCCACATAAGACGGGCACATCTTGTTGCAGAGAATCAGATAAATGCCGCCCAATATCATAACCGGAACGCCGACCCATGCGAAATCAAACATGCCCAGCCCCTGAAGGCCGCTGTCCAAAAGGGCTGTGTTTGCATATACGTTGGAAGTGGTTCCAACCAGAGTACATGCGCCTCCGATGGTGGTTGAGAAGATTACAAACAGACACATTTTGGAATAGCTCAGTTTTGTCTTTTTGGCAATGCCGTAAATAACGGGAACTAATGCCATCGCCACATGGTTGTTTGCCAGAAAGAATGAAAAAATATTTCCGAATATGAACAGCACGATCAGAACCATCATTTCCGTTTTGCTGTCGTCGCCGTGAGTTACCTTGTTGGCTGCCGTAACCACCGTATTGCCTATGATGCTGTCCAAGCCCGTGGCGGTCATCAGCCCCATGAAAATACATATGATGTACATGAGCTGCAGGCCGGAACTGGAAAATACCGCGTAAACTTCTTTTGTTGTCATACTTCCTGTGAATACTACAATCGGCGCCACCGCCACAAACGTCAGCCAGTTCGGCAGACGGAACATCAATATTAATATAAATACCGCAACACCTAAAATCGCCCCAAATAGTTCTAATGTCATGCTCATTTCTCCTTGTCGTAATTGATTGTTTTCCCGGCCGAAAAAACAAATAATAGAATGTTTGTTTCTATGCTTTCATTATAGTAAAATAGTCCGCGGCTGACCAATAGTTACCTCATTAATTATTTATAATCATTTTCTTATAGACGGGGAAAATCCTTTATTTATCGGTGTTTTTTAAGGGGCATAACCATTTTCTTATAACTTCTTTATCATTTTCTAATACGTTTGATCTTTGCTGAGATATCAGGCAGATGCAGGAAAACGTAACAGTACAGCGTAAACTCCGTTGCATTTTCTTATTTTATTATGATATGATGGAAATACTTAAACGCCTGGATTTGTCCAAAAAAGGGGGATCTTATATGTTAAATGAACGCAAAATGGATTATTTGCTGAAAATCGCGGAAACACAGTCCATTACCAATGCGGCAAAAGAGCTCTACGTATCCCAGCCGGCTTTAAGCCAGCTGATCACATCCTTGGAAAAGACCTATAACACCAAGATATTTGAATACAAAGGGGGAAAGCTGGTTCCTACCTATACGGGCGAGATCATTCTGGAGACCTTTCAAAAGCAGAAATTTCTGGAAAACTCCCTGCAAAGGGCATTGGATGACGCCAGGGAATCTAAAACCGGACGGATCGCCATCGGAATCTCCAGCGGACGGGCTCCCATGTTCCTGCCCATCATCCTGCCTGACTTTCAAAAAAAATATCCCAACATCCAGCTGACCATTAATACCCGGTCCCACGAGGGGTTTGAAAGCATGGTTTCGGCCGGAAACCTGGATCTGGCTTTTGTTATGGACAAAGCGGATGTGCCCAGCGACGTGCGGCAGTCCCTCACTTATATTCCTCTGTTTGACTATTACTGCCTGCTGGCGGCTCCGCCCACCCATCCGGTCGCCAGGGAGGCCGAAAAAGAGCCGGACTGGCGGCTGCGTCCTCCTGTTGATCTGAATGATTTCCAGAACGAGGTATTTATTAAAACCATTACGCTGGACCGCCACCGCAGCTGGGAGGAATCCATCTACAGCCCGTATCATTTCCAGCCGAAAAATACGATCCTTCTGACGGAAGAAGCGGCCGTATTCAATCTGGTTCAGGCGGGCCTCGGCTTTGCGCTTTTACAGGATTATGTGGCATTTTCCCACCATCACGGCGCATTTTTCCGGTTGAAACGGGATAATTCAAAAGCTACGCTCTGCGTCATTTACCGGAAGAACTTCTATATAACGGAAGCTATGAGATATTTTATCGATCTGGTAAAAGAGCATACGGAAAAGGAATCTTTTTTCAAATTTTAACAAAAGAGAACGGACAGTTTTACGCATAAAATGACAGGATTGTTTTCCTTTTAACTATTATACTGGCATCAGGAGGTAAGGAAATATGGACTGGACACACGACTTACAGAAAGCAATCAGGTATATCGAAGCTCATCTTCTGGATGACATCACTTCCAATGACATTGCGGATGAAGTGCACATATCGCCCTTCTATTTTCAAAAAGGGTTCAAGATCATGACCGGCTACTCCATCGCAGAGTATATCAGAAACAGAAGGCTGTATCTCGCGGCCTTAGAAGCTGCATCAGGAGATGAAAAGATCATCGATCTGGCATACAAATACGGCTACGATACACCGGAAAGCTTCACAAAAGCATACAGCCGGTTCCACGGCATCTCCCCGCTGCGCACCCAAAGCCACACGGAGAAGATTAAGCCCTTCCTGCCCCTGAAAATAACAATATCAATTCAAGGAGGACATGACATGGACTATGTAACAGAGAACGTAAAAGGATTTCAGATAATCGGATTTGAGAAAGAAATTTCATATGATACATCCTACAAGGATATCCCGGAATTCTGGGATGAATTCTGCAAAAAGTATATGAAACCGATGATGGACCAGAAGAAGCCGGAAGGAGAAATCCAGCAGGCAATTCATGACAATGGGATCGGTGAATACGGAATCTGCTATGATACATCAAGCAAAGACGGAGTTTTCCGCTATCTGATCGCAGGAGCTTACCGCGGGGGAACAGTTCCGGAAGGATTGACTCTTTACACATTTCCCGATATGGAATGGGTCAAATTCAGCTGCACCGGGCCTCTGCCGGGAGCTTTGCAGTCGGTCAACACAAAGATCTTCCATGAATGGCTGCCGAATAACCAGGATTTTGAGATCGCGATGGATGCAAATATTGAATGGTATTCTGAGGGAGATACCTCTTCCCAGGATTATAAGAGCGAGATTTGGATTCCTGTAAAGAGAAAATAGATTTTTCTCTAACTCAGAGATAACCAGCACAAAAGATGAAAGCCGGAACAGTCACCCGTTCCGGCTTTCATCTTTTATTCATGCTTTCATTTTTTATTCATGCTTTCATTAAAAACCCGGTTATTTTTTACCTAACGCTTTAAACATACTTCTCTTATACTCTTCCACGCCTTCCTGGTCAAACGGATTCACTCCCATCAGTTTTCCGGAAACGGCACAGGACATCATAAAGAAATAGTACAATTCTCCAAAGGTCTCTTCTGTAATCTCATCGATTAAAAACTGAATGCACGGCACTCCGCCCTCTGCGTGGGCATCGATGGTTGCCTTTTCCGCAATGTGGTTGATCTCCTTAAAATCCATGCCGTCCAGATAATCAAACCGGTCGCCAAAGGACGGATCTTTTTCAATAATCACGCTGGCCTTAGGGTCTTCTACGGTTAAAAATGTCTCGATCAGATTTCTTCTTCCATCCTGCATGTACTGTCCCATGGAATGCAGGTCTTCAGAATAGATGGCTCCTGACGGGAAAATGCCCTTTTTCTCTTTTCCTTCACTCTCTCCGAACAACTGAATCCACCATTTATTGAAAAATGCAAACTGTGGTTCAAAGGAAACCAGCATCTCCACGTCAAATCCCTGCTGGTACAAAAGATTTCTCACCGCCGCATATTCCACTGCCGGGTTCTCAGCGGTCTGGTTTATGCACATCTCTTCCGCAGACTTCACTCCCGCTAAAAATCCGTCCAGGTCTAAGCCTGCTGCCGCCACCGGGAACAGTCCGACCGGTGAAAATGCGGAATATCTTCCGCCGATCGGAACCGGAAACTGAAGGAAGGTATAGCCGTTTTCCACAGCGATTTCTTCCAGTCTGGAACCGATGGTTCCTGTAAGAATCACCCGTTTTGCCATCTCTTCTTTTGAATATCTGCTGTTCATGTACTGGCGCAGAATCCTGAAATGGCTTCCCGGCTCCAACGTCTCAAAGTTCTTGGCGATCACATTAATATATACGCTTTTGCCTTCCAGCCGCTTCATCATCTGAGCGATATAATGAGGCGATAAGCTGTTGCCCAGATAAACCACTTCCGGACCTTTTCTGTCCGCTAACGCCTCGATCATGGCTCTGGCCGCCTGATTGGAACCGCCTACTCCCACGATCACAAATACATCCGCCTGCTCGCGGACCTCTTTTGCTTTTTCCTTAATCAATTCCAGCTGGACCGCCGCTGTCTCAGTATGGAGCCATCCTAAAACCTGATCCGGATCGCCGTCTTCATACAAATGTTTTGCGATTTCAGCTCCCTTTTTTAAGTTTTCCCTGAACGCATCCTGATTGATAAATGCCATGGATTTTTCCGTGTTAACTCTAACTTTCATCTGATAACCTCCCGATTCCGTCGCTATATTTTCATCTGACTATATTCTATCACAGGCCAGGACAAATTTTCCTTTTTTTTAGTCAAACGTTTGAGTGATATGAAAAAGATATATATATTTGTAAGCCAGGTTCAGCCTAAATAAAAAAACAGAAGAAAGAACGTCCGGCCTGTTCTTTGGCCGGCTCATTCTCTCTCTGCTCCCTATTTTCAATCGTTCCATTATAAAAACACATTCAAATCTATCTCTTATAAAAAGCTTCCTGATCCTTCACCGCAGCCTGTCCAAACCCTGAGCTGATCGGCTCCACATTCAGGTACATTCCATTCAGGTGATCTTTGGCCGCCTGGGCGATTCCATCATAAACGGCGTCCACATCTCCTTCGCCGCCTTCCATATCCACGACGATTAAGTACCCGCTCTTCTGGCCTTCCGGCTGCATCATGGTGAGGTAAGCGGCCTCCACAAGCTCCTGGCCCTTCAGATACTCAGAAACTGCCAATACCAGCTCTGATGGCATATTTTTCGGACGTCCCAAGCGGATTCTCTGGCCTTCGCCTTCCACGTGTTTTCCTGCCATATGGCCGATCCAGTGCATCACCATATCCCTGTCGCAGACCAGATTGTCGCTGTACGGATTTATAACAAAACCGCCTGCCGACTGGTCATCCATGATGATCTTGGCATAGTCCTCAAATGTTAAATGAGACACCTGCTGTCCCCGCTCCAGCTCGAATTTTTCCAGTTCCTTATCATCCGTAAACGCTGGGAAAAAGCGGTTTCCCTTTCCGTCATGGATGCTTAAAAACTTCATTCTGCATCTGTCTCTGAAGGATGTACGGTTGGAACCAACGGTAAACGGCATAGCTTCCAGCACTACAGGTGCAAGGAAACGCGCTTTCATTATCTCTTCAACAACTCTTGCCTGAGTCTCCTGAGTTGGGTCTTCTCTCATCACCCGGATTGCCATAATCAGCCCCGGATTCTTTATCGGTTTATTATCTGACATTCTATACTCCTTTCACGGATTGCTATCATCCGTAAGCAATTTCCTGCGCTTCTTCGCCATTATACCATTATTCAATGAAAGCTTCCACTTATTTTCATGGAAAGGCCAGAAAAATATTCTTGATCTTCCAAAATAATCTTGATTTTTTCCGCTCTCTGGGCTATAATTTTACCCATCGGGAATGAGGTTCTCCCCAAGTCATATGACTTAAACCGCTTTTATAAGCTGATGACTTCTGCGAATACACGCAGAAATTGTCAGCTTTTTCTGCGTCATAAGGAGGATATGTATGTTAACAAGTTTTGCTCTTATTTTTTTGCTGGGATTGGCTCTCGGCACCCTGTTTTCCCATTTGAAACTCCCCAGCCTGCTGGGCATGGTGATCACTGGCATGATCCTGGGGCCTTCCGTATTAAACGCCCTGTCTCCAGCCGTAATTTCCATCTCGCCGGACCTTAGAAAAGCCGCATTGGTCATCATTTTAACGCGGGCCGGGCTGTCTTTGGACCTCAGGGACTTAAAACGGGTGGGACGCCCTGCCGTCCTCATGTGCTTTCTCCCCGCATGTTTTGAGATTGCCGGAGTTATGCTGCTGGCTCCGCGGATATTTGGCATTTCCATCCTGGATGCGGCCATCATCGGTTCCGTCATCGCGGCCGTCTCTCCGGCTGTGATCGTTCCGAGAATGATCCGAATTATGGAAGAAGGATATGGACAGGCCCACAGCATTCCCCAGCTGATTCTGGCCGGGGCTTCGGTTGACGATGTGTTTGTTATCGTTTTATTCACCGCATTCACCGCTTTGGCACAGGGAGGCCGGATAGACGCATTCAGCTTTTTTCAGATTCCCATCTCCATTCTGACCGGAATTTCAGCCGGTTTTTTGGCAGGTTTTCTGCTGATTGTATTTTTTAAGAGATTTCATATGAGGGATTCCGTGAAAATTCTGATCATTATCAGCATTTCTTTCCTGCTGTTGGAATGTGAGACGCGCTTGGAAGGGATTCTTCCATTATCAGGGCTTTTGGCCATTATGAGCATGGGAATTATGCTGAAACAAAAATATGAGAAATTGGCGGTCCGCCTGTCCTCCAAATACAACAAGCTTTGGGTGGCCGCGGAAGTGCTTTTATTTGTGCTGGTAGGCGCTACGGTGGATATTTCCTATATTGCAAGAGCCGGTATTCTGTCAGTACTCTTGGTTGCAGGCGCCCTTATCATGCGCATGGCAGGCGTTTTTATCTGCCTGTTAAAAACCTCCCTCTCTCCCAAAGAGCGGCTTTTCTGCATGATGGCCTACACGCCAAAAGCCACAGTTCAGGCTGCCATCGGAGGAATACCTCTGTCGATGGGCCTGTCCTGCGGCCATTTAGTGCTGACGGTGGCGGTAATCTCCATACTCTTAACCGCACCGTTCGGCGCATTATGTGTGGATCACAGCTATAAAAAACTGCTTTCCTGACCGAAACTATCCTTTTACCGATCCAACCATTACGCCTTTAACGAAATATTTCTGTATAAACGGATATACCATTACAATCGGCAATGTGGTGACGATTATGGCGGCTGCACGCAATGATTGGGTGGGCGGCAGCACGTCCAAAGAGTTATAAGCTTCCGAACTCAAATCGCCGAGGGAGGAGGCCGATGTAATGATATTTCTCAGAATGTTCTGCATGGGCAGGAGGGACGTTTTATTGATATAAAGCATCGCGTCAAACCATGCATTCCAGTGATGAACCGCATAGAACAGGCCAATGGTTGCGATTGACGCCTTTGACAGCGGCAGCACCACTTTGGTTAAAATCTGAATCTGGTTGGCGCCGTCCAAAACCGCCGCCTCTTCCAGGCTGTCGGGAATTCCGTAAAAGAAATTCCTCATGACGAACAGATTCCACGTATTGACCAGACACGGCAGTACCATGGCCCACCGGCTGTCCATCAGCCCCACTGCCTTTACAAGCATAAAGGTGGGGATCATGCCGCCGGAAAACAGCATGGTGAAAAAGATAAGCCCGGTCAGAACCATTCGTCCCTTCAAATCGCGTTTGGACAGAGCATATGCCAGGGTAATCGTAAAAAACAGGTTTAAAGCAGTTCCTACCACCACACGGAAGATGGTGTTGCCATAAGCGCGTATAATATTGCTGGAACTCCCCCATAAAAGTTTATAGGCGGTAAAATCAAATTTTTCCGGAACAATGATGAAGGAACCCCTTCTGGCAATCTCCGCTTCGCTGACAAACGATGTCATAATTACAGTCAGGATGGGGACCATGATGATAACCATAAATATTATCATCAAAAGTACGTTAATCAATTGAAACAGATTTTCGCTGGTGAACAGATTCTTTTTGCGTTTCATATTACCAAACCCCCTCCTGCCCCATTTTCTTAGTGATATAATTGGTACCCAGCACCATAACCAGGGAAACCACAGAAGTGAACATGTTCACAGCCGTCGCGAAGGAATAGTTCTGGTTTATCAAACCTTCCCGGTATACATAGGTGCTTATGATATCCGATACGGAATAAATCTGCGGGGAATATAAAAGCAGAACTTTTTCATATCCCACGTTCAGAATATTTCCCACTCTCATGATCAGCATAATGGTTACGACCGGCATAATTCCAGGAAGCGTTATATACCACATTCTCTTTAACACACCGGCCCCGTCCACTTTGGCCGCTTCATACAAGGCCTTGTCAATTCCGGACATGGCTGCGATAAACACGATGCTGTTCCATCCGATTGTCTGCCACACATCCGACACGGTATAGATCGTTCTGAACCATTGGGTTTCTCCCAGGAAATAGATGGGTTCCCCTCCGAAATGTACAATAAGCGCATTGAGCAGGCCCCCATCCGTACCGGTCATGGTACGGATGATGCCGCAGATAATAACGGCGGATAAAAAATGGGGCAGATAGGAGACGGTTTGCACCACCTTTTTGAACCGGTTAAACCGGATCTCATTAATAAACAACGCCAGCACGATGGACAGCGGAAATCCCCATATCAGAGTATATAAGCTGAGCAGCAGCGTATTTTTAATCAGTCTTAAACAGTAAGCCGACTGGAAAAACTTTATGAAATGTTTAAGTCCCACCCATTTTGAAGTGAAAATGCCTTCAATTCCAAAAAACGGCTTATAATCTTCAAATGCTATGATAATCCCGAACATGGGTATGTACTTGAATATCAAATAATAGAGCAAACCCGGCAATAACAGCAGATAAATGAACCGGTCCCTTTTTAAATAATATTTTAACGGTTTCGTCTGGCTGTACTGCCCTGTTTTCTGTTTTCCATGCTGCCTGGACATACCCATCGCTCCTCTCTGATTCCTTTACTTGCTCTCATTATACTGTCTCGTATATTCCGTGATCCAGTCTTCAAGTCCCATTCCATATAATTCCTGGACAAAATCATCCCATGTATCCAAAGAACGGTTTCCATTTACAAACTTAACCAGTTCTTCATCACGGTATGTCCGGATATCTGTATAAGCCGGGATATTTTCTGTTAATTTGTCATTCTGCCAGGTGATTCCATACTCACAGCCCGGCTCATGGGTTACGTCAAAATCATTCAGATGTTCCTGAAGCCAGAGATTATGCATAGTCTGTCTTCCCCACTCATCATATTCCGTGGACTGTATTTCCATAGGAGTTCCTAAAGATACCAGGAAATCTCTGCAGTATTTCGGTCCGCCTTCAATAGCCACTACGGAACGGTTCTTCTCGGCATCCGGGTCATTCGGATCATATTTCCAATACTCGTCTTTAATGCCCATAGCTGCTGTCTGGTAATTTTCCCAATGATATGACCACTCTACAAACTTCATAACAGCATCCGGGTTTTTACACTTGCTGCTGATCATTAAGCCTTCCGGCGAAACATTGGTACGGGTCTGAACAAATTTGCCGTTGGGGCCTGTAATTCCTTTTTCGTTAATGCCAAATGCATAATCGTATTTTTCCAAATCCAGATCCGGCAGGTTTTTGGTTAACGTTCCGTCGTTCAAAGTGATTCTGGAATACCAGGCCGCCGTAGCGCCTACCGCGCCTTTGGTGATGCTCTGTATAAATGTATCCTTATCCATACTGAAACACTCTTTATGAAGGATTCCGTCTTTATACCAGGTATTTAACTGAGCCAGGAAATCTTTATATCCGTCTGCAATCCAGACAGGCTTTACCTTTCCATCCTCATCAAGCCAGCTTCCGTTTCCGGTATCCACAAAGCCGCCTAACAGCGAATATTCCAGATATGCCATAACTTCGCCGCCCTTTTGTGTTCCTAAAGGAATGGTTTCTCCGTTTCCATATGGATCTAATTCTTTAATTTTATATAAATACTCATTCAGCTCATCCAATGTGGAAGGCTGTTCCATCCCCACCAGATCCAGCCAGTCCTGTCTCACAAAAATCGGATACGGAGTGGTGGAAGTATTTCTCGGCACAGACCAGATGGTTCCGTCCGTATCGGTCGTTCCTATCCAGGAGCCCCATGGTTCCCATGCATCCTTGATTGCCTTATATTCGTCGTTTTCGATATAAGTATTCAAAGGAAGGATCATGC
Source organism: Clostridium sp. chh4-2 (assembly GCF_002899675.1). Classification (GTDB taxonomy): domain Bacteria; phylum Bacillota; class Clostridia; order Lachnospirales; family Lachnospiraceae; genus CHH4-2. The sequence goes on along the minus strand of NZ_PKUU01000003.1, from coordinate 264,628 downwards.
CGCTGGGCGCATAATCATGCCAGTTTCCCCACCATGCGTCAATCTGATCCCCTCCTGCCAACAGCAGGTTTAATTTTTCCTTGGCTGCCCCAGAATCGGAAGGAGGCATGATGATCTCCACCTTAACGCCTGTCTGCTCCAGAATATAATTCTGCATTTTTTCATAAGCTGCGGCTTCGCTGCCCGCCTCTGCTCCTGCCACATTAAATGCGCCGGAGTTATTATAAATCACAATGACCGGAGCTTCTTTCGGAGCCTCTGCCTCTGTTGTCTTCGCAGTTGTTTCCCCCTGTGCGCTGCTGCCTGCCGAAGCAGATGACGGCTGTTCGCTTTTTCCGCCGCATCCGGCCAATAATGATGCGCACATAACACATGCCATAGTTAACGCTGTGATCCGTTTTTTCATATTACCCTCCAATTCCGCTGCCCAAAACAGCTTTACAATCCATACACTTTCAGGATTAAATGGTTCACCCGTTTCAATTCTTCCTTCCATACACATTGTTCATAAAATACATAGAGGTGCTTTTCGTCCCATGCCAGATCCGCATATCCTCCAAACGTGTCCACATAAATTAGGGGATTCCAATCTTTTCCGCTGCGGCTTTCAGATACGGTTAAAAAGATCCGTTTGCCGGACGGATGGTCCAGGTCCCGGTTCGCACAGTTGACGAATCCAATACCCGATTCCCCCATCTTTACCATGCTGCCGAAACATTTTGGATCGGGAAGTTCTTCTTCCTTCCACCACTCGTCTATCTGAGTAAGCCCGTCTGATGAAACCGCCAGAACCCGGCATTTTTCCGGTTCCCCGTTACGGATATTAAAAAGTATCCGTCCATCCGGCAGTTCTGCGATGGAAGTTTCATTGGCATTGGTAATCCCGGATGCCAAAGCTCCGGCATGCCAGGTTTTTCCTCTGTCTTTGCTGTAGATCAAACCCGATGTGGACGGATTATGGGCTTTTCTTCTTCCCGCCTCATCCAGCACCTCTCCGTCTGCGATCCACACGGGAACCATTAAGGTTTTGTCCCGTGTCACGATTCCGTGTCCCGGCCCCGATGCGCACACATTCCATCCATAGTCAAATTCCCGGAAGGCTCCGGTTATCTCCACCGGACCGGAAAATGTGATTCCATCGTCTTCGCTGACACAGTAATAAGCCGTTTCATAATTCTTGTGGTAAATGAGATGAATCAGTTCCCCATCCGCAATCAGCACCGGATTATTCCAGGTGACCGGCTGTCCGCCTTCTTCCCCTTTCGAATCCGCTATCACGGTCCGGCTCACTGTTTTTCCATGATCTTCGCTTCTCAATACGACGATATCGATCTGCGCCCAGTCATTATGAGATTCCATCCGGCCTTCATAACAAAAGAGCAGCGTCCCTTTTTCCGTAACCACAATTCCCGGAATCCTGTACTCCTTATAAGGCCCCATTCCAAATGATTCGATCTTATGCACCGCAGCCGGTTCCGTTTCTTTTATAAAAATACTCATCCGCTTCCCCTTTTAACTAATTCAAATCGCCAATCTGATCCAACAGCTGCATTTCCTCTGCAGTCAAATCGCGGAACGGCTTTCTGCAGCCATTGCATTCAATTCCTTTTTTGGACAGAAGATATTTCACTCCCCGGAAGATTCCTACCTTAGCCAATAATTCCACAATCGAACTGGCTTCATGCTGCAGCCGTGACGCTTCTTCCAGATTTCCGGCGTAGTATGCGTCCACTACTCTCTTATATTTAGGCGTCATCGCATTGAATGTGCTTCCGATTGCTCCGCTGATTCCGATAGGGAGAGCATTGAGCAGCACCTCGTCGTGTCCGTACATGATGGTAAGTTCCGGGAATTTTCTCCTTATTTTTTCCAGTTCAAACAGGTTGTGGTCCGTATACTTTAAACCGCCCACGCGGCAGTTTTTTATGATCTCTCCGATGTTCTGTGAGTTAATGGACACCCCTGAAAATGCGGGGAAATTATAAATTACAACCGGGAGATCGGTGGAATCCGATAAGATTTTATAATAGTCCACAATCTCCTGAAACGTAAACTTATAATAAAACGGAGGAACGCTGGAAACGGCTGTCACCCCACAGGACGCCGCATGTTTTGCAAGATCGGCCGCCTGATCCGCCCAGATCGTTCCCACATGGGCGATGACCGGAACACGTCCGTTGACCTCTTCTGTAACCGCTTCTGCAACCGCTTTTCTCTCATCGTCTTTCAGCATGAAGCATTCCGCCGTGCTGCCGCATATATAAAATCCGTTTGCTCCGTCCTCAAGCAATGTCCGTACCAGTTTTTTTACCTCCGGCAGATTAACTTCCCCATTGGTTTTATAAGGGGTTACCAGTGCCGGCATAATACCTGAAATATTCATATAGAACCTCACTTCCGCCATTTTGGCGATGTATTTTCGATCTCAGGGAACTGCTGTCATTATTCCTTTCCCTGGCTGCTGCTTTTCCTGATTTTCAACTCAGGAGTGAAAAGCCGGATTAAACCAGCTTTTTCTTCCACACGCCTCATCACTATGTCCATCAGCACCTTTGCCGCTTCATATCCGACCTCTTCCGCCTTTGGAGATACGGAGGACAGCGGAACTCTCATATTGTCGCAGATAGGGCTGTCATCATAGCCGATAATCTTAACATCCCGTCCCACGGCCAGCCCTTTTTCAGCTAAAATCGGATAAAGGTAGGAAGCCATGGTATCATTGAAGCAGACAACCCCATCGGGATAATCCGGCCTGGAGAAAATCTCCGCCGCCTGATATCTCAATTTTTCCAACGGAACGTTGTCATGAAGAAAATGTTCCAGATTGATCGGCATCCCGTTGTCAAGCATTGCCGTCATGAATCCATAGTAGCGTTCTATGCTGGTGCTGTATTTTCTCGGCGACATATAGGCAATATTTTTACATCCCACGTCTATGATGTGTTTGGTGGCTGCGTATTCCCCATAGTAATTGTTGTTTCCCAAAAACGGAACGTTAAATCCGTCCACAAACCGGTTACAGAATACAAAGGGAATTCCGCGTTCTTCCAAAAGTGAAAAGGAATGATTCATCTCTGAATTAATGCTGGGAATGATAATGCATCCGTCAATCTTGCTCTCGATCATCCTCATCACATAATTGTGCTGTTTCTGGGGAGTATTTTCACTGCTGCATACGATAACGTTGATATTCCGTTTTGATGCATAGCGCTCAATTCCGTTTAAAAGCTTGGGATATCCGCCTTCCATGATGAACGGAAGAATTACTCCAAAATTGGTGATGGTGGACAGCCCTTCCCTCTCTTTAATATAGGTGCCGCTCCCTTTCATGGTATAGAGATGGTTTTCCATAATCAGTTCTGCAATGGCTTTGTCCACCGTGCTGCGGGCCACGCCGCATTTTTTGCACAGCCACTGCCGGGAAGGCACTTTGCTGTTTGGCTTCATTCCTTCTATTAAGCGGAGTATTTCATTTTTCACCTCTATGTAGCGCAGTGCCATCCGGTAACCTCCTGTCAAAACGGGCTGATTATTGGTTAATTTGTATATTTTTTTGTGTTTATTTGGCATTAATATGATATATCATATAATGAATATAGTCTGCTTTTTGATTTACGTCAATATTTCTGCCAATTTACGGGCAAGAAATGATTATTTCAGGCTACTTTTTGCATAATCATCATTTTTTCATGCTGCTTTTTCGAGGTTTATTTTCTGATTTTTAGATAAAACCAGGCCGGAGCCGCTGAATAGTGAAGTCATAAAGAGTTCACTGCTCAGCGGCTCCGGCCTGGTTAAAATAATATGGTTCAGTCAATGCTTGAATGTTCCCAGATAATCATACCGTCCTGAACGGTGATTATCCGGGCGCTGCTTTTTGCAGCTTCCGGGGAATGCGTTACCATAATAATTGTCTGACCAATACTTTGATTAATTTCACGCAGCAGAGCCATGATTCCGGCCCCTGTCCTGCTGTCCAGATTTCCCGTGGGTTCGTCTGCAAACAGAATTTCCGGTTTGCCGATTATAGCCCGGGCAATGGCCACCCGCTGCTGCTGGCCGCCGGATAATTCACGCGGCGTATGCTTGCGGCGGTCAGACAGGCCGACAATTTCCAAAATATGCTCCAGCTGCTTTTTATAGCTGCCCATCTTTTGCCCGTCCAAAAGAAGAGGGAGCAGAATGTTTTCCTCGACACTCAGGTTGGGAATGAGATTGTAAAATTGAAAGACAAAACCAATCTTCTGCCTCCTGATACGGCTCATCTCCTCGTCCCCAAAACGGGATATATCGGCGCCGTCCAGGAAAACATGCCCGCCGGTGGGAGCATCCAGTCCCCCAAGAATATAGAGCAACGTGCTTTTTCCGGAACCTGACGGTCCCATGATCGATACAAATTCTCCCCGCATAACCTGTAATGAAATGCCTTTGAGCACCTTTGTGGTTGTGCCGCCGACACGATAATCCTTTACAATATGTTTTCCCTCAACGGCAATACTGCCAATTCCCTGTTTCACGGAAAAGACCTCCCATCCTTTTATCTATTCAAATTTGATTTCTTCCACCAGTTTCATGTTACGGCTTTTAAAGACAGGGACAACGGAACCAATCAGAGTAATGATAATTCCTATGGCTCCGGCAGCTAAAAAAGTGACGGCATCCAGTTCCGGCGTCATCGCGATTTTAGGACCGGCGACGAGAAAGATTGCCTGAATTTCCATATAGGAAACAAAAACAGCAATGACCGCGCCAATCAGCCCGGCGGAAAACCCTTCAATCATGGTTATCTTTACATTTTGCCGGTTGGACAGCCCCACAGACTTATACATGGCAATGCTGCGGCGTTTTTGCATGTAGTTGATCAGAAGATTATTGATTACTCCCACGGCTGCCAGCAGCAGAATGAAATAGGTCATACTGTGCATGGGCTGCAAAAAAGCCCCTACCGTTGACAGTGCGTCCGCATTAAATTCCTCTACTGTCCGGCTCCAATTTGCATTTTCTCCAAATAGACTGCGGATTTGTACCATAATGGAATCCGGATCGGCGGCAGTGTAGGCAAGAAAGCCATAATCAGATGCGTTAAAATCGGAAACCGCATAAGCGGAAGAAATCACTGCTTCCACGTCCGTGGCCCTTGATTTAAAACTGCCGACGATCCGGTAATTCTTTTGCCCGCTGCCGCCGGTCAAAGTGATCGTATCCCCTACGGAACGGCCGATGCGCTCCAAACAGCTTTCGCTGAATAGAATAGCCCGTTCTTCTGAAAAAGCCGAAACAGCATTTTCCTCCATGTTTTTTTCCGTATAATGAAGCGCCATCATGGAGCCGTACCAATCCAGATTGTCGGTCGCCTCTAAACGGCTAAGCACCGTGTCATCCGCCTGCATCTCGTTTTTGTAAACATAAAGCGGCAGCACCTTTTCAATGCCCTCCATATCTTTTACCCGCTCCACAAATTCCGGCTCCATCATTCCGTCCGCAAACCCCTGCAGCTTTGCATCCCTGAATACGTCGCCTACATAGGCAGTTACAAAATTGCCGACCACGGTAATGACGATCACGGCGGAAATACTGATAAACAGCAACGTTATATTTTGTGCAGTATTTTTGTTATCCCGCATATTCCGGGCGGCAAGCCTGCCCTCGTTTCCCAGAATTACCCCATAGACCCTTTCCAGCCCTCCAGAGAACAGATTGGTCAGCAGTGGGATGATCAAAATTGCGGCGGCAATCAATCCCAGCAGGGAGAATCCGCCGGCCAAATAAAGCGCCTTTCCGGATACCAGCTTTGGAAGGATCATTGAAACCACAAAAAGTACGGTTCCGGCGCCGACGATCAAACGCCCTGGAATATGGTTTTCTTCCACACCGCCCAGCACCACCTCCTTAATCGGCAGCCTGCTGGCCCGGCGCACCGGAAGCCATGCGGAGAGCAGGGAGACAATGACCGCCACAGCAAAGGAAAATAAGATGCCAAACCCAGAGATTACCACAGGAATCTCAATTCCCTGCGAAAGAGACTGCCCCATCCCCCGTAAGATTCGTTTCAGAACCAAAACTCCGGCTGGAATTCCGATCAGGCCGCCAGTCACCCCATACAGACCACTTTCCAGCAGCAGAATGCGGGTCACAGCTTTTTGTGTCGCGCCAATGCTCCGGAATGTGCCAATTACCGGCAAACGTTCTAAGGTGATAACTTTATAGCTGCCGTAAATGATATAAATGCTCATTGTCAGGGAGAAGAAGCTAATCAGGAAAAACGGCATGGTTTTTTGTCTTGCATCTTCGGCAATCTGTGCCTCGCTGACCACTTCAAAAACCCGGTATTCCCCGGCTGGAAGCACTTCTTCCAACTCATTTTTCAATTCAGCAGAGGAAATTCCTTCAGCTGGCTCTATTAAAATTTCTGAATAGCGGTCAGCCTGACCTGATAATTGGGATAGTGTGGAAAGAGGCAATAAGGCAGTGGCTCCTCTCGTATGCCGCAGAAAAACCGTATCATAAGCGGCAACTTCCGCTACCTGGAAGGAAGCCGGCTCCCCGCCAATTTGCAGCGTGACGGCATCGCCTTTTTTTACTCCGTATTTTGATGTAAAGCGGTCCGGCAATATGATCTGATTCCCGGTAAAATTCTCAATTTCACCGCCGTTTACCAAACGGGGAGGATTGATCTTACTCAGTTGGGTCAGATCGGCTGCAATCAAATCAACGGTTTCATAATAGCCGTTCTCATGGTAAAGGGCCGTACCCTCCGTAATTCCAACAACAGCCTGAATGGTGGGCAGCCCCGGAATGATACCCGAATCAATCCCTCCGTTTACTGCGGTTACTGAGAGCGTTGCACTGCCGGCCATCCCCCGCGCCATTTTTCGCTGTGCACTTTCATAGGATGCTCCTATGGAAAACGACACGAACAGCAGGGCAGTGGAAAGCAATATGGACAGCAGCATGACAAAAGTTCTCGTTTTTCTTTCTTTGACATTGGTAAAAATGTACTTAAAAATGATTTTCATGTGAACACCTGCTTTCTATCGGACAGCCTCTTCCCGTTTTTTTCGTCTTGTCGCCTCTTCAAATCAAAAAAGGTTGGCAGCTATCACTAACATCATGATAGCCTGCCAACCTTAATCTAATTTTCAGATATCCTTAATTAACCTTAACCGGTCAAAAATTCAATTTGAAATGTCGTCCCAACATTAGGAACGCTTGCAACAGCAATTGTGCCGCCGTGCAGCTCGATAATTCCCTTAGCGATCGCCAATCCCAATCCGCTCCCCTCCTGCTTATGTTCTGTATTCGTTCCCCGGTAATAGCGGTCAAAAAGATGCCCGGCTACTTCCGGCCTCATACCCTTTCCATTATCAGACACATCTATTTTCAATCCAATGTTAGAAAATGACATGCGTAAGGTAATTTCTGTAGCCTCATCCCCATGCACAAAGGCATTGATGAGTAAATTGCGAAAAGCTCTTGTAAAAAGCATTTTATCAAATGAAAAGAGCCGTGACTCTTCTGTGCCTTCAAAATGAATGGTACGATTTTCATATTCCGGGGTATTTAAAATGTCGATCGCCAGTTCTTTCAGAAAGCGGACAATATTCTGCTCTTCCTTATTTACCGGAATCATCCCATTTTCCAATTGATAAGTCAGCTTGAGATCGTTTATAAGCGATTCCATATAAGACACATTTTTCAGCATAATTTCCGCGTAATGCCTGCATTGTTCTTCGCCTTTTTCTCCCGGCTCCTCAAGCATTTCCGCATAACCTTTGATGGGAGAAAGGGGCGTTTTCAAATCATGGGTAATGTTGGCAATCCATTCCTCCCGCGTTTTTTCTGTTTGCGCCTGCATCTGATCGCTGGCCTTGATCTCCTCATCCAGCGTGTTCAGGCTGTGATATAAATCACGGAATGCGCCTGAATCTTTAACAGGAAGATAGCGGCGCTCTGAAATTTCCCGAACCGCAGTGGTCAGCCGTTTCATCGCTCTTGTTGTAAAAAAGCCATAGAGAACGCCTGATATCAGCACAAGCAAAAACAGCGCTGACAGAATTGGCAGAATCATCGTCTTGCCGCCTGTAAAACGCTCTCCGTTTAGATACATTGTGATCTTTGAGACATTCACAGGAAAATATAGTATATAAGCATACTCATTTTCATCATCAGAAAAGGTGCCGATAAAAGCGGTTGTTCCATCGCCTTCCACCCGGCCAGCCTGATAGAGCTGAAGCAAATCCATACCGGAATAAGATGTATTTACCTGTTCCAGCTTCTGATAGCTGAATACTTCATGACCGGAAGCGTCTAAAAGCTGAACGCCGATTCCATTATCCTGCAAAGCTGTAATCCCCGCCTGTTTAATCTGGGGGTTTTTATCGATAAAGATGATTTGTTCCTTAAATTCCTCCGTAAATCGTTTCGGCCAGTCGCTCCTTGCAATCCGGCCATCCGCCTTTTGAACGGTAATTGCTAAAAAGAAAAGACTTCCCGCCAACAAAACAGCGCCTAACAGCGACAAAAAGAAGATCAAATATATGTGAAATATTGTACGATAGCCGGACCGTTTCATCTACCCAATCCTCTTTTTGAGCTTGTAGCCCAATCCTTTCACGGTAATAAGCTGTTGCGGATGAGAGGGGAAATCTTCTATTTTTTCCCGTAAATGCCGTATGTGCACCATAATCGTGTTATCACAAATAGAGCTGTATTCTCCCCAAACCTGCTCGTATAGCCGCTCCTTGCTGATAATTTTATCAGCATTTTCCATGAGGTAAGAAAGCAGAAGATATTCACGGCCTGTCAGTCCAATCTCCCGCCCTTCTTTATAGGCCCGGCAGCTTTCTTTATCAATTGAAAGCGGGCCAACAGTCAAACAGGCTCCCGTTTCTAAGGGAAGGTCCGTTTGATACTGTTGACGGCGGAGCTGTGCCTTGGCGCGGAATGCCACCTCGCGCGGACTGAAGGGTTTGGTAATATAATCGTCACCGCCGCAGGAAAGACCGAGGATTTTATCCACATCATCATTCCTTGAGGACAAGAATAGGATCGAACAGTAAGAAAACTCTCGAATTTGCTTACAGACTTCCAGCCCGTCAATGTCGGGAAGCATAATATCCAGGACAATCACATCAGGCTGAAATTCCCGGCAGATTTTCAGCGCATCCGTCCCGGTATAGGCCTTTTGAATCACATGAAATCCCTCTTTTTTCAGCACTTCCTCCATCAAATCAACAATGTCCTTTTCATCGTCAACCAGCAAAATTTTATTCTCCATTTTCACCACCCGCTCTCTTCACTCTGCGTCTTTTAATATTAAACATTCCATTCTGCAGCTTCTTTGAATACATTATAATTCGGCCGCCCCAACAATACAAGCAATGAAAAATTGTTATTTAACGGGGGTGGCGGAAGGTACGCACGGAATCGGGAGGCGGAGCCGGAAGACAAAGGTCGGAGGGGCTGTCCGGGCCGGGGAAGGAAGATGCAGCCAAATGGGATTCGGGATTCGCCCCTAAGAGCTACTAAGGCCCGTAAGGACAGAATGAGGCAGGTCAGCGCCATTCGCAGTGAACTCTTGATGACTTCGCTGCTCAGTGGCGCTTTAAAAACTGAGACGGAAATCAGTTTTTACCTGCCTCGTTCTGTCCTTACGGACCTAAGTAGCACTACAGGGGTTCCATACGATCCCATTTGGCTGCATCTTCCTTCCCCGGCCCGGACAGCCCCTCCGACCTTTGTCTTCCGGCTCCGCCTCCCGATTCCGTGCTGGTTTTCGCTGGCCTGGTTAAAAACAATGTTATTGAATTAGTATTTACGTAATGCCAAATTTATATAGATCGTGAAGGCATTTTCAGAAATGACTTCGGGTTTTAACTTTAAACGTCAAGGCATTTCACAAAATGACCTCACCCTTTACATTAAATCGTGAAAGCATTTCTTAAAAAGCCTTCACCCTTGATGTAAAAATTTACTCTTATATCCACCAAATCTTTTTATACTCAGCTAGCCAAGCAACAGCCGGAAAGAAGGGGAAACCTGGGCGGGCGGCGGTAATGATAAGAGATAGGGGATCGTTTGCAGACCCTTAGAGGTACTTGGTCGGCAGAAACGGAAAAAGGCAGACAAATACTGAATACCGAATCAGTATTTGAGGCGCCACTGAACGATGAAGTCATAAAGAGTTCATCGTGAATGGCGCCGCGCTGCCTTTTTCCGTTTCTGGCGGCCTTAGTACCTCTTAGGGTCGAAACTCGAATCCCCTATCTCTTATCATTACCGCCGCCCGCCCAGGTTTCCCCTTCTTTCCGGCGTATCTTAGTTAAATAGAGATTTATGCACTAAGATTAAATTCCTGCTTTTTTATAGCGGTCGGCCATCTCGTCTAATGTTACGCATTCAACGAGAGGAGCTTTTCCATAGGAACCAAACTGAACAATCAGAGTTCCCACAACTTCTTTCACTCCGCGTTCTACGCAGTCCACAATTGCGGCCACGTCGTCGTCCGGAATATTGCCGTACATAACGGTATCCATAATCGGCGGAAGGAATACGCGAGGGTCAAACTGGTTTTTCTTAGCTTCCAGGAGCTCATAAATCGCTCCGATGGAGGCGCTGGTTCTCTTCTCCGGATATTTTGCAAACAGTTCTTTCATATTTCTTGTAACTGCCAGACGGATGTCCGTATCCACGTTGATCTTGCTGATTCCGCATGGGATTGCAGCCTTTAATTCTTCGATGGAAATACCGTATGTATTGGTCAGTTCTCCGCCCAGTGCGTTGATCTCATCCACGATATATTTCGGAACGGTGGAAGAACCGTGGGAAACGAGAGCGCCGAAAATGCCGGTATGGTTCATGCATTCTCTGATTGCCACTGCGATCTCTTTTCTCAGCTTAACGTCTTTGCCCTTAGAAGCGCCGTGCATGGTGCCGTAAGAGATTGCCAGAGCGTCAACTCCGGTCTGTTTGAAGAATTCAACTGCATCCAGAGGGTTGGTGTAAGTGGAGCTTGCGGAGAATACGTGGTCTTCCACTCCTGCCAAAACGCCCAGTTCGCCTTCTACGCTCACGCCTCTTGCATGCGCATATTTTACAACTTCTCTTGTCAGTTCGATGTTCTCCTTAAACGGAAGGGAAGAACCGTCGATCATAACGGACGTATAACCGCCTTCAATTGCAGCCACGCAGGAATCGAAATCTCTGCCGTGGTCCAGATGAAGTACAATCGGGATTTCAGAATCTGCGCCGTATTTTTTAACAGCGTCGGCAATATTTTTAGCGCCGATTTTCTTATCTTCCAGTGTGGCGTTCATAAAATCGGTTCTGCCGCCCATAAATCCATTGGCTAAATCTGCGCCCTGCAAAATAGCAGGGGAGCGGAACATCTCGTGAACTTCTATTACGGCTTTTGCCTGGGCAACTGCGTTAACATTGAATCCACCCTGTCCGAAGCCATGTTTAATGGTTGCCTCCATAAGAGGTCTTAATGGTATCATTGGCATAATAATTTATCTCCTTTTAATCTTCCAGATTTGCGACAAAATCAGTAAATGTCAGGGTCAGGTCAGGATGGGACTGTAAAAGGCTTACCGGGAATTCTGAAGTCGGCTCGCCGTATCCAGCTCTTCTAACCACCGCTCTGTGCCAGTTTCTAAAGCATCCTAAACGAATCTTTCTGGCATGGGCGATCTCATAGATACCGATGGTCACACAATAATGAGGCATATCCTCAAGGGCTCCGTTAAAATCGCCGATGGCATTGGCAGCTCTTGTCTCAGGAGAAATGCTCAGAACTCTTGTCTTCTGGTTTAAAAACTCTTCATTGCTTAAAGACGGGTCCGCTTCATTAAAAGCCACATGGCCGTTGATGCCGATGCCGCCAAATGCGATATCCACGCCTCCCAGCTTTTCAATCAGTTCCGGAATATATCCCTCGTTCTGGGGATCCGGGAATATACGCTGCTCTTTCGGCATAACCAGTTCAGGTTTGATCTTGGAATATACGGTGCGCTCCATAAACCCGCGGAAGCTGAGCGGGTGATCCATTGGCACCCACTGCTTCTCATCGTCTAAATATTCATCCATATTGATGAACCAGACATTTTTCAGACTGATATTTTTTGAATTTACCAGTTCCACAAAATATGGATACTGTCCCACCGGGCCTACCGGGCAGATAAACACGGTCTTTTCGCCCTTTGCATTGTGGGCTTCAATCTCTTCTGCCATCTGGTCTGCCATGGTCTTGAAAACCTGGCTGTTGTCTTCCATGCAGATCATCTTGATCTTTGGATTTGCCAGCAGCTGCTCTTTATCATAACTATAATACTCGTGTCTCATTATACAAAGCCCCCTATTTGTGATGCATCATATGTGCTGCACAGCCACAGTCTTCCGCGCCTTTTCCTTCATAAACCTCATCCTTCATCATCAGATGAACGGCTCCCAGCTTAAAGGTCTGAGGAAGTGCAAGGATGTTCGGATTTGGTCCTACATATTTCTTCTTAGCATCCTCTAATGCTTCTTCGATAGTCGCTCTTGTCTTCAGTCCCATTCCTCTTGCATATCCGGGTTCCTGAGCGCCGCAAAGGTAGATGGCGGAAGTGTTCATTTCCGCAATGTGTCCGCAGCTGATCATGGAGAAACCGTGGAACGGATGGAATGCGTTGCAGTAACGGTATTTGCGGATATATTCCTCATTGGTTGCAAAATACTCGCCGTAACGGTTCATATCAGGCAGGGTATTCATGTAATCTTTCTGGAACATATCGTACATTTCTCTTAAATATGGCCATAATTCGTCATGGAAATAACCGTTGCAGATGGATGCGCAGATGATAACGCAGTTGTCGCTCATGATTCTCTTATGGCGGATCACCTGTGCGGATAATGCCTGCATCAGCATGATCGGGTTGGTTCCCATTCCTTCGCCATAATGGAAGAACTGAGGCATACCGAAAATCATCACATCATATTTCTTCTCAGCCCACGGAACATAAGTACGTTTGTCCGCTGTGATCCAGGACTTTGGCTGCATAACGGCCGCATAACCGCTGTTGATTTCGATCTGTCTTGATTTTGTATCCAGAACGGCATCACAGCAGAAAAATTTCTTGCCCATGCATTTTTCCATATGCTGTCCGATTTCATCGAATTTTGTTCTCATCAGAGACTTTCCGTTTACAGGAGTGAAGTCTTTTCTGTGCATAACTTCAGGAACGTGATGAGATGCGATGGAACGCCAATGGGTAATGCCGGTTGCGCAGTGTTTGTAACCGCCTGAATATCCGCCGTATGGGTTGCCCTGTGTATGGCCGATCAGAATCGCAACATCGCTGTCATAAACGTATTTGTTCATGATAACCGGGTCGCCGCGGTCGGTTGTTCCCAAGTCTACCAGATGGTCATAATCTTCGCTGTCATGGTTGATGATCTGGTGTGTATACCAGAATTCGTTGAACAGTTCATTGCCCAACACGCCGCGGATCTCGGCTTCCGTATTCTTTCTGTGAAGTCCGTTGGAACAGATCAGAAGGATATCCTTTTTCTCAACGCCTGCATCATATAATTCCTGTAAGATCAGTTTGATGGAAATCTTTCTGTGAGAGGTAGGCTGCTCGCCTCCTTTTACGCGGTCCGGGAATATGATTGTAACTTTTGATCCCTTATGAGCCAGCTTGGATAACGGCTCCATGCCCATAGGATTTCTGATGGATTCCAATGTTTTTTCTACCAACTGGTCTTCCGGAATATAGGCCGGATCAGGAACTGTCTCTCCTGGGATAAAGATATCGGTGCTGTCTGGTAAATCTGCTGTCATAAGGCCCTGGCCGTATTCAAATGATAACTTCATGTGTTCTTCTCCTTTAAATTTTTTACATCAGGGGTGAAGGCATTTTCGAAAATGCCTTCACCCTTTACATAAATGAGTTACGAAAAATAGGTTTTAATGATCTCTAAGTATTCATCCGGATAATATCCGATCTCACCCTGGAATCTTGTCAATGCGATCAAGCCGCCGTCCATCACGGGAATGGAAGCCAGCATTTTGGCATTGTCAACTTTTAATCCGCCGCCGTATACAACATCCAGGCCGCCGGTCACTTCTTTAATGAAGCTTCCGATCATGGTGATATATTCCTGATCCGGCGGAATCTTGCCAGGCCCGATGGCCCAGATCGGCTCGTAAGCGATGGTCACTTTTGAAGTATCCACGCCTTCTAATCCTGTGCTCAGCTGCTCTTTTAACACTTCCTGCCATCTCGGCTGCTCTTCTGAGGATTCGCCGATGCAGTATAATACGGAAAGTCCTGCTTTGATCGCCGCTTTGATCTCTTTGTTCAGCAGGCGGTTTACGGCCGCCGTATCGGTCACTCCGGCTTCTGCCAGAATACCCGCTTTATCTTTTCTCTCTTCACAATGTCCGATGATTGTGGAGGTGCATCCCATCGCCTTTACAGCGTTTGCCGTGCGGTTTGTGGTAAATGCTCCGAAATTGCCGCCCACAGCCGTATCCTCACGGTATACGCTCTGGCAGCCTACGGAAACCATGCTGTCTTCATCCAATGCTCCGGCAGCTGATATTAAATGGGCTTCCGGAAAATACATTACGAATTCCACATCTTTCCCTGCATATTCTTTTAACTGCTTCTGAGTGCTGGATACAATATAGCTTCCCCATTCCTGGATGGGAGCAATGCTGTTTACGCCGCCCATCTCTTTGGGAATATCAAATCTCTTTAAATTCAAAAAAATGTGTTTCATGTCAACCTCTATTCCGCTGTTTCGACAGCATCATTATTTATCCATGTATTCCTGGAAATCGATAAAGTCTCTCAGTTCCGGTCCGATTAATGGACGGCACCATTTTGCAAATTCTTCTGTCACGTCATTTCCGCGCTCGTTGATGTATTCTTTTGGAAGCACTTTTTCGTACATCATGACTTCTGAAATCGGAATCATACGGAGCTGGATCTTATAGGAACCGTCTTCTGTTTCCTCACGGATGAAGCCCACCATCACGCCGCTTTCTCCGTTTAATGCAGCCTGCAGCGCTTTTCTTCCTGCCAAAACCGCTTCGTCCCGGTCTACCGGAGACTGCCATGCGATCGAAGAACGGCCGCAGATTCCAGGTTTTTCGCTTCTGGCCTTGATGCCCAGCTTCTGAATCACAAGGTTTGCCAGATAGGAGCTTACGTCTCCATAGTAAGTCGCGCGTCCTGATTTAAAAATCGGAGGTACGATCGGTTCCCCGTCTTCTCCGCGCAGGCCTTCGCTGGCAACTACAACGACTCCGCCCAGTTCGTCATAAAGGCGTTTTACATCCTCTAAAAATTCCTCTTCATTAAATGCACGCTCCGGCAGATAGATCAGATGAGGTGCGTCGCCCGGTTTCTTTCTAGCTAATACGGAAGCGGCTGTAATCCATCCGGCATTTCTTCCCATGGCCTCGATGACGCAAACGTGAATCGGCAGTGATTTGATATCCGCGCCGATTTCTTCTGTGGTAGCGGCTATGTATCTTGCGGCGCTTCCGAATCCCGGCGTGTGATCGGTAATGGCAATGTCGTTATCCACTGTTTTCGGAATGCCTACCACGCAGATTCCCTCATTTTTACAAACTTCATAGATCTTGCCGCATGTGTCCATGGTTCCGTTTCCACCGTTTAAAAGCACGTATTTGATCTCATGCTTTTTAAAGATTTCCACCATGGCTTCATAGTCTTCCTGCTCCAGAGCATATCTGGAAGAACCGATGGCTGTTGCCGGTGTCTCCAGCAAAAGTTTTAATTTCTCTTCCGGAAACTGCATCAGATCCAGGAACCGTTCTTTAAAAATGGCTTCGCTGCCTCCGATTGCGCCGTATACCTTATCGATCCGGCCGCTTTTCTTCGCTTCCTCTATAACACCATACAGGGAAGAGTTAATGACTGCTGTTGGTCCCCCGCCGTGGACAACCAATACATTCTCCATTGTGCTTACCGCCTTTCTTCTCCTACTTTTTATATTTTCTCATGTCCCTATCTTAACACAAAAAGGCCTGTTTTGGATAACTTTTTACTCAAACGTTTGACTTATATTTGCGGAGGATAGCATTCCACGATTTCCAGGCTGTTTTCCGTTTCATAGCGGTAGGTTTTCACCCCGTTGGGAATCCAGATTTCCGTACCTTTTAAAAGCGCTTCTTCTCCCGCGTCTGTCACGATCCTGCCGCAGCCGTCCGTAACCAGCACAATGGTAAATGCCCCGTTTTCTTTCTCATAAGTCCTCGTTTCACCCATCCCGTTCATTCTGATCCGGTTCATTCCGAAGCATGTTGTGGTATCCGGCCCGATGAGGACTTCTTCGCTTATCTTACCGTCTTCCCGGAGAATGCGCGGAGAGATGAAGATCCGTTTTCTGGTCTCTTCCTCGCTTCGGATGGTGAAATCAAAGCAGTCCAGCAATGCTTCCAAACCGATTCCGCTGTGCAGGGATTCTTCCGGCAGTTCGCTTCCGTCGGGACGGATGCGCTCCGCCCTCAGGGTGATATCCACCGGCTCCTGAATCTCGATCATCAGGCTTCCCGCCCCCAGGGTATGAGGCAGACCGGCCGGTATCAGGATCACCTGGCCTTTTTGAATCTCAAACCGGTAGAGGCAGTCCAGAATCTTTTCCGTATCCTGGATTTCAATCAAACGGCGGAAGGATTCCCGGTCCACCCCCGGCTTAAATCCCGCATAAATGCAGGGCGATTCCACATTTTCATCCAAATCCAGCACATACCAGCTTTCCGTCTTCCCATAATCGGAATGAAAATACCGTTTGGCCTTTTCCTGATCGGGGTGGGCCTGCACCAACAGGCGGTCGCAGGAATTCAGCATCTTAATCAGAACCCCCGCAGAACTCCCGAAACGCTCCACATGGTTTTCTCCCAGAATCTGAACCGGCTGTTCTTCAATCATGTCTTTCAGATAGCGGCAGTCCCCGTCCAATTCCACTTGGGACAGCCCTTCATTTCCATTTACGGAAGAAGTTACCGTGGATGCGATCCACACCTGGGAGCACAAATTCCCTTCATCTTCGTAGCCAAAGAAACGTTTTAACAACTCCCCTCCTTTTATCAGATACTGAATTTTGTTGGTTTTTAAACGCCATGGTTTTTCGTATATTTTTGCTTCCAATCCATTCTCCTTTCCGTCCCGGCGCATGATTCCGTCTCCGGTTCCGCCGTGTTAATTCCTCACGTTTTTAATACTTTAATTATACAAAATTTCTCAGTATTTTTCACATTCTTTTACGCAAACGTTTGGGTATATTGCCATAGCATTTTTTGTTGTAATTCTATACAATAAAGGTAACTGTTCAGAGGGCGGGAATATGGATACAAAAATTCGCTTACAAGCAAGCTTGACACGGATTTTTGTATCCATATTCCCATCGAAGGAACCTCCGATGCTTCTTGTATGGCCGCAGGCCATGCAAGAAGATTCCCCCTCTGAACAATTGCCGATAAAGACAGATACTTATTTCGCCGCGGGGAGGTTGATTCCATTACTATGACATTAAAAGAAATTGCGAAAGAAGCCGGGGTTTCCATCTCAACAGTATCCCGGGTAGTGAACAAAAACAGCACAAATGCCGCCAGCAAAGAGGTCCAGGATAAGATCTGGGAAATCGTGCGCCGGACCGGTTACACGCCGAATCCCACGGCCCGGGACTTGAAAAAGGGCCATATTGAGACGGTAGAGCCGCTTTCCCGTTCCATCGCCTGCTTATTCGCCAGAACTCCGGATTCCATGACGGATTCCTTTTTCTCATCTCTGGCAAGGAGCATTGAGCAGGAGGCGTTTAAACACAACTATGTATTAAAATACTCATTTTCTTCCTTTGACATCAATCACCCCAGCACCTTCCGCCTGATTACGGATAATCATGTGGACGGTGTGGTAATTCTGGGACGCTGTGATAAACAGCTGCTTGGCACATTAAAAAAATATTTTAATTACGTGGCCTATACCGGCCTCAACAATCTGGAAGCCAAATACGACCAGATCATCTGCGACGGCCATCAGGCCAGTTTAGCCGCAACCGAGCATCTGATCGGGCTTGGGCATACGCGGATCGCTTACATCGGAGAAACGGAATACGAAGACCGTTATACCGGATACTGCTCCGCTTTGGCCGCGCATAAACTTCCCATTAAAAAGGAATATGTAATCAACGTCCCTCTTTCTTCCGAGGGAGGCTATCAGGGAGCCAAAAAGCTGTTGGAAAAGAAGACGGATGTATCGGCCCTCTTCTGCAGCAACGATATCACCGCTATCGGAGCCATGCACGCGATCCAGGAAGCCGGACTCAATATACCGGGGGATATTTCCATCATCAGCATTGACGATATCGACACCGCCCAATACCTTTCTCCCATGCTGACCACAGTGCACATTCCTGTGGAAGAGATGGGGCAGATGACGGCGAAAATACTGATTGACCGGATTGAGGGAGGCCACCGCCTTCCCATCAAAATGAACCTGCCGTTCTACATTGCCAACCGGGAAAGCTGTGCGGCCTACAGTTCCAAGAAATGACAGCCATCCACTCAGGCGTCCACAATATATAATGAAAAGAGGTAAATTTATTATGTTAGTAACCATTCAGGATTCGAAAGCATCCGCCGTAATCGACAGCTTCGGCGCACAATTGATCTCATTAAAAGACAGCAGCCAAAAAGAGTACATCTGGCAGCGCGATCCGGATATCTGGCCCCGCTGTTCTCCTCTTTTATTTCCCGCTGTTGGAAATTCAAGAAATGACAAAACCATGTTTGAAGGCGTCTGGTACGATCTGCCGAAACACGGCTTCTGTAAGGAAACGGATTTTAAAGTAACGGAACAGTCCTCCGACAGCGCCTCTTTTGAAATCACAGCTACGGAGACCACAAAAACCATGTATCCCTATGATTTCCGTCTCACACTCACCTACCGGCTGGAAGACGGAGTCCTGTCCATGGATTATAAAGTGGATAATATGGACAGCCGCACGATCTATTACTGCATCGGCGCTCATCCTGGTTTCCAGTGCCCGCTGCTGGACGGTGAAAAATTTGAGGATTATGTGTTGGAATTTGAGAAAGAGGAAACGGCTTCCTGTACGGTTTACGATCTGGAAAAACTGGAATATGACCACAGCCGCCATATCCTCATGATGGATCATACCCGCCGTCTTCCTCTGGATTACCATCTGTTTGACGACAATGCGGTATTCTTCGAGTCCATCAATTCCAGAAAAGTTTCTTTAGTGAACCCGGAAACAGGCAAAGGAATCGAAGTGGATTATCCTGATTTCGAAACCATCGCCTTCTGGACGCCGGATCTGGTAAGAGCGCCGTTTATCTGCATCGAACCGTGGAACGGATCGGCGATCTGCAATGATGAAGATGATGAATTTACGAATAAGCATCATGTTCAAAAGCTGGAAGTGGGCGAGAGCAGAGCTTATCATTTGGGAATTCGAGTTTTGTAATAGAAATGGGCTGTTGCTTATGAAATCATTATTTGAGCAACTATCCGAACCGTGCGGAGGAAATCGTTCTGCACGAATTGATGTATGATCTGTAAACAGTATATTAAAACCCCACGCTTCTGATAATAAAAATCAGAGACGTGGGGTTTTCTTCTGTTATTTTGATGTTTCACCGGTTTCTTCAATGCTTGAAACAAGACGGTCAAAGTCACTCTGTGTAATTGGTATTGTATCGTTTGCCGTCTGCCGCAGTTGTTTCCATTTTGGAAACAACTGATTCTTCCCGTAATTCGCCGGATTCAAAGATGCTCAGCTGTGCTGTATTGGTAGGGGTAAGATATAAAGTTCCGTCTACAGCATCCGTAAGTTTAACAGCATGGGGGCAGGGCCTTTATTGTTTCAAAGACCAGTTAAAAGCTATGCTTTTATCCGATTATCCCGAATGCCGACAGCACAATCCCCACCGCAACCGTAAGTCCAACCAGCTTATACACATTCCATTTTCTCACCTTAATCAGATAAAAGACCAAACCTGTATAAAGCGCAGGCAATAAATTAGGAGCCACTGCATCCAGCATGTTCTGGACGGACACGGTGCTCACCTGCCCGTCGGGAAGTGACGCGGTGTAAGCGAGAGGCGTTGTAATTTTCACGAAACTGACGGTGAGACCTGCGATCACGGTAACGCCGATCATACCGGCCACCTCTGAAACCTGTTCCATCTTTGCGTGAAGGCTTTCCACAATGCTGGACCCCAGCCTGTGTCCCCAGGAGCAGCATAAAAGTTTCAGGCTCACAAGGCAGCTGTTCTGCGCCAGCAGAAAGAAAACCGGTCCCAGTATCATTCCATCCTGGGCCAGCGACGCGCCGATTGTGGAAAATAAAGGCGCCAGACAGAACTGAACCAGAGAATCTCCGATTCCGGCCAAAGGCCCCATAAGAGCCCGTTTGAGGCTCTTGATCTCCTCGGGCGGCGTTTCATTTTCCAGCATTACCAGATGGAGGCTTGTTATAATGGGCAGAAAATTGGGATTGGTGCAGAAAAACTCCATATTGTCCTCAAGGGCTTCCTTCAGGCGTTCATCCTCTTTATAGATTTTCCGGAATGCGGGATACATAATATAGGCATATCCGGTTCCTTCATAGTTTCCATAGTTAAATGCGCTTTGCAGAAAATAGGCCCGCAGGGCTGTTTTCCGGTAATCTTTTATGGTCAGCACCTTTGAAGTTTTTTGAGCGGATTCACGTTCATTGGCATACTCACTTCCATGAATACCCCCCTCCTCATCAGCATGATTCTCCGGCCCTTCTTCTCCCGTAATATCCGCCTGTTCCCCATCGCTTCCGTTCTCCCCGGATTCTCTTCTGAAATATTCCAATAAGGCTATGGCAGTTCCCAAAAGCGCCACGCCGATCACAGTCAGATGCAGATACGCAACTGCCAGATAGCCGATCAGCACAAACGGTATGTATTTTTTCTTTACCATTACGCTCAGGATCATTGCAAATCCGATGGCGGGAAGCATGTTTCCGGCCACGCCAAGGCCAGTGCTGAGCCATCCGGGAATCAGGCCGATCAGATGCTGAAGGCCTTCTGCGCTGTAGGCTCCGGCAAATCCGATGCAGAATCCGGATATCACAAAAATAACGAGCGTAATATTGGCCATCAGGCGGAACCGGACGAAATCCCCGGCCTTTACCGCTTTTCCAATCCCGGCAGTCAGAGTGGTGGCAGCCGTATAAATGGCTGTTATCAAAAACTGGATGGCTACTGCGAAAGGAAATGACAGCGCCAGCGCGGAGCCCACATCGATTCCCTGGTTTTTCATGGTGACGGCGATAATTGTTCCTATGATTCCAGGCCCCAGCGGATTGGGAGGCACCGAGCCGCCCTGAGATACGCCAAATCCCAGAAAAGCCAGCTCTCCCACCGCTCCCATGGCCAGAGCTGTGGGCAGATCGCCGAGAATCACACCCACTCCGGCCGATAAAACCAGACACCGGTTTGTAAATGTCCCAAACAGCATTCCGGTAAAACAGATCCCGGACCAAACACCAATTAATATACACTGAATTAACGTAATCTCCACCGATTGTCCTCCATTGATACGATTTTCATTTTGAATATTGGAAAAGCGGTACCTTTCCTACTACCAATGTAGTGGAAAAAGGTACCGCTGTCAAATACGATTCACTCAATCGTTTGGGTTTATTTGGCCCCGTGTTTTTCTAAGAATGCCTGTTCTGCCTTTCTCTGCTTGCTGTCATTCTTTTTAAGAAGAATGATGAGCACAAATGTCAGGATAATGAACGCCAGGCAAATCGGTCTCTGTACGAAAATCTTCCAGGAACCTCCGGACATTACAAGGGAGTTTCTCAGGTTGGATTCCGCCGTTGGCCCCAGCACCATGCCCAGTACGATGGGAACGGGAGGGAGGTCCACCTTCTGCATGAAATAAGCGACAACGCCGAAGATCAGCATCACATAAAGATCAATTTCCGAGTTTGCGATGGCAAATGCTCCTGTACAGCAGATGATTACCAAAAGGGCTGTCAGAAGATCCTGAGGAATATGGGTGATCTTTACAAATAATCCCAGCAGGTATTTTCCCTGTAAAAACATGAAAATCTGTGAAATAACGCATCCGATTAAAACCGCATATACGAGCGGGCCGGAATTCTGGAACAGCTTAGGTCCTACCACCAGGCCGTGCATGGTAAATGCGCCCAATAAGGTTGCCGCCACCACGTCTCCGGGGATTCCCAGTGTCAAAAGAGGGATCAATGTCGCTGCCGTCGCACCATTATTGGCGGATTCAGGAGCTGCAATACCCTTTAATTCTCCTTCGCCGAATTTCTCACCTTGTTTCGCACAGCGTTTTGCTTCGTTATAAGCGATAAAGGAAGCAATCGCTCCGCCCGTACCCGGGATCGCTCCGATAAAAGCGCCGATACAGGAAGATTTCGCCATGGTTGGAAGCGTGCTTTTCGCCTCTTTAAAAGTCAGATGATCCTCAGGATCAGCCTTATGTAATACGGAACTTCCGCCTTCTTCCGTCTTATTAATGCGGGAGATCATCTGTGCGATGGCATATACTCCCAAGAGTACGGCCAGCATCTTGATACCGTTATAAAACTGAAGGTTTCCAAATGTAAAACGGGTAACGCCGCTTACGCTGTCGATTCCCACGGTTGAGATCAGCACGCCGAATGCGCCGCAGATCAATCCTTTGAGAATACTTTTACCGCTGACAGATGCGATGATGGAAAGGCCGAAGATTGCAAGTGAAAAATACTCCGGCGCGCCGAATTTGATCGCCACTTTGCTGATCTGCGGTGCGAAAAACAGAAGACAGAAAGCGCTGACAAGTCCGCCGAATGTAGAAGCTACAAGGGCCATATCGAGAGCTTTTCTGGGCTTTCCCTTTTTGGCAAGGGGATAGCCGTCTAACAACGTCGCCGCCGCCGCATTGGTACCCGGCGTGTTAATAAGAATCGAGCTGATGGAACCGCCGAAATTCGAGCCGAAAAAGATAGCTGTCAGCATTAACAGAGCAGGAACGGTTCCTAATGCAAAGGTAAATGGAAGAAGCACTGTGATCGCAAGGTTTCCATTCATTCCCGGAATCGCGCCGAAAATGATTCCGATAAATATTCCGATATTGATGAAGATCAGATTCTCCACGGTAAACAGCTGCCCAAGAGCAGACATAATTGTTTGACTCATTCTTCCACCTCCCTATGGCAGCCTGACGTGCAGTACCTGTGAAAATAACAGATACAAAATGACTACTGCGGCAATAACAATAACATAGAACAGCTTTTTACGGCATCCGGTAAATGCAAGTGTTACAACACCTAAAAATACGGTAGAGCCGATGAAACTGTGTTTAAACAGCAATGCATAGATCAGCATTACCACCATGTAAGCCAACGCTTTCAGTTCTTTGCTCAGTTCCATGGTCTTTTCCTCGTCCTTTTTAAACACGAGGCTCTGTACAATCAGGGCGATCCCGCAGACCACACAGAGAAGTGCGATCGCATAAGGAACGGTCCTGGATGTAATTCCGTATGAAACGGAAAACTCTGTGCCGATCTGCTTTGGAATAATCACCGCGCAGATGATGCCGAAGATGATGCTGACAACGCCGGCACATAAATTTGATTTGTATTTTATCTTCATTCTAACCTCGATTCCGCTTGCCTAAAGCAAATTCATATCCTATTTTGCATAGTAAGTGTCGTAGATTTCCTGGCAGGTTGCAGCTGCGTCTTCAATTGTCTTACGAACGGTAGCGCCGTCAGAATCGTCTGTTTCCGCATTTGCATTAGCTGCCAGCTCTTTGTATTCGTCAGTTCCGTAATATTCAACGATAGAGTTGTAGATGTCATCCACAATTGCCTGATCCACGTCTGCACGTGTCATAAGGAAGTTGCAGGAACGGAATACGATGTCATATCCAAGGCTTGTTGCAGTAGGAACGGTAAAGCCGTCAAATCCTTTGAATTCGTCTTTTGAAAATACTACTAAAGGAACGATGGTTCCCTCTTCTACATACTGTTTAGCAACGCTGGTAGCTGCGATTGCACAAGTTACGTTTCCGCCTGAAAGAGCCAGTAAATCTTTTGCACTGCCGTCTGATGTAACTGCTTCTGCCTCAATGCCTGCTGCTCCGAATAATGCGGTGCCCAGCATATGAGTTGTACCGCCCGGTGTGTTGGAACCGAACAGAACGCGGTTGCTCTTTGCATATTCAACCAGTTCATCCCATGTGCTGATTCCGCTGTTGCCAGGTGCCGTAAATAACATAAAGTCTTCTGAAACAAGGGCGCTGATGATCTTAAAATCATCCAGGTTAACCTGTACGTCTTTATTGAACAATGGAGCCAGTGTGAATAAGCTGATGCCGGCTGTCATCATCTCGCATGGATCTGCATTTTTAGATAATAAATCTGCTGCTGCAATCGCTCCGTTTGCGCCTGTGATGTTGTTTACCATAACTGTTTTTCCGTATTTTTCCTGTAAGCCCTGTCCTACAATACGGGAAAGCGTATCCATGGTTCCGCCTGCTGCATTCGGTACGCGGATTGTGATATCATGATCCGGAGTCCAGGCTGCTGCCTGAGCTGCTGTGGTATCTTCTGTTTTTGCATCATCTTTTTTCGCTTCTTCTTTTTTCGCTTCTTCTGCTTTTGTCTCCGCTTTTGTCTCTGCTTTCGTTTCCGCCTGTGTTGCTGCTGTTGTGGCTCCTGAACCGCCGCCGGAACATCCCATCATAGAGATTACCATGGTTCCCATAAGTGCCGCTGCCAATAAACGTTTTTTCATCATAATACATTCTCCTTTTCTTTCCTTGCATTTGAAACTGTTTTTAATATTTCAGATACTGTTCTCAGTGAAAACAGCATAATCTGTGATTTTGTGCCGCCGCATCCGGCTGTTTTTCTCTTTACTTTTCAACAAAGATGGGAGATGTCCACGCGGTATCCCCATTTCTCAGCCAGACTCTCAGCCTGTAATTGCTTCCCGGAGTTAAATCCACTTCTTTTTCAAATGTCATCATATAGCCGGCTTCCGGTACGGCCTGGCGGATTCTCGTTTTATATGCGTTATGCCAGTAAAAATCATCCCTGTAATGCTCCACGTTGCCAAATGTTTTTTCGGCCAGCTCCATGCTCTCCTTATACTGAGGCAGGACTCTGGACGTGTGCATTAACTCTTCCAATGTGAAATGGTATTCGTAGTTGTCCACCTTCAGGCAAATGGTATCTTCTTTTGTTCCTTCCACTTCAAAGACAAAGCCTTCTTTCACCACCGTGCTGGGCCCCATCCAATGTCCGGTGGTCGTGGACATGAAGGTGGTCATATCAAACTGACAGGATTTCTCAGTCACATCGTAAAGCTTCTGTCCAAAACTGTTGAAGCATTTTTCTATGCTCACGATTTTTCCCGGAACTTCCAAAGAGCCGTGCCACTTTCTCATCAGCATATTTTTATAAAATCTTCCGTTTGGGCCCCATCCGAACTCAACCGCAAATTTCACTTTAATCTGTCCGGTCAGCTCATTCCGCTCCCATGTGCCCGCGTGAACGGCCATTTCATCCAATATATTATCCTTTAAGATCTCCACACGGTCGATGGCGTCCGCAGCACAGATATCGAATTTCAGTTTTCCTTTTCCAGCAGGTATTACAGATCCCATGGGCTGTCCGTTAATCGTATAATCGATGCCGATGCGGCTCTTGCTCACGCCGTAAACCCTGCGGTTTTTAAGTCCTTCCCAGATGGCTTCCTTGGTGTTGTCCTCAGCCAGGACGCACATCACACCGTGGTTATAGGCGGCCGGTACATTGTGGTTGTCGCCGGAAGCTATGGCTCCTACATGATATCCTTTTTCCAGTCCCCGTTCATAACAGGTTTCTCCTGTTCTGGGGCCCATATGTAAGTGGCGCTCCATGTCCATGTCGCCGGTATCATTTTCACTGCACCCATGGCTGGAATAGATTTCCGCAAACGGGGAAAATGCTTCGTCGTGGGTATCCCAGTTTTTTCCTCTGCTGTTCAGCTGGTATGCCACATGGTGAGGTATGGCGATGGCTTCTACTCCGTCATAATCCTGTTTCAGTTCCTGATATCTCATGGGATGTTTCATATCCTGTTCATTATCCAGGAAAAATACGTTGTGATCGCCGTCGTTGCCCGACCCCTGCCATTCGTATCCCATGAACATGGGAAATCCGGCTTCGTTCTCCTCTTTCACTTTTTTCCTGACCTGTTCCCAATCCTCTTTTATCTCATCCGCATCGTGAAGGTCTTCCAAACCGGCTCCGGTTTCTGTCTTTTTCATATAGAATGGATAGTAGGCGATCGGCCAAAAATCCATCACCTCTTTGGCATGTTCTGTCCACTGGTCCAGTTCAAGCATCTGTTCATGGTGGATATTGCTGTGCATGTCACTCCATAGTTTTTTATAAGCCATAAATTTTACCTCCAGGATACCTTATAATCATTTCATTTTGAAATTAATAGTGCAAAAATAACAGTTACAAAACTTATTTACAGGCTTATTATATCACTTTTAAATATTTTTTCAATATGAAATTAAATATTTTTTATTATATTTTTCAAAATCCCATTTTTCTTACATCGTGCTCGTCTCCAGAGCGCTTTCCACGGCCAGCCGGGCCACGCTGTTTTCAATGCGGACCTTGGATTTCTCGCGGATCACCCAGTTAATGTCGGAAATCTGGCGCGCAAATACAAGATGTCCCACCTTTTCCTTCAGCTTATCGATCACGCCTTCATAAAACTCAAAAATATCCCCGTAAACCACAATGGTTCCAGGATTCAGCACCAACAGAAGCTGGGTCACCGCCACCGCCAGTTTTTCCAGCGCCTGATCCAGAATCTGATGGGCGTCCGGCTCCCCTGCATTGGCCCTTTTACAGATTTCTTCCAGGGAAACAGGCTCCTTCAGTTCCTTTACCAGCTTGTACTCGGCTTCAATGGCCAGTTTGGATATATACCCCTCCAGATGCCCCCGCTTGCCGCAGTTGCACAGGGCTCCGCCCGGCACCACCAGCATGTGAGCGAATTTGCTGGCCATATTGTGCTCTCCGCTCACCACTTCCCCGTTGCAGATAATGCTTCCGCCCACGCCTTCGTCCACATAGATGTAGACCAGGTCATGATTCAGTTCCATCCTGCCTATGTATTCGTATTTCAAGTCTACTGTCACGTTATTCTCCACCAGAATATAGCAGTCGAACCGCTTTTTCAGGTGTTCCCTGACCCCAATCTCTTCCTTGTCCGAAACGTAGCGGATCAAAGATCCCCGCTCCCGCTCCACGGTTCCACGGGAAGCCACGCCTACGGCCAGCACCTGTTTTTCTTCGATTCCGGCCGCTTTCATGGCCTTGTCCACGCATTCGTCCATCACCGCCAGCAGCTGCGCGCCGCTTTTTACCCCGGTGATTTCAGCCTTATCCGCATAGATGGTCTCATCGCCCAGATTCGTAATGCAGATATAGAGTTTCGTTCTGCTCATATTGATTCCAATACTGTAATAAGCATTTTTTTTCACATTCAACAGAATCGGGCGCCGCCCCACAAAGGTTTGTTCCGTCCCCTCTTCGCAAATCAGCCCCGCATTCATCAGATCCTCTACCACCCTGGTGACAGAGGGCGCCGAAAGAGACAGCAGTTTTTCCAGCTGGCTTCTGGAAATCCCGTCCCGTTTCAAAATCTCCCGGAATACCCTGACCCGGTTCTGAGATTTTATTTGTGCCTTCCCCTTTTTTTGGATTTTCAGCATCTCCATCGTTTCCTACAGCCCCTTTATTTTCATTATGAATTTAATATAATTCTACCATACCACAACCATCCTCAGTTTTCAAGTTCTTCTTACCGCCGAAGCAAGAACAGGCACTTTAAGCGCCTCTTCATTCTGGTTTACATATTCCCCGAATGTCTCCTCTGTAAAATCGAACCCGCACCTTAGGTACAGACGAACCGCCTTGTAGCTCCACGGCTGGGTGTGGAGGTATACGGGATATTCTCCCCGGCTTTCAAAAATCTTCATCACCTTTGCAGTCAAAGCCATGCCAATGCCTTTCCCCTGATGGGAAGGCGCAGTGACCAGCCAGTGAAGGGAAGCCACCAGGCTTCCCTCCATTAAAGAACTATTGTCATACCACGCGATACAGGAAGCCGCAGTCTCTCCCGACTCCGTTTTCACAAACACACAGCAGTCTTTTAAGCGTTCCTGCTCTCTCCCGTATTTTTCCATAAAATACTCTCTGGCCGCGCCTAAGCTTTCAAAATCCCCTGTCTCATACTCCAGCTTGGCCCATTCATTTTCATCCCCATTCCGGTACAAAGTGAAATGGTATCCTTCCGGTAATCCGCAGGTAAACCTGCTCTCCCATTTCTCACACTTCATTATTATATTTTTGTAGGGGATTCTTCGATCCAGTCCCTCTGCCATGGTTTTCCCCTCTCTTCTTTTCTAAAGATTACGGCATATCTTGCCAGCAGCAGTAATACAGCGCTTCCCCAGGCCAGAGGAGTCGACAGATAGATCCCCGTATATCCCAAAACCCCTGCCATAGCCGCACATCCGGCCCATCTGGCAGCCAGCTCCACTACGCCTCCCATCATGGGTACTAACGCCTCTCCGATTCCCTGAAGGGAACTGCGGATCACATGGAGGATACCCAAAAGCCAGAAAAATACGGCTACAATAAGCAGGTATCTCTGCCCAAAGTTTACAATATCAGGGTCGTATTCTTTTAAAAACAGTGAAATAAATGATCTTCCGAACAAAATACAAACCGCCGACGCGATTGCCACCGTAATCAGGCAGATGATAAGCCCGCTTTTTATCCCGCGCTTCACCCTCTCCTTGTTCCCCGCCCCATAATTTTGTCCGCAGTAAGTCTCCATCGTAATTTCCAGAGTGGAAAAAGGCTGGGTAACCAGCGCTTCCACCTTTCCGGCCGCCGTATAACCCGCCACCACGGAGGAGCCGAATACATTCAAATACGCCTGTAGAATCATAATTCCAACCGCAGTCACAGAAAATTGAATGGCCATAGGGATGCCAATCTTTATATGATGTACCGCCTCGCTCCATATGAACCGGAAATGCCTGCGCTTCAGTCTGATTAAAGGATACCTCCTGAGCGCATAGATATGGCAGCATACAGCCGATACCAGCTGGGAAATCACGGTTGCCAGAGCCGCGCCCATAATCCCCATATTCAGCACCAGAATGGCCAACAGATCCAGTATAATATTCATTACAGAAGAAAGGATCAGAAAATAAAGGGAAGTCCGGCTGTCTCCTAAAGCGCGGAGAACACCTGATATCATATTATAATATACCGTTGCCCCGATTCCAAGATAGATGACCAGAATATAAATACGCGCATACGGGAAGATATCCTCAGGAGTGTTCATAATTCTAAGAAGTGGTTCGGCTGTCAGAGCTCCAAGCAGGCTTAACATCACGCTCAGCCCTGCGCACAGCATCATGGACATTGCCACTGACTTTTTCACCCCTTCTTCATTGCCGGCGCCAAATTGCTGGGCCGTCAATATGGAAAATCCGCCTGCCGCCCCCATCGCGAATCCAAGCACCAGAAAATTCATGGCTGAAGTAGCTCCTACTCCCGCCAGTTCCTTCACCCCCACCAGTCTACCGATGATGACAGCATCCGCCATGCTGTACATCTGCTGAAATAAATTGCCCGCTAACAAGGGCAGAGAAAACCGGACGATGATCTTCCACGGCACCATGGTTAACATCTCATCCGGCAAATTCGTTTTATTATTTTGCATATTGATTCCACCAATTCATATAGGGCTTACAACAGTTGGTTTTAAATCCCGCCGTACCTTCCGCCGCTCCGCAGGGCTGGATATCCGCCCACCATTTATGGTAATCTCCCAAATTGGAGAATACCCGGATTCCTAAGTCATTTAATAAGTTTACGTCCTTTTTCGTGTAGGCTCCGGCATTTAAGCCCACCTCATACAGATCATACTCTTTTATAGAAGCAAACGTCTCCTCCGTTAAAAACCGGATATTGGCTCCCAGCCTCAATCCTTCCGGTTTTCCATGGACGGCGCAGTATGTCTGGATCTCCCGGTTATATGCTTCCACGCCTGAAAACAGGATGCAGCGGCCGGCTGTTCCCGTTTTTTCAAACAGCGCTAAAAGCTCTTCCATCATGGCTCCCTCTTTATATTCAATTTCTGCAATGAAGTCTTCCGCCTGCTCTTTCAGCCACAAGAGAAACTCCTCCAGCCGCATCACACCTTCGGTTCTGGGATCTTCCTCACAGGCCGCCCGGTATGTGCCGGCATATTCCTCACTCATCATCCGGTAAAATTCCTCTTCCGTCTGCGCAGCTTTGGAAATGCGGTTCATATGGCAGACGGTTTCTCTTGGAGTCTCCCTTTGATTCCAGGGATAATAATACCATTGTTCCTTTTCAAATCCTCTTCGTGGAAAGTGGTTCAGCAGGTGGCCGCCATAAGGAAGTTCCATGGCGCTTAGCTCTTCCCATGTGAGCCCGCTGATTTTTACCCCAGCAGGATAGTCCGGGCGCCCTGCCATAACCCGGGTCAGTGTTTCATCGTGGAAAACCACGATTTCCCGGTCGCGGGTCATGCGGATATCAATTTCAATCCCTTCCGCTTTTCCGTTTACGGCCGCCTTAAAAGCGCTCAATGTATTTTCCGGCGCGACACTCCAATCTCCCCGGTGAGCAATTCGTTTTGGCCCCTGATAATTGTTTTTTCTATTATGCATCAGCTTTTTTCCCATGCGCTTTCTTTCATATTCGTATAGATATATACCACAGCGGAACCCAGAGAAAATGCAAAGATAATCACGGACAGAGCCGCCGCCCTCTCGTAATTTCCATTGTTAAACTGGGTGAATAATGAAATTCCCAGCATCTGCGGATTGTTTCCATCCATCAGATAAGGAGTGGTGAATGATCCGATATTGCTCATGAATACAAATGTGGAAGTGATAAATATATCTCTGTATGTAAGGGGCAGAATCATTTTCATAAGGATGTGGGGCTTATTGGCCCCTGCGTCCCTGGCCGCTTCGATGGCCGAATCCGGTATGGAGGAAAGCGCGGAAGCCAGCAGCATCGTTGCAAAAGGAATATTAAACCACAGGTTCATCAGAATAATTCCTTTTCCGTTGTACATAAGTCCCAGCTTCAGATTCATACCAAACATCTGGGAAATCCGGTTGATCAGACCGGAATCCCTAATGATCGTAATCATGCCGTTTACAGCCACCAATCCGGGGATAAATCTTGGAAGCAGATACAGCCTTCCCACCCATCTGGATACGGCAGAACCGGAAAACCTCAGATAAATGGCTAAAAAATAGGCGATGGCGATGGCTAAAAACACGGTGGCCAGCACGACGAAAAGCGTGTAGATAATGTTGTTTCTCTGAACCTTATCTGTAAAGAAGAACAGGTAATTGTCCAGACCGTATCCGCCCTCCTTTAACTGCATGCTTCTGATAAAGCTGATGATAATCGGATAAAACACAACGCCAATCAGCAAAATCATGGACGGCAGAATCAAAAGATAGGGCAGAAATCTGTATTTCTCTGTATTTTTCATAAGGTCTCTCCGTATTACTCTAATGTGCCGATTTCAGCATCCCACTTTTCATTTAAAGCAGTGCTCAGATCGCCAAGGCTGCTGATGCGGAATGCGTCAATCTTTAAATCGGAAATAGTCTTTGTCAGTTCAGAATCTAACATTCCGAAATCAATGACTGGGATTGCGGCCATGGTATCAAGCGCAATATTCTGCGCTTCCGGGCTCAGCATGTAGTTGAGAAATGCATAAGCGCCTTCTGAATTTTTTCCAATGGACGGAATCCCAAGTACCACGGTGCTGCCCGTAAAGGACGGTTCAATCTGGCAGATTTTTATGGATTCCGGAAGAGTTCCCTGCTTCATCTGGGAGATGGCCATATCCGCCCATGCCGGTATCATATCCACTTCTTTATTAGCCAGAAGATCTAAGGTTCCCTGATTTTTATTGGGATATACAACTTTTCCTGAAGATTTATATAAATATGGATGAATTTCTTTCACCAGGTCAAATCCCTGGCCCCACTGCTCTTCATATGCCGGATCGCTGGATGTAAGGGCGGCTTCATCCAGGAAATTATATACGCAGGTTGTCACAAATGATCCGCCTGCGCCGCCTGAACCGGGCGTATTATAGGCGAAACGGCCTGGGTTGTCCTTGATCCACTGATACAATTCTTCCGTGGTTTTAGGCGGTGTGGGCACAGTTTCTGAATTGTAAGCCAAAACTACCGTAGTTCCTCTGTATGGAAGCACTAAATCATCTCTGAATGTGGCGTCCACTTTCAGGTTCCTTGTGTTTTCGATCTTGGATTTATCCAATTTGATGAAAAGATCTTCTCCGCCTTCGTCCACATAGCGGGTTACCGTATCTCCTCCCATCTCTACCACGTCGAAATCCGTGTTTGTCTGTCCCGCTTTTTTAGCGGCGATGATTCTGTCTCTCAGGCTCTGCGCTCCTGTACCCGACGTGATGAATTCCAGCTTTGCCGTATATCCTGTATTCGCTTTATTAAATTGTTCAATCTGCTTTTCGAATTGTACTCTCACATTGTCCGACCCTTCGGCCCATACGGTAAATGTCTTATTATCCTGTCCTGCATTGGCCGCTTTTGCGCATCCGCTGAGGCCGGTTATTCCCATGGCCGCCGCCAGAACCATTGCTGTCATCTTCTTACAATTCTTAATCATTTTTTCATTCTCCTCATTCTCTTTTTTACACATATTAAGCTGCGTAAATGCATTTTTTATTAAATAAAAGGGACACTTTATCCCTGACTTTTAAACTGTCCGCCAGACTTCTGGTAAGGTAGGTTTTTACCACGTTATCTCCCACATCCACATTTACTTCTACATAATGGCCCAAAACCATGATTGTTCTCACATATCCCTGAACGGCTCCTGACTGCTCTTCTTTGGTAATCACAACGTCCTCCGGACGTACCGCTATGGTAGAACCGTCATTTTCGTGGAAAAAATTCATCTCCCCGATAAACGATGCCACATATTCCGTGGCGGGCCTGTCATAGATCTCCGTAGGGGTTCCGATCTGCTCCACAATTCCTTTATTCATGACCACGATGCGGTGGGACAGAGCCATGGCTTCCTCCTGGTCATGGGTGACAAATACAACCGTGATGTTCAGTTCCTCCTGAATTTTTTTCAGTTCTTCCCTCATCTGGGCTCTGATCTTTGCATCCAGAGCGGAAAACGGCTCATCCAGAAGAAGGACAGACGGTTTCAATAAAAGGGCTCTGGCAATGGCAACTCTCTGCTGCTGACCGCCTGACAGCTGTCCCGGATATTTATTGGCGAAGCTTTCCATCTTGACTAATTTCAAGCCCTTTTCAATCTCTCTTTTTATCTGGTCTTTTGGCATTTTCTTGATTTCCAGGCCAAATGCCAGATTATCGTATACCGTCATATGGGGCCACAGGTTATAGCTTTGGAAAACCATGGCCGTCGGCCTTTTTTCCGGAGGCAGATTCTGTACCGGGAGGCCGTCGATGAGGATTTCACCTTCATCGATATCCAAAAATCCTCCCAAGGTTCTGAGAATCGTGGATTTTCCGCAGCCGGATGGCCCTAACATGGTCAGGAATTCGCCCTCGTATACGTCGATGTTGATATTTTCAACTCCATCCCCATTTTTGTACTTTTTCTTCATATTTTTGATGCTTAATTTCACGTTCTTTTCCATATTATTTCACACCATAACCTTTCGAAATCGTATCCGCATTAATATACTTTCTCATAACAAACAAGATCACCAGCGTCGGTATAATCAGGATCAGGGACAATACCGGGCCCGCCGTCAACGGGTATTCCATTATCACGCCATATAACTGCACCGGCATGGTTTTAATCTGCGGAAAACCTACCAGCAGGGTTCCCTGCGCCTCTTCCAAGGAACCCAGGAATGTAAATACGCTGGCCACAATAATTCCCGGCATCGCCAGAGGCAAGGTAATCTTAAAAAATGTTCTGAGGGGCCCGGCTCCCGCATCACTTGCCGACTCCTCCTGCTGCCTGTGGACGCTTCTGAACGCTCCCGAAGGAATCCAGGTCATAAACATCATGGAATTTAGGATGTGGATGATAACCACACCCACAAATGTTCCCATCAGGTTCAGCTTGTAAAAAATTATTCCAATGGATATGTACAATCCCATCTTGGGATACGCATTGCTTAAAAGGAAAGAAAGAAGGAAGATTTTCTTGCCTTTAAAATTAAACCGTGCCAGCGCATAGGCCGCCGGAATGCAGAGCAGAAGGGATACTGCAGTCACCACAACAGCCAGGAGAAACGACATTGCGATAGAACTCACCAGGCTGTTCTGTCCCAGCACGAATTCCCACCATTTAAATCCGAATTTCTGCGGTATAATGGCCGGAACCTCATATTTATCCGCAAAAGCCAGCATACAGAGATTCATAAGAGGCAGATAAAAGAACAGAATAAACACAGCAAACAACAAATATTCCAGGAAATTTTTCTTTCCCATGGCATGATACATAGCTTTGGGTGACAGATATTTCATCGAATGCCTGCCTCCTCTCTGATCTTCAGAGCCGCTTTAGCCGTTCTAGTAGTGATATTATAAACACCGTCTTCCAGAAAACTCTTTATATCCTCTTTTTCATTAACCGTCCACAGAGAGCATTTTCCATTGTGCGCTCCCAAAAACTGTTTAAACGGCTCTTTCCACAAATGGTAGTCCACATTGATACACTGAATCTCATACTGCGGTATTTTGTCCAGTGCGTTTTTCACCTTTTCCCAATACTCCTGACCATGAAGTTTTCCGGCGCCCGGCTCTTCATAAATTTCGGGAAGCAGATTCTCAATATTCAGAAAAATCTTCACCGGTTCCAGCCGGCTGTTATCTTTTCCGATCAGTTCCAGGTTCACCTCCCCCGAATAGATGATCTGGTTTTCCACACCGTAATGTTTTGCCAGTTCCAATACGGAAAGTTCCATATTCTCTTCTTTTAAATCGCAGTTTATCATCTTTTCGGGGTGTCTCTTCAGCCTGTCAAAAGCTGTTTCCAACAGCGGAGCGCTGCTTTCCGCTTTATCATGCGAAAGAATCAGTCTTCCTTTCCCATCTCTTCTCACATCAAGTTCCAGGCAGTCCACCTCTCTTCCAAAGGCATAATCCAAAAATTCAATGGAATTATCTGCCGTACCGTCGCAGCCGGAATGTGCGGTTATCAGTGTCATAATTTCCTCCATTTTCATCTTCCCGGGTCCATTTTCCTGCCCGGGAATAAAATTATATTTCTTGCTTTCTGTTCGAGGAGAAATATATCATGCTTTTGTAAAAGGAAAACGATTAGAAATTTAAATGTTTGTAAAGTGAAGCCCCGGTTATTGACATCTTTCCATACAGCGCATACCATAAGCTTAATATTGAAAGCCGCAGGCGGCGGCGAAAGAGAGGTAACCATGAATCAGCTTTATTCTTTTAAAGGCACTTTAAACAGCGGTTATGTGGGAAATATCATCTATAACCTACATTTAGATCAGGACTTAACCAAGCTCTCCATTCTTTTGATCTACGATAAAGAATACATTACTCATATCGTAAATCCTGACAGCTCTGAAAATAATCATAAATTATCACCGGATATGGAACATGGGATTTCAAAAGCATATGAGAGGCACTACGGCAAACCGGCCGATTGTCACAATATGGAAGAGCTTTTAAACTCTATGAAAACAGAGATCCAGCTGGCCGCATTTATCGACGGCCAATTTGCAGGGAACATCCATATGCCGGGAACAGAAAAAGAAATCCTGATTTCCCACGAGGAAGCTTCTTTCGGATGTCTTCCATGTGAACGGATATCAGGAATGCTGAAAATCGTGATCAATGTATTCAGTGTTCTGGAAGACCATACTTCCTATACATTAGAAATTTGTGGGGAATAAACTTGCCGGAACCGGCAGAATTCGGAGGTAAACATGTATAAAAAAATAGAACTTCATAATCACAGTGTGGAATCGGACGGCAAGATGACCGTTGAAAATCTGGTCTCTTATCTGGCCGAATACGGAATCGAAAACTTTTCCCTGACGGATCACAACACCATATCAGGAATAAGAAAGCTTCAGAACTTAAAGGAATCAGGCATTATCAGAGACTATATTCCCGGATATGAGCTGACCTCTTATTACGGCCACCTTCTCTGTCAGAATGTAACCCAATATATCCCTTGGGACGATATCGATAAAAATAACGGCGATAAACTTC
The DNA here is from genome assembly GCF_002899675.1 of Clostridium sp. chh4-2. Lineage (GTDB taxonomy): Bacteria > Bacillota > Clostridia > Lachnospirales > Lachnospiraceae > CHH4-2. The sequence continues at coordinate 228,230 of NZ_PKUU01000003.1, read as the reverse complement.
TAAAACGTGTTCATGAAGCCGGCGGGCTGGCCGGAATCGCCCATCCCTTCAGCGTGGGTGCCCCCATCTCCAACGGCATGCGCTGGACCATGAAAATCCATGATTACAGCCTGATCGACTTTGTGGAAGTCATAAACAATGCCCATCCCATGCAGCCCGATAACCGCAAGGCAATCGCCTGGTGGGAAAGCCTCATCTTTTCCGGCTGCCGCATCTGCGCAGTCAGCGGAATGGACCTTCACCGCCCCTGCAATATGAACGAGTATTTTACCACTTATATTCACGTGGCCGAAGAGGATGAATCCCTTCCCCTGTCCTCCCAATTAGAAACGGCGGTTCAAAACTGCAGTACCTGGGTGACAAAAGGCCCGATTATCGAAAGCTCTTTCTGCCGTAAAGTTCTGACCGCCAATATCCACATGCCAGGTTCCAAAACAGCGGATAATTACCTCCTGCATGTCAGAACAAAACAGGCATCCCTCATTCTGCCTATAAAAGACCGGGTAACCGCGGATTTAAGCCCTATTTTAAGCGGCGGGGAATTTGCCGTAATCCTTAAACTTTATCAGGGGGCGGTATCGGAAGAAAATCTTGCGGCCATCGCTCCGCCCATCTTTCTTAAATGAGCCGGACTTCAAAACGTCCTATTCTCCCTGTAAAAGCTGTCTTAAAAAGAGGTCTTTGTCATTGATAAACAGTTTCATGATCCGGTAACAATCCGCATCTTCATAAGGAATGCCCGATATTACACCATTATCCAACGAGTAAATTTCCGCATCTGGTAATCCCAACAGGATCGGTGAGTGGGTTGCAATAATAAACTGCGATCCTTTTTTCACCAGTTCATGAATCAGGTACAATAGCGTCAGCTGGCGCTGCGGAGACAGGGCGGCCTCCGGCTCGTCCAAAAGGTACAGCCCTTCCCCCAGGAAACGGTTCTGAACCAGTGAAAGGAAACTTTCTCCATGGGACTGGCAGTGAAGGGATTTTCCCCCGTAATATTTTAAATATTGGCCTTGCTCCCGTTCATATTCGTCAATCTGGGTCGCCACATTATAAAAGCTTTCTGCCCGCAGAAAGAACTCATCCCTCGGTCTTTTGATCCCTTTCAGCACGGAGACTGCCTGGCTCAGTTCCGAGTGGGTGTCTTTTGTGCTGAAATTAAAATTTCTTGTTCCGCCTTCCGGGTTGAAGCCATATGCAACCGCAATTCCCTCCAGCAGGGTGGATTTCCCGCTTCCATTCTCCCCTACAAAGAACGTTACCGGTTTTTCAAATCTGACCGTATTGACGGAACAAATGGCGGGAATCTCCCGCAGATAAGAATCCTTTGGGATCTCTTCCTTCCTGATCTTAATTTCTCTGATAAATTTAGTATCCATCCCACACCTCCGGCTTCATGTTACAGGCATATTTTCGCCATTTTGGTTCCTGCCCTGCCCAATGACGCAGCCTGTTTAAAGCATTATTTTATATTCAAAAGGCACTTCACATTACATGAAGTGCCTGTCCATAATCATATTCAAACGTATCATCCGTTTCAGACTTTAGGATCTTATTCCTCTTCCTCGCCGTCTTCCACCAATTCATCATATTCCTGCTCATCCAGCAGCTCGTCGAAAGCATCGGCAACGATCTCGTATTCGTCGTCATCCTCGATATTTTCCAGTGTAGGATCACCGTCTTCGCTTTCCGTATAGCGATACAGATAAACCTCTCCTTCTTCTGATTCCGCACCTTCGGTAGGAAGAAGTGCAATATAATCTCTATTGCCGGCTTCGAAGATTGTCAACACGATACATTCTACTTCTGTACCGTCATCCAATGTCAATGTTACGGTCATCTCTTCTTGTGGCTCTTCTGGGTTGATTCCCATGCTTCATACCTCACTTTTCTTTGTAGTGTAATATCACTTTTTCAGATTCACTCTACCAGACAATCAGACAAAATGCAAGCAGAAAAAATCTCTTTTTAATATTCGATCCCTTCCCTGGCCGCCACACCGGAATCAAACGGATGTTTCACCTTTTGAATCTCCGAAATATAGTCCGCCGCTTCCTTAACCGCTTCGGACGGATTTCTTCCGGTCAGAACTACTTCCAGGTTCTCGGGCCTTCCTTTTAACAGTTCCAGCAGCCGTTCTTCGGAAACCAGCTTATAATTGCAAGCCGCCATAATCTCATCCAGAACCAGCAGCCCGTCTTCCATACCGGAGGCCGTCTGAAATGCCTTTTCCAGCAGGCCGCTGTAATAGACTAAAGCCTCTTTCTTATCCTCTTCTGTCATCTGAAAGAAAAATCCAAATGTCTTTTCACAGGGCAGGACTGAAATCCCGGGAATCTGTTTTAAAACAGCCACTTCCCCGGAATCATCCGTTTTTAAAAAGCGGGCGATTACCACCTGTTTTCCCCTGCCGGCCGCTCTCACGCAAAGCCCTATGGATGCTGTCGTCTTTCCTTTACCATCCCCACAGTACACATGAACACATCCTGCCATATTCTAAACCTCCTGGTTTATATATTCTCCCACAAATCTGGAAACATCCTGTCTTTTTCCATACCGCTCTTTCACATAATAAACGTGAAGCCGTTCCTTGGCACGCGTCATGGCCACATAGAACATCCTTCTCTCTTCCTCGACATCAGCGTCCAGAACCGCTTTTTGGTGGGGCGTAATCCCTTCATTGGCATCCAGGATATAGACCACTTTAAATTCCAGTCCTTTCGAAGCATGCATGGTCATAAGCGTAATCCCATCCACAGATGCTTCCCTCTGCTGCGCCTGCAAAGCCAGCTGTTCCCCATATTCTTTGATATGGGCCGTCCACTCCTCAAATGTCTTAAATCCCGCCGCGCTCTCCTGTAACTGATCCGCCACTTCGTACAGCTCTTCCGGCTTCATGCGCCTGAATTCCGCGTAATCCTTCAGATATTCATCATACCCAACGGCTTTTCTGATATAGTTGACGGCCGCTGTGGGGGCCATCTTTCCGATCATTTTAAGATCGTATTCCAGCTGTTCAATCCGCTCCACCATCCAGCCCTTATCCTGATAAAAAGATTTCATCTCTTCCCAGGATACCACCGGCATCTCCATGGAATCCCGGCTGATATAGCGGTTTGGCCGGTTAATGATCTGAAGCACCCGTCCCCGCTCCCGGCTTCCCGATGCGATTCTGATATAATTTAAGATATTCTGGGCAATCCAGTGATTGTACAAATTGGGCAGAGAATCCTTCATCCGGAACGGAATATTATATTCCATACATTTTTCAATTAAAAGCCGCGGCTCTAAGCTGGTTCGAAACAGCACGGCGATATCCGTCATCTGATAACCGCCGGCCAGATAATCCTGAATCTCTTTTACAATTCCAAGCGTCTCATCCTGCGGCGTCTCCCACCGCTTCGTCACAACCGGCTTTCCCGTCTGTTTCATCATGGCAATATCCTTCGGGAAACGCACCTTATTGCACCGGATCAGGCGGTCCGCAGCCTCCACAATGGGCCTGCAGCACCTGTAATTGACATTCAATATGATCTTATTGGTACCCGGATAGTCTTTTTCAAATCCCAGCATGATCTCCGGCTTCGCTCCACGGAAACGGTAGATGGACTGGTCGTCATCACCTACGATAAACAGATTGTTCTCCGGCGCCGCCAGCATCTTGACAATCTCATACTGCACCTTGTTGATGTCCTGGAACTCATCTATTAGTATGTACTGGTATTTCTTCTGCCATGCCTGCAGAATATCTTTTCTTTGAGCAAATAATTCATAGCACATCACCATCATATCATCAAAATCGATCAGATTCGCCCGGCGCATCCTGTCCTCATATCCGTCATACAGCCGCTTAAACACTTCCTCCGGACAGTTTTTGGAATAGTAATAATCCAGTTTAATCATCTCGCCCTTTACCGCGCTGATCTCAGCAAGGATGGAAGAAATGAATTCGTTCTCATCTTCAATCTCCATCTGTTCTTTATCAATCAGCTCTCTGATATACTGCACTCTCTGGTCTTCCCGGGCGATGCTGGACGCGTCATAGCGGTAGGCGTATTTTAAAATGCGGAAAAATATGGCATGAAAGGTGCCGAAGCTGACCGGATACCCCTGATTCCGGGTCAAATGATTAAACCGCTCCTTCATCTCAGAAGCCGCCGCTTTTGTAAATGTGATTACCAGAATATTAGACGGATTCACGCCGCACTCTTCGATCAGATATCTGGTCCTGTGGGTGATTACCGTGGTCTTTCCCGATCCCGGAGACGCGATAATAAGGCAAGGACCCTGGAAATGCCTTACCGCCTGCATCTGGCGCGCATCCAGGGTCGATTTTTGATTATTATTTTTTAAATTCTGTGTATTTTCCTGATTAAGCACTTAACAGTTCAATTCCTTTTCTGATTCTGGCCAATGACTCCTCTTTTCCAAGAACTTCCATGATCTCCGTAGCTCCTGCAGGCGTCATCTGTTTTCCCGATACCGCGGTGCGGACCGGCCACATTACAAATCCTGTCTTGCAGCCCTTTTCCTCCACATATTTGGACAGTACGGCATATAAAGCATCATTGCTGTAATCTTCCTGAGCCTCCAAAAGAGGAAGAACCTCAGTCAGCACTTCCAAAGAACTTTCTCCATTGGTTTTCATCTTTTTATGGGTGTACATAGCGCAGTCGTATTCCGGAAGGGTTTCAAAGAAATCAATGTGTTCTTCAATATCCGGAAATACTTCAATTCTCGTCTTCACCATGGCTGCGATCTTTCTCAGATCCAGGTCTTTTGAAATCACCTTCTTCAGATACGGTTCCGCCATCTCAAAGAACGCATCGAAATCCATGGCCTTCATATACTCGCTGTTCATCCATTTTAACTTGGTCACATCGAATACGGCCGGAGATTTGCTCATATTTCTGTAGTTGAACTCTTTTACCAGATCCTCCAGAGAAAAGATCTCCCGGTTGTCTTCCGGCGACCATCCAAGCAATGCCACATAATTCACAACCGCCTCTGAGATAAAGCCCTGTTCGATCAGGTCTTCGTAGGAAGCATGTCCGCTTCTCTTGCTCAGTTTCTTATGCTCTTCGTTGGTAATTAACGGGCAATGGACATAAACAGGAACTTCCCAGCCAAATGCCTCGTATAAACGGTTATATTTGGGTGAAGAGGACAGGTATTCATTGCCGCGTACTACATGGGTGATTCCCATCAGATGATCATCCACAACATTGGCAAAATTATAAGTCGGATATCCGTCTGATTTAATCAGAACCATATCATCCAGCTCGGAATTATCCACGGTGATATCCCCATAAATCTCATCGTGGAATGTGGTTGTCCCCTCCGTAGGGTTGTTCTGGCGGATTACATATGGCATTCCCGCCGCTAAATTGGCTTCAATCTCTTCTTTTGAAAGGTGCAGGCAGTGTTTATCATAAGTCATAATCTCCTGGCCTTCCACCGTCTGTTTCAGGGAATCTAAACGCTCCTGGGTACAGAAACAGTAATAAGCTTCGCCTTTTTCAATCAGCTTTTTCGCATATTCCAGATAGATCCCTGCCGCCTGGCGTTCGCTCTGAACATACGGACCCACTCCGCCGTCCTTATCAGGTCCTTCGTCATGAATCAGCCCTGTCTTCTCCAGAGTTCTGTAAATGATCTCCGTCGCCCCTTCTACATAGCGTTCCTGGTCAGTATCTTCAATACGAAGAAGGAAATCTCCCCCTTCATGTTTTGCAATCAAATAAGCGTATAATGCAGTTCTTAAATTTCCTACGTGCATTCTGCCGGTAGGACTTGGTGCGTATCTCGTTCTTACTCTACTCATTATTATTACACTCCTGTAATTTGTGATAATTTTATTCATTGATAAGTATATACCGGAATAGAAAAAAAGACAACTGATCCGCCTGTTTTTTGGTTCTTTCTTATTAGCATCTGATTCCCGTCGGTTCCTCTTTTTTCTTAACCGCGCCGGCCACTTCACTGAACAGTGTAGATCCAAGGATCAGAACGGCTCCCGCCGCCTGAAACGGATTCATCTCCTCCCCTAAGATAAGGGTGGACAGCACAATGGCCGTTATCGGATCTATATAGCTGAAAAGCGCAACTGTCTGCCCCTTTAATTCGCTGACCGATGAAAAATAAATCAAATACGCGAATCCCGTATGTACCACGCCCACCACCAAAAGCATGACCAAAGATTCCGCCCCGACCGTAACCGACGATACATTTTCAGTCAAAAGGACATAGGGAAGCAATACAACCGATGCGATCCCCAGCTGAGCCGTAGTGGATTCCATTGCCGTTATTTCTTTAAAGAACTTATTGATTAAAATAACGCCGGCATAGAGAATTGCCGCCGAAATGCCGAAGATGATTCCCAACATATTATCCGGGCTTTTCTCATACCCTCCAAATACATCCGCCACCAACGCCATACCAAACAGGGATAAAATGATGCAGACTCCCTTTGATATGGTCAGCTTTTCCTTCAATAGAAAAGGGGAAAGCGCTACCACAAAAACAGGTGCCAGGTAATAACACAGAGTCGCAGTAGAAATGGTGGTATACTTATAGGATTGGAACAGACAAATCCAATTGAATCCAATAGCGGCCCCCGACGCAGCCAACAGCCACAAGTTCTTTTTCAGCGCCTTGATGGAAATTTTGTATTTCAATAAGATTCCTGCCGTCAAAAGAACAATTGTTCCAATCACTCCCCTAGCCAGCGCGATCTCGCTGGAAGACAAATGAATGGATTTTACAAAAAGGCCGATGCTTCCGAAGATCAGCATAGCCGTCACATTTTTCAATTTGGATTTCATATCACAGGATTCTCCTACTTAATTGTATTTAGCTATATATTGCATTGCCTTTTCCGGCGTTAAATCAAATCTCTTTTGAAGCTTTTCACAGATACGCTCTTTTGGCACCTCATCTTCCATATAATCGAGAATCATGGCTTGAATGCCCTTTTCCAAGCCCTGTTCTAACCCCCGTTCTAACCCCTGCTCAAGCCCCAGTTCAACACCGCGCTTCATCTCTTCTTCCAACTCATCTGAAAACAATTCCTTCAGCGCCTCGCACATCTTCTTTCCCTCCTCATATTGCCGCCGGTTGGCACGGATAATCAGGTCCATAACCGCCGCATACATAGGATTTTTTTGTTTTCCATCATATGCCTTTGCCAGCGGTTCAATGTCTTCTTCCACCTTTAAGTCACATCTCAAACGGCTCAACCAGATATTTTCTTCTTTCGATAATTCCTTATTAACAAGTATCTGCATAGGAAACAACAGCCCGTTCACATAATAAATACCCGGGAATTCCTCATTTACCGTTATCCCATACTGTTCGGTCAGATAGCGTATCATCCCTCTTGGGTAATGATTGCTCACCAAGGTTACCGTCAATTCTTCAGGCCGTATCTCCATCACCCTTTCCGTATCCGACTGATAGAAACAAGTATACCCCAGCACCTTATAAAAATCATTCACGCTCAAATAATCTCCTGGGCTTTTATACTCCACCACATTATACCGCCTAAAAATACGCCCCAGGCTCTTTTTTACCGTTCTTCCGGGTTCCAGTTTGATGATCAACGTGTCGATCTGCAATGGTTTCTGCGTTAAATTATACTCTTTTTGAAACTGCAAAAACGCCCTGTCCTCTAAAAGCTCAATCTGCAGCGCCGCCTGAAATGCCGCATGCCACTGCAATGCCCTTTCCTCCATATGGTATTCTCCTTTTATTATAATCAAAAACAGAGATGACTTCAATCGTGAAATGTCACCGAAATAGACCGCTTTTCTTTTTTAACATGGATTTTATCTGCCGAACCGGCTAAAAGACTGCGGTTGAATACCGCAAAAGTAATAAAAGATAATCCGTTTTGTAATTATAACAGCAAAAAGGTTATTTATCAACTGTTTCTATTTGATTATGGTTGTAAAATGATATTTTTACATAAAGGGTGAAGGCATTTTCGGAAAAGCCTTCACCCTTTACTTTAAAACCTCAAGGCTTTTCCGAAAATGCCTTCACCCTTTATGTAAATCCTTATACCAACCAGTAAAATCCATACGGAGGAATACACAATTCCCCACATTTCTTCTCTTCCCCGCTCAAAGCATCTATACAAACGTCCCCAAGCCCAGCACTTCGTATATCCACAACTTTCTCATATTCACTGAAATTAAAGACCCCCGCTATGGTTTCCTCTCTTCCCTTCCGCACAATGCACAGCACGGAAATATCCCCTGTCTCTACAGTCATAAACGGCACCTCAGAGTGAAACACATCAGAACTCTTTCTAATCTTTTCCATCCGGTCAAGGGCAGAAAACAGGCGGTTTTGCACAGTGCCTTCCACATCCCTGTTCTCCATCAGATCCCACCTGAATCTGCCTCTGTGGAGATATCTGGAATCGAATGCCCGCTTTGCGTCTTCCTTATAAGAATAGTCGTTCACCTGCCCGATTTCATCCCCGCTGTACAAAACAGGGATTCCCGACTGGACGAACATATATGCATGAAGCATTAAATCCAGTTTAACCGCCAGATCCATTCCGGCTTCATCCCCGCAAAACCCGGCCTTTTCGATTCCGCACATGGAAGCGGTAGTTCCGCAGAACCTGGCGTCCTTTGTCACCGGGTCATTGTTATAGAGTTCCCCGCGGCTGAAGCTTTCCGGGATTACTCCTGTAAAGAAATCATTTAAGTACTGCTTATGCGGGATTTCCTCCATGCCATACTGTTTCAGTGTGCTGTAATCCAAGCCCCAGCCGATATCGTCATGGCATCTCAGATAGTTCAAAAAGGTATATTCCTTAGGCAGACGGCTCACGTCGTCCAGCTGTTTCTTTAACAGTCTGGCGTCCCGGGTTGCAACCGTATGCCAGGTGGTTGCCATGGTTGTTACATTATAGAGCATGTGACATTCCGGTTTTTCCACCGTTCCGAAATAAGGAGCCACCTTTTCCGGTTCCATTACAACCTCTCCTAAGAGAAGAATTCCAGGGCAGACGATTTCTCCGATCATGCGCATCATCCGCACAATGGTATGAACCTGAGGAAGATTACGGCAGCTGGTGCCCATTTGCTTCCAGATATAGGGCACCGCATCAATTCTGATCACGTCGATGCCCAGATTGGCGAAAAACAGAAAGTTGTACATCATTTCATTGAATACCACAGGGTTTCTGTAATTCAAATCCCATTGGTAGGGATAAAATGTGGTCATGACATAATGATTGATCTCCGGAAGGTATGTAAAATTGCCCGGAGCGGTGGTTGGAAATACCTGGGGAACCGTCCTCTCATAGGCGGCGGGAATCTCATAGTTATCGAAGAAGAAGTATCTGCTCATATACTCCCCTTCCCCATTTCTGGCCCTCCTGGCCCATTCGTGGTCCTCTGATGTGTGGTTCATCACGAAATCCAGACATAGATTTATGCCTCTTCTATGGCATTCTGCGGACAGCTTTCCCAAGTCCTCCACGGTTCCCAGTTTTTCCTGTACCTTGCGGAAATCGGAAACAGCATAGCCGCCGTCTGAACGCCCTTCCGGAGTTTCCAGAAGAGGCATCAGATGAAGGTAATTGACATTGCATGACTCAATGTAATCCAGTTTTTTCTTCACTCCGTTTAAATCTCCGGCGAAATTATCCACGTACATCATCATGCCCAGCATTTCGCTCTTTTTAAACCATCCGGGATTTTCTTCCCTTTGCTGATCCAGCTTTTTTAGGGACGGTTTTCTCTGTTTATAGATGGTTTCAAGGTTTGCACACAGTTCATCAAACAGATATTGATTGTCATAAAGCTCCATATAGAGCCATTTCAATTCATCCATATGCTTGTTTAAGCGTTCGTTGAACGTCTGCTGATCTTTGCTTATCCTCATATTATCACCCTGCTATTCATTCTGCTGAATCGTTACGCACTTTTTCAAATACAGCTGCCAGGACTGATACTCTCCTTCCATGACCGGGACGGGAATTCCGGCTTCCATCAGAGCAGATCCGCTGTAAATAGTTCCGGCTTCATCGCCGTATAAACCGTCTTCATCCAAACCTTTTAACTTGATATAGGAAACCGGATTATTGCCATGACTGTTCAGCGTTACAACATTTAAGAGCGCCTCTTTCCCGTCTTCGCTGACAAATTCCCATGCTGCGGTCTCCGGATTCTCTAATGGATTGGTCAGACGGTAATAATCTCCATCATGAATCAGGCTCCAATACTTATGGTATTCTTCAATCTGTTCCTTAACGCAGGCCTTATCCTCTTCCGTAATCTTATTCAAATCCAGCTCATAGCCGAAACTGCCGGCCATGGCCACAACTCCTCTTGTTTTCATCGGGGTAATCCGGCCCGTCTGGTGGTTTGGAACTGCCGATACATGGGAACCGACAGCTGAAACAGGATAGCCAAAGGATGTTCCATATTGGATTCTGATCCTGTCTATGGCATCCGTATTATCGCTGCACCAGATTTGAGGCGTGTAGTAAAGCATTCCCGCGTCAAACCGGCCGCCGCCGCCGCTGCATCCTTCAATCAAAAGGTCGGGATATTTCCTGCATAGACGCTCTAAAAAGTCGTATAAGCCAAGGATGTAGCGGTGCAGCACCTCACCCTGCCGGTTGTCACGGGCCATTGAAGAATAGACGTCCGTAATGCTCCGGTTCATATCCCATTTCACATATTCGATGTTGGCGCTGTCCAGAACTTTGGTTATCTGTTCAAATACTGCGTCAACCACTTCGGGTCTGGAAAAATCCAGAACCAGCTGGGATCTTCCTCTCACCGGTTTCCTGCCCGGCACCGTAAAGGCCCATTCCGGGTGAGCGCGATACAGATCGCTGTCTTCGGAAACCATTTCCGGTTCCACCCAGATTCCAAATTTCATTCCCAGGCCGTTAATCCGTTTTACCAGACTGTCCAGAGTTCCGCCTAATTTGGCCTCGTTCACCGCCCAGTCTCCCAGGCCGCTGAAATCGGAATCCCGTTTGCCGAACCATCCGTCATCCAGCACCAGCATCTCCACGCCCAGCTCTGAAGCCTGCTTTGCAATATCGTAAATCTTATCGCCGGTAAAATCAAAATAAGTGGCTTCCCAGTTATTGATCAGCACCGGTCTTGGAACAGTTTTATATTTTCCTCTGCATAAATGCCTGCGGTATACTTTGTGGTAATTGTGGGAGAGAGCGGACAATCCGTGTTTTGAATAAGACATCACAACTTCCGGAGCCTCAAACGTTTCCTGCGGGGAAAGGCCGTATGAGAATAATTCGTCCTGAAGACCAATGCTCACCCGTGTCTGGTCAAACTGGTCTTTTTCCGCTTCTCCCTTGAAGTTTCCGCTGTATACAAAGGACAGACCGTAACAGCTTCCATGGTCTTCGTCCGTATTCCTTCCCGCAATCACCATAAACGGATTATACTGATGGCTGGAAGTGCCTCTCCTGCTTCCGATCACCTGGGAGCCATGGGCGATGGGGGTTCTCTGCATATTGCGTTCCATGGCGTGTCTGCCGTAAAACTGGATCAGATCATAATCTCCGCCCACAAAATCCAAACAGGCGGACTGTATCTTTTCTAATGTGATAAAACCGGCGCCGCCGTTTATGACTTTTACACTTCTTGTAATCACATCATACCCGGGAAGCACGCCGTACAGCAGCACAACCTTCACCTTGGTGAGCCGGTCCTCTAAACAGATTTCCAGCGTCTGAGCTTCCTCTTCGCCCGCATAAACGGCCGGAAGCCCTGAAATTCCATATTTGCCGTTCTTGATCTCGTATCCCTGATACCTCAGATCACAGCTGTAGGCGCCATCCTGATTTTTTATGACCAGACAGGGGCTGCGGAAATCCCCGTTGCCCTGACAGGGGTATTCCTGGGGGAGGGCATCCATGGAATAGGTACGGTCGCCGCCGGCCTCATAAGGATTGCCCGAAAATCCCCTGTCATAATGGGTTAAAAGATATTCCATAGAACCGTTTGCCCTGCTTCCGTAATAGAGATGAAGGAGGAATCCATACCGGTCTACCTGGAGCTGATAAGTCGTGTGATTTGTGTGCAGTGTAAATATCTTTTTCTCTGTGTCAAAAATGATAGCCATATTCTGTTCTCCAATCTTTATTTTCCGCCTGTCATGGCAATACCTTCGATAAACTGTTTCTGGAATACAAGATACAGAATCACCATCGGTATCATGGCTAATAAGGAACCTGCCATCAGCACCGGATAATTCGTTGTAAACTGTCCTCTTAATGTGGACAAACCTGCGGATAATGTCATTTTACCAAGATCTGTGTTGGCAATCAGCGGCCACATCAGGTCTGCATAAGCGAAAACTGCTGTAAATATGGTAAGCGCCGCCATGGATGATTTGGTAAGCGGCATCATTACCTTTGTAAATGTCTGCCAGCGGTTGCACCCGTCCAGATAGGCCGCCTCTCCCAGTTCATCGGGAATTCCCATATAGGACTGGCGGAGGAAAAATGTGCCGAATGCACTGACTAATCCAGGGAATACCAAAGCGAAAATGGAGTTTGTAAGTCCCAGCTTTGCCAGCATCTGATACTGGGGGATGATAAAAATCTGGGATGGAAGCATCATCTGTATGATTACGAGGGTGAACAGCGCATTTTTGCCCGGGAAATTCAGTTTCGCAAACGCATAGCCTGCGGCTGAGGAAAATGCCAGCGCGCACAAGACGCGGAACACGATCAGCAGCGCCGTATTGATGTATAATTTTACAAACGGAAGGCTGGTAAGCGCTCTTATGTAATTCTCCGACAGCCATTTTTCAGGAAGAATCGTCGGGGGAATTCTCATGCTCTCCCCGGTTGTTTTAAAGCTGGTAAGGAACATCCATAAGAAAGGAAATATCATCAGGACTGCGCCTGCTGCCAATACTGCATAGACCAGTGTGGTCGTAATCTTTTTATTTGTATTTAAAGAACCCATCAGATCTTCTCCCTCCTATACTTCGTAATTAACCCATTTTTTCTGTCCCCAGAACTGCAGGGCTGTTACGACGCCAATTAACAATACGGTCCATACTACGATTGCGGAAGCGTATCCGCGGTTGCCTGCCACAAATGACTCGCGGTAGAACAGATACATCAGTGACTGGGCGCTTGTCAGCGCCGGATTGGTCTGATCCACCATCATGTAAATCAGGTCATAAACTTTTAAGGATGCCATCAGTCTCATGATGAGAACCACGAACAGGGTAGGGGATATCATCGGGAGGGTGATGTGCATAAACTGCTGTACCTTGGAAGCTCCGTCCAAACCGGCCGCTTCGTAATAGCTTTTTGATATGTTCTGGATTCCCGAAAGAAGAAGAACCGCATCGTATCCAACCGCACTCCAGATCGCAACAACCGCACAGGAGATCAGAACGATGTGGGGATTGGTGGTCCAGTTTACGTGAGCTCCGATTATCTGGTTGATAATACCGTATTCAGAGTTGAAAATCCATTTCCAAACCATTGCAATCGCTGCGGGAGCCACAACCATGGGCAGGAAATAAATGGCCCGGAACATGGTCTTTCCCTTGATCTTCGCATTTAACAGAACCGCCGTTATCAGAGCTACGAATATCCCAAGCGGTACGGTCAGGATACAAAAATATATGGAATTCCAGGTTGCCTTCCAAAACTCCTGGCTCTGGAACATCTTCACATAATTTCCCACCCCGCTCAGCTCATAGATGCCAAATGGATGAGTTGTCGAAAAGCTGAGTATCAAAGTCTTAATAAAAGGGTATACATTCAGTATGATTAAACCGATAATTGTGGGAGCGATCAGCAAATAACCCCATTTCATATCTTCCGTAAAACGTCTCTTTTTTCCCATTTTCCATCTTCCTCTCATGCTGCCGCCGGTAAGCGGCCTTTTAACCCGTTACAACCGGTTCCGATATTTTTACAACGCCCAATGATTCTTTTACGGTGCGCTGGCCTCGTCCACAGCCTTCTGCATCGCTTTCAATCCCTCGTCCAGCGTCACTTCTTTTGAATAAATTTTCAGGATCTGGTCATTCACCTTTGATTTCCAGTTTGGTCTTGATGCGTTATTCACACTCTGAACTCCATATTCAAACATATCCACACAGTTCTGCACGCTTAATTTGCCGTCAAATACATTGATCCAGGTGTATTCCAGACCTTCGTAAGCCGGAATTGCCGCTCCCGATTCGCCCTGAACCCGCTGTCCTTCTTCCGATCCCAGGAATTTGAGGAACTTCTTGGCTTCTTCCAGTTTCTTTCCATGAGCTCCTGTGGAATAGCAGAGGTCATTGGAAATGGTTGCTCTTCCGTCGCCTTTTAACGGGTCCGGACATTTGGGAAGAACGGCTACATCCCATTTACCTATCATATCCTTGTTATTTTCCAGGGAAGACATCAGGTTCCAGTTGCCTTCCAGGTACATGGCCCCCTGTTCTGAGAAAAATGCGGTCCCCGGATTGGTTTCCGCAAAATAATTCTGATTAGGACACCAGTCATAATCCTGTAAACCTATGTAAAATTCCATTCCTTTTTTCGTAGCCGGATTTAAAAAGTCAGCCTTTGTCTTATCCTCTGTCAAAATCTGGCCTCCTGCCTGATATACGAAATTCCAATATCCCAGCTGTTCATCCGAATATGCCATATATCCATATTTCCCGGTCTTTTCGTAAATGGTTTCCGAAGCCGAAACCAGATCGTCCCAAGTCCAGCTGTCGTCCGGATAAGCCACTCCGGCCGCGTCAAACATCTCTTTGTTATACACCAGACAAACCGTATCCTTATCCTTTGGAACCCCATAAATCCTTCCGTCGCTTCCTTTTGAGTTATTCAGCGCGATTTCTGAAAAATGATCCGTATAATAATTGGGATTTTCATCTGCATAAAGATCGGTCAAATCCGCCAGCATTCCATAGTCCGCATATTTTAAAATCTCATTGGTATGCATCCAGAAAATGTCGGGAAGCTGATTGGATTCAGCCGCCGCTTCCAATTTCGTCCAGTACTCATCCCAGCTGGTTACCTGAAGCTGAATGTTCACATTGGGATTTTCTTTTGTATAAGCATCAATAACGGCCTGCATTCCCTCTCTCTGTGCCGTATCCCAGATTTGAAATGTAAGTTTTGTTCTTCCGTCCCCCTGATCTGCCGATCCGCAGCCTGTCAGCACCGCTGCCAGCATCATAATTCCCAGACCAACCGCTACACTCTTTTTGATAAGTTTCAGCATTCTCTTCCTCCCGTTCCTCTCTTTTTCTGCTGTTTCCTAAGCTTTTCTTGTTGTTGAACTTATCATAACATTACTTTTTCGCATAGTAAATGCATGGATATTGGCAGATATATACCCAAATGCTATTTTTCTTCTTTTCTGTTGAAGTCGCCTAGCATTTGGGTATATAATGCTTTTAAAGGGTTACTATTCACAGCCCCGGTGGTCTCTGCCGTCCGTTCCGGTCTTGGCAGTATGCAGGAACTTTCCTGTGACTTTGCAGGGCATTAGCAATTCTTAACGCGCTGGATTTTTTGTTCAAGGGAAATGCCCACCTGTTTGAGAGTTAGCGAGTTTGGGCATTTCCCTTGGTTTTTAGAAAAATCCTGCACGTTTAGAAATGCTTATGCCCGAAACCGGAACAGGAAAGTTCCTGCATACTGCCAAGACCGGAACGGACGGCAGAGACCACCGGGGCTGTGAATAGCAACCATTTAAAGGAGGTATTTTGCATGAGTGATAACCTGCTATTTTCTATTTTTCCCAATGAAAATTTCGTAGATTTGGGGCTCTACCAATATGGCTGGGAGCAGTGTGATCCCCTCCATTCCTACGGCCCCTATGCCAGAAACCACTATTTGTTCCACTATGTTATTTCCGGCACGGGAACGCTTCTCTCCAACGATTCCGCCGGCAATACCAGAACCTTTCAGATCAAAAGCGGACAGGGCTTTATGATCTTTCCAAAACAGATCAATACCTATTTTGCGGATGAAACCCATCCCTGGGAATATGCCTGGGTAGAATTTGACGGTCTCAGGGTAAAAGAAGCCCTGGAGCTGGCCGGTCTCACCATGGAAAATCCCGTCTACCGGTCCAATGCAAAGGATCTGAGCCTGGATCTAAAAAACGAGATGCTCTACATCGCCCAGCATTCCGGCCAGTCCCCGTTTCATCTGATCGGACATCTGTACCTGTTTTTAGATTATTTAACCCGCTCCTCTTCCTCCCGCAAAATGCTGCAGGGCGGAAAGATCCGCGATTTCTACATCAGAGAAGCCATGTCCTATATTGAACAGCATTTTCAAAATGACATCACCATCGAAGACATCGCAGTGTTCTGCAATTTAAACCGCAGCTATTTCGGCAAAATCTTCCGGGACGCAGTAGGCAAAAGCCCTCAGGAATTCTTAATCAGCTACCGCATGACCAAAGCCGCCGAGCTGCTAAAACTCACAGGCCTTTCCATCGGCGATATCGGCAACGCGGTAGGCTACCCAAGCCAGCTGCATTTTTCACGCGCCTTTAAAAAAACATATGGAATTTCTCCTAGACAGTGGAGAGATGAGAATAAGATTACAGAAAAAAAATAAAGCTAAAATACATCTTCCTACCATTCATACCATATAGTACTCCCCCATTTATAGCTCCTGCTCTTTATCGGGTAAATTTCTTTTAAATTCCCAGCCAAGCCAGTACACAGCCAGGAATAAGGGGAAAACGGGGCGGACGGGCGAAGATCGGATGGGGATGGAATTCGTGTGGAAACCGATTAGTGGTACTTGGTTTGCAAGAGTCAAAAGAGGCAGGCGAAAGCTGATTTCCGGATCAGCTTTCGAGGTGCCCCTGAGAGGTGAAATTATAAAAATTTCACCTCGAATGGCACCGGACTGCCTCTTTTGGCTCTTGCAAGCCTAGTACCACTTCGGTTGGAACCCGAATTCCATCCCCATCCGCTCTTCACCCGTCCGCCCCGTTTTCCCCTTATTCCTGGCGTCCCCCTCGCCAATCGAATTTAATCCTCCTCCAAAAGCCTTAACCCCGCGGTGCTGGTAACCGGAAGGGAGAACACAATTGCTTTCGCCTTAGATTCCATTCCCGCCTGGGCCATGATGGCTTTCATGATCGGATTTTTCTGTTCTTTTTTGGTGACGATGAAGATCATTTCCTTCTCCGATGCCAGGGAAACTCCCAAAAATTGTTCCGCCCGCTCCATGCCGGTTCCTTTGGCGTGAATCACAGTTCCTCCTGCGGCTCCGGCTGTCCTTGCCGCATCCATAACCGTTTCTATATATCCGTTATTTGCAATTACTACTAACAGTTCGTGAGTTGTCTCCTTCAATGAGGTTTCCTCCCCTTTCTCATATCCCTGGTTTTCTGTTAAAAACATTAATTCCCGTTTTCCCCCGATGCTGCTTAAAGGAACGGTAAATGCGATTCCGCTTCCCGGAATGTCGATTCTCAGCTGGTTTTCCAGCCCCTTTTTTACCGTTTTCCAAATGCCATCCGTCACCACGGAAAAGATCACGGCCTTTTCGGACACTTCCAGACCGAGATAATCCAGCACATCCCCGGAGGCAGTTCCGGCTCCCAATGTGACCATCATGACGCTCAGCTGCTTTTCTTTATAAAAAGAAAGGAACTTTTCCACACGGCTTCGATTTGTCACAGTAACCATCATATACACTTCACTCATGTCTCATTTCCTTTCTACAATTCAATAATATCGTAATCATCCAGCAGATCCAGGGAAGCCAGCGGTTTGGCAGCCGGAATCTGTGCCTTAGAACCTTTTGCCTTGGCCTGATAGATTACGCCAAGAACCTGTATGGTGATTAACGGAGTCATCGCTACCATCGCCACCACGCCAAATGCGTCCGTCACAATATTTCCGCCCACGGTGACGCAGGCCCCCATGGCGAACGGAAGTAAAAATGTAGCCGTCATCGGTCCGGACGCAACACCGCCCGAGTCAAATGCGATGGCCGTAAATATTTTCGGCACAAAGAATGATAAAATCAGCGCCACCGCATACCCCGGTATGAGAAACCACAGAATTGAAATTCCGGTCAGCACCCGGATCATGGACAATGCTATGGAACAGGACACTCCGATCGAAAGGCTGATTTCCATAGCCTTGCCCGGAATCGCCCCGTCGGTCAGTTCCTCCACCTGCTTGGTGAGCACATAGACAGCCGGTTCGGCCATTACAATGAAGTATCCGATCACCATGCCGATGGGCACGATAATAAAACGGTAAGGCAGTCCGGCAATCACCTGTCCCAAATAATTTCCCGCAGGCATAAATCCCACATTTACCCCTGTCAAAAATAATACCAGTCCTATATATGTATAAACAAGCCCTATGGAAATTTTAATCAAATTTTTTCTGCTGAGTTTTAAAGAGACGATTTGAAATATTCCAAAAAAGAAAATAATCGGAAACAGCGAAGCCGCCATTTCAACCATATATACAGGCAATGCATCGGAAAACAGCTTCCTCAGCACAACGGAATTTTGAATCTCCGGAATCACATCCGGCTCATAGGCGCTTCCTGCCGGATGAAAGATCATCCCCAACACGAGAACTGCCAAAATAGGCCCCACCGAACAAAGGGACACAAGTCCGAAACTGTCGTCCGCCGCATGTTTATCGCTTCGAATTGCAGAAATACCAATACCGAGAGCCATGATAAACGGCACGGTCATCGGACCGGTAGTCACGCCTCCGGAATCAAATGCCACGGCCAGAAAATCTTTAGGCACAAACATTGCCAACACAAATACGATACAGTAAAGCCCCACTAAAAGAGGAGGCAGCGCAACACTGAAAAGCATACGCAAAAGCGCAACGGCCAAGAAGATACCAACCCCCACCGCAACTGCCACGATAAGAGTCAAATTGGGAATTGCCGGCACCTGCTGTGCCAAAACCTGAAGATCCGGCTCTGAAATTGTAATCATAAATCCCAGCACAAACCCAAGCCCTATCATCATCGCCAGTTTTTTGGATTTGGTAATGCTGGTGCCCACCCGTTCTCCCATGGGAGTCATAGCCAGTTCCGCTCCAAGGGAGAAAAACATCATCCCCACAACCAGCAGCACCGCCCCCAGAATAAAGGACATTAAAATGCTGGGCGACACAGGAGCAATGGTAAAACAGAGCAGCAGCACAATCCCAATAATCGGGAGGACCGCCTTTAAAGCTTCCTGTAATTTTTCCTGAAGTTTAGTTTGGTAAAATATCATGAACCCTCCTTTTTATGTTATGTGAACTATTTTATTATATATGATGGGAGGCAGATTCTTATATTAAGATTTCGTTAAGATTGCTCACCCCAAGATTGCTTACAGCTTCTTTCTCCCCGTCTTTAGTAGAATTACTTATGCATTTTAATATTCTTACACAGTGTTCATACAATTTTTAGTGTGATATAATTAAGGTAAATTTTACTGTATTAGAGGAGATAAATGCATGAGTACGTCTACGACAATTTATTGTAATAATTGCGGCGCTCCATTGGATGTTGAAATGAACAGGGAATTTATATTTTGCCAATACTGCGGTTCTAAAAATATCATTCATACTGAGGGGATGAAAACGAATATCAACATTGGAGATATTGATGTAAAAGCAAAAACTGATTTTGAAAGCATGATCAGTTCTGTATTTTATGCGATTGAGATCAAAGATTATAAAAAAGCGGAGGATCTGTCATTAGCCGCCATAATGAGCGGCTGTAACAATTACCTCATCTACATAGCAAAAGCCATGATTGATTTACAAAAAGATGATAATGCCGCCCTGTTTGCGGACATGGCAAAGCTGCGCGCATTTGAGCAGCAGGATTCCAATAACCGGGAGCTGTCCGATGCCATTTCTAAATTAATGCATTACAGAGGGTGCAATGGTGTTACCGTTCTCCATAACGCCACATTCCACGAGTTAATGGAATGGGTTACTTACTGTGTCGAACACGGAAGCGATGTGAATTTACATGCCGGAATGAATAACGTCACCCCTATCAGCATTATGTTTGTGCCGGTGTCAAAATCTTCTTCCCGATTAGACGGCACGCCATTTATACGGAACAAGGCGAAAGTGAAGGAAATAAGACGGTATTTAATGGATCACGGTGCGTCCGACAGATTCAGGCTGGGTTATTAGACGCTCAGCCATATCAAAGTGTTCAGCCGCTTCTATCCGCTCCATAAAAAGCTGCCCCACCGGCATTTCAAAGCTGCCGGTGGGGCAAAACGATCTCTTTTTTCTAATTTTTACTTACCGTAAAAGTGTCAAGGCAATTATCTGTTTCTCCATATGTGGCATAAGTGGAGAATTTCACCTGATTTTCCCCGACTTTAATGATTGTATATCCAGGTATTTTATTCTGTACCGCAACATTTGTGGATAACGGATATACCCCTTTCAGATATTCGGCCGATCCTGTCAGGCCGTTTGCCAGATAAGGATATGCCGTGTTCTCTTTTTCATAGATCTTTTCCGTGTCAAAAATATTATAATATTTTAATCCCGAACCCGTATTGCAGGTCAGATAAACGGTGCCGTCAGGATTGGATAGATTATCTTTTTCTTCTGACGTTCTCCGGCCGTTTTTCATCGCGTAGCTTCTCACGTAAACATGGTCATGCCCTGCCAATACAAAATCCACCTGATACTGGTCCATCAGTTTTTCAAACCCGGCTTCCACATAATATTGGATATCTTTGTCCGCAACATGCTGGGCCACGCTGGCCGTGGATTTATGATGCTGTACAAACAGCCATTTATAATCCGGATGGGCGGCAGTTGCTGCGTCAAGAGTTCTCTGGAATACCTGAATAAACGGAACGGCCTGGGTTGTGCTGGTTGGATAAGCCGAATCATTTAAAACCACGAATAAGGCATTATTATACATATAGAAATAATTTCCGCTTGTTTCTGCTAAAGCCCGGTCAATGGGGCTTCCTGTCGCCATAGCGATGGCCGGATCAACGGCAACCGTATTCGGAAGGTTAAAATGATAGCCAAACAGCGGGTTTCTGTCGTGATTACCAACTGCCGGGGCAAATGGAATGGACTGCATGAAAGCAGGGGCAAAGAAATCATTGTACTCCCCTTCCACTCCATTTTCAGTGGTATCCACCTGATCTCCGGCCGACGCGATAAAATCAACTTTTTCAGCTTTTATTTTATCTATCGTATCCGCCCATCCTGTTTTTGTTGTCTTGTCCGCGCTGAATAAAGCGCTGTTTTTATCCTGTTCTCCCTGATTCAGCTGCGGATCTCCTACGAAAGCAAAGGTAAAATCTCCATATGCAGGCGCATGGTAGGTATAATCTTTACTCCATGTAGCACCTCCGTCGTTGGAGACATTATAAATATATGAAGTTCCCGGTTCCAGTCCGTTTACACTGGCCTTACAGCTGGCTTTGCCTGAGGTTGCAGCTGACACGGCTGCATCCGTTATGATGTCCTGTTTTCCCTCCGCTCTGAATCTCACCTTAGCTCCGGATGTAATACTGCTGTCCCGGTACCAGTTTACCTGGATTCCATATGTGGAATCAGCCGGATTCAAAGTAAGGGTTTCCGCCTGAAATCCATCATCTGCAAGCGTGTACATGGAAGCCGATGTGCAGAATACAGCTGCCGCCAGCATCGTACCTATAATTTTTCCCGAATAATTCTTTATTAAATGCCTTTTCATCTCATAACCTCCTTAATAGTTATGAAGCCATTATAATGAATAGGGCTGTTCCGTTAAATCGTACCATAGTAAAAGTATTGTTAAAAGACTGTAAACTCCCATCCGTTTTCTCTTGACACGGCTTGTTGTATGTGTTATAACATAAATAGAACAGATAGAGAGAAATCTTATTATTAAATGGTGATGTAAACAGTCAGGGGTAAGCGGAGGAGCATGGATTGTTCCTCCGCTCTTAGGTTCTCTCAATGAAGGGAGTGAATTGCATGAAAAAAGATTATTATGAGACATTGGGTGTCAGCAGGGCGGCAGATGCTTCGGCAATTAAGAAAGCCTATCGGAAGCTGGCGAAAAAATATCATCCCGACGGCAACGAGGGTAATGCATATGCTGCCGAAAAATTCAAGGAAGTAAATGAAGCCTACGACATTCTAAGCGATGAGAAAAAACGGAAGTTATACGACCAATATGGAGACGCTGCATTCGATGAGAATGCAGGAGGATTTAACGGAACACAAGGCGGGGGCTTTGGCAATGGTTCTTACCGCACCTACGGCAGCCCCAATGGTTCTTTTCATGAATTCCATTTTGAAGGCGGAGAAGGAATGGATGATATTCTGAAAAATTTGTTCGGAAATTCCGGCGCATTTCAAAGGGACGGATTTGGAGGCAGGTTCCGACATGATTATTCCGAAAAAGGTTCCGACATTGAAAGCAATATTGATGTCAGCTTTGACGAAGCTGCATTTGGCGGCAAAAAGATCATTAGCCTTCAAAATGAAAATGGCCAGGTACAGACCTTAGAAGTCAACATTCCGGCCGGTATCTCAGACGGAAAAGTAATCCGCCTGAAAGGAAAAGGGATGCCGAACAGGAACGGCAAAATGGCAGGAGATTTACTCTTGAAAGTAACGGTACATGACAAACCGGGCTTTAGAAGAGAAAATCGGGATCTCTATACGACCGTCTCAATCCCGTTTACCACAGCGGTGCTTGGCGGAGAAGTGAAGATTTCTACGATTTATGGGGATGTTCTCTGTAAGATTAAGGCGGGCACACAGTCCGGCAGCCAGATCCGCTTAAAAGGAAAAGGCATCGTGGCAATGGGAAATCCTTCTGTCCACGGCGACCAATATGTGAAGGTAGAGATTCAAGTACCAAAGGATCTGACGCCGGAGGCCAGGCAGAAGCTGATGGAATTTGAACAGCTCTGTAAAAAATCCGGCGGAACCTATTATGGCGGACACGTTGCATAGATCAGAAAGAGTGACAAAACATGAAAGCATACGACAGAGAAAAAAGGCTGTGGAATGAGGTATATTCCCAATGTCAGCCAGTGGATTTAAGAGATATCAATTTAACGGTGGAACCGGGCTTTGACGGAGTTTTAAGGGAATTTGGAGAAAAGACCAGCCGTGTACTGGATTTTGGGTGCGGCACAGGGGATATCATTTTTCAGTATATGCAGAATTTTCCGGAGAAAAGAGGAGTAGGGATCGATGAAGCTGAAAATGGCATCACATTTGCTAAGGAAACGGCAAAGCTGAGCCATTACAACAGACTGCATTTCTTTACCGGAAACAGTGAAATGCTGGATGATTTTGAAGACGGGGAATTTGACGGGATCATATTGTCCAATGTTTTGGACGTGATGCCGGAGCAGGTGGATAAAATCGTTCTGAAAAGACTGGACCGCGTACTTGCTCCGAGAGGATACTGGTTCATTAAGCTGAACCCCTATTATACTCCAAAAGAGATACTGGATCTGGATTATAAAAAGAAGACGCCTCATTTATATGAAGAAGACGGAATCCTGCGTCTGCATCAGGAAACAACGGATTACTGGAAGCAAATATTTGAAACGTATGGCAGCATCGAGCGGTATATGGAATTTGTTTACCCGTGGCAGAAGGATCTGAACAGGCTGTTTCTTGTAAAAAAGGAATCTCATTAATCAAAATCAGCCCATGTGTCCTCTGCCGGATGGTCCGGCAGGGGAAGACGGCTATACCATCGAATTGATCACTTAATAAAAACCCGGACAAGGCACAATGCCTATCCGGGTTTTCATATCTGAATATCACATTATTTCACAATCAAAGATTTTCCAGTCATTTCCTTCGGCTGTTCCATTCCCATCAGTTCAATCAAAGTAGGAGCAATATCCGCCAGGCAGCCGCCCTCTCTCAGTTTGTAAGACGGATCTGCATTCACCAGGATAAACGGCACTGGATTTGTCGTATGGGCGGTAAATGGCTCGCCTGTCACATAATCCACCAGCTGTTCCGCATTGCCGTGGTCGGCACAGATAAACATAACGCCGTTTACTTCTTTAATGGCTTCCACAGCTCTTCCCACGCAGTTATCCACGGTTTCAATGGCTTTGATCGCTGCCGCTTCCACGCCTGTATGGCCTACCATATCCGGGTTTGCAAAGTTAATGATGATCACATCATATTTATCAGACTTGATCGCCTCTACCAGCTTGTCGCACACTTCAGGAGCGCTCATCTCAGGCTGTAAGTCATAAGTTGCAACCTTAGGGGATTTAACAAGGATTCTATCTTCGCCCTTGTTCGGTTCTTCCACGCCGCCGTTGAAGAAGAAGGTAACGTGAGCATATTTCTCAGTCTCTGCGATTCTGGCCTGTGTTTTACCATGTTCTGCCAGGAATTCGCCAAATGTGTTGGTAATGCTCTCTTTGTGGAAGGCAACCAGTTTGTTCTGGATGGTTTCATCATAATCGGTAAAGCATACATAAGTCAGTTCCAGACGTTTTTCTCTTGCGAATCCGGCAAATTCATCATCGCAGAACGCTCTTGTAATCTCTCTTGCACGGTCAGGGCGGAAGTTAAAGAAGATTACAGAATCATGATCCTGAATGGTTCCAACCGGTTTTCCATCTTCTGTTACTGCAAACGGCATAACAAATTCGTCGTTCTTTCCATCGTCATAAGAAGCCTGGATTCCGCCTGTTGCGCTGTCTGAGGAGTTGCCCTGTCCCTTGGTAAGAACATTGTACGCCAATTCCACACGGTCCCAGCGGTTGTCACGGTCCATGGCATAATAACGGCCCATAACGGATGCAACTTTACCCACGCCGATCTCTTTCATCTTATCTTCCAATGCAGCCACGAAGTCCTTGCCTGAAGCCGGAGGCGTGTCACGTCCGTCCAGGAAGCAGTGAACAAATACTTTTTCGAGGCCATTTCTCTTAGCCAGTTCCAACAGGCCGTAGATATGGGTATTGTGGCTGTGAACGCCGCCATCGGATACTAATCCGAATAAATGAAGTGCGCTGTCATTCTTTTTGCAGTTTTCAACTGCCTGCAGGAAAGCCGGAACTTCGAAGAAGTCTCCGTCCATAATTGATTTTGTGATTCTGGTCAGTTCCTGATATACAATACGGCCTGCGCCCATGTTCAGATGTCCAACTTCTGAGTTGCCCATCTGTCCGTCAGGAAGACCTACCGCCATACCGCTGGCATTGCCCTTTACAAATGGGCACTGGCTCATCAGCTGGTCCATAACCGGTGTTTTGCCTTCGCAGACTGCATTGGCTTCACAGTTATTATTTAATCCGTATCCGTCGAGTATCATTAAAACTACAGGCTTTTTACTCATTTTCTTTCTCCTTCATCGTTTTGCGCAGGATATGATGACGCTTCCCGCTTGTTTATTTAAATTATAAGCATACTAATTCTAACAATACTATATTGTACATGATTTTATGCATTCTTGCAACAGAGGAATGATAATATTTTGACAGTCTTTCCTTATTTTTCCTGTGCAAAACTGCGGTTTTTGGGGAAGACATATGCCAGACAGAAAAAAGAAAAGCCGGGAACCGTCATAGCGGAATCCGGTTACTGATTCCCTCTGTGATGGTTCCCGGCCTTTTATTCAGACTGCCTTTGGGGAGGCAGCTTCGTCTGATCAGTCCAATAACGCTTGTTAAACCATATATCCGCCCTTCATCGGAGAAACCGCATGTTCGGAGAAAATCTTTAAAACTCCGGATGTATATTTCTTTGGCTTAGGAGTCCATGCTTTCTTTCTCTCCGCCAGAACTGCGTCAATCTCTTCCTGGGTCTTTTCCTCTCCGTTTATGCCTATGATTCTCAGAATCCGCTTTGGAATATTGATTTCGATCAAGTCATTTTCCTCAACCAAAGCGATTGGGCCTCCGTCTGCTGCTTCCGGAGATACATGGCCGATTGCAGGTCCCTTGGAAGCTCCGGAAAATCTTCCGTCTGTGATCAGCGCGATGGTCTTTCCAAGTTCTTCATCAGATGCGATGGCTTCCGTAGTATAGAACATCTCAGGCATACCGCTTCCCTTTGGTCCCTCGTACCGGATGATAACCGCATCGCCAGGCTTAATCTTCTTCGTGATAACCGCTTCAATGGCATCTTCTTCACAGTCAAACGGTCTTGCCTTTAAAATAGCTTCGTGCATCTCCTTAGGCGCAGCCGTATGTTTCACCTCAGCGCCTTCCGGCGCCAGGTTTCCTCTCAGTATGGCGATGGTTCCGTCTGTTCCGATGGGATCGTCAAAGGTGCGGATGATATCGGTGCGCTTTCTTCCCACTTTTTCCAGGTAAGCGTCACATTTCTCATAGAAACCGTTTTTCTTTAAATCTTCCAGATTCTCGCCCAAAGTCTTTCCTGTTACAGTCATAACGTCCAGGTGAAGCATGCTCTTGATCTCTTCCATAATTCTTGGAACGCCGCCTGCATAGTAGAAATACTCTGCCGGCCATTTTCCTGCCGGTCTGATGTCCAGAAGATAATGAGCGCCTCTGTGCATCCGGTCAAATGTATCCGCATCCAGTTCAAATCCGAACTCATGGGCTATTGCAGGAATATGGAGCAGTGAGTTGGAAGAACCTGAAATCGCCGCATGAACCATAATCGCATTTTCAAATGACTTCATTGTCACGATATCTCCGGCTTTCATTCCCTTCTTAGCCAGCTCCACCGCCTGTTTACCAGCTTCATAAGCAACCTGTTTCAGATCAGCGCAGGTGGCTGGCATCAAAGCGCTGCCGGGAAGCATAAGTCCCAAAGCTTCCGCCATAACCTGCATGGTGGATGCGGTTCCCATGAAAGAACACGCTCCGCAGGAAGGGCATGCGTTATGTTTATAATAAGTAAGTTTTTCTTCTGAGATTTCCCCTCTTTGGCACATAGCGCTGTACATGCCAATCTGTTCCAAAGTAAGGAGATCCGGTCCGGCTTCCATAACTCCTCCGGTGACCACAATAGAAGGAATGTTCAGCCTTCCAATGGCCATCAGATGCGCAGGAACCGCCTTATCACAGCTGGCAACGAATACGCCTGCGTCAAATGTAGTTGCATTAGCATGAATCTCAATCATATTGCAGATGGTATCTCTGGATGCCAATGAATAATTGATTCCGTCATGTCCCTGGGACATGCCGTCGCAGATATCGGTTGCAAAATATCTGGCTCCTTTGCCGCCATGCTCATTGATTCCCTTAACCGCTTCATCTACAAATCCGAGAAGATGGGCGCTCCCCGGGTGGCTGTCGCCAAACGTGCTTTCCACAAGAATCTGAGGTTTGTCCAAATCCTCCACTTTCCAGCCCATCCCCATGCGAAGCGGGTCCATCTCAGGCGCAATGGCCCGAATTTCCTGACTCTTTAATTTCATCGTATCCTCCATTCTGCCGTCCTTACGGCGCGGCTCCTCAGGCGAATGATTTCAATCACCTGGTTTCTTATCCGTTCCATTCTGCTTTCTAATCATAAGACGTATGATGTATTTATAGTTCAAAATTATCATACATCCCGGTATTTGTCAATATTATATTCTATTTTCTGCGATAACGCCAAATATTCCCTTTACATTTTAGGGATAATTTTAAACCAGCGTGTATCAAACATCATATGTATTATATACTTTAGTTCCTGCCGGGGAGGGCTTTTTATATCATAGGGGCAAGACCTTTTGACTCACGATTCCTATGATATAAAAAAGAGGTGCTTTTCCTCACATCCGGCGTCTCACCCTCTGTCAGTCAGCATCTCTCTTTCGTAATTCTTATTCTATTTTCCCTTTATGGCACGGCGGTTATATAAAAGGTGCATCTGCATCGCGCATCTGGCCCCTGCCGCGTCCTTTCCGGCTATGGCATCCACAATCTCCCGGTGCGTCTGGA
Source organism: Clostridium sp. chh4-2 (assembly GCF_002899675.1). Classification (GTDB taxonomy): domain Bacteria; phylum Bacillota; class Clostridia; order Lachnospirales; family Lachnospiraceae; genus CHH4-2. The sequence goes on along the minus strand of NZ_PKUU01000003.1, from coordinate 200,328 downwards.
TTGTTTCCTCTTTAAGCTGTCCGTTGGTCACATCCACAAATACGGCAATGGAGGAATTGATAACCGGAACCAGCTTTTCCACCACCACGTTGCCGCTGCATGATGCGATCATCTTATGAAACAGAATATCCTCCTGAAGATGGTTTTTTCCCTCATGGATCATATCCTCCACCTTTTCACACTGGCTGTACAGCTGTTTAATCTGTTCCTCAGTGGCATGTTCCGCCGCCATCATGGCGATCTCCGGCTCCAGCATCAATCTGACGCTTAGAAGATCCATGGCCAGCCCGTTCTTATCCTTCACAAACGTCAGTCCCAGCGGATCGTCGATGACTCCCTGGCCTTCTGAAACAAAGGTTCCGGCCCCTCTCCTGATTTCTACAATATTTCTGGATACCAGGATCTTAATCGCCTCCCTGACCGTACTCCGCCCAACCCCGATCTGCTGGGCCAGCTCAAATTCATTGGGCAGCTTCGCACCCGCATCCAGGTCATTATCAATAATATAATTTAAGATCAGATCCGCCACCTGATCAGCCAAAGGCCTGCCGTTATATAAACTGCCTACATTCTCCATATTAATCCCTTCTTGTTAGTCCCTTCTCGTCTGACGTCTTTATTCATAATATCATAATAATATAATCCTTATTTTCTGTCAACGCAGGCTGATGAAACTCATTGAATAAACGGTTCTTTTGATATACAATGAATCCAAACCTATTAAAGGAGGATCTTATAGTGAAAGTATATATCAGCGTTGATTTTGAAGGAATATCCGGGTCTACCTCCTGGTCTTCCACCAATTTGGGGGACATCGAATATGGAGCTCTGGCACGGGAGATGACATTGGAAGCGGTCGCCGCCTGCCAGGGCGCTTTGGATGCGGGAGCCAAGGAAATCTATGTGAAAGACGCTCACGACTCAGGGCGCAACATGGATCTCTCCCTGTTTCAAAAAGAAGTGAAAATCATCAATGACTGGACCTGTACCCCCTATTCCATGGTGGGCGGACTGGACTCCACATTTGATGCGGTTATGTTTGTGGGATATCATTCCCCTGCCGGCAGCAGCGGCAGCCCTTTGAGCCACACCATGAACCGGGGCAACAATTATGTGAAATTCAATGGAGAACTGGCCTCTGAATTTTTGATTCACGCCTACATAGCGGCCAGCATGGGCGTGCCTGTTGTATTTCTAAGCGGAGATCAGGCCCTGACCGAACACGTACATAAATATGATCCCAAAATACGCACTGTGGCAGTAAAAGAAGGCATGGGCTCAGCCACAATCAACGTCTCCCCTGCAAAAGCCCAGGAGATGATACGGGAAGGTGCGAAGGAAGGGCTTCTCAGAAAAAACAGCTGCCACATCAGCCTTCCTGAAATTCTGACTATGGAGATCAACTACAAAGATCACTTCCGCGCTTCTAAGGCTTCCTGGTATCCGGGGGTGAAAAAGATCGATGATTATACCGTATCCTATACATCCGATTCCATTGACGATGTGATGGCTGCCAGAATGTTTATTTTATAAGCCTGAGCGCCGCATCTAATACAGTATGAAAAAACCTCCGACAGGGCGGTCACCCGTCCAGCCGGAGGTTTTTTCTAACTTTTAAAAATCTCTATCACTAAAATCCTTATTTGTAGTTAACGATCTTGCCGAAATCAGGTTTTAAAGAAGCTCCGCCTACCAGGCCGCCGTCGATATCTACCTGAGCAAATAACTCTGCTGCGCTGGATGCTGATACGGAACCGCCGTACTGAATGCGGATCGCTTCAGCGGTTGCTTCATCATAAATCTCGCCGATGCATACGCGGATTGCAGCGCAAACTTCCTGTGCCTGCTCTGTGGTTGCAACTTTTCCTGTGCCGATTGCCCAGATTGGCTCATAAGCGATAACTGCTGTCTTCGCCTGATCTGCTGTTACATTAAGGAATGCGATCTTAATCTGCTGACGAATCCAGTCGATTGTGATTCCCTGTTCTCTCTGTGTTAAGCTCTCGCCGCAGCAAATGATTGGTGTTAAGCCATGCTCAAATGCTTTCAGAACCTTTTTGTTAACGGTTTCATCAGTCTCAGCGAAATACTCTCTTCTCTCGGAGTGGCCGATAATCACGTATTTCACACCTGCATCAACCAGCATGTTCGGAGAAATTTCACCTGTATATGCGCCTTTTTCTTCATAATACATGTTTTCCGCACCGATGTTGATGTTGGTTCCCTTAGCTGCTTCCATAGCCGGAATGATATCGATTGCAGGAACGCAGAATACTACGTCCACTTCGTCATTAACTACCAATGGTTTTAATTCATTTACTAATGCAACTGCTTCTGTTGGTGTCATGTTCATCTTCCAGTTGCCGGCGATAATTTTTTTCCTTGCCATTCCCTTATTCTCCCTGTTCTTTTATTTGTTGTCTGCTGCAGCTACGCCTGGTAATTCTTTTCCTTCCAGGAATTCCAGAGAAGCGCCGCCGCCTGTAGAGATATGAGTCATCTTATCAGCAAATCCAAGACGTTTTACAGCGTTTACAGAATCACCGCCGCCGATTACTGTGGTTGCATCTTTTAATTCAGCAACTGCACGGCATACTTCCAAAGTACCGTCTGCGAAGTTGGAGAATTCGAACACGCCCATCGGTCCGTTCCATACAACAGTCTTAGCGCCTTCCAATGCTTTCTTATACAGTTCGATTGTCTTAGGTCCGATATCAAATCCTGACCATCCTGCATCGATCACTTCCACAACTTTTCTCTCTGTATCGTTGGAGAATTCTTTTCCTTCCACATGGTCTACTGGAAGAAGTAATTTCACGCCTTTTGCTTCTGCCTTTTTCACCATCTCTAATGCATAGTCCAGCTTATCTTCTTCACATAAAGAATTGCCGATTTCCTGACCCTGTGCTTTTGCGAAGGTATAAGCCATACCGCCGCCGATGATCAAGGTATCCACTTTATCAAGCAGGTTGTTGATTACGTTGATCTTATCAGATACTTTTGCTCCGCCAAGGATTGCAACGAAAGGACGAACCGGGTTTTCAACTGCTTCGCCCAGGAATTTGATTTCTTTTTCCATCAGGTATCCAACAACATTCTCTTTACAGCATTTTGCAACGCCGACGTTGGAGCAGTGCGCTCTGTGTGCGGTACCAAATGCGTCATTTACAAAAATACCGTCGTCGCAAAGGTCAGCCAGTTCTTTTGCATATGCTGCAGCCGCATCGTCTTTGCCGTATTTTGTCTCTTCCACTCTGTAACGGGTGTTCTGAAGAAGAAGTACTTCGCCGTCTTTTAATTCAGCGGCAACTTTCTGTGTTTCAGGTCCTGTAACCTTAGCGTCGTCTACGAATTTCACTTCCACGCCCAGTCTCTCTGCTAAAGCAGGTGCAACCGGTGCTAAAGACATCTCCGGAACCGGCTCTCCCTTCGGTTTTCCAAGGTGGGAGCAAAGGATCACTTTTGCGCCCTGGTCAAGTAATTTCTTGATGGTTGGAATTGCGCCGTCGATACGGTTGTAGTTCTGAATCACGCCGTCTTTTAACGGAACGTTAAAATCGCAGCGGACTAATACTTTTTTACCCTTCAGATCTTTTAAATCATCAACAGTTTTTTTGTTTAACATGGATATCATCCTCCTATTATCATTCCTAATGGCAAAAACCCGGGCATATTGCTCTGGTTTTGTATACATTATTCTTATACACATCAAAAGGGCCCGGTCCAAATGACCGGACCCTTCTATGGATCGTTATAGAGTTCGCGGCTCGTCCGCAGAACAATATTAAGCTAATTCAGCAAAGTATTTGATTGTTCTTACCATCTGGCTTGTGTAAGAATTCTCATTGTCATACCATGAAACAACCTGTACCTGATACAGATCATCGCCAATTTTAGAAACCATGGTCTGAGTTGCATCGAATAAAGAACCGTATCTCATACCGATAACGTCGGAAGAAACGATCGGATCTTCGATGTAACCGAAGGATTCAGAAGATGCTGCTTTCATAGCTGCATTGATGCCTTCTTTTGTTACGTCTTTGCCTTTAACAACAGCTACTAAGATTGTAGTAGATCCTGTTGGAACCGGAACACGCTGTGCGGAACCGATTAATTTGCCGTTTAATTCAGGAATAACTAAGCCGATAGCTTTAGCTGCACCTGTTGAGTTAGGAACGATGTTAGCTGCGCCTGCTCTTGCTCTTCTTAAATCGCCTTTTCTGTGTGGTCCGTCAAGAATCATCTGATCGCCTGTGTAAGCGTGGATTGTTGACATGATACCGGATTCGATTGGAGCATAGTCATTAAGTGCTTTTGCCATAGGAGCTAAGCAGTTTGTTGTACAAGAAGCAGCGGAGATGATTTTGTCATCAGCTGTAAGTACGTTCTCGTTAACACTATAAACGATAGTTGGAAGGTCATTGCCTGCTGGTGCGGAGATAACAACTTTCTTAGCGCCTGCATCGATATGAGCCTGAGATTTATCTTTAGAGCAATAGAAGCCTGTACACTCTAATACTACATCAACACCGATTTCTCCCCAAGGAAGATCAGCAGCGTTCTTTTCTGCATAGATTTTGATATTCTTTCCGTCTACAGTGATAGAATCTTCTCCAGCTTCTACTGTATGTTTTCCTTCACCCAAATGTCCGGCATATCCGCCCTGTGCAGTGTCATATTTTAATAAATGAGCAAGCATCTTAGGATCTGTTAAATCGTTGATTGCAACTACTTCATATCCTTCTGCGCCAAACATCTGTCTGAAAGCCAGACGGCCAATACGTCCAAAACCATTGATCGCTACTTTTACTGCCATAATTAATTCCTCCTAAAGAATAATTTTAAAATGATTGTTAAAATATAATCAACCTACAGATCATTGTACATAAAAAAGTACGAAAGATCAAGTAGTTTGTATTAAATTTTTATTAATTCCTGGAAAATCTTATTTCTGCGGTCTTTTATCACTTTTAACCACAAAGGGACATAAATAAAGGATTCCATTCAGATGAATATCAATACAACAACCTGAAATTTTTAAAAGTTCCCGTCATTCTATGGAAGGAATCCGCATTTTGTCTATGAATATTGTAACAGAACAGACTTTAGTTCACAACTATTATTTTTCAATCTGAGAAAAAACAGTCGTTTCCTATTATATACATCTGTAATTTTTTTATACTTTACCATGAATTTTTCCGATTTACAATAGAACAGATTTTTTATTTTCCGCATAATTGCTCTATTTTTCTAAAATTCTATTTTTCAATTTAAATGAATAATATTACTTTTTTAACAGATACTATCCAAAAAAAGGAGATAACAACAATGGATTTAAACGATACAATCTGCAGCTGTCTTGGAATTACCAATGGAATGATTAAGGACGCGGTTGATTCCGGCGCAAGAACTTTGGAAGAAGTACAGGAAATAACAGAAGTGGGCACCATATGCGGCGCCTGTCTGGATGATGTACAGCAGTTAATCGACGAATTGGTGAAAGAAAAATAAACGTCCTGACAACCGATTTGCCCCCTGGCCGGCGCCGTGATACAGAGCCGTCCGGGGGGCAAATGCTGTCATTTCGTAAATGCACAGACCTGCTGAACCGTTATGTCATTTCTTTTTTACATACACATCGGCATAATAGACACCCAGATCCAGGGCTTCCTGATGATAGGTAACCGCCATATCAATCTTTTTCCCCTTTATCATTCCTCCGGTATCTTCCGCCCGGTACTCCTTGCCGTTGATGATCACAACTGATCCAAGCGGTATCAGTTTCGGGTCCACGGATATCAGGCCCGGCCGCACATCCAGTCCGGTGGCTGTTTTCCCGCTTCCGGTACCGCATATATGCTTGTATTTTTCACAGCAGTAATGGCTGATTTTAAATTTTCCCATATAAACGGCTGTTTCTTCTTTTGACAGATATTCGGATTTAATAAATGCAACCATGCCTTCTTTCGAAACCATACTCCATCCGCCCAGCTCCAGCAGAACTTCAAATTTTTCATTGTATCTTGTATGCCTGTAGACTTCGCAGTTGGTATTGGGCTCCGTACGGATATTGATATCATTGGAAACCGCATATCTTGTGGAAGTATCATCAATATATTGTAATTTTTCTATAAACTGCTCTGTTGTTATGATACGCGCTTCACTTTCATCCGCCCGCACCGTGGTGCCTGTCACTGTAATAATGGATAACACGGTAATCACAAATAACAAAAACTTTCTCATCTGATCTCCTTAACACTTGTAACAGAATCTATTACTATTCAAAAGAGAGCATTGACAAAGTTAATCCCATTTATTCCATATTTTTAATGTTTTTTCATTTTATCATTAATTATTCCTGTAAAATGAAAACGGACGGCAGAAAATATCCGGAAATCCGAATCATTTTCTGCCGTCCTCTATGATCTACTGCTCATTTTTAACGTATCCTGCCAGGTTATAAGCATGGTCGGAAATACGTTCCATATTGCTGATTATATCCAGGAACATAACTCCTGCCGAAGGAGCACATTCACCGGTGGAAAGACGCTCGATATGCTTCTCTCTCAGTTCTTCCTCTATGCTGTCCACATCGTCCTCGTACTGGCTCACTTTACGGACAGAATCCATGTTTCCAGTCTGTCTCGCGTCGATGGCATATTCAAATGCCTTCAAAACGGAGCTGCTGATCTCCTCTAAATCCGCGATTCCCGTCTCTGAGAAATCCAGCTTGTGATTCACCATGTATTCCGCCGACTCCGCTAAGTTTTCCGCATGATCTCCCACGCGTTCAATATCGCTGACGCTGTAGAACAGATCGTTGACAACTAATTTCTGATGTTCGGTCAGGGACAGGTTATCCACCTTAATCAGATACTCGGTCAGCAGTTTTTCCATGTTGTTGATCACTTTTTCCGTCTTATAAACTTCTTCCACTTCATTTATATTGCCTGTGATAATGGCATCAATGGCCCTTTTCACATTTTCAGTCGCAATCTGGCCCATATGAACCACTTCCAGCGCCGCAGTTTCCACTGCAAATGCAGGCGATTCAAAGATTCTTTCGTCCAAATGCCTGCCTGCCAGAACTGCCTCATCGCCTTCTCCCTCTTCTCCTTCTGCCAAACCTTCTTCCGGTTTATCCTTCACCAGAATGCCGGATAATTTAACCAGCTGATTAGCAAACGGGAATAAAAGAGCCGTATTAGTCAGGTTGAAAATCGTATGGAATATGGAAATCTGCACGGCGGAAATCCCGCTCATACCAAACGAGGGCCTGATCGTAAACATCACAAAGCCCAACACACCGAAAATCACCGCGCCGATAATATTAAAACTCAGATGGATCGCAGCAGCCCTCTTGGCTGTTCTGGAACCGCCGGCACTGGAAATCATGGCCGTCACACAGGAACCGATATTCTGTCCCAATGTAATGTAGATGGCCGCCCCGGTGGTAACCACGCCGTTCATTGCCAGCGTCTGCAGGATACCGACCGATGCGGAAGAGCTCTGCAGCAATGCGGTAACAAGCGCACCGATCAGCATGCCCAACAAAGGATTTCCTCCCAGCACCTCGAATGCCTTAGCGAAAATCGGAGCATCCGTATATACGGAAATGGAATCCGACATCAAATCCAGTCCCATGAACAGAAGGCCCAGACCGATGAGAATCTCCCCAATTGTTTTTTGTCTCTGTTTTTTTGCAAATACCAGCAAAAGCGCGCCAATACCAATTAAAAACGGCGCATAAAATGCCGGCTTCATAACTTCAAAAGCATCCCCCAGCTGACTCATGGATACAATCCATGCAGTAATTGTGGTACCGATATTGGCGCCCATAATTACTCCCACTGCCTGAGACAGATTTAAAACCCCAGCACTTACAAAACCAACCACCATGACCGTAGTGGCACCGCTGCTCTGAATAATAGCCGTAATCAAGGCTCCCAGCCCCACTGCCAAAAAGCGGTTGTTTGTCAGCATCCCCAAAAACTGGCTCATCTTAGATCCGGCAGTTTTTTGCATACCGTCTGCCATAATGTTCATACCATATAAGAACATACCAAGACCGCCCAAGAACCCAAACAGATTCGAAATGTCACTGATTGACATAAAATCCTCCTCACCAAAAATAAAATCTTTTGTATTTCTGCAAACGCAGACAGTTCAATGATAACATAGACAGGCTTTTTATTTCAATCTTTTTTAAGAATTCGATAAATTTTCGTTAAATTTAAGTTAAATTGCTTTTTATACCCGCATCTGCTGTATAATATCCCTAATGCAGTTGAAGTTTTTGCATTCCGCATGGTTCCTGCTGTGAGCCCCGGCCCATTTTCTCAGCGCCCGCCAATGCAGAGGGGCCAGTATTCCGCATTCGGGCATAAGAGGCTGTAAGCGTGCGGAATGCAAAAACTAAGATAGTATCGCCATTGACATCCCACCCCAAGGGCACTACACTTAATAAAGAAATCATTTACACACATAACAGTAAAAGGAGCATACTCATGTTTTCTGACTTTCACACGCACACTGATTTTTCCGGGGATTCCGACACTCCGGTTTCCAAGCAGCTTGATCAGGCCATCAAATTGGGCATGAAGGAAATATGCATTACTGATCATCATGACCATGACGTAGTGGTTCCAGGCTTAGGGCCTATCTTTGAATTGGATATTGATTCCTATCTGCCCTTTATGAACCGGATACGGGAGGAATATTTGAGCCGGATAAAAGTCAATATAGGTATCGAGCTGGGGCTTCAGCTTCATATTAAAGAGTATTTAGAAGACTTTGTAAAGAATCATACATTTGACTTTATCATCGGTTCCAGCCATTTTATCGACCGGAAAGATCCTTATTATCCCGAATTTTTCCAGGGACGTACTGAAAAAGAAGCCTACTGCCGATATTTTGAAATCACTTTGAAACGGGTTAAGGAACTGGACTGCTTTGACGTATTCGGCCATCTGGACTATGTTGTACGTTATGGGCCTAATAAAAATGAATTTTATTCTTTAGAAGAATACAGGGATTTAATCGATCCTATATTAAAGACATTGATTGAAAAGGGTAAGGGCTTGGAGTGCAATACCGGCGGTTATAAGTATAAGCTTGGACACCCCAATCCCAGTGAAGAGATCCTGTCCAGATACCGCGAACTGGGAGGGGAAATCTTAACCATCGGTTCTGATGCGCACACACCGGAACATCTGGCCTATGACTTTCAGCGGTTAAAGCCGGTACTGCAAAATTGCGGTTTCCGCTATTATACGGTTTATCATGAAAGAAAGCCGGAGTTTATTCCTATCTGAGATTTGGAACTCAAGTAGGACGAAAAAAGTTGAAGGGCGGGATAGATGGAGGTATTTATAACTTTTATGAAAAATAAATTTGTCTTTTGGCTGGTAATTTCTGCAATAGTTATGCTGGCCTTTCCCTGGCTTGTAATTACTTTTGTAAAAAGTGATGCCGGGATGGCTGCTTGTTTCTTACTGTTTTTTGCAGTAAATCCGATCTATTCTGTTTTCATGGGCGTTATTGCAGGAACAAATATTCGAAATCTATGGAGTTTGCCGTTTATTACAGCAATCTTATTCGTATCAGGCACATGGATATTTTTTGATATGGGCGAATCTGGTTTTAACATTTATGCAGGAATTTACCTCATTTTGGGAATAACCGCTATGTTGATTTCTGCGTTCATAAATAAAAGAATGCAGCATTTGAAAGAGTAATGAGGGAGGAAATTTAAAACGTGCTTATTTACATTGAAATGTATCCAAGAGACAGAATGCTTCACGGTCCAAGTTGTTCCGTGTCTGAATTAAAGAAACGAGTGGCAGAAATTCAAGCAGAGGCAGATACCAAGGATTTTATTTCAATATTCTGTGCACGATATAATTTTGAAGAACTGCCTCTTGATAACTTGCCCGTTAATGAAAATATTAAAGCAGATTATTATGTCGATATCGATGCCGCACTTGTTCATAAACCACCACTAACTGCACACGATAATCATCTATTTCTTGAAAAAAATTGCAAGGAAACATTTTGCATAAAATAAGGAGATAAAACAATGGATTTAACATTAAAATTAAATGCCAGATTTCAGCCGAAGCACAGATTTGAATTAGAAGATGCGCTGCAGGAAATATTGGAGAATAAACAGTTAGGCGAAATAACCGGGGGAGGTACGGCTCAAAATCCCGATGGAGAAATTGCCTATTGTGATATAGAAATTCACTTGAACAATGACGATTTGGACTGTATTGAATATTTGACGGATTTGCTCAACAAAATAGGAATTCCCAAGGGTTCCGTATTGCAAGGGTTAGAACCGGAAATTGAAGTGGGAACATTAGAGGGCATAGCATATTATTTCAATGGTGTTGATTTACCTGATGATATTTACCAGACTTGTGATATCAATTATGCGGTTGAACAAATGGAACAGGCATTAGGAGAAACCGGCAGAATGTACAGCTATTGGGAGGGAAATACATACACAGCTCTATATTTTTATGGAACCTCGTTTCTTGAAATGAAAGAAAAGACAGCACCTTTTATTGCAAACTATCCTCTGTGTCAAAAATGCCGTATCGAGCAGATTGCTTAATTTCAGCTTATAGGGGAGACAAATCGGTTCTTGCTAATATTTATTATTTAAATTGAAAGGGGTAATTATATGCTTAAAATGTTAAAAAAAGCTTTTTGGGTACCTTATGAGACCAGTGATGTTTATCCGACTGTAAAAAAGGCACAGCAGGCAATTTCTAAATACTGTGAAGAAAACGGATACTCCTATTCTTTTCCTGGCGATGATGAAGTTGTGATCGATGAGAAAACATATGAAATATACCGGGGATATCAGCTTGGAAGCCGGGGAAACTACGGAATTAAATGCAGAGAAAAATAAACTTTACGGAGACAGAGAATGATTATTTTAATCGCTGGAAGTTCTCATACAGGAAAGACTTTGTTGGCGCAAAAGATGCTTGAAAAATATAAATATCCTTACCTTTCGATTGACCATATAAAAATGGGACTGATACGTAGTAAAAATACGGATTTAACTCCCGAAGATGATGATAAGCTCACAGATTATTTATGGCCGATTATCAGAGAAATGATTAAAACGGCGGTTGAAAATAAGCAAAATCTTATCGTTGAAGGCTGCTATATACCTTTCGATTGGAAAAAGGATTTTAGTGCCGGGTATTTACAGGAAATCAGGTATTATTGTCTCGTAATGACAGAGTCTTATATAAAGAGAAACTTTGATAAGATATGTAAATACGGAAATATTATCGAAAGCCGCATTGAAGATTCATGGCTTTCAGAAGAAAGATTAATCGAAGAAAATAATTATAATTTTGACATGTGTCAAAAATTCAGCTGTAACTATATCTTAATTGATGAAGCATATCAGGTGGATATCGAACTGTAAAATTCCAGTCTGCCTGATAATATGGCGGAGTACAAAACTTGGCGAAAGAGGAAAAATCAATGAAAACATATAGGGATTTAGTGTTTGAAGAAGTGCGGGAAAAGGATATTGAGGTTCTTACCCCTATTATGAAGCGCGCTTTTGATGAAGATACCAGAATCCATTTAGGAAGAAACTGTGGCGGTCCTCCTGGCTATGATAATGGTGATTTTTTACGCCGCTATGCGCTTGATAATGCCTCAACCTCCTATAAAATTTTAAAAGCCGGAAAAGTTATAGGCGCTATTATACTTTGGATTAACACAGACACCAATCACAACTTCCTTGGAAACGTATTTATTGACCCAGCAGAAGAAAACAAAGGCATTGGCAAAATAGTTTGGGATTTTGTCGAACATGAATTTCCCAATACAGAGATATGGAAAACAGAAACACCCATTTTTTCACATAGAAATCATCATTTTTACATTAATAAATGCGGTTTTCATGTTATAAAAATAGAAAATCCCAAAGACATTGAAACGGGAAGTTTTATTCTTGAAAAAAGGATGAAATAGCACGAACAAAACAGGGCGGCTGGACGAACATTTAATGTTCCTCCAACCGCCCCGTTTTACACTTTTATGGCGCACTCTATTAATGATTCAACATTTTCACCTGATTATAATTAATAAGGCTGCCGGCTTTTACAATCTTACGCTCTTCCGGCGTCATATCAGCGATATGAAGGGTCAAAGTCTTAACCGTATCTCCGATCACATATGCTTTAATATCGCTCATATCCCCGTCTAAGGCCTGTTTAATGCCCGGGACATAGATATAGTCGCCGATTTCAAATTCAGGGTCTGCATCCATCAGGAATGGAATCATGCCCCAGTTCATCACATTGGAACGGTAGCGTTTCGTCGCGTATTCAAATGCGATGTTGGCAAGTCCGCCCAGCACTCTCTGACAGCTGGCCGCCTGTTCGCGGGCGGAACCGTCGCCTGGGCGCACTGCGTAAATCATGCTTCCGATCTCTGTATCCGACGCTTTAACGTCTTCATTGCCCGGAATCTGATGAATCTTTTCAAAGATTTCTTTTAACTCAGGAGCTGCTTCGAAAGGACAGTTTCCTGCGGCTCTGGATTTCTCCACCACATCAACTGCTTTTGCCCTCCCCACATATTCCGGATCTCTTCTGGACAGGGTAAATTCTGCAAGTCCCAGAGGATTGGAACGGTAAGAAGAAGTCTCTCCTGACGGGATCAGTTCATCAGTGGTTGTCACCTCATCCATGATCTTGGAGCATACTTTCAGCAGGATGTTGTCGGTTAAGGCGCTCATCTGAGGCCAGTCTTTAATATTTGGTCCGTAAACCAGGTCATTTTCCTTTTCCGCCTTGCCGAATCCCTGATAAACACGGCTAACATAGGAAGAGTCGTCGAACTCATAGGCAGGAATCTCATAATCATCCATAACTCTGGACGCTGAGGTCAGGAAACCGCCGTTTGCGCTGGTCGCTGCGATAGAGCGGGCATCCATGAGAGCCACGGCCGACATCTGGCCGGAACCGGGTTTGGAACCTTCACGGTTAGGGAAGTTTCTGGTTGTATGGCGGATGCTGAGCGCATTGTTCGCAGGCGTATCTCCGGCGCCGAAACAAGGCCCGCAGAATGCGGTCTTAACAGCCGCTCCCGCTGCCATCAGGTCTGCCACAGCCCCCTTCTTCACCAGATCCATGAATACAGGCTGGGAAGACGGATAGACGGACAGGGTAAATTCATCATGGCCGCATTTGCAGTTCTTCAGAATATGGGCTGCCGCCATCACATTGCTGTAATTGCCGCCTGCGCATCCTGCGATAATTCCCTGCTGTACATACAGTTTTCCGCCGATAATTTTGTCGGTCAGTTTATAATTTAAGCCGCGGTTTCCGCTGATCTTCTCCGCTTCCACTTCCACGCTTCTTAAAATATCACCTAAATTGGCATTTAATTCATCGATTGTATAAACATTGCTGGGATGGAATGGAAGGGCGATCATCGGTTTTACGTCGCTTAAATCCACATAGACCATGCCGTCGTAATAAGCCACGTCGGCAGGATTCAGCTCCTTGTATTCTTCCCCTCTTCCATGCATGGTTAAGAATTCTTTCGTATCCTCATCCGTTCTCCAGATGGAGGACAGACAGGTGGTTTCTGTGGTCATTACATCCACGCCGTTTCTGAAATCTGTGGTCATGGAAGAGATTCCGGGGCCTACAAATTCCATCACTTTATTTTTCACATAACCGCTTTTGAATACAGCTCCCACGATGGCTAAGGCAATATCATGAGGGCCTACTCCCGGGCCTGGTTTACCTTCCAGATAAACGCCCACAACTCCGGGATAAGTGACGTCGTAAGTATCGCAGAGCAGCTGTTTTACAAGCTCTCCGCCGCCTTCGCCGATGGCCATGGTTCCTAACGCACCGTAGCGGGTATGGCTGTCGGAGCCCAGAATCATCTTACCACATCCGGCCATCATTTCCCGCATGTACTGGTGCATAACTGCAATATGAGGCGGCACGAAGATTCCGCCGTACTTTTTAGCAGCGGAAAGTCCGAATACGTGATCGTCTTCGTTGATGGTTCCGCCCACCGCACAGAGGGAGTTATGGCAGTTTGTCATAACATATGGAATCGGGAATTCCGTCATGCCGGAAGCTTTTGCCGTCTGTATGATGCCTACAAATGTGATATCATGTGATGTCATAGCGTCGAATTTGATTTTAAGATGGTCCATGTTATCGGAAACATTGTGAGCATTTAAAATGGAATAAGCCATGGTGCCTTTTTTGGCTTCTTCCTTCGCTACGTAGTTTCCCTCTGCACTGCTTTTTTCGGCATATTCCTTTTCATCTACGATTGTCACTCCATTTAACAGATATGCCCCGCCGTCATATAATTTAATCATGGGTTTCCTCCTATAATGCTGCGATAATCGCATCCCTGTATTCTTCTGTGGTAGCTGTTCCGTCCAAATCAGGTGTCAGGCAGTCCGCTTTTTCCAGAACGGTATCAACTGCCGCTCTGATTCTGGATGCACAGTCAAACTGTTTTAAATATTCCAACATCATGCAGGCAGACCATAAAAGCGCGGTAGGGTTAGCGATATGCTTTCCGGCAATGTCAGGAGCGCTTCCGTGTACGGCCTCAAACATGGCGTAATCTTTTCCAAGGTTGCTGGATGGAAGAAGTCCCAGACCGCCGATCAATCCGCTTGTTAAATCCGATACGATATCGCCGTAAAGGTTTGGCATAACCATGATGTCATATTTATGAGGGTTCATAACCAGCTGCATGCAGACATTATCCACGATCATATCATTGCTTTCAATATTCGGATATTCAGCTGCAATCTGGCGGAAGATATCTAAAAACATACCGTCCGACATCTTCAGTATGTTGGCTTTATGTACACAGGTAACTTTCTTTCTGCCATGCGCTTTTGCATATTCAAATGCATCTCTGATGATTCTTTCGCTGGCAGCTCTTGTAATGATCTTTGTTGCATGAATGGTGTCTTCATCAATTTTTTCTTCCACACCTACGTACAAATCCTCCGTATTCTCGCGGAAGGTAACCAGATCCACATTATCGAATGCTGATTTCACGGCCGTATTGGATTTTGCCGGGCGGATGTTGGCATAGAGATCATATTTTTTTCTCAGAGCCACGTTTAATGAACGGAAGCCTTTTCCAATCGGCGTTGTGATCGGGGATTTCAAAAGGACTTTATTCTTTTCAAAAGAAGCATATGCTTCGTCAGGAATTAAAGCGCCGTGTTCTTCCATCTCCTTCTGGCCTACATTAAAGATTTCGTAATCCAGTTCTGCGCCTGCTGCTTTTAAAATATCGATTACACAATCCGTGATCTCCGGACCGATTCCATCACCTCTAAAAACTGTAATTGTCTTATTCATCTCTATCTTTCCTCCATCGCTTTATAGTTAATTGTATCGCCTACATATTTGGTTGCAGGTCTCATAATTCTTCCATCGTAAAGTTTATTCTCAATGTTGTGGGCCAGCCAGCCTACCAGACGGCTGCAGGCAAACAGCGGTGTGTACAGTTCTTTTGGAATATTGAGCATGTTATATGCAAATCCGCTGTAGAAATCAACATTGTTGGAAACGGTTTTTCCGGTTTTCTCAAGAAGCATCTCTCTCGCAATTTTTTCAAATGTCTGAAGGAATTCAAATTCCTTTTCTCTGTGTTTTTCTCTTGCAAGATCGCCGCAGTACTCTTTCAAAATCTCGGCTCTCGGATCGGAAACCGTATATACCGCATGACCCATTCCGTAAACCAATCCGGATTTATCATAGAAATCTTTATCCAGAATCCGTTTGATAACGCCTCTGATTTTCGCTTCATCTGTGGTAAACCCGATCTCGTCGGTAACGGCCTGCATCATCTGTGCACAGCGGATATTGGCGCCGCCGTGTCTCGGTCCCTTTAAGGAGCCGATGGAACCGGCCATGGTGGAATAGATATCGGTTCCTGTGGAGGCGATCACTACGTTGGTAAACGTGGAGTTGTTTCCGCCGCCGTGGTCTGCGTGGATTAACAGAAGAGTATCCAGCATTTTGGCTTCCTGATCGGTAAACTTCCTGTCTTCACGAATCATGTACAGGATATTTTCAGCAATGGAATAATCATTTCTCGCATAATGGATGATCAGGCTCTGCTTCTGGAAATAGTGAAGCTGGCTTTGATAACCGTAGCAGATGATTAACGGCATCTTTCCGATCAGATTAAGTCCTTTTAAAATATTCTGGTAAGGGTCAATGTCATCCGGATTCGGATCATAATTGTACAGAGATAAGACTGCACACTGCAATAGATTCATCAAATCTTTGGACGGCATTCTCAAAAAGTTCATCTCCAAAAATTCATCGGGAAGAGAATAGAATTGTTTTATCACTCCTGAGAACTCCATGAGTTCCTTCTTAGACGGTAAAAATCCAAACAAAAGCAGGAAACAGGCTTCTTCATATCCATAATGAGAATCTCCTTTTCCGGCCACCAGATCGTTTAAGCTGATTCCACGGTAAAAAAGTTTACCTGGAACTTCCACCTTTTTTCCATCCTCCAGATCATACCCTACAACATCCGATACTCTGGTAAGCCCCACACGAACGCCGGTTCCGTCCTCGTTACGAAGGCCCTTTTTTACGTTGTACTCTTTAAACAGACAGTTGGGGATATCCGTATAGTTCATAGATTTTCCAAATGATTGTGCAATAAAATTATTACCCATAGCGCCTCCTCATGGTGATAAAAGTTTAAAAAAAAGGCATCGCAAATAAAATATACGATGTCTCCATTGACATGTTTCTAATGTTTTCTTGTTTCACTATGTTGTGTAGTCTACCACGCCCAGAAATCAAAGTCAATATATTGTTGATATTACAATCAAAAAGTTGTGATTTGCAGTTTTTTCCTTATAGTATATTCTTTAATTTCAAAAATCATGCTCTTTTATTTCAGTTTTTATTATTAATATTCTTTTTTTATCAGTTTTTAATTAAAATATCCATTCATTTCTGCAACTGATTCACAATCTAAAGCTTAAATGTATTACATTTGAACTTCATGCTTTAACGTGATATATTAATAAATAGCCGCTAATTTTATATAGAAAGAACGCCGCATCTGCGGCAGAATGAGAGGTAATAAATGAAAAATAAAAAAATTTCGTTCCGGATGACCGGCTTCAGCATCTTGGTATTGGTACTGCTGGCTTTCCTTCTGTTTTTCAAAGGAGAGAATACAAGCGATCCTCTATTTGATAAAAACAGCCCAACCACTTTATATCTGAACGCACTGACAGGCGAAGTTCCTGAAGTTGATTTTAAAATCTATTTCCCCGATTCTGATTACGATTTTTCAAAGTTTAATTATGACAAGTCCGGCGTTAATTTTCAGGTTCCCGGCATCTATCAGCTTCCCGTTTACTATGACGGACAGAAAACTTCCTGCACCCTTCAGCTCACCATATCTGAACCGGCAAAAGAGGACATTTCTCTCCCTGAAACAGAATTAAAAAATCCGTAACTGAAAGATCTGAAATTCCCGGTTCTTTATGATATACTGAAAGCAGATGATACGATTGTAAAAGGAGGGGTGTGGACATGAAAAACAGGAAAATGAACGTCATGCTGGCAGCTGCGCTGCTGAGCGCAGTCTGTTCCTTTACTGCTTTCGCCGGAGAATGGAAACAGGATGACGCCGGATGGAAGTATGATAACGGAGATTTAATGTTTATCAGAGACGGGTGGAGCTGGATTGACGGGAAATGCTACTATTTTACTCCGGAAGGGTATTGTTTAACGGATACGGTAACGCCGGACGGGTATACCGTGGATGCAGACGGCGCGTGGACGGTGGACGGCAGAATACAAACCCAAAACGTGCCTGCTCTTCCGGAACATACTTTGGGCGACCTGGTGTTTACAACGCCGGATGGATTTAGCCTGAATGAAATGTCCAAAACCGGGTTAAAATTTTTCTCATCCGATTATGAGACGGTTATCGCAATCGGAAAACAGGATTATAACGTGAAAATTACGGATGAAGACCTGGATTATACGGCAGCATCTTCGGGAGGAGATTATTCCTATAAAGCGATGACGAGTTTCAACAATACAACATGGCGTAAATATTACTTTGAAACAACCGGCGATCCTAATATATCCAGCATGGCTTATTATTACAGAACCGTTGAGAAAACTGTTTATATAATCATAATCGCAACTAATAATCAAAATGAACCGTTTAAGCCGGATTCATTGATGCTTTCCATGGTAAACAAGGCATCACAGTAAGATGGACGCTCTGTCTTCACAGACCGCTGCTGCGTGACATCGCTCTTTATATAGAAAAAACGCCGGTAAGAAGGGAAGGCCCTGTTCACCTTTCCCTTCTTACCGGCGTTTTTTCTCAACGATATAAAATTCCCATTAATCGGCAAAGATCTGTACCCAATAATAACTTCCGTTGACATAAGCGCATCCGACGCCCATACGTCCAAATGAAGATTTTAAAATATTATTCTTATGGCCGGTGGAATTCATCCATGCATTCATCACATTTTCCGGTGACCGCTGCCCATAAGCGATATTTTCGCCGCAGCTTTGATAAGAAATACCCTCGTCTTTTAAAATGGTATACCAGGAAGACCCGTCCGGGCGGGTATGTTCATACTTTTCATGAATTTCGTAAGCCCGCTCCTGAGCACAATATGCCAATTCAACATCCCATTCTAAGTTTTCCCTGTCCTCTTTTCGCCTCTCCCTGTTTACAATTTCAAACACTTCATAAGCGTAGCTGCCTTCATCCGCTTCAATGGTATCGTTGTTATAATAATCGGAGTAGTCATAATCGTCATCATAATCAGAATTATCATAATACCAGGAATTATCATAATCGTCCGATCTGTCGTAATCATCATCATCCGAATCCCGGTAATTTCCTGTAAACCAGTCAAACTCATCGATTTCATCAGCAATTATGCCCTTTTCCTTTATGATATACCGCATATCATCCAAGGTAAATGATTCCATCTGCAGGGAGCCGTCATCATTAAAATAATACTGATCCCCATTGATGTGCCGAAAACCTTTCGCCATATTGCCGTTCTCATCAAAATAATAGCGTTTGTTCTCAATTGTCTTCCAATCGGACGTTATATATTTGCTTCCCGTATAATACTTCCACGTACCATCCACATCATTCCAGCCCTTTACCGGATTATACGGCCGTATCTGAACCACCCCGTCAACAATCCAGGCTCCGCTGGCGTCAACATCATTGCCGTCCGGCGTCTTCGTATTCATCAGACAGTATCCTTCAGAAGTAAAATAATAACATTTGTTTCCGATCCACTGCCATCCGTCTTTTGCATAACTTCCATCCGCATTCACAAACCACCAGTTTCCCTGCTCCTGCCTCCATTCGGCAAATGCATTGGTGGAAAATAATAATGTTAAACATAAAGATAAACCGGCAATTCTTCCAATTTTCTTTTTCATACCCATTCGCTCCTCATTTTACCGTCTTTCTATCTATTCAGATACTCTTCCACTGCTGTGATCAGATTGTCGGCTTTCTCACCATCTTCATCTAAATAGCTCTTTCCGCTCACATATTCTGCAATCTTCTTCATTACATTTTGGGAATTGTATTTCAGCAGGTTATACATTGAGTTTCCGTTGCCGCCTAACATTAGCTCGGAGGTATATCTGACACCTTCGTCCCTGCTGATCGACAAACCGGTGGTATTAAATCCCAGCGCCTCCAGATAGTCAAAAACAGCCTGCCCCCTATAATAAAAGCTCATATCCTCGGCATCATACAAGGCATCTTTTGCATCCTGTACAGAAGCTTCATCCCTCTCCTGTTTTTTCTGTTCAAGCTCATTTCTGAACTTGTTGATCTCTTCTGTATCCAGGAATTTCTTTTGAATTTCCCCATTCTCTATCCAAACACCGTCCGGATTCACCTGATAACCGTCCGGAGTTGTTGTATCCTTTAAAATATATCCGTTACTGTCAAAATAGTAACAGTAGGCCAGACCGGAAGTTAATTCCTGAACAATCCATTCCCACTTGTCGGCCGGATAGGAACCATCATCATTTTGGTACCACCAGCCGGTGTCATCAAATTTCCACTCGCCCGCATAAGCTGCCATACTGCCTGCAACTGTTAATCCAATCGCCGCTCCAACTGCCAATAGTCTCTTAACCGCATTCATACTCACTAACTCCTTTTCCTATCGTTTATTTTATTGCTTAAATCATTTCACTTAACTGTTGATTGTATTATATCAAATTTTATATAATATTACATTTATTTCTGACAAAAAGCCTATTTTATATCCTCAGTAACCAATCCGGGCTTTTAGCCATCGTTTTCTTCAATGGAGAGGAGGGAAGAGGGAATGATGCCTTGCTGGAATTTATGCAACACGAAATGCAACACAAAAAATAAGACCCTTGTAAACACAAGGGTCTAGGAGCGGAGACGGAGGGATTCGAACCCTCGTGCCGCTTACGCGACAAACTGATTTCGAGTCAGTCTCGTTATGGCCACTTCGATACGTCTCCATAAAATACTAACCGCTTTATTATACACGACATTGCTCTATTTTGCAAGATCAGGATTACATTGTTTGTAAAAGTTTGAAAAAGAAAAACTGTAAGAGATTAAAAGTCAAGAAAATGTTTACACGATTCACCCATATTGATATAATTGACTTATCATTTTTAATAAAGGAGAAGAAGGATGAGCGAAACAAACCATGTCGGTATCTTTAATACTGACGATATGATGACAAACAAAACCTTATGGAAGGCCGCTGGTTTATCTGATGACGATCTGGACAGGCCAATTATAGGAATTGCCAACTCATTCAATGAGATGGTTCCGGGACACACAAATCTGCGCCGCGTGGCGGAACAGGTAAAAAACGGAGTTTATCGTGGGGGTGGAACACCGGTGGAATTTGGAGTAATCGCATGCTGTGACGGCGTCGCTACCGGACATATCGGCAACAATTACGTGCTGCCGTCCCGTGACAACATCGCAGACAGCATAGAGATTCAGGCGCGCGCTCACAAACTGGACGGCCTGGTGCTTTTGGGCTCCTGCGATAAGATCGTTCCGGGCATGCTGATGGCCGCTGCACGTCTGGACATTCCCTGCATTTTCGTAGCCGGAGGATGTACACCCGGAGGCGCTCCATTTGCCCATAAAACAAAATCAGATTCCACCACGATCACGGAGGCTCTGGGACTTTGGCAGACCGGAAAATGCACCAAAGAAGATATCCAGAACCTGATCACAGTCAGCTGTCCGACCTGCGGTTCCTGTCAGTTTATGGGAACTGCCAATACCATGTGCTGCCAGGCAGAAGCCCTCGGTTTATCCTTAACAGGCTCCGCCCTCATACCTGCTCCTTATAATGAGCGCTACCGCGATGCTTTAAGAAGCGGTGAAAAGATTGTAGAGCTGGTGAAAAGGGGAATTACCAGCCGCAAGATCATGACAAAAGAAGCGTTAGTCAACAGCATCAAAGTGCTTATGGCAGTGGGCGGCTCCACCAATGCGGTCATCCATACCTGCGCCATCGCTTATGAACTGGGATTTCCGGCAGAAGAGATTATGGAAGCATTTGACCGGATCAGTGATGAGATTCCTCATATTGCCAAGGTAAGCCCTGCTTCCAATACATATGACTGTGAAGACCTTTATAAAGCAGGAGGTATTCCTGAGGTTATGAAAGTCATTCGGGATCATCTTGATTTAAGCGTTATGACCGTAACAGGCAGAACGATGGGCGAAAATATCGATTCCTATGTGAATATGTACGCTCCCAATCCTGAGATCATACGCCCGCTTGACAATCCTCACAGCACGTTGGGCGGCCTCGCAATCATGAGAGGAAACCTGGCTCCTGATACAGGCGTTGCCAAACCTGCTGCCATTGCGGAAGAAGCCCGCAACTTCACGGGAACTGCCATCTGTTTTGATTCGGAAGAAGATTGTACGGAAGCGGTGAGAAACCAGATGATCAAACCTGGACACGTAGTAGTCATCCGCTATGAAGGACCGAAAGGCGGCCCCGGTATGCGCGAGATGTATCAGCCGCTGAAGATGCTCTACGGACAAGGTCTTAATAAGACAACCGCATTGATAACAGACGGACGTTTCTCAGGAACCAACAACGGCTGCTTTGTGGGCCATATCTCTCCTGAAGCCGCTGCCGGCGGCCCTATCGCTTTAGTGGAAGACGGGGATCAGATTACCATCAATGTGTATACAAAAGAATTAACCCTCCATGTAAGCGATGAAGAATTAGCAAGAAGAAAAGAAAACTGGCATTATGAACCAAAGAAACTGACCGGATATCTGGCACGCTACGCAAAGCTGGCTAAATCAGCAGACCAGGGCGGTGTTCTGGAATAATACCGGAACGCTTAGAATCCTGTTTTTCTATGATACTAAAAAGCCTGAAGCTCAGGATGATATTCTCCTGGCCTCAGGCTTTTCATCTTTTATAATCTCGTTCTGTCTGCGGCAGACGGTTATGCAGATGGAATAAGTAAATCTTCATCAAAATGTAAACTTTAGGCCTTCAATCCTAGTAGAAAACAACCTTTTATTATGCTACACTGAAAGTAACTAACATATCTGCATTGTAGACAGTACTGACATTGGAAAACGAGCTGTTGCCAGTGTTAAAAAGGGGTAATTATGGACAAGTATGAA
Organism: Clostridium sp. chh4-2; assembly: GCF_002899675.1. GTDB lineage: Bacteria > Bacillota > Clostridia > Lachnospirales > Lachnospiraceae > CHH4-2. The sequence continues at coordinate 177,585 of NZ_PKUU01000003.1, read as the reverse complement.
GAGTTGAAACAGATACACGGCCATTTAGACGGACTTCGCAACGCGATCGACGGAATGGATCTGGATCTCTCCAAAAAAGAGGATTTAGAACTCCTGATTGATATTAAGAGAGAAATGGATGATTTAATTTTGAAAGCGGCTGTTTATCAGGCCTTTCAGGAAGAATGCTGTAAAAAGGCGGAAATGGAGGACGATGCCAGGGTATCTGAGGCTCCGCTTCCTATATTCCGGCCTGATCCGCAAGCCAATCCTCTGGTAATTCCGCCGGATGCCCAACAGCCGGTTCCACCGGTAATTTCACAGCAGCCCCTGCAACCGTCCCCGGAACCAATTTTGCAGCAGGCGGAAACACAGGTTGAAAGGCCGCTTCACACCGCTTCTAAACCGGTAAAAGCTGTGACATCTCAGGATAAAAAAGAGGTTTTCTCCGAAAACAGCGTGGGAAAATATCTGATCGGCGTGCTGGCTTCGCTGCTGATTCTGGTGGGTGTTGCGGTGCTGGCCGCTACAATCTGGAATTACATCCCTGACGCAGTGAAGTTTTCCATGGTTCTATTGATGGGACTTCTCATGGGCGGTCTGGGGTTTTTACTTGGAACCAAAGGAAAGACATTTAATGCATTTCATCTGAGCCTGATTGGCTGCGGAACCGGCATCATCTACTGCGACCTGATCGCAGCCAAGTTAGCCTGGTCCCTGTTCCCGGACCCGGCCGTCCTGCTGTTTTTTATTGTCTGGACCATATCAGGATTTGTTTTATCCAAGAAGCTTCATTCGGATATTATGTTTTCCATTATACAGATTGGCAATGCAATCTCCATCCTGCTGACCGTTCATCTGATGGAAATCGGCCCTTCGCTCTGGCTGATATTATTATTTATTTTGTGTACGGTTGTGCTGACCAGCGTATTTGCAGGACAGGGCTTCCATAAAGCAAACGGCCTTGCAGCTTCCTACATTGCAATCTTCTCCTATCTGATGATCTGTTCCAGATTGGGAGAGTTGATGCGCTATTACCCGACGGACAGCGATACCGCTTTCATGGTAACCTGCGGCATTTTATATATGGGACTTTTCCTATTTTCGGCTTGTTTATTCTGGATGATTCCCTATGGAATACGCGGGTTCAGCGATGCTGCGGAAAAATGTCTGGTGGCTTCCCAGCTTTTGATACTGGCCGCCGGAACTGCATTTATAATGGTGCAGCTTCCGCATTCTTATATTTTGGACGGCAGGATTGCCGAACCGGCGCCGGAAATTCTGTATTTCCTGATCCTTATGGCTGCTCTTTTTAAGAAAAAGACGAGAACCTTCAGCCTTATGGTTCTTTCCATCAACATGACCGCAGTTCTAATGGATTTATCCTCCTTCTTTTTTGAGAGCTGGGGGCTGCTGCCATGTGTGCTTTGTTTGGTATTTCTTCTCCTCGGTCTGCATCTTAAAGACATCTGGATGAAAATTGGGGCGGTGGTCATTTATGCAATTATTACCTGCGGTATCCTGTTATTTAGCTTCATCAATCTGTTTACCAACGCATTTAACTCTGAACTTAACATCTGTATCCTGCATGGTCTGATGATACTCATTCCATGTATTGTAATCGCTGATATTGTGAAGCATAGGGAACGGGCTTTGAAGAGAAAAATTCTGGCTGTGCTCTGTCTGGACAGTGCGGTCTGCTACATTTTTCTGATGTTTTTCAACCTGGAACTCTGGATGATGTGGAGCACGGCTTTGGCCGCTGCTGCTCTCACCATTTTCTCCAGACTGCCGGTATTCAGAGAAGACCGGTCCTGCCGGATTCACGACCTGATTTGCCACAGCCTGCTGCAGCTCTTGTTATGGGCCGCTTTATCCTCAGACCGGGGTGCCTGGGAAATGGCCGCGGGATGTCTGATTCTGCTTCTGTTTACGGCCAAGATCGTATATGAAGCCCTGGCCCACATGAAACGGACCGGAAATCATATTCTGCCTTTAATCAGCTGTGTGCTGATGACAATCAATGCCGTGGACGTGCTCCATAAGACTCCCCTTGGAAGCTACGCCATCCTGACAAGCCTTACCTGTCTGCTGGCCGCGGGATTCTGCATCGTTCTGGGCTTTTCATGCAGGGTAAAACCGCTTAGAACTTATGGATTGATCCTGGTCATATTCAGCGTTTTAAAAATGGTCACATTTGACATCACATCCACGGATTCCATCATCCGCGTGGCCGCATTTATCGGCGGAGGACTTCTCTGCTTCGGAATCAGCTGGGCCTACAACCGGGCTGAGAAAGAGGATTCGGGGGAGAAGTGAATTTATTGGCAAAAAGTACGCAGGGAATCGGGAGGCGGGACAGGGAAGGAGCCGGACCGGTGGAAAACGAAACAGCCGGCTGGGATTCGGGATTCGCCCCTAAGAGATACTAAGGCCCGTAAGGGCAGAACGAGGCAGGCCAGCGCCATTCGCAGTGAACTCTTGATGACTTCGCTGCTCAGCGGCGCTTTAGAAACTGATCTGGAATTCAGTTTCTACCTGCCTCGTTCTGCCCTTACGGGCCTAAGTATCTCTACAGGGGTTCCATACGATCCCAGCCGTCTGTTTCGTTTTCCACCGGTCCGGCCCCTTCCCTGTCCCGCCTCCCGATTCCCTGCTGGTTTTCGCCGGCCTGGTTAAATACAATTGGCTTCTCCTGAATTAGAATCGGATAATTGAAGGATTCTAATTTGGGAGAAGCCAATTAAGTATAAGTACAAAACAGTATGTTTACTGTCCGAAATATTGATTAACACCGGCTAAAAGGCCATCGCCCAATGTACTCAGCATGGAATTGGAATAGTCGGAGGCTTTGTCTCCGAGTTCGATGTCGATGGACGGGACTGTGGAGTAGGAGGTTTGAGTTAGATCCATCTCCATGGAGCCGCCGGAAAAGATCTTGACGCCGGCTGATTTCAGGCCTGAGATCAGGCTTTCGCCCAGAGCGTTATGCTGTTCCCAGTGGGATTTTACAGGTTCCATGGCTCTGTAAGTGGAGTTGCTTGGAACGCTCATGTAAAATGCGCCTTTATCGCTGGTGGTGGAATCCCAGTGGAGGGCGATATGGCAGTCGGCTTTGTTGTTTGCAATTACGGTTCTGGCTACGTTGTCTAGCTGAACGTCGTCGGATTCACGGATCATCAGCACGTCATAGCCTGCTGCTAAAAGCTTATCTTTAAATATCTTTGCCATCGCTAACGTTACCACCGGCTCATTGGTTCCATCGGAAAACTGCATGCCTCCGGATACTGCTACTGCGCTTGTAGCGCCTGCTCCTGTGGTTCCGCCTGTTACTTTCGGGCTTCCGTCCGGGTGGCACAATGTTTTCACGCTGGAACCGCCTTTTGTTCCATGGCCTGCATTGACGCAGACTGTGATTCCCTTCCGGTTTGCGGAATCTGAACGGTACATCGTGGCAGATCCGCTGTTAATCTTGGAAAATTCTGCATATTTCCAGGAGGAATCCAAGGTAACGGCTCCGCCCTGGACATCAGCTGCTGCCTTTTCTGATTCCGTTTCCGGCTCTGTTTCAGGCTGTTCTGTTGATAAATATCTGGATGAAATATAGCATTCCTTATCCTGGTAAATGACACGGCTCCAGGATTCGCTGTTTCCGGTTCTTTTTAATTCAGTTCCCTTCTTCAGACGTTCGATCACCTCTGAATCGGGAGCGGTGCTTGTCCTTAAATTAACATCGTCTCCCGTCACATAGACGGTTTCGTCCACCGCTTCATAGGATTCTGATGTTTCTGTGGTAACGACGGTTTCCTTTTTGCTGGATTCCGGCTCTGCTGTCTCAGTCTGTGCCTCTGTTTCGGTTTCCGCGGCAGTTGTCCGGATCGCCTCATATTTGCCGCCGCAGCCGGATAACAGGATTGCGCCGGCAGCTAATGCGGCGATGAAAGGCATGTTTCTGCCTCTTGAAATTCTCATAGTATAGTTCCTCCTCCGATGACATAATCACCATCATAAAATACGACAGCCTGACCCGGAGTTACCGCACGCTGCGGTTCTTCAAACACGCATTCCACAGTTCCGTCTCCCGCTTCCGAAATCGTGCAGGGCGCGCCTTTATGGCTGTATCTGATCTTGGCAGATACCTGCATCTCTTTTCCGTGAAGCCCGTCAATGGCCATCCAGTTCAGTTTATCACACCTGAGCTGTTTGGTAAAGACATCTTCAGAGTTTCCAATCACCACTTCATTGGTTTCCGGCCTGATGGCAGTTACGAATACAGGGTGGCCCATGGAAAGGTTTAAGCCCTTCCTTTGGCCCACCGTGTAATGGGTGATTCCCTTGTGACGGCCGATCACATTGCCGTCCAGATCCACGAAATTGCCGGGCATCAGTTCCTTATCCGTGTTTTCACTGATAAAACGGGCGTAATCGTGATCCGGAATAAAACAGATTTCCTGGCTGTCCGGCTTACTCGCCACCTGAAGGTTGATCTTCTGGGCGATGGCGCGGATCTCGTCTTTGGTGTACTGACCTACCGGCATCAGAGTATGGGACAGCTGATACTGGGTCAGGTTATAGAGAGCATAAGTCTGATCCTTGGCGGCGGTAGCCGACTTTTTCAGGGCATATCTGCCGCTTGGAAGCTGCTCAATCTGGGCATAATGGCCGGTTGCAATGTACTCCGCACCGATATCCAGGCTCCTTTTCAATAAGGATTCCCATTTCACATAACGGTTGCAGGCAATGCATGGATTGGGCGTTTTTCCCTGTACATATTCGTCGACAAAATAGTCGATCACATTATCTTTAAATTCCTGTTTAAAATTCATCACATAGTATGGAATATCCAGATCCCAGGCCACGCGTCTGGCATCGTCCACGGCGCTTAAACCGCAGCAGCCTCCGTTTTCTTCCTGGGTCGTCTGGTCTTCATCCTGCCAGATCTGCATGGTAACTCCTACCACGTCATATCCCGCTTCTTTCAGTAAATAAGCCGCAACGGATGAGTCCACTCCGCCGGACATTCCAACCACTACTTTTTTCTTATCCATCATTACACCTTTTCCTGGGATTTTTATCCGGGATTAATACTCTTCGGTTTCTTCCTCTTCACCGATGTCTGATTTCGGCTTGGACAGACCCTGAATCTCAATATTGTTCTTCTGGGCATAATCCCAAAGAGCTGCATGAATGGCTTCTTCAGCCAGCAGGGAGCAGTGGATCTTTACAGGTGGAAGCCCGTCTAATGCTTCACAAACTGCTTTATTGGTAACTTCCATCGCTTCCTGAATGGATTTTCCTTTAACCATTTCGGTTGCCATGCTGCTGGTCGCTACAGCGGCGCCGCAGCCGAATGTTTTGAATTTTACATCACGGATAATCTGATTTTCGTCGATATCCAGGTAAATTCTCATGATATCTCCACATTTTGCATTACCTACGGTTCCCATACCGCTTGCATTCTCTATCTCTCCAACATTTCTTGGATGTTCAAAATGATCCATAACTTTCTCTGTGTACATATTTCTCCTCTTTTCTTCCGCCCGATGCGGGTTATATTCTCAGTCTATTATTTATTTACGAGCCTGACGGCGCATATAGTCCTCATAAAGGGGTGACATATTTCTCAGATATGACACGATCTCTTTGATCTGGTCTGCGACGTAATCCATCTGCTCTTTTGTATTTTCTTCATTCAGTGTCAAACGCAGTGATCCATGGGCGATCTCATGAGGAAGGCCGATGGCTAACAGCACGTGGGACGGGTCCAAAGAACCCGAGGTACATGCGGAACCGCTGGAACCGCAGATTCCCGCCATGTCCAGTTTGATTAACAGGGATTCTCCCTCGATAAACTGGAATGCAAAGTTTATATTGTTTGGAAGGCGCATGGTTCTGTGCCCGTTAATGCGGCAGAAAGGAACCTCTGCCATCACCCGTTCCATCAGGTAATCTCTCAGCTCTTTTTCTTTTTTCGTTCTCTCTTCCATGGTGTTCATGGCGATCTCAGCAGCTTTTCCCAGACCCACGATTCCCGGAACATTTTCCGTGCCGCCGCGGCGTTTGCGCTCCTGAGCGCCGCCATGGATAAAGGAGCGGCTCTTAATGCCGGTGCGGATATATAAGAATCCGATTCCCTTAGGACCGTTGATCTTATGGCCGCTGGCGCTGAGCATATCGATATTATATTCATCTACATTGATCGGAACATGGCCATATGCCTGAACCGCATCCGTGTGGAAAAAGATGCCGTGCTCTTTTGCAATGGCGCCGATCTCTTTCACCGGCTGAATGGTTCCGATCTCATTATTGGCAAACATGATGGAGATGAGAATGGTGGTCGGGCGAATGGCTTTTTTAAGTTCTTCCAGCTTAATTACGCCGTTTTCATCCACATCCAGATAAGTGACTTCAAATCCCCGTTTTTCCAGATATTCACAGGTATGAAGCACTGCATGGTGCTCTATTTTACTGGTAATAATATGGTTTCCTTTGGACTGGTATGCCTCGGCTGTCGCCTTGATGGCCCAGTTGTCTGATTCAGTACCTCCTGCTGTAAAATAAATCTCATTGGTCTTGGTTCCAAGAGACTGGGCAATGGTTTCCCTCGCATGGGCAATCGCCTTTTTACTTGGAGATGAAAATTCATAAACGGAGGATGGATTTCCATAAAGTTCTGTAAAATATGGAAGCATCTCCTGTACGACCTCCGGCCGTGTTTTCGTTGTTGCTGCATTATCAAGATAGATAATTTCTTTCATAAGTGTAATCCGCCTTTCTGTAGAATTAAAGTTCAAAGCTTCACCTACAGTTTCTATTATATAATATATTCATAGAATTTCAATAGGAATTATCATTTTCATTATTAAAATCTTGGACAAGCTGTAAATTAAGCCGTTTTTTTCATTTTCTTTTCTAGTATAACCTGTCCTGCTGCATTTATGTTCCTTTTATTATAGAAGAAACAGTTCCGCTTTTCCATCTGATAAAGATCAAATGGGAAAAGACGGAACTGTCTGTTTTCTTTTATGAAATTGCTGCTTTCATCTGTGATACATACCGGCAGACCGGCTCTACACATTCCTTTCCATACTGAGCGGCCAGCTTTACAATGGCGCTGCCCACAATCACCCCATCGGCCTGTTTGGCCATATCGGCTGCCTGTTCCGGCGTTGAGATGCCAAATCCAACGGCGCACGGGATGCCGCTCACCGTTTTCACCATGGACACCATATCGGAAATGTTGGTGGTAATCTCTTTTCTGACTCCGGTCACTCCCATGGAAGAAACGCAGTATAAAAATCCTTCCGCTTCCTTTGCGATCATCTGTATCCGCTCTTTTGATGTGGGTGCGATCAGGGAAATCAGGGCCACTCCGTATTTCTCACAGAACGGCTGCAGTTCCTGTTTTTCCTCAAACGGCATATCCGGCACGATCAGAGCGTCGATCCCGCACTCCGACGATTTTTTCAGGAATTTATCCGGCCCGTATACATAGATGGGATTGATATATGTCATGAATGCCAGAGGCACATCGGTCTTCTCCCTGATACGTTTTACGCTTTCAAATATCTTATCCGTAGTCGTTCCCGCTTTTAGCGCCCTCATATCCGCTTCCTGAATCACAATTCCCTCCGCCACCGGATCGGAAAACGGGATTCCGATCTCGATTAAATCGGCCCCCGCCTCGGCCATAGCCGGAATCAGCTCTTCCGTTATCTCCAGACATGGATCTCCCGCTGTCACAAATGCGATAAACGCTTTCTGGTTCTTAAAAATATCGCTCACTCTACTCATAAAGCTGCACCCCCTTATATCTGGCGATAGCCGCCACATCTTTATCTCCACGCCCGGAAAGATTAATCACGATAATCTGGTCCTTACTCATGGACGGGGCGATTTTTCTCACATAAGCCACCGCATGAGCGCTTTCCACCGCAGGAATGATCCCCTCTGTTTTGGACAGATATTCAAATGCGTCCACCGCCTCATCATCCGTAACCGGCACATACTGCGCCCGGCCCGTATCGTAGAGATTGGCATGTTCCGGCCCGATTCCCGGGTAATCAAGCCCGGCGGATATGGAATACACAGGCGCGATCTGGCCGTATTCATCCTGGCAGAAATAAGATTTCATTCCGTGGAAGATTCCCAGGGTTCCGGTGGCAATCGTAGCCGCATTCTGAGCCGTATCGACGCCAAGCCCCGCCGCCTCGCAGCCCACCAGCTTTACGGACGGTTCTCCGATGAACTCGTAAAATGCGCCCATCGCATTGCTGCCGCCTCCCACGCAGGCCACGATCATATCTGGCAGACGCCCCTCTGTTTCCATGATCTGTGAACGGATTTCTTTACCAATAATGCTTTGGAAATCCCGGACAATGGTTGGAAATGGATGCGGCCCCATCACAGAGCCCACCACATAGTGGGTATCCTCCACCCGGTTGGTCCACTCTCTCAAAGTCTCATTGACCGCATCTTTTAAGGTCATCGTGCCGCTGGTAACCGGATGCACCTTTGCGCCCAGCAGCTCCATGCGGAATACATTTAACGCCTGGCGGTCTGTGTCCTCTTTTCCCATGTATACCTCACATTCCAGCCCTAAAAGCGCGGCGGCCGTGGCCGTGGCAACTCCATGCTGTCCTGCTCCGGTTTCTGCAATCACCCGTTTCTTGCCCATTTTCTTTGCCAAAAGCACCTGGCCTAAGGCATTGTTGATCTTATGGGAACCGGTATGGTTTAAATCTTCTCTCTTTAAATAGATCTTCGCTCCGCCCAGATCCTTTGTCATCTTCTCCGCATAATACAGAAGAGACGGCCTTCCCGTGTAATTTCGGTGAAGATCGTTCAGTTCTTTGATAAACGCCTCATCCCTGCTGTATTTTAGATATGCTTCTTCCAATTCCAGCACGGCGCTCATCAGTGTCTCCGGCACAAACTGCCCTCCATGCTGCCCAAATTTTCCATTGCTCATATCGATAAACTCCTTATCTTTGTAATAATTTTTCTGATCTTTTCCGGGTCTTTTTTCCCGTCTGTTTCCACAGAACTGCTGACATCGATTCCAAAAGTGCCTGTTTTTACAGCTTCGCACACATTCTCTTCTGAGATTCCGCCGGCCAGGAAATACGGCTTTTCTAATTCAGGAATCAAAGACCAGTCAAATGTTCTTCCGCTTCCTCCCAGCTGCCCTTTCACATAAGTATCCAGCAACAGGTAATCGGCATCGCATTCCTGGGCCTCTAATATGTGTTCTCCCCTTTTCACCCGCACCGCCCGGATGACGGGAAGCTTCAGTTCCCGTTTTACTTTATTAATAAAATGCCTGTTTTCGCCTCCATGGAGCTGGATCAGATCTAAAATTCCTTCTTCCGCATAGGCTCTGATCTCTTCTAAGGATTGATTGGCAAATACTCCTACCGTTTTTATAGCCGGGTCTGTCTGCGCTTTCAAAACCTTTGCCTGCCGGATGGATATACACCGCCTGCTGCCGGGTACGAAGATAAAACCTATATAATCCGGTTTGTACCGGTTGACAGCCTCTATATCCTCCTGCCTCATCATTCCGCAAATCTTAATCATAAACCAGACAACCTTTCCTCAGTTCTGCGAGAGCGGCTTTTTTATCTGCGGCTCTCATAAGCGTTTCTCCGATCAGCACTGCGTTTACCTTGGCTTCTTCCAATAACTTGATATCGGAAGCATTTTTAATTCCGCTCTCCGCTACAAATAAAACCTCGGGCGGAACCATTTTCCTCAGCCGCACCGCATTGCCGAAATCCACCTGGAAGTTCTTTAAATTTCGGTTGTTGATTCCGATTATCCTGGCCCCTGCCCGGATGGCCGTCAGCACTTCTTCGTCGGAATGCGCCTCCACCAGAGCGCTTAGCCCTAGCTGGTCGCAGATCTTTATATAATATTTAAGCGTCTCTTCATCTAACAGGGAACAGATCAAAAGGGCGGCGGATGCGCCGATACATTTGGCTTCATACAGCTGATATTCATCGATCACGAAATCTTTCCGAAGCAGCGGTATGGATACGGCCTGATGAATCTCCGTCAGATATCTGCTGCTGCCCATAAAAAATTCCGGTTCCGTCAAAACGGAAATGGCAGCCGCACCCGCTTCTTCATACTCTTTTGCAATCTGCACATAGGGAAAATCCTCTGCAATAATTCCCTTTGACGGCGATGCCTTTTTCACTTCACAGATGAAGGAGATGCCCGGTTTAATCAGCTGCTTTTCGAAATTGAATTCTCCTTTCGGCATATTCATCGCTCTGTGCATCATCATTTCCGGAGATACTTTTTCTTTTCCAATCTTCACCCGTTTTCTGGTGGATTCGGCGATTGTATCTAATATCATGATTTCCTCCTATTCCGCTGTATCGTCTGTCCGGCCTGTTTTCACTTCTTCCGACACCTTTACGAACTCTTCCAGCTTTGCAAGGGCGGCTCCTGAATCGATCAGCTCTTCTGCCATCTTCACGCAGTCTTTTACCGTGCAGTCATCTATTCCCAGATAAAGGCTGAGGGCCGAATTGAGAACTACGATATCTCTTTTGGCGCCTTTTAATGAACCGTTTAATATCGCTCTGGTAATTTCCGCATTTTCCTGAGGGGTTCCTCCCGTCAGTTCTTCCGGGCTGCACCGTTTCAGTCCCACCTCTTCCGGAGTGATCTCGTATTGAGTCAGCTCTCCGAAACGGATTTCGCAGATATGAGTTGGGCCTGTCACGGTGGCTTCATCCAGACCGTCCAAACCGCACACCACCATTCCTCTGTTAACCCCCAGATTGCTTAAAACCTTTGCCAGGGGAAGCACCAGTTTTTCATCATATACTCCCAACAGCTGCATGGATGCCCCGGCCGGGTTGGACAGAGGGCCCAGTATATTGAAAATCGTCCGGATTCCCATCTCTTTTCTTACCGGAGCCGCATATTTCATGGATGAATGATAGGATTGGGCGAACATGAAGCACATATTGGTTCTTTTTAAAAGTTCCTCCGACTGTTCCACAGTCAAATCCAGGCTGGCTCCCAGCCGTTCCAGCACATCGGCAGCCCCGCTTTTGCTGGACACGCTGCGGTTTCCGTGCTTCGCCACCGCCACGCCTCCGGCCGCCACAACAAATGAGCTGGTAGTGGAGATGTTAAATGTCCCCGCCTCGTCTCCCCCGGTTCCCACAATGTCGATCACGCTGCGGTCCGTATGGAGTTTCAATGCCTTTTCCCTCATCACGGATGCACATGCGGTGATTTCGTCAATGGTTTCCCCTTTCATTCTGAGCCCTGCCAGAAAACCCGCCATCTGCGCCTGGGTCGCCTCTCCGCTCATCATCTCATTCATCACTTCTTTTGCCTCTGTAAATGTAAGATCCTGCTGTTCTACCACTTTTTTGATTGCCTGCTGTATCATATCTTCATACCTCCAGAAATTTTTTCATAATCAAGCTGCCTTTTGGTGTCATAATGGATTCCGGATGAAACTGAAGCCCATAAACCGGATAGTTTCTATGCTGTACCGCCATAATCTCACCTTGTTCTCCTACGGCCGTCACCATCAGTTCCTTTGGGAACCGATCCGGCGACGCAATAAGGGAATGATATCTGGCAGCCTTAAATTGTTTGGGAACCTCCTCAAACAATGCGGAGGGTTCCGTAACCGTGATCGTGCTTTGCTTTCCGTGCATCAGCCTGGGTGCATGAATGATCTCTGCCCCAAACACTTCACAAATGCCCTGATGCCCCAGGCATACGCCCAATATGGGGATCTTCGGCCCCAGTTTCTTTACGGTTTCCTCACAGATTCCGGCATCTCTTGGATATCCCGGCCCCGGTGACAAAATGATGTGGGTGGGATGCAGATTTTCGATCTCTTCCACGGTCATCTCATCATTTCGTATCACCCGGATATCCGGGTTCAGCACTCCGCACATCTGAACCAGATTATAGGAAAAGCTGTCATAATTATCGATCAGTAAAATCATATGGAATCCACCTCCCCTGCCTGCATAATGGCCTGAATCACCGCTTTGGCCTTATTCGCCGATTCTTCATATTCTGTTTCAGGAACGCTGTCTGCCACAATGCCTCCGCCTGCCTGAACGTACACTTTTTGATTCTTTTTCACCGCCATTCTTATGGCGATGCAGGTGTCCATATTGCCGGAAAAATCCAGATATCCGAGGGCGCCTCCGTAAATGCCGCGGGGCACTTTTTCCAGCTCTTCGATGATCTCGCAGGCCCTGATCTTCGGCGCTCCGGAAAGGGTTCCTGCCGGAAGCACTGCTTCAATGGCCGAACATCCGTCGCAGCCGGGCCTGATCCCGCTTTCCACCTGGGAGCAGATGTGCATGATCTTTGAATATTTATGGATCATTTTGTATTGGGTGACCTCTACAGAACCGAACTGGGATATTTTACCCAGATCATTTCTCCCTAAATCCACCAGCATATTGTGTTCCGAAAGCTCTTTTTCATCGGCCAAAAGTTCCGCTTCCAGCCTGTTGTCCTCTTCTTCATCTCTTCCCCTCGGCCTGGAACCGGCTACCGGAAATGTGGTCAGCCTTCCTTCCTGGAGGCGGACAAGGGTTTCCGGCGAGGTGCTCATGATCTCATCATCATCAATCTTTAAGTACACCATATAGGGGGATGGATTGGTGGTTCTAAGCACCCGGTATGCGTTTAAAAGGCTGCCGCTGTAGTTGCTGACAAACTGTCTTGAGATGACCGCCTGGAAGATATCGCCGTCCACAATGTATTCCTTGGTTTTTTCAACCATCCGGCAGTATTCCTCTTTGCTCACATTGCATTGAAACTGAGGATGGTCTTTGATTGACGGTTCAGCGGCCGGTTCATTAAGCGGTTCCTGTCCGGCGGCCAGTTTGGCAATCCGGTTTATCTCCTGCAAAGCGTCTTCATACAGCTGTTTCAGATGAAGTTTATCGTTCTTTATATTTACAATAATTGAGATTTTTTGTTTTAAATGGTCATATGCGATTACCTTGTCAAACAGCATCAGATCCAGGTCGTGAAACTGGCCTTTGCTTATTTTTAAGGACGGTTCCGCATAACCGATCATGGAGTATGCAAAATATCCCACAAAACCTCCGGTGAAAGGAGGCATTCCGCTTATCTTCGGCGAACGGTATTTAGAAAGTATTTCGCGTACCGTATCGAGTGGGGCGGCGCTTGATAATTGCTTTTTTTCGGCGCCTTCCAGACGGATTTCTCCATCGCTGCATGTTAAATGCAGGATCGGATCGCAGCCGAGGAAGGAATAGCGTCCCCAGTTTTCTCCGCCCTCCACACTCTCTAACAGGAAAAACCTGCTGTTTTTCTCTGCAATGCGGCGAATCATGCTGATGGGGGTTACTACATCAGCGTAGAGTTCTGCGCATACCGGCAGGATATCATAGGCGCCGGTTATTTCCATTAAATTTTCTGGACTTGGAAAAATCTTCATAAATGCCTCCTTTCGAAATTGTTGTTTTGTGGTGCTTTCTGTTAAATAGAGAAATAAAAAAAAGCCCTCATCCCCAAAAAACAGGGACAAAAGCTTTACTTCTGCGGTACCACCCAAATTGACGTACAAGAAAATACGCCCACTCTGTAACATACTAACATATGTCTCCCTCTGATAACGGACAGGAATCCCGTCAGCACCTACTCCCGGATAATCCGGTTTCAAGCCGCCCTCGCAAGTCCATTCGGATTAAACATTGCCGCTTCCTTCCACCATACGAAAGCTCTCTGTGCACAACATAATAATCTTACTTACTCTTGCTCATCGGTTTTTTCTTTATTTGCTACAGTATATGACGACTTTGGGTATTTGTCAATATTTTTTTACTTATAATTTTGACATTCAGTTACTGTTCACAGCCCTATAAGCCACTGCCGCCCGTTTCCTATAGCTGCCTGCTCTATTATCATTTTTGTGCACCAACCATGAAAATCGGCGCCGTAGGCAATGTTTTCTTTTTCTCCGGTTCAAAAGAGTTGCCATACACCTTTTTATCACCATATATTTTATTTCCGAAATTGACATCCAGCCAAATTTTCTGCATTCCATTCTTTAAAAGTACATCCACATCCCATTGCGGCCTGATGCAGCTGCAGATTGAGAGCGATTTAGCAATATCGTTTCTCTCCCGGATCATGTCCATACTCTGAGGAGTATACTCGTAACCTCCGCTGGACCATTTTCTCTGCTCTTCTGTAAGTCCTGCTTCATCCGCGGCCGCAAAAGCCTGCCCATAATTCGCATCAAAGTTAAGAATCCGGCCACCAGGAGTCAGCACGCGGCACATCTCTTCATATGCTTTTCGCGGGTCAGGCAGAGTCCATGTGACATTTCGGCTAATGATAAAATCAAAACTTTCATCTGCAAATTCAAGCTTTTGAGCATCCATCTGCAGAAAATGTATGTCATCTCCGTATCCCAGAAGGGAACTGTTTTTTTCCGCCTCTTCAATCATCGCCGGAGAATAGTCGATTCCGGTGACTTCACAGCCCAAATCTTTTAATAAAAATGCATAGAATCCCGCTCCCGTGCCCAGATCGAGCGCCTTTATGATGTCTTTTTCCGGCAAGTAACTGGTAATTACGTTAAGCCACATATCTTTCTGGCTGCTGTTTAAATCTGCAAGCCTGGCCTGGCTGAATTCTTCCGCCCGCCGGGACCAGTATTTTTCAATTCTTTCTTTTATTTCCATATTCATTTCCCTTTCATGATACCGCATACAGCGGGTTTACCATAGGAATGCCCATCCTATCATATGTGACCTCAGACTCCACATGATAAGTCTGGCGTACTACTTCTTTTGTCAAAGTTTCTGCCGGGGTTCCCTGGCAATAAACCATTCCATCTTTTAGAATTACAATCCTGTCGGCATATCTGGCAGCCATATTAAGATCGTGAAGCGTAACCAATGTTGTTGTCTTCCTCTCCTTGGTGTATCTGCGCACCAAGTCCAGTATTTCCATTTGGTTCTGCATATCCAAATTCGCCGTAGGCTCATCCATAATCAAAATTTCAGGTTCTTTTACAATTGCCTGCGCAATGGAAACCACTCTTCTCTGGCCTCCGCTCAGCTGCCTAAACATGCGCTCTGCTAACGGCTCGATTTTAACATCCTTCATCACCCGGTATACACGCTCCAGTTCTTCCGGAGGAATCCGTAAAGAAAGAGAACTCATTCTCCCCAATAAAATCACTTCGAATACTGTGAGAAGAGCCGGAACTGCGTTCTCCTGAGTCAGATAACTGACTTTATCCGCACTTTTATATGCAAATAAATTTCGGCATTTCTCCTCCCCCACAAAAATCTGGCCTTTCGCATGCAGAATTCCCATAATACATTTAAGCAGCGTAGACTTTCCAACTGCATTGGCTCCTAATATGGCAGTAATCTCACCTGCTTTTGCCGTCATGTTTACGTCATGAAGGACTATTTTTGAACGATATCCAAACTCTATATTTTTTACTGTAAGATCCATATGCCTTCCTTTCTGCGCTGCATACCTGCTATCCGGGATTATTGAAACAGCGCGGGAAACAAACCCGGTCATATAACGATTACTTTGAGCGCAGTATCAAAACTATAAAGAACGGTACGCCGATGATTGAAGTGATGATTCCAATGGGAAATATAACTCCCGGAACCATAATTTTACTGATCACAGAGGCGACGGAAAGAATTAAAGCGCCGCCCAGCATAGATACGGGTATATAAAATCTCTGCTCTTCCCCCACTACCATACGGGCAATATGTGGTCCCGCCAATCCGATAAAGCCGATAGTGCCCACAAAACAAACGGCTGCCGCGGCCAGAAGGGAGATCATCAAAAATGAAAACAGTTTGATTCTGTCCACATTTATACCCAGGCTCTCTGCCTTTTCCTCTCCCATCAGCAAAGCGGTAAATGCCCATGACTTTCTCATAATCAACGGAAAACATATGAATACCACGCCTCCCACAATCGCTGTTTTCAGCCAGTTCGCTTTCTGAAGACTTCCAAAAGACCAGAACACAATTGTCTGCACCTGCCCTTCGGAGGCGCCGTATTGAATCAACGCCTGAAGAGCCTGAAATATAAAGAGCATGGATATTCCGGCCAAAACCATCGTATCTGTAGACATTCCTCTCACTTTTCCGAGAAAATAAATTAAAAGGCAGACCAGCATGGCAAAAAAGAAAGCATTTACGGAAACAATATACTCGCCCATTGCAAGAAAAACTGCGGTCCCTGTTATTACGGCCAAAGACGCCCCAAATGACGCTCCGGCTCCCACGCCAAGCGTATATGGGCTGGCCAGCGGATTGCATAAAATTGTCTGCATTACCGCTCCGGCAAGTCCAAGGCTGGCGCCCACTGCAATGGCCATAAATGCAATTGGAAGGCGCATGGAACGGACAATCACACGAATACTTCCATCCACCTGATCCGGATGAAATACGGATTTTACCACATCATTTGCGCTTATCACAGCAGGTCCGGTCATCACATCTACCAGCCAGGAGATACAACACAGGGAAATCAGAACCGCAATCAATATGTATTTTTTTCTGGTAATACTTCGGTAAATTTTCGCCCCCGTCATGCCGGGCGCTGTTTGTTCCAAATTGCCTCCCACCGTTAATCCTCCAAGCTCACAAACCAAGTTCCTTTATACTCAACAGGATAAAACTTATCATGAAATTCTTTCAAATTCTTATCAGGGTCCAGATCTTCAAATAATTCCGGATGGATCGTTTTTGCAAAATATTGAAGGCCTGCAAAATCAAAAATATGTCTTGATAAATCGTGGTACAAAGCATACATCTGCCCGTTTTTCACCGCATTAATTTCACTCCAGCCCGGACGATCTCCATAGGATTTTAAGTTTCTTGCAGCAGTTTCTTTGTCCGAAGTATATCCAAGCCCTACATTCACATCCGAATCAGCGAACTGATTGCCGGCAAAAATTATAATATCCGGATTAGCCGCCAAAACCTGCTCCGGCATAACAGGAGCAGACGCTCCCT
Organism: Clostridium sp. chh4-2; assembly: GCF_002899675.1. Lineage (GTDB taxonomy): Bacteria > Bacillota > Clostridia > Lachnospirales > Lachnospiraceae > CHH4-2. The sequence continues at coordinate 160,576 of NZ_PKUU01000003.1, read as the reverse complement.
CTACCAAATCTCTTGTAATATTGTCGCCGCCGCATTGATCAATCAAAGCACCCCACATCTGCTTTCCATAAGACGCGCCAAACGTTCCGGGTCCTGCAGCTTCGCTGAATTCTACATATACCTTAGGTTTTTCCAGATCCGCCCCTGCCTTTTTCATTCGTTCCGTGACGATATCGGTCTGTTCTTTATAAAAATCAACCAATGCCTGAGCCTGCTGCTCTTTCCCCATTACCTTGCCGATAAGGAGAGTGCTGTTGGTGTGATTGTCCATTGTCTGCAGATGGTAATCCACGAATATGACAGGAATTCCTGCAGCATTCAAACGCTCCAGATCTGTTTGAACGCTTTCATAATCATTTTTAGCCATCAGCACAAGATCAGGTTTTAAAGATATGACGGTTTCCACGTTAAATGTATTTTTCGGAACGTACCCCACATCGGGAATGTCTTTAAGCTCCGGAAATTTTTCAGTAAAAACATCCCAAGAGGACTGACGCCTGCCTTCCCAATATTTTCTGGACCATCCCACAATCTTAGAAATGCCTTCCTCGCCCGTAACTGCAAAATACTCCTCGAAATTAAAAGTCAGCACTACCCGCTCAGCCGGTTTCTCCAACGTGACTTCCCGCCCGCATAGATCAGTTACGTTAATTTCTCCTGATGCACTCTCTGTCTGTACGGTTTCTGCCGGAACAGTTTCTGTCGCGTCTCCAGTCTCCTGGCTTTTAGAAGTTTTTGTCAAACTGCTTTCTTTTGACATATCTTTTGTTGACGTTTGGGTACTGCAGCCGGCCAGCATTAAAACTGCGCAGCATGCTGCAATTATTTTTGATAACTTTTTCATATTCTCTTCCTTTCCGGTAACTATCAGTTTGTTTTTCAAAAACTACCGCTTCAGCAGTAAAGCGACGCAGCGATAGACAAAAAGACCATGAAGATCTACTGCATCTGCTGATGTAGTCAAACCTTCATGGTCTTCTGTTTTATCTGAAATACTATGTCTGCATTATCATACGCCTGTATCTTCTTGATACATATTGATCATTATCTTATCAAACTCCGGAGGGGTTTGTCAAATAATTTTACCCAAACGTTTGAACGCAATTAGTTTTTCTCGTAAACTGCTTTGATCTTTCCACCCTTAACTTCGTAGATGAAATCATCGCCGTCTTTTGCATTGCTCTTGTTGTCAACGATTTTACCGGAAGTATTTACCAGTTTGTATTCGTATCCTGCTTCCGCATTCTGAGCCTTGAATGAGTAGTAAACGTAATCTTCGTTGTATTTCACTCCGCTTTCGATTACTTCCTCTTTGGACATGGTTCCATTTACAAATTCATCGGTTGTTAACAGTTTCAGGCCGATAATCTTGCCTTCTTCGTTCTTCTGTACTTCAACTACAGAGTACTTGTCTTCTCTGTCAGCTTTCAGCAGTTTACCCTGCTGATAGTATTTGTCGTTATCCACACCGTTCTTACCGGCTCCCTTGGTGCTTCCTGATTTTGTGAATAAGAAGCTGAAGTTCTCGCCGTCTAAGTCGATGTTCTGGGTACCTGTCTTTAAGGAACCGTCTTCTTCTTTACCGAAGTAGTAGCAGTATGTAGTGTTTCCGCTCTCACCTGTGAAATCCGGTGCGATGCCGTCTTCTGAATTGTAATCCTCACCATTTACAAATGCGGTGAATTTTTCTTCTGTATCGTACCATTCATCATCATGAACCGCTACGATGTTGTTTTTGTTTGAATTTTCAACAGTAACAAATTTCAGGCCGCTGATCATAGCGCCGTACTGGTCGAAACCGTACTTCTTGCCGTTGATGGTCTTGAACTCGCTGGCAACCAGTTTACCGTTGTTGTCGCTGTAGTACCAGTTTGCTTCATCATCATCGTAATCTTTGTTGTTTAAGTACTCTGCAGGAACCACCTGGAACCAGCCTTTATTCACTCTTGCGCCGCTTTCAGGGCTTCCGTAGAATCTCCAGGACTGTGATTTTTCAGCTGTTGTCAGAGAATCAAATGCGTTGGAATCAGATGCAACTTCCTTTGCAGGATCGGCATTCATTCTCCACTCTGCAACCATTCTTCCGTGCTCATCAAACGCATATTTCTTGCCGTTGATGGTCTTTCCTGTTTCGTTAATTGTTTTCTTACCGCTGGCTTTAAAGTAGAACCAACGATCCTGCTCTTCGTCTGTAAATGCGGTATCCGCGTCAAATCCCTTTGTATCTTCGCTTGCATTGTCGTCGATAATGGAAAGTTCCATCCAGCCCACTGTCATGGCGCCGTCATTTTCATCTCCGAAATAGTAAACGCCTTCTCTCCACGCGTCATCGCCTGTTTCTCTGGAGCCGTCTTCATTAACCCAGCCGTAAAGCATCTTTCCTTCTTCATCAAATGTATATTTTTTGCCGTTAATGCTCTTTAAGCTGACCTTGTTGTCAGATCCCTTTAAAGCTTTACCATTAGCCTGGAAATAGTACCAGTGGTTTGCCGGCTCGTCTTCATCTTCGTCGTAGTCTTCATTTTCAACGGCAACCCATTTGTTTGTTACCATAACGCCGTTTTCATCTACATAGTAGTAATTGTCACCGGACTCAATCAGTGTATCCACAGCCATATAGCCTGACTCATCTAAGTAATACCAGTTATCTCCTGATTTTTTCCATTCGTCTTCTACACGTGATCCGTCTTTTGCATAGTACACCCATGTACCATCTTCTTCCTGCCAACCTGTAGCTGCGAAAGAAGCCATGGAAGCTCCAAGTGCCATTAATGCTGTTGCAGATAATACTGCAACTAATTTAGTCTGTTTTCTCATGTTGTTCTCTCCTTTTAATTTCTTGTTTACAGTTACAAGCTTCGTCGATCTTCTCGATCTGTTTTGTATCACTCACATCACGCTGCCTAGTATATAACACGTCTTTTGAAAATGCTATAAACTTTCTCTGTGCTTTTTTTTACGCCTTTTTACGCTCTGTGATAAGAAATTGTAAGAATGAATAATATGGTAAAATGTTGTGAACAACACAAGATAAAATGGGGGCTCAGAGACTTTTCCAGCTTATTCCAACAGGTGAAAATGGGGCTGGAACCAGTTTCCAGTTGACAAATTTATTTTAAAAAATATTTTAGCGCTGGCAGGGCCTGCCATCTTTTCCGCACTGATCCAGAAATATTTCCTCCTTCTTCCATAAAAGCCTGCGTATATTTGATTCCATAATGGAATACATTGTATCAATATATTCTGACGGAGTTCCCATGACCGATTTTTTCAAAAAGCATACGCTTATTACTGGCACTCTCCTTCTCACCATGACCGGTTTTCTGACACGCGTCCTGGGCTTTTTCTACCGTATTTTCCTTTCAAGAACCATTGGGGCGGAAGGTCTGGGACTTTACAACATGGTTCATCCGATCTTCGGAATCTGTTTTGCCCTCTGTGCAGGCTCCATCCAGACCGCCATCTCCAGGTTCGTTGCGGCCAACCTGTCGAAAGGAAAGGCGGTATTCCGGACCGGATTGGCCATCTCCCTGTCCATCTCCATCCTGCTTTCCTTCCTGATCTGCCAAAATGCCGATTTTCTGGCCACAAACGTTCTATTGGAAGCACGATGTGCGCCGCTTCTCCCGTTAATGGCCTTATCGGTTCCATTTTCCGCCGTCCATGCCTGCATCAACGGTTACTATTATGGAATCAAAAAGACAAAGGTTCCCGCATTTTCTCAGGTGGTGGAACAGGTGATCCGCATGGGCGCAGTCTTCTTCATCGCCAACATTCTGGTAGAATCGGGGCGGGAGATCACGGTGCATCTGGCCGTTTTAGGCCATCTGACCGGAGAAATGGCTTCCTGCCTGTACACCATTCTGGCCTTCAGCCTGTTCTCCCCTGATTCCGAAAAATCTCCATATGGCATCTTAGGAGACTTCAAGGAAATGGCTTCGCCCCTCATGACCCTGGCCCTTCCGCTGATGGGCAACCGGCTGGTGCTCAACATCTTAGCCAGTGCGGAAGCGATCTGGATTCCAAGCTGTTTAAATGCATTCGGCTTGACCGATTCGGAAGCCTTCAGCATCTACGGCGTCCTGACCGGTATGGCCCTGCCTTTTATCCTGTTTCCTTCCACCATCACCAATTCCATGTCGGTGCTCCTTCTGCCCACCGTCGCAGAGGCCCAATCCGTAGGAAATGACAGCCGTATCTCCTCCACCATCGCCATGTCGCTGCGATACAGCCTTTATATGGGCATTTTATGCATCGGAGTGTTCATACTGTTCGGCAATGAACTGGGAACCAGCGTATTCCACAACGCGGATTCCGGAGAATACATAACCATTCTGGCCTGGCTCTGCCCATTTCTATATCTGGCGACCACCATGGGAAGTATCTTAAACGGGCTTGGACGCACCACCACCACATTCGTTCAGAACGTCTGCGCCATGCTCATACGCCTGGCCTTTGTCCTGGTAGGCATTCCGCGGTTCGGAATGCTGGCTTATCTGTGGGGAATGCTGGCCAGCGAGCTTTTACTGTCTTCTCTGCACCTGATTTCACTAAAAAAACTGGTCCCATTTCACTGGGACCCGCTAAACATGCTGGTAAAACCGGCGGTCTTTCTGGTGATATCCATAGGAATCTACCTGGCCTTATTCGATCTCTACCGATTTAAAACAGGATTTTCTCTCTTTATAGAAACAGGCGTACACATTCTGTTTCTCTGCGGATGCTACGGAGGACTCCTTCTTCTCTTCCACAAAAAGGGGCATAAATTGTAATTTAACGTAGGTGGCGAAAGGGGTACGCACGGAACGGGGAGGCGGAACCGGAAGGAAACGATCTGAGAGGGAATCCGGGCCGGGGAAGGTAGATACAGCTAAATGGGATTCGGGATTCGCCCCTAAGAACTACTAAGGCCCGTAAGGACAGAACGAGGCAGGCCAGCGCCATTCGCAGTGAACTCTTGATGACTTCGCTGCTCAGCGGCGCTTTAGAAACTGAGACGGAAATCAGTTTTTACCTGCCTCGTTCTGCCCTTACGGGCCTAAGTAGTTCTAAAGGGGTTCCATACGATCCCATTTAGCTGCATCTTCCTTCCCCCGGCCCGGACACCCCCTTTGACCTTCGGCTCCCGGTTCCGCCTCCCCATTCCGTGCTGGTTTTCGCTAGCCTTGTTAAAAACAATATTGATGCATTGGTATTTATTCAATGCCACATTTATATAGACTGTGAGGTGATTCTCAAAAATGCCTTCAGATTTTACTTTAAACGTCAAGGCATTTCACAAAATGACCTCACCCTTTGCATTAAATGATGAAAGCATTTCTGAAAAAGACTTAACGGTTGATGTAAAAACATACTCACAATCCATCAAATCTTTTTTATCCTTAGCTAGCCAGGTAACAGCCGGAAAGAAGGGAGCACCCGGGCGGCGGGCAGAAATGAAAAGGCATAGGGGATCGTGTGCAGACCCTTAGTGATACTTGGACGGCAAGAGCGGAAAAAGGCAGACAAATACTGAATTCCGAATCAGTATTTGAGGCGCCCTTGAGCGATGAAGTCATAAAGAGTTCATCGCGAATGGCGCCGCGCTGCCTTTTTCCGTTCTTGGCGGCCTAGTATCACTTAGGGTCGTAACCCGAATCCCCTATGCCTTTTCATTTCTGCCCGCCGCCCGGGTGCTCCCTTCTTTCCGGCGTTTCTTACTCAACTAAATAAAGATTTTATTCTCCCCCTTGGTAAAGAGGTTCAGGCGGTGGAGGGCTCTTGTGCATGCGATATATAGGAGTTTTTTGTCGTCTTCGCTGTGATAATTTTCAGATTCGCAGTCGCAGATTAAGACAGCGTCGAATTCCAGACCCTTGGACATATAGACCGGAATGATAAAAACGCCGTTTAAATCCGACATGCTCTCGTTTTCGATTAATTGAAGTTCTATTTTGTCTTTCAGCTGGTCAAAGAGGCGGGCGGCGTTTCTCTCTGATTTGCAGATCAGGCCCACCGACTGATATCCCATTTTCTGACAGACGTTGACTTCCACAAGTATTTTGCCGACTAGATCCTCCTGGTCTTTGGCTGTGAAAAGCTGGGGTTCTTCGCCTTTGCGGTTGAAGCTCTTGATCTCCGGGTGCTGGTCGATGAATTTTAGGCTGTAGTTCAGGATTTCATTGGTGCAGCGGAAACTTTTGTCCATGGTGATGAGGGAAGATTTCTTTTTATTCAGTATTTTAGCGATTTGTTCGTATAGGGAGATGTCCTCCTGTTTTTCCAGCGTTTGGTTCATATCTCCTAATACAGTGAATTTGGCATTGGAGAACAGAAGGCTGAATATCTCATATTGGAGAGGATAATAATCCTGGGCTTCGTCGATGACTACCTGTTTAATATTTTTATATTTTCCCGTTCCATAGATTTTCAGCCTTAAATACGTTAAAACGGCGGCGTCATCATAGTACAGCAAATTGCTGTTTAAATTCTCCCGGGTGTATTTTATAATCCGGTCCATGGAAGCGTTTTGCCCGATTCCCTCCGCCAAATGGTAAAAATATTCGCGGTCGTTGAAAAGGGCTCTGTAAAGGTTCAGAAGGTTCAGCTCTGTAAAACGCCTCATTTCATTGATGATAATGACCTCTTCTTCTCTGCCCATACGGATTTTCTTCGATTCCCGTATTGACTCCACAACATAATCTTCCAGCTGCCTTAGCTTTGTGCCCAGCGGAACTTCTGCCCTTACAAGCGTCCTGTCTCTCAGCATTTCCTTGGTTACAATGCATTCCCCTTCAAAACAGATGTCGTCAAATGCAATCCAGCGGTGAGGCAGGTCGCAGATAAAACGGTCTAATATCTCCTTAAAAGATGGGGACATCTTAAATTCCATGCTGTTTTTGATCACACTGCGGTATTTTTTGCTGGTGATCAGGTTTTCTAAGAACTGGTTTCTGGACTGGATGTGTTCTCTCTGTAAAATTGCCGAAACCATCTCTTCAAATACAACGGAAACCACATTGCTCTCTCCCAGTTCCGGCAGCACGTTGGAAATATACTGTTCGAACAGGGGGTTGGGGGAAATGATTATGATGTTGTGGGCGGCCAGCCGGTTGGACAGTCCCTGATACATCAGATAGGCCGCTCTGTGAAGGGCAATGGAGGTCTTACCGCTTCCGGCCACTCCCTGCACCATCATCAGGTCATTTTCCATGTCGCGGATGACCATGTCCTGCTCCCTCTGAATGGTTTCCACGATGGTTTTCATCTTGGGCGATGTATTCTGAGACAGCAGTTTTCTTAAAAATTCATCGGTAATTTGTACGTCGGCGTCGAAAAAATACTCCAGCACCCCCTTTTTTATCTCATACTGACGTTTTAAATCCACCTCTCCTGTAATCCTTCCGCCGGGGGCGTCATAGAATGCGGGCCCTGTCACGAAGCGGTAAAAAACGCTTGCAATCGGAGATCTCCAATCATAGATATACATTTCCCTGCTTTTTTCTTCTTTTAAAGAAGACCTTCCGATATAGATCGGCTCAAACTGGTCTTCATCCTCAAATTTAAAATCAATCCGGGCAAAATAGGGAGACTGAATCAGAGTTTCCAGAACCGATATTTTATTTGCCACCTCTTCATAATCGGCAATCTTTTCATTGACCGGATCTACATACTGACTCAGTTCCGCAAGAGCTTCGAAATCATCTGAGGACCAGAGATTTGAAATGGAATGGGAAGTATTTTCGCGAACCTCTTTTTTAGCGGCTATAATCGCTGATTTGTTGTCCTCATTGCGCTGTTTGGCCTGGTTCAGCTGCTGCTTTGCCAGAGAAATTGTCTGCTCCAGCCTTTTGTTTTCAAATTCTAATTCCGTCTGCTTATTCATCATTCTGCAAATTATCCTTCCTGAGTTCTGAATTCTGCCCCACAGTTACTCAAACAAGTCTAGCATAACCGGAACCTAAAAAACAGTCTTGTTGCGCACCGTGATCTGTGATAAAATTAAGGTGAAAGAAAGGGCTGTTGCAAATCTTTATTTAACTGGCTAAGATACGCCGGAAAGAAGGGGAAACCTGGGTGGTCGGCGGTAATGATAAGAGATAGGGGATTCGAGTTTCGCCCCTAAGAGGTACTAAGGTCGCCAGAAACGAAAAAAGGCAGAGCGGCGCCCATTCGCGGTGAACTCCTGATGACTTCACCGCTCAAGGGGCGCCTCAAATACTGATTCGGAATGAGGCTGCTGAAAAAGTGTTTTGCTTAAAATTCATTCCCCATTTTATGTCAAAAATCCAGGGTTTTTAATTATATTTTCACCACTTCATATCAAATTATTGTGTATAAAATGGGATGACATTTTTGAATTTACAAAATCTGGGACTTTTTCAGCAGCCTCTTCGGAATTCAGTATTTGTCTGCCTTTTTTCATTTCTGCCGGCCAAGTACCTCTAAGGGTCTGCAAACGATCCCCTATCTCTTATCATTACCGCCGACCACCCAGGTTTCCCCTTCTTTCCGGCTGTTGCTTGGCTGGCTGAGGGTAAAAAAGATTTGATGGAGTAGTGAGTAAGTTTTTACATCAACCGTGAAGGCATTTCCGAAAATTCCTTGAAGATCTATGTAAATGCGGTTCCCTACAACTACCTGAGCACATCTATTGTTTTTAACCAGGCTAGCGAAAACCAGCACGGAATCGGGTTGTGAGGAAGGGAGAGGCGGTCTTTACGGGGAACCCGGGCGGGGGGAGAACGAAAAAGGACAATTGGGATCGTATGGAACCCCTTTAGTGATTCTTAGACACGCAAGTACAGAAAGAGACAGGTAGAAACTGAATTCCGAATCAGTTTCTAAGCGCCCCTTGAGCAGTGAAGTCATAAGGAGTTCACTGCGAATGGGCGCGATCCTATCTCTTTCTGTACTTGTGGGTCTTAGTATCACTTAGGGGCGAATCCCGAATCCCAATTGGCCTTTTTTCGTTCTCCCCCCGCCCGGGTTCCCCGTAAAGACCGCCTCTCCCTTCCTCGCAACCCGATTCCGGGCATACCCCCTTCGCCAACCCCGTTAAATAACAATTATTTATCTCTTTACTCTGTTTCACTCAATATATTAGAGATTCCCTCCGGAATCACTAAGATTTTTCCTTTGCTTTCCGTCATCTCATCTGCGATCCTGATGGCTTCTTCCACGCTGCCCGCCGGGATCATATGAAAATCCCTGACGACATTTTCCGCCGCCGAACTCACAAAGATCACCGGATGATCCATCAAAACCCGGGCGAATATCTGGGACTGCCACTGATCCGGCACGGTTTTGTCCTGTGGAGTGTTCAAAATATCATTCATCACTGCCTCTGCGGACTCATGGTTCTTAAATGTCCGGTAAAATTCATCTCCTCCGATTCCGTCCCCGCATTCCGCCGCTATAATGATGATTCCTCCCGGCTTACAGGCGGCTTCCGCGGTGGTCATTCCCTTTACAGACTGGTAGATATTCTGATCCAATGGGTAACCGTTGTTGGTGGTTACCACAATATCCGCTTTTTCCACCTGGCTTCTGCAAAGTTCGTCCAGGAACCGGCAACCGGCCAGATGAGCGTTCTCCCCGTCTCCTGCAAATGATCCGATCACCTCTTTTTTCGAATTAATCACCACATTTACGATGAATTTCAGGTTTGCCATCCTGGCCGCTGCCGCCATATCCTCGTGAATGGGATTGCCGGAAAGGATTCCGCATCTGGAATTGGGATCGGCGATCAGCTTGGAACAATGGTTGCCCCATACGGTTTGGGCCGCCGCCACACCGGGAAGTACACTCTTTCTTCCGCCGGAATATCCCGCAAAAAAGTGGGGTTCGATAAATCCTTCCGCAATCAGAAGATCTGCCTTGGCCGCAGTTTCATTGATTTTCAATTCCCCGCCGGACGGGAGAGTGCCTAAGGATACGAAGGGGCCGGTGAGACAGTCGTGCACCAGTATCTTTTCATTCGAAACGATCTCTTCTCCGAATTTTTCCGCCAGTTCCTCCCTGGTGGTCTCCCGGTGGCATCCGGTGGCGATCAGTAAGGTGATGTCGGCTTTTGGATTGCCCTCCCTGATTTCCTCCAGCATCTGAGGAATGATCACTTTGCTGGGAACCGGCCTGGTGTGATCGCTGCATATGATTACAATCGTATGAGCGGCGCGGGCCAGTTCTTTCAGCCTGGGGCTGCCGATTGGATTTTCCAAAGACTGCTTTACCAGTTCCTCTTGGGATAATTCGGTGATCCGGCCGTCTAAACGGCTGTGTATTACGCCTGCAATTCTGTCGTCCGGGATTTCCGCATGAATATGGCCTTTTCCATATGGTAATTCGATTTTCATAGCTGCCTCCTTCTCACTTCACATAATAAACGATTTCCTTTTTTCCTCTCTCATACTGCTCCAAATCCATAACCATCTTCCCTTTCCGCATGGATACCAGCCCATCTTCCTTCAGTTTGCCGATGGTGCGGTTAATGGTTTTTACCGTCATCCCCAGTTCCTCGTTGAGTTCCTGCCTGGTTTTCGTCACCACCACCTGTTTTTCCCCTTCTATGCCCTTCTCCTTGGCATACTTTAACAGGTAATCAAGTAGCAGAAAGTTCGGCGGGTAAAATAATTTGGCCCCGTTGGTGTATGAGGAACGGTACAGTTTAAATGCCACCTTCTGAGCCACCAGTCTCAGAAAATGAATGTCCTGCTCAATCCAGCTTTCAAAATCCTTTCTGGAAATCATGAGAATGGTGCATTCCGTAATCGTCTCGATGGTTACCGAAGTTTCCGCCATTCCCGCCAGAATGGTCACCTCGCCCACAAAATCAATGGGTTCATTTTTTTCGATCATGAACACATTGCCGTTTTCAAATTCATTGATCACCCGGTGATCCCCATTGCATACGATGCCGAAGTAATCCAGCGCAAAATGTTTCTGGTGAATGATGTGGCCGGGAGGAAATTTTTTAATGGTATAGCGCTTTTTGATTTCCTCCGGCATGTTCCTGATGTAAGGTTCAACCTTAGGATATTTGACGGTCAGTTCTTCCAGTGTCATGAAACCCCTCCAAAAATAATATTCTTATTATTCTTATCCCTGCAAATGGTTTTAACCTGCAAAATAATCAGACACTTTACAGGGTAAGGTTCATTTGTTGGGTGAATCATTTTTATTATACTACATAAATTTCCAAAAAAGGTACTTTTGTCCTTTTTTATACACAATGGTTTTTGTAAAATGGGTGTAAAGAAACAAACAAAACATTCACTTTAGGAGGTAAGCAACGTGAAACAAGAAACTTATCAATATTCCGGATTAAAAGAACGTATGAGAACGGAATACCGAATCATTCTCGCAGCATTTTTATTCATCGTTATTGCTGACTTTATCGGCCAGATCAAGATTCCGCTGGGGCCCGGAACTCTGATCCTGTTTCCTATCTTTTATTCCATTCTTCTGGGCATTCTTTCCGGTCCTGAAGTGCTGAAAATTTTTAAGACAAAAGAGGTAAAGGCGGCTTCCAAGCTGGTAATCGTCTGCATCTGCCCATTTATCGCAAAGCTGGGCATCAACGCAGGCGCTAATATCGAAGCCGTTATCTCCGCAGGACCCGCTTTAATTCTTCAGGAAATCGGAAACCTGGGAACGATCTTTTTAGCCCTTCCGGTCGCATTGATTCTGGGGCTCAAGCGTGAAGCCATCGGAGCCACCCACTCCATCAACCGCGAGACGAACCTGGCCCTGATTACCGATATGTTCGGACCTGATTCGGCAGAAGCCAGAGGAAGCCTTTCCATCTACATCGTCGGCGGTATGATCGGAACCATCTATTTTGGATTTATGGCAACTTTAGTCGCTGCGCTCAACTTCTTCCATCCGTATGCTCTCGGCATGGCTTCCGGCGTCGGCGCAGGTATCATGATGGCATCTGCAACGGCCAGCTTATCTGAGATCTATCCTCAGTTTGCAGAGCAGATCGCGGCTCTTGCCAGCACCAGTGAAACGATTTCCGGAATTACCGGAATCTATGTAGCGATCTTTGTGGGCGTCCCGCTTTGTAATTGGCTGTACAATCATTTGGAGCCAAAACTGGGACCGATATCCGATAAACTGTTTAAAAAGGGGGACAAATAAATGCGTTATATTGAATGGTCTGTTATGTTCATCGTAGCCGGACTCGGCATAGCACTTGCTAACTTCATTGGTTTTGAGGTAGGTTTTATGGATTCTCTTCCCGGCATCTGCGTGCTGCTTTTAATCTCCCTGGCCGCAGTGGTTGTCAGCAAACTGGTTCCGCTGAAACTGCCTATCATTGCCTATTGTTCCGTAATCGGACTGTTAGTCGCCTGTCCGTTTTCACCAATCAGAGACTTTGTGATTTCCTCAGCCGGAAAGATCAACTTCACCGCACCGTTAACCATGGTGGGGGCATTTGCCGGAATTTCCATCAGCGACCAGATCCGCGATTTCGCAAAGCAGGGCTGGAAAATGATTCTGATCGGTTTTCTGGTAATGACGGGAACATTTATCGGATCAGCCCTGGTTTCCCAGCTGGTTCTGTCCCTGACCCACGCGATCTAATTTTGTAAATGAAACTGGAGGAAAAAATGCAAAAAACAATTTGCGATATCTTACTACATAATACTGCCTGTCTGGACGAATCCATGAAGGTAATAAAAGGCAAATCCATCGCTGTCTTGGACGGCAGGATTCTGGAAATTGCAGATGCAAAAGACGCGGTCAGCCGGTTCAGCCCGGCTGAGACCGTGGACGGAAGCCATCTTCTGTGGATGCCCGGCCTTACGGACGGCCATATGCATACAGGACAGCAGCTTCTGCGCGGAAAGATCCTGGACGCCCTTCCTATGATATGGACCAGGATTATGCTCCCGTTTGAAAGCACCCTGACACCGGAAATGATGGAGCTGAGCGCCGGACTGGCGGCTCTCGAGATGATAAAGTCGGGCACCACTTCCTTTGTGGATGCAGGAAGCTATCATATGGAACAGGCCGCCAAGGTATATCTGGCCTCCGGCCTGAGAGGAGCGCTGTCCCACTCCACCATGGATGATTCCAAACTGCCTGATTCCATCCGCCAGACAGCGGACGAAGCGGTTGCGTCCACGGACCGCCTCTATGAGGAATGGAACGGAAAAGGATGTTTAAAGATTTATTACTCTCTCCGCTCTCTAATCAGCTGTTCGCCTGAGCTGATCACGGAAGCATTTGCACATGCAAAGGACAGAGGCGCTTATCTGCAGGCGCATATGAATGAATATCCCAATGAGATCAACTATCATCTGGAACGCTATCAGAAACGTCCTATGGAATATCTGGACTCTCTCGGCGTTTTAGGAAGCAATTTTATCAGCGCACACAGCCTTCTTCTGTCGGAACATGAGATGGATCTGATGAAGCAGTACGGAGTGAAAGCCGTTCACTGCCCGTTCAGTAATTGCGGAAAAGCAGCTCCCAACACTCCGGCCATTCTGGCCCGCTCCATTTCCACAGGTCTTGGGACAGACGGAACCGCCCACGGAGGAATGAGCCTTTGGAATGAGATGAAGATCTTCCGCTCTGTGATGAACGTAACCCGCGGAACCGCAGGCTCTGATCCTGTGATCATGCCGGCGGAAACCATTCTTTCCATGGTTCTGAACGGAGGCGCTGCCCTGATGGGAGAAGAAAACAGCCTGGGCGCGGTCAAAGAAGGATATAAAGCGGATTTGATTTCCATCAATATCGACCAGCCGCACCTTTTCCCAACGAATAACATGACTCATACCCTGGTTGAAAGCGTCAATGCCGGCGATACTTCCGACATGATGGTGGACGGCAAATGGATTATGAGAAACCGCCGGGTTCTGACCCTGGACGAAGAAAAAATCATGAACGCTGCCGGACGATATTTCGAAGCATAAGATCGGGCAGCTAAACGGAGGACACTATGTCAGTCATATTAATCACATTTCTCGGTAACTTCATCGTGGGGGGATTCATCGGAATCTGCGGCATAGCAGGATTTCTTCTCCCCATGATGTACGCAGGGCTGCTGGGCTTTCCGGTCAGCCAGTCCCTTGCCCTCAGCTTTCTCGCATTTTTTGTTTCAGGGGCCATCGGTTCCTATAACTATCATAAAAGAGGCAACCTGGACGTCCGCTTTTCCATTATCATCAGCGTGGGCAGCTTCTTTGGCGGACTGCTGGGCGTTAAGCTGAACGCGCTCATCACCCCGGTACAGGCCAAAATGCTTTTATACCTGGTGGTTCTGCTTTCCGGTATCTCCATTCTATGCAGAAAAGATAAGCCGGCAAATGATTCGGGTACGGAAAAAGACAAAGAAAAAAAGGGGCTTTTAGATTCCCCTGTCTTTGTAATCGCATTCGGTTTTATCACCGGCGCAGTCTGTTCTTTATCCGGCGCAGGCGGACCAGTTCTGGTTATGCCCCTGCTGGTAGCCCTTGGAATGCCGGTTCACATGTCCATCGGCGTCGCCCTGTTCGATTCCGTCTTCATCGCCCTTCCTGCCTGCGCAGGATATATGATGCAGTGCGATCTTTCACAGATGGGCCTTTTATTAGCCGTCACGGTGGTGGCCCACGGAGCCGGAGTTATCATCGGCAGCTCCAATGCCCATAAGATTAAGCAAAAGCCTTTAAAACTTGGGGTTGCGGTGTTCTCAATCGCAATTTCCATCTATATGATCGCCAATCTTTTGCGGTAGGATAAGTCAGGAATGAGGGAAATTGGGCGCGCAATACCGTCTGCCGCCTGCCCTTCCCCGGTTCCTGCTCCCCGCATCGTTTCACATCTCCCCGCCGTTAAGGTCTCAAAATCACATCTTTTTTAACCATTGATATACCCGCCCGACGGGAAGGCCTACCACGTTATTGTAGTCTCCGCGGATGCCTTGGATATGGGCTGCAAATTGGCCTTGAATTCCGTAAGCGCCCGCTTTATCCATAGGATCTTTTGTGGCGATGTAAGCCCGGATTTCCTCATCTTCCATGGGATAGACCAGAACTTCCGTCCGTTCGGCAAATGTTTCCCTTTTTCCATTTTCACAGTTTATAATTGTCACGCCCGTATATACCTGGTG
Organism: Clostridium sp. chh4-2; assembly: GCF_002899675.1. GTDB lineage: Bacteria > Bacillota > Clostridia > Lachnospirales > Lachnospiraceae > CHH4-2. The sequence goes on along the minus strand of NZ_PKUU01000003.1, from coordinate 145,491 downwards.
AGTGTTTCCCTGCAGGTCTTTCAGCATCTCAAACGCTTCCTCTGTAGAATGGGGCTTTCCCAGGATTTTTCCGTTAAACGCGACCACCGTATCCGCGCCGATCACGAACGCATCGGTTCCACGGTATGCGGACGCCACATCTTCTGCTTTTTGCTGTGATAATTCCATCACTACCAAATCAGGTTCCGTACTGGTTATGGTTTCTTCAACGGTGCTTGGAATGATTTCCGGCTCCAATCCGATCTGATGGAGCAGTTCTCTCCTCCGGGGTGATGCAGATGCCAATATAATCCGTTTCATAATTTTCCTCCGTAATAGTTCTTTATTTTTATTCGAATCCGATCCGCTGTACAGCTTCGGACGGACTTATTTCTAAATCTATATTCGTTAAACTACTCACTCCCATTTGAAAAATCTGACGGCAATGCCGCTGCTGCAAACGGCAAAGACCACCATCACGCCTAACGGCATCCACATCATTTCAACGGGGCGGCCAAGCGCGGCGGCTTTTAAAAGCTTGATTCCCTGTGTCAGAGGAAGTAGATCCGCCGCTTTTTGTAAAGCCGGAGGCATCACTTCATAAGGAAGGGTGGTTCCGGAAAGGATGAGCATGGGAAAATACAGCAGGCTGGCCGCAATACCAGCTGTTTTCGCATCCCGCGCAATGCCTCCCACCATAATACCTATGCTGAACATGGAAATCATCACCTGGAGATAAAAGGCCAGAAAAAGCGGCCAGGAACCCCGCAGGCGAGCGCCGAACAATGCAAAGGCCAACGTGACTAAGATCAGGGAAACCAGGGAGTAAACCGCATAAACAGCCGCCTGTACAGCCAAAAGAAGCACTGGGCTCGTGGGCGTTACCTGATAACGTTTCAGGATTTTCTTCTGCCTGTAATCGGAAATCACCAGGGGAAGCCCCATGACGCCGCCTGCACAGACCGCAATGGTGGAAACCGCCCCAAAGGACTGCTCCAGAAACGAGTATTCAGCTCCCGGAAACGCGGGCCTGCCGCCGTAAATAATTCCAAGAAGCGCCGCAACGCCCACCGGCATGCAAAGTGCAAATATAATCATATCCATTCCACGGAATGATAATTTCAATTCTGTTTTTAACATGATAAAAAATTTATTCACAGCCATCCTCCTCTTTCGTAAACCACAAATAGGCATCCTCCATTTTCTCATACGGACTCATTTTTACAAATTCCTTCACTGTGCCGGAAAATGCCAGTCTCCCGTCCTTAATAACGCCAATCCGGTCACACAAGTTTTCCACCTCGTCCATAAAATGAGATGTGAGGAAAATCGTCATCCCCTGTTTCTTTAAATCCTGAAGGATGTTCCAGACACCCCTGCGGGCTTTGGCATCCAGTCCGGTGGTCAGCTCATCTAAAAAGACCACTTCCGGATCAGGAATCAACGCGAGAATGATGAACAGGCGCTGCCTCTGACCGCCGGATAACTGGCTTACCGCGGCTTTTTGTTTTTCCATCAGCCCGAATTTCTGCAGCAGAATCTTGTAATCCACAGAATCTTTATACAGACAGGCCGTTTCCTCACAAAGTTCATCCACTCTGATCCGGTCAGCATAATTCGCTTCCTGAAACTGCACGCCAACCTTTTCAAACAGCTGTTTCCTGGCGGTCCGGGGATTCAGGCCCAGAATCGAAATAGAACCTGCATCCGCCTTTCTCGTTCCCAGCATGCATTCAATGGCAGTCGTTTTCCCGGAACCATTGGCGCCTAAAAGCCCATATACCTCTCCCTTGGAAACGGTAATATCCATGTTTTCAATGACCGGTCTGCCAAAATAGGATTTGCTCAGGCCGAAAACCTCGATTACATCAGTCATATCTCTCTACCTCCTTTTTGGTGGTTCAAGAGTATCATTAAATTGAAGTCTGGTGTATTAGTGTAGGGTTTTCCTCCGTCATTTTTTTCATCTTTTCAATTTGTCCGGCCACAAACAGGGCATTTTCTTTCGCCTCTTTCAAAGAAGTGAGCAGTTTATCGCAGGCTGTGATAATATCGTCATCTTCCTCAGGCGTATCGATAATCTCCTGAATATCGATATCCGGATTTACCGATACTGCCTGAAGCATTCTCAGGATAGAGGCCAGCGAATAATTCGCACAGCGCAGCGAGCGGATGATCTTCAAACGCTGCATGTCCTCTTCCGTATAAACGCGGTATCCGTTTTTCCTTCTTTTGGCGGTAAACAGGCCGTTCATTTCCCAGTTCCGCAGCGTATCGATTGAGACTCCCAAAGCGGAAGCCGCCTCCTTTCTGGTAAAATCTCCATGTTCCTGCGGTTCTTTCATACCGGAAAGAAGGCTTTTGGCGATCCGGATGGCTTCCCCGGCATTTTTCCGCTCCTGATCCACCTGTTTCAGGTAATCGTCTGTCAGCCGGGCGGCCTGTTCGTAATCTCCGGATGCGGAAACTTTAATAATGGTTATGGCCTTCTTTCGCAGCCCGTTTTGAAGGACTTCTACGAGGAGAGCGGCACGGGCCAGCTTAAATTGTTCCACATGGAGATCCGTAAAGACCCGGTATCCGTTTGGAAGGCGTTCCGGCACGGGGATTAGTCCGCATGTTTCATATAGCCGGACGGTATTAACGTGAACGCCGAACATTCCTGCCAGATCGCTTGTTTTATAAGTTTTTATCTGAATACGCCTCCCATCTTTTTATGTCATATATGGAAACTCTAATTATAATACATATCCGTAAAAAAGCAAAAATAAAACCGGCAGACATCCCCACCATGCCTGTCAGTTCTATTGTTGCCTTACCGGCGAAAGATCAGTCTTTTAACGCTCTGTCTCTTCTGCTGTACCTTCATGCTTTATTTTTTTGTAATATTCCTTTTTATCCTCATACATTTTAGCGTCTGCCTCTGCTACTATCTGTTTTATATTCTTACAGGATTCCGTCCACTGCGCTCCGATGGCCGCATTGCATTGACGGTCATTTTCAAAATCAAAAGATTCTTTCAGCGCCGCCACTTTTTCCTCAAATTTCTCCTTTGATATATTGAGGCAGAAAACAACAAATTCATCGCCGCCAATCCGGTAACAGTCCGCCTGTCTAAAGACATCTTTCATCTTATCGGCAGCTGCGATCAGAAGTTTATCTCCGCATTCATGACCATATTTATCATTGGCTTCCTTTAATCCGTTTACATCCAGATATACGATACCTATCGGTATATTTTGATTCGCTACGGATTCTATGTCCTTCATGAAGCGGTTGCGGTTATAAAATGATGTGAGTGTATCGTGAAAGCTCAGGTGTGAAAGCTTCTTTTCATTTTCCGCCCGCCTGAACGCCAGAAGTATGAAATAGCAAAGCGTCTGAAGGAGAGAGCTCACATTCCAGATTTTGTCCGCCGGAGGATTATCCGCTCCCAGAAAGCCGACTAAAACGCCGTCTTTTTCCATAGGAGAAACCACAAGACTGTGAATACCCTGTATTGACAGCAGTTCGTACTCCTCAGGATCACTTTCCCTATACTCTTCCAAGTCCTGCATTACCAGGCATTCCTGTTTTTCGAATACCGACAGCCAACGCTTAAAAATAGAAATCGGAATACCCTGAAGTATGTCCTTCTGAGATTTAACCCCTTCCGCACACCATTCATAATCATTGGAGAACTCGTCATTCCTTAACTTAAAAATATAAGTTCGTTCCGCCTGCAGAAAAATTCCCACCTGTTCCAGCACTTTTTGTATATCCTTATCAAGGTTATGGCCCTGATATAAGATGCGGATACATTCCATCACCATCGTTTCCGTATCCAGCATATGTTTTAATTTCATCTTTTCATTTTCTTTTTCCGTCATATCAAAGGCGATTTCCATACGCGATTTGCGCCCGTCCCACTCAATGAGCCTGTCTTTCAGGAGATAGTGGCGTTTGGTAAGAGGATTTGTTATTTCCCAGGTATAATTTTCTCCCGGCTTTAACTTAGAGTTGGGGCAGTAAGAGCATGGACTGTCCTTCCCCTGAATAGCTTTATAGCATTTCACCCCTTCAATATCATCCAGATGAAATTCCCGTTTCCCTGTCTCGTTCACAAACAGCAGGTCATAGTTTTCCACATCCGACACATAGATCAATTCGGAAATTTCATTCATCGGCGCCTGGAGTTCCAAAGCCATCTTCAGCAGGCGCTCCCTTTTCATCAGGTTTTCATCCTCTGCCTTTTGGAGCGCTTTCTGACGCCTGTTCTGAACAGCGCTCAGCCATATCAGATAAAAGGCAACTGCAGAAAATACTGCCATAAGGATGATAAACCAACGTTCCGCCAAATTAGCGTTCTTTTCCGTATACACTTCCGCAGCGGACACGGTCTGGTCCGCCAGTTCAAAATAATCCTGACTCATGTTAAACAGCTTTTCTTTATCCGCACCCTGGCGCACCCTTTGAATCTCTTCTTTTAACTCTTTCCAGCTTTCTTTCATCCGGACCATGAGATTCTGGAACTCCTCACTGTTTAAACGGACCATCCCAAGATCGCCCTCTCCTGTCAGAAGTTCGTCAATGATATTGTCAAGACGGCTTATAAGCTGGTCATCAGGCTGTCCCTGCAGCTCTTCTTTTATGAGTTTTTGAGTTGCGCCGCGCACCACGCCGGCATAGTTAATCACTCTGGCATTTCCCTGTATTCTTTTTACCGCAATAAAAGAAAAGGCTCCTAAAAAAACTAATGCAGCGGACAAAACTATGCCAATCATCTTTTTTTGCAAAGCAGTATTTCCTGACATTATATCTTCCTCCTAATAAAACGCATCCCGTCACTTAATCTGCGTTCTTTCTCATTAAGAAAACCTTATTATTCAGGCACTCTGCACGAAAACAGACAGGTCAAATTAAATGTAACCGTCTGTCATGTTAATAAAAGTTTTCGTATTTCAATTTAAATTCTTCCTGTGGTATAGGCTTTGAGAAAAAGTAGCCCTGTCCATAGTCACAGCCAATATTTTTCAGGAACTCCACGTGGTCCTGCGTTTCAACGCCCTCACACACCACTTTGATATCCAGCGTATGCGCCAAGTCCGTCACACAGCTGATCACATTTTTCGCCTTCTCCCCAATTCCGTATTCCCGTAAAAATTCACGGTCCAGTTTAAGCGTCTGAATCGGCAGTTTATCCAGCAGGTTCAGGCTAGAATATCCGGAACCGAAATCGTCCATTGAAATAATAAATCCCATTTCCTGAAGATTCGTAATTTTCTGAATAATTACTTCTGATATCCCGTTAAATGCGCTCTCTGTAATCTCAATTTCGATACAGTGATGGGGAATTTGATACCGGTCCACAATTTCCATAATCGTGGAATAGCATTTTTGCTGGTAGATCGTAACACGCGAAAAATTCACGGAAACCGAGAATTCCCGTCCGCAGGAATCGAGATGATTCCGGATAAATTCACAGGCTTTTTCCAAAATATAGAAATCGATCTCGGCTATGTCTCCGTTCCTCTCAAACAGAGGAATGAAATCATCCGGGCACACAATGCCCTGTCCCGGAATCTCCCAGCGGACCAGGGCTTCCGCGCTCTGAATCTTTAAATCGTTCAGGCTGTATTTGCTCTGGAGATACATTTTAAATTCCGCATGGCCCAGCGCCCGTTTAAAACGTTTCGTCAGCTGGTTCTCCCAATTCAGCTTTTCAAGAAATGTTTCATCGTACCAGACAGTCATAGACTTTCCCAGCGTTTTTGCATTCTTGTGGGCTATATTGGCTTTGTCCATAACAGACTGGATACGGCCATAGCCTTCCGGAATCTCATATGCGCCGAACGTATATGTAATAAATTCTGAAAGATTGAGCAGTGATTCCTGCTGAAGCGTATCTTTAAGAAGGCGCCTCATATCGTCCACAAGATTTGTAGTCTTTTTTGCCAGAACCATGAAATCATCTGACGCAATCCGGGCACACAGCTGATCCTTGTGATATTTAAACTGTATGCTGTCCGCTAATGCGCACAGCAGCTTGTCTCCCTGTTCATAACCGTAGCTGTTGTTCAGGAACTTAAAGTCATCGATATCAAATTCCACTAAACAGTACTGATTATCCGGATACTGCCGCAGTAAGGAAACCGCCTCCGCCTTAAATCCTTCCCTGTTTAAAAGGCCGGTCAGACTGTCGGTATAGATGCTTTCTTCCAACGCCTTTTGGTTCCGCCTGTTTCCCACCGTAAAACTGCTGATTAAAAAAGCCAGCACCAAGGCATAAATTCCAATAAACCGGCGCAGCTTCTGTTCTGAGCTTTCTTCTGCAAACAAAACCATCCGATCGGCTATCGCAAAATGCTCCTGGCTCAGTTCATAAAGAGTACCCGTGGATACCTGCTTTTTCCTGACCCGGTAAATCTCCTCTTTCATATCTTCCCATAAGTTTTTAAGAATGCTTAACTCATTCTGGTACTTTTTATTCCCATTCCTGTGAAGGTTAAATTCACCCTTCCCGGTCTGAAGATTTTCTATAATTCCGTCCAAACGGGCAATCAGAGCATCGTCCTGATCATCGTTCATCTCTTCTTTAATCAGTTTCTGTGTTGCCCCCCGGACAATTCCACTATAATTGACAATCCGGGCATCTCCCAGATTCTGTACTAAAAGCACCATAAGGATGATGATGGCGGCAACCCACATAGTAGTATAAATGAAAAATTCGTTTTTCTTCCTCATCGACTCTCTAATCTCCATAATCTTATCTTCCAAAATAAGGTTACTCTTCAAACTCTGAACTATGGTCATTAAATTCACTGCCAACTAGAGGTCTCATAGCCATCTCCAAGCGTTCCTTCCTCATATTATATCTAATTATCCATAAATAAACAAGCCATTCCACCAGAATAGAACCGGGCATAAGGGCATAAAAAAAGGATATGAAAAAAGGCAGGGCACCCTGTCTTTTTCCATTCTCCCTTTTTGCGGCATAGCTCACTTAGAAAAACCTGATTTTTCCTCCCTCAGCCGTTCCCTGTACTGTGAAGGATATTCCCCCTTCATCCGGTGAAAAACCGTACTGAAGTACAATTGGTCAAACCCCACCTGCTCCGCTATATCCTTGATGAATGCAGAAGGATTTTCTTCCATCAACGAGGACGCTGTGCTGATCTTTTTTTTCAGCACATATTCTTTAAAGGATTCTCCTGAATAAGTGCGGAACAATTTACTGATATACGGCTGACTGACTCCGAACATGGCTCCCACCTCCTGCAGAGATGGGTTGGCCTTTAAGTTATGGCAGAGCCAGGAGGTGATCTGCCTGTAGATCTCTTCGGACCGTTTTTGGGTATCCGCCTTGCTTTCCTCCTGATAGAGAAAAACTTCTTTAAAGCCGGCCCATATATTTTTCTTCAATTCTTCAAAATTACGCGAAATCTTAATGCTTTCGTCAATCTGCTCATTCATCCCCGCTACGTCTAAGTTCATGTTCGCAATCTGATTCCATTTTCCGATAATCAGATAACAGGCGTTTTTTATCTCGTATACAGGCCGGTCCTCATTTTCCCAACATTGGAATAACCGGTCAAAACCCTGTTCAAACCGTTTCCGGTCCTTAAAATAAAAGGAACCCGTCAGTTTTTCCATCAGCTCCTGATCCGGATTTTCTTTGCGGGATATTTCTTTTACTTCTTCCGGGTATTGGAATTTCTGATTTCTTTTCAGGCTGATTTTCCGTTTCATAAAATGATACATCTGCTTAATCACAGCGATCATGTCGCCGGATGCGGCGATCTCTCTTGCAATTACCTGAGTAACGGTTCCTTCCTGCCTGCCGGATGCAGAAAAAACGGTCTGTATTTTTTCAAGATTTGTTTCCTTTGCCCGGCAGTCCTCCATGCCTTCTAAAAGAACCACCGCATTTTTATAAGGGACTGCGCAGACAGCTTTGTCTCCCAGTTTCTTTATCTGCCGGCCTGCATCTTCCAGAAGATCTGCCCCGTTTCCATTCCTATGCAGCATCATGATGCGGACAAATGGATATGGAAAATAAACCGAGATCTCTAAGACAGCTTCTTCTTCCTCTACTCCATTCAAAAATAAGAATTCTAAATGCCTGCGTCTTTTTATCCGGTAGTCCTGCATCAGCGTCTCTCTGATCCGCTCCATCAGCCGGAAAAATTCATCCCGGTTTATGGGCTTTAGCAGGTAATCCACTGTGTTTAATTTGATCGCCTCCTGGGCGTATTCAAACATCTTATACCCGCTTATGATCACAGACAGCAGCTGGGGATATTCCGTTCTGGCCTGCTGGATCAGTTCTAACCCGGTCATACCATTCATCTTGATATCTGAAATCAAAACATCGGGATTGACGGCGCGGATCTGTTCTAAGGCTTCCTCTCCGTCCTCACAAAGGCCCACTACCGTATATCCTCCCGCTTCTTCCACCAATGTTCTTATGTATCTGGCTACAGGCGGTTCATCTTCCGCGATCAGCACTTTAAACTGCAGCATCTCTTCCACCCTTTTCTTTTAAACAAGAGGATAAAACTACAACAGCACCTCCTGTTTCTGCGTTAAAAAAGGAATAATTAAATCCCTCATAATATAAACCCAGACGGGCAATTGTATTCCTCACACCAATTCCGCCCACTTGAGCCACATTCTTCGTTCTGTCATAGTCATTTTTAAGAAAGCTTTCCACTTCCTTTTGTAAGGATTCCAGGTTTTCTTCCGTAAATCCTCTGCCATTGTCGGAAATTATGATTTTCCACCGGTCTCCTTCCAGTTCTCCGCTCAAATGCACCTCAATGGACTTGTGTTCCTTGTCAAATGCGTGTTCCAACGCATTTTCCACAAACGGCTGAATTACCAGCTTGGGCAGTTCCACCGGCTTTAGAAGCTCATCTAAAGTGATCTTATAATTCAGCTTGTGTTCATAGCGGAGTTTCATCAGCTCCAGATAAGATTCAATATTGTCAAATTCCTCGGCAAACGTGGAATTGCTGTACGGATCGGAGATGGAATACCTCAGAAGCTCAGAAAGTTTAATACAGGCGTCATTGATCCGGTTGTCGCCGCTTTCCAGCCCCATGATTCCGATCACGTTCAGCGTATTGTACATAAAATGAGGATTCATCTGGGATTGGAGCGCACGGAACCGCTCTTCCATCTGAAGGGACTTATAAACGATGGTTTCATTAATCATAAAATTCAGCCGGTTCCTCATATCTGCAAATGCATGGCACAAGTATTCAATCTCATAATAATCATGATATTCTTCGAATTCCGACTCCATGTCCAGATTGTCCAAAGTGACCTTTTCCAGCCTTTTTGTAAACGCGATCAGCGGTCGGGACAGCTTCCTGGAATAGGCGGCAATGCAGAAGATCATGATTACCAGCATCACCATTCCCTGCACAATCAAAGGGAAAAATGCTTCCACAGCCTCCTTCAAGATATCCGCTTTTGTCTTTGTCATGATGATTGTAATGCCGGTGGATGCGGACTCTTTTGACGCCATAAGATACCGGTCATAATCCTGTTCTTTGGGGAACAGCTCATTTTCATAGATCACCCGCCCTTCCGACATCACTCTGACGCCGGCGTGAAGAAGGCTGCTGCTCTCAAACACATAGGACAACTGCTCCATATCCGCCTGCACCACAATATAGCCGATAATACTGCCGGGATCGCGGATAGCCCTGCCCAGGCCTATCACATCTTTATCGTGCTCAAAAAATGCATTTTTCTGTACAGGCAGAAGCAGCTCCGTACCAGCCTTATTCTGCACCTCCGGCAGCCAGGAAAGCCGTCCGATCACCTCTTCATCAATTCTGCTTCCATAATGGTAATCGATATTATAATGATAATTGCTGATAAAATAGCCTTCCGGATTAAAAAAAATCACCTGGTATATGGAATTCGCCAGAGAATACGTTACCATGTTATCCACCAGTATCCTGTAGTATTCTCTCTGGCTCTGAGGCGTTTTGGAATTGTAAAACAGTTTTTTTGTGGTCGAATAAAATTCTCCGCGGCTCAAAAGGTCGATGGAGATAAACGACATATCACTGTAGATTCTGTCCATCTGGGCGGAGACTGTTTCAGCGGAGGAGGTCAGTCTGCTCATGGTATTTTTCTCTGTTTCATGATATTTGTTCATTCCGAAAACAGCCACAAAACCGATGATGGGAATCAATGCGATTACCAAATAAGAAAACACCAGTTTCTGTAAAAAATTCTTAGTTTTTTTCATTGAAGCAGTCCTTATCCATTATTCAATGATATAGAGCAGGGGTTCCGTCAAGATCCCATTCTCATGAAGGCGGTGGGTATATGTCCAGGACTTTCCTTCTGTTCTCCATGTCTTAGGCCCCCAATATGCCTCTTTTTCATCGCAGTTATGCAGCTGGCCGAACATATTAATTCTGGTGCCGTAAAGCAGAATGCGGATTTCATGGGTTCCCTCTTTAAGCTCTCCTAAATCAGTTCTGAATGGCTCCATGAAAACAGGGTCTTTCCTCTCTCCATCCACCCAGACGTCCATAAGCGCCCCCCGGTAATTGGGAATCTCCAGGATTCCTCTGCCTTTTGGCGTATCCGTTTTTATAATATAGGTAAAATTCCCCCCATAAAACGGAAATCCCTGGCAGGTATAATCTCCAAACCCAATCCGTTTTGTTTTTTCCATTATAACTGACCGGCCGCCCCCTGTCCACACGCAAAAATTTCCCAATAAATAGCACCATTCCAGGTTTGTACCAGATCCGAACGGCACCGTAACCTTTAATCTGTTTTTGCCTTTCTTCACATTACCAAGGCTTATTAAACGGATGGAATCATCCAAATACCTTCCCCGGTTCTGCTTCTCCTTCCCGCTTTCCCCGTTCCATTCAACAGTCACATCCTCATCGCCTTCAAAAGCCAAGAGCACCTCTTCCACATCCGTTTCTGATTCCACTTCAAATAAAAGCTCCACAAGGTGCTCCTTTATCTGCGGCCCTTTATCCAGCCAGGGCTGTAAGAAACTATCCGTTCTCAGCTTATATCCAGCCTCTTTTCTCACCTGGCTGTCGATCCTTAGTATTTCTTCCCGGGCCCGCCATTCTTTTTTATCCACTCTGTATTCTGCCATATCCAGCAAAAAAACATTTGGTTCATCCAGGCTGTATTCACATGATACAGGCAGGCGGACGCATCTTCCCCGTTCCATAAGCTCCCGCGCCGGCAGCCGTTTCAGGTTTTCTCCCCCAATCATTTCTTCTAAAATTTCTTTGCTGTCTGCCGGAACCAGCCGGAATAAAAGGGAATCCTGGTCATAAAAATAAGTATCAATCCTGGTATTCTCCCCTTCCCATATGGTTTCCGCCTGAGAAATGTTTCCTGTCATCGTATTATAAAAATGTGCCCGGAACCGGCCCTTTATCCGTATCGATATTTTCCTATTGTTCACCTGCCGCCCCAGATTCTCGGTTTCCATGGCATTATTAATCCTGCCGTTGGCTAAAAACAGCCAACGTTCTTTTCCGTCATCCCTCATCTGGCTGATTATGCGTTCCTCGGGCAGATGCCTTTCATTCAATACCTCGATCTCACAAAACGGCTTCACCGCCCTGACGACCTCAAACCGGTCAAATCCCACATTTCTGCATGTCTTGGCAAATCGTGCCGCCTCTTCGTCTTCTGATCCATCCTTATATTTTGGAACTTGGCCGATAAAAATTATGGTTCCGCCCTGTTCTTTAAAAATTTTCAATATCTCAAGGGTGGTACTCCGCATCGTAACCAGCCCTGGCACGATCACAGCCTGATATTCCATCTCTCCGACGCGCAGCCTGCCGTCCTGTGCTCCGCCGTACTGTACGGGAAGAAGGGATTCAGAGATGAAATCAAAATCGCAAAGGCCGAATAACAGCCACTCCGTCAGATCCGCAAAATGTTCTTCCAATTCCTGACGCCTGCCGGCATTTACAGAATCAGGGCCCATAAACATCCAGTAGCTTTCCACCGGATGAATCACCCCCACGTTCACCCTGGCCTTTCCCCGGGTCAGAGCCGTATTCAGCCTGGCAAAATGGTCTTCTATCAAACGGTACCTTTTATACCAGGGAGAATGTGCGTCTATGGGAGCCGGATAATCCCGTTTTGACTCTCCGCCCATGTACATCCAGGACAAATGGGGTACACGTACCGTAACGCCCAAAGCGGCCTGCCAGTCCCCCTGATGCTTATGTCCCCTGAATTCAAAATTCCAGTTGGTCACCCCATACAGTTCGCTGGCCACACCCGGGCAGCCAAACTGATGGGCCGCGCTTTGAGCCTGCTTTGCCGTGGTGTATTCATGACGGTCCGCCAGCATATCGATTCCCGGAATTCCAAATTCCCGGTAAGAGCGCATGGCCTCGCCCACATGCCGCGATTGGGAATCCAATGTGGGCTCCATCATCAGATGACCGGTCATAAAAAGTCCATGGGCCCGGCACCATTTTCCAATCGTACCGGCATAAGCCCGGGCAAATTGTTCCGATATAAAATCCAGATACCGGTACCGGGCCGCAAACGGCTTTCCGTCCTCATTTTCCCAAAACACTTCCGGTAAACGCTCTAAAATGCTCTCTCCATAGGACATCCGATAGAGTTCATCCGTCCGGTCCGTATAGGGTATTCCGATCTCTTCATCCGCTTCCGGAAAAGAAAGCGTGTCAAAACGGTTCATCTGAGGCTCGTCCGTAAAAATAGCGGGAACGCTTTTACCAAACTCTTCCCCTAGTTCCTTTGCGTAAACATCGTGGGTCACTTGGGTAAACCTCCGGACCGCATCCGGATTCATCACGTCCACATAGGCGGAATCGTTGAACCAGGACAGCTCCTTTGTCACGATCAGATAAGCGTACCAGACCTCTCCTTCCCGGTTCTCCGTCCAATCCTGCCCGGCCCTGCATGATTCATAGCCGGCCAGCCGGCCGTTTTCCAATTTTACCCGGTATTTCATCAAGAGACGGGCCTTCCCATCCGCGCTGACCCTTCTGGGCGGAAGCTTCCGTTCCACCATCTGACCTTCTTCATACGTTTTTTTCGAAAAAAGCAAATAGCGGTTTCTGAACCGTTCTTCCTTTGTCACCCTGCCGCCGCCATAGCCGGAGGGCCATTTATCTTCATCATACAGCCATGTGAGCATTCCGTTTTCCTTGGCAAACCGGCTGCAGTATCTGACGCAGTCCATGAACTCCTCTTCCAGATAAGGCGTTTTTAACCCGATCCGGGAATGGATATGGAATCCGCCCATTCCCATTTCTTTAAAATCCTCCATCTGTTTTTTCAGGATCTCTTTCTTTACCTCTCCGTTCCAGGCCCAAAACGGCGCTCCCCGGTATTCTTTGCCGGGATTTTCAAATTCTTCTTTTGTCAGTTCCCTTTTATTCTCATAAAGCATATGATTTTCCTCCTGCATGGGATTCTTTTATCCTTTCACGGAGCCCATAGTCATTCCTTCCAAAATCTGTTTATTTAAAAACAGATATAAAATCAGCGGCGGCAGAGACACGGTCACCACTGCGGCAAACAGATGCCCCCAGTCAGTAGTAAACGCGGACTGGAACAGGTAAACGCAGAGCTGCACCGTGGTATTTTTCGATCCCGACATGTAATACAGGGGATTGGAAAAATCGTTGTAAACCACCACGGAACGCAGAATGATGATCGTCGCCGTGATGGGTTTGAGCAGTGGGAAAATGATATGAAAAAATAATTTCACCGCCCCGCACCCATCGATAATTGCCGCCTCATCAATCTCCTTGGGCAGTCCGGCAATATATCCTTTATACAGCATAGTGGAAAACGGAAACAGCGTGGCGATCTCCACCAGCACCAGTCCCGGCAGCGTTCCTGCCACATGGAGTTTTGTCAGCATCCAATATGTCGGAATCACCGACGGCGGCACGATAAGCCCGGCCAGAATCAGGCTGTGAGACATTCTTGTCACCCTGTCATTTCTTCTCTGGATCACAAACGCTGCCATGGCGGATACCAGAATCAAGATGCCGATGGACAGCACGGTCAGCTTCACACTGTTCCACAAGGACAGCAGAAACACATGGTCATTATATTCGAATATGTATTTATAATTTTCAACCAGATTCCATTCTTTCGGAAGCCCAATGGATAATCTGGCCGCCTCTTTTTTCGGCTTAAATGAATTAATAATAATGAAGTAAAATATAATCCAGTGCAAAACAATCGTCGAAAGCACGGCAATAATCTCCCCAACCCTGGCCGCCAAACTTTTTTTCTGAACCATTACAGCTCCACCTCCTTCTTAGAAACATAGGAATTGACCGGATAGATGATGAGCGCAATCAGCACGAACAAAATCACATTTCCCGCAGTCGCCAGACCGTAATTTCCTCTTGCAAACAGCTTATATACCACGGTTCCCAGCGTCTCTGTGGCATATCCCGGCCCGCCTTCCGTCATCGTCCAGATCAGGTCATAATTCTTAAAACCTCCGATCAGGGACAGGGTGAGAACCGAGTTGATGGAAGGCACTAAAAGAGGCAGGGTGATCCGGAAAAACTTCTGTATGCCGCTGGCCCCATCGATGGCTGCCGCCTCGTAATACGTCTGGGAAATGGAACTGATTCCCGCAATATAGATCACTGTAGTCACGCCGATCCCCTTCCAAAAATCCACCAGCATAACGGAGACGAGCGCCATATCCGCATCTGTAAGCCACTTGATCTTTTCCATTCCTATGGCCGCCAGCGCCTGATTGATCAGCCCGTTGGTGGGATGCATCAGGCTGGAAAAAGCGATTCCCACCGCCACATTTCCCAAAAGTGTCGGAAAAAAGATAACGCTTTTCAGATAAGACGCGCTTTTAATCCTGCTGCACAGCCCCAAAGCGATCAGCATTCCCAGAATCACTTTGGACAGACTGGTGGTAAATGCAAATACAAAGGTATTGGCAATAGACGCCTTCGTGTTGGTCTGGCTGAAAAAAGTAAAAAAGTTATCCAATCCGATAAACGTGGAATCCATCAGATTCCATCTTGTCATAGAAAAGTAAAAGGATGCAAATGTGGGAATCGCAAAAATCAGCACATAAATAAATACCCCCGGCGCAGCCATCCAATAACTGTAGCTCTTTCGATTCTGTAAGTTCATATACTGTCTCCTTTATTAAAAACTGCCCTCAGCCGGTAAATTATAAACAGATTTTGCTGGCTGGGAGCAGTTATTTGATTTTAACCGTTCATCGGATTACCAGTTAGGAATTCCCTTTTGCTGGGCATCGATTTCATTATCCTTTTCAATTTCAAGCACAGCCTCTTCGGCGGTGAGATCCCCGGATGCGACCTGGGAACAGATTGTAGCCTGGTTGGAGCCTTTAATGGTGCAAAAGTATTCCATAACAGGAGTAGACGCCTTTTCCACCCAGCTCTGAGCTTCTTTTAAAGCGGGATATACATCGTCAGGAAGTTCCACGCCTTTCAGCATAAATGCGCCTGTCGGTTTCTGGTATCCGCAGTATGCGTCCAAAGCTTCTTCCGAAGTGATAAAATCCATAAATTTAAGCGCTAATTCAGGATTCTTCGCATTTTTATTCACAAGATAAGCCTGAGGCATCCAGGTTGATACGCCCCTCTCATCAGGATTCAGGTCCGGAAGCGGGAAAAATCCTATGTCTTCCACATTTTCAGGAGCCACGGACGCCACCGTCCCCAAAATATTGGAGCGGATGATGGAATGAGCCGCAGTGCCTTCAGCCAGCATCAGAGCTGCGTCTTCGGATGTAGCAGCCAGGAAGTCTTCATTTAAATAACCTTTATCGGCTAAATCGTACATTTTCTGAAGGCCGCGCACGAATACAGGCGTCTCAGAAAGCGTGACCTTTTTATTGGTATAATCTTCTGCAAAATTAGGAAATTCCTTCTGCACATAATAGTAATTGGTCAGAAATGGAATCTGGCTCAAACTGGTTTTTGAATTGGGAGCTGCCACAGGCACGATATCCGCCGCCTTTACCGCCTCGCAGTTATTCAAAAACTCATCCCAAGTCTCAGGAATTTCCAATCCCAACTGTTCATAGACCTTGGTATTGTAAAATACGCCA
This sequence comes from Clostridium sp. chh4-2, assembly GCF_002899675.1. Taxonomy (GTDB): domain Bacteria; phylum Bacillota; class Clostridia; order Lachnospirales; family Lachnospiraceae; genus CHH4-2. The sequence continues at coordinate 129,410 of NZ_PKUU01000003.1, read as the reverse complement.
GCCACATTGGACGGGCACATGGGCACGCCGTAAGTGGCTCCGTCCATGGTCACTATGGAACGGTATTTGTCATCTACATGATCCAGAAACGGCTGTCCGGTTAAATCCATAATGTTTTCTTTCGGAGACAATTCCGTCAATTTTGCTCCCACGGCACTCATAAAGATATCCGCCATAGCTCCCGTAGCGATGCGGACTAATTTCAGGTTTTCTCCTTCATCCCCCTGAGGAAGGATCTCCAAGTCCACAGTAACCCCATATTTTTCTTCGAATGCTTTGATCTGAGCGGTAATGGCATCGATCTCCCCATCAATCGTGGAGATCGTCACAGTCAGTGTCTGGCCTTCAAAGCCCTGTTCTCCGGCCTCTGACGGTTTTTCCCCTTTGGTTTCTGAAGCAGATGCCGCCGTATTTTCAACTGATGCGGTTGTCTTTTCCTCCGGTGCCTTGCTCTGACCGGAACATCCTGACAGCGTGGTTAATACCATAGATGCACTGAGCGCTGCCGCCAACATTCTTTTCATCATACCTATCTCCTGCCTTTCTTTTGTTTTTTACATAAAGCGTGAAGGCATTTCGCGAAATGCCTTGAGGTTCTATGTAAATTTCGATATAAAAATAGTATCATTTTGAGGCTGCCGAGTACATATAATTACCAGTTTCTTCACATCTAAAATCAAAAACATAAAACGGGAAAGAAGGACCTAGGCCCATCTTCCCCGTTTTTCCGGCTGCATGTTAGATTTAATGCGGAATGAAACTCTGTTATTTTAATCATATAAACAGTCAATAATATAAATATATAGAACAAACTGCAGCGGGCCTCATTCCTAAGCATAACCATATTCTTTTTTCTTTATTAAAAAAAATACAGCCACAGACAGCCCTAACAGTTCCGCCGCCGGCACAGCGATCCACACTCCCGTTTCACCGAGCAGGTTTGGAAGAACCAGAATTGCCCCCACAATAAACAAAAATGTCCTGGAAAAGGATATGGCCGCCGACGTTTTTCCATCAGAAAATGCAGTGAACAAAGCGGAAGCAAAAATACCGAATCCCATGATCACAAACGCTAACGAATACATAGAAAAACCGCGGAGTGTAATATCATAAACAGGGCTGCCTGCCGGAGTGAAAACAGTTAATGACTTGGCAATCGTCAAATGAATGAGAATATTCGAAAGGATTGAACTCCCAACTAAAAACAACATGCTGTTTCTGAATATCTCCCGCAGCTGCTCCTTATCCCCTTTTCCATACTTAAAGCTGATGATCGGAGCAATTCCGTTGGAATATCCGAAATAAAGGGCGGTAAATATATATTGAAAATATAAGATGATCGTAATGGAGGCAACTCCATCTTCTCCATAATAGTTTAAAAAAGTATAGTTAAATAAAAAAGTGGTTGCAGCGTTGGCCAAATTCGTCACCATCTCCGACGAACCGTTGAAGCAGGAAAGAAAAAGCGTTTTCCAGTCCGCTTTGGGCCAAATAAAATGCAGGGGATTCTCTTTATCCGTAAAGAAATACACCAAACCGGCAGCCGCAGGGACGCAGTATCCCAATCCGGTAGCAAGTGCCGCCCCCTCGATTCCCATATGGAATACCGCCATAAAAATATAGTCGAGAACCATATTTACCGCTCCTGCCATCAGCGTAACAATCAGGCCCAATGCAGGTTTGCCCGCAGTTACTAAAAAAGTCTGAAATGCAGTCTGAAGAAAAAATGCAGGCGCAAACATAAATAATATCCTGGCATATTTGGCGCATAGCGGAAATTGTATCCGGCTCGCCCCCAGAAATGATATGATATCATCAATAAATAGGATACCGGCCACAGCAGCTGTCACGCCCATCAGCAGTTCTGTCACAATCAGGAAACTCATATCATTCTGCGCCTCTTTTTCTTTCCCCTCGCCCAGCTTTCTGGCGACGATGGCGCTTCCTCCCGTTGCAATCATGATCGCAATGGCCATCTCAAGGCTGATGGCAGGATAAACCATGTTTGCAGAAGATAATGCTGTTGTCCCCAACAGCCTTGAGATAAACATGCCGTCGATAATAATGTACATGGACAGACTGATCATCATGATCACATTGGGAATCGCAAATGACAACAGCGAAGTGAATTTAAACTTTTTCGCCAATGTATGATCCATCACGAATTTCCTCCTCTAATATATCAAAATATGCCGTGTTACATGCGATCAATTGATTGACCATCTCTCCTCCCAGCCTTTTCATGGCGTTTTCTTCCATCTTGTGAAGCGGGTCCAATATGGAAGCGGCATATCGCTCTCCGCTTTCCGTAAATGAAACAAGGCGTTCCCTCTTATTCTCTTCATTCGCGGAAATTGAGATGTATCCCTTTTTTTCAAAATCCAGTAAAATGCCGTGTACGGTCTGTTTAGGCAGCGCCCACCACTGGCAGATCTGTTTTTGAGTGCATGTTTTGTAATCGTCCAGAGTATATAAGACAACTAACGCGTTATAATTTAAATCGTGCATCTTCGCCCATATCCTGTATAAATCCAAAGTTTTGCTTAAAGCGGTGTTTACGAGTTTAATCTGTTCTCGAATTTCCATAGTAACCTCCTGATATGAATTTTAGTCCTAATCCGTACTTTCATATATTATAGTACGGATTAGGACTATTGTCAAGAGGGTATAAAAACTGTTACAAAACAGCGAATGATTCCTTTGATTCAAATAGACAGCCTCTCCCTTTTATGTTAATCTGATCACACAATTATACATAATAAGCGACAATGCAAGAATGGCGGTGTATAAAACATGGACAAAATCTTCAAACAATTCGAAGCCTGGTATCTAACCAAAAGAACGGCCTGGGAGCAAAACGGCGTCTTCGTCGATGACGCCGGATTATCAAAATACGGCCATCAATACTGGATCAAACTGCATTCTGACAATGGCTTAGGAAATATCGCTCTGTATGAAAGCAATGGCTTCTACTGGGTCGATTTTGAAGGCGGGAATTATAATTACGATGTTATATTTCAGAAATATGGGATTGAATTTAAAGATATAGATGAGCTGGATGCCTATGAAAAAGAATTTATAGAATATATCACCCGGAGCAGAAGCGTACAATAATTATTAGCTCCTCCTTCCAGGCAACCAGCAAGCCATCTCTCTGTTTTCTCTGCCAGCCTCAACACGAAAATAATCCCTTTATCAATCTCCACGGAAACTGATAAAGGGATTATTTATCCAAATAAAAAGGGCGAAAAGGATGGAATTACATTCCTGGTATCCTTCATCACTGTAATATAGCGGTCTTCTCCTCCTGCCGCCATTTTCAAGTGTCCCTCATCTCTTTCTTTAAAGTTTATGTTTCTCTAAATACATACCGGTAATGCTCTGCGGATTGGCGGCAACTTCATCGGGTGTTCCGGCAGCAATGATGCGCCCTCCGTCCGTACCTCCCCCGGGTCCCATATCGATGATATAGTCCGAATTTGAGATGACGTCCAAATCATGCTCGATTACAATAACCGTAGCGCCATACTCCACCAACCGGTCAAAAACAGTCAGCAGGGTGCGGATATCCAGCGGATGCAGCCCAATTGTGGGTTCATCAAATACGAAGACTGTCCCCGCCTGCTGCCTGCCCATTTCAGACGCCAGTTTGAGCCGCTGGGCTTCGCCGCCGGATAGGCTGGGCGTTGCTTCGCCAAGGGTGAGATAGCCAAGCCCCAGATCTTTTAAAACCTGCAAGCGCTGGTGTACTGATTTTAAATCCCCGCATGCTTCCAACGCGTGCTTCACATCCATAGCCATTATCTCCGGCAGAGAATATTCTTTGCCGGCCTTATTTTTGCGCTTGATCCGTTCCGCCTTTCCGGCATATCTGGAGCCCCGGCACTCCGGACAGGGGATTTCTACATCCGGCAGGAACTGCACGTCCAGGCTGATGGTTCCTGTACCGTCGCAGGTTGGACAGCGCAGCCCGCCGGTATTGTAGGAAAAATCGCCCGCCTTATATTGCTGTGCTTTTGCGTCCGGGGTTTTTGCATATATTTTTCTCAGTTCATCATGTACGTTTGCATAGGTAGCCACTGTAGAGCGCACGTTTATGCCAATCGGCGCCGCGTCGATCAGCTTGACCTGATGTATTCCCTCTGCTGATATTTCCTTTACGTGGCCGGGAAGCTTTTTCCCGGCTATTACCGCTTCCAGTCCGGGGATCAGGCTTTCTAAGATCAATGTCGTCTTGCCGGAACCGGACACGCCCGTTATGGCCGTCATCCTTCCTTTTGGAATATCAGCCTCTAACGGTTTTACCGTATGAATCTCACCGGTGGACAGATGAATCTTCCCTAACTCAAACAGTTCCTCCGGCAGGAGCCGCTTCCTCACCCGGATTCTATTTTCACCGGAAAGAAATGGGCCAATCTGGGAGACCGGGTCCTTTTTCAACACCGGAATGGTACCCTGCGCGATAACACGGCCGCCATCCTCGCCTGCTTCAGGCCCCATTTCGACAATCCAGTCCGCTTCCGACAGAATCTGCGTATCATGATCGACCAGCACAATGGAATTACCGTCCGCAATTAAATCGTGCATAACGCCGGTAAGTCCAACGATATTAGACGGGTGCAGGCCGATAGACGGCTCATCCAAAACATATAAAACTCCGGTAGTGCGGTTCCGAACCGCCCGCGCCAGCTGCATCCGCTGCCGTTCCCCGGTGGAAAGCGTGGCGGCAGCGCGGTCAAGGCTCAGATAGCCAAGGCCCAGATCCATCAGTCGTTTGGCCACCGACCGGAACGATTCGCAGATCGCTTCTGCCATAGGCTGCATCTCGGCAGGCAGAGACTCCGGCACTCCGGCCACCCACGATACCATTTTATCAAGGGTCATCGTACATGCTTCATCCAGAGAAATCCCCCGCAGTTTAGGCTTTCTCGCAGCTTCGGAAAGCCGTGAGCCGCCGCATTCCGGGCACACACCCTGCTCCAAATATTTTTCCACCCGCTTCATGCCTTTTTCGTCTTTCACCTTGGCAAGGGCATTTTCCACGGTATAGTTTGCATTAAAATAGGTGAAATCCAATTCTCCCGCCTGATTGCTGTCATTCTTTGGCTTATAGAAGATATGTTTCTTTTCCGCCGGGCCGTGAAAAACGATTTCACGCTCCTTCTCAGTCAGTTGGGAAAACGGCACGTCGGTGCGCACTCCCATGGCACGGCACACATCCGTCATCAGAGACCACATCAGGGTATTCCACGGTGCAACCGCGCCTTCGTCTATGGTAAGCGATTCGTCCGGCACCAGCGAAGCCTGGTTGACCGTGCGGACCACTCCGGTACCGCCGCAGGTGCGGCAGGCTCCCTGGCTGTTAAAAGCCAGTTCCTCTGCCGAAAGAGCAAAAAAGCGCTCCCCGCATTCAGGGCAGACCAGTTCCTGTCCTGCCGCCACAGCCAACGACGGCCGCAGATAGTGCCCATTCGGGCAGCAATGGCTGGAAAGACGGGAATACATCAGACGCAGGCTGTTCAAAAGCTCTGTGCCCGTTCCAAATGTACTGCGGATGCCCGGCACACCGGGACGCTGGTGCAGCGCCAGTGCCGCCGGTACATAAAGTACTTCATCCACCTGTGCCTTGGCCGCCTGGGTCATGCGGCGGCGGGTATACGTGGAAAGCGCGTCAAGATAACGCCTCGATCCTTCGGCGTACAAAACCCCCAGCGCCAGCGATGATTTCCCGGAACCCGAAACTCCTGCGATTCCCACAATCTGATTCAGCGGGATATCCACATCCACATTTTTCAGATTATGTACTCTTGCATTCCGGACCTGAATCCGGTTGGGAATCTTTTTTCCCTCGTACATTGTTTGATTGTTTTCCCTTTGTCCATCCATCTTTTGCTCACCGATCCTGCAATTTTATTTGTATCTTTTTATTATATCACCTTTTCGGTTAAATCATTTTCTATTTTTCGGATCACCTTGGCAGGAACGCCTCCTACAACGCAGTCATCCGGAATGTCCTTTGTGACAACGGCGCCTGCGGCAACCACCACGTTGTTTCCGATGGTAACACCAGGTAAAATGGTAACTCTGCCGCCAATCCACACATCACTGCCAATGCTGACGGGCTTTGCAATGCCAAGGTGCCTGCGGCGGCCAAGAGGGGAAAGCGGATGATTCACCGTAGTTATCAATGTGCCCGGGCCGATCATGACATAATCTCCAATCCGAACCGGAGCAATATCCAAAATGGTCACATTATAATTCGCAAGAAAATTCTTACCCACATGAATGTTTCTGCCATTATCACAGTTGAAAACCGGAAGGACGATGGCATTTTCCCCGGCAGAGCCAAACAGGGCCCGGAGGGCCGCCGTTCGTTCTTCCGTATTGTGCATCGGAATGGCATTCAGTTTCTGGCACCATTCTAGGGCATGAATTTTTAGGCCATCTACCTCTGCATCCCAAAAATCGTATTCCAGTCCGGCATTTAATTTTTCAAGTTCTGTCATCTCATTTCCTCCTTATCGCTGGTTTTCCAGCCATTCGTTATATTCATCAAATAGCGGAGTGCCGTCAATATACGAAATTTCCGGTAAATCAGGACGCAGTTCCAATACCCGGTCATAAGCACCCGGCACAATCATTCCGCGGCGGCAGTTCTATCTCGTAAGATTTTTAAGCCATCCGTATTTCCGGTAATGGAGGATTGCCGCCGGCAGCTTCACGATTTCATCCAGATTAATAATCAGGAATACGATTACTACCGGCAGATTCCACACAAATGCCCCTAAAAAACCAATAGGAACCGCAAATGCCCACATTGTGACTGCATCGCAGACCAGGCCAAACTTCGAATCGCCGCCCGCAGGAAATATTCCGGCTATGGTTGTCATATTAATGGATTTTCCAACCATGTAGCAGGCGCACAGAATCAGCATCCATTTCAGATATCCCGTTGCCTGGGGCGTTAACGTGGTGACCTTTACGATGGCAGGGGTAAGCGCTACTAATACCACACCGGATAATACACCGCTTATAACCGCAAGCCTGCAAAGGCGGCCTCCATATTCTTTCGCCCTCTTTAAATTCCCCATACCTAACTCGTTGCCTACTATAATACCGCCGCCGTTTCCAAGTCCTGTGCAAAAACTGACAATCAGGTTTTTGACAATATTGGCAATGGAATTGGCTGCCACAGCGTCGCTGCCCAAGTGGCCCATGATAACGGAATATGCAGTGAAGCCGCACCCCCACACCAGATAGTCGCCAAGCATCGGCAGCGTATATTTCCAATAGTCCCGCACAAGATTTTTCTCTGATTGAAAGCAATATTTTATATGCAGTCTGGCTCTTTTTTCCCGCAGGGACTCCACATAGGCCCATCCCATTTCTATCAGCTTTGAGACGGATGTGGCTAAGGCCGCACCCGCAATCTCCATTCTGGGGAAAAACAACAGCCCATAGATCAGGGCGGCATTCAAGAAGATATTGATTACCACGGCGGTTGATCCGATTACCATACTTTTAACGGCATAACCTGTGTTTTTCAAAATGCACAGATAAATCTGGGAGATACCGGTAAATAAATATGACCACGCTGCAACACGCAGATAAATAATTCCACCGGATATAAGCTGCGGCTCATTTGTAAAAATCCGCATCAGGGTTTCCGGGATAAAAAGAGCAGCCAGAAAAAAAGCGGCAGATATAAGGAAAGATACTTTTGTGACATAAGCAAATATTTTTTCAATGGATTTCATATCCCCTTTTCCATAATACTGCGCTGCCAAAATACTTGTCCCCATCGTCAGACCACCCATAAAAAGGTTGAATACAAAGGTAATCTGCCCGGCCAGCGATACTGCGGAAAGGGAATCCTGACTTACAAATCCCAGCATCAGCGCATCAGACGCGCTGACTGCCGCCAGCATGAATTGCTGAAAGGCGATTGGCAATACTAACAAAAACAGTTTTTTGTAAAAGACGGTGTCTTTATCACTCCATTTTTTTGGTTTCATTCAATAACCTCCTGTTGTTTCATTGCGTAACAATCAGTATAGCCGGACTCTCTTTAAAAATCAGCGCTAAAACTTAACAGAAGCTGTGGTAATTTATAATATTCTATAGTAGTATAGAGCTATTAAGGGAGGAGGTTATCCAATGACAACCGAAATACTTTCATCATCAATCGAAGCTTTACAGGAACAGTTCTCCGGGCTTGACTGGACCTATCATGACTTTCCGGTCGGCAGTCAGAGTGAAAAGATGTATTGCTGGCCCGGTCCGGAACAGGAAAATATTCTGATCTGCGTCCATAAAAGCGACGGAGTTCAGGAATTGTTTCACCGTCATGATTTTTTTTACTTTAATTACACTTACAAAGGGGAATATGATTCTCTCAGCTATAAATACGACAACCGGATTACGATCCGTGAACGGGAATTGTATGCAGGACAGCCGTTTGCCGGGCACGCTTTATGTGTGCACGATAATCAGGAAACCATTATCATTGGCGTGCTGATCCGCCGGGAAACATTTTTCCGCTCTTTCCTGCCCTTGTTGTCGGCTAATTCCGGACTGTTCCATTTTTTTCTCGATCCTTCCACAAACTGTTTCTCTGAAGAATATCTTCATTTCAAAATCGAGGACGACTGTAACATCCGCACACTTCTGGAAATGATGGTGATCGAGTATGCCCATAAATGCGAGGATACGCAGGACATATTAAAGCCCCTGGTTCTGGCATTCCTGATGCAGGTGGCACGCCAGTATGCCTTTACGAATCAAAAGCCTCCTGCGGATAACCTATCAGACCGGATTGCCCAATATATAAGCGAACATTTTGACAAGGTAACGCTAAAGGATATTGCGGCACGTTTTTCTTACCATCCAAACTACATCTCCACCCTGCTGCACCGGGAACTGGGAAAATCATTTTCTGAAATCCTGCTTTCGCAGCGAATGGAACGGGCCGCGATTCTGTTGAAAGGCACTGATCTTGCAGTCAATGAGATCGCTTTGATGCTGGGGTACAGCAACAGCAGTAATTTTTATAAGGCATTTCGGGAGTATTACGGGGTTTCGCCGCGGGAATATATCAATTAATGCGGACTTATCTCGTTCTAAAATGATGATGCACAACCAGAGACGGATTTTGGCTATGTGTTTAACTCAAGTTCTCTGTCTGATTCACGTAATAATATCCGGAGTAATCGAACCTGACTTGACCGGTACAAATATAGAAACAGACGGCAAATAGGGAACTTGCTTGCTATAGAAGGGGCTTAAAAACATATAATACTCCGGCTGATATATTCTCCGCCCAGTTTAATAGATAATAAACGGTCTCTTCTTAATTGCCGGATTGTGCTGAAAAAGGCATACCAGATATTTCTATCCGATATGCCTTTTAATTAATATGGTTTCACATTTACCAGGGGCAATGCATCAAGGGACCTGCCTATTCCCCATTTTATGAATTGAATTTTCCTATTACATTTTCCAGATACGGCAAAATATCAGCCTGGGGAATATTGACATTTTCATCAAAAGATAAAAGAGCGGGTTTTTGATCTGCGATTCCAAAAATATAATATTGTCTTAACATGTTGTGATTAGTATCCCCAAAATTATCATTAATGGTAATTACCGGACAGAAGTAAAGCTTTCCATCCTTATCTTTTGGACGAAAAAATCCATTACCAGAATATTCAGACATGTCACTAACTGCAAATTTGTAAATTTCTTCGCACTGTTTTCCTGATTGATCACAAAACCAAACACTATAAGATAATGCATCGTTAGATAAACCATATGCAAATATCTCATGCCTTCCGTCCAGGTCAAAATCATCATATGAGATTCCCATCGGTTCTTCTGAAAATTTCTCCCGAATCAGTGAGAATAACTTTTCTTTGATTTTCTTTTTTAATTCGCCCTCTTTTTCAGTTAATTGTTCTTTCTCATTACATTTTTCTTTTCCGGAAGTCAAAACCGTAACTGCTTCATCTAACATTCCCTGTTTCTCATATAATTCTGACATATCCAGATACACCGCTTCCAAGTCAGGTTCTATTTCAAGAATTCTCTTATAAACCTCTATGCACCTCTCATAATCATCCGAAAATTCTGTGCTTACCAGTTCACATGTGTTTTTTAATTCCTCTTTTAGATCATTCTCCGGAAAACTTTTATATAATATTTCTAATATGCCAACTGCTTCGTCTACGTCTCCCAATCCTATGCGGGCATCTAATACACCCACATATGCTTCCATTACTTTCGGATCAATCTCAATCACCTTATTAAATGCAATAACGGCTTCTTCGTACTTCATCTCTTCCAAATACCTATGGCCTAATTCTAACTGTTTTCTTATAACTTCTTCGGGACTTTTCTGGCAGCCAATTAACAGAAATAAACAGAAAATTCCCATAAGCAGCCTAATTTTATTAGTAATTCGATTGACTTTTTTCATATATTTCCACCTTCCGCGACTTCAGATACCAGTAATATCATGGTATCATTTATTACATACGCTTTCAATGGATGTCCTGCTTAATCACTGTATTTCATGAAACACTTTCTCATTAGTAAAACAAGGAAGGGGCAGTCACAAGTTTTGTATGTTCCCAAATATTTAAGGAAATCTCCATGACAGGCAAACATAGTGCTGATTTTCTTATTAATCCAACTTTGGGTTACTCAGTGCCTTTAAAAGTCCCGCCATATTCTGTCCGAGATTTCTCATATTCTCCAGACCTTCCTGATCCTTCTCCACATCGCCCGGCATCTGACCGTAGGCCATATTCCAATAAGTTGAGCCAACCACATACATTTCATGATTCAGGAAAAAATGATTCATAGCATCAATGGCCTGCAAAGCGCCGCCTCTGCGGGCCGCTGCCATAGCTGACACACTCTCTTAGACAGTCTGCAGGGGGAATGTCCATAGCCCCCGGATCATCCCCCCTTGCCACCCTATTTATTTAGACGCAGGCACCTCAATCTCAATATCTGAAAGAGGAAATGATACGCACGGATGAATTCTGTTAAATTTAAAATCTGCAAGACGTCTTCCATCCACGCTCTTTGGAATATAGACCTCACCAGACTGTAATACGGAATGGCAGAACCCGCATTCTCCACTTCGGCATCTGGACGGAACAGCTATCCCATTTTTTTCCAAAGAATGCATAATCGTATCATTCGGATCAGCAATGATTGTTTTTGTTGTATCTCGAATCGTCACTGTAATCTTAACACTTGTATTCTTCGTTCCCGGATAATCAAGCTGTGAATTCGGATTATGTACCTCTCCGAACAATTCATGGCGAATATATTTCTTCTCAAGCTGCATGTTCTGCAATTCTTTGTCAACAAACTGATACATTACCTGCGGGCCGCACATAAATACAGAATACGGTGCATCCTTCGGCGCATATTTTTTTATAATTTCTTCACTGATAAATCCATATTCATATCCTTCCTTCTCTTCATTGGAAAGAACATGAACTACCTGAATTTTATTGCTTTCAGCACTTAATTCATCAAATTCTTTTTTGTACAAGATTCCTTCTGATGAACGGCTTCCATAAAGAATTACCAGATTGAAATCCCGGTTCCCGCTAACAATATCTTTTGCCATGGATAAAAATGGCGTAATACCGCTTCCTCCAGCCACTCCGACTACGGTCTTCGCATCCCGGATTTTGGAATATGTAAAGAAACCGGATGGCCCAGAAATTTCAACTTTATCTCCTTCTTTCCAGTTATCAAAAATGTAATTTGAGACTAAGCCATCCTGAACAGCCTTAATCGTCAGTTCATAGAATCCGTTCAGCGCATCCTTGGGGGAAGATGAGATCGAATACGCACGATTTACCGCCATACCGTTGATGTCTAAAAAAACATTCAAATACTGCCCTGCCTCAAAATATGCACATTCTGTTGTTCCGTGATCTGCGTCAGGCACCAGACGATAGCATTTAGCATCATCACACATCTGCGTTATCCTGGCCACTTTCATATATTGACGGTTTGGATGAAGTTTTTTTGCCAATTCATTGACCGGAAATGTCTTTGGTAATGCTTCATCCGATGCGGAGGCAAATCTTCTTTTTCGCTCTTCAGAAATCTGCCCAAACGTTTCCATGCTTAAATCTGCAAAAGTTTTACTCATGATACCCTTCCTCCTCTTTGCTTCTCAGCGCTTACGATTTCTCTTCCTACATCTGCTCCGGACTCAAGAGCACTGCTATATCCATCACCATACTCTGTCGATGCACCTACAAAATAGAGCTGATTTACATATCGTTCGGATTTTCTATTTACCTTTCGCTGAACAAATCCATCCCACATGTTCATCTGATATCCATACGGAGTACCTTCCGGTGTGTTAAGATAACGGGCAAATGTCGGTGGCGCCGCAATTACAATTTCTTCAATATACGGCATAATAGAAATGCCCAGTGCCTTCTCCGCATCCTCAATCATTCGGACTGCAGTGTCCTCTTTCAGCTTAAAATATTCTTCTGCTGTCACATCATCCCATCCATTGCCAAAATAAAAGGTAGTAAAAAAGAGCTGGCTCGTTCCCTTAGGTGTGCAGTCCGGAATGAACGTATTCAGGCAATTCATAATAACAAAGCCACCATACTCATGGGTATTGTAGGCATCACTTTGCTGCACGTTAGAATCGGACGTCTTTGCAATAAAATTCGAATAAGCCGTGATACCTAATTCCTCCGCACTTTTATTCATACCAAGATATACCGTCATAAAGGATAATCCCAACTGTCTGCTGTTGACCATTCGGACAGCTTCCTTCGGTACCTCTTCCGAATCAATCATAGTACCGAATACTTTGTTAGGATATGCATTGGACACAATGTGATCTGCATACAGTTCTCTTCCATCCAGTACAATTCCATATGCCTTGTTATCATTTACCAGGATTTTCTCAACTTCTGTGTTATACCAAATGGTTCCGCCATTATCACGGATTACCTTTTCCAGTGCCAGAGAAATTTCATGGGAACGAAGTTTGGGCTGACCGGCTCCAAATACTACATAACCCAAAAGCATATAGCTGTAATTAAAGAAATCCATCTGATCCTCAGGTGCACCCAAATAACACCAATAAGCTGACATAATATGCTGAGCTTTCAATGGCATCCCCAGTGAATCCAACACTTCATGAATAGAATGGCCGGCCATCCGGAAGAAATCCGGGAATTTTTCTCCAAATTCAGATAAATCAAAATCCGGAGAATGTAAAAATTCAAGAGCCTGACTAGCCTGCATACCTAATTTAAACACTTCCATCATAGGCTTACCGCTGCCCGGAACCAGTTCCTCCATCTTCTGACAGAAAGCTGGAACTCCACAAGGCATATCTGCATCAATCCCCTCGCTCGGAATAATATACCGATATGTCCCATCCATATCAACCGCCCAATCAACATCCGCCCCAAGGGAATTAACTAATTTACGGATTCTTCCCGGATTTTCTTCAGGCCCTACCGCACACAGTTCATGGAGTGAAGTTTCGAACTCAAACCGGCCTCTGACAAAGCTGGTGGAACTCCCTCCCGGAATATTGTGACGATCCACAATCAGCGTTTTCAGACCATTTCTTGCTGTATATGCAGCTGTGGATAAACCGCCCAGTCCTGCACCAACAACAATCACATCATAATTTTTACTCATGTCTGATTTCTCCTTTCTTTACTGCGATCCGCTCTGTGATATAAACAGTTGTGTTTATATCACAGAATTAATTCTAATATTACATGTAGTGTCATATCTTGTCAAGAAATTTTATGTATTTGAGTATATTTTTTTATGTTTTACTAAAAGCATTGACATGCCATACATTATATGACTATAATATGAGCGTGTGACATGTGATATAAACAGATTCAGGGAGGTGCTGCATATATGGCATTTAAAGCTCTGGTTTCGCCCAGTTTGACAGATTTATTCGTAGAAGAGCTAAAAAAAATGATTTTAACTCAAACATTAAAAATCGGAGAAAAACTCCCTCCAGAAAGACAAATGGCAGAAGAGATGAATGTCAGCCTTGCCGTGGTAAATGGTGGTATTACCAGACTGACAGCCAACGGATTCCTTCGAGTTGTTCCGCGAAAAGGAGTATTTGTAGCTGACTATGTGCGTGAAGGAAATATCTTTACACTGATAGATATCATGAACTTTCAAGGGCTAGGTTTCCAAGAAGACATTCTGGATCCTTTAATTGCATTCCGTCGTAGTGTAGAGAGTTCCGCACTTCTACATGCCTGTAAAAACCGTACAGATGAGAATCTCAAACAAATGAAACTGCTGACCGAACAAGCTGCTGCCAAAGAAAATATTCGTAATTTCCCGGAAATCGGATTTCGTTTCCATCATGAGATTGCCATCGCAAGCGGAAACATTTATTATCCAATGATGCTGCAGACATTTAAGCCTGTTTATCTTTTCTTCTATAGAAACTATGTCACGATTCAAAATCAATCAGAAAAAGTTGAAGAACTTATTGATCTTTATGAGGCAATCAAAAGAAAAGATATAAATGCTGCCAGTCTGCGTCAAACCGAACTTATCGATCAATGGGCTCGGTGCGCCAATATAAAAAAGTAATAGTTCCCAAAGCCTTGTACTCACTGAAATACTCAGTGTTTCCAATGCTTTAATAAATATTTCTTTCCCGCCGCCCTGATTGTTTTCCGTCTCATTGCTCGTGAATAGTAACCAACGCTGTAAACCGCAAACACGAAATTTATCTATTCTATTGACTAGATAAGGTAAATATGCTACATTGATTCTAAGGTACTACTTTAGGACGAAAGAGAATTGAGCAGTTAGGGATAGTGAAGGAAGGCAAAGATGATTGAGCCAGTTAACAAGAAGTCACTAAGTGACAGTGCGAAAGAGAATTTGAGAAATTACATACAGTCCCTGGATTCCAAAGCGTCCTATAAGCTTCCGGCGGAGAATGACCTGGCTAAGCTGCTGGGAATCAGCAGAAATACCATGCGCAGGGCGCTTAATGAGTTGGAGCAGGAGGGCTTGGTTCTGAGGATTCATGGGCGTGGGACCTTTATTAACCCGGAGGCGCTCCAGATCAAGGTGAATTTGTGCCTTATGATGGAATTTGGCACGGTCATACGCAGATGCGGGTATGACTCTGAAGTTTGCCTGTCTTCATTTTCCGTTGAAAAGGGAGAGAATGATGTATGCGCCCTGCTAAGGATTCCTTCCGGCAGCAAGCTGATACGGATTGAGAGAATCTATTATGCGGATAAGCATCCTGCTATTGTCAGTGTGGGATATATAAGAAGGGATTTGTTTGATGAGATGCCGCCAGAGGAGGAATGGGAGGAGACTCCGTATTTTTCTCTGCTGTCCAAATATGCGGGACGGGCTGTTGTCAGAGACAAGGTGGAACTGGAAGCCATTTCTCTTAACAAGATGGCCCGGTATCTGAAGGGGGACACGGCGCTTCAGAATGAATCTGTCCTTCTGCTGAAAGCCTGCAGCTTCGATCAGAAGAATGAGCCTGTGATGTATGGCATGGCATTTTACGATACCGATTATATCAGCTTTAATTTAATAAGAAATGAATGAATCTGGTACTTGGCACAGTACCAGTTTTCTTCACATTCTTTTAAAGAGGCTACCTTTAAACCTTATGCATTTGCCCGAATGGGCACGGCAAATAAATAATCATATGGAGGAAAATGAAATGGATACTATTGAAAAAAGGTTTCACCTCAGGGAACATGGGACAACCCTTCGCACAGAAATACTGGCAGGTGCCACCACATTTGCCACCATGGCATATATCTGTGTTCTCCAGCCCCTTTACATGAAGCAGGCGGGAATGGATGCGGTGGGGGTCCTGCTCTCCACAGCCCTGGTATCCGGCCTTATAACCATGTTCATGGGCTGGTACAGTAATATGCCAATTGCGTTGGCTCCTGGAATCGCGTCCAGTGTGGTACTGACCTTTTCCATTGTACAGTCAGGACTGGCAACCTGGGAAACGGGACTTGGGATGGTGATGGTTTCCGCATTGCTGTTCCTGATCCTCAGTCTGTTCAAACTGCGGGAAAAGGTGGTCGAGCTGATTCCAAAGAACATCAAGGTTGGAATCAGTGCGGGCCTGGGAGTTTTTATTATCCGTACGGCTCTTGTTAATGCAAAGCTGATTAACCCTGATTTCAGAGGGTTTGGGGATATGTCGGATCCATCCGTACGGCTGGCAGCCATCAGTACGGTGCTGTGCCTGCTGCTCAGCTTTGTGCGGATTCGTATAGGCAACAGGGAGTACAAGATACGCGCATCACTTCTGATTACTATCATTTTAGCTACGTTGATTGGGATTCCTATGGGGGTAACCCAGGCACCGAGCAGTTTGTTTACCCAAGGAGGGATTAAGGCATTGGGAAATGTGGCCTTTAAGCTGGACCTTTTGGGAGCACTGAAACCGGAATATGTGGCATTCATATTTGCATTTTTCATCAGCGATTTCTTTGGTACGCTGGCCACTGCGCTGGGACTGGGGGCACAGATGGGGCAGCTGGATGAAAACGGCAATCTGCCTGTGATCGGGAAAATATTTCTGGCGGATTCCATCGGTTCCGTTCTGGGTGCGGCCATGGGGTTGACCATCGTGACCAGCTATGTGGAGAGCGCGGCCGGCATAGAGGTAGGTGGAAAGACAGGTCTGTCTTCCATATTTACAGGCATATTCTTTTTATTTACGATGCTGTTCGCACCCATATTCCTCATGATTCCCACCGCGGCCACAACGCCGGTGTTAATCATGATAGGTATTTCTATGATGCAGGGACTGAAAACCGTGGATTATGAGGCTACGGAATGGACACCAGTGGCAATCCTGATTATGTCCACGCTGTTTTATGGTATTTCACAGGGCATCGGTATCGGGCTGTTCGCATACTGCATGATTAAAACAGCTTATTACCTGTTTACAGGGGAGAAGGGACAGATGCCGTCCCTTATGACCTGGGCATTTACAGTCCTTGCCTGTCTCCAGTTTGTCTTATAGAAAAGGAGGATATCGTGAAAGCACTACAAAATACGAACCGGAGCCGCCTGATTGAGGCCGTGCTCGGAAAGCGACCTGTTGACCTTACCATTGAGAATATCCGCTTGGTAAATGTGATTACAGGAGAAATATATCCAGCCTCCGTTGATATCGCCGATGGGATGGTGGTGATGGTGCGGGAGGGAAATACACAGACATGCCCCAATGCACTGGAACACTTTGATGGGGAGGGAAGATATCTGATACCGGGTTTTATCGATACCCACGTCCATGTGGAAAGTACCATGATGATTCCAGAAAACTTTGCCCGGGCGGTGCTGCCCTATGGGACCACCACGGTGATATCTGACCCTCATGAAATTGCAAATGTAATGGGAGTTGAGGGCATACTTTTCATGCTGGAAAATGCAAAAAAGGCCCCGCTGCGACATTATATGCTTGCATCCCCCTGTGTCCCGTCCGTTCCGGGCATGGAGGACAGCGGCAGCCTGTTTACGGAAAAAGAAATTGGGTTTTTGCTGGATCAGCCCGGGGTGATTGGAATTGCGGAACTGATGAATTATGTGGATATCAGCCATGACGATGAGCGGATGCACCGGATTATTGGAGAAGGCATAAAGCGGGGCGTATTTTTACAGGGTCATGCGCCCAGGCTCAGCGGCAGTCTGCTGGCAGCCTACAGGCTGGCGGGACCCATGAGCGACCATGAATGCAGGAGCGCTGAGGAAGCTATAGAAAAGACGCGGATGGGAATGCATGTGAACCTGAAGACCAGCTCCCTTTCCAACCATTTGCCGGAGGCTTTAAACGGGGTTAAGCAGCAGCGATGGAATGACAATGTTTCCCTGTGCACGGATGATGTCCATGCCCAGGTGATTTACACAGAAGGACACCTGAACCGGGTAGTGGGGCGCGCCATTGCATATGGGGCGGACCCTGTGGAGGCTATACGGTTTGCAACTTACAATGCAGCCAGGGAGTATGGTTTTGAGGATTTGGGCGCCATCGCCCCAGGATTTGCGGCGGATATGCAGTTGGTGGATGAATTGGACGGAAGACGTCCCTCCTGCGTGTGGATGGAGGGAAAGATGATAAGCAGGGAGGGAATCCTAATATGGGAACAGGAACCGTCCTATATAGAGTATCAATCCACAGTCCATCTTTCTTATCTGAAAGAGGCACAAGACTTTCTGCTAAAGGCGCCGTCCGGTGATATGGAGACTTTGGTGATACACAGCCGATGCGACGGTCCGTTTAACAAGGCATATTATGAGAAACTGCCGATTGTGAATCACTGTGTGGATTTGTCCGGCAATCCGGATCTGGCCTATGTGTGTGTCTGTAACCGGCATGGAAAAAACCAGAAGACCATATCGGTCATCCGTGGTTTTGGGGTTACATCAGGGGCCTTTGCTGCCACCGTGGCCCATGACTGCCACAATCTCGTCATGATTTACAGGAATCCGGAGGACGCCCTTCTTGCAGTCCGGCAGATAGAGGAGATGGGCGGAGGAATGGTTTACGCGGAGAACAGAAGGATTGCTGCTTCCCTGCCTCTTCCTGTGGCAGGAATCATGTCGTCCCTCACCTGTGACAAATTAGCGCCCCAGGTAGAAGCTATGGAGCAAGTTGTGAAAGAACGGTGCAATGGCAACTGGCTTTTAAAGCATGCCACCATATGCCTTGCTGCGCTGCCGGGCACCATTATAACGGACAAGGGGGTTATGGATGGGAACAGCCGGAAGTTCATGGACCAGTTTAGGACAAATATATAAGTATTGAGTCATGAATGCATGATAAAATAAGAATGGTAATAGTTGGAAAATTAAATTTTCTGGCTATTACCATTTTTCTTATGCATAAGTCCTGGAATGCCCATAAATCAATCATTCTCAGGCTTCTTCCTCCAACACATACGGAGTCGTCTGATAAACATAAAAGTTCAGCCAATTCGTATACAAGGTATTCGACATATTCCTCCAAGTCAGTACCGGCACAGAAAACGGATCATTATCCTCATAATAATTGCAGGGAAGTTCCGGCTGCAGTCCCTTCTTCAAATCCCTGTGATACTCGTTATTCAGCGTCATCCTGTCATATTCCGGATGTCCCTGAACAAATACCTGTTTTCCGTCCCTGCTCATAACCAGAAAGATTCCCGCCTCGTCGGATTCCGCCAGAATCATCAGGTCCTGCCGTTTCATCACATCTTCCCTTCTGACTTCCGTATATCTGGAATGAGGAGCCATAATAAAATCATCCATACTGCGCACCAGCGGCACCTTGCGGTTCAAAACACGATGGCGGTAAATGCCGGACAGCTTCGTCTTCCTCTCATACTTAGGAATACCGTAATGGTAATACAATCCGGCCTGGGCGCCCCAGCAGATATGGAGGGTAGACGTCACATGGGTCTTGGACCATTCCATAATCATAGTCAGCTCATCCCAGTAATTCACCTCTTCATAAGGCAGATTCTCCACCGGAGCTCCGGTGATGATCATGCCGTCGTATTTCTTCTTTTTAATCTCCGAAAAAGACACATAGAACTTATTCAAATGGCTGGCCGAAGTATTTTTGGAAATATGGGTGGAAAGCATTAAAAAGCTGCAGTCCACCTGAAGAGGCGTATTGGAAAGGGCACGTAAAAGCTGTGTTTCCGTATCCTCCTTAATGGGCATTAAATTCAGGATCAGAATCTGCAGCGGACGGATATCCTGGCTGACCGCCCGGTCCTCATCCATAATAAATATATTTTCAGCTTCAAGAATGGCCTTGGCCGGTAAATCTTTCTGTATTTTAATTGGCATATTTTTATCTCCTGTACTCTATCACTGCTGGTTCAGCATCTCTATAAAATCTTCTTCCGAAATAATCGGCACTCCCAGTTCTTTGGCCTTTTTATTCTTGGAAGAATTGGACGTTGTATCATTGTTGATCAAATATGTGGTTTTCGACGTCACCGAACCGGTGGCTTTGCCGCCTCTGGCCTCAATCTCCTGCTGAAGCTCCTTACGGTTTGCAAAATGTTCCACCGAACCGGTGATGACAAATATCATACCGTCAAAGATCTGGCTTCCCTCCTCCTGCTGCGGTTCCGCCTCGATCTCCAATTCCTCCAGCAGATGATCCACAATCCGGTTATTCTTTTCATCGGAAAAATAAGCGGTCCATGCGTCCGCCAGCACTCCTCCGATTCCGTCCACAGCGGTCAGTTCTTCCGCATCCGCATGGCGCATATCGTCAAAGTTATTTTTAAATGCCCTGCACAGCATCTTGGCATTGGCAAGTCCGATTCCCGTAATTCCCAAACCGTATATCACCCTTGGCAAAGTGGTATGTGAGGACACTTTGACCGCCTCAATCAGGTTATCATAGGATTTCTGGCCAAAACCGTCCATCTCCACAATTGCCTCCTGGTGCTGGTCCAAATGAAAAATGTCCGCATATTCATGGATGAAACCGGAACTGATGAATTTTTCCAGGGTTGCTTCCGACAATCCGTCGATGTTGAGCGCGTCCCGGCTCACCAGCAGGGAAAAGCTTTTAATCTTCTTAACCTGGCAGTCAGGGTTGGTGCAGTATAGGGATTTCACATCCACAACCTGACGGATCTCCGTCTTTCCGCCGCACACCGGGCAGATCTTAGGAATCTGTACCGTATTGCTCCGGGTCAGGTTCTCCGCAATCTGAGGGATGATCATATTGGCCTTATAGACCGTTATGGTATCTCCCTCTCCCAGCTCCAGCCCCTCTAAAATGCTGATGTTATGCACGCTGGCCCGGCTGACCGTAGTTCCTTCCAGCTCCACAGGCTCAAAAATCGCCACCGGATTGATCAGGCCGGTTCTGGACGGGCTCCATTCGATCTCAATCAATTTTGTTTCCCGTATCTCATCCGCCCATTTAAACGCGATGGAATTTCGCGGAAATTTGGCTGTCCTTCCTAAAGATTCGCCGTATGCGATATCGTCATAGGTCAGAACCAGTCCGTCGGACGGTATATCATATCCCTCCACCGCTTCGGCAAATTCCGCAACCGCGTCAGGCAGTGAATCCTTTGTCACTTCTTTATATTCCACCACATCAAATCCCAGCTTATGAAGCCACTCAAACTGCTCTTTTCTGGAATTGTTAAAATCCACCCCGTCCGCCTTTACCAGGGCAAATGCCTCGAAATTCACATTTCTCTGGGCTGTTATCTGGTTATTCAGCTGGCGTACCGAGCCGCTGCACAGGTTTCTGGGATTTTTGTATTTGGCGTCCACGTCATCGATTTCGTCGTTGATCCTGTTAAAATCCGAATATTTGATAATGGCTTCGCCTCTTAATATCAGCTGGCCGTCATATGCGATATTCAAAGGGATGTTGGAAAAGACTTTGGCGTTATTGGTGATCACTTCGCCAATCTCTCCATTGCCCCTGGTGACCGCCTTTTGAAGAGTGCCGTGGTCATAGGTCAGCACGATGGTCAGTCCGTCCAGCTTCCAGGAAAGCAGCCCCGCCTGATCCCCGATCCAGTCCTGAAGAGCCGCCACATCCTTTGTCTTATCCAGGGAAAGCATGGGGGAATCATGAGCTTCTTTGGGAAGCTCGCTGAGCACCTGATAACCCACGTTCTGTGTAGGGCTGGATGACAGCACAACTCCAGTCTCTTTTTCCAGGCTCAGCAGTTCATCGTATAATTTATCATATTCATAGTTGCTCATCAGCTCCCGGCTCTCCTGGTAATAGGCCTTGCCGGCTTCCGATAAAATACCAACTAATTCTTTCATTCTAAGAATTTTTTCGTCCATCCTGTTTCTCCTTATAGGGCAGATTCGTGGAATCCTTGATTATTTCTAAAAGCGTTTCATATTCTGCGGGAGTCACTTTGCGGTAATCCCCTGTTCTTAAATTGCCCAGTTGGATATTCATTATGCGCGTCCGCTTTAATTCCAGCACCCGATAACCCAGATATTCACACATCCGGCGGATCTGGCGGTTCAGCCCCTGAGTCAGAATTATCCGGAACCGGTCTTTTCCCACCGATTCCACAAAACACGGCCTGGTAACCGTATCGAGAATCGGAACACCGTCTCCCATTGCTTTTATAAATTCCTTGGTGACCGGCTTATTCACCTTAACCAAATACTCTTTTTCGTGTCCATTTCCCGCTCTCATGATCCGGTTGACCAGATCGCCCTGGTTGGTGAGCAGCAAAAGTCCCTCTGAATCCTTATCCAGACGGCCTATAGGATAAATCCGCACCGGATAATTCAGAAATTCCACGATATTTTCCGCCCTGTCTTTATCCGACGTGGTGCATACGATTCCACGGGGCTTATTCACAGCCAGCATCACCGGTTTATCCTTCTGTTTTCCGGCCTGTCCGCCCACCGGCTTTCCGTCGCAGACCACGGTCTGACCCTCTTCAATTTTCATTCCCGTGACCGCAGTTTTGCCGTCCACAGACACTTTGCCGCTTTCAATCAGCCGGTCGGCCTCCCGGCGGGAGCAGACTCCCATCTCGCTTAAATATTTATTCAGTCTAACCGGCATCTATGCCCTCCAGTTCAATGAAGATTGGTAAAGAAACAGGCGTCTCCGAAGCTGAAAAATCTGTATTTTTCCTTGATCGCTTCTTCGTACGCATGAAGCACGTGTTCCCGTCCCGCAAGAGCGGAAACCAGCATAACCAGAGTCGACTCAGGAAGGTGGAAATTGGTGATTAAGCAGTCCAGAATCTTGAACCGGTATCCCGGATAGATGAATATCTCCGTCCAGCCGCTTCCGGCTTTTAAAACTCCGTCCTCCCCTGCCGCCGATTCTATGGTACGGCAGCTGGTGGTTCCCACGCAGATCACCCGTCCCCCGTTCTTTTTCGTATCGTTGATCTTCTTCGCCTCTTCTTCCTCCACGATGTAGAATTCAGAGTGCATATGATGATCCAGAATATCATCCACCTTTACAGGCCGAAACGTTCCAAGCCCTACGTGAAGGGTCACATGGGCAATCTTCACGCCCATATCCTCAATCTCTTTTAACAGTTCATTGGTAAAATGCAGCCCGGCCGTAGGAGCGGCGGCAGATCCGTCATGTTTCGCATAGACCGTCTGATACCGGTTCTTATCCTTCAGCTGGTGCGTGATATACGGAGGCAGAGGCATCTGTCCCAGCTGATCCAGGATTTCTTCAAAAATGCCTTCGTAATGAAACTGGATCAACCGGTTACCCTCTTCCACCACATCCACCACGGTGCCTGTGAGCAGACCGTCCCCAAAGGACAGAACCGTTCCCGGTTTACACTTTTTACCAGGTTTTACCAACGTCTCCCAGATGTCATTTTCTTTCCGTTTCAGAAGCAGAACCTCGATCTTGGCCTGTGTATCCTCTTTGACGCCAAAAAGCCGCGCCGGTATAACCTTTGTGTCGTTGATTACAAGGCAGTCTCCTGGTTTTAAATAAGATACGATGTCACGGAAGATCCTGTGCTCGATTTCACCGGTTTCTTTATCCATAACAAGCAGTCTGGATGCGGAACGGTCATCCAACGGGTCCTGTGCGATTAACTCCTGAGGCAAATCAAAATAAAAATCTTTAACGTTCATACCTATCTCCATTCCTCCGCTGTCAGCGGTTTTACTCTGAAAAACATTTGTATGTAAAGTACAAAAAGCTTTTCCGCCCATAAACCTGTTTTATGGGCAGAAAAGCATCTGCATGCAGCTACTGCGCTGCTGTAGTTTCGATTTGTATATCCATCTCCGTCACCGGTTCCGACTGGGACTCTGTTTCTCCATCGCTTCCCTGTCCGTCTTCCGGCTGGCCTTCTGCCGCCGAAGTCTCACCTGCGTCTCCGGCCTGATCTCCATCCTCTGCCGGGGAACCGGATTCAATTCCGGTATAGATGCTGTTCAGCGTGGAATCATTGGAAATGGCTTCCTGTACCTGGGCATCCACCTGGGAAGAAAGCAGCTTAACATCCTCGGATACGTTCACCTTAGCTATGTAATCGGCAACTGTATCGTCAAAATCCAGGGTCATCACATACTGTCCTTCTGCATTCTTCTGCACATAACACATGGTTAAAACAGGAAGCGGAGTAGGCGCATCCTTGAATTTTATCTCATAATAAGGATAGACCACATAGGAACCTTCCGTCAGACCGTCCTTTGTATAGGCGATAATATTTTCATATCCTTCCACCACCTGAGCGGTCTTTTCCAGTTTTACCCGTTCTTCCTCTAACTCCTCCGGTGTCAGGGTCTGGCCAAATACTTTCGCCAGCGCTTCCGGATCGCAGTCCGTCTTTGCCTCGCAGTATGCCTCGATCAGCGCCTTGATCTCCGGAACCTCATCCTTTTTCAGCTCGTATTCCTCAAAGTTCTGAACATATTCTTTTGTATCCGGCTCTACGGTCTGTGATGTTTCATCCGTCACAGCCGCGGATGACGTAGTAACCGCCTCTGTAGTTGTCTCGTTATCGCTCTTTGGCGATTTGTCTGTCAGTAAGATGACAATGATCAATAATATAACGATAAACGGGATTATCATGAATTTGAGATACTTGCGCACCTCGTCATCCGACAGACCGTTATTCTTTCTGTTTCTTGACCTTCCCATGGCATGTCCTCCTGCAAGATTAGTCTTGCTATATTCTAACAAAAACACAAGCAAAAAGCAACAAAAATAACCACTTGCAGTTTTCGGAAAAATATAGTAAGATATAGGAGATGCGTCTGTAGCTCAGTGGATAGAGCAGTGGCCTCCGGAGCCGCATGCGGAGGTTCGATTCCTCTCAGACGCATTCTTTTTTTACCATAAGGGGAGTCAGACAATGGCTTTCCATTTAAGAGCTGTCATTTCTAACGTCTTACCCCGGTCAGTCAATATTTCAATTTCTTTGGTTTATATTACCATATTTCCCTCGTTTATAAAGATAATTCAATACAGTCGGTTATAATTCCTCAACGTTACTGCCAATAATGATTTAATATAGCGCCTGTATGATTTTGAAATCTTATTATCCGTTCTAATTCTTCTGTAACAGCATCACTATATGTGACAGTATTTTTAATACGGTCAAATGTCATATCTTGAATTACATATGTAGTTATGTTGTCTTCTAAATTTTTTTGCCAGGCAAAGGAAACGAATGCTACTAAAATATCATAATTTTCATCAAAATAAGCGGTTAAAGTATAGTCTATATCCCGAGGTCCATATTTCCCAGGATGCTTGTTGGAGACATATTTATAATAAGAGCCTAAAGTGTACAGTTCTCCGCCATACTCACCTCTATCGCTTATAAATTCCCCTAAAGAAGCTTTAAAAATGTCATATACATTTAGTGCAATATCGTAAACTTCAAGTGTTTTATCGAATCTAATTTCATCTTCATAGGTTTTATCATTTACCCTGTCATACGGTATCCAGTATCCCGGCTTTATTATATAATATTCAGCATAGCCAAAAGCGGAATCCTCTAAAACTTCAATACTATAATTGGGCAAAGATCTGTCGTATTCTCTGATATGATAATTTTTCAAATCATAATTTATGACATACTTTACACTATCAACAGATGAATATTGATAGAAAATATACTCCAAGCTTTTAATTTTAGAAAAATGTGAACCATATTTGTCTTTTTGATTCTTATAAAAATCATTCCATAAATCGACATCTGTTACAAGTTCGGCACTGCCATCATCTTCAATAAAATCCGTTTCCGTATAATAAATCCTATTGCTATTATCTTCCACTTTCTTTTCTGCTTTTTTACACCCTGATAAGCAAACAGACATAAGCAATGATACAATCAAAATTTTTTTATAAAATAATTTCATATTTTTATTCCCCCACATTAAAGCATTGCGTATCCCCTACTTTTTTATCATTCTGCCGATCATTTTCTGAAGATCTTCATCCCTGATTATTTCTCCATTTTCCGTATAAACCGCCCCATCAGAACCGATTCCCAAGCTCATCCGTTCCCGTTCCTCTTCATCATAAAAGTTCATTATAAATTTGATCTCCGCTTGATCCGGCTGTTCTTTTATAACATCATCTTTTTCCAGTATTTCCAATATTTTTCTTACCTCATCTTCCGTTAAATCATAGTCGATCCCTATTTGAAACTCATTTTCCGTGATCTCGTACAAATTAGCACTGACAATCCGATCCGCCGCACCGTTTTTTTCTTCTTTTCCAGACTCAATCAGCCCCTCCACCAAGTCCTGCAGTTCCTTATCTTCCCAACACCACTCAAAACCGGGGCCATCTTTTTCGGAACCGGCGGGCCATAACGCCTTCACAGAATAACCTTCCCCCTGCCATACCCGGACGCTGGAATAGCCTGACTGATTCTTTGTCACGCTGACTAATTCCGCCTGTTTCGGATATTTGCCCTTTAAATAACAAAGGTAATCCGCATAAGCAGGATAATACTCCTCTTCCCGGTCAACCGCCAAGTCCCGTGCCAGCTTGTCATAATCTGCCGGCGGCTGTTCCTCTGCCGTGCTTTCTTCTTTTTTAAACGGTAATCCAATCAATGTAAATGATGCCAATAAGATGATAAATAAACCTGCCAACACAAAAAATCTGCTGTTTTTCTTCATTACAAACACCCTCTCAAATTTCCGTGATCACGACAACCTCAGTTTTAAGTAGTCTCGATAAGATTGTTTCCAGCTGTTTTGATACGGAATAGAAGGTGTTGACTCTTCTCTGGTCTTCGTCCTCATCCTTTATCATCCCGTCTCCGTCATAATCAGCCATGCTTTTTAATCCGATCAAAATAGCTTCTCCCTTTACAATCCCCTCTCCATAGACGGACGGGAATATCTCAAACTGCTGTTTCGGATTCTTGCTGTTAACCGCTAAGACCTGTTTGTAAGTCTGTTCCATCATCTGTCCCGCATCTTTCAGAGTCTGTTCTCCGCCCTGTTTCCGGGCCAGGCGTTCCAACAGATCAATCTGTTCCGGCGTTAGGCGTTCGATGTGGACAAAGCTCCTGAGATAGAGATAATCCAGTCCCATCAGATCGTATTTCTGGTAAAAATCCATGTTGGATTCTCCTGCTTTTAAAAAGCCGCGCTCTTTCAGTCTGTTATCCAAACGATCCATTCCGCTCTGAGCCGTCAGATACATGCTGAACAGATATCTGTATAGGGCCTGAAGCTCCAGATACCGCTCCGTGATCCTTCCTGCCTGGAAAAGAGCGGGATTCTCTGTTATTTCCACCTGATTTACCGCTTCTGCTTCTTTTAAAGAAGGCAGGCTTAAACGGTTAACTGCATTCCACATTTCATCTAAAAATTCCATATTCTGCTCCTTAATTATATTGATAATATTCATAGTGCATGTGAGTTGTATTACCGTCTTTTTCTACAATTTTCTTGGGATCAATATAATACTTTTCCCCCCAGGATGACACGATATATCTTCCGTCTGACGTGCTTCCGGTGATCGTCATGGCATGGCCGCCGTCTATGTACTGAACCGTATTCCCATTGATATCCTGAATATTGCCATAGTGATAAGATATTACCACATACCCGTCTTTACACAGATCATTGATATTATTCAGGTCAACGTCCATAAAGGTTGTAATTTTCACATCCACGCCTTTTTCTTTCAGATACAGCTGGGTTCTGTATTCGCGGTCCAAGGTGCTGCTACCACGCCCTGTTTTATCCTTCAGGTAGTTGTAATTCTCCAATTTTCCGTCCTTTTTGGAATTATAATCCTCATAAAAATTGATGGCGTCCGAGCCGCCGGAAGAAACGTGGTTATCGGTTGCAGAATACAGATCAACCAGCATTTTATTATAATTCAAGTCTCCCTTATAATACATCGGGAAACCGAATGTTTCTTCAAATTCGGCCTCTCGTCCCTCATAAGCCGCAAATATCGTGTTCATAACTGCCACATATCCGCAGCCTTCACTGTTCAGCTTTTTGAGGAATGTCTCAATCTGTTTATCCGTCATGTCAGGATAATATTCCCTCACAATGCTGTACAGCTCCTTTTTCTCCGACCAAAATCCCCACTCGCTTTTCGGCCCTCCCTGATCTCCTCCGTAGGCACCCTCGTCATCGAAAACGATGGAGTCGATCTCATTTTCTTCCACCTGGGTTCCCCAACCGAAGAACGCCTGAACCTTGGCCCACCAGGATGAATCCTTAACATACTTTCCGGTCTCGCCGTCCCCGGAATCCGCATTCTCCGCGGCAGATGCATGGCCTGTAATCCCGTCTTCTGTCTTTTGGTAAAGGTTTGTAATCTGCTCCAACGCCTTGCCCATGCTTAAACTGTTGTTTTTCTGGTTCTCCGCCTCTGTAGCCAGACGTTTCAGCTTCATTTTAACCCTGTCATAGGATCTTGTATCTTCCAAGCTCCCGGATGCATTTAATATAATCTCCTTTATGCGCTCCACTTCGTCCGCGGTTTTTCTAAAATCACTTATCACGTTGCCGCAAGCGGATACCTTTATGCTGAAGCTGCCGTTGCTCATATCCCCGTCTCCTTTTGTCTCCTTGTTATACACTGTTTCTTTACGGGTATCATATCACATCACCCCCTACTCATTTCACAAATCTGATAAATGGTAACTTAATCATGACGAATGGCTGCTTGCTTTTTTGAAATGTTCTGTTTGACAGATATATGATAAACTAATAGAATTGTAACAAGCAGATTATTCTGGTCTTAGAAGAATAATCGATACCTGATAAATAAAGATTTGAAGGTGATATATAATTGATGAACATTAGAAAAGCGGAACTGGAAGATATTTCAAGAATTGCAGAAATTTTAGTATTTACAAAAAGGGTGAATTATCGTTCTATCTTTTAAAATGATAACTATTCGTTTGGAGAGATGCAGGTGCTGTCTGTAGCCCAAGAATATTTAGATAATCCAAGTGTCTTAAATGAAATTTGGGTTTATTATGATGAATTTGTCAAAGGATTCATTCATGTGAAAGATAAAGAAATCAAAGAACTTTATGTTGATCATTTTTTTGAAAATGAAGGTATTGGAGGGAAACTAATTGAATTTGCAATCAAAAATTTTAACGTCCAATATTTAATGGAACGCTAGAAGGAGCCGGAGAGGAAGAACCCAGTTCCTCCTTTCCCACATCCTTCCCGCCATCCATCCGGTTAAAACTTCAATATATTCAATCCGATTTCCTGGCTGAATTCACGATCTAGATCGCCGTCCAAAACTGTAACAAAGATCTCTGCCGTGGCGCTGATCACACACCGGTTCATATGGCCGCTGTAACATTTTTTCTCTTCCGGATTTCCGATGGACATATGTAAATGTATATAGATTTCTCCGTTCATACGGTTAATATTGCCGCCTAATCCCGTAATCTCAAAATTCCCGTCCAGCATTGTGCTGTGATACTTTTTTTCGTCTGCATCGAAAACTCCGAGAACCACCTCATTCGTCGCACCAATTCCGTTTACGATAGCGAGGCGGATATTTTCCTTCCTGGCAAGGCTTTCCAAAGAACTCATCACCTCTTCGCCCGGATCAAGGCGCACTCCAAATGTATTGCCAAACTTCTTATATTCCATATTTATCCTCCTCTTCTGCATTTCATAATATCATAGCATACCGATAGGAATATTACCACATAATTTTTAGGATAAGATCCCTCTGTAAATATTCAGATCATCATCCTTAAATACATTAAATATAACCCGGTCGATGCTTTCCGCATAGCTTTTCAGATAATCAATCACCGTATTTACCGCAATCCGGGCAGCTTCGCCGTTTGGAAAATGAAACTCTCCGGTAGAAATACAGCAAAATGCAATGCTTCTGTATCCATTTTCCACAAGACACTCCAGACATGACCGGTAACAGCTTTCCAAATCCGCTCTCAGCTGATCTGTCAGCCCATATCCCACAACCGGCCCAACCGTATGGATAACAGCCTTACACGGAAGATTGTATGCATTTGTTATTCTGGCGCTTCCTGTGGGCTCTTCATATCCGGCTCCGTATTTTTGACGTTCGGTCTCCATAATGCGGCTGCATTCTTCCCTCAGTTCAATTCCGGCGGCCGAATGAATCGCATTATCAATGCATTTATGACAAGGTATAAAACAGCCCAGCATCTGCGAATTCGCAGCGTTTACGATGGCGTCCGCCGCCAGTCTGGTGATATCCCCCTGCCAGATGCTGATTTTATCCGCAAAATCACTGCTGCTTCCATACTCTTCTTTTATTGTCGCAATATCCTCCAGCCTGACGATCCCTTTTTCTCTCGCTTCCTGCTGTAAAAATGCATCCTGTACTCTTATAACATCCGGATTCATCCTGCGGGGCATTCTGATGTTCATGAGGGACCGCAAAACCATTCGGCGCTCTTCCTTTTCCACCCGTAAATCTTTGTACCGGACCGAATCATTTTTAAATGCCTCCACCAGATAGTCCAGTCTGTCATCCTGCGTCATAATTACACCTCCTGCCCATACAAGTTTTCCATATCCGTCACAGATTTCTGCAGATCCTCGTCGATTCCAACCGCCCGTTCTCCAAAACTTTCCGGAACAAACGCTTCTCCCATGTTCAGACGGATTAACCGGAATGACTTATTTTCTCTCATCATTTTTTCAAATGGAAAGCGGATGATGACCGGCGTGTTAAAACCAACGCCCAGCTCTAAAAGCAGCGTTTTTTGTTTTATACAGCCTTCCAGATATCTGCCATAAGCCTTTGCCCTCTCCTGCCATTGTTCATCCTCCACAAAATACTGGTCGCAGCGGAGGTTCATAGCCATCGGCCCGTTACACACCGGACACTTAGGAACCATGCCGGAAGGAATTTTACAGTCACTTCTGACCTGATTCATCTCCGTAAACAGAGTACCCGCATCATATGTCTTTTGGTGGCATCCCTTTGCACATTGGATCAAACCGTAATCCCCCTGGGTTGGGAAAATGCGCTTTTCCCAAAAACCGGCTTTCCGGAACTGGTGGTCCACATTAGTTGTCAGCACAAAATACTCCTTATGCTTCACCAGATCAAACAGCGTTTGGTACAATGGAAGTGCCGGAGGAGCAATCCTGTTCATATACGCATGCTTCGACCAATACCCCCACCGCTCCTCCTCGGAAGGAAATGGATAAAATCCGGCGGAGTACATATCCGTCATTCCGTATTTTTCAATAAATTCTCCAAAATTATCCGTAAACCGGGCGCCGCTGTAGGTAAGACCGGCGGCAGATGAAAGGCCGGAACCGGCGCCTATTAAAACCGTATCGGCCTCCCTGATAAAGCGGACAGCTTTTTTTATCTGTTCCTCATAGGAATTTTTCTGAATGATATAATCATCCGCCGGCATACTGCATAAAAATTTTGTCCAATCCATCGCTTTCCTCTTTCTAAAAAAGGAATCCCATTAGCGGGATTCCTTAACTTTAAC
This sequence comes from Clostridium sp. chh4-2, assembly GCF_002899675.1. GTDB lineage: Bacteria > Bacillota > Clostridia > Lachnospirales > Lachnospiraceae > CHH4-2. Next base: position 97,908 of record NZ_PKUU01000003.1, on the reverse strand, counting down.
GGCTTCTTTATCCACATCACACAGATACCCGCTCATTTCCTCTTTGATATCTGCCAATGTAATCGATTTCAATTCATTTTCCATTGCCTCCTGTACCCGCTGCAGCTTCGGATCGAGCACTTTGTGAATAGTTCTCCCCACCGGACATTTAGAGTTGGGGTTATCGTGAAAATGAAACAGTTCTCCATTTTCCACACTCTCCACGGCGCGGTAAATATCCAGAAATGTGATCTCATCCAAAGGCCTGGCGGCTTTTGCGCCGCCGCTGCCCCTTGCCACTTCAACCAGGCCATATTTTTTCAACTGTCCTAATATATTTCGGATTATAACAGGATTCACATTGATGCTGGATGCCAGGAACTCGCTTGTTACCTTCATCTCTTCACCAAATGTATCTATACACGCAAATATATGCACCGCAATGGTAAATCTACTTGAAATCTGCATTCGCCACCTTCTCCTCACTTTGACACAGCATTTCGAATCATCTGTTCTCATTAGCCATATTATAACTTTTCGTTCCTGCGGAGTCAATGACTGTCATTTCCAGGTTATGTATTTTATAAGCTGTACTCTCTTGGCGGCCTGCCTGAAAAATCAGCAATCACCGCTTTCGCATCAGCCAGATAAAACACTTCAAAAATCGGATTGGACGGATCATTATACTGTCCCTTTACAATCGGATTCATCATACAAGCTTCTTTTATTTCCATATTGTCCTCAAAAACAGCTCTGCCGTTTAAACGAATCCAGGTAAAGGTGGGATCTGATACCGATACTTCGATTTCCGGGTTTTCCTGCATATCTTTATAAACATCTTTCTGATTATTGGTACAGAACCATAATTTTCCGTCTTTTTCCAAAATAAACATGAACGGGCGGCATTTTGCCTTTCCGTCACGGCCTACTGTTGCCAAATACTGAACCGGATTTGCCTGTAAAAATTCCACTACTTCTTTCATTGATATCCTCCATATGTTTTTCATTGTTAATAGTAATAATTTAGATCTGCGCAGTTGTAATATCTATCATTACATCAGCAATATATCACTATTTTGTTGTAATGTCAACAGTTACATCAAAACATATTTTAAATAAAAGATTGGATTGGAAAGCCAGGAAAAAAAGAAAACCGTGAGGGACAGTTAATCATCCAATCGGATAATTGACCGCCCCTCACGGCGCATTTTGTTTCATAACTAGTAAAAAATCGAAGTTATTGCATTCCAGATTTTCTTAAACACATTTACAATTTTAGCCCAAATCCCCACCTGAACCTCAGCCGGTTCTATATCGATGGAATTGGTATTTAAACTGTCCTCTGATATCTCCTGGGTTCTCAGGATTACCTGTATGCTGGCCGGTGTCGGATTTTTATCGGATGTGAAGGAGATCATATCCTCTTCCACGTCCAGGTTTAAGAAGTTCGTTTCATCTTCCACCTTATCGATCTCAGTTTTCACACTGTCCTTCAGTTCGTGAGTGGCATCCTTCACTTTATCTCTGGAAGACGGTTCCGCCGCCTTTTCAAAGATGTCGATTAATCCGTCCAGTGTCTTTTCAGTTCCCGATTCCACCGCAGCGCGGTTATTTTTTGCGGTCTGCTGTACGACTCTCAGTGCATTTACCAGACTGCTGCTGCCTTCGCTCAACAATGTGGCCGTTTCTCCGGCGTGATCCAGCATAGCGTGAAAACTGTCTTTATTCTCATTCACCGTTTGGTTCAAATCATAGACATTGGAAATCAAACTGTCCATATCTTCCAGCACATCACTTAACTTTCCGGCCACGCTGCTGGTTTCTCCGGCGGCTGACCGTCCTTTGGCTTTCACATCTCCGGTCACTTCTTTTATGCGGCCGATCAGGTTTCTGGAACTGCTGATCGCTTCCCGGTACAAATCGAAGATATCGCTTATCTGGCTGAGATCACTTGGGATATAGTCAGGGTCCAGGCTTCCAAGCTGGGCCATGATGGCCGCCAGCTGATCCGGGTCCACATAGCTTCCAAGCTGGTCCGACAGCTGTTCCATAATCTGTTTCAGCTTAACGACCGCTTCCTGGGCGGCTTCCCCGTCCAGATCAGCCTCGTCTCCCGTCATTCCTTCTTCCAGACGGTCCAGAGTGTTTTCCAGCGCATCCAATTTCCCATTAATCACATCTGCAATGGAATCCATCTGACCGGTATCAGAATGGCCGATATCATACTTTAATTCATCCAGATTTTCATGAAGATCATCCAGCTGCGCGGCCAATCCGCCCACACCGTCGCTGGAATCGCTCAAAGTATCCACCATATGATCCAGATCCGTGCTGATCTTATCCAATGTTTCCTTGCTGTTATTGATATCCGGAGCCAATTCCCCGATCTTGCTGCCAAGAGCCTGAAGCTCATCCAGCCCCATATCCGCATTGGCATAAAATGCATCTTTGGATGCGTCAAAGTTCTCCTTGGCCTTTTTCAGTTCCGCCAGGCCCTCTTTTGTAGAATCCATACCGCTTGTCACCCGGTCCAATTTATCCAGAATCTCATCCATTCCGTCAAGCAGTTCATCCGTGGAATCGGAAACGGTATCCTTGACCTCCTTGATGTCTTTGATCTCCTTCATCTGATCCAGCGTGCCCGGAATCATCAGCATGATAATTCCCATGGTCTCAAAATTGCTGGTTCCAATCTCAATATGAAATGTCTTTTCCTGCCCCGGAACTGCTGCAAATATAATCGCCTTATAAGTACCGATGGACTGGGTCTGCGATCCCGGCGCCGAAACGCTGTTCACATCCTCCATATCCACCAGGGTTCCCACCTGAAGGAGCATATTATTTTTATAATATTCATTTGCGGCCTCATTTGGCGTGCATTCCACGTCAATCTCCACCAGTCCGTCCGCCCCTAAAAGCTTCTGGGCCTCTATAGGCACTCCATTTAATTTATATGATATGTCAAATGTCCACGGCAGGATCACGCTGTCATTATTCAGCTGGCATTCATAGTAAAAACGTTCTTTAACATCCTGATCCAGCTGCCAGCTGACCCCTTCCTCAGTCATCACAGGCTGAGCATAATTGGACATATTGGTCACATCATTATATCTGCCGTAATCGGTAAAAGACCGGATTCCATTTAGATTGCATCCTTTAACTATGCTGGTTTCCTGGGGAGCCCCGTAATAATCCAGGTTCACATACAGCGCCTCATCCGTATCCACAGCAGGCGGTCCTGCAAATACTTCTGCTGCTGTCATGCAGCTAAGAAGTGCGGCGCTGAGTATTGACGCTGCTATTCGTTTTCTATTCTTCCACATTTTCATCCTCTTCGGCCTCCTTCTCTTCCAACTGTTTTTTCAGTCTATTTTGCCTGATCTTCTCCTGCCATATGTTCCACCGCTCTTTCAAGCTCTTTTTCGGATGTTCACCGTCTTTTATGATCCACCGGTCGGCCAGGGTCAGAAGATATGGAAGCAGGAACAGCACCATAACCACACTGATTAAAGCTCCCCTGCCGATCAAATGCCCCAAATCTGCAATGGCCGCAACAGAAGAAATCATATAAAGTCCATATCCCACTATGGTTAAGATGGAGCCGGAAGTCAGGATCGACAGCGCGCTTCTGGACACCGTGTGCTTTACCGCCCTGCCCTTTTCCTTATAATCCCTGCGGCTGTCCACGTAGTTATTGGTCATCAGAATGGAATAATCCACCGTGGCTCCCAGCTGTAAGCAGCTGACGATAATATAGCCCAGATAAAGCATTTTTTCCCCTTTAAAATACGGCAGCGCCATATTGAAGAAAATCGCCACCTCAATGGGGATCAGCACGATTAACGGCACGGTCAGTGACTTAAATGTAATCATAATAACGACCGCAACACCTAAAATGGACAAAATATTTACAAAGTTATAATCTTTCGTTATCGTGGTTTTAATATCCTGCGTAGAAGGGGTTACTCCCGTAACATACGCCCCTTCCGGATAATATTTCTTAACAATACGGTCGATTTCATCGGCACATTGGAATGCGAAATCACTTTCGTCCGATGTCTTTATGTACATCATAATCCTGCTGTAGTTATCCGTATGAAGCAGGCTGGTGGCGCTTTTCGGAAGAATGCTTTCCGGAATCCCTTCCGGTACGGTGCCGGCCAGCGATGTGACCGATCTGGTATAATACAGATCATCCAATTCGTCCGTCAGGGCTTTTTCCGTCACCATATTGGTATTCGGCACAATTGCCAGAATCAGATTGCTCCTTCCGAATTTGGCATTGATCTTCTGCTCATCTTCATACACCTTCGTTCCCGGGCTGGACCCAAGAGCGCTGTTTCCAAATGTAAATGAATTCATATTCTGCGCCACATACATGGGAATCACCAGAATCACAACCGCTCCCAACACAAAATACCGGACCTGGTAAACAAATGTACCAAGTTTATGAAAAGACGGCATAAAGGAACGGTGCGCCGTTCTCTCCACCAATTTCCCCCATCTAAGCAGCAGTGCGGGCATCAAAAACATGACAGTCAAAAGGCTGATCACAATTCCCTTTGCCAGAACAAATCCCAAATCCTTTCCAATGGTAAAACGCATCAGCATCAAAACGATGAATCCCACAATTGTAGTAGCCCCGCTGGAAAGGATGGAGGACATGGAACTCCGCAGCGCATTAGCTAAGGCAGGTTCCGGTTCCAATCCCTTATTCTTTTCCTTGATAAAGGAATGCAGCAGGAATACGGAATAGTCCATGGCGATAGCCAGCTGCAGAATCGACGCCACACTGAACGTCAAAAATGAAATCCGCCCGATGATAATATTCGTCCCCATATTGATGATAATCGCAATTCCCATCACCATCAAAAACATCACCGGTTCAAACCATGAGGTAGTGGTCAGGCACAGGATCACTGCGATCATGATCACACCCAGCACCATTGCGATTGAAATTTCCCGCATCAGCGTTTCACTCAACGATTTGCTCTGCACCGCAGATCCCATAAAATAACCTTTATCGCCGGTTATCTTTTTCATCTCATTAATCGCTGATTTCGTCAGGGCACTGCTGTCCCCTTCTTCAAATATAATATCCATCACCGCATAACTGTCCTTATAGTAATCCTGGATATTATCGTATTTTATGAATATATTGGCGCGGTATACATCCGTAGCCGTATCGGCCCACATCACCATATCCACCCCGTCCACATCGGCAATTCTGTCCTTATAGATCTTGGCCTCGTACAGCGAAACCGGCCCCACCATAACCCTGGCCGTGCCCGGATAGCCAAATTCTTCTTCCATAAGGTTTAATCCCTGCTTCGACGGCACATCGTCAGGCAGGTACTCGCTCAGGTCATAATTCACCTGCACAAAACAGACTGCGATAACAGAGAATATCACCGCTGCCGCAAAAATTTTCTCAATCAACCTGCCCTTTTTAATAATAAAGTCAATCATTCTGTCATCATCCTCTTTTCCATCTCCGCATAATAACATAATACGATTCTATTTCTTTGTAATTATACAAATGCCGCCAGTTGGTTGGTTTTTAGACAAAATTATAAAACTGTCTAAAAAATGATTCCGTAAACTCCGCATTTTCCGCCTGATGTCATATAATATAACGGCTCAGACATCTAAAAGTCAGGACACCGTCTTTTTTCGCATTTTTACGAAATTTCTTCTTGTAAAATATCCTGCCATCAGTTATAATAACCCTACATCTGAAATTTCTATATTTCATATTCCATTCCGGAAAACTACCCATTTCTTTTTTTATCCTTATTATCTTATTCTTTATATGTTTCTGCCCTCGCAGCAGTTTACATAAAACCATTTCTCAAGGAGGTATACGCATGGTATACACGTCATTTCTTAATGCAGTTAAACAACAGGTGGAAGATGCTCTCGGAGATTCCTATTCCGTCCAGATCCGCCAGGTGTCCAAAAACAACGGCCTTATCTTAGATGGGCTCTGCCTCAGCCCGCCGGACGGACAGGTTTCACCCACCATTTATCTGAATCCCTATTATCCCCTATATGAAAAAGGCATGACTCTGCAAGAGATCACCCAGGATATCCTGTCCATCTATCAGGACAATTCCACCCTGCCCAATATCGATACCAACGCTATGACTGATTTTTCCAATCTCAGTTCCAAAGTGGTCTACAGGCTGATCCAAACCGCCTCCAATCAGGAACTGCTGGATGATATTCCCCACATCCCCTATCTGGACCTTTCCATTGTATTCTATCTGTTTCTGGAAGAGACCAGTTCCGGCCAGATGACCGCCATGATCCACAAAGACCATCAGGCCTTATGGAACATATCCACCAACCAGTTCTATGAACTGGCAAAAGCAAACACCCCCGCCCTTCTCCCTCACACCATCAAAAGCATGACCGATGTGATGAAAGAGATCGCGGCCGACTGGCTGGGCGAGGATTATCAGGAAGAATACATGGACCAGCTGGACAACGAGGAACATCTCTCCCCTCTCTACGTTCTTTCCAACCGTTCCAATATTAACGGAGCCGCCGCAATCCTGTACCAGGGAGTATTAAAAAACTTCGCGAATCAGCTGGATCAGGATCTTATCATCCTGCCTTCCAGCATTCACGAAGTTCTGCTGCTGCCCTATGATGAAACTACGGATATCAACACGCTCAATGAGATGGTCATCTCCATCAACCAGTCCGAGGTTCCACCCGAAGACCAGCTTTCCAACCAAATCTATCTCTATTCACGTTCTGAAAATCAACTCTCTCTGCTCACTAACTCTTCTGTCCCAATCGGAACAAAGAATCCATAATAAATACTGCCATCGCTATGGCTCCCGCTATCTGCAGCGTCTCCATCAGATAATACGTGGATAAATCCGACGCGCTGCGGATCATATAATATACACAACGGTAAATCGAAGCTCCCGGTACGGAAGGCAGAATACCAGCCACTAAAAATACGGTAACTGGAACTTTAAACATCCTGGCAAATATATGGCTGATCAAAGCCACCACCAAGGTGGATACAAAAGCCGCAAAAATCACGGAATCCGTATAATTCATGGAAAGCATATAGATGACCCAGCAGGCCGCTCCCACAAACCCGGCATGAAAAACATACTTTGGAGGCACTTCCAGAATCAAAGCAAAACTGATGACTGCCAGAAATGCACCGATCGTCTGAACTACCATACGGAAACACCTCCCGCCAGCTGACTGAAAAACGCCATTCCCATACCTACGCCCGCAGCTACCGCAAGAGCGATGACAACCGCTTCCAGCATCCTGGCCGCTCCTGCCGAATAATCGCCGTTCAGCGTATCGCGGATCGCAGTAGTGAAGATCACTCCCGGCACAAGAGGCATAATGCACCCGATTATGATAATGTCCCGCTGCAGCCCCGGAAACAGCCACTGTTTCAGCGCCAAAGCCGCTACCGCAATGGTGAAAGCCCCCAGCGAAGTCTGGCAAAACGCATTTAAACGGAATCTGCCCGACAGCCACATAACCCCTGCCAGCAGCGCCCCTCCAAATGCCGCCGCAAGACAATCCGCCAACCCGCCGCCCAATAACAGGGCAAAGAACGTACCGGCTCCCACAACCCCTACATTATTCATCCACGGCCTGTACCTCTGCATGGTTCTGACCTGCAATAGCTGCTCATGGGCCTCTTCCACAGTCACCCGTCCATTACAAAACTCTCTGGACACATTATTCACCATGTAGACCTTATTCAGGTTCGTGGACCGGTCCGCCACCCGTCTGGCAACCGTAATCGGCTCAATAGCCGGATCATTTAAGGTTACAAAGATTCCCGTGGACAACACGATGGCCTCCGACGTCTGTCGGTTGGCCCTTCTCAGCATGCGGTTTATGGTATCTTCCACCCGGTAAATCTCCGCTCCGCTCACAAGCATAATCTCACCTGCCAAAACCGCAGTCTCCACAAGCAGTTTATCATTCATCGCCAGTATCTCCCTAAGACTTTAGAATATCAGCCTTCCCGCCTGATAAACCAGCACCGCCATCATCCATGCCAGTATCAGCTGAAAACCGATCATTCCCAATGTCCATCTCCATGATTTAGTTTCCCTTTTAATTGCAGCAATTGCGGCCACGCAAGGGGTATACAACAGGCAGAAGATCATGAGCGCATAAGCATTCAGCCCGCCGAATCCAACCGTTTCCAGCGCCTGTAACAACGCGGCCATGCCCGCCTGAGAATTTACATTATTAATTCCAAATAATACCGAAAAACTGGACACCACCACTTCTTTAGCCGAAAGGCCGGAAATGAGGGCCACTGCCACCTGCCAGCTTCCAAGCCCTGCCGGTCTGAGAACCGGTACGACCACGCGGCCAAACATCGCGGCAAAGCTGTCCGATACGTCCGCCACAAAGCCGTCCGGCCCGGTATTCAATACGAACCACAAAACAATGGATGCCACGAATATGGTAGTTCCCGCCTTTGTAAGGTAGTCCTTCACCTTATCCCACACATAGATCCCAACCGTCCTTCCATTGGGCGTCTTATACTCCGGAAGTTCAATTAAAAGAGTATCCTCTTCCACCGATTTGGAACTTCTATGTACGATAAAAGCGATCATAATGGCCACCGCCAATCCGATGGCATAGAGGGAATAAGCCGCCATCAGCGCATGATCCGGAAAAAACATCTCCGAAAACAGCACATAGATAGGCAGTCTGGCCGAGCAGGACATAAACGGTGTGATCAGTATGGTCCTGAGCCGGTCCCTCTGCGTCGCCAGCGCCCTGGTTGCCATCACAGCCGGAACCGTACACCCAAAGCCCAGCAGCATAGGTAAAAATGCCTTTCCGGACAATCCCACCATCCCCATCGTCTCATTCATAACATAAGCCACTCTCGCCATATAACCGCTGTCTTCCAAAAATGCCAATGCCAGAAAAAGAATAAAAATATTAGGCAGAAATGTAAGGATTCCCCCCACACCCGCGATAATTCCATCCACCACCAAAGATATCATCCACCCCGACACATTTAAGCCCCGAAGCAGATTCAGCGTGCCGGAAGAAATCCCGTCCAGTCCTGTCTGGAAATACTCTTTCAGAAAATCCCCCACCGTAAACGTGAGAAAAAACACCACAGCCATAGTTCCTAAAAAAATGGGAATTCCCCATACCGGATGGGTCAGACAGCGGTCAATCTTATCCGTAAAAGCATCCTTCTCCTCCTTATGAAACAGACATTCCTTAATCACTTTTTCTATATAGTCATATTTTTCATTAATAATCTGTTTTTCATAATTATGATCGATAATGTTAATTAAGTCAACCGGATGATTCTTATAAACGTCTTCATCATACTCCATATATTTAATGGCATACCATCTCAAGTTGTCCCCCACGCCCCAGCGGGCTTTTAAAACAACTTCGATCTTCTCAATCTTCTCCTCGACCACTCTGCTGTAATGAACCACAACTCTCTGTGGTCCTTCATCATAATGATGAACCATCGCCTGCATCAGATCATCCAGCCCGGTCCTCTTCCTGGCGGAAACAGGAACCACCGGAATCCGGCCCAGCATCTCAGAAAGACGCTGAATGTCAATCACCATTCCCCGTTCTTCCACAATATCCATCATATTAAGCGCCAGAATAACCGGCTTTTTTAATTCCAACAGCTGAAGAGTCAGGTACAGGTTTCGTTCCAGTGAGGAAGCGTCCACCACATTGATGATCACATCCACTTCCCTCTCTTCCATGCATTTCCTGGTAACAATCTCTTCCATCGTGTAGGAAGTCAGGCTGTAGATGCCGGGAAGGTCGATCACTTTGACCGTTCTTCCCTCATAGCTCATCTGTCCCTCCACCCGCTCTACCGTTACCCCCGGCCAATTAGCCACCTTTAAGTTGGCGCCTGTAAATGCATTGAACAGCGTGGTTTTACCACAATTAGGGTTGCCGACGAATCCTACGGTAATCGGTCTGTTATCCGCGTGCTGCATCCTCCGAAGCCTCCTTTATCTCAATCCCTTCAGAAATTCTTCTTCCTAATGCAAGCCGGGTTCCCCGCACCTTTATAATGACCGTACCGCTGCCCTTTTTATTCATCATGATAATCTTCGTCTGTTCATTAACTCCAAGGGCTTCCAAACGCCTTGTAATCTTATCTTCCACAATAATGCTCTGTACAATATACGGCCTTCCAATCTCGCCCTCATACAGTTTCACGACATAATCTCCCATTCAAAATTAGCCAAAGCTAATTCTCCCAGCCAAGTGTAACCATATCTTTATTGAGAATTATTGTCAATAAGATTTTTCTTCTGTTTTTATCTCTTAGTTACTATTCACAGCCCCGGTGGTCTCTGAATAGAAACATCCCTTATCGGCCCTTCAAGCATCAGATGTTTGAAGGGCCGGTCTTTTTCTATTCTAATTCTAACAGCATCTTCTTCACTTCGACTAAACGGTCTCTGAGAAGGGCCGCCTCTTCAAAGTTAAGCTCTGCTGCAGCCTGATGCATCTTCTTGGTCAATTCCTTAATCAGCTTATTCAGCTCTTTCGCATCCATGGATTCCGGATCCTTTTTAGACGATTCATTGGAAACGGAAGCCGCTTTGGAAATAGCGATCAGATCACGGACCGCCTTTTTAATGGTAGTCGGCGTAATTCCATGTTCTTCGTTGTATTTCTGCTGGATGCTGCGCCTTCTGTTCGTCTCATCAATGGCCACTCTCATGGAATCGGTGATCTTATCCGCATACATAATCACATGGCCTTCCGAGTTTCTGGCCGCACGCCCTATGGTCTGAATCAACGAGGTTTCCGAACGGAGAAAGCCTTCCTTATCCGCATCCAGGATCGCCACAAGTGTGATCTCCGGAATATCAAGTCCCTCTCTCAAAAGGTTAATTCCCACCAATACGTCAAATACGTCCAGACGCATATCACGGATGATCTCCGCACGCTCCAACGTGTCAATATCGGAATGGAGATATTTTACCCGGATACCGACTTCCCTCATATAATCGGTGAGATCCTCCGCCATTCTCTTGGTCAGTGTGGTTATTAAGATCTTATGCTTCTGCTCCACCTCTTTATTCACTTCTGAGATCAAATCGTCAATTTGTCCTTCAACCGGCCTTACATAGATCTCCGGGTCCAAAAGTCCGGTCGGCCGGATAATCTGCTCCACTCTCAAAAGCTCATGCTCTTTTTCATATACGTTGGGCGTAGCCGACACAAACATCATCTGATCGATCTTTCCTTCAAATTCCGTAAAATTAAGCGGACGGTTGTCCAATGCCGACGGAAGCCGGAACCCAAATTCCACCAATGTGGTCTTTCTGGACCTGTCGCCCGCAAACATTCCCCTGATCTGAGGAAGGGTGATGTGGGATTCATCCACTATGATTAAAAAGTCATCCGGAAAATAATCAATCAGCGTACACGGCGGCTCTCCCGGCGCCGAGCCGGTCAAATGTCTGGAATAGTTTTCAATTCCCGAACAAAATCCCGTCTCCTTCATCATCTCCACATCAAAATTCGTCCGTTCAGAGATTCTCTGCGCCTCCAACAGTTTATCTTCACTTTTAAAATAAGCCACCTGCTCTTTTAATTCTTCCAGTATATTCTGAGCCGCCTGCTCCATCTTCTCCTTTGGAACTACATAATGGGAAGCCGGATAGAGCGCCACATGTTTAAGCTGCGCCTTGGCCTCTCCGGTCAGAGTATCAATCTCCGTAATCCGGTCCACTTCGTCTCCGAAAAATTCGATTCGATACGCCTCTGACCCGGAATATGCCGGAAATACCTCAATCACATCGCCTCTGACCCGAAACGTTCCCCGGTGAAAATCCATATCATTTCTCGTATACTGGATGTCGATCAGCTTATGAATCACTTCATCCCTGTCTTTCACCATTCCCGGCCGCAAGGAGATCACCATCTCCTGATAGTCGATGGGGCTTCCCAAACCATAGATACAGGAAACCGACGCCACAATAATCACATCGCTGCGCTCCGACAGAGCCGCGGTGGCGGAATGGCGGAGTTTATCGATCTCATCGTTGATGGCGGAGTCCTTTTCTATATAGGTGTCGGTGGATGGGACGTAGGCTTCTGGTTGGTAGTAGTCGTAGTAGCTGACAAAATACTCCACCGCGTTCTCCGGGAAGAACTCCTTAAACTCGGAATAGAGCTGGGCGGCAAGGGTTTTGTTGTGGGCGATGATGAGGGTTGGCTTCTGTAATTGCTGGATTACGTTGGCCATAGTGAAAGTCTTACCGGAACCGGTAACGCCTAGTAAAGTTTCGAATTGATTGCCTTCCTTGAAGCCCTTTACCAGGGCTTCGATCGCCTGCGGCTGGTCGCCGGTGGGCTGATATTCACTGTGTAATTTAAACTCCATAATGTGTTTTTACCTCCTTGGTGACCCGATAAAAAGTATTTTATAGACCATAAATTCGTAAAATAAGGTACTCAGCCTCATGGCGCATACAAATTCCTTTTCGTGTCTCTTATAATCATAAGTTTCTGCTATAACATCTTCTCCAACTTATCTCGAAAATTTATATATCTTAACATAGGACCAATTCCATCAATACACCTAATGCACAACCCACTTACCACTCCTACTAAATCCAATGAATTCAGCAACATGTTCTTCTCTCATTACTGCTAACTCCTTCTTCAGCGCATACATCGTAACTCCCAATATTCCCATCATTTCTTTTTTGGAAATAGAAGGATTTTTCTTTATAAGCACCAGTATCTGTTCTCTTAATGACAATCCTCTCAGTTCCTCATGCGCTGAAACTATTGGGGTTGAATTTGGGGTTGATGGGGTTGAATTTGGGGTTGATGCATTTTCAGCCACATATTTTTCTTTCAGAAATCCTTCATGCACAAATAATCTTGTAATAAAATAGCTGCGTGCCTCATCCGTTTCAAACTCTGGCTTTGGAGATCCATTTGTTTCCAATGCATCAAGAATTTTCTTAAAACCTGTATTTCTTCCCTCAGTCAAATGAAGCTCTTTCAAAAAATCTCCTATTCTACGGTTTCGATACCGGCGATTGGATACACGGTAAGATTTTAGTCCTTCCATTGTTACCGAACGATCCGGCCCCGGAAAACTTATTATCTCCATCCGATCATGTTCCACCCGAACTTCAATTGGCTCTCGTTCATCATAAGCACGATGGTACACCGCGTTTGATAATGCTTCCTCAATCGCCGCAAATGGATAGTTAAAAAAACGGTCTGCTTCGGCGCGATCTGGATGTTTTACAACTTTTTCAGTAATAATCGTATTTCTAATATACCGCAGTGCATCTCTTAACTGCTGTTGGATTGGTCCTTTAAAAGTCTGCTCAATAATATTGTCGCCACCTAAACCATCCGGAAATTGAACAACATCTATCTGCGTATATGGAAAAAATCGACCAGGCTCCATGCTAAAAAACATCAATCCTACATTCTTTGGCTTTGTATATTCCGGAAGATTGCTGATAATATTCATATCACTGCATACTTCGACAAAATCTCCCGCTTTAGACTTCTCATATAACGAACTTTTAACTTCCTTTAAATAATTTTGAATGAGTGTAATATTTAAATCTGACATCTCTGCCTGATGGTTTACACGATCATCAAATGGAATTCGATTTGCTAAATTAAACAAATCTTTTTCTTCATCATCCGATGGTTCTATCGTACTGGACATTTTTCGGATGTAATTAATACGTTCTTTATTATCTTTTGTCATCGTTTTGGGAGCAGAATATGGTCTGTTATCTCCACCTGGACACCAAAGAACAATAAATTTCTTCTTTTCATAATCTACGACTTCCACTATTGGCATATACGCAGGCCTAATCAACTTACATTTAGACAAAATACTCTTTTGATAAGCATCAATTTTATTCACAGGAACCCCTTTAAGAGGATAAACGGGTTGTCCCTCATTTTCCTCAACGCCAATTATAATATATCCGCCACCCCAGTTATCCAGATCATTTGCAAATGCACATACCGATTTCAAGGAAGCTTCTGCATCCCAAGTTTCTTTAAATTAAATTCTTGCCCATTCAACAACATTTCCTGATAACAATGTCTTTATGTTTGTTGGTATTGCCATATAGTCCCTCCCATTCATTGCATGATTCCATACTGATGTACTGTTTTCAATTGATTTTAAACGTACACTGTCTACCATTCTGCTTACCTATAATAGACGAAATACTTCTAAATTGATTATTCACACTAATAAAATTCTTTCGTCATCATCTTTTCCCTTATGAATTCGCCACACATGTGCAGTGGTTTTATTATTATATCTCCTAGCCGCCAAAAATATATTTCATTTAATAGATACCGAATAGTATCTATTCACAATCATATTCTTCCTCATGATGTCTTTTAATTTCATAACAAAACCTTCTTTTAAGGTACCAAATTATCGGCCAAAATTCAGTGTTTTTTTAATACAAAACTTCTCCCCAAATTATATCATAGGCCATATAAAAAGTATAGGTACATATAAGAACATTTGTTCTTTTATGCACCTATTTCTCTGCCTCACTGCCATACTCCATCATTTTTATACCATAACTCAAATATACCGCCAAATAGTCACATATAGCTTCATAATTCACTCCACCACCAAATACCAATCTACCACTTGTCCACCATCCCCTAAAAATCCCTTTCCCAAATAAAATACAACTCCCCCAAACCGCCTTCTCTCCTCCACTACCTCTCCTCCCCAAACGGAACAAACACCGGATACTCATATTTATATTTTCCCCTGATCTCATCCGCCCTTTCTTCACTGACAGGCTCTGCATTTTCCGCATCATCTTCAGACTCCGTCGAATAAAACCACGGATTCTCCGCATCCTTCATCCCATCACATATAACCGATTCCACCAAATGAATCTTGGATCCATCAAAAGTAAAATAAGAATAATTAGAATTACCGGCTCCGCTGGAGCCCTCATTTGCAATCATCCCATTTTCGCAAAGATAATATCGATTCCGCACCCAACCGTTCAACACATGAACAAGCTCCCCGTCAGATATTGTATAGATATCATAGATAATACCGCCCTGCGTACCATCCGGTTCACTCCCATTTTCTCCAAATATCAGTTCATCCACCCCATCTCCATCTATATCTTCAATCAAATATCCCCGCGTCCCACCGGAATAATACCCGGATGTTAACATAACATCACTAAAATCATAATTTTCCGGCACCATTATCTCCCCTTTTGAGATGCACTCTTTCACAGCTGCAATTAATTCTCCATAGTAATCCGGTTTTTCCACATCGTCTTCCCGATTTTGTTCAGATAAAGCAGCCGTTTCCGAACCTTCCTCAGTTTGCACCTTCACCTCCGTGCCGGAACTGCATCCAATTGCCAAAGACAATACACAAACAGACAAAATACCAACTAAAAACTTATTTTTCACAATGATTTCCTCCATAATTTCAACGTTTATATGTTTCAGCCTTCTGATAAATAAAAAACTTTAACTTTATCTAGCTATAGTAAATTATAGTAAAACCAAATTTTAAATAATAGTAACTAAGTTATTAAATTTTACCGTCTATTCTAATCCATCGCACCCTATTAATAAACTGCGTCCCCATCTCCCATACCAGCCGGATTTTATAAAAAGGGTGAAGGCATTTCGCGAAATGCCTTCACCCTTTAACTAAAAACCCCTGGTCTGTTACTTTAAAAACTTCCGCAATTCCTCTCCCGGCATCGGCATTGCATAGTAATACCCCTGTATCAGGTCCGCTCCCAGCCCAATCAGGCAGTCCACCTGATCCCTGGTCTCCGTACCTTCCGCGATAACCTGAATACCCAATTCATGAAACAGCCTTACCAGCCCCTGAATCAATATGTAACTCTTGCGGTCCGACTGAACCGCCTCAATCAGAGTCTTGTCAAATTTGATACATTCGAAATTAACCTGGGCCACGGAAGAAAAATTAGAATATCCGGTTCCAAAATCATCCAGATAGAAACGGAATCCTTCATGAACCATATTATGAATCGTCTTTCTGGCTAACGCGGCATCGTCGGAAATCTCCCGCTCAGTGATTTCAAACTTAATCCGGTCGATGGGAATCTCGTATTTTCCCATCAAATCCCTCACCTTCTCTAAAAGCTGAGGATTTTCAAACTGGGGCATGGACAGATTGACGGACACGGATTTCAGCGGCAGGTCCTGATTCTCTTTTATAAACACGCATACCTTTTCCAAAACAAACCAGAAAATCTTGTCCACCAGCCCGATTTCTTCCGCAACCGGTATAAATTCCGACGGAGAGATGAAAATGCCGTTCTCATCCTTCATCCGAACCAGCGCCTCGGCCGACTGAAACTGTTGGCTTTCCTGGCTGTAAACCGGCTGATACCAGACTTCAAATCCATTGTCTTCCACCGCTCTTCTCAGCGAGTCGGCAACATGGCGGTGACGGAGCAGTTTTTCCGCCACTTTATCATCGAACTGAATCCATTTCTGGGCCGAATGTTTGGCCAGAGACATGATATAATCTAAAGCTTCAATCACCTGGTTCGCATCAATCCCATTACCCGAGTAGATGAAATCTGCAAATGCCGCCGGCAGCACTTCGACGCAGTCCCCCACCGCCCAAGCCTCTTCAAAGCGTTTCCGGTAATGGAGACTGTATTGTTCTTCCTGTTCCGGTGTGGTAAACGGCAGCATAACAGCGAAAGTAACTCCCACATAGCGGAACGCCACAGCTTCTTTAAAAGTCTTATCCAGCCAGTTAGCTACCGCATACAAAAATTCGTCCCCGGTCTGATGCCCATACCTGCAGTTGATTACTCCAAAATCCGTCAAGGCAATTAAAATAACATGAAACTTTTGACGGCCTTCTATTTTCAAATTTAGCTCCGAAAAGAAGCTGTACCGAATCCCCAACCCGGTTACACTGTCATTTTCCCGCTTTTGATTGTAAAAACTGACAAATAAGCTGACTTCCGTAAATGCTATAATAGTCCCGTTTAATAAAGTCTGGGGATTGCAGATCTGGATGATGACGATTGTCAAAATAATAGGCGGAACCGTTCTCATCACATGCTTCATGTCCTTGCTCACGCTGGAGCGGTGTCTGAAATAGCAGAAAAGGAGAAGGCACGACTCTATTAACATCACCCAATACCCTATACCATTTAAAACTCCGCGGCAGTAGTTTCCGCTTTCATCAATCCAAAACAGCAGGCCGGTTTTTAAATTTGCCAGAGTCAGGACAAAATAAGCAGCTGTCAAAAGACACAGGATTATTTTGGCACGTTTTATACAGTATTTATCATAAACATGCTCCAGCATCTTTTCAAAAACATACATAGTGATCACAGAACATGTCAAAACAATCAGGATAAAGTAACCGGTATTCATGAAAATGTTAATATAACGGGGAACTTGATGTTTACTGGAGAGAAGAAAGACACAAAGGATATTCCATATAATAGAGACAGACGCGCAAATAAGCCCCGCCCAGAACCATTTGACTAAAGGCGTAAGCGTTCGTTTACTATAAGAAAGATTTAAAATTAATACCAAAATCAGCAGAAAAGAAATAACCTCTGTAATAATTGACCAGTTAAACATCGTCATTGCTCCCATTTTATCTATAGTTATATAATAAATTAAATTACAACAAACTGCAATATTTATTTTATTATCGTAATTCGTAACCATTTTGCAACCAATTATACGGGCTGAGCAGTTACGCCAACTCCTTATATTTTCAAATGTTCTATAGACTTTGTGGTTTTTTTGGTATATGATGTTTACAATATTTTAAAATTTCAGGGAGGAAACATTTATGTATAGTTTCAATAATGATTACAGCGAAGGCGCACATCCTAAAATTCTGGAAGCAATGCTGAATTCCAATCTCGTTCAGCACGACGGTTACAGCATGGACGACGAGCATACTCCTCACGCGAAAGAGCTGATCAAAAAAGAAATTCAGAGAGAAGATGTGGACATCCACTGCATCGTGGGCGGCACACAGACCAATCTGATCACCATAGCGACTGCCCTTCGCCCTTACCAGGCCGTAATTTCGGCAGTTACCGGACATATCAATGTTCATGAAACAGGAGCCATTGAAGCGACCGGACATAAAGTTATCGCGATGCAGACAGAAGACGGAAAGCTGAATCCGGCGCTGATTTTACAAGCCATTGCTTTACATACCGACGAACACATGGTTCAGCCCAAGATGGTCTATATCTCCAACAGTACGGAAATCGGCACTCAATATACGAAAGCAGAACTGGAAGCCATCCATCACATCTGCAGACAAAAAGGGCTTTATCTGTTTATGGACGGCGCCCGCATGGGAGCCGCTCTCACAAGCCCGGTTAACGACCTGACCCTGGCAGATATTGCCCGTTTGGTGGATGTTTTTTATATCGGAGGTACGAAAAACGGCGCCCTGTTCGGAGAAGCGCTGGTAATCTGCCACCCGGATTTAAAGCCGGACTTCCGCTATATGATTAAACAGAGAGGCGCCATGCTGGCAAAGGGCTGGCTGCTGTCCATACAATTCGAAGAGCTGTTCCAGAATCATTTATTCTATGATATGGCGGCCCATTCCAACCAGATGGCAGCCATCCTCCGCAAGGGCATTTCCGAATTAGGATATCAATTCGCATCAGCGTCCATGACCAATCAGCTGTTCCCGGTATTTCCCGACCAGCTGATCGAAAAACTGAGCCGTGACTATCTCTTCTCCATACAGGAAAAATCCGACGATTCCCACAGCGTGATCCGTCTGGTCACCTCCTGGGCCACGAAAGAAGAAGCAGTACGCAGCTTCCTCAATGATCTAAAAGCATTAACACCTGAATCCAGATAAAACTAAAACAGCGCGTGCTGTGGGAAATGATTTCAACCTTTCATTTCCCACAGCACGCGCTGTTTTTACATCTTCTTATTTTAAGGCTTCGATAGCCGCCTGCAGCTGGTTATCCTCTTCTAACGGAATCACAGCTTTGCTCTTCAAAGCTTCATCCAGTTCCACTACCACATCCGGCTCAATTCCCTTTCCGTGAAGGTCAAAACCGTTTGGCGTAAAATAATGGGAAGTGGTCAGCTTAATGGCTGTTCCATCGCCAAGAGGGATCAGGTTCTGTACAATCCCCTTGCCAAATGTGGTGGTTCCCACAATTGTGCCCCATCCAAAATCTTTCACAGCGCCTGTAAATACTTCTGATGCGCTGGCAGAGTTTCCGTTTACCAATACAGCCATTGGATGATCTACCTGATGGCCGTCATCGGAATAATATTTATCTCCTTTTCCGTCACGGTCAGCCGTAGAGACTAAAAGACCGTCCGGCAAAACATAATCCAGCATATCCACGACGGCATCCAAAACTCCTCCGGGATTATCTCTTAAATCCACCACCAGCTTCTCCATGCCCTGCTTCTCCAGATCGTCGATGGCGTCCTTAAACTGCTGTGCCGTAATGGTATCGAACTGAAGCACATAGATATATCCCACATTGTCTTCCAGCATCTGATGTTCCACCGTAGGAACCTCAACCTGGCGGCGCGTCATGGTTAATTCCACCTTTTCCCCTGCTTCTCCGCGCAAAACAGTGATGTGTACGTCTGTTCCCTCTTCGCCTTTAATATAGGTGCCTACCAGAATATCCAGATCCATACCTGTCACTTCCGTACCGTCTACGCTGTACAGAATATCTCCCGGAAGCAGACCGGCTTCAAAACTGGGTGAATTTTCAAAAACACGGATAGCGCTGATAATTCCGGTAGAACGGTTCTGGGATACCATAGCTCCGATTCCGCAGTAGACCCCTTCCGTGTCCTCCATCAGTTTTTCAAAGTCTTCCTTTGTATAGTAGGTGGAATAAGGGTCTTCCAAGCCATACATCATACCAACGTAAATCCCCGCTTCCACTTTTTCAGGATCTTCATCAAACAAATAATATTTATCGATAATCTGTTGTATCAACTCCATCTTATCCTCAATCCGTTTGAAGTCAAGAGTCCCTTCTTCTGAGGAGATTCCTGTTTCCACCTTCTGAGTCTGTACCTGATTATCGATAACGCCTCTTCCGAACAGGAAAATCCCCGCTGAAAACAGAACTACGATCAATCCTGTAAATGCTGTAACAAGTGCTCCCACAAGGGCACCCTTCCAAAATTTATTTTTGTTTTCCACAACTAGTCTCCTATCTATCCGTTACGGACTTACATAATTAGCTGGATTCACATAAGATCCATTTACCCGGATTCCAAAATGCAGGTGAGGCCCCGTTGAATAACCGGTTGACCCTACTTTTGCGATTACCTGCCCCTGCGTAACCTTATCACCTTTTGATGCAATCAGCTGGGAACAGTGCATATAAACAGTATAAACACCTCCGCCATGGTTTATCATAATATAGTTTCCGGCAGAATAGCTGTATGTAGATATGATAACTTCACCAGCTGCTGCCGCTATGATATTGCTTCCCGAGGCGGCTCCGATGTCCATTCCCTGATGATTGGAAGACGCTCCTTCCGTAGGTGAACTCCTTCCGCCAAACGGTGAAGTCACACGGCTGCTGGATGGACAGGGCCATATAAACTTAATATTCCCAATACTTACAGTATTATACTTTTTGCCCGCCGCTTCCGCCGCCTTCCTGGCTTCCTCTTCCTTTCGCTTGATCTCCGCTTCCATCTTCTTGATCTGGTCTTCCTGAGCTTTAATATCCTTCTCATATTCCGAAATCTCATTCTCGGCAGAGGCGATCTTGGATTCGTAGTTCTTCAGTTCCTTTGTTTTTTCGCTCATCAGCTGTTCCACGGAAGCCTGTTTGGCCTGAGTGGCAGTCTGCATATCCACCAGCTGTTCATGCTCCTCCTCCAGCTGCTGTTCATGGGAAGTGATCTCTTCTTTTGTTTCCACGTATTGATCCAG
The DNA here is from genome assembly GCF_002899675.1 of Clostridium sp. chh4-2. Classification (GTDB taxonomy): domain Bacteria; phylum Bacillota; class Clostridia; order Lachnospirales; family Lachnospiraceae; genus CHH4-2. The sequence goes on along the minus strand of NZ_PKUU01000003.1, from coordinate 76,946 downwards.
CATCATGCGGTCATATTCCGAGATCTTGCTGATGTATTCCGCCCGGTTTAAAAGCTCCGATAAGTCCTTGGCCTGAAGAAGCATGTCAATATAGTTTGTATCACCTTTCTCATACATATACTTAATCCGCAGTTTCATGGATTCATACTGGCTGGTTTCCACCGCCTTTGCCTCCTCTAACTGAGCCTGCGTAATGGATATGTCGTTTTCCTTGGCCGCGATCTGTCCTTCCAATGCCGACAGTTCACGGTTCAATGATTCCAGATTGCTGTCCAGTTTCTTCACATAGGCCGCCGTGTCTGCCTTGAGTCCCTCCAGATTTTTAAGGGTGCTTTCCACCTTTTTCTTTTCCTCTTCCATGGAATCCACCTTTTTCTTGGCGTCATCCACTCCCGATTTGGTCGCGTAAGCCGGAAGCACCGGAGTAACTGCCAGAACTGCAGCCAGGGCGATGACGATGCAGCGCATCCTAACTTTCATGCCGTTTCCTCCTAAATCTTCAAATGTTTCCTAATGGTGAAAAAGCTGACAACAAATCCGATTCCCGCACCCAGAACCAGCGATACGGCCATCATGGACGGCATCAGTTCCTCAATGGGCAGAAATACCATAATCCCTGATAAATTCAGGAATTTCTGCTGTACATAAACGATTGCATTCTTATAGAGATAATACATTCCCACCAGCGGAAGCACCGCGCCGACCAAACCGATCACGACTCCTTCCACCACAAACGGCGCCCGGATCATATAATTGGTGGCTCCGATAAGCCTCATAATCTGATTTTCATGCTTCCTGAATGCAGCCGCCACTGAAATCGTATTGCTGATTAAGAACATGGCAACGGCCAGCAGCACTCCGATGATCACAAGGGACAGCAGTCCGATCATCTTATTAAAGCTGGACAGCCCCGCCGCCGCGCTGTTGGAATAATTTACCTTTCTCACCCCGGGTATGGCGGCAATAAAAGAAACTACCTGATCCTGGGTTTCTATATCATTTAAAAAGATCTTATAGGAAGCCGATCCCGCCAGCGGATTATCATCTGCAAATCCCTCTGCCAAAGATTCCATTCCGGAAAAATATTCCTGTTTAAAGTCATCCCAGGCCTTCTCTGCCGAGGTGAATTCCATGGTCTTAATTTCCGGCCGTTTCCTGATCTGATCCCCGATTTCCTCAATCTGTGATTCTGTCAAATCTTCCTTAAAAAATACGGTAATCCCAACTGTTGTCTCCGCATTGTGTACCACATTCTGCACATTCATTATAATAGCGTAAAACAGGCAGAATAAAAAAATACACGCAGAAATAGTTGCCACTGAAGCCAGCGAAAACAAAATATTCCTGCATATATTAATCACACCCTGTTTCAGGCAATACCAAAATGTACTAATTCTCATTTTTATATCCGCCTTTTTTTCCGTCACTGACCACAGAACCGCGTTCCATGGTAATTACCCTTTTATTCATCTGATCCACGATTTCCTGGCTGTGGGTCACCACCACCACGGTCGTTCCCTTATGGTTGATTTCCTCCAAAAGTTTCATGATCTCTATGGCATTGTGGCTGTCCAGATTCCCCGTCGGCTCATCTGCCAGCAGAACTTCCGGACGGTTAATCAGCGCCCTGGCAATCGCAACCCTCTGCTGTTCTCCACCGGACAGCTGCTGCGGATATGACTTGTATTTTGAAGAAAGACCCACCATTTTTAACATGGCGGGTACGGATTCTCTGATGGTTTTTGTTGACGCCCCGATCACCCGCTGAGCAAATGCCACGTTCTCGTACACATTCCGGTCCTTCAGCAAGCGGAAATCCTGAAATACCACCCCTAATTTGCGGCGGTATTTGGGCACATATCGTTTCGGCATCTTGCCGAGATTCATATCATTTACAACAATTTTGCCGGAAGTAGGCTCTACTTCCTTTAACAAAAGTTTCAGCAATGTGGATTTACCGGAACCGCTCCGTCCCATAATAAATACAAATTCCCCATCGTCGATCGTAATGTTAATATCCCGCAGAGCCTTATTCCCGGTTTCGTACGTCTTGTTCACACGAGAAATCTCTATCATCTTATCTCCGGCTTAGTAATCTAAGTTCTCCATGTACTTCATATATTTTACAACCATGAGCGCAATCTTAAATGTAATTGCATCCTCAAATACACGAAGGTCCAGACCTGTGCTCTTCTGCAGCTTATCCAGACGGTAAACCAGAGTGTTTCTGTGAATATACAGCTGTCTGGATGTCTCTGAAACATTCAGGCTGTTCTCAAAGAACTTGTTGATCGTGGTAAGCGTTTCATCATCGAATTCATCCGGTGATTTGCCGTCGAAAATCTCTTTAATAAACATACGGCACAGTGGAAGCGGGAGCTGATAAATCAGACGGCCGATACCCAGATTGCTGTATGCAACCACGTTCTTGCTGCTGTAGAAGATCTTTCCTACATCGAGAGCCATCTTAGCTTCCTTATAGGAACGGGAAACTTCCTTGATCTCATTTACGATCGTACCAAATGCCACATGGACTTTGGTCATCGCTTCCGTATTCAGCATATCCAGGATCATGTTAGCGGTCTTTTCCAGTTCCGCATAGCTCTCGCCCGGCTTCACTTCTTTGACTAAAATGATGTTTTTCTCATCAACTGCTGTGATAAAGTCTTTTGTCTTGGTTGCAAATAAGCTTCTCACGGTTTCAAGAGCATTCACATCCTTCTCATGTTTTGTTTCAATGATGTAAACGACTCTCTTTACATTGGTTTCAATGTGCAGCTTTTTAGCGCGGTTATATATATCCACCAAAAGCAGGTTATCTAACAGAAGGTTCTTGATAAAGTTGTCCTTATCAAAACGCTCCTTGTATGCAACTAAAAGATTCTGGATCTGGAATGCTGCCAGTTTACCAACCATATAAACATCGTCGCTTCCGCCCTTAGCTAATAATATATATTCTAACTGATGTTCATCAAAGACCTTAAAAAACTGATAGCCCTGAATAACCTGGCTGTCTGCAGGAGAATCTACAAAAGCTAAAATAGAACTTTCATAATCTTCCGCATCTGAAAATGTCGTCGCTAAAACTTTCCCTTCCGTATCGCAGATGCCAAGATCTATCCTGGTAATTCCCTTTAAACCTTCAATGGTTGTTTGAAGTATCTGGTTTGAAATCATATGTCACTCTCCTTTGTTCAAATTTACCTTATTCTATATTAATGCAAAATATTAAAAAAAGCAAGCGAGTATAACACCCGCCTGCTTAATTTTACTAACTTTTTATTAGTTTAATACAACTTTTTCAGTATCTTTATCAAATACATGAATCTTTGTTAAGTCAAGACCAAGTTTAATTGTATCCCCAACTCTTGCGCTTGTACGAGGATTTACTCTTGCTGTGAAGTTCGCATCATCAACATCGAAGTATAAGTAAACTTCTGCACCAAGTAATTCGTATACTCTGATAGTAGCTTCGATTACGCTCTTAGGAGACATGGAAAGGAAAGCTTCTTCGTCATGTAAATCTTCCGGACGAATACCAAGAGTAACAACTTTTCCGATGTAGCCCTTATCTTCAAGGATTTTTCCTTTTGCTTCCGGAATAGCGATTGTATGTCCGCCAAATGCCAATGTAACGTCGCTTCCGTTCTTACCAACAGTAGCGTCTACCAGGTTCATCTGAGGAGCTCCGATAAATCCTGCAACGAACTTGTTCTGTGGCTTGTCATATAAGTTCTGAGGAGAATCAACCTGCTGAATGATACCGTCTTTCATAACAACGATTCTGGTACCAAGTGTCATAGCCTCTGTCTGGTCATGTGTAACGTAGATGATGGTTGCCTGCAGTCTCTGATGTAATTTAGAGATCTCAATACGCATCTGGCCTCTCAGCTTAGCATCCAAGTTGGATAACGGCTCATCCATAAGGAATACTTTAGGATTACGAACAATAGCACGTCCCATAGCAACACGCTGTCTCTGTCCACCGGATAAAGCCTTCGGTTTACGGTCAAGCAGATGGGATAAGTCGAGGATTCTTGCTGCTTCCTGAACCAGTTTATCAATTTCTTCTTTTGGTGTTTTTCTTAATTTCAGACCAAAAGCCATGTTATCATATACGGACATATGTGGATACAGAGCGTAGTTCTGGAATACCATCGCGATATCTCTGTCTTTCGGTTCAACATCGTTCATCAGTTTTCCATCAATGTATAATTCACCGGAAGAGATATCTTCCAAACCAGCGATCATACGAAGAGTTGTTGATTTACCACATCCGGATGGTCCTACGAAGATTACGAACTCTCTGTCTGCAATATCAAGGTTAAATTCTTTAACTGCAACGAATCCGTTTGGATATGCCTTGGTTACGTTTTTCAATGATAAACTAGCCATTTAAAATTCCTCCTAAAATAGATAAAAGATAGATTTATATGTTATTATGTAAGGCTCAGCCCCCACAGCTTTGCCTTTCTTGTTTCTGTCATTATCATACACGATAGAGGTTTTTTTTGCCATATTGTTATTCACCAAAATGTTTTTTGGGATTTTGTTTAATCTGTATACCAATTTCGAAAAGTGCTTTAAATACCAAATTTATGCTAACAGGGTTGTAATTTTTCTGTCAATATTCAATAAAACCCTCACCGAAAACCTCCCTGGCATCACTTACAATTACAAAAGCGCCCGGATCAATCCGGCCAACTATCTCTTTTAACTGGACAATTTCCTTCTTTGACACCACACAAAACAGCATTTTCTTATCATTTCCTGAGTACATTCCCACCGCATTTACCGCAGTCACCCCTCTTGCGAGGCGGTCCATGACCACTTTAGCGATTTCTTCGTAATGATCGGAAACAATAAATGCCTGTTTGGAAAACTTCAGGCCTTCAATCATGCCGTCTGAAATCTTGGAAACGGCAAAAATCGCAATCAGAGCATAGAGGGCAAACTTCACTCCAAAAACCGTAGCTCCCGCCAGCACCACGACTCCGTCCAGCACCTGCATGATCTGGGCAATGGAATAATGCCTTAATTTTCTCTGAATCAAAGCGGCCAGCATATCCGTGCCTCCGGTTGTTGCCTGACAGATAAATACCATGCCGGCTCCGATTCCGCTGATAATGCCGCCGAATAAAGAAGCCAAAAACAGATCATCGGTGACAAAAGGCATATACGGAATAATATAAAGCGACAGTGATAGAGCCACTGTCGCCACGAACGTTTTTTTTATGAATTTCCAGCCTTTAATTTTAAAAGAGACAAGAAAAAGGGGAATGTTTAAAACCGTATTCGTCACCCACAAGGGCACTGAAAAAAGATTTTTAAAAATGATAGCAATGCCGGACACCCCTCCGGTAACCAGACTGACAGGATCATACATGTTCTTAATCGCAAATCCCATGATAAATGATCCTGCAATGATCATCAGATAATCCGTAAAAGCCGATCTTTTCCAGTTCATAACCTTCCCCATCCATTCTATTTATTTTTTCTGTGCCAGCACATGAATCCAGGTAATATCCCGGTGTTCATCAAACAAATGAGAATCTTCCCATATTTTCAGCGTTTTAAACCGACCGCTGTTTTCTAAAAGCCGTTCCAATTCTTTTTTCGTATAATCGCTGAAAAAGCGTTTTCCGGAAAATCCTTCCAGTTCTCCCTTTCTGAAAGACATATAAAGAATTCCGTCTTCTTTAAGCGACGTTGCCAGTTTGTCCAGAAGAGGGATCATCTCATCCTTAGGAGTATGAATTAAGGATGCGCTGGCCCAGATACCGTCAAATACATCGTCAAATTCCATATCTTCATATGTCATCTGCAATACTTCCAGACCGGTATGTATCTCGGCGAGTTTACACATCTCTTCCGCCGCGTCAAGCGGCGTCACATCATAGCCCAATTCGTAAAATGTCAGGCTGTCCCTGCCGGAACCGCATCCCAAGTCCAGAATGGTATCCCCTTCTTCCAACAGTTCCAGAAACTGCTGCATGATCTCTCCCATATCCTGATTGATCGTGTCTTCATAAACCTTCGCTGCGTACTGGTTATAGTAATCTATCGAATCCAAGTTCATCCTCCTAAATCCGTTCAATGGTCTTTTCATTTATCTTGATTTTGCCTTCTTTTAAAAGATGGCCGACCGCCCGTTTAAATGCATTTTTACTCATATCGAATTCACGTTTTATCACTTCCGGTGAAGCCTTGTCATTAAATGGAAGGACTCCGTCAAATTCATCAATCACCTTCATCACCAGTTCAGAGTCCGCATCCATCTGGATATATGCCTTTTCCTTTGGACTTAAATCCAGCTTTCCGTCATCCCTGACCTTGGTAACACGGGCTTCCACCACATCTCCCTCATGTATGGAAGAGAGAAGCTCCCTTTTAGGAATCAGGCCATAGTATTGGTTGTCCACCGCCACAAATGCGCCCAGCTCTTCTTTAATCTCATACACCGTACCCGTCACCCGGTCCTCTTTCTTATAAGGAGACTGATTGCTCATATAAGCATACACCCGCATGGTGGCCGCAAGCCTCTGGCTCTTATCGATATAAAGGGCTACCAGGCATTTTTCCCCCTGGCGCACCTTGTGGTTTTGTTCTTTAAATGGAAGCAGCAAATCCTTTTCCAGACCCATGTCCAAAAATGCGCCAATCTTCGAAACTTCCTTCACTTCCAGCACAGCAGTCTCTCCAACCTGAAGTTTCGGAACTCCTGTGGTGGCAATCAGGCGGTCTTCCGAATCCTTATAGATAAATACCTCCAGATCGTCCCCGATCTTTGTCCCTTCCGGCACCTGCTTTTTAGGAAGCAGAACTGACAGTTCGCTTTCTGCCGTCTCTCCTAAATATACACCGAAGTCCTTCATCCTGATCACTTTTAACGTTTGTTTTTTTCCTAATTCTATCATATTAATCCTTTCCTTATGCCTGCTTCTTTCTTCCCCGCAGCCCGATCACCGCATAGGGAGTCTCCTGCGTATCACATAAAGCTACAACGTATCCATCCTCTGTCCGGCTGACATGGGGCATTACCATATCCCCTAAAACAGCCGCCTTTTTATACTCCACCCTGACTTCCGCCACTTCAAAATGATTGGGCAGAATCTCTCTTGCCATCTCTACATACTGGGCATTATTAACATGGTGATTGGTATCTATATGGTGTTTTCCCACAATAATCGGTTCTTTTATCTCACATTCGGAAGGAACTGCAATGCGTCTGGGAGCATAATCCATATCCAGCTTTTTCTCTTCTCCCGTACCGTATCCGCGGACATCCTTTTCCTGCACCTTCACCGGCCGTCCGGCTTCCGTGTCGAAGAAAAACCAGATGGAATTAGCCTTTACCAGAAATTCCCCTTCCATATCCCGGATGGTAAAATTCCTGTAACCGTACATGCCCTTAAAATCATAGGGCCATGTGGAAATCACAATCTGCTCTCCCAGCCTGGGCTGTCTCTCAATCACAATCTGCCACGATGACAGCCACCATGCCCTGTGATTCTTCGTTAAATATTCAATTCCCAGTCCCAGGTCTTCCGATTGAAAAGTAGAACAATCCTGCAAATAGTTAATAATTCCCGTAACGGATAATCTTCCCTTCTCATCCGTCTCGCTGTACCGGACTCTGCTGTCAAATGAGTACATTGTATTCCTTCCCTTCAATCAAAATTACAATCATTATATAGTATTTTGCCTGCAATGTCCAGGGATGACGCCGTCTAGTTTACGATTTTTATACCAGTTCCCAGCCCCGCAAGTCTTTGCCGTCCGGCCGGTCCGCAGCGGTTCCCATAGTCTTTCCTGTTCCGGTTTCGGGCATAAGCGATTCTAAACGTGCAGGATTTTTCTAAAAACCAAGGGAAATGTCCAAACTCGTTCCACTCAAACAAGTGGACATTTCCCTTGAACGAAAAATTCTGCGCGTTAAGAATCGCTAATACCCTGCAAAGTCACAGGAAAGACTATGGGAACCGCTGCAAACCGGCCGGACGACAAAGACTTGCAGGGCTGGGAACTGTTGCCGATTTTTCAAGCCAAAGAAAGAGATTTATGGTATATTAGAATTAGATAAATTGTATCGCACAAAATGGAGGCTTTCTATGAAAATGCGCACTGAAAAAGAGATGTTCGACCTGATCCTGGGAACCGCCCGCGACGATGAACGGATTCGGGCTGTAATTATGAATGGTTCCCGTGCCAACAAAGATGTAAAAAAAGATTGTTTTCAAGATTATGATATTGTCTATCTGGTCACAGATGTCCGCCCATACGTAAAAGACAAACACTGGATTGACCGTTTCGGCAGACTCATGATCCTCCAGATGCCGGAAGACCGGTCTGAACATCCCTATGATTATGACAGCGGCAGACCGTTTACCTATCTGATGCAGTTTATGGACGGAACCCGGATCGACTTAACCCTTTATCCGGCGAACGAATACAAAGATAACGGAGAACCGGCTGTCAGCCTTTTGGATAAAGACTCCATTCTGCCGGAATTTTCAGACTGCAATGACCAATGCTACTGGATTAAACCGCCCACCCAACGGGAATTTGAAGAATGCTGCAATGAATTCTGGTGGCTCTGCCCATACGTTGCCAAGGAGTTATGGCGAAACGGTCTCCCTATGGCAAAGACCCTGTTAGAGCGCAACATCCGCTCCGAATTCATGAAAATGCTGGACTGGTACATTGGCTCCAAACACGACTACAAAGTCGGAACCGGAAAAAAGGATAAATACATACGCTCTTACCTGACACACGAAGAATGGATTTCCCTAAAGAAAACCTACCCCGACCTAAAAACAGACAATATCTGGAACGCCCTGTTCTGCATGTGCACCATTTTCCGTGAAAAGGCACAAGCCTTAGCTAACGTATGTGGATATGAGTATCCCCTTGAAGAAGATCACCACGTACTAAACTATATAGAACACATCCGCAAGCTCCCCCGTGATGCCGGCGAAATCTTCTGACCTCCCACCAAAGATAATGCAAATTGTTATTTAACAGGATTGGCGAATGGTACGCACAGAATGGGGAGGCGGGGCCGGAAGGAAACGGTCGGAAGGGCAATCCGGGCCGGGGAGGAAAGATGCAGCCAAATGGGATTCGGGATTCGCCCCTAAGAACTACTAAGACCCGTAAGGACAAAACGAGGCAGGCCAGCGCCATTCGCAGTGAACTCTTGATGACTTCGCTGCTCAGCGGCGCTTTAAAAACTGAGACGGAAATCAGTTTTTACCTGCCTCGTTCTGTCCTTACGGGTCTAAGTAGTTCTAAAGGGGTTCCATACGATCCCATTTGGCTGCATCTTTCCTCCCCGGCCCGGACAGCCCCTCCGCCCTTCGTCTTCCGGCTCCGCCTCCCGATTCCGTGCTGGTTTTCGCTAGCCTGGTTAAAAACAATGTTATTGCATTGGTATTTACGAAAGCCAAATTTAGATAGATCGTAAAGGGATTTTCAGAAACGACTTCAGATTTTACTTTAAACGTCAAGGCATTTCGCGAAATGACCTCACCCTTTATATTAAATGGTGAAGGCATTTCTGAAAAAGCCTTCACCCTTGATGTAAAACCTTACTCCCGCATCCACAAAATCTTTTTTATCCTCAGCCAGCCAAGCAACAGCCGGAAAGAAGGGGAAACCTGGGCGGGCGGCGGAAATGGAAACAGATAGGGGATCGTGTGCAGACCCTTAGTGATACTTGGACGGCAAGAGCGGAAAAAGGCAGACAAATACTGAATTCCGAAGAGGCTGCTGAAAAAGTCCCAGATTTTGTAAATTTTAAAAATGTCATCCCATTTTATACACAATAATTTGATATGAAGTGGTGAAAACATAATTAAAAACCCTGGATTTTTGACATAAAATGGGGAATGAATTTTAAGCAAAACACTTTTTCAGCAGCCTCATTCCGAATCAGTATTTGAGGCGCCACTGAACGATGAAGTCATAAAGAGTTCATCGTGAATGGCGCCGCGCTGCCTTTTTCCGCTCTTGGCGTCCTAGTATCACTTAGGGTCGTAACCCGAATCCCCTATCCGTTTCCATTTCCGCCGCCCGCCCAGGTTTCCCCTTCTTTCCGGCGTCTCTTCGTCTACCTGGATAAAACAGCCTGTTTTGCAACATCTGCGCAGGTAGCTGCGTCCGGGGTGTAGAAATCTGCTCCGATTTGTTTTGCAAAGCTTTCGTTGACAGGCGCTCCGCCTACCATAACTATGTACTTATCACGAAGGCCTCTTGAGTTTAATTCGTCAATAACGTCTTTCATATTCGGCATTGTAGTTGTCAGAAGTGCGGACATGCAGATGATATCAGCCCCAACTTCTTCCGCTTTGTCGATGAACGTGCTGCTTTCAATATCAACACCTACATCGTAGATCTCGAATCCTGCTCCTCTGAGCATCATAACAACCAGGTTCTTACCGATATCGTGAAGGTCGCCCTTAACGGTGCCGATAACCGCTCTTCCCACCGGCTCATTGCCTACTTCGATCAATTTTGGTTCCAGAATGGCAATACCTGCATTCATAGCTCTTGCAGCAACCAATACTTCCGGTACGAAAACTTCGTTATTTTTAAACTTCTCACCGATAATCATCATTCCGGAAAGCAGTCCGTCATTTAAAATTGCCTTAGGGTCCACACCCTCGTCCAATGCCTGCTGTACCAAAACTTTTACATTCTTTGCTCTTCCCTTTTGCAGAAACTCAGAAATCTCTTCAATAATAGCCATTCCTACTTCCTCCTCATAAATATATGCGCTGTATAGCTCAATCTTTTATCTGTATATGAGTATAAGAAATTACGCCGGGAGAATTTTGTACTTTTTTTGGAGTAATTGTATTTCTTTTGGAATCTTATTATGTTTCTGCAATAATTTTAGATACAACGGACATAAATGCGTCCACTTCCCCCAAACTGCCGCCCTCCCTTATCTTGTAAAAGAGGTGATTGATGGCCGTATCGATGCCCTTGTCGTTGGCATCTTCCATCATGGCGCATTTTAAACGGTCCAGTTCAGTGCGGTGGGTCTGAAATAAAAGCCACCTGGAAAATTGATCTTCGTACTCGTCCAGAATCTTATCGGCAGCCTTTATGTCCGCCTGCTTTTTCTCATTATTCTGCCTTGCCAGCTCCTTCATATCTTCTATATTAAAGTAACTGGTGTGCTCAAGATTTCCGATGGCTTTTTCGATATCCATCGGGACTGCCAGATCCACGAACACCCTCGGTTTGTCTGTGACCCGGCATTTTTCAAAATGGTTTTTTGTAACGGTATAGTGAGGGCTGGAGGTTGCGCTGATAATCACGTCCATATCGTCCATGTAAGAATACCGCTCGTCATATGGAATGACCTCATAACGGACATGGCCGCCGCCCGCTACTCCAGGCAAATGATTGCGGCTCGTAACGTATATGGAAAGACCTTTTATGCATCCGGCATTTTTGAGAACGATGCCGCCGATCTTGCCGGAAGCTCCGATGATCATCATCTTTTTGTCCTGAAGTCCTCCCAATTCATGTTCCGCCGCCTTTACCGCCAGCGTTGCCGTGGATACGCTTGTCTTCGAAAGAACCGTATCCGTCTTAATCTTTTTAGAGCAGGTGACCGCATAACGGAACAGCGTGTTCAAATACGTGCTGCACCGGTTCCTGGAATGTGAAAATTCATGGGCATGTTTTACCTGCCCTAATATCTGGTCTTCCCCGATCACCATGGAATCCAGGCCCGCCGCCACCCGGAACAGATGGTGCATCGCCTTCTGTCCCTGATACAGCAGAATATAATCCCTCAGATTTTCCACATGATCCGCTCCGGCCGTTCCTGAAACAATAAAAAGCATCTGTTCAAATATCTTCGAAGCGTCCGCCTGATCGTCGGAATAGCAGTATACTTCCATCCGGTTGCAGGTGGACAATACCACCGCTTCTTCTATATGTTCCTGTCCGCACAAACCGTCCAGAATCATTTCCTGCTGTTCTTCATTAAATGCGAACAGAGACCTGATCTCGATCGGCGTGGTTTTATAGCTGACACTTAATAGTTGTACTCCCATACTCCCCTCGCTTTATGCCTGTAAAATGACCTCACAGGTTTTTTTGATATCCTCCTCGCTGTGAGCCGCCGATACAAACATGGCCTCAAACTGGGACGGCGCCACATAGATTCCATGTTCCAGCAACGCTCCGAAATATTCCGCATAAGCGTTTGTATCCGAAGAGGTGGCGCTTTCATAATCCGTAACCGGTTTTTCCGTAAAAAATGCGCACAGCAGAGAGCCGATCTGGTTAACGCAAAGCCCTCCTCCATTCTTCTGCTCCCCGCGCTGTTTCAGAGCGGCGGCCAGCATTTTGGCCTTTCGTTCGATCTCCCTGTAGTATTCCGGATGCGCCTTCAGAATTTCCAATGTTTTGATTCCTGCAGTCGTGGCAATCGGATTGCCGGAAAGAGTGCCCGCCTGATAAACAGGCCCTACCGGTGAAACCATGTCCATAATTTCCTTTTTACCGCCGTATGCAGCCATCGGCATTCCTCCGCCGATAATCTTGCCCAAGGTCGTCATATCCGGTTTGATCTTATAATATTCCTGCGCTCCGCCGTATCCAAGGCGGAATCCGGTGATCACCTCGTCAAAAATCAAGATCGTGCCGTACTCAAGGGTGATCTGGCGGAGAAACTCCAAAAATCCGTCCTGCGGAAGCACGACTCCCATATTGGCGGCCACAGGCTCCACGATAATGGCCGCTACCTGGTCTTTGTAAGTTTCCATCAGTTCTCTGACAGAATCCTTGTCATTGTACAATGCTACCAGAGTATTTTGGGTATAGGACGCCGGAACGCCGCTGCTGTCCGGAACCGCCGTAGTAAGGGCCGCCGAACCGGCTTTTACAAGAAGACCGTCCGAATGGCCATGATAATTCCCTTTGAATTTAATAATTAAATCACGTCCCGTATATCCCCGAGCCACACGGATTGCGCTCATAACCGCTTCCGTGCCGGAGCTCACCAGCCTCACTTTTTCCACAGAAGGCATGGCCTCGCAGATCATCTCTGCCAGCACCAGCTCTTTTTTTGTGGGCGCTCCGTAGGTCAGACCATTTTCACATGATTTTTTAACCGCTTCTATCACTTCCGGATGGGCATGTCCCAGAATTCCGGGGCCCCAGGAACAAACGTAATCGATATATTCATTTCCGTCCACATCCGTGATGCGGCTGCCTTTGGCATGGTCGATGAACAAAGGCGTTCTTCCTACTGACCCAAACGCGCGGACCGGGCTGTTTACGCCTCCCGGGATTCTCTGTCTGGACGCTTCAAATAGCTGTTTTGACTTTTCTGTATTCATGGCTGTTCGTCTCCTTCAAATTTCTGATAAGCTTCTATATTAATATTTTCAAATGTGCTGTTTTCCAGATAGACCTCGTTGGCCATCTCAAGCATCGGGAATAAAAGCACTGTCCCGGTTCCTTCCCCAAGGGCCAGCTGGCCTAATATCACAGGCTTTAAGCCCAGTTCCTCCATGATCCGCTCGCTGGACGGTTCCTTGCTCATATGGGAAGGAAGCATATATCCTGCCGCATCCGGGCAGATCCGCTTTGCCAGCAGAGCCGCAACAGAAGAGATCAGCCCGTCAATCACGATGGGCACACGGTAAACCGCTCCTCCCAAAAACAAACCGGTCATTCCCGCTATGTCAAACCCTCCCAAAGCAGCCAGCACCCCGATGGGATCAGACGGATCGGGATGATGCAGGGCGATCGCTTCTTTTATCACATTCGCCTTTCTCTTTATCCCCTCTTTTGAAAGACCTGCGCCTTTTCCGGTCACCTGCTCAGGCGGCAGATTCAAAAGGACGCTGGCAATGGCACTGCTGGTAGTCGTATTGCCGATTCCCATCTCTCCGGTACCGAGAATCCGGTAACCGTCCTTCTTCAGTTCCTCCACAAGATGAATTCCCGTTAAAATGCCCTGAAGCGCCTCTTCCCGGGTCATGGCAGGCTCCTTTGCCAGATTCTTTGTGCCATAAGCGATCTTGCAGTTTCTGATTCCCGGCTCCTTCACATCCCGGTTGATGCCGATATCCACCGGAATCACATCCGCCCCCGCCACGGCGGCCATACGGTTTACGCTGGCAATTCCTTTGGCAAAGTTTTCAGAAACCACAGCCGTCACGCTGCTGTCTGTCTGTGTAACGCCTTCAGCCACCACGCCATTATCGCTGCACATAACAACGACTGCCTTTTTCTCCAAAGAGATCATCTCGCTGTTCTGGATTCCTGCAATCTTCGTAATCATCTGCTCCAGCAGGCCTAACCCATCCAGCGGCTTCGCTATATTGTCCCAATGGGCTTTGCTGACGCGCAGAATCTCCTGATCCAACGGCCTGATCTGCCCGCATAATTGCTCTAATTCCATCCTCTGCTCCATATCCAACTCCTTTATTATGCCTAAGTGACGAATTCATTTCATCACTGTCTTCTGCAAATTATATCATATTCAGCTAAAACTTAACATCCTTAAAAAGATTTACATCAACCGGCCCGCAAAAGATACACAAAATCGGGATGCGGACCGTTTCCTTTCCGATCTGCATCCCGATTCCGTGTGTATCTTCCGCCGCATCTGCTGCCGCTTTATTTTTCAAATTCGATGCTGGCCGTGGCCGGCAGCGCAAGCCTGCATTCCACTTCCATACATTTGATGATTCCTGCTATAGCCGGGCAGGATGCATGCCCCGGGAAATGTTCCGATGCGTATTCATACAGCTCGCCGGCGCCAGGCTTCGCCAAACATACGTCAAACGCATCAAACGTATCTCCCAATTCCTCAAACATCTTCCGAATGCTCTCACATCCTGACTGTACTGTAACGGTCACTTCCTGCTGGTCTTCTGACTCTGCGGTCACCGCTGTAATCAAACCACAGATACCAGGATTAATTTTAACTTTCGTCATTACACCTGCCCCTTTCTGCTCTTTGTTTTTGTAATTGTTCCGGTTCTGCCCACCGGTTAATTAATATAATATTCGTAATTTCCCTTCATCACCAGCCCGATAGGAACAAATTCCTGTCCCTGGTTCCGGCTGCCTGTGGACAAATACTGGTATAAAACTTCAACTGCCCGTTTTCCCTGCTCTTTATTGGACTGATAGATGCAGACGGTCAGAATATCACTTTCAAAATAAGGCTGCAGTTCCAGGAATACATCGGTTCCCATAAGAAGCACATCCCTGATTTTCAGTTCCTCGGCCAACTGACAGAGAACATAGGTATTGCGGGCATTGCAGCAGAAAACTGCCGCGATCTGTTCCTCCTTCAGAAGCTGCCGCATGCGGCCTTCAATATCTTCCCTGCCAAAACCGTCGATGGTAAGCAGCTCATTCTCCACTCCCAGATTTTTTATCTCTTCCAAAAATCCACCGGCGTAATTCTGGTTGGAAAAGAGACTGGCATTGCCGGTTAGAACCAGAATCCTGCCCTCTTTCTTATGTATGGCAGTTTTCAAAAACTCCGCCGCCAGCTTTCCTGCCTTTTTATGATCCACCTTAATGCTGCAGAAATAATTTTCACTTCTACCGTAGCTGGAAATCAATACAGTGATCACACCTTGTTTGTAAAACCGGGCTATCCACTCATTTGTTTCACTGGTATCGGAAATGGTGATAAGGCCGTTGATGTCGTCCAGCATGGTATCGTATAAGGTCTGCAGTTCCAGCGCGATCTTATCCATTCTGTATTCCGATTCAATGTAAATAAAATGAAACTTATATTTTTCCAATTCCGCCGCCGCTTCTTTTATCCCCTTCCAGATTCCCCGGAAATAATACTGGTCTTCGCCTTTTGCTTTTGGAAGCACGACGGCAATATTGATCGCTTTTCTCTTTAAGCTGGAGGCGGCGGCGTCTATCTGGAAATTCATCTTTTCCACTTCCGCCAGAATCCTCTTTCTGGTTTCTTCTCCAACTCCTTCTTTCCCATAGATCGCCCGATGCACCGTGCCTATGGAAACACCTGTCTTTTCTGCAATCTGTTTTATGGTCGGCCTTCCATTTTTCATGTCAACAGTTCCTCCTGACCTATGCTCATTCTATCCGATTCCATTTACTAAAACGTTATCTCTAATGGAATTATGGCACAAATCGGTCAAATTGTCCACTGTGATAATAAAATTACCTCTGTTTTTTCTCAACCGCAGCCTTAAAGCAAGCCGTCAGTTCAGGCGTATCCGGTAAAATGCTCTCATATTTGACTTCCCCGTCCACGCAGATGGTGGGAACCTGTTTTGCTCCCAGTTTCATCATACAGGCAACGCCCTCTTTTTCTTTAATCTTATGCTCAATAATGACTACCTGATCCATGATCGGCGCAGCAGCCACGCGCACCGCCTCCATGTTGTACTGGCAGGCCGCACAGGATTCAGAATCCAGGGTGATGCAGTCGATAATCACCTTATCCTCCGCCTGATAATCGGGCAGCTGGTAGCTGATTCCTTCCATCACATCTCCGCCTTCAAAAATGTCTTCGATATCGCCGTGAACCGTCTTCGTAACCGCCTGGACATTCTCAACAGGTGTGGCATACGGCATGTCGCATCCCGGAGCCAGAATAAATCCCTCATGTCCGCCGATCTGCATACAGTTTGTGGCATCCTGCATATTGTCATACGGGGTTCCAAACAGCATGGTGAGGGTCAGTTTAATATTTCCTCCTACGGAAACTTTATTTTTATGACAGATATCCACCACATAGTCCAGAGGAATATTTTCATCCACAGAGACATTATCCGCGTGAATCTCACACATCTTTTCCACATTTCTTTTTGCATTGCCGCATACGAACATGGAACCTAATTTTCCTCTCTCATGGATATAGTCGAAAACAGGAGTTACATATGGGGTTACAAATTCTTCAAAGCTGTCAGGGGAGATTTGGGATGTCATCGGGTCCACCAACGCAACGATATCGACGCCTGCGTCAATATACATCTTGGCCATGTTAATCGCCACCTTCTGACAGAATTCCATCAGCTCTTCCACCTCTTCCGGCTCATCCAGCATATCGTAGAAGATATCCGTTCCTTTCAGATGCAGGGCCAGAGTAAATGGTCCGGTAATCAGGCCATATACGGCAATTTTATCTCCCACAGCCTCCACAATTCTTCTGGTGGCGCTAAGGGCAATCGGCAGACGTCCGTCATTTTCCGTCGGAATCTTCAATTCTTCCAGGCTGGCGCCCTGTTCTAAAACATGGGTGGATACGGCCGGAGGATTGTCTTTCGCATAGGTCAATTGGCAGCCCATGGCCTCCGCTTCCAGCTGCAGGTCAAACATGGTTGGAATGCCGTCAGGATTGTACAGTTCCACCGCTTTTAACACGCCGTTTACGATATCGTCTTCATTTTTAAAATACGTCTCACAATCCACTCCGATCAGGCTGGCCGCATGACAGCCTACAAACGGCACCCACGGGATTCTGTCCACTTTTTTACACTGCATTGCATTCAATACTAATTCTTTCTGATTCATCGTCTTTTCTCCTCCATGTTCACTCTCTTTATTCATAAATATTAACCGGAAATCCCATGATCCTGTCCCACTCCCGGTACAGTTCCTGTTTAAAATCTCCGTGTCCGTTAAGTATCACAACAATCTTAGTCCGCACCATCAGATCCCTCTTTTTGGGGACATACGGTTCAAATGACCACTGATTCTCCGTAGAATCGAATAAGAACCACTCATCTGCAATCTTTGCAAATCCCTTGCCTCTGAGCATGCCGGCCGGAAGGCTTTTGATAAATTCCCTTAATTGTTCCTCTGATATGTCTCCGTCGCATTCCAGCGCATAAGAGGCCGGCCGGTTCCACGGATGATTGCTGGTTTCTCCCACATATCCGTTGTCCTCCAAATGATCCTGAAGGAATTCTAACGGCACGTCGGAAAACATGGTTTCATACTGAACCGCATTGGGATTTAACTCCTTAATGACCGCCCGTATCTCCTCCAACGTCACCTCATTTACCAGATCAATCTTATTGATGATGATAAAATTGCTGGAAATGATCTGATTCTGAATGGGTGTCAGCACCTTCACATGCTTGGTAAAGGATACGGAGTCCACCACGCATATGGCCCCTTTATAATGATAGCCGCGCTCTGTTTTTCCGGTCAGTTCATCCAGCAGAGTATGAATGCCGGACGGGTCTGCCAGGCCTGAATTCTCAACCACCAGGATATCCACATCCAGTTTCGTGAAACCGATCAGGGTTTTTACAAATTCCCCCTTCAGACAGCTGCAGAAAATGGAGCCGTTGCTGATCTCAATCAAATGCATGCCTTCCCGTTCCACCAAAGTCCCGTCGATTCCGACTCCGCCGAATTCATTGACCAGCACGCCGATCTTCTTATCTCCCATGCCCGACAGCATTTTCTTTAAAAGCGTCGTTTTGCCGGAGCCTAAGAAACCGGATATCAGATACAGGTCAATATCCCGCTTTTCTTCTTTTTCCGCCTTCTTTGCAAAATCATCCAGCCCCTGTTTCCATACTCCTGTTTCATCATGATACTGGATGCTTGAGGGGTGAAGCTCGCATTCGCACCGGCTGTCTCCCTCTTCCCGGATCACCACCGCTTCCGTGCCTTCCAGATCGGCCTTGCTTTTCGGGAAAAATGGGCATTCTTTTCCTTTGCATTCTTTATTATTCCTGAAAAACCGGCACACCACCTTATCCTTTTTCTCCAGATGGATTTCTAATTCTTCCTCAAGGAAGTCCACCGCCTCTTCAAAAGCCAGGTAAGTGTTCCGCTTACAGCATCTGGGGCCTTCAACCTCGGCAATCTTTAACAGGCATCTGCCCGTCCCCCTGTTGGGCAGTGCCCAGTTCTTCCCTTCTGTCTTTGGAGTCGCCTTCAGATAAACGCTGGTGAAAATGCCTATTCCCACCGCTGCCCCGCAGTTTCCGTAATTTCCGCAGAAGCCTCCCAGCACATGTTTCGCCCGTTCCAAAATCTGATCAAGATCCTCGTTTAGCTGCGCCGCCGTTTTCTCCTGCATCTTGTATACCACAGTCAGCAATACCGCCGGAATCATATAGTGGTGGGGCGGACAGTGCATGGGCAACCCGTCCAGGCTCATAACCCGGTCGGCTAAATCCCAGATTGTCAGTGTCTCATCCGAGTTAAAATATTCCGTACATATCTTTGTAATATCCTGATAAAAATCTCTTTCCATAAAAATGCCCCCTTATTTCCTCTAAGTATAAAAGGAATTTCAGATATTTCCTTGAAATTATGTCATAAAAATTGTAATTTTTTTAGAATATAGGATTATATCTTCCACCGGATACATCTCTTTTCCAACATATCAAGAAACAGATTGAGTAAAAGGATCACCGCCGCAGTCAGGATGATTCCCGCCAGCACGCAGGTATAATTTCCGTAATCAGCAAAATTTTTAATAAAATACCCAAGTCCCGAGGACGCCCCCATCATTTCCGCCATGGTGAGAAGCATAAATGAGGTGGACAAAGAGATGTGAAGGCTTTTTACCACACCGGGAATCACATAGGGCAGATAAATTTCAGCAAACAGATCCCATTTCCCAACGCGCATGCTTCTCACCGTATCCTCCATGGTCTGCGGCATGGAAGATACCATCAGAACCACATTCATGAACACCGGCCAAAACAGCCCCATCACAATCACAAATATCGACGCGCTTCGAAAGGAAGGCATGACCGCCACCACATAAGGCGTATAAATGATGGGTGGAATGCAGCATGCAATTTTAGCGGCCGGAAGCAAAAACTCTCTGATCCGCCTCACTCTTCCGGAAATGATTCCAAGGGGCACACCCAGAAAAAATGCAGCTCCGAATCCGGCCAAAAGAAGCTGAAAGGACGAATACACGCCTCTTATCATCAGCCGCCGTTGTTTTATAAAAACCTGAAACACCGCCCGCGGCGAAGGGAGCAGAATCGGGCTGGCAACTAAAAACCAGTCTGTCACCCCTTCCCATACGATCAGAACCGCATAAAAAAAGAACATCAGATCACTGTTTCCCCCTGATTTTCCGCCGCCCATTTTCCGCAGCAGATAAAGGATTTCCGCCATCGTGACCATACAGGCGAATACAATCCCATTATCTGTCTGTCCATTAACAGGATACAGCCCCATAATCATGAGGATTATGTAGAGCACGTGAACCGGCCAGTCTTTTATCATCTTCATCTCTCACCCTCCGTTTCGCCGCACCCGCACCGGCAGTTATCCTTCTCTCCGGAATCCTCATGCCCGGTTCCATCATAGTACAAATCGATCAGCCGCTTTCTGATCACACAATATTCCTCTTCCTTCAGAATGGTATCAATCCCCCGTGGCCTCTTAAACGGAATATCAAAATCCGCCCGCACCTTCCTTTCATCCAAAAAGATCACCCGGTCCCCTAAAAAAATGGCCTCGTCCACATCATGTGTAACAAATACGATGGTCTTTTTCTTCTCTCCCTTTTTCCACATAATTTCCAATAGCTGCTGCAGCTCCATCCTGTTTTTAGGGTCCAAAGAAGCAAATGGCTCATCCAGCAGAAGCAGCTCCTGATCCATTGCCATCATCCTGGCAATAGCCGCTCTCTGCTGCATGCCGCCGGATAACTGCCCGGGATATTTCCCCCCGCAGTCCTCCAGCCCAACAGATTCCATATATACGGCGGCCCGCTGTTCCCGCTCCGCCTTCTTCATTCCCGGAAATGCCTGTCTGATTCCAAAAGAAACGTTCTTTTTCACAGTCATCCATGGAAATAAGGAATTATGCTGAAACAGGATTCCCGTACTTCCTCCGGGTTCAAAACAGGATTTTCCGTCCACAACCACCTCTCCGGCGGTGGCGGTTCTAAGCCCTGCAATCAGGCTCAAAAGCGTACTTTTCCCGCATCCGCTTCCTCCCAGCACCACCACGAATTCGCCGTCCTCAATGGTCAAGTCTATGTTATCAAGCACCCTTGTTTCTTCCCCCGGATAGGAAAATCCGGCCCGTTTCAGCTCAATCATAAAAAACCTCTCTAAAAGTTATTTTCCTGATATGCGGCATCCAGTTCCTTCAGTATCTCACTGTCCGGATACCGTTTCATCAGCCCGTCCAACGCATCTTTATAAATGGTGACGTCCACATTTTTATCCGCATCCCATTTGCTGTCCTCCGGAATATCGCCGTTATCTTTCATCACCTCATAAAATGACTTCACTTTATTCTTAGCCGGGTCCATGGTTATCTTCATAGCCCCGTCATACAGGCAGTATTCCACATATTCCCTGTCCTGTCCGGAAAAATCCATCAGCTTTTTAACCGCTGTTTCCGGGTCCTCCTGGCACAGCAGATAAGCCCTCAGATTGGCGGTCTGAAACTTCACCAGCGCATCCCTTTTTTCGTCAATGACTTTTTGTGATGTGGTCTGCCGGCAGCACACCGCCCCGGGCATCACGTCTCCGATTGCAAATGCCTTTGTCAGCCCCTGCTGTCTTGCAATCAGCCCAAAACCGCTGTTCACAAAACCTGCGTCCGCCGTCTTTTTCTGCACGGCTTCGATTACGCTCTGAAATCCGTCCACTTCCACAAATTTAGTGGCCGTATCCACATCTAACCCCTGATCTCTCATCAGGCTCTCCGCTATCATATGGCTGGTCTCCGGCCTGACACAGGCGATTGTCAGCCCTTCTAAGTCTTCTAACGATTTCACTTTGTCTTTCAACTCGTCCGACACAACTACCTCTCCGCCTTCCGCTATAGTTCCTCCAAATACCACATAATCCCCTCCTTGGGACGCAAATGTTACGGTTGGGATGATGCCCATAGGAAGCACGTCCATCTTGTCCGTTCCAATGGCGGTCAGGCCGTCATTTAAATTGTTGATCTGTTCAAATTCCACCTTCAGGCCCTCTTCTTCGTAATATCCCATTTCGTGAGCCAGAACTACCATGGCGGCTTTTATGCTGGTTCCCATATTTCCGACTTTTAAAACCTCAGACTCCGCCGCCTTCTTTGTACATCCGCTAAGACCGGCTGCTGCCATCAATGAAATTGCCAATAAAACTGCTGTCCTTCTCATAACATCCTCTCATTCCGCCGGGTTCCGGCACTTTTATGCAAAAATAATACTAATTTTAAGAGAAATGTTTTGGTAATTTCTTTAGATATTTTACAGATTTTTTTGGAACAGCTCAGCCTTCCGATGCCTGTGCCGGCTGCGGCAGTTTCCATGGCCTTTCCTGTGACTTTGCAGGGCATTAGCAATTCTGCACGTTTAGAAGTGCTTATGTCCGAATCCGGAACTGGAAAGGCCATGGAAACTGCCGCGGCCGGCACAGGCATCGGAAGGCTGAACGGTTACATTTTGGGGGAACGATCCACAAAAAGTCGTTGACAATTCTAAAAAAAGCTTATAAAATATCTCTAAACCATTGAGATGGAGATAAAACCTTCGAAGGCGCCGTACAGAGAATGGGGCATATGCTGAGAGCCCTATGGAAAAGCCGGTAGGTAAATGGACCGTTGAGGGCCAGGGGAAATGTATGTTTACAAAGTATCTGAGGACGTATTCCGGCGTTAACGGTAGGAGATGTGATAGCATTTCTGGTTGAGTGGATTTTCTAATCAAAAAAGGTGGTACCGCAGAATAATAATCTGTCCTTTTCATTAAGGGCAGTTTTTTTATTTTATAGGATAATTATCCTATGAGAAAATATAGTTTCATCACAAACAGAACTCGCAGCTGTTTAAAAATCATTTTCAGGAATGATGGCTTTTGCATAAACGGTTACGCAAAATTACAGGAGGAAATATCATGGAAAATTATAGTATTAATCTGCCTGCCTATTCCATCGGAACGGACGTATATAGAAAGGTTCCCGAGATATGCAGCCCTTATGGAACCCGCATTGTGGCAATCGGAGGCCATCGTGCCATGGAAGCGGTAAAAAAACAGTTAACGGAAGCGGTTAAGGTAAGCGGCCTTGAAATTTTAGATTTCATCTGGTTTGGCGGTGAATGCACCTTTGAACAGGTTGACAGGCTGATGAAACTTCCTGAGGTTGAAAGCGCTGATATAATTTTCGGAATCGGGGGCGGAAAGGCTTTAGATACGGCAAAGGCTCTGGCTGTTAAGGCAAATAAACCTGTTTTTACCTTTCCTACAATTGCCTCAAACTGCGCCGCCTGCACCAGCGTATCCATCATCTATAATACGGACGGCAGTTTTAAACAGCCATTTTTCTTCCCACAACCAGCAAAGCATGCATTTATCCAAACCCCGGTGATTGCCAATACGCCAACAAAATATATGTGGGCCGGAATGGGGGATACCTATGCCAAATATTTTGAAAGCACAATTTCCGCAAGAGGAGACGAACTGGTTCACTATATTGCCATGGGCGTGGGCATGAGCCATTTGTGCTATGAACCTTTAATGAAGTATGGGAAACAGGCTCTGGATGATCAGAAGGCCGGAATCTCTTCCTACGCATTTGAACAAACAGTTCTTTGTATTGTGGTTACCACTGCGCTGGTATCCAATTTTGTAACTGCCGACCACCGGATTGACTACAATACAGGTTTAGGCCATGCCGTTTATTATGCTCTGACTTCGTTTCCTCATATTGAAGAAAAACATCTTCATGGCGAACTGGTATGTTACGGAATTCTTCTGCTGCTTTTAATTGACAGACAAAAGGAAGCATTTGAAAGGGTTTATAATTTTAATAAAAGTGTGAAGCTGCCTGTCTGCATGGCTGATGTGGAGATTACGGAAAAAGATCTGGATGCTGTGGTTAAACAGGCCATCGCCATGAAAGATATTGACCATAATCCATATGAAATAACAGAGGAAATGCTGACTGAGGCAATTAGAGAGCTGGAACGCTATCACATGGAACATTAATTCAAAGTGGCTGTTTACTGCCCAAAAATACAAAAAGGGCTGGATATAAGTTACTGACCTTTCCGTCTGTTTCTCTATCCAGCCCATCATCCCAATGAATGTACTTAATTTTTCATACAGCAAAATTATCTTTTTATAATCACCCCTGGCATTGCATCAACCACAGACCAGTCTTCCACCTCTGTCTTCAATGCAAATAAATATTCCAGGCTCTTCATATTCCTCAAAGCAGACAGATCGGAAACCGCAGTTTCCGAAATATCCAAAACTCTTAATTTCGTCATTCCCGCCAAGGCGCTGATATCCAGAACCGGCGTCTGTTGAAGCATCAGGGTTGTTAACCCGGTAAGTCCTGCCAAAGGTTCCAGATTGTCCACAGGATTTCCCCAGATCCACAATTCCTGAAGGGAATTCATCGTTTTAAGCGGACTGATATCGCTCAAATCATTCTGTGAAAGGTCCAGTGAAGTCAGACGGGTCAAATGTTCCAAACCGCTAATATCCGTAAGCTTATTATTCCACAGCCACAGCCGTTCCAGCCAGGTAATCTGTCCAAATCCGGCGGCTTCCGATATATCGCTCCCATAGATTCCCAATTCTTTCAGCTGATGAAAATGCTTAAAATCCACAGGCGTTTTAATGGTACCGGCCAGCGTTTCATCATAATAATACCGAATTGCCAGCTGCTCCCGATTCTCCATAAAATCCGCGCCGTCTTTGTCTTTTCCGTTAATAAACAGACGGTCATCTCCATACAGATCCGCCGATGTTATAAAATCCAGCTCCGAAGCATAGATGTCCCCCTCCGGCTTTCCCAGGTAATCACGAATCAGCCCCTCGATCACCGGTTCTTCCCACTGAATCACATAGTCGGATTCCCTTAATGCAGCTTCCGCCTTTTCTGCTTCTCCCATCAAACGATAGGCTTCTGAAAGGCCCATCACAGCCTGGGTATCCTTTTGTTTTTTCCCCATTGCTTTTTCAAAACAGGCAATGGCTTCCTCATAATTGCTTTCAGCCAGGTATTTTTCTCCTTGGGACAGATATTCCTGGCGCTTTGCTTCACCGCTGCAGGAACTCAGGGTAAGAACGACCGATACTCCGATTAAAATCTGTACTATTTTCCGTTTCATTGGCACCTCCGTTTCATATAATATAACTCACCCGGCTGTAAAACACGCTGGGTGAGTTCTTTTGTATAGGTGGCGCATTCCGCAATTTATAAATATGTTTGAACTAATTTCATGGCATCTGTCAGTGAAATTCCTTTTTCTCTGGCAATGCGCGCCAGATCCTCGTATTCTGGTTTTTGGCGTTTTACATCCCAGCCGCTGCTTTCCTTGATATGAACCGTGCCGTATGGCGTCTCAACTGCTTTAATCTCTCGTTTCAGTGTATACCGCGCGCAGTCATATTCCCGCACCCCAAGCGTTGTGGTGTGCCGGAATAAAAGCCTCACCATCTTTTCTTTATCCGCCATTTTGCACATGCAGACCAACATCACTCCGGGACGGTTTTTCTTCATTCCGATGGAAACGGTATAGACATCCAGCGCCCCTTCTTCCATCAGTTTTTCCTGCGCATATCCTATGGCCTCCGGGGTCATATCATCCAGATTACAGCAAAGCTCGGACGCTCCGTCCTTTGACTCCTCCGTCTCTCCCAGCATCGCACGTACACAGTTCGCCCGTTCGAATTCCTTCTTGCCCATACCATATCCGATTTTAGATATTTTCATAACCGGCATGGAACCGAATTTCGCCGAAAAATGCTTTAACAGCGCAGCACCTGTAGGTGTGCACAGCTCGCCTCTGATTTCGCCGCCATAAACAGGAACATCCTTCAAGATATAGGCGGTGGCCGGGGCCGGAACCGGCAGAATTCCATGAGCGCATCTCACCTGGCCGCAGCCTACATGAACAGGAGACGCCACCACCTGATCCGGCGCCAGTTCATGAATCAGCATGCAGACACCCGTTATATCCGCTACCGCATCCATAGTTCCCACCTCGTGAAAATGGATCTGATCCACAGGCATTCCATGAGCATGACTCTCCGCTTCCGCAATCAGACCATAAACGGCCAAAACATCCTTGCGCACCTGATCCGGCAGATCCAAATGCCCGATCATATGCTCAATCTCATGCAGCCCGGTGTGATGGTGATGTCCGTGAGCGTGATCATGGTCTGTGTGGCTATGGTCATGGTGGCCATGATGATCATGATGGCCATCCTTGTGACCTGCATGATCATGTTCGTCATGATTATGATGGTGGTCTGAATGACTACGATCGTGATGGCTATGGTCATGGTCTGTATGATTATGATCATGGTGGCCATGCTCATGCTCCGCACAACTATGATCATCATGATCATGCTTGTGTTCTGTACATATGTAATCATCATGGCTATGACCAAGCTCTGCATAACTATGATCATGGTGGCCATGTTCATGCTCCGCACAACTATGATCATCATGGCCATGCTCATGCTCCGCACAACTATGATCATCATGGCCATGCTCATGCTCTGCACAACTATGGTCATGTTGGCCATGCTCCGCACAACTATGATCATCATGACCATGTTCATGCCCATGCATATGCGCATGCCACTCGTCCAAGCTCTCCTCTTCCTCCCCGTTAATCACAACGGACACATGAGTTCCCGTAATCCCGCATTTCACTGCCGGTTCCGCCGTCAACTTCACTCCGGGAATCCCCAGCTTCTCAAATCTCTCTAAAAATCCGGCCCGGTCCGGATGAAGTTCCAGCAAAGCAGCCATCAGCATATCCCCTGCCGCTCCCATATTGCATTCCAAATACAAAGTTTTCACTGTTTTTTCCTCCTGTTTCCTGCCTCGCGGCGCACATATTACACATTCTGCAATTATTCAGTACTCTCACAATTACGAGCAAAAATCCATGATAAACTGCCTGCGGCGATGGAAAATTTCTTCCAACCGCCCTCTCATCCCATATGGTTAATCATACTTCCCAAATACCCGGCTCCAAAGCCATTGTCAATATTCACCACACTGACCCCGCTGGCACATGAATTCAGCATGGAAAGCAGTGCGGAAAGGCCGCCGAAAGATGCGCCGTATCCGATGCTGGTAGGCACCGCAATCACCGGGCAGTCGGCCAAACCGCCAATTACGCTGGCAAGGGCCCCTTCCATTCCGGCAATCGCTATAATCACCCGCGCGTCCATGATCTCGTCAATATGGGCAAACAGCCTGTGAATCCCGGCCACTCCCACATCGTAAAGACGGACCACTTCATTTCCCAAAGCTTCCGCCGTGAGCGCCGCTTCCTCCGCAACAGGCATATCGCTGGTGCCTCCGGTTGCCACCACGATCTTTCCGATACCGTCCGGCACAGGCATCTGCCCTGCAATTCCCACATGGCCCATCTCATAATACTGCATATCAATCTCTTTTTTCACAATTTCAGCCGCTTCCGGGCTCATTCTGGTAATCAGAATCGTCTTTTGGCCCTGCTCCAGCATGGTGGACGCGATCTTTATAATCTGTTCCGGCGTTTTTCCCGCGCCGTAGATCACCTCCGCAATCCCCTGCCGCAGACTTCTGTGATTATCAATCTTCGCAAATCCCAGATCCTGAAATGGTTCCGTTTTCAGGTTAAACAATGCGTCCTCCACTGAAATCGTCCCATCCGCCACCTTCTGAAGCATCTGCTTTATCTCATTTTTTTCCATGTTAACCTCGTCTTTCCCGCAAACTGCGTTCCCATATTCCGAAATGCTGTCCGAAACAAAATGCCTTCCGGGACCTATCTTCCCGCCAAATCCAGCATCACGCCTTTAAAATGTTTTCCTACCGCGCCGCAGACCTCTTCTCTCATCTCAATCATCTTTGCCATCTGGCCCGAAGGGACCTGAATTCTTGCCATTCCCTCCAAAACGCGCACCCGGAAATCCGTAAAGCCCAGCGCAAACAACGCATTTTCCGCCATCTCCACCTGAGACAGCACCTCTGCTGTAATCTGCTTTCCGGAAGGTATTCTGGTAGCCAGACATGCATATGCGGGCTTATCCCAGGTAAAAAGCCCCGCCTCTTTCGACAGCCTGCGCACTTCCGGCTTGGTAATCCCGCATTCCCTCAACGGCGAACGCACTTCCATCTCCGTTAAAGCCCTCATTCCCGGCCTGTCCCCCGCGTCGTCCGAAGCATTGGTTCCGTCGATTAAAACCCGGTATCCATCTTCCACCGCCCGCTTTTTAAGCGCTCCGAACAGTTCCGTCTTGCAGTAATAACACCGGTCGGACGGATTGGCCGCCACCACCGTATTGGACAGAATATCCAGTTCAATCACAGTCATCTCCACGCCTAATTCCGCGCACAACCGTTTCGCATCATCCAGTTCAAACTGAGGCTGAAATGCTGTTTTAATATAATATGGCCGGATCTTTGCGCCATAGTGAACACCTGCATACAAAAGATAAGAAGAATCCACACCGCCGGAAAATCCTAAAGCCACTTTTGGGTTTTCATCAAAAAATTGTTTTAAGCTGTCCATTATTCCTCCTTTAAACGTGAAACCTGTCGTATTCATCATAGCAGTCCAAACACAGCTTCTGGTCCCCCTGCAGGCGGAGCATATGTTCTGCGGTCACCTCTCCACAGCAGTCACATTTGTAAGACTTAAACAGCCTTGCCCGTTCCGGAACCTGATAGGACGGCTGTTTTACAAAAAACAAATCCTCCGGCTCACTGTTTTGCAGAAACTGGAATGACTCCTCCTTTGTCTGAAATTCCGGGCGCTCCTTTAATACCAGGCGGACCGCTTCATTGGTTTTTCTGTTATAAAAAGAAAATGCCTGTTTTCCTCTCATGTGAAACAGCAGATTCCCCTTTCCGATGCTGCATCCTAAAATCACCTGAATGGCATCCACCCCGCAGGCGTCATTTTCGGAAATGCACACCACTTCCTCATCCTCTGAAAAATCCAGTTTTAACAGATCCATGGCGTATAATGCCGCCTTATATCCGATTGTCAGGCCTCCGCACACATGGCCGTGAAACTCCGCACATTTATTCCATAACTCTTTGTTTTCATCTCTCATTATTCAAAATCCTCCATTTGGTAAATGCTGCACTCTATGTTATCAACTACCGGTTCAAACGGCCTCAGCCGCCCGTCTTTCAGCAGATAAATCCTGTCCGAAACCTTGGCCGCGCAGGTCAGGTCATGGGTCACCATCAGCATGCTGAACCCTTTCTGGTTCTGAAGCCCTTTTAAAAGCCTGAGAACATTGGCTTTGCTGGACGGGTCCAACATGGATGTAGGCTCGTCCGCAATCAGAAGAGACGGCTTCATCGTAAGCGCCCTGGCTACCGCTGCTCTCTGCTTCTGCCCGCCGGATAGTTTTCTTATCTTCATCTTTAAAAAATCGTCGTGGAAAGGAAGTCCAACATCTTTCAGCGCATCGATAACCGCTTCCCGGATCATCCCTTCTCCTGACAGAAGCAGCGGTTCTCCCACCGCCTCCAATACGCTCATTCCGGGATTAATGGAAGCATTGCTGTCCTGAAAAACCATCTGAAGCCCGTGCTTGGACCGGTGCAGCTTCTCATAATCCGCCGGCTTTCCCTCAAACAAGATCTCGCCCTCAAATTCATCGGAAAATCCTCCCAATATTCTGGAAAATGTGGTCTTCCCCACCCCTGATTTTCCAACCAGAGACACGAATTCCCCATGCCCGATCTCAAGCCCCGTATCCTGAATCACTTCCTGGCTTCCAAACCTCTTTTTAATATGCTCCGCCTCCAGCAAGGTGATAATCCCGCCCCTGTTGCAGGCCACATAATGATCCTCCCCGCACTGGGAAAGCTGTGGTTTTTGTTCCCTGCACAATTCCAGGCTCTGACTGCATCTGGCGGCAAAGGGACAGCCTTCACCGGATTCTCCGTCTGCCGGCCGGATTCCCCAAATGTCCTTCACCAGATTGATATCCATAGAAGAACGAATCAGCCCCTGGGTATAAGGATGTCCCGGACGGCTTAGCACCCGGTCCGTCTTTCCCATCTCCTCCACGGTTCCGCCGTAAAGCACTAAGATCCTGCTGCTCAGCTCTTTTGCCAGGCGCAGATCATGGGTGATCAGTAAAAATGCGGTGCGGTACCGCTCATTGATCATCCGTATCATTTCCATAAAAGATTTTCTGGATTTGGCATCCATGGAGCTGGTGGGCTCATCCAGAATCACCAGTTTCGGCGTCAGCGCCATGGCATTGGCCAACAGAAACTTCTGAGCCATCCCCCCGGATAATTCCCCGGGATACCGGTCCAGATCCTCTATTTTTAACCCGGTCATCTCCATCAGATGTTCCATCTTTTCACGGTGAAGCTCTTTGGGATATTTCTTAATCAGAGTTTCCGCCAGCTGTTCTTTCAGTTTCATGGACGGATTCAGCCATTCCCCCGAATTCTGGAACACAATGGAAAATGCATCCATTCTAATTTTCTTTCGTTCTTTCTCTTTCATATTATATACGCAATATCCTGCGGTGACAACCTCTCCCGACACCTGAACTTCCCCTTCCAGAAGACAGGAAACCGCCCGGGCCAGCGTGGTCTTACCGCTTCCCGATTCCCCCACAACCGCCAGGATCTCCCCCTCTTCCAGATGAAAGGAGCACGGGCCGAGGGTAAATCCCGGATAGGAAACCACCAGCTGATCCACAGCTAACGCGTATTTTGCAGAATCTCTGCTTCGTCCGTTTACATTTTCCTCCGTCATAAAGTGTTTCAGCCCCTTTCCTCCAACAGATATTTTTCAGCCGCCTGCGAGAGAAGCCGCAGACATAAAATCGTAGCCACCAGCATTACCACCGGCGGAACCAGCCACCATTTCCAATACTCGGTAAAGTAAATTCCTGAAAATGCCGCCGCTTTTTGTATCATAAGCCCCCAGGATTTCGCCAACGGATCGGAAAGTCCGAGATAAGCCAGGGACGATTCCTGAACAATGGTTTTCCCGGTCACCGCTATGGAATTGACCAGCAGAAGGGGCATCACCTCTCCCATCATGTGTTTTCTCACAATATACCACGGCCCGGCCCCATAACTTTTGGCGAGAACCGTATACTCCCTGTTTTTCACCGACATCACCTTCGCCCTCACCTGCTTGGCGATTGGCGCCCAGGAAAATGCCGAGATAATCCAGATGATATTCCAGATGCTCTGCCCCCAGAAAGCTCCGATCACGATCATAACCGGAAGCTGCGGAACCGACAGAAACACATTGATCAAAAATGAGATAATATAATCCGTTCTGCCTCCCCTGTACCCGGACAACACCCCCAAGATCCCTCCGGCCAAAAAGGCGATGGCCGCGGTCACGATCCCGGTCATCATGCTCAGGAAAAATCCTTTGGAAAGCTGGGCAAAGATATCAATTCCCAGATTATCCGTGCCCAGATAATGCGCCGCCGACGGCGCTTCCAAAGACCCTCCGGAAGGAATTACCGGGCTGTGGGGATACAAGGTGAGCCCGTACAGGCAGACCAATGATAAAACAGCCAAAACAATCAAATACCTTCTGATTCTTTTCATGTCCGTTCCTCCCTGTCCGCACCGGCATTTATCACATCAGCCAGAAACAGGCTGACCAGCACAATCATGGTGGATAATAAAAAGAATCCCTGGATCATCACGTAATCCCTATAGCGCACCGCCTCCCGCATTACAATTCCAAGCCCCGGGTATGCGAATACATTTTCCACCAAAAGGGTGCCGCCCACGGCCGTGCCAACGCTGAGAAAGAAACGGGCTACCACAGGAGTCATCCCATTTTTAAAGATGTACTTCCACCGGATTCTCCGCTCCTTCAGCCCCTTGGCCCTGGCGTTCAGGAGATACGGCTTTGACATCACTTCCAGGAAGCTGGCCCTGGCCGTAAAGTAGAATTTAGGCGTCATTACGATCACCAAAGACAATACAGGGAGCAAAGCATGAAGAAAAAGGTCAGATGCCTTTTCAAACCAGTTTCCGTAACGCGCAAATGGAACCGCCCCTCCCGATAGGGGGATAAAGGACACCTTGGAAGCCACCAGAAACAAAAGCAAAAGCCCGATCAAAAATGCCGGAATCTCCGTAACTGCCGACAATAATTTATATATCACCTGATCAAAATGCTTCCTCTGCATGCCAAAAAGAGCCAGCCCGGTTCCGATCGCCATGCTCAGAATTAAGGCCGCTCCCATAATGGAAAGGCTCCAGGGCAGACGTTCTTTTAACACGTCCGCCACCGGTTTTTTGTAATGAATGCTCAGTCCCAAATCCCCTTTTAAATTCTTCCTGACCGTATCGGCAAACTGGATTCCCACCGGCTTATCCATGCCATAATAGGCCCTCATCTGCTCGATCTGCTCTTTTGAAAGCTCCACATTCATATCCTCTCCTGCCACAGAAGAGGTATAGACGAAAGGATCTCCCGGCATCAGACGGGGAATAAAGAAATTGAATATGTAAATCACTAAAAAGGAAACTGCAAAAAGTACTGCCCGCTTTTTCATAAGCTCTGATTCTTTCTCTCCTGTTTTCCGCCTGACACCTCAACTGAACCTTAACGTTCCATAAAGGACAAGCGGTTTTGTTCTGCCTGCTGGTAGGCGTAAGTTTTCATCCAGCCGTCAAAATAATCATTTCTGTACATCGAATAAGAAGATTTATTGGCAACCACGATCAGCGGCACTTCTTCGCTGACTAACGCTTCTAAATCCTTGAACATCTGCTTTCTGGCATCGAAATCCACTTCATTCATCTGGTCTTCCGCCAGTTTTGTGATCTCTTCATTGCTGTAACCGATGGGGCCCATGGAATGAGGATTACCGCCCTGGTTTTTGGATATGTCTGAAAATATCGTTCTCATGTATTTCGGCGGGTTATTGCCCCATCCGCCGTTTCCAACAAGGGCAAATTCATAATCGCCTCCATTTACCCTCTCGTCTCTGGTGGCGGAATCATAAGCGGTTACATTCACTTTAATTCCTGCTGCTTCTAAGTTGAGCTTTATCAGTTCTGCAATTGCCACGTCGTCTCCGCTGTCGGCCGCCAACATGGTAACCTCCAGGCCTTTTCCGTCAAATGCCGCTTTGGCTGCTTCAGGATCATAATCATACTGAACGCATTTTTCATTGTAATAAATGCTTCCTTCCGGCACATATCCTGCGCTGCCCACGCTGCCGGCTCCTCTAAACACTTTATCGACCACTGCCTGACGGTCCAGCGCGGCATATAACGCTTTTCTCAGTTCGATATCCAGAAAATCAGGACATTTTTCGAAATTTATCAACAGCTTATATCCCATATCGTTGGCCTTGTCCACAATTCCGATGGAAGGATCACCGGTATACTTCTCCTTTAAATCGGCCGGCATGGATGTGATGTCAATCTCTCCATTTTCAAATGCCAGCAGAGGATCGCTGACCGGCACGAACAGCACCCGGTCGGCCGCCGGTTTTCCGCCCTTAAAGCCGTCAAATGCGGTGAGTTCATAGCTTCCTGTGGCCCCGTCATAAGCAGTACACATATACGCGCCGCTTCCGGTCAGATAGCCGTCTCCGGTATAGGTATTGGGGTCTTCTACATTTTCCCACACATGCTTTGGGATGATGACAAAGGAACCCACGTTGGTTAAAGTGTCCGCCGCTGATTCTTTGACCGTAATGGTGATCGTGCGGTCATCCACAACGGTGTAATGGTCTATGATGAAACTGTCGCCGGCTCCCAGATAGTTTGAAACCGGAGTGTGCTCTTTGAAATAATCGATGGAAAATGCCACGTCTTCCGTAGTTAACGGTTCTCCGTCGTGGAATGTAGTATCAGGATATAACGTGAAGGTATAGTCGTTTCCCTCTATGGTCCAGGATTCTGCGAGCCATGGAATATCCCCGTTTTCGTCTTCGTCGATCAGACTTGCGTAAACCATATTCATCTTGGCTGATCCCGGCCCTCTGGATGCATTTAAAAATGGGCTTGGAGCGCCCCAGTCGGTTCCGCCTTCCAGTTTAAGCGTTTCCACCAGATGTCCTTCTGCTGTACGTTTCTGTGAATCACCTGCGGTTTCACCATTTCCTGACACCGAAGTATCTGCCGCAGAATTTGAGGCTGCTGCCTGTGAAGTTTCAGTTGTTGCCATTGTTCCTGATGCGGCGGTATTGCTCTTGGTTCCGCAGCCTGCCGCTAAAACTGCGATTAAAGCAGCTCCCAGCACAAGTGCTGATTTTTTTCTTAATCTCATGTTTCTCCTCCTGGATAATAAATGTCGTTTGGACAAAAAAACCACGAAAGCAGCACACCGTATGCGGTGTGTTTCCCTTCGTGGTACTGAATTCATCTTCCTGATGATAATGTAGATATTCTATCATAATTTGCGTAAATTTGCTAACGTTTTTTAGTCAAACGTTTGATCTTTCACCGCAGTTTACTGAAAATGCTGTTTTAATCTTGAAATTCCAAACAGAAAGGATAATAATCCTGTCTTTTCAGATTGAGTTGAATAGCCCCCTCAAATGCAAAAAAGAAACCCAGCGCACTGACTTATCATCAGTATCTGAGCTTCCATTGTTTCATATTCAATTAATCATTGACTTTCCATTGCCCCGAACGACGATTACCAACTCTCTCCAACTTTTCTTTTTCCTGAAGTCTTGGCAGCAACCGTTTGATAGTTCCTAATGTGATTCCAGTAACTTCTTGAAGCTGTTTTTGTGTTATTTTAGGATTACTCCGTATAACATTTAGTACCTTCTGCTCATCTTCCGACAGTGAAGCAGAAAGATTAGTCGCATCGGTCGCATAATTAGTCGCATCAGTCGCACTTTTAGTTTCTGAACCAATTCCCATATCAAAGGAGTAGCTATCGTCCAACGGCACTACAATGCGGAATACATCGTCTTCCTGGAATATCGGATCTTTTCCAGAATATAACTTCGTGTACTTAAATAACTTATGAACGCCAGACCCCAATCGGTCGGCTCTGCCGATATTTCTGAAAAAGGATGCAATCACTGGATTCTTTGGATTCGGCTCAAGATTGTCCAGTGTAATAAAACCATTACTTGTTGCCCTATTGGCATTTTCTGTGTACATCTGGCCGCTTTTAATAATGAGCTTTGCTGTATAGGAACTTGTGTATTCTCGATGCATAAGTGTGTTACTGACAATCTCTCTACCGATGATATTTCTCAGACTAACTCTATTTTCATCCTCCAGAAAGAACTTGTCTGGTAAATGTTTTTTGATAAAATCCATCAGGAAATCGAAGCTCTCTATCAGATTAGTTCGTACAATTTCTCTGTCATCATATCGGTCAACATTCACTTTTCTTACAAGTGCGTCAGTTTCATATGCAGGACAGACATTCTGTATCACTTCGTCCTTCCCAAGAAGTAAAATTGCCGCCAGATTATACCCTGATTCTCCTGTTGCTACATCCGTTCCATACAGACCGGCACTTTGTAAAAGTTTCTCATCGGACATATTCTCCCACGGGTGACTGCCACCAGCATGATTAACTGCCATCTGCCGAATCCTTGGGAGTAAATCCATTCTTAAATCATTGATTGTTGCATAGGGATATATCCTTTTCTCTGTATATATATTTTGCTTGCGGATATACATAGCAGCTATCTGTGCAGTGGAAGTAACTTTTACATCCGCATCATTTACACGGTCGAAAATGTTTTTTTTAAAGCTGTGAACTTCCGCACTTGGAGGTACATAAACATGAATAATCGTGTGTCCTTCATACTCTATTATTTCTGGGGATAAGTATATTGTAGGCGTAAAAAGCGCTGGATTACTGATAATCGTAATAAAATTCTTCACCATATCGGGTGCGGCTTTCGGTGGCACACCAGTTACTGTGCCATCATCCAATACGCCCATAAGTATATCACCACCAAAGCGGTTCAAAAATGAACATACGCTTTCATAGGTATCTGATTCGATACCATTGCCACAGCGCTTAAACTCCACAGCAACTGTTTCTCCAATTTCCAATATTGTTTTTAAGACTTTGGAATCCATTGTGTAAACCTCCCGTCTTTCTTATTATATCCAAAAATCTATTACAAAAAAATAAAATCATCTTCAAGTTTGAATGTGGCATATTTTTTGTATTTGATATAGCGATACCGTATCTTTAACAATCCGGTGTATTTCTCTCGCATTACTAAGCTTTTCTGATGCAAGCACTAACTTTTCCTTCACTTCTTCCGGCAATTCATCACTTTGCGCTATCTTCACCAATTCGTTCTCTGCAATTTTTCTTTTTGCTTCCACGGGTAGGGGAGAAAATTTTATTATTCCATCAAAGCGATTATAAATAGGTATTCCCAGTTTCTCCTTTACCTCGTCCAAGGTCTGATAATTGGATGTGCAAAATATAAGAGCGTGTCGAACATCTACTTTATAATTTGGGTCCACATAAACGCCTTCATCAAAAAGCTGGTAAAATGCACTATGAAATAGCGGATTGGCTTTATCAAACTCATCGAGCAAAATAACATTTGAATCTCTTGCCAGTAAATCTTTTGCAAAGCTCTTTTCGTTATATCTACCGCCAAAAAGGTAATTGGCGAACTCATTATTTTGATACATTGAAAACTGTTTTCTAAATAACGAGCCACCAAGGACTTCTGTTAGATATTGTACTGTCTCCGTTTTGCCTAATCCAGAATCACCATAAAAGAGAACCACCACCGGTTTGCTCTGTTTATTATCCATAACCGGAAAAAGTGATTTCAACAATTGTTCTTTTACAACTTCTTGCCCCAAAATTCTGTTATCATAATTGGTATAAATTTGTCGTATGGCGTCTTTTGTTAGAATACTGTATTCTTGGTGCTTGGATTGAATAATATTTTTATCTCCAAATACTCGATTAATTTGCTCTTGAAGATGTATTGGTGGATTTTGAATGAACATATTAGTAATATCTAACTTCGTTATAAAGTTGATAAAATTTGTCAGCACATGCTCCTGAACGCTATTATATTCATCCGCATTTATTACAAAATTAGTTATCTTTGGCTTTCTCTTTTTGGGTTTTTCCGATGGTTTTTCCTGTTGTGGAAAACCTGTCACCACCATTTCCATTTTTTTATTATCGTCATCCATTTCCGATGCAATAGACGATAAGTTACGATAAACTTTAGGTATGATATCTGAAAATGCTCTGTCCGAGCCGTAGAACATTATAATTTTCTTCATGATTCTACCCCAGCCATCACTATGTCATACACGGTAAGCCTTTCACTTTGCTGAGTGGTAGATCCATTTAGTATTTTCTCGGCGGTTACTTCCTCTGAAGTATTTTGAAACTCAAATTCTTTTTCAATCGACAGCTCATTTGTGGAACAGGTTCCAACTTTAATTCCATAATAAGTTAATTCCATTTTGCTTAAATCTGCAAGATTGTAGCTATTTTTAAATGCATTGATATTAAACCGAAGTACCGAAGCCGGAACGTTTTCTGTTTTCAGAAGCATTCCATAATATCCCCTTTCTCCTAGGACAGCATTATTAAGTTTTTCCATATCAATCGGCGATTGGTCTTTGGGTACTATCGTTAAATAGGAACTACACATTTTATATAAGGTAATCGAATTAGCAGGTGCATATACTCCAGATTTTTTGAATTTCTCAACTCGTACATCTTTATATGCTTCCTCGATATAATCTGTAAGTATAGTGTTCTTTATTGTCGAATCAAACAATTTAGAGATTTCCCCAGATGCTTTGGCATCAACTGAACCGGAAACACTTCCTTTTAAAAAGCTAAGTATGTTAAAGCCACCTTTGGCTTGCGCCTCGATTTCTGTTAGTATTTCAGCTGCTCGCTGCTTATTTTCAGCCTTACTCCAGTCTAATCTGCCACCATTTGTTATGTCTAAGTAGTCCTGAGCTGCGGATTCATCAAAATATACGATTTTAAGAAATAAAGGGGTATCCTTTCCCATCTATAATCCTCCTTCTGTAACGGTATTTCTTTTAACTCAACGCCTTATCCTTTTCATTTCATAAATTGACAAGCAATGTCTAAGTGTTATCTGAACTCGTTTTATCAAATTTTCCCTTGCGGTCAATTTTGCCAAAACTACTTGTTGGGGCATATCCCCAATCCCTATTGAACATCATCTTATAATGATACCTACGCATTTGTTCCGAATGCTACAAATTCCTACGATGATAAGTTCCGCCCTCATCTCTCAGCTCCAGTATTGAGAAAAAGATCTCCAGTTAGTAGTTCAAAACGGTGACTGATTTTTCGATCTCAGAAGTATACTGATAATTAATCATCCTTGTATATTCTGTATTAAATGCATAAAAAGAAAAAACAGATAGCCACACAAAAGGTATCATGCTGGTTATGAGTATAACATCGATAATTTTTTAGTACAAGCGAACCGGAATTCATTTGACCTCCCCTTTTCTTCATGTCATTATTTGACCATCCGGCATATACCTAAAACCAAAAAAATCCTGCAGACCTTCATCTACAGGATTCTATAAAGCTGGGCTACAAGGATTCGAACCTTGAAATGACGGAGTCAGAGTCCGTTGCCTTACCATTTGGCGATAGCCCATCAACACAACAATGATATTTATACACTATCAAGCCAAAATAGTCAAGCCCTTTTTGAAAATTATTTACTTTTATTTCCTTCTGCCCTTCCCTAAGCCCTTCCGCCTCTGAAACCGCCGGCCTCCGTCAGTCCTCCGCCTGCCAATTTTCCAGCAGATATTCCTCCGCCTCAGCACACCATAAATTCCGGTTCGCCTCCACAATATCCGCTAATTTTCCAAAACGGCTGTCCTGCTCTTCCAATTTTCTGAAATCCGTAATCGCCGTCATCGGCATACTGATCTGCGTATAGACCAGTTTCTTTCCGCCCGGCAGCTTTGGAAGGTTCAATGTAGCTTCCGCGCAACTGTCCAACCCGCCCACATGTGTCACCATAACCGCAGGATTGATTTTCCCCAATTCCGTCAAACGCAGGGATTCCAGCATATCATCCGTATTTCCTCCCGTAGTTCCCATAACATGAGTGGAATTGTAATGAACATCATAGAAATTAATCCTGCTGCTGAAATGGCTGTCCGTAGGTCCGGCAAAAAAGTTCAGGCATCCGTCACGGCCCAGAATATCCGATGACAGTTCCACCAGCGCCTCCACCGGAGTAAAACAGAACACGTCATCAAATCCGCCCTCGGACAGCTCTTTTAGATATCCCGCCGCATCTTCCATCTGTGAAGTGTTGATAAAATGCAGCTCAATTCCATCTTTCTTTGCTTCCTCCACAGGAAAAAGATCTTCTGCCCGCAAAAGCCGTTCCTGATTAATATCCGTCACTACAACCATCCCCGGCCTCCGGTCACAGTGAAGCGCATAAGTCAGCGCTCCCAGCCCCATCGGGCCGGCGCCTGCCAGAATCGCCATTTTTCCGCCTTCCCGGATTCCCATCTCATGCTGATAGACTCCCATCTTTGTATGGTAACAGGCGTGAAATGCTCCGATCGAGCAGGACATAGGTTCTGCCAGGGAAGCCTCATAATACGCCCTGCCCTTATATTCCAACAGGCATCCTAACTCCATGACTTCCGCAGGAATGATGCAGTATGTGCTGTCTCCTCCGAAAAACTCGTAACTATATCCCGGCGACCACATGGTCCCTTTATAATTCAGCGCCGGCTGGAGAGTGAATTTCATCCCCGGACGAAACTGCTCCTTATGCTTTTCTCCAACCTCCACAATCACTCCGGCAAATTCGTGTCCCATAATCGCCGGATGCTGTGCCACATCCTCATGAACCCGTTTATGGGCTGTTCCCAATATCGCACATTTATATGTCGACATACAGATACTGTCTGAAATCACCTTCACTAAAATCTCATCATCTTTAATTGCAGGGAGCTCAAATTCTTCCAGTCTGAGATCTGACGCCCCATGCAGCCGCACCGCCTTTGCTTTCATTCTGCTTCTATTCCTCCATCATTTCTTTTACCTTAGCCGCCACAGCCCGCCCGAGCCTTGGATGGCTGTCTCTTGAAAAATGCACCCCGTCTCCGTCATCCGGTTCCGCATAACATGCGGCGTTTAAAAATCCGCATCCATATTTCTTCGCTGTTTGTTCGTATACCTCAGGAAACAGGCGGGAAAGCTTTTCCCCTTCCTCTCCTCCGAAATTGGCATATACGCCGGTCCGTCCTATCGCCTGTTTGATGGGAATCGGCGCCAACAGTAAAATCTGCGGCGGCCGGTTGCCTCTCCCGCACTTATCCGTATTTTTAACCACTTTAACCAACTCATCGATCCCATTTCCCAATCGCTCTTTCGTCAGCGGCTCCCTTTGGTTTCTCAGCTGCAAATCATTGGTTCCCAGCATAATAATCACCAGATCCAGCGGACGGTGGGTTAAAAGACAGGGCAGCAGATAATCAATCCCACGCTTATACAGTTCTTCCTTGTCATCATAGATCGTAGTCCTTCCGCCAAGTCCCTCCTCTATCACATGATAACCGCTGCCCAGTTCCGAAGCCATCACACAGGGCCACCTGGTCTC
This sequence comes from Clostridium sp. chh4-2, assembly GCF_002899675.1. Taxonomy (GTDB): domain Bacteria; phylum Bacillota; class Clostridia; order Lachnospirales; family Lachnospiraceae; genus CHH4-2. Next base: position 36,406 of record NZ_PKUU01000003.1, on the reverse strand, counting down.
TTCATCATACCGTTTTGACGGTAACAGGGAGTCCTTCCATCTGGGAATACACCCCCATGTATTGCTGTCTCCATAGCATAAAATCTCTTTTTTCATGGTTCCTCCCTATCTGCTGCGTCCCAGTAAAGTCCTGGCTATTCTGACTAAGTAGCGCGCCATCTCTTCTCTGGCTTCTTCCGGAACTGCCGATACATTAACTTCATAATTAAATGTCCCCTGATATCCGGTCTCTTTAAGCCCTTTTACAAGCATTTCCCAATCAACCGTTCCGAAATAAGGAGGCAGGTGTTTATCACAGTGAACGCCTTCTCCCAATTTTCCGAAGTTATCATGAAGATGCAGCACCTTCAGGCTGTCTTTCAATTCCAATACCGCCTGATATAAATCCATTCCGTGAATATTTCCATGTCCTGCGTCCAGACATACTGCCCGGGAAACCCCGTCTGCGATTTGCAGAAGCTCTTTTACGCTTGTGGACGTCATATTTTCTACTGCCAGCTTTACTCCAAATTTCCTGCCGTATTCGGCATATTCAGCCAGTTCTTCAATGCTCTCTTTCACCAGCGTCTTTTTCCTGTCCCGGCTTACCAGCGGATGCACCACAATATATTCCGCTCCCAATATGGAGGTTGCTTCGATTGAGCGCAGCATCATATCGGTACAAAATGCATATTCCGGGTCCTCCTTATCGTCATACCGGAACTGAAAAGGCGCATGGCTGTGCGAAATCATCAGCCCCAGCTTATCGGCCCGGGCTTTTATCCCCCGTATCCGTTCCCTCCAGCCGTCTCCGTCCAAAACAGGTTCGTGATCCGTCTCTTCCCTGCGTATCACTGCGGAAAAATTAATATCCACCGCTTCAAATCCCGTATCCGCAAAGAACGTCAGGGCTTCCTCCATCGGAATCCGTTCTTTCCCCGGCCTGGCGCTGTGCAGGCCCGAATTCACCGAAATCAACATAATATCTCCTCCCCATCAGCCTTTCACTCCGGCTGTTGCAATTCCTTCCACAAAATATTTCTGACAGAAGATAAACAAAATTACTGCCGGCACGATAGCGCTTGTGGCGGCCGCCATGGTCAGTTCATACCTCTGCAGCTCATCCAGCAGATACCAGCGTATCGCTTGGGCAATTGTATATTTATGGGTATCCGTTATGAAAATCAACGGCGACAAGTATTCATTCCATGCGGCGATAAAAGCCAGCACTACCAGAGATACCATGGCTGATTTGGTCAGCGGAAGCATCACCTGGGTGAATATCCTCAAATGCCCCGCCCCGTCAATCTTAGCCGCCTCCATCAAATCATCCGGCAGCCCTATATAAAACTGTCTCAGCATGAAAATCGCCGTTGCTCCAAACCAGGACGGCAGTATGATCGCCCAATGGCTGTTATACAGACCCATGGATTTAAACAACATGAACCTGGGTATTATCGTAACCTGGGACGGTATCATCATGGAAGATAAAAACAGAAGGAACACCAGATTCTTGCCCGCAAACTTTATTTTTGCAAACGCGTAAGCCGCCATGGATGCGATCGCAATCTGCCCTATGGTGCTGAAAATCACTATTTTTATGGAATTATAATAGGATTTGAGCATGCTCACCTTTTCGTCCGTCCAGACTACAGCATAGTTATCCCATCTTGGCACTTTAGGCAGCCAGTAATAGGGTCTTGCAAAAACCTCGCTGGTGGTTTTTATCGAGGAACAGATCATCCAGAACAGAGGCAGAATAAACAATATGCTGAGAGCCCCGATGATAACGGTTTTAATCAGCGCTTTTATAAAATAATCTCTTTTCATCTCATCCCTCCTCTAGTAATGAACCCATTTTTTCTGCCCCCAGAAATTAAACAGGGTAACGGCAAGGATAATCACAAACAGAACTACCGCCTCAGCGGATGCATATCCGAACTTATAGGAACCGAATGCGTCCGAATAGATCACGGTAACCATAGAGGTATTCCCCTTAGCCGATGTTCCCGTCGTCATGATGTTAATGGCCGAAAATACTTTAAAAGAAGCGATCAGCCTCACAATTACCAGATAAAATGTGGTAGGGGAGATCATGGGAAATGTAATCTTCCAGAACTTCTGCCAACTGGACGCCCCGTCAATTTCAGATGCCTCATAAAGGCTGACAGGCACATTCTGGATCGCCGCCATGTAGATAATCAGCTCATATCCGATGGCAGTCCAGATCAGCAGTATAATGATGGGATATCTGCACAGGGAGGAATCCGTCAGCCATTTTAAAGGCTGTGAAACCACATGCAGGCCGACCAGAATTGTATTAATCACGCCCTCTTCCCGGAACAGAAACTTAAATACTGCCGCCAGAGCCACCGTACTGGAAATATAGGGAATAAAAAAGGTAAGCCTCAGAGTCCGTTTGAAAAACACCCTTCCATTCAGCGAATATGCCAATACCAATGCAATGATGATGGAAACCGGAACGGTTGAAATAGAGTAGACAAATGTATTGATCATCGCCTGTTTGAACAGACGGTCCCTCCCTAATTCTTTAAAGTTTTCTAACCCCACCCATTTAATTCCTTCCATTCCGGAAAGAAAATTCCATTCGGTAAAGGATAAAAAAATAGAAAAGAAAAACGGAAATGCCACCAGGGTCAGAAAAGCAATCAGCGCCGGTGCAATGAACGCATACCCGATCAGATTCTCTTTCTTTTTATTCATAACTTTTATTCCTTTCCTGGTTATCCGCCGCCCCTTTGCCGGTGAAAGGGGCGGCAGATAATCATCACTGATCTTTCTTTATCGCTTCATTTGCAATTTCAGCCGCTTCTTTCATGGCCTCTTCCGGGGTCATTTCTCCGTTGAAAGCATACATTGCATATTCATTAATCGCATTGGTCACATCCGCATAAGCCGCCATCTGCGTCTCCACAAAGGTTGGATTTGTAGGAACGCCCACAACCCGTTTAAAGGATTCCACATCGATCAGTTCCGCAGCTTCCGCTTCCGAACCAAATATCAAGGAGATCAGATCATCCGCAGCAGTGCCTCTCCAGGTGGACTGATGGCCTGCAATCACCAGGTATTTGGAGCCGTAAGTGGAATACCATTTTAAGAACGCCCATGCGGCCGCCTCGTCCTTGCATCCCTGGGTAATTCCGGCATGAGAGAAGACAGAAACTCCCGACATGTAATTGGTCTGTCCTTTTTCTTCGATCGGGAACGGTGCAAATGCCGTCTTATAATCCACCGGATAGTTTTCCTTATCTCTGATAAAACGGATCATATTCGGATTCACCGCGCTGGCAGCCTGACCGGACATATAGGTCTGCTGGGTCTGGATGCTGTCTGAGCGGTAAACCGTCTTTGGATACCAGATCTTTTCAACATTTTCCGCATTAATTTCTCTCTTTAAGGAATTTACGATCAGATCGGAATCAAAACTGGCCAGCCCTGTTTCATCGTCATAATAGCGGTCTGTGCCGTAAACCTGCTGTTTTGGATAAGTAAAATAATCCACTGAATGATAGTCCGTTCCTCCATATACCAGTACGGTTTCCCCGTCTTTTTTCGTCATCTTCCGGCTGGCTTCCAGGTATTCATCCCAAGTCCACTCTTTTGGGATTTCACCCAGTCCCGCCTCTTCCCAGGCAGTCATATTGATACAAACATAATAAGAGAGGCCGCCGCAGGGGAAGGTGTAAATCCTGTCGTTATATTTATATACGTCCGTACTCCAGTTATCAATCAGGCTGATCCCCTCTTCGGCCGCTTTATCCGTCAGATCCAAAAACAGGTTATTGCTCCACCGTTTATATGTATTATTCAGTCCAAATGACCCCAGCACATCGATTTCCCCTGACATAATCGCTGTATTAACGCTCAGATTTCCATCCGAATTGTTGCTGTAGCTGGTCAGTTCCACTTTGATGTTGGGATAAACCTTATTGAACTCCGCGATCATATCATCCATGCCCGCGTCCCCTTTAAACGGCATCCAGAAACGTACCGTACCGCTCATATTGGTATCATCCTCTAAAATCCAGCTTTCAATATCTCCCGGGTCGGTCTTTTGGGCTTCAGCTGCCGTTTCCGCTGCCTTTGCACTTTCCTCTCCTTTTGCACTTTCTGCCGCTGCTGTCGTTTCCGCCGCTTTCGTCGTTTCCGGCGCCGCTGTTTTTCCTCCGCCGCATCCGGCAAGAAGGCTCACTACCATAACTGCTGACAATACTGCTGCGATTTGTTTCTTCATAAAATCCCTCCATACATTTTTATCATTTAATCTGTCCGGGCGGCCTCATTCGATTCCCCCAGATACACTTGGTTCTCAATTAACTTCTCCTTTAAAAGTTCTCTGCTGATATGGCGCGCTTCCTTCCCTGTTTTAACGGAAAGCGCCGCCGCAATCCCGGCCGCCTGGCCCATGGCCATCACCGGAGGCATAACCCGGACCGCTCCGGCCGCCTGTGATTCTGCTGAAATGCACCTTCCCGCCACCAGCAGCCCGTCCACGTCACACGGCACCAGGCATCCATAGGGAATTCCGTAATACTCGCCGTTTTCAATGGTCAGATACTCATTGCTTTTAGGGCCGAAACGGCCATGGACATCTACGGAATTGGAACATACCAGCACACGGTCATCCGGCACCTTCCCCTGAAGGATGTCCTCCAGCGTCAGCCGGTACTCCCCTCTGATATGACGGCTCTCCCGGATTCCCAACACAGAAGCGGTGCTCATCAGTTTTGCGTCTCCGCATCCCGGAATATAGGTGCGGATCATATTGAGAATTTCCTCTGCCTGTCTGCGCCCTTCCATCTCCCCCTTTGATAGGCTCCGGTTATCAGTGGAATCAATCCCCATAACCCTTGAAGTGTTCACAAACCATTCATCCGGCTTCACTCCCCGGTACAGGCCGATGGAAACCCTGTCTAAATTCCAGTCCCCATGCTTTCTGGCCTCCGACACCCACCAGTGGAAGCTGCGGTAATTCACACCGTCTTTCCTGTAAAAATTCTTTTTGTTTTTTTCAATATCCGCCTCTACCGCTCCGGTATCCACATTGCAGATGCGGAAAAATAATGTGGCCGGCTGTATGAGATTCCTCTTCTCATCGCCCAGCTCGCAGGTGACCCCGGCGCGGTAAGCCACATCCCCGTCTCCGGTGCAGTCGATGACCACCTTTGTATTTATGCGCTCAAATCCTGATTTGGAATGAAGGATCACTCCTGTTACCTTCTTGTTCTCCATCACCGGTTCAGTAAATGCGGTATGGTACAGCACCTGCACCCCTGCCTCTTCCAACATCTCATCCAAAACCAGCTTTAAAATTTCCGGATCGAACGGCGTTACATGGTCATGACCTGTCTGAATCCAGGAAGTAAATGCTGTGCCCATTCTCACCTGCGAAGGATGGACAGCTCCCCCTTTTTTAACAAGACGGTCTACAATTTCAGAGAACAATCCCTTGATAATCATGTTTTCTCCATCCTTGTCATAGCAGGTCATAAACGGCCCCACAAGCCCTTGGGTAGCCATGCCTCCGGCACAGCCGCCCTGTTCCGCCATTACCGTAACCGCGCCTTCCCTTGCGGCCGCAACGGCCGCGCAAACCCCAGCAGGCCCTCCGCCGGCTACAAATACATCCGCATAAGTGGTTTTCACCACGTCTCTGTCGGCCAGCTGTTCTGTCATCTTATACTCCCCCCTTATCAAACAGTTCTGCTCCTGAATCCATAAGTACTTTCTGGACTCTTCTGTAATCCAGTTCACGCACTCCCAGCCCATCCATGGCACACACCGCCGCCGCAATTCCGGCCGCCTGCCCGGTGGCGAGTGCAATCCCCATAACCCGGTAAGATCCATGCGCTCTGTGAGTGCCGGAGATATTTCTTCCTGCCAGAAATACTCCGTCCAGATTCTTTGGCATCAGGCTTCGCAGCGGAATATCATACGGAACGGCCGGCTTAGAATGGCCTTCCGCCTGTCCGCCCCCCTTTGGATTATGAATATCAATTAAAAACCAGGCTCTATGTACCACCACATCCGGAAATCTGGCTCCCGTTTCCACATCCTCATCCGACAGCACATATTCCCCTTTAAACCGTCTTGTCTCCCTCACTCCAAGGGCGCTGGCCGATGCTTTTACATAACATGCTTCATATCCCGGAACAAAATCCTTTAAAAATCTGACTACCTGGTCTATCTGCTGCCTCAGCTCCAATTCCGCTTCCAATATTCCCTTTGCGTTTAGCACCTCGCAGCCATTGGCCTGGGTGGCGTTGACCTGCCGTTCTCCCGGATAAAAGGTACGGTGCAGCCGCACGATCGACACATTGCCAGGCAAAATACCGTTATCGCTGGCTTCCCTGCACAACTGTGAATATTTTTTCCCGTCAGGCAGCGTAACAGGATCGCTCCCCCCGTAACAGGACACAGCCCTTGTCTCGTCAACTCCTCCGACGGTAAACTCAATCGTCTCCGGCTGCCTCAGCCCGTCTCCCTCTCTGCCGGTTTCATAAGGCGCTCCGCCCCGGTAAGCCACATAACCGTCTCCCGTGGCATCCACAAACATCTTCCCTTCCACAATGCAGGGACCCTCCGGCGATGTAAGCAGCAGCCGTCTGACCCTTCCGTCTTCTTTTTCCACATCCACAACCGCTGTCTGCAGATAAACATCGGCTCCGCTTTCAACGGCCAGTTCCAAAAGCCTCCGTTTGGCTTCCTCAGGGTCCACGTGGATCTCACTTCCATTTCTCGTTGTTATCCTCTCCACCTCTTCATGTCCCTGATTTAAAAGGCCGCATACTTCGTGGTACATGGTATAAGGAGCCGTCATACCGAGAATCGGCTGGACATGGCCGGATGTCATCATTCCCCCCAACACTCCAAACCGTTCAATCAAAGCCGTTTTCGCCCCGAGCCTGGCGGCGGATACGGCTGCGGCGATTCCCGCAGGTCCTCCGCCTGCCACCACCACATCGTACTGCAATACCTGGTTAATCTTTACCTCCATTTCTTCTTCCATTTCCCCTCCCTTTCATTTTTGGACCGATCCAAATTTTGTCCGGTAAAAAACGCTAAAAAGCGTTAATTACCTCTGCTTCACACTCTGCCTCTCAACCATATACGGCTCTATAACAATGTGTTCCACCCTTTTCTCAGGATTCTGCATCCTCTGCAGCAGGCATTTAGCCGCCTGCTCTCCTAAAGCTTCCTTACGTATATTCACCACAGTCAGTCCCGGCGTAGCGTAACCGCAGAGTGAGGAATCCTCATATGCTACAATGGATACGTCCTCAGGCACCCGGATGTTATTCTCATACAAATATCTCATAACGCCCAATGCAATCTGGCCATTGGCCGTAATCACACCATCCGGCCGGTTCCCTGCCTCCCAAAACTCCTTAAATGTTTCATAACCGCTTTCACCACGGTTTGACTTACAGAAAATAACCCATTCGAAATCAAAATCGATCCCATTCTTACCCACATACTCGCTGACGGCTTTCACACGGGTATAAGAAGAATGGTAATTCTTAGGGCTGTTTACCAGGCAGATCTTCTTGTGCCCTGTCTCTAAAAGATGTTCCAGTTCCATCACGGTGCCTACGCCCGGATCTGCATACACGGAATCAATCTCATCTTCATAGCTGTCTACGCCGGCAATCACCATAGGTATGCCTGTTTCCTGCATCTTCTTCATCAGCTTGGGGCTGTATGGATTTCCAACCAGAAACACACCGTCCACCCTCCGGTTTTTCACCACCCTGGGCAGCTCATCCGGCTCATCCACAGAACAGAACCGTTCTGTTATCACGCCATAATCCGTTTCAGCCAATCCTAACATAATACCATTACTGATGCTGTAGGAACACATGCCTGTGCTCTGGTTAAAATCATAGCTGAACTGGTCGGGACTTCTGGTCTTGTCCACAAATACCACGAGACCCAGGCTATTATTCGTCTTGCTGCTCAACCCTCTGGCATTATTATTGGGAACATAATTCAGTTCTTTTATCACTTCCAGCACATGCCGGCGCGTCTCATCCTTTACCAAAGGATTATTATTCAACACAAGAGATACTGTGCTCCTGGATACGCCTGCCTTACGCGCTACGTCCCGTATTGTAACCATCTGTCCACCACCTTTTTAGACCGTTCCAAATTTATAAGTTGAGTATAGTCAATTTACATAAAAAAGTCAATCTTTTTCGATAATGTTTAGAATATTTTTTCCGCCACCTCCTCCAGCATGCCTAAATCCCATAACAAACGGGAAGCTATGTATTTATCCCGTATATCCTTTGTGGCCATAAAAGATCTTTTAACCATTTCCTGTGATATACCTATCTCCTGCGGCATCACAGGAGCTCCTATCATCAAAAGCTGCTGCGTAAGCCATTCCCGGTCCGGTAGTTCCTGGCGGATAATCTCCTGGATCTCATCCCATTTACTGATAATCCGTTCCAAACGGAGGGCGTGGGACTGCTTATTATATTTCTGCTCCTTCTCTTCCAGTGAGATTATGCTTTCCCCTGCCTTCCCAAATGTACTGCGGACAGATTCCTTCCACTGTTCCAAGTCAAAGTTCTCAACATATGCCAACGCCTTTTCCCGGTCCGGCTTTATCTCTCTGATCTCCTCGTACACAGCGAGGCTGAGAAGAGTCCCCACACCTACCTGAATTCCATGAAGCTCATGGCTTTCATGGCGGGCCAAAGCCGTCATCTCCCATATATGGGAAAAATAATGCTCCATTCCGGAAGCCGGCCGCGACACTCCCGCATAGCTCATGCACATCCCGGCCATTACCAGGCCTTTGGCCACATCAGCCGCCGCTTCCTGATCCCTCTCAGCCAGCTTTCTGCCGGAATCCATGCATATTTTTAACGATTTCCTGATCAGGCCGGCAATTTCCTCACAATAGTACTCGCCGTTAATCAGATTCGAAATCCTCCATTCACAGATGCTGACATATTTTGCGGCCATATCTCCCAGACCAGCTTGGAGCATCTTCATGGGCGCATTGGCTAACACTGAAGAATCCAGCAAAAGCCCGTCCGGGCACTTGGAAGGAACCGATACTTTCAGCCCGCCCCGTACCATGGAAGACGTGCCGGAAACATATCCATCCATAGACGGCGCTGTTCCTGCCAGAATATACGGCAGATTTGTCATATCTGCTATGATTTTACAGATATCATTAATCGTTCCTGATCCCACCGCAATAATACCGTCCCACCGCCGGTCATAATTCAGCGCCACACGGCCAACCCAATATTCATCCGGTACAGGGCAGTCGGTATCCAGACAACAGGATTGATAGGATATTCCTGCATGTTCCAATAGTTTGCAAACCTTGTCCCCTGCTGCCGCATATGTGTTCCGGTCACTGATCACCACAGGGCGTGTCATTCCAAGCTCCGTTGCCATCTTTCCTATCTTCTCTAAAACACCGCTTCCTGCTGCGATCTGCTTAACCGGAGCAGAATGAACCTTTCCGCAGGTGCAATTCATAGAAGCGGGTTCGATCAATGCATTTAAATCAGAAGATGATTCTCTGATTATTCCCATATATCTCCTCCTTTATAGTTTGATTTTTGGATCGGTCTAAATATAATCAAAGCATATACCTGAATTATTTTTTTGTCAATAGCCCTTGATGTAAAAAGGAGGGAACCCAACGCCCATGTCAGGTTCCCTCTTTTCCATCCTATCTTTATCCAACTCAGTTTAATATAAACTTTCGTTATTCCCGCATATCAAACCAATTTTTTAACCGTCCCTCTCCTTATCAAAGAAGTACAGAACTCAACCTTCTTCGCCAAAGTTCTTTTTCTCTGTATCCGTTCCCCCAAAACCTCCACCGCTTCTTTCCCCATCTCAAACGTATGGACATCAATGCTTGTCAGCGCCGGAAACGACAGCATTCCGGAACTGTCCCCATTGACAGCGACGATGGAAACATTCTCAGGAACAGAGATATACCGTTCATTCAGCACTTTAATCGCTCCCACAGCGATGGGATCATTGGACACGAAAAATGCATCCGGGATCTCTCTCTTCTTCAAAAACCATTCGTTCATCAGACTGTATCCGCTTTCCACCCCATGCTCGCCCACCAATGAGCCCGCAAACTCCATCTCCGGATGTTCCTTCAGATACTGCTCAAAATAATGGTATTTGCTGAAATCCGGCGGCGTATCCTGATTATCATAACCGCCCAGATAGGCGATCTTTCTGTGGCCGTTCTCTCTCAGATAATCCATGGATTTGTAGACGCAGTCCTTAATGTTATAAGTGATCCAATCCATCTTTTCCGGATAGTAATTCACCTTACCCACAAAGACAAGATTGGGCGTCTTTATTCTCTGGAGTATCACGTCCACCTGCGCCTTATCAAAATTCCCCACAATCAAAGCGCCGTCCGTTTTCTCCGTTATATTGCCAATAAATTGAAATGGGGTAAACATAAACTTATATTTCTTTTTATAACAAGCTTCCTCAATCCCGCTTCTGACTGAAAAATAAAATGCATTGTCAATCTGATTTAAAAAATGGGTATCCTTATGGACAACCATAATATTTGTGGTGACCTGATTCAGCATCTTTTCCTGCTTCATATGATATCCCAGTGCATGAGCTGCTGCAAATATCTTTTCCCGTGTTTCCTCTGAGGTGGATAACGTTGGATCTTGGCGCAGAACACGCGAGACCGTAGATTTCGCAACCCCAGCCGCCTGTGCAATATCCAATAATGTAGCCATTCTCACTCCCCCTTTAGCACTTTTTTTGTTACGATTCACAGTTCCGGCGGTCTCTGCCGTCCGTTTTGGCAGCGGCTGTTTTGCAGGAACTTTCCAGTTCCGGTTTCGGGCATAAGCACTTCTAAACGTGCAGGATTTTTCTAAAAACCAAGGGAAATGCCCAAACTCGCTCCGCTCAAACAAGTGGGCATTTCCCTTGAACGAAAAATTCTGCGCGTTAAGAATTGCTAATGCCCTGCAAAGTCACAGGAAAGTTCCTGCAAAACAGCCGCTGCCAAAACGGACGGCAGAGACCGCCGAAACTGTGAATCATAACCTTTTTCCATTATATCATACTTCCCCACAATGCGTAACCATATCTCCGCCCCCATTTTTATCAAGGACATTCCGTATTTTCCGTATTCCCAATCCCCACTTCTTCTATTTCCCGTCCATTTTCAAATGCCCGGCACAAACAGATACCTGCCCCTTTTCCAGCCTCTTCTCCCACCAGATTATACCCTTCCTGTTTATAGTGGTAAAGGTCCTTCATAAGCCCCGACGCGGCCATGGTTTTAAAGGATTCCGATACAAGAATCACCTGCTCCATCTCCTCCGCCAGCTCTTTCTGGGCTTCCTGCATGGGCACGTACCGTTTGTCATCATCCCTGTAATTTCCGATCTGGATCAAGAAGATCCGTTCAACTCCAAGGGAAAGCCATCTGCTGAAAAATGCCCGGGTCTTTTCCTTGTACACTTCTTTCTCCATTCCATTGTCCGCATCCGTACATCCCTGGCACCACACCATGCTCTTGGACCGGACCTTAATGCCGTGGCTTTCCAGATACCTTTTTCCACGGTTAAACCGCGTTTTGGCGTCCTCATAATAAGCGGTTCCCGCCTCCCATTCCAGAATGCTGGAGCCGCCCTTGGAGCAGGAAATGCCTACAACCGGTACTTTCGTCTCCCCATAGCACGCATTGATAAACGCGGATACCATAGAACCTGTTTTCATTCCCGGCTCATACACTCCGTCCGGGTTATTTTCAAACACTCCAAACGGTTCCTTTACCGGCTTTAGCGTTTCCGGTCCGCTGACCGCACAATACTCATAGCCGGTTCCTTCCTCCACAACCGGAGCAAGCGAGGCATCACCACGCCCCGCCATATTGCTCTGTCCCATAAACAGCATCAGATCAACCATTTTCATAGGAATTCCTCTTTTCATCTTATAATACGATCGATGTATCAGATGGCTTTTCCCGGATAGTCCGATTCGAACATCGTTACCCCCAGCTCCACCGCGCGGCGGACCCATTTCTCTTCCCGCAGAATGGCTCCGCTGACGTAGTAGCCGTGTTCCTTTAAGTCCCTTATAATTTCCGGCGTCATATTGTAAATGTATGACAGATAGACCAGGGCATCCATGGAACGCATCAGTTCCACAGGATCGGCCGGCACAAAAGGCACGATCAGGCCGATCTGAAGCTTTGGATTTTTCTCTTTCGCGTAGCGGAGAATCTGATAGTCGGCCCCGAACAGAAATACCTGTCTTATCATTCCCGTAGTCTTAATCACCGGCAGCATGAGATCAATTAACTCTTTATTAATCTCATGCATATCAATCGGAACGGACTTTAATTCCAATGCAAAATAAGCGTCTCTTAAACAGCCCCATTCCATCGCCTCTTTCAGAGTACACAAACCGGGAACATGATCTTTCAATTCCTGCAAATCAAAGTCATGGACATATCCAGAGAGATCGGTTTTCGTCTCCAGCCGCACATCGTGAAAAACTACCGGCACCCGGTCCTTTGTCAGCTGAATATCGATTTCCAGATAATCCGCTCCCTGTCTTCGCCCTTCCGCCATGGCCGCAATGGAATTTTCAGGGTACTCACAGCTGCATCCCCTATGGCCTCCGATCAGCACTCTGTCTGCCTGTTCCAGCAATGTTTTCATAATATTAGATTCACCTTCGTCTCTTCATCAAATACGTTGATTTTGTCCGCAAGCCTGATAAACAGCCTCTCCCCGGATTCTTCCAGCCTCTTCATCTCACCGAACCGTCCCGGATCATCGATGGTGACGCGGATATGATCCTGATGGATGTCGCCGGTAATCAAAAGCTCTTTTCCCAGATTTTCCACCATCTGAACATGAACTGGAAGGCTGCCTTCTTCTTTGCCGCCGCAGACCGACATCTGATGAGATCTGACGCCCAGCCTGACATTTTTTCCTGCATGGGGCAGAATCTTTTCCATCATCACACCGGATACCGGAATCTGTAACTCTCCCACACGGTAAATACAGGTATTCCCCGTTTTCTCAATTACCGCGCTGATAAAATTCATAGGAGGGTTTCCCATGAAGTTTGCTACGAACAGATTTGCCGGATACTGATACAACATCTCAGGAGTATCATACTGCTGAATGTTCCCGTTGTCCAGTATTGCTATTTTATCGGCGATGGCCATGGCCTCTTCCTGGTCATGTGTTACGATAATGGAAGTTACTTTCAGCTCTTTCTGAATCTTTTTAATGACCTCGCGGATCTCAATCTTCAAACGGGCGTCTAAGTTGGACATGGGTTCGTCCAGTAAAAGGATCTTCGGTTCCTTCACAAGGGCCCGGCACATGGCCACACGCTGCTGCTGGCCTCCGGAAAGCTGGGTGGGCCTTCTGTCCAAAAGGTGCTCAATCTGAAGTTTCGCCGCCATTTCTCTGGCTTTTTCATGGCGCTCTTCCTTGGACACTCCCTTTTGTTTTAACGGAAATGCGATGTTGTCAATCACTTTCAGATGAGGATACAGCGCATAAGACTGGAACACCATGCCGATATTCCGGTCCTTAGGCGCCTTATCGGTCACATTTTCCCCGTCAAATAATATCTCCCCGCTGGTGGTGTCCAAAAGCCCTGCCAGACAGTTCAGCGTGGTGGATTTGCCGCAGCCGGACGGCCCCAGCAGCGCGATAAACTCCTGATCCTGAATTTCCATATTAATTTTATCCAGCGCCACCACACCATGATCGAATTCTTTTCTTAAATTATTTATTTTAATCATAATTAAACTCCTTTTCCTCCGCCGATATTTCCTTCCATCAGCTGTTTCTGTGAAATGATGAAGAATACAAATACCGGAAGCATGTAAACAATCGCCATTGCCGCGAATACGCCATAGTCTGCAATCATCTGCTCACTTCTGGACAGCGATCTCAGATAAGTGGCAATGACAGGCGTTTTGGAATTAAATATTAATGTATTAAACAGAATATAATTAGACCATGCGCTCAAAAATGAGAAGATGGAGATGGAAGCGATTCCCGGTTTTACCAGGTAGATGATCACCTGGAAAAACCCGCTCAAACGGCTGCAGCCATCCACAAGAGTGGAATTTTCAATATCCCTTGGTATTCCGTCAAAGAAATTCTTGATGATAAATGTGGAGCCGGGAATTCGGAACGCTATGGCAACCAGCACCACTCCCAACAGGGTATTGACCAGTTTTAAAGCGATCAAAACGTATAAAACCGCAATTAAAAGGAGCAGGTTTGGAAACATACGCAGCACCAGCAGCCCATTTTGAAGAAGCTTTCTTCCCCTGAACTCCAGCCTCGATATGGCATAGCCCGACAGACAGCTGATTAAAACCTCGCATGTGGTAACGAATACGGTAAACAACACCGTATTGCGGAACGCCTTTCCGATCGGCTGAATCGTGGTCTGTTTTAGCTTCATCTCTTTATACATGAAATCGAAATTACGCAGGGTAAATGCCCCGTCCGCATCAAAAAACGCCAGGCGGAAAAAACTGATATAAAGGTACAGAATCGGAAGGCATAAGACAACCATCACGATAATTGCTATTCGTTGTTTCTTTTTCTCAACTTTACTGAGTGATATCATTCTCTTTCCCCCTTCCTAACGTTCATTTTGCTTCTGCATCACCTTGTTAATCAGCATCATCAGCACCAGCACAATCAGAATCAGAACAAGTGAAATGGCCGCTCCATATCCGTACTGCTGGTCCGTAAATGCCTTATGATAAGCCGACAGCGCCCAAACCTCGGTCTTAATACCCGGACCTCCGTTGGTGATTAACAAAATGGTTACATAATTTGTCAAAAGTCCCAGCGTCTCCCACAGCGCAATAAACTGGATGTGATAGCGGATGTTGGGAAGAATAATGCTTTTTATAATCTCCCACTCCCCCGCCCCGTCAATATGAGCCGCCTTAAACTGGTTCTCAGGAATACTTTTAATAGCGCTGGAAAATATAGTGGTTCCATAAGCAATGCTCGTCAGCACCGTGGCGACCAAAACGATCTGCATGGGATATTTTGCGATCCAGTTCAGAGCCTGCTGCCCTCCAAAGGCCATATAAATCTTGTTCACCACCCCATTTTCACTGGCCTCCAAAAGCCAGATCCAAAGAACGGAATACACGACCGCAGGTGTGATCATAGGGATCATCAGAATGGACTTAAACAGGCTGGAATACCGGTCCACCTTGATGAAATAAGTGGTCAGTACCGCAAACATCAAATCCAAACATACGGTGCATACAATCGCCACCCCCACGAAAATACAGGTATTTCTTACAATTGTCAGCGTATTGGGGTCCAAAAGGATCTTTCTGAAATTTTTAAAATTATTAAATTCCCATACGAAAGAAGAATCCAGGCCGGTGAATGACATCACAATCGTAAGTATGGCCGGAACCACATAGAAAATGGAAACCAGAATTAAAAACGGCGTCAGAAACAGATACGCCTGCCCATTTTTATTTTTCATAAGTTACCGCCTCTCTTGAAGAAAGGGCACAAGAACAGTGCCCTTTTATATCGACTATTTAAATATAACGTCATCCACGTTCAGTTCAATCTGTGTCCTCATGGCCTTTACCGCCTCTTCCGGCGTGATCTGCCCAAGCTCTAAGGTCACGATCTGGGAAAACAGCTCGCTCTTTAATGATGCAAGGCCGTCCACAGCCGGAATGCTCTTCGCATAATCAGCCATATAAGTTACATTTTTAAGAATCGGATTCTCCATAATCACATCGGATTCATTTTCCGATTTAATACAGGAAAGTGTATAAATGGTGCTGGCATGGTTTGCCAGATAATCGCTGGAACCTGCCGCCAGCTCTTTAAATATCTCCTTGCACAGTTCCGGGTACTTGGTATCCGCGCTGATTGCCATCATCTGAGGCGCTGCAACTGCAAACGGCTTGTCGGAATATTCTGATTTCGGGAACAGCACAAATGTTTCGTCTTTCGCAAATTCTTCCGTGGAAAGCCCAGCCGCCTGAGCCACATAGGTTGCAGAAAACATCGGTCCGTAATAAGCGAATGCCTCTCCATTTCCTACCATCTTATTGATAGTATCCCATCCCAGCTGGTTTAAGTTCTGAGGCGTGATCTTGGAAGTATTGGCATTGTCATATGTAAACTGGAAAAATCTCAAAATAGCCGCTTCATCGAAAACAAGCTTGCCGTTTTCGTCATAATACTCTCCGCCAAGGGCATTGAGCATATCGAAGAAATCATTTCCGGCTCCCGGTCTGTGTACCAGTCCGTACTGAGCGCCGCCCTTTTCTACAACGGTCCCGCACAGTTCGATAAACTGTTCCAATGTAAATTCACCGTCGGCAATCTTCTTTGGAAGGGCGTCAATCTCTTCCTGCGTCCATCCGATTTCTGCCAAGTCCTTATTGGAATAGTAGATTACGCGCAGAGGCAGGTCAAACGGCATCGCATATGCTTTCTGATCCACCATGGTCGGCGTGAAAATCCCGTCTACAAACTCATCTCCCATGATATCGGAAATATCCAGCAGACAGCCGGCATTAACAAATCCGGCCACATCCGCGTCGCAGATAAAGATATCAGGCGCGTCCCCGCTCTTATGGGCGAATACGATATTGTTGTGATAATCCGTATTGTTGATGGTCTGATAATCCGTTTCGAAATTGATCTTAATATTCTTTCCTTCCGCCGCATATTTCTCGTTTAAACGCTCAGCCGCGCCTAAAACCGCTTCTGGCATGGTTAAAAAGTCTCCGTTAAATCCAAGTTTTAAGGTAACCTCTCCCACTTCTTCAATTCCGGCCTGTTCCGACGCCGCTTCTGTTCCATTTTCTGCAGCTGATTCTGCCGCAGCCGTATCTTTCGGCGCCGCTGTGGACGCCGGCTCAGCCGGTTTACTCTGGCATGCCGCCAAGCTAAAAGCTGTGATAACGCTAAGTCCTAATGCAGCTAATCTTTTCCCTGTTTTCTTCATTCCCGTTCTCCTCCATTTTTCTTTTTATCTTCATGAATCAATGTTCTGACCGCTTCCACCGCTGTTTTCACCGCCCGTTTGGTATCGTGGCACTGAATATCCTCCAGTCCCAATTCCCGCCTGGTCTGATTGCCGATTACCAGGAGGACAGAGCCCACTCGAACTCTGCGCACGCCTCCCACGATAAACAGGGTGGCCGACTCCATCTCTGAAGTCAAAGCGCCGCACCGCTTCCACGCTTCCCACCGGTTTTGCAGTTCTGTGTGAATCGGCATATTTTCCGGTTCATGCTGTCCGTAAAAGGAATCCTTGCACTGCACCACGCCCACATGGAACCTCAGTCCCAGCCGTTTGGCGCTTTCTTTCAGCGCGCATACCACCTCATAATCCGCCACAGCCGGATATTCGATGGGGGCATATTCCCTGCCGGTTCCATCCATGCGGATTGCCCCTGTGGCTATCACCACATCCCCGGCCATCACATCCGGCTGCATTCCCCCGGACGTTCCGATTCTGATAAATGTATCCGCATTGCAGTGGATCAGCTCTTCCATGGCGATCGCTGCCGAAGGCCCTCCAATTCCGGTTGAGGTAACGCTGACCCGTTCGCCGTCTAACGTCCCGGTATATGTAACATATTCCCTGTTTGATGCGATCAGCCTGGCATCCTCCAGATACTCCGCAATGGCTTTACACCGTCCCGGATCTCCCGGCAGAATCACGTATCTTCCCACATCTTTCGGGGACACCTGGATATGATATTCACATCCTTCTGAATATACATTTGACATCTGCTGTCCTCCCTTCGTTATCATAATACATCTGTTTCCGTAAAATATTCAAGCATTATTTTGTAAAGTTTTAGTAAAGTTTACTTCTGTTTCCTGACTAAATTATAGCACATACAGCAGTTATGTCAATATTTTTTTGCATTTTTAATGCTTTTTGTCCACTTTTTGCAAATATCGCTTGCTTTTTGTTTCAGTAAACATTATAATGAATTTAGTAAACTTTTTTATTTTAAATTCACAGTCCGGAGGTAAACCTATGAAAACTATTGCCGATTTACATATGCACACAAATGTGAGCCAGCACGCTTACAGCACGTTAAATGAAATGGCGCTCGCCGCCAAAGAAAAAGGCCTCCTGGCATTCGGGATCACCAATCACGGACCCGAGATGATGGACGGCGCCATAGCACACCATTTTTTATGCATGAAAGGCCTGCCCAAACAAATTCACGGCCTCAGATTCTTTGCAGGAGCCGAGGTAAACATAAAATCCTATGAAGGGCGAATCGATCTCCCCCCTGCCATCCTGGAAAACCTGGATTTTGTCGTCGCCTCCTATCATGTGGAAGCCATATCCCCTTCTTCGCTTGAAGATCACACGGCCGGACTATTAAATATCATTGAAAATCCGTCCATAGACTGCCTTGGACACATCGGTAATCCCGTGTTCCGATGCGATTATGAAGCGGTTGTAAAAGCGTGCGCGAAGCATCACAAACTGATTGAAATCAATTCCAATTCCTTTTCCGTAAGGCCCGGAAGCCATGAAAACTGCCTGGAAACGGCCCGGCTGTGCAAAATGCACCGGGTTCCGGTAATCATCAGCTCCGACGCCCATTCCTGCTACTCCGTAGGCGATCACGGGGCCGCCGTTGAAATGCTGGAATCCATCGGATTTCCGGAAGAGCTGGTTGTCAATTCTTCTTGGGATAGGCTAAAGGAGTGGTTTGAAATTTAATTGATGAAAAAATGCATGGAAGAGGAGCGGGAAACACAGCAGCATCGTGCTTTAGGCCAACTTGGTCCGAAGTCCATAAGTTAGAAAAAGAGAGGGAAAAGCCAGATTGCTTTTTCCTCTCTAAAATATTTCTAATACGCCTCTCTCATTAAGGCGAGATAAATTGTACTTAAATAATAACCCTATTTCTTGTCCAAATCAGTTGTTACATCCTTTTCTATACCAGAATCTTTAAGAAAATGCTTTTTACCAAGCTTAGGATTATAATGCAAAAATGGAATTACTAAAGCTGTTAGGCTTAATACACCACTAGCTATGCAGATAAGCAAAAGTCGGAATTCAAAAATAATATAGGACATATAATCATAATTTCTTATTGATATAGACGTGGACATAAATATTACTATTGCAATGACAGTTAACCAAAATAAGTAGTATAACGAATAAAGTATAATTTTCTTCTTCCGGGAAGTATTTATATATGCAGATAGCTTTTCTATAATAAATACTTTCAATGCAAAGGCCGCTGCAAACGAAATCAAAAAACATGAGATTACACTCAAAAGAATACAAATAACATTGTTAACCGAAATCTTAATACATGTAAATTGATATTGTAAGTTGTATACCCCAGAAGATTTGCTTATACCAGCAAAAGAAAATAGCGTCATATAAACTCCAATAACAACACAGTAACAACATTTGAGCAGCAGTCTCCATTTTCCGTTTTTAGGGAAAGTTAATTCCAGCAGTGATGCCAGAGGGTTATACATAAATAATGCAATGGCATATTGTAAAACTGAAAATACCGGAATATTACTAATTATAATATATAATAAAAATAGAACTGCAATTATAATCAAATTCTTCTCTTTTTCCTTGCGTCGATAGTAATCAGGTAATATATTTTTAACCACTATATCAGATATTTGCTCTGGTATCTCTGAGGTCTGAACATCGTAGATTTTTAATTCTTCTTGTATGTGCTGAAATTCAAGATAGTCTTTAACCAGACTATCTTTTAGTTCTTCAAGGCTATTGGTTAAAGAAGTTTTTTTAGCTAACTTTGGTATCTGTTCATTTATTGCCCCTGTCAATTCTGTCTCAACTTGTTTTAGTTGATTTATATGATTCTCCGTTAACTCTTTGTCTATATTCTTTTCTGCAACATCATATAAATACGCTCTAATAGCCTTTTCATTTTTTGCATCCTTCTTGGCAGATTTCCCGTCAATAAAAGCAAGAATTCCAACAATCAAACTGATAATGCCTAAAATATTAAAAATATTTTCTTTTAAAAATTCCATAATAACATCCACATCTTTTTCTAAAGATTTTAGTTCACCCAGTACATCCTTCTCACCGAAGACGAGCCTATTTGTATTAAATCAAGTATACAATAACCGAAACACATCGTCAATCCTCGGTCCACGTTGGCTTAAAAAGTATGGGTATTGTCTTCTTCTCGGCTTTACAACATAAAACGCCGCCCCTAGTCTCAACTTGGGCGGCGCTTGTTCGGTAACCTAATAAGCACTCATTCTATTTTTTCTTATTTTTAAAGGGTATATAGGCACTTTCCCTATATCAGCAGAGCCGCGTTTTCCATCTTCCCGGCACCGCCGTTCTTAACCTAAAAACCATCATTTCCTTAAATATCCAATAAAACCTGATGTTTTACCAAATCCTCCAGCGTATCCCGCTCCCGGATCACAGCCACATCCCCATTTTCACGGATCAGAATCTCAGCCGGGCGAAGTCTGTTGTTATAGTTGGAAGACATGGCCTGGCCGTATGCGCCGGCATCCAGAATTCCAAGCACATCTCCCTGACGAATCTCAGGAAGCAGCCTGTTTTTCGCCAGTATATCGCCGCTTTCGCAGATATTCCCCACAATGGTGACTTCTTCTTTTTTCTCCGACGGCTCATTTCCCGGCCGGTAAATCTCAACGCCATGATAGGAATCATACATCGCCGGTCTGATCAAAACGCTGAAGCCGATATCACTGCCCGCATATTTTTGTCCGCTGTTGTATTTTACAGCATGTACCTTTCCTAAAAGCACGCTGGATTCAGCGGAAACATAACGGCCCGGCTCGATCCTAAGAGTGATCTCCTTTCCGTACCGCTTTGTAAAAGCCTCCATCTTTTCATCAATCGCCTTCCCAAGCTCCTCCAGATCAAGGCGCGCTTCCCCGTCCTCTTTATGGTAAGGGATTCCAAATCCGCCGCCAAGATCCACAAATTCCAGGTTTTCAAACATCATAACCGTTTCAAACAGCTGGTCCATGCTCTTTAGCAGCTCGTCGCCTTTCATATACAAAGATCCAATATGCTGGTTGATTCCCACCAAAGTCAGACGATATTGGTTCAAAAGAACCTTCACCTGATCCAGCTGATCAGTAGAGATTCCGAATTTTGTTTTCTTTCCTGCTGTAACCACCTTTTCATGATGGCCCGCTCCGATTCCCGGATTTACACGGATTGCCACTCTGCCGCCCGGATTCAGCTTTCCAAACTGCTCCAGCTGAGCCAATGAGTCCACGCTGACCAGCACCCCTTCTTCAATCGCATACCGCATCTCATCCTCCGATACGTTATTGCAGATAAAAAAGATATCTTCCGTCCGGAATCCCGCCATTCTTTGAGCATAGATTTCTCCCATGGAAACGGCGTCCACCTTCAGGCCCTCACTTCTTACGATCTGAAGAAATGCAAGATTACAGTTGGCTTTTGACGAATAGTCCACTTCAAATTTGGGGTAAGAGACAAACTGCTTTAACTCCCGGCAGCGGGTTCTTAAAATTCTCTCATTATAAACATAAAGAGGGGTTCCATAAGTTTCCGCCAAACCCACAGGATCTTTTCCCTCAAAAAAATTCATGCGGTCAGTTACATCCGATAAAATCTTTTCCATTTTATTATCCTTCCTTCTTTTGTTTCTCGCTTTATTATAACTGCTGGATATGGGATTGTAAAATAAATATTTTGATTTATGGGGGATAAAATTGGAAGGAGAGGCAAGAAAATGGGTGAATGACGATTCGGTACGAGATCATTTTCCAGTGGTCTCTTCCTGATTCAACATTCACCCTTTTACATAAACCCTCAAGGCATTTTTGAAAATGCCTTCACCCTTTAATGTAAACCCTCAAGGCATTTCCGAAAATGCCTTCACCCTTCATGTAAATCTCTTATGACTCTCCATCTCCAAGACATCCCAAACAAACAACTTTTCCAGTCCCGCCACACCTTCTGCATGAAACCTTCACTTCATACCTTGTAGCTCCCGAACCAAGATTAATGCTGCTCCCCGTCTGAGTCCTTTTCCCCATACCGTCGCAGTCATCACATTTCACTTTCCCTTTTCCACCGCATCTTCTGCATACGGCCGCTGCCCTTGTGGTTTCCTGAGGAACAGTCGTCCGTGGTGTATAGGTATAACCGCTGTAGCTGTTGGATGAAGCTGCCCCGGTGCCAGAGCCCATATAGGAATCAGTCCTGGCCTTTTTTGTTTCCTGTTCCGTTTCTTTTTTGCTGTTTTCAACTTCTTTTTCAAAATCCGCAATGATTTTATCATATGCACTTTGAAACTGTTTATCATTTTCTTCCAGCGTTTTTTCCAGATTCTGAAGCATCGGATCGTATGGATTGGTATAATCGGTGTCTCTTTCTCCTGCAAATGCTGTCATCCCCATGGCTGCCGTCAACGCTGCTGCTGTAACGATACCTGCTAATAATTTTCTTGTTCTGCTCATCATAATGAATACCCCTTTCTTATTTACCTTTTCATTAACTATTCTTTTATTTTCTCTTGTTTGTTATCTGATGTACTCATTATATACGCAGGCAGAAACTCATTCTGCAACTTTTTTCCGCTGCTGTTTTTCCATCTCATAGAGATCTTTCTGATTCTCTCCGATGAAATCCAGCCATTTATCCATGTGTTTTTCTATGTTATCCAAGTAAACCGTAAGCTTTCGCTCCACCGCATCCCGGCTGTTTTCCCAAACCGGGTCTTTCACAGTAAAAGACTCCATCTTATCCAGCACCTGCTGCTTTACATAAGCAGTCTCTTCTTCTCCCCATTCCGCAAACCAATAATTGATTCCGCAGTAATAAAAGCCCTTCATATCTTCCTGTTCTTCCATATCATATTGATAGGTAAATTCCAGGCTGTTTCGTGTTACGCTTCCCTCTCCCTCATTTTGCAGATAGTATTCCAGATAGCCCAGGCTGTCAATATATCCGGCCAGGTAGCCCTTCCTCATATCGGCGTTAATCTGATATTCTTCCGGATCGAAACCGTATTTTGAAAGCAGTTCTGAAAAACCAGGTTCCATCTCATAAGCCGGGCCGGAACCGCTTACTTCTTCCATCTTTTCTATGGTTTCACGGACAACCGTCTGGGCCTCCTTCAAGTTTTCCGGAGTTGAATCTTTAAGATAAATGCCAACACTCTCCAGCGCTTTGGCATAATCTCCATTATCCTGATCCTGCACCAGCGTGACCGCAGCAAAATCATCCACAATTTTCTTATAATCTTCATCAGCCTTCTTTCCGCCCGATCCACAGCCTGCCAGCAATAAACCGGCGGATAAGACAATGGCCATATGTAATACTCTTTTTTTCAACTCTTCCTCCCATTCCACCGCCCGAAACGGCATAAAACGGCATAAAACAACAGTAGACGGCAGAACTTACCAACCGGGCACGCTGATCTTATAATTCTGCATCTTCATTTCGTCCTTTTTTTCCTTCACCTGACGGGCCGCACCCTCCAATTGTCTGGATATCTCTTCCTCAGTTTGGCCGCTCAGCGGATAGGTTAACATAAATTTACTGAACACCTGCATCTCCTGAACCGAATCCAATACGGTATCCGCCGACTCCTGATCCAGGCTTACAAGCACCCGGTTCAGTTCCAGATAGCTCATCTCCGAATAAGCTTCCAGATATTCCTTGTAAGCCTTCACTAAAGGTTCCCTTTTAGCCCTGTCATAATAAGGGCTGTCTTCCCCGCACAGGCTCTCTTCCAGATGATCCAGCGCCTCCGTCATGACCGTCTCCATGTCTCCCGGCTTTGAATAAAGGCTTTGCATGGACGATATGGGAATATCCGTTTTAAGCATTTCAAGTTCAGCCAGCCACTGCGTTCCATCATTGGCCATAACTCCGTATTTATGCAGTTCCTGCCTTTTTTTATCGATCAAACGGCCCAGTTCTTCAACATCCTGAGGTTCCCCATCCAAAACCTTGCCCGATAAGGCATTTTCCAAAACAGTCTGCTGGCCGCTGATCTGTATATCCAGGACCTGCAGGTTCATGACCAGACGGGAAAGAGCATTGCGGACCACCTGCCTGTCTTCCTCAGACAACCGGCCGGGCGCCTGGGATTTCCAGACAGCGATCCCCGAGGTTAAAATCACCGCGGCCAGCAATATTGCTGCACAGCCTTTAATTCCCCAGGATTTCCTCCGGTAACAGGCAATCTTTCTTTTATTTTCAGCCGAGACATTTGCCAGATAGTCGATAAAATTGTCATGAATCAGCCCGTAATTTCCATCCCCGCTCTTCTCCAGAAGGTTTAAACGGTTGATCAGCTGCTCCGAAACCGCATAATCAAACCACTCCCTGTCATTGGCAATTTCTTTAAACATCAGCCTGGATTTCCCCATATATTCGGGAAATGCCATTCCAAAGCTCTTCTGATGGAGAATATGGTAATTCTTCTGTATCAGACGGTACAATTCTTCCAAAGTGATCAAAGTCTTCTTTCTGCGCTTCATCTCACCTGCAATCTCCGGCAAAAGGTGCCGGATCAGATAGCTGTGCCTTAACTGTTCCCCCTGATTTCCTGAATCCATGCGCTGTTCATGTATACAAAGGCTGTCCAGATACCGGCCGATCATGTCTTCCATGCTGCCGGCACATTCCGTTCCTTTTTCACCGCATCCGCTTTCCAGATTCATACCCATGGTCTTCCGGTATAAAGACAGCATCATGGGGTTGCCCAGCATTGTCAGAAACGGCTTTTCATCCGGAACGGGAATCCTATACTGTTCCAATTCCCGAATCACAGTCTGTTCCGACAGCGGCAAAAGCTCGGCCGTCAAAAATCCGTGCAGACCATACTTTTTAACCGAATCCGAACGGTCTGTTACCAGGATTCCAAGTCCCGGCCGCCTTCCCAGATCTTCGATCTCCTTGAGCAGGCTTCCCGTCTGTTTGCCGGCTTCATTCAACCCGTCCAGAAGCAGGATAAAAGATGCCTGGTTCTCCTGTATCCGCAGGTCAAACAACCGGTTTAATTCATGAAGAGCCGCCTCCATATCCTTTACCTGCTGGGAGAAACACAGGTGCCGCAGTATGCATTTTCTGATATAATACGGCTCTTCTCCCGCCTCCTGATAATCGGTCAGCGGAATGTATACAACCACCGGCATGGCCGGCTGGTAACTCTTAATTCCCTGTCTCCATAATTCCATTAAAAACCTGGTTTTTCCCATGCCGCCCGGACCTTTTAACAGAATCCGCCCGCCAGACTGAAGCCAGCGCAGGCAGGCGCTTTGGGGAAGAATTTCCCCGCTGTCCGTGCGCACTTCCCGTTCCAGATAGGAATTGTCAGGACGGCGCTTTTCCTTCCAGGTCTTTCTGCTCACTTCCCATACCGCGCTGTGAGAAATGCCTTTTCCATCAATTCTGAGAATCAGTTCCTCTATCTCTTCCCGCATCTCATCCACGGACTGATATCTTTTTCTCGCCAGAATATTCAGGCCTTTTGACACGATCTGAACCGCCTTTTTCGCGGCCGAAACAGGCTGGTTTCTGAAAATCTCCAAATCCTTAGGAAAACGCCTGCCCAGTTTATTGCCCACAATCTCCTCGTCCGAAAGTCTTCTCCCTGTCAGCATGCGGAAAAATACGGCGCATACAGAATATAGGTCCGTGGAAGGTCCTACGATATCTTCCTGCCTAAGGCGGATCTCAGGAGCCGAATACCCTTCTTTAACGCTGAACAGCCGGATCTCCCCGTTCTTTTGCTCCATCGGCCATACGCTGTTATAATCGATGAGCAGCGCCCGGTCCGCCAGCATCAGTATATTATCCGGACTGATATCCAAATGCAGGATACCATTTTTATGAAAACACTCCAAAGCGTCCAGAATCTTTTTCATCCCTTCTGCCGCCGATCTCAGGTCCTTAATCTCCCCTTCCTGCAAAATCAGCTCCAGATTTTTCCCGCCGTGCACCGACAGGATAGAATAGTAAGTTCCGTAAGCCTTATAGGAATTCAGGTTTCCGGATATCTGTTCCGGCTGAAGTTCCAATAGTTCCAGATTTGCCTGATTCCCCCGGTAAAAGCTTTGGCGGCAGCGTTCCATATAAGCCATACCGTCATTTTCGCAGCAGACATTTCCCGATTGGTCGCGGTAAATCATTCCCTGGGGATGTATAGGAAATAATTCTTTAATCAGCACTTTATGATAACACCCCCGGTTCAGCCGGTCTTCATAGCTGGCCCGGTAAACCACGGAACTGCCTCCGCAGCCTTCCACCGTTTCCAGCCTGTACTCCGTTTCTCCAAGAGTTATAATATCTCCTGCATCCAATAACTGCCTTTTCTGCTCCATGTCCGCCCCCCTTTCCCGCGTTTTTTCGGCAATACACCAAAAGGCATTCATCTTCTGATAAATGCCTTTTGGTGTACTGCATTTTTACACGGTTATCTTATCATATAACCGCCGGCAATCCTGCAACTTTTTTCCTTCTACTCCTCATCAAAAAGGACGCTTAAAACCGCTTCCATCCGGTCGCTTACAAAATCCCCCTCCTGCGTCTTCATAGCATAAAGCACTAAAAGATCAAACGGATTGCCGGGGTCGAGAAGATTCATTCCATAAGAATCCAGAAAAAGGTTCATCTTCTCAAAACGGATTTCAAGGCGGATATCGGAATCCTCATCTTCTTCAAAATCATCCAGATAATATTCCTCATCCTCCTCCCCATCTTCCATTCCGTCAAATGCCTCCGTAATCAGGTACAGAAGAATCAAAACCTTTCTGCTCACATCCTCTTTTCTGCTGCGCATATTCAGCAGATTGCTTTCATTAGGCCAATATTTCTTTACCAGCCGCTGAAGCAATATGTAATCAGACACCTTTTTCGTCTGCGGCACATTCATCCTGATATAATCCCTTACCACTTCTTCCATGGTGAATTTACGCTCCGGCTCGCCGCTTTCCCCTTTAGGATTCTGCAGATAATCCAAAAGCTCCGTAAATTTTGCATATGCAGTCTCATGCAGTATTCCAAGTTCTCCGCTGTGCTTCCGGAAAAATTCAAATAGGTCTTCATCACAGGAGACATGACAAAATGTGTCCCTCACCTGTTTCGTATAAACTGGTGTTTCCTTTTTTCCGCTCCCTTTTTTTCCCACTTCCTCTTCATAAATCCTGCACGCTTCTTCCTTTAAATGCTGCGCTTCCTCATAACTTTTCCCGTTTCTCAGCGCATAGGCATATACCAGTTCTTCCGGATTGCGGTAATGGATTCCAGTTTCAGAAGCCGTTCCCAGCACCAGCCCCGCCTGCGCCTCATCCAGTCCCAATATAAAACAAATCTGAAACAGGGTTTCCCGGTTTTTCGGCATATTCTGCCCCTTAATCCAGTTGCGGACCTTTCTGGATATGCTTCCATATTCTTCGCCGGTGAGTTCCGACAGCCCCTGCGCCAGTTTCGATGCCAGATCTTCCCCCGGATAAACCCGTTCCAACACGTCGTTAAAGCCTCTGAACCGCGCTCCTTCCTTCAGAAATTCCACCATTTGCTGTGGTGTCTTATCAGCTCCCAGCAAAAAAGCCATATTATTTCCGGAAATCACTGTCATATCATCCATACCCATGTATTTCTTCTCCTCCATCTATCATGAAATCCGCGTCTTCAGCCAATCAGCAGACTTTTATCCTACCGCATTTATTAGATTGTAACATAGATAAGATATTTTTGGAATTCAAAAAAATCCCGCAGACACAACGTCTGCGGGATAATTACTGGGCTACAAGGATTCGAACCTTGAACTGACGGAGTCAGAGTCCGTTGCCTTACCATTTGGCGATAGCCCATCACAACAACAAGATATATTATATATGAAGCGCTGTGAAAAGTCAATAGTTTTTTCAATTTTACCAATTTTTCACTCAATAGACCCGATTGTTTCTTCGAGTTCAATATCCAATTCCAGCTCTACGCTTTCTTCCTCAGTCTCCTCTTCTGTTTCTTCCTCTTCTTCCGTCTCTTCTATCTCATCATCCACATCTGCATCCGACTGGGACGCAATCGGTGTGGCATTGGACGGTGTGGCATTGGACGGTGTGGCTGCCTTCATTCCATTTGACGCTGTGGCTTTATCCTCAGCCGCCGGCACTTCCCCTGCAGGCGTTTTAGCCGTTTCCTCCGGTAATTCTCTGCTATTATCCACGATCTCTTCATCCACAGGCCCGTCAGACTCAATCTCTTCCTGAATTTCCCGTTTTAATTCATCCTCGTCAGCCAGACGGCGCACCGGTTCTTCTGTGCTCTCCGGTTCTTCCTCATCGTCCTCGCTGTCTGTAACTGCTTCCGTTATATCCTCTGTACTCTCTTCTTCCGTCTCTTCCTCAGAGATTGTTTCCTCTTCAGGCGCGCTGTTGTCCGCCTGCACAACTTTCTCAAGTTCTGCGCCCTGTGACAGCTGGGCAATATTGAGGGCGGAGAGCTCTTCCATATCGTCCATATCAAGATCTTCGTTCTCCTCAATTAAGCTCTGCACATAATGAGCTTTTCCGCAGGAAATCCCGTATTCCTGTGCCAGTTCCTTTAATTCAGGAGTCACCTCGATCTCCTGGTTATAAACCACCGCTTTTACATCCTTTTCTTTAAGCGTTTTCTCCACGTCCTGAGCCGCCTCTTCACGAATGTTCCTGCTGCCCCGCTTAATATCGGAAACAGTGACCAGGACAGCGTTAAAGTCTTCCTTCAGATATCCCTGATCCAGCATGGAATCCACCAGACTGTTCACAGCCTGATCCAGCTTTTTCCCTTTAATATCCACAGACGATAAAATGCTCTCCCCATCTCCATTAACCGCTTCCGCCTTTAAAATCTTGCTGCTGCGGTTTAAAGACAGCTCGATCCCCGGATTAACGTCAATTCCCACGACAGAGACAACCCTCATCTCCCCATAGGCATAAATTCCCCCTGATATTGAAATCAAACAGACGCAGGCTGCCGCTGCAGCCATTCTTTTCCATACTCTGCTAAATGATATTACAGATGCTTGTTTTACCGCTTGATCCTGCGGCGCCGACAAATCAATTCTGTCCAACACATCGGGAGTAATCTGCGTCACAGCAGAACACAAACGCTGTTCAATTTCATCTCTCGCAATCTTCTTTTTTGCTTCTGCTTTCAACGTATTCACTCCTCTCTTAAATATTTTTCCAACTTTTTCATAGCTCTGTTATATTTGGACAAAACCGTAGCCAGCGGCATCTTCAGTGAAGCTGCAATTTCCCGGTGTTTCAGTCCTGCAGATGCATGCAGCAAAACAATCTGACGCTCCTCTTCCTTCAGTATACTGAGGGCTGCCTGTAAAGCCATCTTATCCGCCGCCTGTTCGATGGGAAGACATATCTCACCAGGCTCCCTGTCCTCCAATTCATCAATTCCGATATCCGCCTGATGCTTCTTCTCCCGGAACTTCATATAACAAAGATTCCGGGCAATGGTGAACATCCATGCCAGAGGTTTGCCCTGCGGTACATACCCCGCCGCCGAAACCCATATCTTCAGATACGCCTCCTGCATGGCTTCCTCCGCATCGTCCGGATTCTTCAAAACAGACAAAATATAGCTATACATAGTACGGTCAGTATTCTGATACAGCTGCCGAAATGCGAACTCATCTCCAGTGCCGACACGCCCCAGCAACTCTTCATCGCTTAACTTCTCATAGTCTGGCGGTATATCACGACTCATATGAATTCCTTTCTATAATGTTAATGCTACATTCTTCCATCTTATTGCATCAATCTGGAATTTTCTCAGACAACTAGCTTTCCGCACAAAAGCTGTTCTCCACTGTAATGACGCAAAAACACCTCTTATCCCTTCGATTAACTGTTTCCGCAACCTTTCTTCTCAAGCTTTTTCTCATATCCTCATTATATTCCCTCGGAACTACCAGATCAAATATCAGATTAATTCTCTCAGTCCCGTCCACAATCCTAAAATCATGGAAAGACAGCCTCGAATCAATCTCTATTAAAACCCCCTTCACCAGCTCTTTGAAGTCCATTACCCTCGCATCACTGGTCTCAACCGGATCCATATGGATAACCATAAAGATTCCAAAACGCTTTGCAGCCTCCCGTTCCACCCGGTCGATAATCTCATGTGACACCTCGATATCCACATGATTTGGCACCTCCGCGTGAATCGAGGCCATGCTTCTGGACGGCCCATAATTATGAACGATCAAATCATGGGTTCCCACAATTCCGTCGTAGCTTTCAACAAACTTGGAAATCTCTTTATACAGCTCCGGATCGATCGCCTCCCCGATTAGCGGAGCCAGCGTATCCTTTGCGATATTGACACCTGCGATCATTACAACTACGGAAACCACCAATCCGATCACGCCGTCAATATTATATCCGGTTGCCACAAAAACTAATATGGACACCATCGTCGCCCCGGTAGTGATCACATCGCCAAATGAATCCGCAGCAGTCGCCACCATAACCGTAGAATTAATCCTCTTTCCAAGCTTCCGGTTAAACATGGCCATCCACAGCTTCACAACAATGGAAAGGGACAAAATCACCAGAGAAATCGCTTTAAATGACAGCTCCTCCGGATTTCTAATCTTTCCAAAAGAAGTCTTAAACAGGGAAAATCCCACCTGGATAACGATAAATGCCACGATAAACGCCGCGATATATTCGATCCTTCCATGGCCGAACGGATGATCCTCATCCGCCGGTTTTTCCGCCATCTTCGTGCCCACGAATCCAATGATCGAAGACGCCGCATCGGATAAGTTGTTAAATGCATCCGCCATAACGGAAATACTCCCAATCAGCAGCCCGATAAACAGCTTTGCCGAAAACAGCACGATATTGCAGCAGATTCCAACCACCCCGGCTAAAAGTCCATATCTGGTTCTCACCGCCACGTCCTCTACATTATTATAGTCCTTTATAAATCTTCTTACTAAAAAATCTGTCATTCATACTCCACCTTTGTAAGAAAAAGCCCTTCCGGCGGCGCCGTATATCCCGCTGCCTGTCTGTCCTTTGCCTGCACAATCTGCTCCATGGACCCCGGATCACGTTTTCCCATCCCCACTTCGATCAGCGTACCGGTCAAAATCCTCACCATATTATACAGGAATCCATCCCCCGTATACCGAATCTCCAACACCTGATCCCGCTGATGAAATGTAATTGAATGGATGGTTCTTACCGTTGACTTTTTCATTTTTTTATTGGAACAAAAGCTTTTAAAATCATGTGTGCCGCACAGCTTCACCGCCGCCTGTTCCATAGCGGACAGATTCAGCTTCTGCCCCAGACCATATACATATTTTCTGGTAAATACGTTCTTTTTCGGTCCCATATCCACGTAATAAGTATAGGTTTTCTTAGCTGCGTTCAGCCTGCTGTGAAACCTTTCATCCACCTCTTCCACGCTGAAAACAGCGATGTCCTCCGGCAGATACCGGTTCAGATAGTCCTTCAGTTCCTCCGAATCCCACTTCTTTTCCAGATGGAAATTGGCCACCTGTCCATATGCGTGAACCCCCGCATCCGTCCGCCCAGAACCGTGAACCTCTGTCTCCGTTCCCGCCATCTTGGAAATCACCGCTTCCAGTTTTCCCTGAATCGTCTGATCCGTATTCCCCTGTTTCTGCCACCCGTCATACCGGGTTCCGTCATACTGTAAAATAATCTTATAATTATAGCTCAATGGCTTTCTCCTATATCTTCTGTTATCTTTTTAGTATACCACTTTCCTCAATCGCTGTAACGGCCTCTTTCAGCTCTTTTTCATCCTGCACCAAAGCCATCCTCACATAACCCTCTCCCGACGGCCCAAATGCGCTTCCCGGCGTCACAATCACCCCTGCCTTTTCCACCAGATCCATTACAAATTCTTCAGAAGTTTTATAATGCTCCGGGATTCTGGCCCATACAAACATGGTCGCCTCCGGTTTATCCATATCCCATCCAACAGCCTTTAATCCGTCGCACAGCACATCCCTTCGTTTTTCATAAGCAGCTCTGGTATCTGCCACACATGACTGATCCCCTGATATGGCCGCGATCGCCGCCTGCTGGATCGGCAGAAACATTCCGTAATCCATGTTGGATTTAAGCGTTTTCAGCTGGCTCACCACCTGGCTGTTCCCCACGCAGAATCCAATCCTGGCTCCTGCCAGCCCATAGGTTTTAGAAAGGGAATTAAATTCCACTCCCACATCTTTAGCTCCCGGAAAACGCAGAAAACTTCCGCAGTGTTTTCCGTCAAATACCAGCTCGCTGTACGCGTTGTCATGCAGCACAATGATCTCATATTTTTTCGCAAATGAAATCAGCTTTTCATAAAAACTATCAGGAGCCATCACGGTAGTCGGGTTATTCGGATAGGATACCACCATGAATTTTGCCCGTCTCGCCACATCCTCAGGAATATCATCCAACCGGATCACATAACCATTCTCTTTCTTCTGCGGCATATAATAAAGTTCTGCTCCGGCCAAAAGCGGCCCGTCCGCAAATACCGGGTAGCAGGGATCAGGCACCAAGACCAGCTCCCCTTCATCTACAACCGACAAAGCGATATGAGCCAACCCTTCCTGAGACCCCAGAAGAGAACAAATCTCTGTTTTCGGATCTAATTCCACCTGATACCGGGTTTGATACCACTGCGCCACCGCCTCTAACAGAGCACTTTGATCATTAATCGCATAGATATAGTTCTCTTCTTTCTGAGCGGCCTCACAAAGAGCGTCTCTTATATGCTTTGCAGGCGGAATATTAGGCGTTCCCACGCTTAAATCTGTCACCCGCTCCCCATTTTCCTGTTTCCGGCGCTTTATCTCCAATAACTTTGAAAATATTCCTTCTCCAAAACGGTCCATACGCTTTGCAAATTCCATTTTCTTATCCTCCGTCCTCTGACCTCTATTTCAAATACTTGTCCGCAATCCCTTTTAACTGATCCCTGTGGCCTGTAAACCACCGGTCAAATGTGGTTCTCTCCGCCGAAACAGCTTCTCCCACCTCTTTTAAAAATGCCGGGATATCCTCTTCCAGCATCACGCCCCAGCTGTCGCCGAAACGCTCTTCCCCTTCTTTGGCACAGCCGTTCACATGAAGGGTAAATGCAGGAACCGGCACCTTATCAATCATTTTCACTCCGCCATGAAATCCCAAAGTTCCAATCTGATGAGTTCCGCAGGAAGACGGACATCCTGAGATATGAATCCTTGGAAGAACACCGTCCGCAAAATCCATCTTTCTCATCTCTTCTGTGAGCACATGCATCAGCTTCTGCGAGTCCCTCACGCCGACCTGGCAGATGGACGCCCCGATACAGGCAACCGAGGATTCAAACAGGTTATTTGCCCCGTCTGAAGTAACTTCAAGCACCCGCTTCGCTTCCTCCCCTGTGCAGTTAATGATATAAAGATCCGCATCCGGAGACAACCTCAGTTCCACCTGATCCATATCTTTAATCACGTCATAAATCTCTCCCCATTTATCCGGCACCGGCGTACCTCCCACAGGATGATAGGAAACCGCATAAAGCCCATCCTGTTTCTGGCTGATAATCCTCCGGTCTGAAATGCAGCTGCCGTCTCCGGTCTTGCTCACCGTTCCTGCGGTAATTCTCAAATCCAGATTCTCTCCGGATTCCAATACTTCTTCCAGCTTCTCCCGATAGGCCGCAATATATTTCTTCTGGCCCAGCGTAATCTGCATATATCTGGTTCTGGCCTTCGCTCTGTTCTCATAATTACCATAAGCGATAAATGTCTCCACCATCGCCTTAATATAGTAGAGAATCTTCTCCGGCCTGACATCTTTTGCCACGCAAAGCCCCTGCCTTGGATTTGCTCCCAGCCCGCCTGCGCTGTATACGTCAAAACGTCCTTCTTTTGTAGCAACAAAGCCAAGATCCCGGAATGTGGCATGGGTTTCATTGGCAGGAGAATTGGAAAATCCCACTTTAAGCTTCCTCGGCATTTTTACCTTGTTAATAAAACTGAGCAGATAATCCGCTGCCGCCTCAGCATATGGCATAACATCAAAATATTCTCCCTGTTCCACGCCGGAAAGCGGAGAAGCCATCACATTCCTCGGAAAATCTCCGCCGCCGCCCCAGGTAATTATATCATGGTCAGCCGCCTCTTCCATAATATCTCCGGCAGTCAGCCCATCTAAATTGTGAAGCTGTATGGTCTGACAGGTGGTAAGATGTACTTTTGTAATCCCATACCGTTCAATACAGTCCACTAAAAATTTCAATTTATCCTTTGTAACACGGCCCGCACTCATTCTGAGACGAAGCATATTGGCATTACCGCCTCTTTGGGCATAACTTCCAAATCTTCCTGAAAAGCCCTTATACTCCTTTGCAGTGATCTCCTGATTATAAAAACGTTTTGTCATCTCTTTAAAGGCTGAAATCTCTTTTTTAAACTCTTGGGCATATTTTGTCTTCATTGCTGTTCTCCTTCAAGTATCTTTTTTACTTCTTCTGTTATAATATCCCCAATAAACTCATTATCAATTGATAAAACAATGGAATAAACATTGCCGGAAGCAAATTACCAATTTTTAGTTTTTTATTCAGCAGCATGTTAATCCCCAGCGCAAAAATCAAAATCGACCCTACGCAGGACATCTGGCTGATTACACCGTCGCTGAGGTACGGCCTAACAATCCCGGCAAGCAGCGTAATGCTTCCCTGATAGACCAACACAGCCAGCGCTGACAAATATACCCCTACTCCTAATGTAGCCGCATATACAACTGCCACCACCCCGTCAATCATTGACTTGGCAAAAAGCGTGCTGAAATTATGGTTCAGTCCATCTTCCAGCGATCCCACAATAGCCATGGCTCCCACACAAAATAAAAGCGAACTGGTCACAAATCCTTCAACAAATGTGCTGCTTCCTTTATTGTCAGACGGAATCCTGGCTCTGCACCACTCGCCCACGCCTTCCAGCCTGCGTTCAATATTAATCCCCTCACCGATCAGCGCCCCGATAAACAACGCTCCAATTATCAGCATGGTATTCTGCGTAGCCAGCCCGTTTCCGTCCACTGAAAGCAGCCCGGCAAGAGCCCCCGATAATCCGATAAACGTGGTTACCAGCCCGGCCGCAGTCATTATAATATCCTGAAACCGCTGAGGCAGGCCTCCTTTAATCAGTAATCCGATTGTAGTTCCAACCACAATCGCCGTCACATTAATCAGTGTCCCTATCCCCGCCATTGCTCTCCTCCTGTTTCGTTTCAGTCCAGTTCATCGCCGAGGCGGAAAGCTGAATTGAAACCCTGATTTTGCATAATCTAGGATATTATAGTACAAAATCCTTGATTTTACAAGAAATGGTGATATACTATTAACATGCAGATATAGTTCATCGGTAGAACACCAGCTTCCCAAGCTGGGGAGGCGGGTTCGATTCCCGTTATCTGCTTTTTTTATATCCATTTATAAGGAAATATTGGTATAAAATTTATTATTTTCAGTAAAGAGGGAATTTAAATGATTAACAGAAGTGATCTCGTACCATTAAACTATTATAAAAAAGAACCATTCTACGGCAGCTATCAGGGAATGCGCTACCGCGTCACCAAAAGTGAAGATATACTCTTAGCTACAGTCTGGCCGGAACCCTACAATTACGACTCCACACCGGACGAAAAAAAGCACTCTGCAGAGTTCGAATTCACACAGGAAGGCGTGATTCAGGCCTATCAGTGGCTGGATGAACAATATGAGATCGGCGAATATAAACGTCCGACTTTTTAAAGACAAACTATTGGTTCTCTTGCTAAATATTAAAAGCAGCTCGTATGCAGGTTAATAAAGATTATTTAACATTCATGCAACACGAAGTACATCACGACATAGAAAAAAGCCTAGTATTTACTAGGCTTAAAAAGAGCGCGAGACGGGACTCGAACCCGCGACCCCGACCTTGGCAAGGTCGTACTCCACCAACTGAGCCACTCGCGCATATTTAGTTTTTAGAATCGGGGTGACAGGATTCGAACCTGCGACCCCCTGGTCCCAAACCAGGTACTCTAGCCAAACTGAGCCACACCCCGTCATATCCCAAAACTATATTTAGTACAGACATGGTTTTAACCAAATCATATGTACCCTCAAAACCACACACTGAATCATATCTATCGGTATCTCTACCTTCCATCCGTTACGGCCTTCGCCGCTTTCCTCTTTTTCTTACCTAAACCAACTTGGTTAAGCCCTCGACCGATTAGTAACAGTCAGCTCCACATGTTGCCATGCTTCCACCTCTGCCCTATCTACCTCGTCGTCTTCAAGGGGTCTTACTACT